>JAFYYH010000018.1 GCA_017557635.1 Bacteroidaceae bacterium | reverse complement strand
GCCGATGATGCATTCAACTACGGTGCAATCGGTGTTGTAATAGGCCATGAGATGACTCACGGATTCGATGACCAGGGCCGTCAGTTTGACAAGGAGGGTAACTTCACTGACTGGTGGGCTCCCGGTGATGCCGACAAGTTCAAGGAGCACGTTCAGGTTATCGTTGACCACTTTGACGGTATCAAGGTTCTGCCTGACCTGAATGCAAACGGTTCACTTACACTGGGTGAGAACATTGCTGACCACGGCGGTCTGATGGTTGCTTATCAGGCATTCAAGAACGCCACCAAGGATGCTCCTCTGAAGACCGTGAACGGTTTCACTCCCGAGCAGCGCTTCTTCATGGCTTACGCTGGTGTTTGGGCCGGCAACATCCGTGACGAGCAGATCCGCAACCAGACAAAGAGTGATCCCCATGCACTGGGTCGCTGGCGTGTAAACGGTACACTGCCTCACATTGACGCCTGGTACGAGGCATTCGGCGTAACTCCCGACAATGCACTCTATCTGGCTCCTGAGAAGAGAGCACGTATCTGGTAAATGAATAAAGCGGCAGGGATAAGAGAGGACTATCTGGACCGGAGCGTCAGCCCCGGCCAGGATTTTTACCGCTTCAGTTGCGGAGGCTGGCTTGACGCCAACCCTCTGCCTGATGACTTTCCCTGTTACGGTACATACGACGAGCTTGCTGAACTTAACCGTAAGCAGCTCAAGGAACTTATAGACGGCATCACTGCACAGGATAATCCTGCGGGCAGTGATGCCGCCCGTATTGCTGACCTGTACAATCTGGTCATGGACACTGAACGCCGTGACCGTGAGGGAATAGGGCCGATGAAACCGTACGTGGAGCGTATCCGCGCCATCAGCAGCCGCGAGGAACTGCTGGATGCCATGCTGGAACTTGATCCCTATGGCGTGACGGGTTACTTTGACGTGGGCATCGGACCGGACCTTAAGGACAGCAAGACAAACATTGTGGGTCTGAGTCAGGGTGGTCTTACCCTTGGCGACAAGGAGTACTACACTGACCGTGACTTGCAGACCATCAATATCCGGAAGGCGTTCAAGAAACACATGGTGCGTATGATGATGCTGGCCGGTTACAGCCGGTGGGAGGCATTCAAAAACATGCGTACTATCTGGCGCATAGAGAAGCGCCTGGCACGTGCGTCACGCAACAATGTGCAGCTGCGTGATCCCGCCGGCAACTACCACAAGTGGTCAATCGATGAACTCTATACCCAACTGCCCGGACTGGACTGGAAACCGTTCTTCAAGAAGCTGGGTCTGGAAGGAGTGGAGTGGGTCGATGTAGGTCAGCCCGATGCCATCCGTGAGGCTATCCGCGTCTTCAATGAGGAGCCTCTTGAGGACCAGAAGATCCTTATGGAGTGGCAGATGCTTGACTCCAACGGCACCCGACTGGGCAAGAAGCTGGATGACGCCGACTTTGCTTTCTACGGACGCACCCTGAGCGGCCAGAAGGAGCCCAAACCCATGTGGAAGCGGGCTACATCGGCCGTAAACGGAACTCTGGGCGACGCCATGGGACGCATGTATGTTGAGAAGTATTTCTCGGCCGACGCCAAGGAACGTATGATAGATATGTTCCAGCGCCTTAAACGTGCGCTTGCACGCCGCATTGAGGCACAGGAGTGGATGAGTGACGAGAGCCGCAGTCTGGCGCTTGAAAAACTGGATGCTTTCAAGTTCAAGATAGGCTATCCCGACAAGTGGCGTGACTACTCCAAGATGGAGATTGACTTTAAGAAATCCCTCTTTGAGAACTCCGCTTCCATAAGCCGTTTCTTCTGGAACGATATGGTGGAGCGCAAGTTCAAGAAGCCGGTTGACCAGACCGAGTGGTACATGAACCCGCAGGAGATCAACGCCTACTATGACGTATCCATCAACGAGATCTGTTTCCCCGCCGGAATACTGCAGTACCCCTTCTTCAGTATGGAGGCCGATGACGCCTTCAACTACGGGGCCATCGGCACAATCATGGGCCATGAGATGACCCACGGATTTGATGACGAGGGCCGCCAGTTTGACAAGGAGGGCAACATGCGTAACTGGTGGAGTACGTCCGATACCCGCCGTTTCAACCGCCGCGTCAAGGTGCTGGTGGATTGGTTCAACGGCATGGAGGTACTGCCCGGCATCAAGGCCAACGGCAAACTCACCCTGGGTGAGAACATTGCCGACCACGGCGGACTGACAGTAGCCCTTGAGGCGTTCAAGGAGGTCTGTGATGACGAGGTCAAACTTGGCTTCACGCCGCTGCAGCGCTTCTTCATAGCATACGCCTGCACGTGGGCCGAGAACTGCCGTGACGAGATGATTCTGCAACAGACCAAGAGCGACGAACACTCTCTGAGTCGCCTGCGCGTAAACGGTGCTTTGCCTCATATTGACGAATGGTACGATGCTTTTGGGGTAACTGAAAAAGATTCTATGTATATTGCACCCCAAAACAGGGTACATATCTGGTAAATGAAAGAGGGTAGGACCATAGAACTGCTTTCACCCGCCAAGAATCTGGAGTGCGGAATTGAAGCCATAAAGCACGGAGCTGATGCCGTCTATATCGGTGCCGGCCGTTTCGGTGCCCGTCAGGCTGCCGGAAACTCAGTTGAAGACATTACTGAACTTACCCGTTTTGCACACTTTTACGGAGCCAAGGTCTACGTGACCGTAAACACCATACTCAAGGACTCCGAGTTGGCCGATGCGGAGAAACTCATATGGCAACTCTATGAGGCCGGAGCCGATGCCCTGCTTGTGCAGGATATGGCGGTTCTCAAGATGAAACTGCCACCCATTGCACTGCATGCCAGCACACAGTGCGATGTACGTTCAGCCGATAAGGTCCGTTTTCTGGCTGACTGCGGTTTTACCCGTGTGGTGCTGGCCCGTGAGCTTTCGCTCGCTGAAATAACAGAAATTCATAAGGCATGCCCCGATGTTGAACTGGAGTGCTTTGTACACGGAGCGCTCTGCGTAAGTTACAGCGGACAGTGCTATGCCTCACAATACTGCTTTGGACGCAGCGCCAACCGCGGCGAGTGCGCCCAGTTCTGCCGTCTCAAATATGACCTGGCAGACTCTGACGGCAACACCCTGATTGCGGGCAAGCACCTGCTTTCACTCCGTGATATGAACCGTATGGCCTATCTGGAGGAACTGATGGATGCAGGCGTATGCTCATTCAAGATAGAGGGTCGTCTCAAAGAGGTATCGTACGTAAAGAACGTGACCGCCGCCTACAGTCAGGCTATAGAGAAGATACTGAATCGCAGGGACGATTTTGTCAGAGCCTCATCGGGCCGCAGCGTTCCGCATTTCAGCCCGGATGTGAACCGCAGTTTCAATCGCGGATTCACTGACTATTTCCTTCACGGCCGCACTGATGACATATACTCTTTCGGTACTCCCAAGTCAATAGGTGAGAAGATGGGTCCCGTAAAGGAAGTGGGCCGCGGCTGGATCAAAGTATCCGGTTTCAAGGCATTCCATAACGGTGACGGAATATGCTTCTTTAACCGCGCAGGGGAACTTGAGGGTTACCGCGTGAACCGAGTGGAAGGCAACCGTGTATTCCTTTTCCTGGAGAGTGGTGAAATGCCGTCACTCAGTGCAGGAACGGAACTCTACCGCAACTATGACCTGGAGTTTGAGAAGGTGCTCTCCAAGGAATCGGCCACAAGAAAGATTGGGGTTGACATCCTGTTTGAGGAGACCGCCACAGGCTATCAGGTAACAATGACCGATGAGGACGGACTCTCCGCTACGTCATCAGTTGAATGGCAGAAAGAGGATGCCCGTACTGCGCAGCAGGATAACATACGCACCCAGTTGGGTAAAATGGGTAATACCGGTTTTGAGGTGCAGGATGTGGATGTCAGACTTGAGGGAGAGCGTTTCATCCCGTCGTCACTGCTCTCTGATATGCGCCGTCAGGTTACCGCCGAGCTTGAAAAGACCCGCTTGGATTCTTATGTCCGTCCGGACGTGGGGGCATCGGCCAATCCCGTTTATCCGGTTAATCAGCTGACCTATCTGGGTAATGTGATGAACGCCCAAGCCAGAACCTTTTATCAGGATCACGGCGTGAAAAATATCGATGATGCTTTTGAAAAAAACGCACCGGACAGCGGCGTGATTATGTTTTGCCGTCACTGCATCAAAAACGCTATGGGACTTTGCACTAAGAACCCAAGACGTGATATGAAAGTACAGGAACCGCTCTGGCTGGTGTCACAGGACGGCCGCCGGTTCCGACTGAGATTTGACTGCTCAAAGTGTCAGATGGAGATATTGTATTGAAAAATGACTTACCTTTGCTAACAGGTAAACCCGATTAACCTTATTATTAAACAGAATATTTATGAAAAGATTTGGAAAGTTTGTGATGATTGCCGCTATGGCAATGGTTTCTTACAGTGCATCAGCAGAACTGGAGCCTCAGTGGTCCAAGGGTACAGCAATGGTTAACGCCGAGTTAGGCGTAGTTCCCGGTTTTGGCGGTGCTGTTTCTGTAGATTATGTCCTTGTTGACGAGTGGTGGAAAGGTCATTTTACCGTTGGTGGAGAGTTTGATTTCAGTGTACCTTACAAGCATGAGACAGCTATCGGTGTAACTCCCCGTTGCACTTACGGTCTGAATATTACTCCCGAATTTGAGGTTCATGCAACTGCAGAACTCGGTTTCGGTATGAGATCTTATACTTATTGGAACGGTGAGAAGGACGTAAAGAATACAGATTCTTTCATTCTCCATAGCGAGATGGTTGGTTGCCGTTACTTCTTAACTGAAGGTCTGGCTGTTTTGGCTGAGACTGGTTATGCGAACTGGTTCCCCGAGCTTCGCTTTGGTATCACCTACATGTTCTGATAATTGATTTTGATCAGATAGAGGGGGCGGATTATTCCGCCCCTTTTTTTATCTTCGCACTGTTATGAGAAGATTCGCCTTTGTACTGTTGCTGGCCGCCTCAATGGTTTGCCACGCTGAGACCGTAATAAAAGTGTCAATGGACAACGCCATCCAGACCAACGGGGGCCGATGGGAAGGATGGGGCACCAGTCTCTGCTGGTGGGCTAACCGCATCGGTTACAACGAAACGCTTACGTCAAAATCGGCCGACCTTTTCTTTGATGCCGATAAAGGTCTTGGCCTAAATATTATGCGCTACAACGTAGGCGGAGGCGATGATCCCACACACCATCACATAACCCGCACCGACAGCGACGTTCCCGGTTGGATGTACATAGACACCGACGGAGAGCGCAAGTATGACTATACGGCCGATGCCCGCCAGCTGAATGTGGTGAAAGCCGCAATGAATGCCGCCGGTCAGGATGCCTATCTGGAGATATTCAGCAACTCACCGCCATACTTCATGACTAACAGCGGCTGCTCAACCGGTAACTTCAAGGCCGAGGAGAACAACATCAAGGACGATGAGTATGATGACTTTGCCGAGTATATGGCTCATGTGGCAAACTACATGACCCGTGAGATGAAACTTAAGGTCCGCAGCGTATCGCCCATGAACGAGCCCAACACCAACTATTGGCCCGCCATGAACTACAAGCAGGAGGGCTGTCATATCGATGCCGGTGAGGCTCAGTCCAAACTGCTGGTACTGACTAAGGAGGCACTTGGACGCTACGGTCTTAACGACATAGTCCTGACAACCAGCGACGAGACCAATCCCGGTAAACAGATTGAGGAGATAAAGACTCTTACTCCCGATGCCCGCGCTGCCATTAACCGCATCAGCGTACATACCTACGGCACCAACAGCATCCGCGAGATGGGCCAGCTGGCCAAGGACGAGAAGATAAACCTCTGGATGAGTGAGGTGGACGGCAACGGAACCGCCGGCCAGAACGCCGGAGAGATGGCTGCCGGACTGTGGCTCGCAGAAAAGATAATTACTGACATTGAAGCGTTGGAGCCATCGGCCTGGGTACTCTGGCAGGTAATAGACACCCACATCAGTAAGGAGGGCTATCAGGGCCGTCGTGACGGAGGCCCGTTGCGTACTGCCGGAGGCTACTGGGGAACCGCCTGCGCCAATCATGATACCGGTGAGATCCTGCTCACCCAGAAGTACTATGCACTGGGCCAGTTCAGCCGCTACATCCGTCCCGGCTCCACTCTGATTCTCTGCCCCACCGACCGCCGCTCCGGCACCAAAGTCCTTGCCGCAATAGATAGCAAGCACAAACAACTCACTATAGTTTTCACCAATACTACAAATCAGGAAAAGGACATGACTATAGATATGAGTGAGTTCAAACTTAAAGGAAACGTAAAACAAATAAGAACCAGTGGTCAATTCCAAGACGGAGAACACTGGTCAGAAACAGATCTGGGAAAGATCAAAGATTCAAAGTTGGAGGTAACCCTAATACCGAACTCGGTTACAACCTTCCAAATACGCACAAAGTAGCCAAGAGATCAAAGGGGACGGTTTTGTTTGGCGCATGGAAAGCTGCTATTAGAGCAAATTTAAGCACGTGTCAAACAGAACCGTCCCTTTTGGTCTCTTTAGCTTTGGCTTCATTCCAAAGCGCATCCATCTCCTCAAGGGTCATATCCTTGAGTTGCTTGCCTTGGTTGATGGCTGCCTCTTCTACATAGTTGAAGCGGCGTATGAATTTCTTGTTGGTGCGCTCAAGAGCATCGTCGGGATGGATCTTGTAAAGGCGTGCCACATTGATGATGGCAAACAGCAGATCGCCAAGTTCCTGCTCAGCTTTTTCCTTATCGTTTGCATCAATCTCATGTGCAAGTTCTGCATATTCTTCGCGGATTTTTTCGAAAGCCTGCTGGGGTGTATCCCAGTCAAAGCCCACATGAGCGGCTTTCTCCTGGATGCGGAAAGCCTTGATGGTTGAGGGCAGGGCATCGGGCACACCGGCAAGCACGCGTTTGTTGCCGCCTTTCTCCTTGAGCTTGAGCTGTTCCCAGTTCTGCAGTACCTGCTCCTCACCGTTTACGTTGGTGGTGCCGTAAATGTGGGGATGGCGGTAGATAAGCTTGTCGCAAAGCTTGTCACAAACGTCCTTGATATCGTAATCGCCGGTCTCGCTGCCTATCTTTGCGTAGAACACTACATGCAGCAAAACATCGCCCAACTCCTTGCAGATATCGGCCTTGTTGTCCTTCATGATGGCATCGCAAAGCTCATAAACCTCCTCGATGGTATTCTGGCGCAGTGAGTCATTGGTCTGAACGCTGTCCCAAGGACACTTCTCCCTGAGTTCATCCATTATGTCCAGCAGGCGGCCGAATGCCTGCATCTGTTCTTCTCTCGTGTGCATATTATTATATTTTAGCGCAAAATTACACATTAAATCAGTACCTTTGCAGGCAATTTTAGATACAGGTAATATTTCATATGGAATTAGCAAGCAAATACAACCCCGCCGATGTGGAGGGAAAGTGGTACAAGTATTGGGAGGATGGCAAGTTTTTCCACTCAGAGCCGGATGGCCGTGAGCCTTACACTATCGTCATTCCGCCACCAAACGTGACCGGTGTTCTGCATATGGGACATATGCTCAACAACACCATTCAGGATATCCTGGTGCGCCGCGCCCGTATGATGGGCAAGAACGCTCTCTGGGTGCCCGGAACTGACCACGCTTCTATCGCTACCGAGGCCAAGGTTGTTGCCAAGCTTGCAGCTCAGGGAATAAAGAAGACAGACCTTACCCGTGAGGAGTTCCTTAAGCACGCATGGGAGTGGAAAGAGGAGCACGGAGGCATTATCCTCAAGCAGTTGCGCCGTCTGGGTTGCAGCTGTGACTGGGACCGCACCGCATTCACCATGGATGACCTGCGCTCTGAGAGCGTAATCAAGGTGTTCGTAGACCTCTACAACAAGGGTCTGATCTATCGCGGCGTTCGTATGGTAAACTGGGATCCCAAGGCTCAGACCGCTCTGAGTGATGAGGAGGTGGTTTACAAGGAGGAGCACAGCAAGCTGTACTACCTGAAGTACTATGTTGCCGACCAGGAGACTGTTAAGCCTACCGGTGCCGAGGGTGAGATTGTTCACAAGGATACTAAGGGCTACTACGCAGTGGTTGCCACCACACGTCCCGAGACCATCATGGGTGATACCGCAATGTGCATCAACCCCGCCGATCCCAAGAACGGCTGGCTGAAGGGTCACAAGGTTATCGTTCCCCTGGTGAACCGAGTAATACCTGTAATAGAGGATGATTATGTTGACATTGAGTTCGGTACCGGTTGCTTGAAGGTTACCCCTGCTCATGATGTCAATGACTATATGCTGGGTGAGAAGTACAACCTGGAGACCATCGATATCTTCAATGACAACGGTACACTGAGCGAGAAGGCCGGCCTTTACATCGGCATGGACCGCTTTGCTGTAAAGAAGCAGATTGCCGTTGACCTGGAGGCTGCAGGCCTGCTGGAGAAGATGGAAGACTACACCAACAAGGTTGGCTACAGCGAGCGTAATCCGGACACCGTAATTGAGCCCAAGCTCTCAATGCAGTGGTTCCTCAAGATGCAGCACTTTGCCGATATGGCTCTGCCTCCTGTAATGAACGATGAGCTCAAGTTCTATCCGCCCAAGTACAAGAATACATACCGCAACTGGTTGGAGAACATCAAGGACTGGTGCATTAGCCGTCAGCTCTGGTGGGGTCACAGAATTCCCGCTTACTTCATGCCCAAGGGCGGCTTTGTAGTTGCCGAGACCATTGAGAAGGCAGTTGAGCTGGCACGCGCCAAGAGCGGTGACAACACTCTGACCGCTGCTGACCTGCGTCAGGATGAGGATGTGCTGGATACATGGTTCAGCTCATGGCTCTGGCCTATCAGTCTCTTTGACGGCATCAACAACCCCGACAACAAGGAAATCAACTACTACTATCCCACAAACGATCTGGTAACCGGTCCGGATATCATCTTCTTCTGGGTAGCACGTATGATCATGTCAGGTTACGAGTACCGCAAGGATATGCCGTTCAAGAACGTTTACTTTACCGGTATCGTACGTGACAAGCTGGGCCGCAAGATGAGTAAGTCACTAGGAAACTCACCTGATCCCATCGGCCTTATTGAGAAGTACGGCGCCGACGGCGTACGTATGGGTCTTATGCTCTCTGCACCTGCAGGTAACGACATACCGTTTGATGAGGCAATCTGCGAGCAGGGCCGTAACTTCAACAACAAGATATGGAATGCGTTCCGTCTGACACAGACCTGGACCGTAGCCGATATTGAGCAGCCCGAGAGCTCTAAGCTGGCTGTTGACTGGTTCCGCAGCAAGCTCAACAGCACCGCTGCCGAGATGGATGACCTGATGTCAAAGTACCGTATCAGCGAGGCTCTGATGGCAGTTTACAAGCTGTTCTGGGATGAGTTCGCAAGCTGGTATCTGGAGATCATCAAGCCTGTTTACGGACAGCCCATCGATTCAAAGACATACAATGCAACACTGCAGTTGTTTGAGGAGCTGCTCATGCTTCTGCATCCGTTCATGCCGTTCATCACTGAGGAGCTCTGGCAGGTTGTACGCGAGCGTAAGGCCGGCGCAAGCATCATGAACGAGAGCATCGTAGAACTGGTTAAGGGTAAGGCCGATGCCAAACTCCTGGCCCAGTTTGAGGATGCCAAGCAGATTGTAACTGAGGTCCGCTCAGTACGCAAGGCCAAGAACATCGGCCCCCGTGAGCCGCTGACCGTTGAGGCTGTGGGCTCCAACCCGCTTTCAGCACTTGACAGCGTGGTTCTGAAGATGGCCGGACTTGAGGAGATTGTTGTAGTAGCTGCCAAGAGCGAGGGCACAGCAGCATTCATGGTCGGAACTCAGGAGTACGCTGTACGTCTGGGCGGCCTGATTGACGTTGAGGCTGAGCTTAAGAAGATGGAGGCCGAGCTGGAGCATCTGGAGGGATTCCTGAAGGGTGTCAATGCAAAGCTTTCAAATGAGAACTTTGTGGCACACGCACCTGCCGCCGTCGTTGAGAACGAGCGCAAGAAGCAGGCCGATGCCACTCAGAAGATTGCAACATTAAAGGAGAGCATCGCAGCTCTTAAGAAATAATGGAAGAAGAGAAGAAATCGGGTAAGACCGGACTGATATTATTAATCGTCGCTGCCGTCCTGCTTGCAGGCGCTGCAGTGTATCTGTTCATCGACAGCCAGAACAAGGGCCGTGAGATTGAGGAGATGACCCAGCTCTTTGAGATTGAGAAGGAGGAGATGGAGAATGAGTACTCCGGATTCGCCGTTCAGTACGATGAGATGAAGGTTCATATCTCAAACGACTCTCTGATCCGTCAGCTGGACCGCGAGAAGCAGCGCACCCAGCAGCTTCTGGAGGAACTGCGTCAGACCAAGGCTACCAATGCGGCCGAGATCACCCGACTCAAGAAGGAGCTCACAACCGTCCGTACAGTGATGCGTACTTATGTAAGGCAGATAGACTCTCTGGATCAGATCAACAAGCAGCTGGCCAAGGAGAATACCCGCGTAAAACAGCAGTACCAGGAGCAGACCAAGGTTGTTGAGAAACTTACCATCGATAAGGAAAAGGCCGAGGAGAAGGTGGCCCTGGCATCACAGTTGGATGCAGCGGCCATCACCGTTACGCCTCATAACAAGCGCGGCAAGGAGGAGCACAAGGTCAAGAACGTTACACAGTTCGTAGTTAACTTCACAATCGTAAAGAACATTACCGTTCAGACCGGTGAAAAGACCGTCTATCTCCGCATTACCAAACCCGACGGCGAGCCGTTGGTAAAGGATGCCAGCAACACGTTCAAGTATGAGAACGTGAATCTTGAATACTCAGCAAAGAAGTACATTGAGTACACCGGCGAGCAGCAGGAGGTAACCATGTATTGGGATGTTGAGGAATACCTTAGCGCAGGCACCTATAACGCCTATCTGTTCGTGGATGGCGTGATGATAGGTGAGCAGAGCGTTACACTTAACTGATAAACCCATATAATGAGTTCATTCCGCGAGCTTGGCGTATCCGAGAGGATACTCAAGGCAATTGAGGAGCTTGGATTCGAGCAGCCCATGCCGGTCCAGGAGGCTGTCATTCCATATCTTCTGGAGGAGGGCAGCGGCGATGTAGTGGCTTTGGCCCAGACCGGTACCGGCAAGACAGCCGCATACGGTATCCCTGTAATCCAGCAGACTGATGTTGACAGTAAGGACGCCCAGTTCCTGATCCTGAGTCCCACACGCGAATTGTGCGTGCAGATAGCCAGTGACCTGGCCGATTTCTCCCATTACATTGAGGGCCTGCATGTAATACCCATGTACGGAGGTTCATCAATCGAGAACCAGATACGCAACTTCAAGCGCGGAGCACACGTCATCGTAGCAACTCCGGGCCGTCTGATTGACCTTATGGAACGCGGTGTGGTAAGTCTTGACACCATCCGCACCGTCATCCTTGATGAGGCCGATGAGATGCTCAACATGGGATTCAGCGAGGACTTGGAGAAGATCCTGTCATCGGTCCCCGTAGAGCGTAAGATGCTTATGTTCTCGGCCACCATGAGCAAGGAGATCCAGGCTATATCACAGAAGTACCTGAACCATGCCCGCGAGATTGTCATCGGCACACGTAATGAGGGCGCCGAGAACGTGGAGCATGTCTATTATATGGTTCATGCCAAGGACAAATACCTGGCTCTGAAACGCATTGTCGATTATTACCCGTCAATATACGCAATCATATTCTGCCGTACCCGTCTGGAGACCCAGGAGATTGCCGACAAGCTGATGCAGGACGGCTATAATGCCGATTCGCTGCACGGCGACCTTTCACAGGCACAGCGTGATCTGACCATGAACAAGTTCCGCAAGCATCAGCTGCAGCTTCTGGTTGCTACCGATGTGGCAGCACGCGGACTGGATGTGGATAACCTGACACATGTAATCAATTTTGGTCTGCCCGATGACATTGAGAACTATACCCACCGCAGCGGCCGTACCGGCCGTGCCGGCAAGAAGGGTATATCTATCGCTATCGTAAACCTGCGTGAGAAGGGTAAGATCCGTTTCATCGAGAAGGCCATCGGCAAGACATTCGTTCAGGGTACGATGCCTACCGGCACCCAGATTTGCGAGAAGCAGCTCTACAAGGTTATTGATGACCTGGAGCGTATCGAGGTCAATGAGGAGCAGATTGAGGGCTTCCTGCCCGAGATATTCCGCCGTCTGGACTGGATGGACAAGAACGATATCATCAAGCGCATAGTAACCCGTGAGTTCGGCCGTTTTGTGCGCTACTATCAGGATGCTCCGGAACTTGAGGAGGTTACCCGCAAGGATGCCGATGATGAGAAGCGTAAGAAGAAGGACCGCCATCGCGCACAGAAGGGTTATACCCGCTTCTTTATCAATATAGGTAAGAAAGATCACGTTCAGCCCGTTCATATCATTGAGATGCTCAACCGCAACGTGGCCGGACGCGTGGATGTGGGCCGAATCGACCTGATGCAGAGTTTCTCATTCTTTGAGTGCCCCGAGGAGTATACTGAGGAGATACTCTCCGGAATGGACGGCGTAAACTACAAGGGCCGCCAGGTTCATGTTGAGGTTGCGGAGACTCGCTCTGAGGAAGGAGGGGAGAAGAAGCCGGAGCGTAAACCGGAACGCAAGCCTGAGCGCAAATCAGATCACAAATCAGATCGCAGGTCCGATCGCAAGCCGGAGAGAAAGCCGGAAAGAGCACCTGAAAAGAAGAAATCAAAGAAGGTTCAGGATGATGATGACTTCTGGAACAACTTTGAAAATGAGGACTGGCACCAGTTCTTCCGCAGCGGTAACGGCAAACCCTCCAAGAAACATAAGGAGAAAAAGCCTGCCCATAAGGAAAAGGTAAACGGCCGCAAAGCCGCCCGTACCGCGGCCAAGCCCAAACGTTCCCGCAGATAAAATAAGTGCCATACTTGAGAGCAAGTATGGCACTTTCAACAAATATCTAGCCCTTCTTATAATGTCAGGGTAACACCGGCCATAAAGGCGATGCCCGGCATTGGATATCCGTCGTTTATCTGATACTTAGTATTAAGCAGGTTGTCTCCGTTTACCCATACACCTATCATATCCGATACCTGATATGATACGCGTGCGTTCCAGAGCAGGAAGTTCTCCTTTATTTCAGGGTTAGCAAGAACTGTTGCCGGTTTAAGCTGCATTGGTGTTGTATAGAGAGAGTTAATATATTGTAGTCCCGTGCTTGCATGCCAACTGCCCTTGCTGAACGAACCTCCCAGATATGCTTTGTGTGTAGGTGAGCCTACCACGGGCGTTTCCATCTTGAGGTAACTATAGTTGCCATTCACAGTGAATGTGCGCGATATTATGTATGCGGCCTGAACTTCTACGCCTGAGTTCTTGAGCTCTCCTGTGTTTAGGTTTTTTGGACCAGGCTTCATAGCCTGTATCGTATTCTTGACATCCATATAGAACAGGTTGATTCCATATTGGAATCTGCCGTCAAACAGAGTTTGAGAAAACGCGATTTCATAATTCCAAAGTGATTCTGGTTCAAGGTCAGCGTTCTGGGGTGGGAATAAGAAATTATCTTTCAGGGTGGGATAGCGGAATCCTTTGCCAACCGACAGTTTAGCCTCTGCGTTTGCGGGCAAATGGAATGCTGCACCCAACTGAGGCACAAGCTCGGTTCCAATCCTGAAGTGACGGTCTGCACGTATACCCGCATTCAGGGTGAGCCAAGATCCTAACTCCTGACGCATCTCAATGTATCCTGCCAGTTCGTTTTCATGTTTGTCAACCTGCAGAGATTTTGAACGTCCCTCAATTGAATCGTATTCCACAATACCTCCGTATCTATAGTAGTCAACTCCAAATGTCACGCGGTTACCCTCAAAAAGGTTTATGCTCTGCCAGATTGAAGCACCTGCCATATCATCAAATGATGTAAAACGGAACAAAGGGGCGGATTCGCCTTGGGGATAACCATCATTGATCCAGTGGTTGCCCCAACTGTAAAACATACTGACACCACCGGATGTGCGGTCGTAACTGTTTTCTACAAACAGTGATGATGTGCCACGGGTTATATCCTGAAATGCATCTATCTGGGGCTTATAAGTTGGTCCTGGATATGATGCTTTGAAACGTGTGATATCAATATTTGCAGATGCTTTCCAGTTTTGGGAAATGTCATAACCCAATTTGGCATAACCGCTGAATTGCTCAAAGTTCATGTTGTCGCGATGTCCGTCAGTGCGATTGTAAGATCCGCCTGCTACTGCACTCATTTTTCCCTGACGTGTATTTACTGACATTTCTGTCTCTGCTGTGTTGAATGAACCATAACCGGCGCGGACATATGCGTGAGTGCCATCTTCAGTCTTTTTTGTAACAATATTGATTACACCGGACATTGCATATGAACCATATAGCATTGATGCTGGACCACGTAATACCTCTACTCTTTCAGTCATGAGTGACTGATAAGAATCAGCTATGGGATGCCCGAATATTCCTGCATAATTTGGATGGCCATCTATCAGAACAAGAGTACGGACTGCTGTGCCTGAGCCTGTTAATCCTCGCATGGAGATTATGCCTGCTGCACCATCAGATACGCCGTAACCGGCATAGCCGCGCTGGGTGATGAAGAGTCCGGGAACCTGCTGGGTAAGCAAGGGCAGGAGTGATGTGCGGTGGGTCTCCTCGATGGCCGCACGGTCAATAACGTTGACGGTCTGGGAAAGGTGCCTTACATCAGTGGCTGCACGTGTTCCGGTTATTACTACCTCCTGGATTGATCCTGATTTGAGGGTGTCTGTTGACTCGGCTGCATTCGCAATGTTGAATATGAATGCCGATGCCAATAATAAGGTTATTCGCTTCATGATTGTGTAAGTTTGAGGCAAAGGTAGAAAAAAGTAGCACGAATAATCAAATTCGTGCTACTTTTTGTATTTGCGGTCAGTTTTTAATCGGCGCGGCTCATAAGGAGCTTGCCGTGACGGATACCCTTGATAGACGTCATCTCATCGGCCAGGGCAGTAAGCAGACGGGCCTCACCCATGACGGTGCATACGTGCAGACAGGTGCCCTCATTGATGTAGTGCTGCTGAGATGAAAGGACAAGAATCTGGTGGCGGATCTGTATATCCGATATGCGTGCGGGTATATCGGTCCGCTGCTGGTCATATATGATGAATATGGTGCCGGCAACAATGTGGTTGCACTGCCATTTCTTTTCGGCCACATTCTTCTCTATCAGAAAACGTATGGCCTGCGAACGGTTGGCGAAACCGTCCTCCTTAACCAGCGAGTCAAGCTGCTCAAGCAACTCGTCCTCAAGCGATACTCCGAATCTTTTCAGTGCCATGATCCGTGAAACTAAAAATTCAATACAAACATACACAAAATAGACACATTTGTATTAAGTTTGTCAAAAGAATAGAAGTATCCTAAAATGAAATCATTCCGCATTTTTCCGTTGGCAGTCATTGCTTTGACTTTATTTGCTTCATGTGACGAGAATAAAGATAATGATCTTGAAGTTGTAGACTCAGTCCGTTTATCGGTTTCATTCAAGAATCCTGATCCGGATTTTCTCTGGGGAGAGAACTGGAAAACTGAGTGGCAGTATGACTGGGATAGCAGTGATACTACATATGGTACGTTAGGTTACTCTACACCTGAAATAATCAAGGGTACTATTTACAACCTTGATGCCAACACGGGCAAGCGTTATAACAGTTTCTTTAAGCTGTTCGGTCTTAAGGATAATTCTGCCACATTGCCTGCTGGCGGCAAGTATGATATGCTGTTATATAATACAGATACGGAAAACATCATTTTCCAGGCAAGCGATGACTTTGAAAAATATACGGCTTCAACCACTATTACTGGGCTTGACTCTATGGGGGTTGACAAACATCTCTATGAGCCTGATGAATTGTTGGGTGCATTGGTGACGGGAGTTGATATCAGTAAACCATCGACAGACTCAATGGAGATAGATGTGGAATTGAATCCTTATTCCATAATCTATCTTATTCAGGTGGTTATTCTGAATAATGACGATGATCAGGAAACGCAAGCCATCGGTGCCAGTGGGATTACCATAACAGGTCTTTCCCAGGGCGTTGATTTGTTTACCCGCAAGACTTTCGACAAAACAATCTTGATCACTACTGAAGATATCAAGCCTCTCCAGAATCACGCCAACGTCCGTCTGGAGGATGGTACAATAGTTGAGAATGCCGATATACTTGCTGCAAGAATGCTTACATGGGGACTACCTGGCATCAATCCTATGGCGCCCACGAAGAATGGTTCCAAGGCTGCTGTGGGCAATCAGAACTTTATCGCTATTGATTTTACACTCCGCAACGGAAGACCCTACACCGTAGTATATGAAATTACCGAGCAGCTTCGCAATAAACCTGCCGGCGGAGTGCTGACTGTTTGTATTGATTGGAATGATTTAGATTTTATTCTTGCTTAATAGTTTGAACCGCCTCTGATATACTGTACAGGGGCTGTTGAAAACTTCTCTTTCGGAACGCCTTTGAAGTTATCAACAGGCCGTACCAACTTATCCTTTTTATAATATCTTTGCCTACGTCATTGGTTTCCGAATGGGGACAGCCATAAGGAATAATTTGGAATCCGGTGAAAATCCGGGACAGTACCTGCTGCTGTAAATCCCTGATTATGAGTCCGATGCACTCTCTGCCACTGGCCGTTAAGGGACCGGGAAGGCGCATGGGACGGGACAAGTCAGAAGACCTGCCAATGACATTGGGGCCCTGGTTCTTGCAGGACTACAAGGCCGGGGATTTTGAGGGAGTTATCCTGATTTTGATAGTACAACTTTGTGGAGGGACAAGGTCACTCTGCTATGCTGAATTGATGAATACTTTTAGTTATTTATGGAGACATATATTGTAAAAAGAGATGGCAAACACGAGGTGTTTACCATTGACAAGATTAAGGCCGCTATCTCCAAGTCTTTCCTGGCTTCAGGTGCTTTTGCTACCGAAGAGGTTATGACCGGAATCCTGAGCCATCTGAATATCCAAAGCGGTATCAGCGTGGAGGAGATCCAGAACCAGGTTGAGGTTGCTTTGATGGCCGAGGGCTACTATCAGGTTGCCAAAACGTACATGCTGTACCGCAACCGTCACGCTGAGGACCGTGAGACTAAATCAAAACTCGAGTTCCTCATGGGCTATTGTCAAGCTGCGAACGCTGCTGAAGGAAGCAAGTTCGACGCAAACGCCAATGTTGAAAACAAGAACATTGCAACTCTTATCGGTGAGTTGCCTAAAAAGGGCTTTATCCGTCTGAACCGTCGTCTTCTCTGCGACCGTATCCGTACCATGTTCGGTAAGGAGGTTGCCGATAAGTACATCAGTCTGCTTCACCAGCACTTCATCTACAAGAACGATGAGACAAACCTGGCTAACTACTGCGCAAGTATCACCATGTATCCCTGGTTGCTCGGCGGTACCAAGTCAATAGGCGGCAACGCAACACAGCCCACCAACCTCAAGGCTTTCTGCGGCGGTTTCATCAACATGGTCTTCATGGTATCATCAATGCTTTCAGGTGCATGCGCTACTCCTGAGTTCCTCATGTACATGAACTACTTCATCGAGAAGGAGTACGGTGAGGATTACTACAAGCGTGCCGACGAGATTGTTGATCTTAGCATAAAGAAGCGTTCCATCGATAAGGTTATCACTGACTACTTCCAGCAGGTTGTATACAGCATTAACCAGCCTACCGGTGCACGTAATTTCCAGTCAGTGTTCTGGAACATCAGCTACTACGACCGCTACTACTTTGAGTCACTGTTCGGCGAGTTCCGCTTCCCGGACGGCGAGAAGCCCCATTGGGAGTCTCTCTCATGGCTGCAGAAGCGTTTCATGAAGTGGTTCAACGAGGAGCGTCTGCGCTGCGTACTCACATTCCCGGTTGAGACAATGGCTCTTCTTACCGAGAACGGTGACGTTAAGGATAAGGAGTACGGTGATTTCACAGCCGAGATGTATGCCGAAGGTCATTCATTCTTCACCTACATCAGCGACAACGCTGACTCACTGTCAAGCTGCTGCCGTCTTAGAAACGCCATTACCGATAACGGATTCTCATATACACTTGGTGCCGGCGGCGTAAGTACCGGTTCTAAGAGCGTGCTCACCATCAACCTGAACCGTTGCGTTCAGTATGCACAGCGCATGGGTATTCCTTATCAGAACTATATAGAGGAGGTTGTTGACCTGATGCACAAGGTTCAGCTGGCTTACAACGAGAACCTCAAGGAGCTGCAGAGCAAGGGTATGCTTCCGCTGTTCGATTCAGGTTACATCAACATCGGCCGTCAGTATCTGACCATCGGTGTAAACGGTCTGGTTGAGTCAGCTGAGTTCCTGGGTATCGAGATCAGCGACAACCCGCGTTATACCGAGTATGTTCAGACCGTTCTGGGTATCATCGAGAAACTGAACAAGCACTACCACTCAAAGGGTGTCATGTTCAACTGCGAGATGATCCCGGCCGAGAACGTAGGTGTAAAGAACGCCAAGTGGGACAAGGAGGACGGTTATGTTGTACCGCGTGACTGCTACAACAGCTACTTCTACAAGGTTGAGGATAACACACTGAACGTAATTGACCGTTTCCGTCTGCACGGTGTCAAATACATCGAGCACCTGACCGGTGGTTCAGCACTGCACTGCAACCTTGAGGAGCACCTGTCAAAGGCTCAGTACCGTCAGTTGCTCAGAGTGGCTGCTCAGGAGGGTTGCAACTACTTCACGTTCAACATCCCGAACACCATCTGCAACGAGTGCGGTAACATTGACAAGCGCTACCTGAAGGAGTGCCCGCACTGCCACTCTACCAATGTAGACTACCTGACACGTATCATCGGTTATATGAAGCGTGTAAGCAACTTCTCAGCTGCCCGTCAGGTAGAGGCTGCAAAGCGTTATTACGCTACTATGTAAATGAAAATTGCGTCTTACGACATAGTTTTTCAGGATGTACCGGGAGAGGTTACGCTATCGCTTAACCTCTCCCAGTGTCCTAACCGTTGTCCAGGTTGTCACAGCCCGCTGTTGCAGGATGATATAGGTTTGTTATTGGATGACGACATGCTCGACGGACTTCTGGATCGCTATGGACGAGACGTGACGTGTGTATGTTTCATGGGAGGCGACCGTGAACCAGGGGAGGTTATGCGGCTTGCCGACCGTGTACATGCCGCGGGTATAAGGACTGCCTGGTATTCAGGCCGTCAGGAACTGCCGGAGTGTTTCAGGATGGAATCTCTGGATTATGTCAAGGTGGGGCCTTACATAGAGAGTAGGGGACCATTGCCGAATCCCAATACCAATCAACGTATGTATAGGATTGAAAACGGCAACATGACGGACATTACGGCTAGTTTCAGAAAAAAAAAGGAGTAGGCTGACCTACTCCTTTTTTTAGCAATTGGTTCGTGATGTCTTAATTACCGGACCGGACTTGCTGAGGCCTTCCAAATCTCTGCGGTTGCATTTGACCCGGCCTCTGCTGGCCCTGTTGGAACTGGTGTCCTCTGGACTGCTGAATATCTTTTAATATTTGGCTGTTAAATTGCTCTTCGGCATTCTGCACCTTGAGGATCTTGGAGGCGGGAAGCACCTCTTTAAACTTCTTCAGGTACTCTTTCTCGAGTTCCGCAATGCGGATGTTGGCATCGGCCTTGGCGTCTATAGCCTTGAGACTCTGCTCTTCGGAAGTCTCGGCGCCTCCTTCCTGACGCATGGTCATTCTGATCTGGCGGTTGATTTCACGCTTTTTCTGCTGTAACTCGTTATATATGGGGAAGAATGCATCGGCCTCCTCCTGGGTGAGTTCGGCATTCTTTGTAAAGAACTCTCTCTGCTGCTTGGCATACTCGGCCGGTGAGAACTGGCCGCTGGGGTTTGGTCTCCTGTCTTGTGCGGAAACTGACAGTGTCAGCAGGATGCAGACAATTGTAATTAGCTGTTTCATACTGTGATCAGTTTGCGTCAACAAGGGTGTAATAAAGGGTATAGTCATCGACCATTGCCGTTTCCAGGAATGAGTCGATGTACTCGTCAGAGTAGATGGTGGTCTCTTCGGTCTGCGCCACTTCAACGGCGTTGCGTGAGTTGATTCCAACTGCAGCCTTTATACAGAAGAAAATGCCTGCAAAAGCGGCTGCGGCATACAGGTAAGGTCTGATGCGCATCCACGGAGTCACTACGATATTGGTGGAATAGATTGACTCCTGCTCGGGCAGTGAGGCCATGATGTTCTGCGTCAGGTTTTCAAAGTAACCTTCCGGAACAGTGAACGGTCTGCGGGCTTCACGTTCATCAATCTTGTATAATCTTTCTTTTTCCATCCGTTGTTTTGACTGATTAACAGATAAATGGTTTAATCTATTTTGTTGAAATACTCTTCTATTTTTTTGACTGCTATGTGAAATGAGGCTTTGAGGGCTCCTACGCTGGTTCCTAGGACCTCCGATATTTCCTCATATTTCATCTCATTGAAATACTTCATGTTAAACACCATGCGCTGTTTGTCGGGCAGGGTGGCGATGGCTTCCTGAAGCTGGCGTTCGGTCAGGTCTCCGTCAAAGTATGGGTCACTCTCCAACTGGTCGGCAATACTCAGTTCGCCGTCATTGTCGGTCTCCAAAGGAACGCAGGGTTTCTGCTTGTTCATGAAGGTCAGGGTCTCGTTGACGGCTATTCGGTAGAGCCATGTGGAAATCCTGGAATAACCCATGAATGAGTCAAGGTTCGTCCAGGCTTTGATAAAGGTGTTCTGAAGTATGTCGTTGGCATCATCATGGGAGAGTACCATGTGACGTATCTGCCAGTAGAGTTGCTCGCTGAAATTCCTTACTATGGCTTCAAAGGCGCGGCGACGGGAAAAGTCATCCTCATGGAGCATTTCCAGTATCCTGCGTTCGTCGTAAGCCATCATTGTCATAATCAGATAGAAACAGTGAGGTTTTCCTTTGCCAGGATTGTTTCGGGGAATGTCTGCTTTGCCTCTTCAAGCAGGATGCTTTCATCGGTGTAGCGGGCCGAGAAATGGCCTAAAATGAGCTTTCCTGCTCCGGCCTCAAGTGCTGTGCGGGCGGCATCGGCGGTGGTGCTGTGGAAATGCTTTTTGGCACGGTCGGCATCATCGGCCGCATAGGTGCAGTCGTGATAGATCATGTCTGCTCCCTTGATGACAGGTATCATCGAGGGATTGTAGGCGGTGTCACAGCAGTAAGCGTAACTGCGTCCGGGATCAGCCGGTTTGGTAAGGCGGTCATGGGGTATGACGGTGCCGTCGGCTGTCACGAAATCGCCTCCGTCCTTGATGCGGTTGTAATCCCACTGCGGAACTCCGTAGAAATCGGCTGCAGCGCGGTCCAGATGGTCCGATGAGGCTTTCTCACGGAACAGGAATCCTGCGCAGGGTACGCGGTGCTTGAGGGGAAATGCTGTCACCGAGAGGGAACGGTCGTCATAGATAACTGCGGTTTCCGAGGGGTCAAAACCTTGGAACTCTACCGGGAATTCCAGGTCGCGGCAGTAGAACGCCAGTTCCTGTGTGAGCATGGGCTCGAGTTCCTGGGGTGCGTGCACGAACAAGGGTGCGGTACGGCCCAGCAGTCCGAATGATGAAATCATGCCCAGCAGTCCGAAGCAGTGGTCACCATGCAGGTGGGATATGAAGATATGGTTGATCCGGGCAAATGCCACGCGTGAGCGGCGCAACTGAATCTGTGTACCCTCGCCGCAGTCCACCATGAACAGTTTGCCGCGGACCTCAACGACCTGCGACGAAGTGTAGTGCTTGGGACTGGGTGTGGCAGAGCCGCATCCCAATATGGTGATTTCAAACTTCTCCATAACCGAACGTTGGCAAAAGTACAAAAAAAGGACCGCACGCGTGTGCGGTCCTTCTATTAAATAATGTGATAATCTATGGATTACTTACCACCCTCGAGCTGCTCCTTCAGAGCTGCAAGAGCATCGATGTCACCGAGAGTTGTTGAAGCAGCCTGGTTCTGAATAACGGGCTCCTCCTTCTCCTTCTTGGCGCTGGTCTTGCGTGCAGCCTTCTTCTCAGCCTTAGCCTCAGCCTTGGCGATATCCTCGAAGATACGGCTGTGTGAGAGGATGATTCTCTTTGAATCCTTGTTGAACTCGATTACCTTGAACTGGAGAGTCTCACCCTGCTGAGCCTGTGAGCCGTCCTCCTTAACAAGATGCTTGGGAGTAGCGAAGCCCTCAACACCCTCTGCGAGTGAGATAACTGCGCCCTTGTCCATCATCTCGGTGATCTTACCCTCGTGGATTGAATCAACGGTGTAGATTGACTCATATGCATCCCAAGGATTCTCCTCAAGCTGCTTGTGGCCGAGGCTGAGACGACGGTTCTCCTTGTCTATTTCGAGAACTACAACATCGATGGGAGCACCGATGGTGGTGAACTCTGACGGATGCTTAACCTTCTTGGTCCAGCTCAGGTCGCTGATGTGGATCAGACCGTCAACACCCTCCTCGATCTCAACGAAGATACCGAAGTTGGTGAAGTTGCGTACGGTAGCGGTGTGCTTTGAACCAACGGGATACTTCTCCTCGATGTTCTCCCACGGATCCTGCTTGAGCTGCTTGATACCGAGAGACATCTTGCGCTCTGCACGGTCAAGTGTCAGGATAACTGCCTCAACCTCGTCACCAACCTTGATGAAGTCCTGAGCTGAACGCAGGTGCTGGCTCCATGACATCTCTGATACGTGGATCAGACCCTCTACGCCCGGAGCAATCTCGATGAATGCACCGTAATCGGCCATAACGACAACCTTGCCCTTGACAACGTCGCCAACCTTGAGGTTGGGATCCAGAGAATCCCATGGGTGCGGAGTGAGCTGCTTGAGACCCAGAGCGATACGCTTCTTCTCGTCATCAAAGTCAAGAATAACGACGTTGATCTTCTGGTCAAGCTCAACGATCTCCTTAGGATCGCTTACGCGGCCCCAGCTGAGGTCTGTGATATGGATAAGACCGTCAACACCGCCCAGGTCGATGAATACACCGTAAGAGGTGATGTTCTTAACGGTACCTTCAAGTACCTGACCCTTCTCAAGCTTGCTGATGATCTCTTTCTTCTGCTGCTCAAGCTCCTCTTCGATAAGAGCCTTGTGTGAAACAACTACGTTGCGGTATTCCTGGTTGATCTTGATAACCTTGAACTCCATGGTCTTGCCAACGAATACATCGTAGTCGCGGATGGGCTTTACATCGATCTGTGAGCCGGGGAGGAAGGCCTCGATGCCGAATACATCGACAATCATACCACCCTTTGTGCGGCACTTGATGTAACCCTTTACAATCTCCTGTGAATCGAGAGCCTCGTTCACGCGGTCCCATGAGCGTGACTCACGAGCCTTCTTATGTGACAGAAGCAGCTGACCCTTCCTGTCCTCTGTGTTCTCAATGTAAACCTCTACCTCGTCACCTACCTTGAGGTCGGGGTTGTAGCGGAATTCGCTGATGGGGATGATACCATCGGACTTGTAACCGATGTTTACGATAACCTCGCGCTTGTTGATGGCTGTGACAGTTCCGTTGACAACCTCGTTGTCGGCTACCTTGTTGAGGGTAGTGTCATAAGCCTGCTCGAGCTGCTCTTTTGACATGCCTGCTGCGGCACTTCCGTTTTCAAAAGCATCCCAGTCAAATTCCTGAAGGGGAGCTACATTCTTTAAATCTTCCATTAGTTAAATTTTGAAACTAAGATAAAGTTAGACAATATGTTGTAAACACATGCCAAGGCCCCTTGGGCACTTAGCGGGCGCAAAGATAGCACTTTATTATTTAAATAAAGCGAAAATCGATCCAAAATTTAATGTAAATCTGTAGGATACGCTCAGAACCGTGTGTCCAGAATGTACGGTACACCGGCCGATGTGATTCCTGCAGCCTCTACGTTGAAACGCCTTGTTATGGAGTTGTTGTAGAATTGAACCTGTGCTTTGCCATCCTCATCGGTTATCACGTTGGGGTTCCAATAGAGGGTGCGGCGGTAATCGACATCACCGAAAATGGGACCGTCGGGATATTCCGGCGAGTAGAAACTGTACGGTCTGGAATAACCGTCAACGGTAGTTATGCGTTTGTTAATCTTGAACAGTTCTTCACGTGTGCTCAATTCGCCGTCCTCCTTCATCTGCACGTCAACCAATATCATCCTTTGGTAGAGGCTGTCACCGAAAATGGTCTGTATGGATGAATTCAGATAATCCTGATAGAGGGGGCATTGGGCAAGAATGTTCATCAGGAACATAGGCCTGTCAAATACTATGATGCTCTTGATGTCCTTTGTATCTAATGACGAGTTGGACTCATACATTCCCTTGTCCAGATATCTCTTGTTGTTGTGGATGTAGAAGAAGGTCGGCCATCCGTTGATGGTGTCAATGTTTCCTTCATCGCCCACCCATGCGTCATAGCCTTTATCGAGCAGGTAGCCGAACAGGTCTGTGGAATAATCGCCCTTGTCGAGTTCCACTTCCACATCCTTTGGTACGTCATAGGCACTGAAGGTGAAGTAGTCTATGTACATGCGTTCCTCGTCAATGTCGACATCAGGGAGCAGGAATCCTGTCTGTATGTTGATGACAGTGGGGTATTCCATCTCTTCGCCGCTCTTGGGAGCGCTTTTTCTCGAGCCGTTGCCCTTGATTCCTGTAAAGATGAGTTCTCCCGGCGTGAATGCCCTGGCTTCGGGGGTCGTGGGACGGTCAATTCGGATTCGGGCACTGGTGCCGATAAGGCGTTCGCGTTCGGTCTGTGCGTTGATGGTGAACTTGGCCTTGTCATAGAACTCAGCCCCTATGTCAAATCCGAAATAGCCGGTGGAGTCGGTATTGTATTCGTATATCTCGGTGAGTGACCTGTCCTGAGGAACAAGTGAAGCGCTTACCACAACACCTTCCAGTTTTTTCTTGCCCGATGAGTTCAGGATCCATCCGTTCAGAGTCAGACTCTCCTCCATACGGTGCCTCTCGGTAAACTCTTTCTGGCCGGTCATGATGTCCCAGTCGTAGCGCTCCCATCCCTGTATAAGGCAGAGCAGGTCCAATGCCTCGTCGCATTGCGGGTCATCGGAATCAAAATACCAGGAGGGGTGTTCGATGAAACCCTTCAGGTCCGATGACAGCAGCATTGAAGTCCTGAGGTCATCGGTATATGCGTTGTTCTGAGTGCGTGAGTCGCGTACTGAGAGGCAGAAACGGTCACGGAAGGGGTTGTCCTTATCCGTAAGGGTGAAATCGAGTGTTATCTTCTCAAACGGTCCGTAATTCTCTTTGTCGGCCGTCATCTCCAGGACAGGAGCCTTGGTGACCTTGCTGCGGTGGTAGAATGAACGGCTGGAGTAATTGATGCCGTTCTTGTCGAAAAGATAGACGCGGCAGACTCCCTCGGGTACTCCATGCAGCGAGATGATCTTCTCGGCGGGAGCGGAACCGGTCTGGACAGTGCCGAAATCCATCAGTTCACCGCGGCAGGTGAGTCCAATACCCAGTTCCATGGCCGGCATGCTTTGAGGACTCTCTACTTTGATGATTATGCTGTCGGAACCCAACGGGTTGACTGTCATTGCGAAACCGAACGGTTCTGCCTGTGGAAGGTCAAAGGAGCGGGTGGTTCCGCCGGCGGTTATTTCAACTTTGTTGCGTCTGTCCTGAGGCGTTAAGGTGAACCATCCCATGCCGTCATGGACGGTGCTGAATGTAATATCCTTGCCCTCCACCTGTCCGGTTGCGTCAATGCCGAATCCGGTATCATCGGTTACCTTGAAGGCGATGCGGCAGGGTTGGCCCAGAATGAGATGGCCTCCCTCTGGGTAGAATGAGGCGTTTATCTTACGCAGTTTTTCAGTTTCGGGACGGTGCTCGGGAGCATCGGAACGCTTGATGGTGATTACCGGGCTGGACTCGTAATAATTTCCCTCTTCCTTGGGCGGATCATATACGGCCAGGACTCTGGAGAAAAGTATTTCATTGTCAAAGTTGAGCATATAACTGGTGTACGCCCGGACTTCGTAGAAACCGCTTGGATATGGTGTTACGCCTCGGCGCTCACGGGCCTGTTGCGTGGAGCCGTCCAGCAGCGGGAATGAGCCGTCGGCCTGACCGGCCACGATCTTGAGTTTCTCCTGCTTCAGCACCTCACCGGTGGGCGACAGAAGTTCTACATAAAGCACCTTGCTCTGGGCACGTCCCAGGGTTGAGGCGGTGGTAACGAATGCCTTGAACCAGATTGTCTCACCGGTGTAGTAGGATGTGTTGTCAAACTGCAGGTACACCTTCTCCTGAGGGAACAGGGCGTTGAACTGATGTATGTTGCCTGCGAATTTCATCAGTGAGTCCACACTTGATGACTGCCCTGAACAGGGGGCGGCGGCAATGAATAATGAGACTAATATTAAGGCGATTCTGGTTAGCATAAGTCGGTTCTTTGTTGTTGCAAAAATAGTGAAAATGTGGAAAAGTAGAGTTAACGGATATGGGCATATATTTTAAAAACTGATATATTTGCAATCCGTTATGATATACGGATTTGACAACGACAAGTATCTGCGGATACAGTCCGAACACATCAAGGAGCGCATAGCTCAGTTCGGCGACAAACTTTATCTTGAGTTCGGAGGCAAACTCTTCGACGATCACCACGCCAGCCGCGTCCTTCCCGGTTTCCAGCCTGACAGTAAGTTGCGCATGCTCAACCAGCTGAGCGACTACGCTGAAATCATCATCGTAATCAGTGCTGTTGACATTGAGAAGAACAAGGTTCGCAGTGACCTGGGTATCACCTATGACATGGACGTCCTGCGTCTGCGTGAGGAGTTCCAGAGCCGCGGCCTTCTGGTAGGCTCGGTGGTAATAACCCACTACAACGGCCAGGCCAGTGCCGATGCTTTCCGCGAGCGCCTGAAACGTCTGGGTATTGTGACTTACGTTCACTACATCATCGAAGGATACCCCAACAACGTCACTCTTATTGCGTCCGATGAGGGATTCGGCCGTAACGATTATGTCGTTACCTCACGTCCTCTCGTGGTTGTCACCGCACCCGGTCCCGGAAGCGGCAAGATGGCTGTCTGCCTGAGCCAGCTTTATCAGGAACAGAAACACGGAGTCAAGGCCGGTTATGCCAAGTTCGAGACATTTCCCATCTGGAACCTCCCGCTCAATCATCCCGTCAACATAGCATATGAGGCAGCCACTGCCGATCTTGATGACGTGAACATGATTGACCCGTTCCATCTGGAGGCATACGGCAAGACAACCGTCAACTATAACCGTGACATTGAGATATTCCCCGTACTTGACGCATTGTTCAAGGGAATCTATGGCGAGAACCCGTATAAGTCACCCACCGACATGGGCGTTAACATGGCCGGCTTCTGCATCAGCGATGATGAGGTATGCTGCCGTGCCGCCAAGGATGAGGTGATCCGCCGTTACTACACGGCTCTTAACGATATGGCCAGCGGCAAGAACAGCGAGACTGAGGTCAACAAGATTGCGCTGCTCATGAACAAGGCAGGAATCACCACAGCCACACGCCGTACCACCGTAGCCGCCAAGGAGCGTCAGGAGGAGACCGGAGTACCGGCCGCTGCCATGGAGTTGTCCGATGGCACTATCATAACATCCAAGACTACAGCTCTGCTTGGTCCGAGTGCCGCATTGATTCTCAATGCCACAAAGCATCTGGCCGGCATTGACCATAATGTCAAGCTCATTCCGCAGAACATGATTGAGCCTATCCAGAAGACCAAGGTCGACTATTTGCACGGTAACAACCCGCGTCTGCATACCGATGAGGTTCTGGTTGCTCTCTCAATACTCAGCCAGCAGGATGAGAACTGCCGCAAGGCTCTCGATATGCTGCCTGAACTTCGCGGATGTCAGGTTCACTGCACGGTACTGCTCAGTGAGGTGGACCGCAAGATATTCCGCAAGCTGGGCGTGGGCCTGACCTGTGACCCTGTAAAGAAGAAGTACTTTCCTAACGGCAAATAATAATGGACGAGAGGGATGACCTGTTGACCGAGGTGATGCAGGTGGCAACCGAAGCCGGGCATATAATGCTTGAGAACGGTGCCGAGATCTTCCGTGTGGAAGAGACCATGGAACGCATCACCCGTCACTACGGAGTGGATTCAGGCCATTTCTTTGTCCTTAGCAACGGTATACTGACGTCAGGCGGAAACCGATACTCGAACGTGGAATTCATTCCGTTCAAGGGCGCCCAGTTGGAGAAGGTCGTTGCGGTAAACCGCCTCTCACGTGCCATAGAGAAGGGCGGCTGTCCCATTGAGGAAGCCCGTGATCGTCTGGCTGAGATCAGGAACATGAAATCCAAACCGTTCCTGGAGCAGGTTATGGGATCTGCTGTTGGCAGCGGTGCATTCTGTGCCATATTCGGCGGTAGTATCCTGGATTGTGCGGCATCATTCGTGGCAGGCCTGCTGCTGTATGTGTTCGTGCTTCTGGTAAGCCGCAGGGGCATGTCCAAGATTGTAACCAACATCCTGGGCAGTATTCTTGCTACAAGCCTTTCGGTAGTGTTCATGAACATAGGATTCGGCGAGCATCCCGGTAACATGATAATCGGCTCACTTATCCCTCTTATTCCCGGTGTACCCTTTACCAACGGTATCCGCGACCTGGCCAATGAGGATTACATTGCGGGTTCAACAAGAATGATAGATGCGCTTACCGTGTTTTTCTGTATCGCAGCGGGTGTGGCTCTTACATTCCTGGTGGATGGCCGTATTGAGAACGGTATCATAGTGCTGGACGGAATGCAGACCAGTGCCGAGACTTCAGGGTGGCTTATTCAGGCTGTTGCAGCGTTTGTAGGAACGGTGGGATTTGCGGTGCTGTACGGAGTTCCGCGCAGTGAATACATTCATGTGGGAGTTTGCAGTACAGTGGGTTGGATGGCATATCTGCTCATGCTCCGTCTGGTGGGTGCTACCGTCATTGAGTCCAATTTCGTGGCTACTGTCGTAGTGGTTCTGGTATCAAGATTCATGGCGGTTGACCGCAAATGTCCTGTAATTGTATACCAGATTTGCGGTGTGTTCCCGCTTATTCCGGGTGCCGGTATCTTCTGGACCGTATATTACATTGTAAACAAGGAGTTGTCAGTGGCAGTTACCACCGGCTTCACCGCTCTGGGAGTAGCCGTAGCCATTGTGCTCGGTATCATCTTCATGACAAGCCTTCCGGGGCGTATGTTCAAGATAGCCCAAAAGAAGGCATGATACGCGTTTCTGTTTTTGATGACATGTCGTTATGCACTGACGTAGAGGTGGAACGTATGCTGCCGTCGGTGCCGGAACCGCGTCGCAACTATGCATTGGGTTTCAAGCATACGTTCGGCCGGTTTGCATGCCTCAAGTCATATCTTATGCTTGCCGAACTGCTTCACGATGAGTTCGGATTGGATGAGTTCAGCATGGAGAAGACGGAGCACGGCAAGCCTTTCCTGTCCGGCCATCCCGATATCCATTTCAGCATAAGCCATTGTCAGAAGGCCATAGCCGTTGCCGTCAGCGACAGTCCTGTGGGTATTGACGTGGAGTCTTTCCGCCATTTCAGCGAGGGGCTGCTTGACAAGACCATGAATCCTGAAGAGAAGGCCGCCATACTGTCATCGGACTCACACGAAGAGAAATTCGCATCACTCTGGACCTGCAAGGAGGCGGTATTTAAAATGCAGGGTACCGGAATAACCGATAACCTGCATAATATACTTTCGGGCGGTGTAACCACCGGCACCAAACTCAACCTGGAGAAGGGTTACGCCTTATCTGTTGCGTGGTAATCAACCAGGCCGCTCAAGGGGCTGGCCTCAATCTTTCCTATGGTCATTCCCAGTGAATCGGCCGTTTCCCTCAATTCTTCGGCAAAACTGCCTGCAAGCGAGCCCACAAAGTGTACGGGCAGCCACGGCTTGTGGTAGTTTATCACGTTGCGGGTAAAGAATTCAGAGAAACACTGGATTATCATCTTGTGAACCTCAGGTATGGCGCGTTTCTCATATACGAACGGGGCAAAACCTGCAATGAACCTGTTGGGCAGAGGCTTGCGGTAAACGCTCTCTATGATGCTCTCCTTGGTCAGGGAGTAACGCTCCATGAACTCGCGGCTTACGGCCTCGGGCAACTGGCGCTTCAGACAGTCACCTATCAGGCGGCGTCCCAGTGCGGCGCTGCTGCCTTCATCACCCAGTATGTAGCCCAGTGACGGTACCTGATCCTCAATTGCCTTGCCGTTGTAGAGGCATGAGTTGGAACCTGTGCCAAGTACGCAAGCCACACCCTCGGCGTGACCGCACAGGGCGCGGGCCGCTCCAAGCATGTCGCTGTCAACTGCAATGGCTGCGTTGGGTATGAACTCCTTCAGCAGTGCTGCCATCTGTTCACAGATGGACTGGGTGGCGCAGCCGGCACCATAGTAGAAAACCTCTGTTATGGCGGTCAGGTCTATGCTCTGTGTATTGGGCAGCAACTCGTTACGTATAATGCTCCTTATCTCCTCTTCACTCTGATGACAGGGGTTGATGCCCTGTGTCTTTACAGCCTTAAGGTCATAAACGGTATTGAAGAATCCCCAATCAGTCTTGGTGGAGCCGCTGTCAACTACAAGTTTCATTGTTTCTTTCCAAAATCAGGTTCGTATTTGATAAATGCCGATACGGCACAGGTTACGGCGCAACAGGCAATAACCCAGATAAAGAATGTGCGGTATCCCATGCTCTCCTGGAGTATTCCGGATATCATGCCGGGCAGCATCATGCCAAGGGCCATGATTCCGGTGCTGATGGCATAGTGTGATGTCTGGTGTTCACCGCGTGCAAAATACATCAGGAACAGTGTGTATGCCGTGAAGCCGAATCCGTATCCCATCTGCTCAATGAATATGCAGGTGCTTACCAGGGCCATGTTCTGTGTGGGGAACCAGCTCAGGTATACATATACCAGATCAGGTACTGATATGGCGGCAACCATATACCAGATGCACTTTTTGAGTCCGAAACGGGACAGGGCTATTCCGCCCAGGATACCGCCCAGCAGGAGTCCGATGACACCTAAGGTGCCCTGTGCAAAACCCACCTGACCCGTAGTAAGGGCCAGACCTCCTGCTGCGGCGTCATCGACCAGGAACAGAGGGGCTATTTTGCCCAACTGTGCCTCGGGGAAACGGAACAGCAGTATGAAAAGCAGTGCGGACAGGATGTACGGCTTCTTGAAGTAACTTACAAAAGTCATTCCGAACTCCTTGAGGATATTGCTTGAGGAAATACCTATCGTGCAGTCTGCTACCGGATGGGGCAGGATGTAGGAGTGATAGAGCCAGAGCAGTATCATCAGGCCGCCGGCAACCAGGAATCCCAGACTCCAAGCACGTACGGCAGATCCGAACATCTTCTCAAACTGTCCCACCAGTATGAGCAGACCTCCCTGACCGGCAATCATGGCGATGCGGTATGCGGTATTTCTGATACCTACAAAAAGGGACTGCTCGCCCTCGTCCAGGCCGAGCAGGTAGAATCCGTCAATGGATATGTCATGAGTGGCTGAACTGAACGCCAACAGCCACATGATGGCAAGAGACCACCTGAAAAAGTTTGTGGTGTTAAGCGTCAGTCCTATACCGGCCAGACCTGCTCCCAGTATCAGCTGAGTGAGCAACAGCCACCAGCGCTTGGTCTTGACCAGATCCACAAAGGGGCTCCAGAACGGTTTGATGACCCAAGGCAGGTATAACCAACTGGTGTATAGGGTGGCATCGGCCACACTTATGCCCAACTGCTTGAACATAAGTCCCGATACCGTAACCACAAGTACGTAGGGTAGTCCTTCGGCAAAATACAGTGTGGGCACCCAGGCCCATGATGCTCTAGGTGATGCCATTTACTTTGCGGGGATGGCCTCTTTAAGCGTGTTGATTACGTTCTGGCGAGCCTCAGGGGTGGGGTTGCGTTTAAGTGTTGTGCCCTCTACCATGTTCAGGTCAGGATACTGCTGCTTGAGCTTGTTGTATGAGTTGGTCAGATTGCTGCTGCCTGAAGTTGAGAAGATGATGACGGTCTTGCCCTTAAGGTCACTCTGCTCAATGAACGTATTGATGATGTTGGGTGCTGCATCGCCCCAGATGGGGAATCCTATGAACACTACATCGTAACTTTTCAGTTTGTCGGGCTTGCCCTTTACCTCGGGACGGAGAGACTTGTCGGCCATCTCCTTGAAGGCGCGTGCCTCACGGTTTCCCAGGTTTACATCATCGGCGGTGTAGGGCTGAGCACCCTCTATCTCGAACAGGTCAGCACCGGTAGCGGTACCAAGTTCCTGTGCCAAAGACTTGGTGGTTCCTGTGGGTGAGAAATAGGTAATCAGTACTTTAGGTTCCTTTGCGGCGCAAACTGTCATGAACATGACCGCAAGTGTGAGAATAAGACTTTTCTTCATAGTTCTATCTTTGTTTAGTTAGTTGCTGTCTGAACTGCGAATATATGAAAAAAAGAGAGTATCTTCGCCCTGAACAATAATTGAATTGCATATGATACTGACAACAACTCCGACCATCGAAGGTCGTACCATTACCGAATACCGTGGTGTAGTGTTTGGCGAGGTTATTACCGGTGTAAACTTCCTTAAGGATTTTGCCGCCAGCATAAGGGATTTCGTGGGTGGACGCAGCGGTTCCTATGAGGATGAACTGCTGAATGCCCGTGCCCAGGCTATGAGGGAACTCGAGGATAGGGCACATAAAGTAGGTGCCGATGCCGTAGTCGGCATTGACATAGACTATGAGGTGCTTGGCCAGAGCAACAGTATGCTTATGGTGACTGCCTCAGGTACAGCGGTGAAATTAGGATAAGAAATGAAAGGACGGCGGCACAGTTTTAAGGTTCGGCGCAGGGCGTTCCATATCTGGCAGCTTCTGGGTTACAGTCCCTGGAAGTCGGAGTGGACCGTGGCCGATGACAAGCCGGAGGGTAATATAAAGGGCTTCTACCGTGGCGCGTTTGACAGCATACCGTTCCTGAACGATGATGCCAAGCGTACGTTCGTGCACCTGCTGCTGCGTCCGGGTTACATGATCCGTGACTACATAAAAGGCAAACACGATATATATCTGGCGCCGCTTACATCCCTTATAATCTTCTATGCCTTCTTTTCGTTGGTATCATCGATAGCCCATCCTGATTTTGAAGGTAAAAAGGAACAGAGCCAGGTGGTTGCATCTGATTCCTTAAAAAATAATGTCAGTATTTCGCTGAGTTTCGGAGATGATTCGGTAAAGACGGATACAGACCGGGAGAAAACAGTCAGGATGTCTCAACTTGTTGCTGTCGCGGATACCCTGATTTATCTGAACAGATATCCCGAGGCTATAAACTCTCCTAAAAGAGCATCCCTGGCTGCTTTTGAGAGTGCTCTCCGCAGCCAGGGCATAAACTACTTCCTTGGCATATTCCTGCTTATGTGGCCGGCTATGCGCATAGCGCTGCGGAAACAATCCATGGGGTGGGCCGCATCCGCAACGGCTTCAGCGTATATACTGTGTCAGTTCAGTTTCTTTATGCTGTTTGTACTCATCCTGTCTTTGGGTCAGAAAAATGAGATAGGCTTTTTGTTTATGGGACTGCTCGTGATGATAGACTATCATCAGTTGCTGGAGACAGGTTTCCGCAAGAGTTTATGGCTTACCCTAAAGACCGCCCTGTACATATTCTTGCTATTTCTCTTATTCCTGCTGCTCGTTGGCGCAGTCCTTGTCATGATTACTTGAGGCTCTCCTTCTGACCGCTGAAAGAGGTGGGGGTTGAACCGAACTTGAGTGAGAAAGTGATCTCGTCGTTCACGATCTCGCCTTCAAACTCCGTGACTGTGTAGTTGGGGAACGGGTTGCCCATTGCCAGAGGAACAGATGTCTCTGATGAGAGCAGGGTTACGTCTCCGTTCTTTGCTACCGTGATGCCGGGAATGATGATATCCATTGCAGGCATTCTCTGTGCCAGTTTAGCCTTGAAAATGGTGATTGATATGGAATCGGCCTTGTCTGAAGGGTTGATGCTGATTCTGGTGTCGGGGGTCTGGCAGTCACCGCTTGATGCGTTGGCAATCAGGGTACCGTTGTAGAATACGGTATCATTGCTTACTACAATCTCCTGCTGGTTCTCGATTTCGGTTTCCTGCTTGTCGCAGCTTACCATCACTGCTGCAAGGGCAGCCATTACAAATAAAATCTTCTTCATGTTCTTATAGTTTTAATGTTATACCTGTCATTATCGTGCGGGGCTTGGAGGATGCAAAGAACTCGTTGCCCATGGATTTGAAGTAGAAACTGCGGCCGGGTTCATCGGTTAGGTTATCGGCCCTAACGTATAGCTCCCAGTCATTGAAAACAAGTGCAATGCGCGCGCCGGTCTTGAGGCGGAACGGTTCCTTCTGCGTTCCGGATTCATTCCAGCAGAACGGACCTTCGCCGCGAAGGGAGGCATCTATATCAAGTGTCTTGTTTCCTATATTGAAACTGTATCCTGTATTTACATAGAGTGTATGCTCGGGCACATATGGAAGTCTGTTGCCGGAGTAGTCATTATTACCGTCGTTGAATGTGACAAAGCGGGCGTCACACCATGAGTAGGAGATATGTGAACGGAACTGCCCCGGATTCCATCCCAGTTCGGTTTCCACGCCAATGCTGCGGCTGCGTCCGGCATTGGTCATCATACGACCCGTGGACATTCCGGGCGGGAATACCGTGAGCTGCTGGCTGCGGACATCCATATAGTAGGCCGATGCCTCCGCACTGAATGACTCATGGCGGATGCGTGTGCCAGCCTCCAGGTTCCAGGCGGTCTCAGGATTATATTCGGTGTTCTTGGCCGATACCGATACGAACGGTCTGTCCAGATAAACTCCCATGTCGTTCATGGTGGCGGTCATGGTCATGTTCTGCAGTATGTCCGAGAATATCTGGGTGTTGAATCCTCCTGCTCTGTAACCTTTTGACATGGTCGAGAAGAGTGTTATCGCACCGGATGCCTTGAACAGCACCGACAGTTTGGGCAGCACCTCAAAGTGACTGTGGCTTACAGTACCTTTATAAGGAATGGAGAGGTTACGGTCGGCCGTCATGATGGGCTCAAAGCGGTAGTGCAGGCGGGTTAAGCAGTCATAATCCATGGTGCCGCCCTCATAGTCAAACCTTACGCCGGCGGTGATGAGCCATCGGTCCAGGTCAAAGACTGACTCGTGGAACAGCGCTGCGTTCCAAGTGTCGATCATGAAGTCCGAATAAACCGGCATCTCCATGTCTGATATTGCCAGGTAACCAATCTCCGTGGGGATATGGCTGTTGGCGTTGTTCAGTATCAGGGTCTCAATGCCGTCCCGTTTGAATGTGACCGGGGCCGATAACTGATTCAGCCGGTAGAATGTGAACAAGCCGGTCTGCGGCTGCCAGAGTGCCTCCTCATCAGCCCTGCGTATGGTGAATTCCATGGTGCCGGCACCGCTCAGCTGCTTCTGCTGCAGGGTGAAGATGGATTTGTCGGTGTAGTCCTGGTCCATGTGCATATCATCGGCCAGCAGTTGGAGTGATGCGGTGGCATCAGTTACCAGCAGCTCTCCGCGACGGTGCAGGCGGAAGCCCTCAATGACCGACAGCCTCTTGTAACTGCCCTCATCATTATATGATACGGGGTACTGTGTGTTCTCCTTCCACATGCCGTGGGCAAAGCCGCCCTCCTTTGAGATGTTGGCCGACAGGTTATTGGTAAGGCACATGCGGTCTGTGCAGTGACTTACCCATTTCCAGCGCAGGGCCAGGCCGTCGTAGGGATCACATGGCCCGTTTTTGTAAGCGTTGTTGAAAAAACCGTCAGTGTGGCGGAAAGTGGCAGACAGGGCGCTTTTCCCCGCCGTGAATGAGATACCGGCCCTAACGGTGTTTGCCGTACCGTATTCAATACGCAGGGTGGGCCGGCAGTCATCACACGGTGAGAAAGTGCAGAGCGACAGCACGCCGCTCATCGAATTGCGTCCGTACAGGGTACCCTGCGGTCCGCGCAACATGGTAGCCCGGCTTATGCCCTCCCAGTCAAAGTCATAGGCGTTCTTGTCAATTACCGGGATACCGTCAATGTAAAGGCCCATCACAGGATTCTCCATCCTAGAGCCAAGTCCACGCAGATAGATGGTTGAAGTAAGTGATGCCCCGTATTCGGGAATGTGTAGTCCAGGTATGATCGATGACAGCGCATTAGGACGATATGTGCTGTTTTTCTGTAATGTCTCATATGATAAGGCCGATACGGCCGACGCAACCTTTTCCAACGGAACCTGCTCTTTCACCGCGGCAACTGTGATCATGGGGAGTTGCTGCGTCAGAGTATCTTCCAGAGGTGAAAATACTGCAAAAAGGGATAAAAGAACCGTTGCTGTCATAGCGGTTGCAAAGGTCCGCAAAAACAGCTTTGGATTTTAGAACGGAAATTGCAGGAATTAGGATTATCCTTGCGTGGCCTTACGGAACTCAGACGGTGTCTGTCCGGTTTGGCGTTTGAAGAATCGGGCAAAGTAGGACTGATCCTCCAGTCCCACGGCTGTGGCCACCTCGATTATGGGCAGTTGTGTATCGGCCAACAGTCTTTTGGCTCTTACCAGACGGGCATTGTCAATCCAGTTGCCTACGCTGTGTCCGGTCGACTGCTTGACCTGACGGCTCAGGTAGTTCTCGCTGATGCCGGCGGCCCGGGCGTATTCGGTAAGAGTGCCTATCCGGCGGCTGGGGTCAAAGACGGATTCCAGGAATGCGTTGACGGCCTGCGGTACCACCGGCGACTGACCTGTCTTGAGGCGTGAAACAAGGAGGTCAAGAGCCTTCTCCACAAAGAGGTCGTCACCCTTGTCGAATGATATCTGCATCATGTTGAAGAGCTCGGCCATAAAGACACCCTCATCAAACCAGAAGGCCTGATGGAGCGGGGCGGTCATGTATCTGAGAGGCTTGGAATCCTGAAGTGCGGATAAAGAAAAAGCGCCCGTATACCCCTTGGCATTGTTGTAATACCGGATGGTAAACGGGCACTCAGATGGTATTATAAGTACGTGTCCGGGCTGGCACAGACAGGTGTTGCCGTCGGTCTCGACAAGGACCTCACCCAGAGTCACGTAAATGAAACCTATAAGCGGAAGTTTTGTTTCCGGAACCTCATCGGTCCCCGTACCTTTACCCAGGCGCCTGATATAAAATCGGCACTTGGTAAGGTCAATTCGGGAATCAAAGTGAGGTTTAGGCTGCATGTCGGAAGGCTGGGACTCAGGTTCAGAACCTGAAGTAGAACTCAGCCCAGAACTCGTTCCAATGTGAAGATTTGGCGGCGTCGTTCACGTAGTTGTACTGAAGCTGAAGCATGAGATTCTTGTGAATCTGAAAGTTGGGAGCAAGGCAGTACATGGTACGTGCGGTCTCCTTTGAAGCCTGGTCGCGGTAAACGTCATACTTGGCGTAAACCTTGAGCCAGTCAGTGCAGGGAACACCTACGGCTGCGTACCAGCCATCGGCCTTACCGGCACCAAAGAATGAGCCGTCCAAAGCATTGTACTCACTGATCTTATGACCCTTTGAGTTCACGTACTCAGCACGTGCGCTCCAGTCATTGTGCTCGTACTTGGCAGCCAGAGCCCAACGGCTACGGTCAACTGTAACACCGCTGGCGGTGTAGTTGCCCTTCCATGCGAATGCGCCGATATAGAGGTCCTTGATAGGCTGAACCTGCAGAGTACCGATAACGTCCTTGGTTGAGTTTGCATCGGCTGCATTGATACCCTGACCGTTCATGAGCTGGAGCTGATAGTGGATGAGACGATAGCTTCCGTCACCCATGGGGAGTACGTCACCCTGGATCTGGATACCCTGGTCGCGGCCGCCTGTAGAACTGCCTTCGCCGCAGTAGTCGCCCATGCCTGAGAACTTCTTGATGATCTGTGAATAGTCACCGAAACCGACGTTCCAGGGGTTGTAGGGGTTCTCAAACAGGAAGGCGCGCTTGTACTGACCAACCTTTACTGAGAACTCTTTCCAATGAGTCCACTCAACAAAGTAGTCCTTCATGTGGAATGAAGCGTTGTTGGCCTGAATCTGAACGCGGTACTTGAAGTCTTTCAGAATGGTTCCGTCAACGTATGCACGGATAAGACGCTGGCTGAAGCCGTTGCCGCCGTTCTGGCCGGCCTGGTCGGTATATGTGTACTTGCCGATAACATAACCTCCGAATTTGGGAGTGCTGGCAAAGTCTGATACATTACGTCCGTACTGCAGTTCCTGAGCCATAACAGGAGCGATGGCAAGGCATGCAGCAACAACTGTCAAGAAGAGTTTTTTCATTTTGGTCTATTTCAAATTATGTGTTTATCAAATAGTTGCGAACGGGAAGATCTTGGTCAGCCAGAAGAATCCCAGTGTAAATCCTATGGCACCTACAACGATACCTACCTTGGCCATATCCTTGGTGTTTACCAGACCTGTACTTGATGCGATGGCATTAGGAGGTGTGGAGATGGGGAACAGCATTGCTATTGATGCGCAGACGGCGATGAATGAGATCATTGCGTGAGTACCGCCGAATGACAGGAATGAAGCGTTGTTGGTGGCAGCGGGATCAGCCATACCCTCGGCAACCACGATCAGGATCGGGATAAGCAGGGCGGCAGTTGCTGAGTTGCTGATGAAGTTTGAAAGGAAGTAACAGACCAGACCTGCGATGATGAGCACTGAAAGCACGCTCATTGAACCGAACGGGATGGCGTTGATCAGAGTCTTGGCAAGACCTGTACCCTGCAGTGCGGTACCCAGAGCGAAACCTCCGGCTACCAACCAGAGCACTGTCCAGTTGATCTCCTTGATATCTTCCTTGGTGAAGATTCCGGTCATGGTGAGAACGCCCAGCGGGATAAGAGCAACTACGTTGGAGTTGATGCCGGTGAGGCTCTCGGTTGCCCACAGAAGGATGGTGCCGATAAAGGTGATCCATACAACATATGTCTTCCAGTCTACGGGACGCTTGTTCTCGGGGATGTCAAGTACCAGTCTCTTGGTCTTGAAGGGGAACATTATCTGAAGCAGAACCCATGCTACCAGGATCATGATGAGCACGTAGGGAATCATTCTCATTGACCACTCGGAGAATGTAACCTCATAACCGGCTTCTGTCAGGAAACGGACAGCTGTGGCATTGGGAGGTGTGCCGATAGGTGTGCCGATACCACCGATGTTGGCTGCCACGGGAATGGCCAGTGAAAGACCTATACGGCCCTTGTCATCGGACGGAAGAACCTGAAGCACAGGTGCCAGGAAGGCCAGCATCATAGCGGCTGTGGCGGTGTTTGACATGAACATTGAGAATACGGCAATAACTACCAGGAAACCCAGAAGAACCATCTGAGGCTTGGTTCCGAAAGGCTTGAGGAGTATTCTTGCCAGGGTGACGTCGAGTCCGTATTTCTCGGCCATGATAGCCAGGACGAAACCGCCCATGAACAGCATGACAACAGGATCGGCGAATGAAGCCATCAGACTCTTGTATCCTACCAGTGTGCCGTACTTGGGATCACACAGGAATCCGATACCCTTGTCGGATATGGTAAGCAGTGTGAGTACGATCAGCAACAGTGATGTGGTCCAGTTGGGGATGATCTCGAACATCCACATCAGTGCGGCGAATACGAACAGCGCAATTACACGCTGCTGGACTACTGTAAGAGCTTCGATACCGTAAAAATCTACAGGCACGAGCCAGAGGAAAAGGGTCACTGCCAGAACTATGGGCAGGAGGACGCACATTTTGACATTAAGTTTCTTGTCACTCATATTATAGAATCGTTTGTATTTTTTATAGAGCGTGCAAAATTACTCATTACGTGTACCTTATTTAATCGGTACTTAATGTTATTTTCAATATGATTATTCGTAATTAACGATAAATGGAGTAACTTTGTGCAGTTAAACCGGTCAACTATGGAATTAAGGCAGTTGAAATACTTTGTGGAGGTAGCCAGACTCAAGAGCTACTCCCTTGCTTCAAAGACTCTTTTCATTACTCAGAGTACCATCTCCCAGCAGATCCGCAAACTTGAGGAAGAACTTGGTGTAGAGTTGCTTACACGTGACACCCGCCATGTGATCCTGAGTGACTACGGTGAGCAGTTCTTTCCATGCGCAGTACAGGTTCTTGAGGATGCAAGAGCCGGAAGGGACCGTATCCGCGATGTGGTCAATCTTCATGTGGGAACACTGAGCGTGGGCTCCACATATGCATTCAGCCTTCTTCTGAAACAGACCGTATTGGATTTCTACCGAGAATTTCCGCACATAAAACTGAATATCATCATCACCTCAAAGGAGGAACTGCGTCAGAAACTTCTGGACCGTGAACTGGATCTGGCTCTTACCTACAAATCGCCTATCGGTGAGGATAGAATAGAGTCACACATGCTTTTCCAAAGTCGCCTCTGCCTGATAGGCCGAAAGGGTACACTCAAGGGCTTGGGCAAGGAGGTCAGCGTACAGGATCTTTCCCGTTTCCCGCTTGCTCTTCCGTCCAAGGGACTGCAGGCAAGAGACACGCTTGAATCTATACTTTACACTGAGGATGTTGACCTTGATATCCGTTTGGAAATCAATAGCGTACGTTCGCTTCTGGACCTGGTAAGCAACAGCTCGCTCATGACCATGCTGTCCGAAGAATCAATACACGATTTTCCCGGTCTTGAGGCAGTTCCCATAACCCATCCGGACGGACGTATGGACGGTTGCTACCACTACCTGAAGGGCTCATACCACAAGATGGCCGCACAGAAGTTCGTGGAGATGCTGATGCAGCGCAACTCATCCAACCGAAACCTCAGGATTCTCTGATTTGCATTTTTTAAGTCGGGGCTATATTCGTTCCGAATATATCCGGATTTATCGTTTTTATCAAACAATTCTATAGAAACAAACCAATTTCAACGATAAAAACGAATCGCCTTTCTGTATACCTTCGCCGCGGTTTTAGCTGGGTTGTCTCAGCGAAAAAGTGTTTAATTGGTTGATAATAAGTGGTATGCAGAAAACATTCTTGGGTTCGGAACTTGTGCAGGAGAAGGATAAGCAGAAAGCACTGAAAAAAGCCTCAATGCCCTTGTCTCGTAGAGCAATGAAGGTTCTTTTGGGTGTGATCGTTGGATTGGTAGTGTGGAATTTGCCTTCATCTGTATTCGGAATCGATAACCTGACAGTGATAGAACAGCGTGTCATAGCTCTGTTCTGTTTTGCTACCATAATGTGGATCACCGAGGGAATCCCGTCATGGGCTACCTCGGTGGCCATCATTGTCGTGCTGCTCTTTACGGCAAGTGACAACAGCCTGTGTCTGTTCAGGCTTCATGCCGATGAAAACCCTCTCTTTGGAACGCTCATGTCAAGCAAGAAAATCATGGCCTGCTTTGCGGATCCCGTGATAATGCTCTTCATAGGCGGATTCATGCTGGCCTTTGCAGCCACCAAGGCGGGACTTGACATAAAACTGGCCAAGGTACTGCTGGTTCCATTTGGCACCAAGTCAGAGAACGTACTGCTGGGATTCATCCTGGTGACAGGCTTCTTCTCAATGTTCCTGTCCAATACCGCAACTGCGGCCATGATGCTTACATTCCTGACTCCCGTCATAAAGTCACTTCCCTCTAACGGAAAGGGTAGGCTTGCTCTTGCACTGGCTATCCCGGTGGGAGCCAACCTGGGAGGTATAGCAACTCCCATAGGCACACCTCCAAACGCCATTGCCATCAGGTTCCTCAATGACCCTGCCGGCATGGGCATGAACATCGGCTTCGGTGATTGGATGATGGTCATGCTGCCTCTTACCCTGGTGCTGCTGGTGATCTCATGGCTGGTAATCAGAATCATGTTCCCATTCACCCAGAAACGTATTGAACTCAAGATTGAGGAGAACCCCACACGAGTTCTCAAACCCTGGCAGGAGATTACCGTCTATGTGACATTCGCCCTGACCGTGCTGCTCTGGATGAGTGACAAATGGACTCATGTCGATGCCAATGTGGTTGCCATGCTGCCGGTAGGCGTATTCTGCGTGACCAGAATCATCACCAAATATGACCTTGCGGAGATCAACTGGTGCATCCTCTGGATGGTTGCCGGCGGTTTCGCCCTGGGTCTGGCACTCCAGGATTCAGGTCTGGCCAAGCATCTTGTGGAGTCCATCCCGTTCAATGAGTGGCCTCCCGTGCTCATGATCATCGGCTCAGGTCTTATCTGCTATGCACTTGCCAATTTCATTTCACATACGGCTACGGCCAACCTTCTCATTCCGATACTTGCACTGGCAGGAATGTCTGCCGCACAGAATCTGGAGCCTTACGGCGGTGTGACCACACTTCTTGCAGGCGTGGCACTGGGATCGTCACTCTCCATGATTCTGCCCATCTCTACACCCCCGAATGCGCTCGCACATTCAACCGGTTTCATAGAGCAGAAAGACATGGCAAAGGTTGGAATCATAATGGGTGCTGTAGGCCTTTTGCTCGGATACACGGTACTTGTCTTTGTAGGGAAATGGGGATTGTTATGACTTATCTCTAAATTCAGGATATGAAAAAGACATTTATTCTTGCCGCCGTAGCGCTTCTGAGTGCGGCATCATGCAATCAGACAAGTAAATCTCCGTTCAGCCGCAGGGTGGCCGACTATGCAGTCGTTGAAATACCTGCACCTGACTTGAGCGGAATCTCTGACAACGGAAAGGAGGTGCTCAACCTCTACCGTTTCATCGCCGATGAAATTGACGCCATCTACTGGGAACAGTACTTTGGTGACAAACAGGAACTCTTTAAGGACATCACGGATCCCGTGCAGAAAACTTACGCAGAGATCAACTACGGTCCATGGGACCGCCTCTCAGGAAAATCATTCGTAGAGGATTATCTTGACCGTCGCCCCGGTGCAAGGTTCTATCCCTTCGATATGACCCTGGATGAATTCAACGCATGGGACAACCCCGACAAGAACAATCCGTACACTCTCATCCGTCGTGCCGCTGACGGTTCGCTTGAGACTGTATGGTACCATGATGAATACAAGGATCATCTGGACAAGATCGCCAACTACCTGACCGCCGCCGCTGACATCACCATCAAGCCCAGCGTAAAGAAGTACCTGTTGGCCAAGGCCGATGCCCTGCGCTCCGACAACTACTACGAGAGTGCAATGGCATGGCTGGACATGGATGACAGCAAGATGGACCTGGTGGTAGGTCCCAATGAGGCGGCCGATGACCAGCTGCTGGGTATCAAGCGCTCTTATGAGGCATTCGTCCTGCTTAAGAATGAGGCCCGCACCAACGAGCTGATGCAGTATGTATCACGCATCGGCGAGTTCCAGCAGGATCTGCCCGGTGACTCAGCTTACAAGACCTTCCAGCCCGGCGCCGGCTCCAACATCTTCTCATGCGACGCCATCTACTACGCAGGCAAGGCCAACGCAGGCATTAAGGTAATCGCCCTGAACCTCCCGTTTGACAATGACGTTCAGCGTGACCGCGGAACACGCACCATCCTGCTTGAGAACATCATCAAAGCCAAGTATAACCACATCATTAATCCTACCGGTGAGGTTCTGCTTGAGGCTGATGACATGGAACACCTCTCACAGGATGCCTTCTTCTGGAACATCGTCTTCCGCGAGGTTGCCCACGGACTGGGCGTAAAGGAGACCGTAAACGGAAAGGGCAGTGTAGAGGATGCGCTGGGCAGTGCTGCTCCCACCTTTGAGGAGGTCAAGGCCAATGCCGCCGGAATGCTGCTGGTTTGCAAACTCCAGAACCACTATGACATCCGTCACCTGTTCACCAAGGATGATGCATTGGTTACATTCTTTGTATCACTGGCCCGCTCGGAACGTTTCGGTGAAGGCTCTTCACTTGGCCGCGCCAGCATCATCATTTACAACTACCTGAGCGAGCAGGGCGCATTCGAGCGCAAGGCATCGGGACAGTACTCAATCAACACCGCCAAGATGGAGCAGGCTCTGTCTGACCTGACAGCTCTTGTACTCAAGACACAGGCTACCGGCGACAAGGCATTTGCCGACGAGTTCGAGAAGAAGTACTCAAAGCGCAGCGCCGATTATGACGCTGACCGTCGAAATCTGAGTCTGGAGAATATTCCGGTAGATATCCGTTTCAGTTACAGCGCCATGAAATAACGGCGGTCTGTTTCCGGAAGTTTTTCAATAGCATATCTGAGCATGGTGCGGGGCATTGCGTGACAGCGCGGCTCCAGCCATGCTTTCAGTTTATCCGTATCACGCTTGCCGGCCTCACGCAGCAGCCAGCCCACCGCTTTATGTATAAGGTCATGCTTGTGGCCGATGAGTATATCCGCGATCGCGTATGTATCGGCCGTCTCTCCGTGACGGATGAACTGCATGGTGCTTACCATACCGATGCGCTGCTCCCACATGGTCTTGCCGTTGCGGGCCAGGTCATAGAGCAGGGTGCGGTCCTTGTCCAGCAGCCAGGTGCCAAGCAGGGGATAGCATGACAGGTCAACCAGATCCCAGTTGTTGATGCGGTCGGTGTGTGAGAGGTAGAAATCAACGCATTGTTTCTGCAGTCCGGGATTCTTCTTTGCGTGGCTGAATATCTCTATAAGGGTTAATAGGGCGGCCAGGCGTACCTCATGGTACTGGCTGGTTACGCACTCCTCAAGATTGTCAAAGTTGACCTTCTGCCAGCACTCCTTTACCACGCCGCGGGTAACGGGCACCTTTATGCCCAGGAACTTGTCACCGTAACCGTACTGGCCGGGACCGGTCTTGAAAAAGCGTATCAGACCCTCTACCTGAGAGGGGTCAGCATGCTGCATAATCTGGTCAAGCAGTATGTTCATAGATACTCTTTACAATCTGTGCGGCAGTGTCAAGCGTTTCGGGTTTGCCGGCATCGACCCACTGTGACGGATCACACTCCACCATCTGCAGATTCAGGTTACCCGCATTGCTTACATAGAAATCGGTTATGCCGAATCTCTGCTCCGGTATGGCATCCAGCAGAGGCAGCACACTCTTTGATATTACGTGTATTCCCTGGAATGCATAGGGAGTGTACTTTGTCTTGTCAAAGTCGGATAAGGGTGAACGGACCTCGCCCGTCTTTTCATTGCTCCATCCGCAAAGTGCGCCCCTATTATTAAAATAAAGGTATCGGGAAGTGCTGCGGCGGGCGGTCAGCAGGGTTGCATCGGCACCGCTTTTTATATGGGTCCGGTAAAGACTATTAAGGTCTGTGTTTGAGAATATGTCTACGTTGTGGACCAGCAGGGGTGAGTCATCCTTAAGCAGGTGCATGGCCTGGCGGATTCCGCCGCCGGTGTCCAGCAACAGATTGCTCTCGTCGGACAGGGTTATGTCAAGACCAAAGTTGTTATTGTCTTTTAAGTACTGTTCAACCTTTCCTGCAAAGTGGTGGATATTGATTACAAAACGGTCAAATCCGGCCGATGCCAGGTGACGCAACTGGTGCTCCAGCATGGTGCGGCCCTGAACCTCAACAAGTGCTTTGGGGCGGTCAGCGGTGAACTCCCCAAGGCGTGTGCCCAGTCCGGCGGCAAGAATCAGTGCGTTCATAGCTGTTTGCTGATGCCTTGTTCACGGTGTTCAAGCAGGATGTTGATGCGGTCACCGTATTTGAGTTTCAGGTGCTCTGCCATATGGTTGGCACAGTAGAGTGAGCGGTGCTGGCCTCCGGTGCATCCGAATGATACCATCAGGTTGGCAAAGCCGCGCTCTATGTAACGGTCTACCGAGGGATCAACCATTCCGTATGCATGTTCAAGGAACTTCTGTACTTCACCACGCTCCTCAAGGAACTCAATGACGGGAGCATCGGCCCCGGTTATCTTCTTGTAGCAGTCATACTTGCCCGGGTTGTGCATGCCGCGGCAGTCAAATATGAATCCGCCGCCGTTGCCGCTGTCGTCGTGGGGCAGGCCCTTGCGGTATGAAAAACTCATTACGCGTACGGTGAGCTTTACGTTCTCAGGTGCGGGCTGCGGGTTGAACTGCGGCAGCTTGGTTATGTCACGCAACAACTGTGTCAGGTAGGGGCATCCCTCGATATTCTGTTTGAGCAGGTCACGGAGGTTGTCTATTGCAGCCGGAATGCTCTGAACAAAATGAGGCTTGCGCTCAAAGTAACCGCGGAATCCGTATGCGCCCAGAACCTGGAGCGTGCGGAACAGCACGATGTTGTGCAGGCTTGCAAGGAACTCCTTGGCGCTTACCTTGCGGAAAGGAGCAAGAGCCTCCAGATAAACATCAATAAGGTGCTGCTTGAGATTGTCCGGATAAGCGGCCCGGGCCTGCCACAGGAACGATGCCAGGTCATACTCAATGGGACCGCGTCGGCCACCCTGGAAATCAATGAACCAGGGATTTCCGTCCTTAACCATCACGTTGCGTGCCTGGAAATCGCGGTACATGAATGTATCGTAAGGTGCATCCTTGAGCAGCAGCGTGGCAAAACGCTCAAAGTCATCCTCCAGACGGGCCTCGTGGAATTCCAGACCTACAGCCTTGAGGAAGTTGTATTTGAAATAGTTCAGGTCCCAGAAAATGCTGCGGCGGTCAAAAGACTCGCAGGGAAAACAAACCGTGAAATCCATTCCGTGTCCGCCCTTGAACTGTAACTGCGGCAGCAGGCGTATCACCTTTTCAAGAAGCTGGGTCTGCTCAGCAGAGTATTCGCCGGTTTCACGTGCGCTTTTGAGTGTGTCAAAGAGTGATACATCGCCCAGGTCCTGGAGCAGATAACACATACGGTCATCGGCCACAGCCAGAATGCCCGGAACCGGCAGTCCCTTAGATGCAAGATCCTGTCCGATGCTCAGGAACGCCGCGTTCTCATCGGCATTAGTCCCCTCTACACCGACTACGGTCTTGCCATTGAAAGCAAAACGGTAGTAAACCCGGTTGGATCCCGCCGCAGTAAGCCGTGTAACGCTCTCAGCCTCACATCCGGCATACTGCCTGAACAGTTCTTTCAACTTCTCATTCATAATGACACCAAAATTACGTTATCGCCATCTCATTTCCAAGAATTTGCAACGGTTTTGCAACGCCTTGTCCTTGGCGGAGGTTGAATATGCCGCTACTTTTGTTCCAGTCAAAAAATCAAATAAATTTGCAATAGACATATGTTTTATCCTCCGATTATGAAAAGAGTCCTGTTACTTTCTCTGCTTTGCATATTGTTTATAGAACCCAATAAGGTGGCTGCACAGACAGCGTTCACTCCCATATCCAGATCCTTATACAATGACAATCAGGAGTTTTTTGACAAACACTTTGACGATTATGCTTATTCCTTTGTCAATTTCATGATGTCTTATTCATTGGTGTCACAACCGTTTGAAGCATTGAGCATCAGGATGAGTGAGAATAAGAGTGCCGGAATAATCACAGTCCGTACAATAAAGAAGAATTACATTATGGAATGCAGTCCGGAACTCTATTCATCATTGATACTCCTGACAAAGCATGCCGTAAATACAGCTTCATTTACAATGGATCGCGGAGGGTTGGACGGTGCAGATTATTATCTCTTTCTAAATGATAACGGGGTTACCACCTGGTCTCCCGATGAATTGCCGGCCCAGGTCATACGCCTGTTCGAGCATATCGGCACATCTGTTATGGCTGGTGACATGGAGTGCCTGGAGAGTTATGCCGCAGTAGCTGATTACCTGTATCATGAATTCAAGGCAAACTATCATGAGAGTATGTTGCAGACACATCATGGTCTTACGAGCACATGGGGGGCTGATAGGGTTTATACGCTTTCTCTCTCTGCAGATATAGGCTCTGATATATCAAAACTGATGACTTATCAGAGGTATTGTGATTTGGGCGGATTCAGAGTGCAATTCAAATTTACTGCTGGCAGTTACAAATCTGAATACAGGAAACAGTATTATGCCATATATCAGGAGCTGTTGAAAGAAGTAGGATATTGGGTATATGTTCAGTCTGATTTTGCCGATGACTCCAACTACGCCACTTTCATAGTCGATGACAATGTGAATGAGCCTGAAATTAGTGAGGAGAGCCCGTGCCGATTCAATATAAGATTGAAAGAGAGTGACCTCGTGGCCGATAAGATGATTTCATTGCTGGAAGGTTTACATAAGGACAGACTGATTAGTTTTATGAACGGCAAAATAATTAAGCCTGCCGATTCTGCCGATATCACAGCCGATCAAGTTGATGCAAAGCTGAAAGAGCCGATAACTGCGAGAATAAAGACTCCTATACCCAAATCCATGAAAGAACGTTTGGGCTACGAATCACACCCGGATGAATCGGCTGCCGTGGATCTGGGACTTAGCGTCAAGTGGGCTCCTTTCAATATCGGCGCTGAGAAACCCGAGGATAACGGTGACTACTTTTCCTGGGGTGAGACAGAGCCCAAGTCCAGATATGGATTTGAAGACTACATTTTAGGCGATACCACTGATTTCTGGGAAATGAAGTTTTATAAATACAATAATGACACCATTTTTGGAACAGTTGATGGCCGCACGGTACTTGAACCTCAGGATGATGCTGCACATGTAAAATGGGGCGGGGGCTGGCGCATGCCAACCAAAGCCGAATGGGAAGAGTTGAGGAACTGTTGCACATGGACGTGGGATACAGTCAGTGGCGTGAGCGGGTTAAGAATAATAAGCAACAAGCCCGGCTATACAGACCGTTCCATATTCCTGCCTGCTGCAAGTTATTGTACCGGTGATATAATGAATCATTCTGATTATGAGATGTCCGATTATATGAGCTGGTATTGGTCATCTACACTGAGTGACACTGACGGGCCGGAGTATACGGGGAGTCTCTTATTCAACTCGAACTCTATAAGCTGGGGAGGTCACCGTGTGGTAGGAGCATCAATCCGACCGGTAGTGCCAGGAACCGCATCCGTGGTTGCTGAACCCCAAAAGGAAAAAGTGGAAATAGATGATATCTGCTATAACATCTATCCTAAAACCAAGACTGCATATGTTACAAGCAGTGATATCTACATTGATGATGTGGAGATTCCTTCCAAAATAAAGTATAAAGGAAAGACATACCGCGTTACAGGTATAGATAGCGGGGCGTTTAAAGAAGAGTGTTTCATTACCTCGGTGAGTATACCCGAGAGCGTTACGGAGATATGTGATTCGGCATTCTACAGATGTACAGACCTCACTGAGGTCAATATACCTGAAGGTGTAACAAGAATAGGCCGATTCACATTCACTGGATGCGAAAGCCTGAACTCAATAGCCATACCGGAAAGCGTAACCCTCATCGATATCGAAGCGTTCACCGACTGCCCTGCCCTGAAACAATAACAATAACGAGCGAAAACTTTAAGGGTATAGTCTCAGAAACCATGGCCGCCCGTGGGCTTGTGAACGGGAGGGGCCCGTGCTCAAGAAGATGCTCTGGAAGGTAGGAGTTTACTCATGCCTTTCAGAGCGTCTTATTGAGGATGGGAGGGATAGCGCGAAGCGCGTAGTTTCAGAGACTATACCCTTAAAGTTTTCCCACCTAATCAATAGAAACGACCCAATGTGGTGCCGGGATAGTAGTGGCGCAGGATCTCGCGGTAGGTGTAGCCCTTGGAGGCCATGACTGCGGCTCCAATCTGGCATAGGCCAACGCCGTGCCCCCAGCCGGCTCCCTTAAGTATGAATCCGTCCTGAGTCTTTTCTACTATGAACGCGCTACTGAACAGATGAGACTCAGAAAGCGTGCGGCGTATCTCCAGTTCCTTGCCGATGGTGACGGTCTGCTTTGTACCCTCAATCTCAAGTTCACAGATACGGCCGGAAGGTCCGCGCTTGACGGGACGAAGGTCAACTATGTCACCAATATCCAGACCTGATTTGCGGCGGAATATGTCCGATACCTGGGCTGTGGTGTATTCAACCTCCCAGCGGTAATAGTCCGGAGTCTCCAGGTCATAGCCGTTAAGTGACTCGGACAGTATATTGCCGTCGGCCGAATTACAGAATGACTTGGGCTCGGAGAGTATCCACTGTCGGGCGTTCTCCTCAATGGTAAGGTCAGGCAGCTGGCCCTCGTTGATGCTGCTGTCACGCAGGGCAATCAAGTAGGGTTTGTGCTCGTCCTGCCAGCAGGTCTCAAACTCCTCGGTTATGCCGCCGCAGCACTTGCTGAAACGGGCATCGCAAAGGTGACCCTCAAAAGTCAACGTCTGGCCGAAGGTCTCCTTGACGGCGGTCTCAGCCGCTGCGTTGATAATGCGGGTGCGGCCCTGATAACGCTGGCAGTGGTCATCGGCACATACATCAAAGAGGGTGTGCTGGTCGTGGTCATACCACTTGATTATGCGGTCCAGTATGTAGTCATGTTTGGGCGCGGCTGCAGGTGTGGCAGCCATGTGATAGGGTGAACGCAACTGAGCCAGAACCCAGCTGCGTGAAATGACGGCGTGGGCCTTGAGGAACTCCTTGGTGGCGGTGGGTTTCATCTCCGATGAAATCACACTGGTAAGGTAATCCTCAACGGGCAGAATGTTGATGGCGCGTACCAGTCCGTTCTCGATAATGAACTTGAGCTGGCCGGAGAAAGTCTGGTCCTCCTTGCGTTCCCAGTGGAAGCCTATGCCTATGGTTACGTCATGCAGCGTGAATGTGCTGCCGTGCTCGCTGGGCTTAAGTGTAAGGCTGTCAATCAGTACGCCGTTCCAGTTAAGCTTGCCGCCGCTGGCGCTTATCTGCATCTCGCCTTCAAAGACGCTGCGTCCGTCAGTGAAACTGTCGTTCAGGCAGAAACGGATTTCTTTTTCAGCCATGATGCCTACGCGGATCTTGGGCTGCTGTTGGGTAACCTGACGGTATATGTCAAGCACCTGTTTCTCAGTAAGAGTCTCAAAATCCTCCTTCCGCGGGGTAATGACCAGACCGAACATATCGACTGCGCCGGGGCTCACCATAACCTTGTCCGGACCATCGCTGTAGTAGCAGTCTGGACGGTGTTTGCCGCGCGGTATGATGGCGGTGATAACCTGACCCTCGCGGTTGAAAGCCAGCACGTTCATGCGAGGCTCATACTCGCCGTCATATATGGTCATGCCCGATATGTAATCCCACAGTTTTGCGGGATCCGATCCCTTGATGACAATGATGGGGAATCCGAACGGCTGAATGGTGACGGGCTCATCCTTTGCAGGCGGCTCGTTCTCACGCAGTTTGTCCAGAAGCGGAATACCCTCCAGACGTCCTATCTGCATATGCAGGTGGTCCGGGGCCGATGCACCGCTGCGTGGGCCGTTGTAGAATATCATGTAACCGGGTTCCAGCACCTCTGCTATCCGGAGCATCTTCTCATAGCAGTCATGGAACATCTGGAGCCGATGCTCGCGGCTTACTACACAGAAGTGTTCGCGCAGTATGGGATAGGGGTTGAGCAACAGCTCGAATCCGTCACCTGCATCAAATGATATCTGCTCCTGCGGACGGTTCTGCGGGCAGAGGAAACAGCTGCGGACAGCGGTCTCGGCCGGCTTTACCTTTGCAGTGGTGGATATGATGCGTGCGGGGTTATGCTGCAAAGCCAGACCGGACGATGAGAGTACGCGGGTCTGTACCTGCTCCAGATTGTCAAAAGCCTGTTTGGCGGCAGGCCATACGGCCAACTGTTCCTCAAGGCACTGGCCAAGGTGCTTGAAAATATCTTCCATCAAATGTTGCGGTTAGTATTGATACGCCTCTGCAACTCTGCGGTGCGGAGGGAGTCCTTGTAAAGATTGTTTGCGTTGACCTTCTCGGCGCTCAGGGCGGCGTCACTGTTGCCTTCCCAGCGACGGCACAGGTAGAGCTCGTCAAATATACGTCCCAGACGGTACTCTCCGGCAATGCGGATGGCAACTGCATAGTCCTCACCGTAGCTTACGTTGGGGAATCCTATTTCACGTACTACAGGGGTGTAGAAGGCACGGGGAGCACCCAGGCCGTTAATGCGCAGGGCGTTGTTGGGACCGTTCCCATCGGTCCACTCCTTATGGTCGATTATGCCGGGAGGCAGGGTCTCAAGGTTGAAGTTGCACATGCGGTAACTGCCTATTACCATTGAGTATCCGCCCTCGCGGAACTTGTCAATAATTTTCTGCAGTGTATCGGGGCCGCTGTAGAGGTCGTCGCTGTCCAGCTGGACGGCAAAACGGCCACAGCGCTCATCGTTTACGGCAAGGTTCCAGCAGCCGCCTATGCCCAGGTCTGTGCGCTCGGGTATGATGTGCACCAGGCGGTTATCGGCCTTGGCCAGGTCAGAGAGTATCTGAGTGGTGCTGTCGGTGGAGTGGTTGTCCACCACAATCACGTTGTACGGGCCGTCCAACTGCTGGCTCAGGGCAGACTTTACAGCATCGGCTACGGTGCGCTCGCGGTTGCGGACGGGAATGATGACCGATGCCAGCACGGGGAAACTGCCCTGGGTGGCATCGACCTTTGCTCCGGCTCCGGGTTTGAGGTAACCGTCAATCAGTTTCAGGTGCTCGGTGCAAGCGGCCTCCATCTCTATCTGGACGTCGCGGTTACGCGGGTTCACGTAGTCGAACTGCTTCTGGCCCGATGTGCGGAAATCAGTCTCGGCGATGGTGTAGAGCGGCTGGGGCATACGTACAATCGGGAGAGTGCGCTGGATGGTCAGACGCATCTGGTAGAATCCTGCGGTCTTGAACTCCTGGCCCTGGAACGAGAGGACTGCCTCTATTGCGGCCGGGGTGATCATTACCAGAGCACCAAAGTCAAAGTCATCCCTCAGGCTTCCGGCCTGGATGTCTATGAGCGGGGCGGGTGCTACGGCATCGGCCCCCATTGTCTTTACGTAATCTGAATATACCATGCCGGCGCCGGCGGAATCAGCGAACTGTTTCATGCGCTCTGCGGCATCATCGGTCATTGTCACTTCCCTGCCGGTCAGATTGAGCAGGATATATCGGTTTCGGCATGCTTCCAGAGTCTCTTTTACGTATCTGGTTGAACTGCCGTATTGGGGTAAATCAACGGTCTGTATCATATCAACAAAAATAAGAAATATAATTCATATCTTTACGTTCCGTGAAGATAAGCTTCGCCTCGGGACAAAAAATAAACTAGTTTATTTTATTCTCCTCTCGGCTTGCATTATCTTTGCACGTTATTAGTGACGTATTTCAGGCTTGGGTACGTTCATAATATGAAAGCGATAAAGAAACACTGAAAATGGCTCTGAAGAATCTGGTTGGAATGACGTTGGCACAGCTGCAGCAGGTGGCTGTGGAGAACGGCATGCCTCTTTTTACCGCCAAGCAGATAGCCGACTGGCTCTATGTGAAGCAGGTCGATTCCATTGACGGTATGACCAACCTCTCTCTCAAGGCAAGGGCTAAGCTCAAGGAGGGCTATGAGGTGGGTCTGGCCGGACCGTCTCACAAGGCTGCGTCTACTGACGGTACGGTCAAGTATCTCTTCCCCGTACAGAACGGTCATTTTGTGGAGGCTGTTTACATTCCCGATGATGACCGTGCCACCCTGTGCATATCCAGCCAGGTGGGCTGCAAGATGGGCTGCGTGTTCTGCATGACAGGACGCCAGCACTATACCGCCAGCCTGACCGCAGGTGAGATCCTTAACCAGATACTCTCACTGCCCGGCAAGGAGAACCTTACCAACGTGGTGTTCATGGGTATGGGTGAGCCTCTTGACAATCTGGAGAATGTGCTTGCCGTACAGGAGATCATGACTGCATCCTGGGGATTCGGATGGAGCCCCAAGCGTATCACGATCTCGACTGTAGGTCTGCGTCGTGAACTCAAACAGCTTATTGAAGGCTGCGAGTGTCACATTGCAGTCAGTCTGCATGCTCCCACACCGGAGAAACGCCGCGAGCTCATCCCGGCCGAGAAGGCATTCTCAATGACCGAGATGCTTGAGGTCCTGCGCCGATATGACTTCAGCCACCAGCGCCGTCTGTCATTCGAGTACACCATGTTCGATGGTGTGAATGATTCCATTGACGATGCCCGTCAGCTGGTCAAGACCCTTAACGGTCTCAGTTGCAGGGTTAACCTGATTCGCTTTCATGCCATACCTGACAGTCCGCTGCGCCCCGTATCGGAGGAAAAGATGACGGAGTTCCGCGACTGGCTTACCGGACACGGAGTCTTTGCAACGATCCGTGCATCACGCGGCGAGGACATCTGGGCAGCCTGCGGAATGTTGAGTACGGCAAAAAATGAACATCCTAATCCTTAAAACATATGATTATGAAAAAGTTTATCCTTAAGGTTTGCATGATGCTGCTGGCGGTAATGGTTACCGTTGCATGCGGCGGTAGGGCTCAGAAGGCCGGAAACGATCTGGACGGAGGCCAGACTGAGGTGAAAACTGCCTCTCAGAGTGCTAAGACCACGAAATCGGGTAAGACCACAAAGAAAAAAGCAAATAAGAAGAAAAAGAAATCGGTGTTCACTCCCACATCGGCAGGTTCTCCCTATGAGATTCTGCTTGTAGGCGGAGCCGAGGACTTCAGGACCGGTGCGGTTGATTCCCTCTACGCCGTCCTCACAGATGATGTTGCAGGCGTGGCTCAGTCAGAGCCCAGCTTCAAGGTTATCAGAATCAATCAGGGTGACCTTTCCAAGACCTTGCGCCTTTGCCGTAACATCATTCAGATAAAGATTGATCCGTCACTTTACACCAAAGCCAGGTTCAAGTACTCGAGGGATGTCTATGCAGCTCCCCAGTTGGTAGCCACCATACAGGCACATGACGTGGTTCAGTTCAATGATTTCCTGACCGATAACCATGACATGATCCTGGACTTCTTCACTCATGCGGAAATGAACCGTCAGATAGACCTTCTCAAGGAAGACCATCAGCCTCATATGCAGGAAGCAATAAGGAAGACATTCGGTGCCGACATGTGGATTCCCGTCGAGCTGAACAAGGTCATCACCGGCCGTCATTTCGTGTGGGCCCGTTGCCAGAGGTTCGTAAAGAGGGTGGAGCAGGAGTTGAACATCGTGGTTTACTCCTATCCGTACCGCGACGTGAATACATTCACCGAGGCATATTTCGTACGCAAGCGTGACTCTGTCATGAAGGCCAATATCCCCGGTCCCACTGAGGGCAAGTACATGATGACCACAAAGGGATTCAATCTGGTATCGGACGAGGTTGTCCACAAACACTATGCACAGGTAGTCCGCGGACTCTGGAACATCAAGGACTACGACATGGGCGGTCCGTTCGTATCGGTATCACGTGTTGACGAGAAGAATCAGCGCGTTGTGGTAGCCGAGGCATTCGTATATTTCCCGAATCATCCCAAACGTGACTATCTCCGCAAACTCGAGGCAGCACTCTATACACTGCGTCTGCCCGATGAGCTTGACCTGGAGAAGTTCAGTTACGACCTGGATGAAATCATAATAACCCCCGATAATTAACGACAAAAAGATATGAGTGAAAGGATAGTTGTAGGCATCACCCAGGGTGATGTGAACGGCATAGGATACGAGGTTATTCTCAAGACATTTGAGGACCCCACCATGTTTGAGTTCTGCACACCGGTGGTGTACGGCTCACCCAAGGTAATGACTTATCATCGCAAGGCGATAGATTCCCCCACCAATTTCAATGTTGTGGACAGTGCCGCCGATGCACAGCCCGACCGTCTGAATGTGGTCAACTGCAATCAGGAGGATGTCAAGGTTGATTTCGGCATGCCCACCGAGGAGAGCGGACAGGCTGCATTCCAGGCTCTGGAACGTGCTGTCAAGGAGTATCGCGAGGGTAAGATCGATGTGCTGGTGACCGCACCCATCAACAAGAAGACTATCCATTCGGAGGCATTCCATTTCCCCGGACATACCGAGTACATCGAGGCTCAGCTGGGCGAGGGTAACAAGGCGTTGATGATTCTCATGAACAGCTCCATGAGAGTGGCTCTTGCCACCGTTCATGAGCCTATAGCCAAGGTTGCTTCACTGCTCAACAAGGATCTCATCAAGGAGAAACTCAGAATACTCAACCGCTCACTCAAGACCGATTTCGGAATAGAGATTCCGCGCATAGCAGTGCTTGCACTCAACCCCCATGCCAGCGATGACGGACTCATCGGCAAGGAGGAGAGTGAGATCATCAAGCCCGCCATCGATGAGGCTGTGGCCGATAAGATCCAGTGCTTCGGCCCCTTCTCAGCCGACGGTTTCTTTGGCAGCGGTGAGTACCGCAAGTTCGATGCCGTGCTGGCCATGTATCATGACCAGGGACTCATTCCGCTCAAGGCTCTTGACATGGACTGCGGCGTGAACTTTACCGCAGGCCTGCCGGTGGTACGCACATCGCCGGATCACGGTACCGCTTACGACATAGCAGGTCAGGGCCTGGCAAGCGAGGAGTCGATGCGCCAGGCAGTGTTTGCCGCCATTGACATCTTCCGCTCACGTCAGAATGAGGAGGAGATACATGCCAATCCTCTCAAGAAACTCTATTTTGACCGTCGCGACGACAGCGACAAACTCAAGCATCTGGACGCAGGCAAGGAGTAAATCCTAAATCTTTCCTTATGCGTTTCGGCATCATTTCAGCAGGTGAGGGCAGTCGTCTGGCATCCGAAGGATTCAGTCAGCCCAAGCCGTTGGTGCCTATATGCGGCGTTCCCATGATAGAACGTCTTGTCCGCATCATGAACGGGTGCGGGGCCGAGCGCATTGCCGTGATTGTAAACGGTGAGAATTCCGAGACTGTCAGTCTGCTGAAGAAGCTTCCGGTCGATCTGGTGGTAAAGAAGACTCCCACACCCATGCACAGCATGATGGAACTTGCACCCTATTTGGAGGGTGACCGTTTCTGCGTGACCACTGTCGACACCGTCTTTTCCGAGAGCCGTTTCCGCATTATGATGGATGAGTTCTCCAGGAGTTCACTGGACGGTCTGATGGGTGTTACATCACTGATAGATGATGAAAAGCCCCTCTATGTCGATGTGGACGGGGAGATGATGATAAATGGCTTCCATGACTCACGGGATAACTGCCGGTTCGTATCGGCCGGAATATATGCCTTGAAGGCCGATGCGCTTAATGTGTTGAAAAGCTGCCTTGAGAGCGGACAGACCAGGATGCGTTATTTTCAGCGTCAGTTACTGGAGGCAGGCATGCGGTTGAAGGCATTCGATATGGGACAGGTGGTCGATGTTGACCATGTCAGTGATGTGGCCCGTGCCCAGGAGATAGCAAAACTATGAAGTACCTTGGAGTAAGCCGTGCTGAGTTGTATTCGCCTAACCGTGTATCGGGCGATACGGCAGTTTTCCGTGCAGTAGCAGCGGAACTGGAACGTCACGGTCATGAGGTAATCTGCATAAGCGAGCAGGAACTTACAGCCATACCGGACGGTATCGGCGGCATATTCCATATGGCAAGAAGCCGTGAGGCTCTGGACATTCTCGGTCAGGTAAAAGTGCCGGTTACAAATACGGTGCAGGCGGTTCTGAACTGCGCCCGTGCTGCCCAGACCAGACTGCTTAAGGAGAGCGGTCTTATTCCGGAGAGCATGATTTGTCCGACATCGGGCGTACCTGCCGGATGGAACCTCTATCCCTGCTGGATAAAGCGTCCCGACAGCCATGCGGTCCAAAAGGATGACGTCCGGTTCATTCAGAACGCTGCGGAACTGGAAGCCGCCATGTGCGGTTTTGCAGAGCGTGGTATAAATGAGTGTGTACTTCAGGATCACGTCAAAGGCTGGCTGGTCAAGTTTTACGGTGTCAAGGGCATCGGCCTTACGGATTGTTATGCGGCTACTGTCAAGGACGGCAAGTTCGGTCTGGAGGAGCATAATGACATGCCCGATGCGGCATGCGTTGATATGGATGTGCTGACGGCTGCGGCCGACCGTGCATCAGGAATACTTGGAGTTGATGTATATGGCGGCGACGCTGTGGTAGGTCAGGAGGGTGATATCACCATAATTGATTTCAATGACTGGCCCAGTTTCCGTACCTGCACGGTGGGTGCGGCAGAGCAGATTGCCGAACTGATAATGAAAAAGTGGAAATGACAGAGAAGAAGAAAAGAGCGGTTGAGGCTACATTCAAGTCAAAGGATACAGAGGAGTGGCTGGATATCTGGTTTACACGTCCCATCGGATTGGTGTTTGCCAAGGCATTCGATTATTTCGGGATACATCCAAACGTAATCACCATAATATCCATTTTTCTGGGTGCGTTTGCCGGATTCTGCTGGTGGCACCCTACGATGGGATGGACCTTGCTGGGAATAGGCATGCTTATGGTAGCCAACTTCCTTGACAGTGCCGATGGCCAGCTGGCCCGAATGACCGGCAAGAAGACCCTCTGGGGCCGTCTGCTTGACGGTTTTGCAGGTGATGTCTGGTTCTTCTTCATCTACGTGTTCATAGCATGGAGACTCACTTTTGAACTTATTCCTTTTGGCAACGGCCGATTCTGGAGCATATGGATTTGGATAATTATGCTGGTAAGCATGGTGTTCCACTCACGCCAGGCAGGACTGGCTGATTATTACCGCAACATATACCTTCTGTTCCACGGTGACCATTCAGAACTCAATGACAGCCGTGAACTGGCCGATGAGCAGCGCAACACCCCTTGGCGTGAGCGCTGGTTCTGGAAGATATGGCTGTTCTTCTATCAGGGTTACACTCGCACTCAGGAGGGCATGACTCCGCGGTTCCAGAAGTTCCGTGCTGCAGTACGTGAGAAGTACGGCAATGAAATTCCCGCGGAACTTGGAAAGGAGTTTTGCAGCCGCACCTACCATCTGCTCAAGTGGACCAACATATCCACCTTCAACACCCGCGCAATCGTGCTCTACATAACACTTCTTGTGGGTATGCCGTGGATATATTTTGTGTTTGAGATAATCGTAATGAACATCATATTCATTGGCATGAAAGCCGGACATGAGCGTGTATGCCGTGATATGACGGACAAGATATGAAGAAACGCTGGCGGGACATATTCTTTATCTTTGGAGTAGCAGCCGTGGTGCTGATGCTCGTCACCTTTGATGCGGACTGGAACCGTGTCAAAGAGGTGCTCTCTGATGCAGGAATATGGTTCCCAGTGATAGTTGTTCTTTGGGGTTTCATCTACCTGATGAACACCTGTTCGTTCGGGCTTATCATCAATGACGGAACCCATAACCGCGTACCCTTTGGCAAGGTGTTCCAACTGACCGTATCGGGTTATGCACTCAACTACGTCACTCCTTTGGGACTGATGGGCGGTGAGCCTTATCGCATACTTGAACTCTCGGGATATGTGGGCGGCAAGAAGGCGTCATCGGCCGTAATCCTTTACTCCATGATGCATATCTGCTCGCACTTCTGCTTCTGGCTCTCGGCTGTGGTGCTCTATGTGGTGCTCCACTTCTGTGTTGGCTCGGGATATGTGCTGAATGCGTGGATGTGCATTATGCTTGGCGTAATGACAGTGGTATTTGTGCTGGTGCTCTGGTTCTTTTCGCTGGGTTACCGCCACGGATTTGTGGTAAAGGTGTTCGGCCTTCTGAGCCGTATCCCTCTGGTTAAGAAGTGGGCAGCCGGTTATCTGGAGAAGCACCGCGCGGAACTTGAAGAGGTGGACAGCCAGATTGCGTTCCTGCACACCCGTCGCCGTGCACCGTTCTGGTGGTCACTGTTCTTAGAGTACGCAGCCCGCGTGGTATCCTGTCTTGAGTACTGGCTTCTGATAGGTATGCTGGTGCCGGGATTCAGCTTCTGGGACAGCATACTGGTAATGGCATTCTCATCGCTGTTCAGTAACCTGATATTCTTCTCACCCATGCAGGTGGGCGGATTTGAAGGCGGAATGGCACTTGCTGCCGGCGGCGTTCAGGTACCCGGCGCATACGGACTCTACACCGCACTGGTGGCCCGTCTGCGTCAGATAGTCTGGACCATCATAGGCATAATAATGATGAAAACGGGACGCAAGCATGATTAAGGGTATACTCATAGACTTTGGCGGAACTATTGACTCCGACGGTATCCACTGGTTCAATGCATTCAGTGACGCCTATGCCATGGTGGCCGATGTCCCCAAAGACCTCCTTTGGGATGCCTACGTCAACACCGAGCGAACCCTTGGCCGTAACCCCATAATCAAACCCACAGACACATTCTGCAAAACCCTGCAGACCAAGATAGGCCTTCAGACTGAATATCTGCAGTCCAAAGGGATAGCTATAACCGCTCAGGACACAATTCTTGACACCTGCTACAATAAAGTAGTCAAGCATATTTCCACAGTCTCCAAGCCCGTCCTTGAGAGGATAAAACTACCCATGGTCCTGGTAACAAACTTCTACGGCAACATGCACACTGTGTTAGCGGAGTTTGGTTTGGATCATTTATTTAAGGAAGTAGTAGAGTCCAGCGTAGTAGGAGTCCGCAAACCCGATCCCGAAATCTTCCGCCTTGGAGTTCAAGCTCTCGGTCTTGAGCCACAGGAAACCGTAATGATAGGTGATAACTACGAAAAAGACATCGTCCCAGCCAATTCAATAGGCTGTCACACAATTTTGCTAAGCCTGCAAAGTGACAAAGGGGACGGTTCTGTTTGTCACCTTCCGGAAATCCTAAGCTATCTTGAATCCCTCAAAAGGTGAAAAACAGAACCGTCCCTTTTGTTACTTTCTGTTTTTACTTTTTAAACAGCATCGGCGCGAACTGATACAAAGAGCGGCGCCATGTCAGCCACTCGTGGCCTGTGCCCGGTGACTCATAATAGATGTGGTTGATGCCCAGTCCCTCAAGTGCCACATGCAGGTCATGGATTCCCTGATACATGCCGGAGGGCTCATCGGTACCAATACTGATATAGAGAACGTGGTACTGGTCATTGATTGACTTGGGATACATCTCGGCATCGCGACGGTCATTGGGGCCGCGGCCTGAACCACTGAATCCGCCAATCCATCCGAACATCTCGGGATGGTCAAGGCCGATGGTATATGACTGGAATCCGCCAAGTGAAAGGCCGCAGATGGCGCGGTTGTCACGGTCGGTGAGAGTGCGGTAGTGAGCATCGAAGTAGGGGACAATCTCCTCTACCATCACCTTCTCAAAGAATGTGAAGTCAAACATGTTCTGACGTCCGGTAGCGTTGGGATCGGTTGCAACGGCATGCTCCATGACAATGATCATGGGCTCGGCCTCCTTCTTGGCAATCAGGTTGTCCATGATGTTGCCCAGCTTGCCCTGGGTGCCCCATCCGGTTTCATCCTCACCGGCTCCGTGGAACAGGTAGAGCACGGGGAAACGGCGGTCCTGCTCCTTCTTATACTGCGGCGGCAGATATACCCAGGTGGTACGCTCGGCGTTGGTCAGGTCTGAGTGGTACTTGACAATCTCTATCTCACCGTGCGGAACCTTCTTTTCCAGGTAATAATCGACGCCGGCCTCGGGTACGTCGATACCGCTCTGCCAGAAGTTTGAGCCATAGAATTCCTTACTGTTAGGGTCCGATATACGCTTGCCGTCCACGTTCATCGTGTAGTAGTGGAAACCTACCACCAGAGGATCGGTGGTAACCTCCCATAAGCCGTCCTCACCTTTAACGAGAGGATAGTTCTTGCCGCCTACATTGACGGTCACGGTCTTTGCATCGGGGAAATCATTACGGAATGTAGCGCTCAGATCCGGATTGATCTTGGGATACTCGTGGCCCTCCAGATTGGTGGTGGCGCTTGTGGGCTTGGTCAATACGCCCACCTGCTTGGTTCCTCCGCAGGAAACCAGCAGAACGGCTGCAACAAGCAGTGATAACTTGGAAATTCTCATATCGGTTTATTTAAGGTAATCTTCAAAATAGTCGGTGACCTTCTGCATCAGGTGGATGCGGTCCCTGCCTGATACATTATGCTCGTGGGTGGGATAGGGGAAGTAGTCCAATTGGACACCCTCCTTGATGCAGGCCTCAACAAAACTCAGGCTGTGTTCCCATACCACGGTGTTGTCAATGGCACCCTGGCAAATCAACAGTTTACCCTTGAGGTCCTTGGCGCGGGGAATCAGGCTTGTGCTTTCAAAACCTTCGGCATTTGTGGCCTCGGTCTCCATGTAACGCTCGCCGTACATGACCTCATACCATTTCCAGTCAATGACGGGACCTCCGGCAACACCGACCTTGAATACCTCAGGATAGTTCACCATCAGTGAAATGGTCATGAATCCGCCGTAACTCCAGCCGTGGACGCCTATGCGGTCCTTATCGACCCAGTCATTTGCCATGAGCCATTTCATGCCCTCCATCTGGTCGGCCATCTCGGCCTTTCCACACTGCTTATGGATGGCCTTTTCATAATCGGCTCCGTGGTGCTGAGTGCCGCGGTTGTCCATTACGAATACCACGTATCCGTGCTGAGCCATGTACATCTCCCAACGGCGCAACTGTGCCTGGAATGTGTTGGATACCATCTGTGAGTGGGGGCCTCCGTATACGTAGAGAATTACGGGATATTTCTTGGCCGGATCAAAGTCTATGGGCTTGATCAGGCGGTAGTGGTTGTCATACTTGCCGTCAGCGCTCTTGATTGAGCCCAGTTCAATGGGGCAGTAGTTGAGGGCGGCCGTGGGGTCATCGGCACGGAACAGTTCCTTGGGCTTCTTGCCGTCAGTCTGGACCAGATTGACCACGCGTGGTGTGTTGAGCTCAGACCAGGTGTCCAGGAAATACTTGCCGTCTGGGCTGATCTGGCAGTTGTGCCATCCGGATTCCTTTGTAAGACGCTGGGCCTTGCCGGTCTTGATGTCGGCGCGGAACAGATGCTGCTCGGCCGGTGATACCTCAAATGAGTAGTAGTAGACGTACTTTCCCTTGATGTCCAGCAGTTCCAGGTCAGCATCGGTATTGATTATGCGCTTGGGCTCGCCGCCTTTGACGCTGCCCAGATAGAGGTTCCAGTAACCGTCACGGACGTTGGTCTGGTAGATGAAATGCTCGGGGTCATCGGGCAGGAATGTGAGCGGATGCTGCGGCTCCACATACCGGTCGTCATGATCGGTAAAGAGCGTGCTCAGGAACTTGCCGTCGGCGGCATCGTACATGTTAAGGTGCATGTTCTTCTGGGCGCGGTCAAGTACCTGAATGAAGATGCGGTCGCTTGCCGGGCTCCATGTGATGTTGGTCAGGTAACGCTCCTGGTCAAAATCGGTCACGTCCATCCATACGGTCGTGCCTTTGTCGATATCGTAAACACCTAAGGTGATGATCTCTGATACCATGCCGTTCATGGGGTAGCGTATCTCTTTCAAGGTTCCGGTGCGGGTGGTGATGTCCAGCAGCGGGAAGAGTGTGACGCGGCTTTCATCCTTCTTGTAGAAGGCAATCTTTCGGCGGTCAGGTGATACGAATATGCCTCCGTCTATGCCGAACTCGTTGCGGCTTACGGTCTCTCCGCATACAATTCCCTTCTGGTTGAAGTCGGTTATCTGATGTTCAACGCTGTCGGTATCCATATACCATACCTCGCCCTCACGGCTGAAAGCCCTGAAGTAGTCACTCTTCTTGAGTTTTGCGGTGGGCTCTCCTATGTCGCGTCCGGTGCGTGCATCGGTACGCAGTACATTCCACTCCTTGTCATAATAACTGTAGACTGAACCGCCTTCATCCCATGTATAGCCGGGGTTGAATACGCCTATGCCTCTGCCCAGTACGGCCTCCTCCATAGTGAGCACCCTGCGCTCATCCTGCGCCTGCACTCCCAGTGAAAACAGGATTATCGCTAATACTAATAACTTTCTCATTTTACTATTTTGTTAAAACAGTACCAAACAGAACCGTCCCCAATGGTACTGTTTTCAGTTAATTCGTTCTACTTCACGGACGCCCTTTATCTGCTTGAGTTTCTTGACCAGACGGTCAAGTGATGAAAGGTCGCTTACCAGCACGGTCAGATGTCCCTGGAACAGTCCGCCGTTGGAATCAATGCTGATGGAACGCAACAGCGTATCGGGCTCCTTGTTTATGATTGATGAAATGTTTGATACTATTCCTATGTCGTCCTGACCCACCACGTTCAGCGTGATGCTGTACTGGCTGCCGCTCTTGCCTGACCAGCGTGCGCGGACAATGCGGTAGGGGTAACGCTCCTTCATGCGCAGCAGGTTGGGGCAGCCGCTGCGATGGATCCTGATACCGCCGTTGATGCTTACAAATCCAGTAACGTCATCACCGTAGATGGGATGGCAGCAGCCGGCCATCTTGAAGTCGATACCGGTCAGATTGTCGCCGATAACCAGCACGTCAGTATCCTGCGCAGTCTTTTTCTCGGTCTCTGCAAAGGTCTTCTCTATGTCAAAGTCCTGTGCGCTGTGAACCTCCTGGCTGGCCTGTGCGGCGGCCTGCATCTCCTCATATACCTTTAGTACTTCATCGACCGTAATCTCTTCCTCCATCAGTGCGTGGAAGAACGGGGCCTGTCCCTTGTAGCCCATGCGGACTATAAGTCGTGACATGTCACTCTCCTCAATATCGATCTTACGGTTCTTGAAACGGCGCTGCAGCAGTTCGCGTCCGGCCTGAGCCTCGCGGTTGCGTATTTCGTTGATGCCCTGGCGTATGCGCATGCGCGCACGTGACGTTACGGCTATGTTCAGCCAGTCCTGCTTGGGTACCTGTGTGGCCGATGTCAACACCTCGACCGTATCGCCGCTCTGCAGTTTGTGGCTTATGCGCACGTTGCGTCCGCCCACGCGTGCTCCTACGCATGAAAGACCCAGCTTGCTGTGAATGGAGAAAGCAAAGTCCAGCACCGTTGCTCCCTTGGGCAACTGGCGGACCTCACCGTTGGGAGTGAACACGAATATCTCCTCCTGATACATGTCAAGAGCAAAGTCCTTGCGCAGTTCATCAGGATTGGTGTTATGCTCCAGTATCTCGCGGATGCCGGCCATGATGCTGTCGGCCGCGCCCTCGCTCTTGATACCCTTGTATGACCAGTGTGCGGCCAGACCGCGCTCGGCAACATCATCCATGCGGCGGGTGCGGATCTGAATCTCAACCCATCGGTTCTCAGGGCCGTTTACGGTAATATGCAGTGACTCGTATCCGTTGCTCTTAGGCACGCTCAGCCAGTCTCTCAATCGCTTGGGGTTGGGCTGGTACATATCGGTCACAATGCTGTAAACCTGCCAGCACTGCGCCTTCTCCTTATCGGCCGGAGAGTCCAGGATGATACGTATGGCAAAGAGGTCATAGATGTGGTCCAGGGTTGTGTTCTGAGCCTTCATCTTGTTCCAGATGCTGGATATGGACTTGGTGCGTCCCTTGATGGTGAACTTGAGCCCCGCCTCCTCCAACTTGGCCTTGACCGGGCCGATGAACGCCTTGATGTAAGCCTCGCGGGCGCTCTTGGTCTCGTTAAGCTGACGTGCTATGTCGTCATAGACATCACGGTGCTCATACTTGACCACCATATCCTCCATCTCGCTCTTGATGGCGTAAAGACCCAGACGGTGGGCCATGGGAATATAGAGCAACCGGGCCTCCTCGGTAACATGCAGGCGGTAATCATTGTCATCGGTGCCGGCCAGCATCTTCATCAGGACATAACGGTCAGCGATGAGGCAGATGATTACACGGACATCCTCGGCAAAGGATACCAGCAGTTTGCGGAAGTTCTCATCGGCTATGGAATCATGCTTTGAGTAGAGTTCCTTGACGCGGCACATGCCCTGAATCAGCTGGGCGGCATCCTCACCGAACTCCTTCTTGAACTGATCGGGAGCGATAAGCCCCTGCTGGATCATCGGATCAAACAGAGCGGTAAGCAGAGAAGCCTTTTTAAGTCCGGTCTTCTCGACAATGACGGTACCGGTCCGGATGCATCGGTCCAGAGTATCAATTCCGTGAGAATCTTTGGCGTACGCCCCCTTGGAAATACCTTCGCGGAGCAAACCCTTAAGCCTGTTCCAATCCTCAGCCTCAAACAAAGGCCGGGCTACCGCCACCAACTCCCTATACAATCCAAACTGCATATGTTGCAAAAGTAACAATACTTTTGGAAATATCCCCCTTTGCAGTAGCAGGACCAATATATTTGGGACCATTAGCGGAGGGCGTAAGCGAAGAGGTTTGGAAGATCCCGTTAAGAACGGCGCATGTTTGACGAACGTTAGGCCCCGAAGGGGACTATAAGGAGGAGTTCGCCGTTTAGGGCCTGGAGGACCTCGTAGTAGCCCGGAGCTGTTGTGTCCCAAATATATTGGTCCTGCGGAGTTAAAAAACAGAAATAATCTGCCAAAATTTCCGTATAAACAGTAAAGTATGTATTTTTGTCAGTCTATTTAAAGATAGGTATGAATATAGAAGAGATACAGAGAATGAAGCAGAGATTCCGCATCATCGGAAACTCTCCTGAAATGAACCGCGCCATAGATGTAGCCATACAGGTTGCACCCACTGACCTGACGGTTCTGATTACAGGTGAGAGCGGTGCCGGAAAGGATGTCTTCCCCAGAATAATACACGAGAACAGTCTGCGCAAGACCAAGAAATATCTTGCCGTAAACTGCGGCGCCATACCCGAGGGTACAATTGACTCAGAGTTGTTCGGTCACGTAAAGGGTGCGTTCACCAACGCCATCAGCGACCGCAAGGGTTATTTCGGTGAGGCCGATGGAGGAACCATATTCCTGGATGAGGTGGCCGAGTTGCCGCTTGCCACCCAGGCCCGTCTGCTCCGTGTGCTTGAATCAGGTGAGTTTATCCGCGTGGGCTCCAGCACGGTCGAGAAGACCGATGTCCGCATCGTTGCCGCCACCAATGTGGATCTGCTCAAGGCAATAGAGCAGGGACGTTTCCGCGAGGACCTGTTCTACCGTCTTAGCACCATCCCCATCAAGGTGCCGCCATTGCGTGAGCGCGGGGCCGATGTCCAGCTGCTGTTCCGCAAGTTCGCAGCCGACTGCGCCGAGAAATACCGTATGCCAGCCATCCAGTTGTCCGAGGATGCCAAGCAGATGCTCATGACCTACCACTGGCCGGGTAACGTGCGTCAGCTTAAGAACATAACCGAGCAGATATCCATCATGGCAACCCAGCGTGTCATCACTGCCGATATGCTTCAGGAGTACCTGCCCGACCGCCGTACCTCCATGCTGCCTATGCTTGCCGGAGGTCAGCGTCAGGAGAATTCATTCGAGAACGAGCGTGAGATACTATACAAGGTGCTGTTCGATATGCGTCGTGACATTACCGACCTCAAGGCCCAGGTAAACAGCATGTCGCAGAACCAGCAGCCTGTACAGCAGCCCGTATCCATCATCACTCCTGATGAGGGAACCACCGTCCAGAACGTAGCACCCCGCAAGAGTGCACCTGTGGATGATGACATCCAGGATACCGAGGTTTATGTTGAGGAGACCCTCTCGCTTGATGAGGTTGAAAAGGATATGATTAAGCGCGCTCTCGCCAAGCACGGCGGAAAGCGTCGCGGTGCAGCTGCCGATCTGAACATTTCGGAGCGTACACTCTATCGTAAAATCAAGGAGTACAATCTGGAATGAGACACGGAATACTGAAATCTGTGATTACGCTGTTTGCATCGGCCCTCCTTTTACAGGGCTGCAAAGTTTCATATGGTCTGAATATGGCCTCAATCGACTATAACACGACCAAGACTTTCTCAATAGAGACCTTTACCAACAGAGCGGCTTATCAGTGGGCGCCCATGGCTCCCATGTTCAATACTACGCTGAGTAACAAATACAACGATCAGACAAAGCTCCGTCAGGTAAGACGTGACGGTGATCTGGCTTTGTCAGGTGAGATAACATCATACGATCAGACCAATAAGACCATATCGGCCGACGGCTATTCGTCGATGGTGCAGCTTAGAATGACCGTCAAGGTCAAGTTCACCAACAACAAGAAACACGCTGATGACTTTGAACGTTCATTCAGCGCCAGCCGTGAGTATGATTCGTCTCAGCAGTTATCCGCCGTTCAGGAGGAACTGGTTCAGCAGATGATTGATGATATAGTTGATCAGGTGTTCAACGCAACGGTAGCCAAGTGGTAATGGGGCAGACCAAGGATGAACGCATGATGTCCCTTCTGGATTCATTCCTGGAGGGTCAGGGAGAGAACGCCGACGTTTCCAAGGAACTGGGTGCCGTACCGATGGATTACGTATCGGCCTACCTGGATATGCCGACGGCGTCTGAGAGTGCTGCCGACAAGGCCATACGCTCCAAAACCGAGCAGTTGCTGGATACATTCCTGTCATCGGATTACAGGAAGCCTTCATTCGCTCCGCTGCCGGATGATACGCCTGAAACCGATATCACCGATGAGGCCGATGAGGATGCCGAACCGCTTGAAGATACGTATTTTACCGAGACTCTGGCACGCATCTACCTCAAACAGCGCAGATATGACAAAGCATTGGAAATTATTCGGTCCCTTTATTTGAATTTTCCGAATAAAAGCATTTACTTTGCGGACCAAATCCGGTATTTGGAGAAATTAGTTTTGATAAATCAAAAATAAAATAGAAATGTTTAAGGTTTTACTCGTCATTATTGTGATTCTGGCAGTGTTCCTTTGCTTCATTGTCACAATCCAGAACTCAAAAGGCGGCGGACTGGCTGCCGGTTTTGCTTCATCAAACCAGATTATGGGTGTTCGCAAGACTACCGATATCCTTGAAAAGACCACATGGACTCTGATTGCCAGCATTGCAGTACTGAGCATTCTTACAGCATACGTGGCTAAACCCAAGGCCATCAACTCATCTTCAGTTATGGAGGGTGAGGCTATCGAGAACCAGCTGGTTAATCCGGAGTCATCAACAACTACATTTGACTCTCCGATCGAGATCCAGGATCTTCCTGAGGAATAATCTCTGAGGATTTATAATAAGTGGAGGCGGTCATCAGATCGCCTCCACTTGTTTTATGCCAGTTTGCTGTAGACTTCCATGAGCCGGTCGGCCAGAACCTTCGGGCTGAAACTGTCCATGGCGTACCGGTAGCCTTTCTCAATGATTGACTCCCGCAGCGGGTCATCTGTAAGCAGTATCTTCAACTTTTCTGCTATGTCCTCGATGCTGGCGGGGTCGACCAGCAGTGAATCGGGGCCTGCTGCTTCGGGCAGTGATGAGACATTGCTGGTCACAACGGGACATTTGGAAAGCAGTGCCTCCACCACGGGAAGTCCGAAACCTTCGTAGAATGAGGGATAAACCAGAAGGCGAGCGTTGGAGTAGAGGTAGCGCAGTCCTTCGGTTCCCACCTTTTCGGGTGAGAATATTATACGGTCCTGCAGTTTGTGCTCCGTAATGTAATCCAGTACTTTCTGCTTGTACTCCCTGCCGTCACCAATGACTATCAGGGGTATCTGTATCTCTTTTGGCAGCAACTGGATGGCCTTTACTATTCCCAGCAGGTTCTTGCGGGAGTTTATGGAACCTACATAAAGCATGTAGGGATTGGCTGCATACTGTGCAAGACTTTGGGGGCAGATACCCTTATCGGCCGTATAGTAAATGTCGTTTACCGGTTGATAGACCACGTCAATCCTGGCGGGGTCAACACCGTAGAAACGAATTATATCCTGTTTGGTGGATTCGCTTATGGCAATGATGCGGTCAGCGATCCTGCATGCGTGACGCCATTTCTTGTCATAGGTAAAACGGTCTATGGCGTGGTACATGTCAGGGAAGGTCTTGAACGCAACGTCGTGGATGGTAACCACCGACGGTATGTCAAGCCGTGCAGGGAGTTCGTTGGAGAGTCCGTGAAATATATCGACGCCGTCCTTCCTTGCGGCCTTTGCCAGACCGAACGTCCTCCATGCGCTGCCTCTCAACAGACCGTGAGGCAGTATGGTGCGGCAGCATTTGTGCTCTGTATATTTGTCGGTGACGGCGTTGTGTCTGATCTTGGGGGTATATAGCAGATAGTGGTTATCCGGATAGTATTCCGTGAGGATATCAACAGTCGTACGGCTGTGGTTTCCCAGACCGGTAAAGTTGTTGAACAGGCGCTTTGCGTCGAATCCTATCTTCATACCTCGTCCGGTGACCAAACCATTGAACTCGCTCCTAAGATGGCGGCATCGGACTCCTTCAGTGAGGAGTACATAATCTGGATCTGACCTTTCCAGACCTGCATCAGGTTGTCGTTCATGGCCTGTACCATCTCGTCATGGAAGAACTCGCGTGACTTAGTCAGACCTCCGAACAGCACTATGGCCTTGGGCGAACTGAACTTTACGAAATCACCCATGGCGCGTCCAAGAATCCTGCCCGTGAATGCGAATATCTCCTTTGCCATGGCATCACCCTGAACGGCGGCGTCATAGATGTCTTTGGAGGATATCTTCTCGGGGTCCAATTTGCGCAGCAGGCTCTCCCTTGAATCTTTCTGGAGGAACTCACGGGCTGTGCGGGCAACTCCCATGGCACTTGCGTAAGTCTCCAGGCAGCCTTTCAGTCCGCAGTTGCACTGGCGTCCGTTCTGCTCCACGCATACGTGGCCCAATTCGCCGGCAAAACCGTCGTGGCCGTAAAGCAGACGTCCGTGAGTGATTATTCCGCTGCCGACTCCTGTACCCAGGGTGAGCATTATGAAATCATCGATACCGCGTGCCACGCCGTAAGTGTGCTCTCCGCGTGCGGCGGCATTGGCATCGTTGGTTATTCTTACGTGGAGGCCGGTTGCCTCTTTAAGACGGTCTGCCAGATATATGACTCCGGGCTTGCCGTCGGCTCCGCGTGCCCAACGCAGATTGGGTGCGTATCGGATTGTACCATCCAGGCGGTTGGCATTCGGGGCGCCGATGCCTATTCCCACGGCAACGCCGCGGTCGGCGGTTTTGCGTACAAGTTCCTTTACGGCGCCTGCCAGCAGTTCCAGATACTCGTCAAAGTCATCAACCAAAGAAGTGACCACACTCTGTTCAAGTATGGTCCCCTCCTGTGTCACGACTCCGCATTTGGAGGACTGTCCGCCTATGTCTATTCCGATAGCTAATCTTTGCATTAGAGCTCAGCCTTGATTCTTGTCCACTTGGCCAGAATGTCGCGGTAGTACTTCTCAAGTTTGTTCCACTCGTAGAAGTAGGGATACTCGACACCCTTGGCATCCTTATAGCACTCAACCGGCAGCTTGGCCTCCTTCTCATCAACAAGAGCTCTTACCAGAACGGTTCCCTTCTTGTTCTTGAAGAATATGAGTTGCAGGTTACTTGCCATATGTACTATGTCGTAGTTTACCCATTTGTTGGCCAGGTCCTCAATGTCCTTGGGAGCGTAAGCGCAGTCGTTCACCTCCATGAGGCAGAGCAGGGGATAGAGGGCGGTGTCATGTCCGTATCGCAGGTTGGCGCTCGGGGTGCCGTTTGCCAGAGCCTCATCGGCCTTGTCCAGGAAATCCTGAAGCAGTGTTGCGTGGCCGTAAGGTACTATGTTCTGGGTCAGGTCATTGTAACCTGAAACTGAGTACCAGTAGAGGTTGTTCTGGAGCCAGCAGTCATACCACTCCTCATATGTGAATACATCATCCAGATCAAAGCCCAGGTATGAGTGGCTGCCCATGTTGGCTGCAATGTCATATATCTTGGTGTAGAGATCGTCTGAACGGTCCGATGTCGCAACGGCTGTGGTTGTGGTCTCCTGACCGCCGCCTGCCAGGCCGGCGCGTGAACTTGAAGATGTTCTGGGATAGCGGGTGATGAATGTGGTGTCAGTGAAGAGGGCGCACATCAGACGCTCGGGGTTGTTGTGCTTTGCGTTGAAGGCGTTAACTGCTGCGTTTCTCTCGCGGCTGTTCTTGGCGCTGTTGATGGCACGGTCCTCGGAGTTCATGTAGCCTCTGTCGTAATCGCTGCAGTTGTAGTCGATGTTCATCTGGGGCAGTATGCTTGAGAATTCCATCATGGCAGCTGTCATACTGGCCATAACGCGATGTGATGTGGTCGAACGGGCTACTATCGTGGTTTTCTTGTTGAAAATCTCAGGATAGTTGCGAACCATACGGCGGGCAATTCCGCGGTGCTGCTGCTGGCCTACTATTGTCAGGTCACCCAGGTGTCCGTCGGCATCCTTGGCCATGATCTCAAGACGTCTCAGAACGTCCTTTCCGAACTCGGTCAGCACGCCTTTGTCATCGGCTGCCTTAAGGATTGAATAAGGATCGTTGTACTGCGGTGTGTTGAGCAGGTAACGTGAACCGTGACGGCCGTAGTGGCTCATATAGAAAGCCTTGAAACCCTTGGGGGCTTTTGAATAGGTTACTCCCGGATCAACGTACTGGAGCATACTTCCTCTGAACTTGTAGAGGTTGTCCTTGTTGATGTCTTCTTTCTTGGTGATTTCTGCACACAGAGTCAGCGGGAGGAGCAATGCCAGGCTGATTAGAATTGATTTCTTCATTTGTTTAGGTCAGTATGATTTATAATGTTGCAAAAGTAAGGAAAAAGGCCTAAATTTGCAAGCTACTGCGCGAAATCAAAGAGACGCAAATTCAAAACTAAACATATATTGCAATGAACAGTAAAGAATTGATGAACAAAGCAGCCGACAATATCCGTATTCTGGCTGCATCAATGGTCGAGAAGGCCAAGTCCGGTCACCCCGGTGGTGCTATGGGTGGCGCTGATTTCATTAACGTGCTTTTCAGCGAGTTCCTGGAGTACGATCCCCGCAACATGAAGTATGAGGGACGTGACCGTTTCTTCCTGGATCCCGGCCACATGGCTCCCATGCTTTACTCACAGCTTGCCCTTACAGGTAAGTTCTCAATGGAGGAGCTGGCCACTCTGCGTCAGTGGGGCTCACCCGTAACCGGTCACCCCGAACTCGAGGTTGCTCGCGGTATCGAGAACACCTCCGGTCCTCTTGGTCAGGGTCACGTATTTGCAGTAGGTGCCGCCATCGCTGAGAAGCATCTGGCAGCCGTACTGGGTGAGGAGGTAATGAACCACAAGATCTACGCTTACATCTCTGACGGTGGTATCCAGGAGGAGATTTCACAGGGCGCTGGCCGTATTGCCGGTACTCTGGGTCTTGACAACCTCATCATGTTCTATGATTCAAATGACATCCAGCTCTCAACCGAGACCAAGGTGGTAACCTCTGAGGATACCGCTGCCAAGTATCGTGCATGGGGTTGGAACGTATATGAGATCAACGGTAACTGCGTTGACCAGATCCGCGGTGCTCTGACCATGGCTCAGAACGCCAATGGCAAACCGACCCTGATCATCGGTAAGTGCATCATGGGTAAGGGTGCCCTCAAGGCCGACGGCAGCAGCTACGAGCGTAACTGCAAGACTCACGGTGCTCCTCTGGGCGGTGATGCTTACACCAACACCATCAAGGCTCTGGGCGGTGATCCCGAGAATCCTTTCCAGATCTTCCCTGAGGTTAAGAAGCTCTATGCTGACCGCGCCAAGGAACTCCGTAAGATCATGGATGCCAAGTATGCCCGCAAGGCTGCTTGGGAGAAGGCAAATCCTGAGAAGGCTGCCCTCCTCAAGGAGTGGTTCAGCGGCAAGGCTCCCAAGATTGACTGGAGTAAGGTTGAGCAGAAGGCCGATGACGCTACACGTTCAGCATCTGCTGCAGTTCTGAGCCAGCTCGCTCAGCAGGTTCCCAACATGATCTGCGCAAGTGCCGACCTCAGCAACTCAGATAAGACAGACGGTTTCCTCAAGTATACAACCAACATGGTTAAGGGTGACTTCAGCGGTGCATTCTTCCAGGCTGGCGTAGCCGAGCTCACCATGGCTTGCTGCTGCATCGGTATGGCTCTGCACGGTGGTGTTATCCCCGCTTGCGGTACATTCTTTGTATTCTCAGACTACATGAAGCCCGCCGTACGTATGGCTGCCCTCATGGAGCTCCCCGTTAAGTTCATCTGGACTCACGATGCATTCCGCGTTGGTGAGGACGGTCCTACACATGAGCCCGTTGAGCAGGAGGCACAGATCCGTCTCATGGAGAAGCTCAAGACTCATAAGGGCAAGAACTCAATGCTTGTTCTCCGTCCCGCCGACAGCGACGAGACCACACAGGCTTGGAAGCTCGCCATGGAGAATACCACTTCACCCACAGGTCTTATCCTGAGCCGTCAGAACATCAAGACTCTGCCCGCAGGTAATGACTACAGCCAGGCTGCCAAGGGTGCTTACATCGTAGCAGGTTCAGATGCAGACTTCGATGTTATCCTGCTCGCTTCAGGTTCAGAGGTATCAACTCTGGTTGCCGGTGCCGAGCTCCTGCGTCAGGACGGTATCAAGTGCCGCATCGTAAGCGTTCCTTCCGAGGGCCTCTTCCGCAGCCAGTCCAAGGCTTACCAGCGCAGCATTCTGCCCGGTAACAAGAAGAAGTTCGGTCTCACCGCAGGTCTGCCTGTAACCCTTGAGGGTCTGGTTGGTGCCAGCGGTAAGGTTTGGGGTCTCAGCTCATTCGGTTTCTCAGCTCCTTACAAGGTGCTCGATGAGAAGCTCGGTTTCACAGCTGAGAACGTATATGCTCAGGTTAAGTCATTGCTGGGGTAATGATAGGAATTGCAAGTGACCACGCTGCTTTCCCGTTAAAGCAGTTTGTTATAGAATACTTGAAGGAGAAGGGGCTGGAGTTCAAGGACTACGGCACCTACTCTCCCGACAGTTGCAACTATGCCGATTACGGTCATGCACTGGCCCGCGGCATTGAGAACGGTGAGGTAGAGAAGGGTATAGCCATGTGCGGCAGCGGTGAGGGTATCTCAATGACTCTGAACAAGCATCAGAGCATCCGCGCCGGACTCTGCTGGATCCCTGAGATTGCTCACCTGATCCGTCAGCACAATGATGCCAACGTTCTGGTTATGCCCGGCCGTTTCATCGATAACGATATGGCCCGCAAGATCATGGACGAGTATCTGAACACCCCCTTCGAGGGAGGTCGCCATCAGGCTCGCGTTGACAGCATCCCCGTTAAGTGATCGATTCAATTGAAAAAGAAAGGGCAGCCGTTTGGCCGCCCTTTCTTTTTTATTGGAACTTCAGGTCCAACAGGGTACAGATGGACTTTTCTTTTGTGTCTGATTTGAATGTGAAGTAGATGGCGTGCTTGCCTTTGTACTGGGCCAGCGCCGGGAGTTTGACAGCCATCTCCGTAGGCTTCTGAGACATGTTTGCCTTGATCTCTATCTTGCCTATCTCCTTGCCACCCTGTGATGTCCAGGGACGGTCGGCCATAATGGTAATGGTGCCGTCTATGCCCTCGGGAATGAGATTGAGCAGCATGCTTACGTCATCGCGGCCGCTTGTGGCGTCAAAGTTGAAGTACTTGTAACCGACTATTGAGCCGTCGGTGTTGTTAACCACAGGATTGGTGTTGTTCTCCAGTTCGTAGGGCTTGTCAAACTTGCTGTCGGTTCCGTAGGCCGATGCCACATAAGAACCTGAGAAAGTGTTGTTGGGCCAGTCATGAACAGCCGGAGTGGGGCCGGTGTACCAGCAGGCCAGACCTGCAGAGTGACGCTCCAACGGATCAAGTCCGTTCAGTGAGAAGCCCTCTGAGTTGTACTCACCCTCAGATATTTCAACCTTGCCGCCGGGGCCCGGTGTCACCTTTACGGTAATGGGAGCAACCATTGCCTGACGTGCGTACTCATCGGTGCCGGTCTGGCGGTGATAGAAGACGTACCACTGTCCGTTGATCTGGCAGATGCCGCCGTGGGTGTTGCCGTCTATTGTGGCCGATGCAATAGTCTCACCATTCTCGTTTTTCTCACGTGCACGGCCGTCAATGACGGTACCTCCGTAGGTCCAGGGACCCAGCGGGTTGTCACCGTAAGCGTATGCCAGTGTGTAGTTTGATGAGGGCAGACCGAACTCACCCTCAAGTGTGAATCGGCTGTAAATGAATATGTACTTATCCTGGATCTTGCGTATTGATGAAGCCTCAAAGAACTTGAACTCACCGTCCATGTATCGGCCGGGAACCATATCCTCTACGATCTTGGTGCCGGGCTTTACGGTTGCCATGGTGGCGGGGTCAAGCTCGGCTGCGTATGAGCGCTCAAAGCCCCAGTAACCGTAAACCTTGCCGTCATCATCAACAAACACTGCCGGGTCAAATGCCAGCACGCCGTCGGTCAGGTTGGGGTTGTTCTTGTTCCAGTTGCAGACCTCGAACGGGCCGTCGGGGCGGGAACTCTTGCATACCATTCCGTTTCGGCCGCCTGACTGGTTGTTGGGGTAGAGGTAGTAGGTCTTGGTGCCGTCTGCTGCTGTGACAACTGTTACATCAGGTGCGTACAGGACATCGGCCACGCCAAGACGGCTCAGCTGCTCGCCGTTTGCGTTCTTGTCAACCTTGAATATCTCGCCGTCATAACGCCAATGGTTCAGGTCGTTGACATCGGCCGACCATACTACCAGCTCGCGTCCGCAATAGCCTGAAATCATGCTGTCGTGTGAACCGTAAATATATACGCGGAACTGACCCGGATTGTCCGGGTCCTCAAATACATAAGGCTCGCCGTCAGGGATATGCTCCCACATGGGCAGGTAAGGATTTCCTACTGTCATAAGTTCTTTCTCCCGGCTTTCGGCCTGTCCTGAACAGGACATCATCATGGCGGCAAAGCATGAAAGGGCTATGCAGAGCCATGACAGCCCGTTATTACGTTTTGTCATTTTTATTGGGTTAGTGATTCGAGTCATAAAGGTACACAAAAAAGAACTATCTTTGACGCAATGAATAAGACAATTGCACTGCTGTTCATAGGGTTGGTCCTTGGCATAAACATCTATTTATGCTGGAGGCTGTGGAGAATTACGCCGGGTATGTGGGCTGTAAAAGCCGGCGTCGTGCTGGTGTATCTGCTGTGGATGGCCCTCTTCTTTATGAGTTTTCTGCGCATTGAGCGTCTGCCCATGGGCCTCGCGTACGTAGTATATAATGTGGGCAACCCATGGCTCATTTTCTTCCTCTACCTGCTGATAGGGTTCCTGCTTACCGGACTGGCACGCATCTGCCACCTCATTCCTCCCGCCTTCTTTAAGGACAGCCTGACGGGCTTGTGCACTATTGTGGGTGGTGTAATCCTGCTTATGGCAATTGGCGGCATTCACTATCATCACAAGTACCGCGAGGAACTAACCATCCATACCGATAAGCAACTGGAAAAGCCGCTCAAGATAGTACTCGTAAGCGACATGCACTTGGGCTACCATAACCGTCGTGCCGAACTGGCCCGATGGATAGATTTGATTAATGCCGAGAATCCGGACCTGATCCTGACTGCAGGCGATGTCGTGGACCGAAGCATGAGACCGGTCCTGGAGGGTGAGTATGCCGATGAGTTCCACCGTCTGACGGCACCCGTATGGACAGTGCTGGGCAACCACGACTATTATAGCAACGAACCTCTGGTGGAGCGTTTCTTCAAAGATGCAGGCATATGTCTGCTGCGTGATGAATCCGCCTCATTCAAGGGTATAACGGTAATAGGCCGTGATGATCGTACCAACCGTCACCGCAAGCCTTTAAACGCCCTGACAGACAGTATTGATGGATTTACGATATTGCTTGACCATCAGCCCTACAATCTTGAGGAGGCTGAGAAGGCCGGAATAGATTTCCAGTTCAGCGGACACACCCACCGCGGCCAAATCTGGCCCATCTCCTGGATAACCGACGCTATGTACGAGAAATCCTGGGGCCACCACCAGCGAGGCGCTACCCGCTACTACATCACCTCAGGCCTGGGCATCTGGGGCCCCCGCATCCGCATCGGCACCCGCTCCGAGTATTTTGTATTGACAATAACTAATTAAATATTTATATGTGGGACTCAATTAAAGAGACATTCAGCAAGTATTTCCGTTTTGGAGGCCGATCAGGACGTAGGGAGTTTTGGACTTGGACATTCATGGTACTGGCGGTATCGGTCGTATTGCTGGGTTTGCTTACCGGACTCATATTCATTCTTCATGTGGACTGCACCATTGTGCCGTTGTTCCTGTTCTGGCTTGTGGCGCTGTTCCCGTCGCTGACGGTAGCAGTACGTCGTCTGCGTGATGCCGGCATATCACCCTGGTTTCTTCTGATTCCCGCCTTCCTGTGTATTATTACGTTCCTCGTGTTGTTTGACCGCGGTATGTCAAACATGGACGGCACTCCCGCCAATTATTCCGATGCACTTGCATTCATTTTATCGGCAGTCACTGCTATGACAGGGTTCGTTTTCCTTATCCTATTCTGCCTACCCTCCAAAAAGTAGAGGATTCTGTTAAACCTTTTTACCTTTTTATAGTCTAATACTCAAAACCAGATAGATGAAAAAAATACTTATTGTGGCTACGCTGGCATTATTTACAGCGTGTGGTGGGAAAGATTATGATGACGGTGTGATGCAGAAGAATGGTAAGATTTATACCATTAATACCGAAACGATCTGCAATGCAAGGGGATACCATGGAACCACTCCCGTTAAGGTTACAATCAAGAAGGATAAGATAGTCAATGTGGAGGCTTTGCCTAATCGCGAGACTCCGCGTTTCTTTGAGAGCGTCAAGAAGTACATGCTCCCCAAGTTCAGGGATGTCAAGTTCAAGGATTACGCCACGGTCGATGTGGTATCGGGTGCAACTATCAGCAGCAAGTGCGTCCGCGAGAACCTCAAAGCCGCCTACGAATACTACACCGCACACAGATAGTACCATTGGGGACGGTTCTGTTTGGTACCGTTTTCCCGTAAGGACCTTATAAACAAACAGAAAGCAGCGACGGTAATTGATCCGTCGCTGCTTCTTGTTTGTAAAAACGGTACCAAACAGAACCGTCCCCAATGGTACTACTTCACCGAGAGCTTGTAGATTACTGTGTGCTCGTACTTCTCACCCGGGCGCAGTGTTGTGCTGGGGAAGAAATCGTGGTTAGGTGAGTCGGGAAACATCTGTGACTCAAGGGCGATAGCGGTGCGTGCACCGGTATAGACCTGAAGTCCCGGATGGTTGTTCCAAACCTCCATGTAACGGCCTGACTTGGGTGAGTAAAGTGATGCAACCATTTCAACGCCGCTTCCTGTATGAATCAGGCAGAAGTTGTTGTCATAGTTACGTACCATACCCTCGGGAACCTGGCCGCCGAAACCGCCGAATCCGCCACGACCGCCCTGACCGGGCTGGGGAGCGTACTGACGGTCACCAATGCGTACGGGCTTCTGGAAATCATAGGGAGATCCGTCTACCATGTCCAAACCACCTGTCGGAATGTTGCTGCGGTCAGTCTCAGTGATGAAGGCAGCGTTGATCATCAGCTCATGATCCATGATGTCACCGTTGCCGGCGCCATCAAGATTGAAATAGGTGTGGTTTGACAGATTTACAACAGTAGCCTTGTCAGTTGTAGCCTCATAACTGATCTGAAGACCGCCGTCCTTTGTGATGGAGTAGGTCAGGGTAGTTGTGAGGGTGCCGGGGAAACCGTCCAGACCATCGGGCAGAACACAGCTCAGAACGAGTTTGTTCTTCTTGGCCTTAACGACCTTCCAAGCGGTGTGGTCAAAGCCTTTTGCACCACCGTGAAGTGTGTGCTGACCGCTGTTCTTGGTTATGTTGTACTCAACACCGTCCAGAGTGAACTTACCGTTGGCAATACGATTGGCATAACGACCCAGGGCCGGTCCAACCATACCCATGTTGTAGTTCATGTACTGTTTGATGTTGTCATAGTGGTTAACCAGGTTAGCATACTCACCGTTCTTGTCTGGTGAATACAGACCTACTACGAAACCTCCATAGTTGATGATCTGAGCGGCAACCTTACCTTTCTGAATAGTGTAAAGAGCCACTTTCTGACCATCGATGATGGTGTCATAAGGTGCTGCGGGCAGAAGCGGGAACTTGGGCTTTGCAGCATTGGCTGACATGCAGAATACCACTGCAGCCAGTGCAAACAGTTTAAAGGATAATCTTTTCATAAAGCATTACTTTTTATATTTCACTGCAGCCTCTTCAATGGGCAGGCACTTCTTGTAATTCTCAATATAGGCATTGAAACCTGCAACATCCTCGGGAGTAGGAGCGACTGATGTACCTGTATCACCGGCAAATACCGCATCATCAAGGAACTCAGCCAGTGACTGGTTCTTCTTGTTGTTGATAAGGTATGATGCCAGGATAGCCATACCCCAGGGACCGCCTTCACCTGCTGTCTTCATGCAGGAGATAGGTGAGTTCAGGGCAGCACCCAGAATTCTCTGGCCTACACCGGGAGTGGTGAACAGACCGCCGTGACCGGTAATACGGTCAACCTTGATCTTCTCCTCATTGAACAGGATATCGTTACCCACCTTGAGCACACCTATTGCACCGCTTATGATAGCGCGCATAAAGTTAGCCAGGTTGAACTTGTCATTAGCTGAACGTACAAACAGCGGACGGCCATCGGCAAAACCGGTGACAGGCTCACCTGATACGTAGTTGTAACTCATAATGCCGCCGCAGTCGGGATTACCCTTCAGGGCAACATTGAACAGGTTGGTAAAGAGCTGTCCCATATCGACGGGAATACCCATAATCTCCTCGAACTCCTTGAACAGGTTGACCCATGCGTTCAGGTCACTGGTGCAGTTGTTGCAGTGAACCATAGCAACGGGGCTGCCGTCAGGTGTGGTTACGATATCAATCACCTCATGAGGCTTCTTGAGATCCTTCTCAAGCACGATCATTGAGAATGATGATGTTCCGGCCGATACGTTACCGGTGCGCGGACGAACGGCGTTGGTAGCAACCATTCCGGTGCCTGCATCGCCCTCGGGAGGACAGATGGGAGCACCCGGTTTCAGGTGACCGGTGATATCCAGCTTGCGTGCGCCGGCCTCGGTGAGCACGCCTGCGTCCTGACCTGCGTCAAGTGACTCGGGCAGGATGTCAAGCAGTTTCCAAGGATAACCCTTGCCTGCAATCAGTTTGTCGAACTTCTCCACCATGGTGGCGTTGTAGCTCTTGGTGGCGGGATCAACGGGAATCATACCCGATGCATCACCAACGCCAAGTACTCTCTTGCCGGTGAGCTGCCAGTGGATGAAACCTGCCAGAGTGGTCAGGAAATCGATATCCTTTACGTGCGGCTCATTGTCAAGAATAGCCTGGTACAGGTGAGAGATGCTCCAACGCAGAGGAACGTTGAACACGAACAGGTCAGACAGCTCGGCGGCTGCCTTGGCTGTATTGGTGTTACGCCATGTGCGGAACGGAACCAGTATGTTGCCGTTTTTGTCAAAAGGCATGTAGCCGTGCATCATAGCACTGATACCTATTGCGGCAAGGTTCTCGATTTCAACTTCATACTGCTTGAGCACGTTCTTGCGCAGGTCTGAGTAGCAGTCCTGCAGTCCGAACCAGATGCTCTCGACGCTGTATGTCCACAGCCCGTTCACAAGCTGATTCTCCCAGGTATGACTACCCTGGGCAATCGGCTTGTATTCGGGATCTATGAGCACAGCCTTGATACGGGTTGAGCCAAACTCAATACCGAGGATGGCCTGTCCTTTTTCAATAACTGATTTTGGATCGTATGCCATATTACTTCAAAGCTTTGTTGAGCATGTAATAAACCTCGTTGTTGCGGAGCTGCTGCTTGAAACCACTGATTGTGGTGTTCTTGTCTATGCCGATATACTCGATGTCGCACATCTCGGCAAAGTCCTCCCAGTACTCAGCGGTAATGTCATATGAGAATGCGCTGTGGTGTGTACCACCTGCCAGTATCCATGCGCCGGCACCGATCTCAAATGTAGGCTGCGGAACCCAGAGGGCCGATGCAACTGGCAGTTTGGGCATGGGTTTGGGCTCGATGCACTCAACCTCGCTGGTGATCAGACGGAAGCGGTTGCCAAGGTCAACAACGGTAGCCTTGATACCACGGCCGGTCTTAGATGTGAATACCAGACGTGCGGTCTGCTGCTTGCGGATACCTATGCCAAGGAAGTGAACCTCCAGCTTGGGCTTGCCGGTAGCAATCAGCGGGCAGATCTCCAGCATGTGGCTCTGCAGGCTTGATGTGCAGTCAGCGGCAAAGTTCAGGGTGTAGTCCTCAAGGAATGAGCAGCCCTTAGGCATACCCTGGTTCATAACCCAGAGAGTACGCTGCAGGCAGGCGGTCTTCCAGTCACCCTCGGCACCGAAACCGTAACCTTCCTCCATCAGGCGCTGTGATGCCAGACCCGGAATCTGATCGAATCCGCAGAAATCAGGAGCATCGATATCGGCGTCACCCAGGTCATCGAAGTTGGTTGTGAAAGCGGTAGCGTTCTCGTCCTTGAGTACGCGACGTAGGGCGATCTCAGCCTTTGCTGCGTTCTTAACCTTCTCCCAGTAAACCTTTTCGCCGCTCTCATCGATCTTGATGGTGTAGAGCTTCTTGTACTCCTCAACCAGGGCGTCAGCCTCGGCATCGGTAACCTTCTTGAAGTACTCCATCAGTGATGATACGGGGTAGTAGTCTACATGGTAACCCATGCGCTGCTCGAACTCAACGCGGTCACCGTCGGTAACTGCAACGTTGTTCATGTTCATACCGAACATAAGGCAGCGTACGTTATGTGCATCGGCACGGCCGGCAGCGGCGCGGGCCCAAACAGCGATCTGCTTCTGAGCCTCGGCACTCTTCCAGTGGCCTACAACAACCTTACGGGCTACACGCATACGGGTGCAGATATGACCGAACTCGATATCGCCGTGGGCGCTCTGGTTCAGGTTCATGAAATCCATGTCGATTGAATCCCATGGAATATCGGTGTTATACTGTGTGTGGAAGTGAAGCAGAGGCTTCTCAAGTGCCTGCAGACCCTTGATCCACATCTTGGCGGGGCTGAAGGTGTGCATCCAGGTGATGATACCAATGCACTTCTCGTCGTTGTTGGCGGCCTTCATTACAGCCTCAACCTCCTTGCTGCTGTTGGCAGTACCCTTATAGACAATCTTAACGGGGATGTTGCCGCTCTTGTTCAGACCTTCAACCATCTCCTTTGAGTGACCGTCTACCTTAACTACTGCATCGCCTCCGTAAAGGAGCTGAGCACCGGTTACCCACCATATCTCATTGTTTTCAAACATAGTCTTTACAGTTTAAGAGTTATTTCTTTTTCTGGCCGTAATAAGCATTAGGGCCGTGTTTACGCATATAATGCTTCTCAATCAGAAGCGGATTCATCGTGGTGTCAGGGTTCAAGGTCAGTGAGATGTAAGCCATCTTGGCGCACTGCTCCATAACCTTTGCGTTATAGACGGCGTTGGCCGGGCTGGTACCCCATGAGAACGGACCGTGGTTCTTTACCAGAACACCTGGTGTGTGGTCGGGGTTGATGCCCTCAAAGCGGCGTACAATCACATTGCCTGTCTCCAGCTCGTAGTCACCCTTTACCTCCTTCTCGGTCATATCCTCTGTGCAGGGAATGTCCTTGTAGAAATAGTCGGCATGTGTGGTGCCTATGTTGGGAATGTCCATACCGGCCTGAGCCCATGCGGTTGCATAGGTGGAGTGGGTGTGGACCACGCCCTGTATGTTGGGGAAAGCCCTGTACAGTACAAGATGTGTGGGGGTGTCCGATGAAGGATTGAGGTCTCCCTCAACGACCTTACCGGTCTCGAGGGAGACAACAACCATATCACTGGCTTTCATTTCGTCATAGCTCACGCCGCTGGGCTTGATGACAACCAGGCCCTTCTCGCGGTCTATGCCTGAAACGTTACCCCAGGTAAATATGACCAACCCCTGCTTAACCAGGTCAAGGTTGGCTTTGAATACCTTATCTTTTAGTTCTTCCAGCATATTACCAGAGAGTTATATACAGAATAGCCAGAAGGATGATGATTCCGTATGCACCGATGTTGAACTGGCTGTTGGTACGGAAGAGAGAAAGGTCGATGTTGATGGCCTTGGGATCCTGTACCTTGTCCTTTGCATTTGATGTCAGGTAGATACCAAGTACAAGGAATACGGTTGCCAGGAAGAAGATACCCTCAAATCCAAGGTTCTGCAGCTTGAGGCACCAGTCAGCGTTGCAAAGCATTACGATTGCGCCAAGAGCATAGCAGAGAGCTGAGATAACAAAGAGTATCTTGCTCCACTTGAGCTGTGTGGCGATTGTCTCGTTGTCGAGCTTGGCTGCCTCAACAGGCTTCTTGCTCATGAGTGAGAGACCTACGAACAGGATAACCAGTACAAAGAATACATAACCCATACGGATCAGGAACGGAGTGTTGGGCATGAACAGCTTGAACAGGATTGAGAATACGAATGTGCTGATAGCGGTTACGATAGCAGCGGTACCGCTTGAACGCTTCCAGAGCAGACCGAGGCTGAAGATAACTACGATACCCGGATATACGAATCCTGAATACTCCTGAATGATCTGGAATGCCTGGTCGGCTCCACCCATGATAGGATAGATGGCAATCAGGGCAATTACAAGAGCTGAAACTGCGGTGATACGACCTACCTTAACCAGATTGCTGTCAGAAGCATTCTTGTTGATGAACTGGTGGTATACATCCATCGTGAAGATGGTTGATGTTGAGTTGAACATCGAAGCTAGTGATGAGATAACGGCAGCGGTCAGAGCTGCGAATGACAGACCCTTGACTACAACCGGAGTGAAGTTACGGATCAGGAAGGGATAAGCATCATCAGGAATGTCGATTGAACCTGAGAGCAGACCCTCGCCAAGCAGACGGCTGTGAAGATCAGCGTCGTTCCAGATCAGATATGCGCATACACCGGGGATGCAGACGATGAACGGGATCAAAATCTTGAGGAATCCTGCAAATACAAGACCCTTCTTAGCCTCGTCAATGTTCTTGGCAGCAAGACCCTTCTGGATGATGTACTGGTTGAAGCCCCAGTAACCCAGGTTGGTAAGCCACATGGCACCTACAATCAGGACGATACCCGGAAGTGTGAAGTAGGGATCATCGGCGATGTTGGGGTACAGGTCTGCCTGACGCTCAACTACAAGGTTGAAGTGGCGGTCACCGGGAATGTCTCCCAGACGTTCCATAACCTGACCCAGAGCGGGAATGGCACCGTCAACACCAAGGTGCGGAGCAATGGTCTTCAGAGCAAAGAAAGCAGTGATAAGACCACCACCAACCAGGAATGTAACCTGCATTACATCGGTCCATGCGACAGATGCAAGACCACCGTAGATTGAATAAACACCGGCAACCAGATACAGGAAGATGATGATAAGGAAACGAACTGAGATCTCAGAACCTCCAATCATCAGGACTGCGCCCTTCAGACCCAGGATCTGCTCAATGGCAAGAGCTCCCAGCCATGCAACTGAAGTCAGGTTGATGAACACATAGAGGAAGAGCCAGAATATTGAGAATGCCAGACCTACGCCCTTGTTGTAACGGTTTGTAAGGAACTGGGGAATGGTGAACACCTTGTTCTTGATCATTACCGGCAGGATGAACTTACCTACTACAACCAGGGTGATGGCAGCCATAAGCTCGTAAGCGGCAACTGCGATACCTGAAGCGTAAGCAGAACCTGACATTCCGATGAACTGCTCGGCACTGATGTTCGCTGCAATCAATGATGCACCGACGGCCCACCATGTCAGGGTGTTACCGGCCAGGAAGTAATCGTTTGAACTCTTTTCCTTACCGTCTTTCTTTCTTGATACAAAGAAGCCCAGGAAGATAAGTACGGCCAGATAAATAAAGAAAATCACATAGTCAACAGGTTTGAAACCATTGTTGGCCAGTCCTTGCATAATGCTGTTTTCCATTTGTTTTGTTTATTGTTTAGTAATTAAATTGACTTGATTATTCAACACCGAACTGATAGATGCAGTGGCTGTAGTACTCCTGACCGGGAACCAGCTCTGCGCTGTACCAACCGGGCAGATTTGACTTGTTGGGGCTGTCGGGGAACTTCTGTGTTTCCAGGCAGCAACCGGTACGCTGCTCCATCTTGTTGCCCTGCTTGTCAAGACCTGAACCGTCCAGGAAGTTACCTGAATAGAACTGGATACCCGGCTCGTTGGTGTAAACCTCAACGTAGATGCCGGTGATGGGGCTGTACAGCTTGGCGGCGCACTTGGTATCGTCACACTTGGTGTTCAGAACCCAGTTGTGGTCATAGCCGTTACCGTTCTTAAGCTGTATGTAGTCGTAGTTGTTGATCTCCTTGCCAATTGCCTTACCCTTGGTGAAATCCATGGGTGTGCCTGCTACCGGCAGAATCTCGCCTGTGGTCATGTATGTGCTGTCGCAGGGAGTGAAGTTGTCGGCATTCAGGGTAAGGATGTGGTTTGTAACGGGGATTGAGTGGTCACCGTTCAGGTTGAAGTAGCTGTGATTGGTCATGTTGATCACAGTCTTCTTGTCGGTGGTAGCCTTCCATACAATGTCGATGGCATTGTTCTTGGTCAGGGTGTAGGTTACGGTGGCAACGACGTTACCGGGGAATCCGGCCTCGCCGTCAGCTGAGTTCATCACCAGAGTGATAGAGCTCTTCTTTACCTCCTTTACATCCCATACAAGGTTCTGCCAGCCCATGGGCTCGGGCTCCAGAGTGCAACCTCCGTGTAGGCAGTGGCCGAAGTTGTTCTGCGGCAGTTGATATGTCTTGCCGTCCAGAGTGATCTGACCCTGATTGATACGGTTGGCGTAACGACCTACGGTTGAGCCGAAGTCGCTGGCCTGAGTTGTGTAGTCCTTGATGTTCTTGAAACCGATGACAGCGTCCTGCTTGTTGCCGTTCTTGTCAGGAACCATGATGGCAACGATACGTGCACCGAAGTTGGTAACCCAAACCTCTGCGCCCTTTGAATTGGTCAGTTTGTACAGGTCAGTCTGCTTTCCTGTAAACTCCATCTGGAAGTCGGCCTTGTTCAGAACCGGGGCCTCCTGCTCCTGTGAGCATGCCGTCAGTGCGAGCACACCTGCCATGAGAGCGATAAAACTTGATTTTCTCATCTTGTTGGTTATTTAGTGATTAATGAATTATTGCAGTTTTCTTGAGCCGTCGCCGATGGTGACGCTGTAGATCTCGGGTACGATGCCGAACTTGCGTGCATACTCGCGCTTGGCCTTGGAAACGAACTTTTCATAGATGGTGTCACGCACCAGGTTGATGGTGCAACCGCCGAATCCTCCGCCCATGACGCGGCTTCCGGTCACTCCGCACTCCTGTGCAGTCTCAACCAGGAAATCCAGTTCAGGGCAGCTTACGGTATAATCGCGGCTAAGACCCCAGTGGGTCTCGTACATCTTCCTGCCCACGGTTTCATAGTCATTCTGCTCGAGGGCGGTACATACTGCCAGGACACGCTCTTTCTCATCAAGAACGTACTTGGCACGGCGGTAGTCTTCTTTGCTCAGATCTCCCTTTACGGTGTCAAGCATCTGGTAGTTGGCATCACGCAGGGTCTCCACGCCGCCGAACTCACGGTTCATCAGCGCTACGGCCTTCTCACAACTCTCACGGCGCTCGTTGTACTCGTTGCCCAGAGAATGCTTGACCATTGAGTTGATCAGTACCAGCTTGTAGCCATCCGGATTGAAGGGGAAATACTCGTATTCAAGTGAACGGCAGTCCAGACGTATAAGGCATCCCTCACGTCCGAATACGGATGCGAACTGGTCCATTATTCCGCACTTGACACCGCAGTAGTTGTGCTCAGTAGCCTGTCCAATCTTGGCCAACTCGAACTTATCTACTCTGCTATCGGCGAACATGGTGTTCAGGGCAAACGCAAAGACACTTTCAAGTGCGGCCGATGAAGACATGCCGGCACCTGCCGGAACGTCGCCTGTGATGGCAGCGTTGAATCCACCCAGGGCTACGCCGTGCTTTTCAAGTTCCTTGCACACGCCGAAAATATAACACGCCCAATGTTCCTCAGGCTTTGAGGTGTCATCGAGCGTGAATTCTACGTAAGGATGTTCTTTGTTGTCAAGCGCCAGAAGGCAGACCTTGCGTGATCCGTTACGGTAAATCTCAATGGTAACGCCTTTGTCGACGGCTCCCGGAAAGACGAACCCGCCGTTATAGTCGGTGTGCTCGCCGATCAGGTTTATGCGACCCGGCGAAAAGTATAGGTCACCGCTCGTGCCGAACTGCTGGCGGAACCTGTTTCTCAGAATGGTCGTATCCATCTTAAGGGATTATTCCACTCCGAAACGATAGATTGTTGTCTGTGTGTAGACCTCACCCGGATTCAGAACCGTGCTGGGGAAGTAGGGACGGTTGGGGCTGTCGGGGAAGTGCTCTGCCTCAAAGCAGATAGCGCAGCGCTTGGGCAGTGTTGAACCGTGGGCGCAGGTGCTGCCGCTGCACCAGTTGCCTGAATAGCACTGTACGCCGGGCTCTGTGGTGTAGCACTCAAGTGAACGGCCGCTTGCGGGATCAACGCACTTTACGGCAAAACTCAGTTCGCCCGGATAGCGCTTGTTGAGAACCCAGCAGTGGTCATAGCCGTTGCCGTTCTTGGTCTGGATGCCCTGTTCGATACGGTCACCGACTCTGTGGGGAGTGCGGAAATCAAACGGAGTTCCCTCAACCTCGTCAATGGTACCCAGAGGTATTGCGGTATTGTCGATTGGAATATAATGATCGGCGTTGATGGTCATCTGATAGTCCAGAACCGTGAGCGGGTTCTTCTTCATGCCGTTCAGTGTGAAGTAGGCATGGTTGGTAAGACATACAACGGTCTTCTTGTCGGTTGTTGCCTCATACTCAATGGCCAGTTCGTTGTCGTCGGTCAGGCGATAGGTTACGTTAACGTCCAGGTTACCGGGGAATCCCTCCTCGCCGTCCTTGCACAGATAGTGGAGATTGAGTGTCTGGGCATCGGTCTGCTCTGCATCAAAGATGCGCTTGTGGAAACCGGTGGGACCTCCGTGCAGGCTGTTGGGATCGTTGTTGATGGCAAGGGTGTACTGCTTGCCGTCCAGTGTGAACTTACCGTTGGCAATGCGGTTGCCATAACGTCCGATGAGTACGCTCAGGTAAGTTTCCTGGCTCTCCATGACGTGCTTGATGCTGTCATGACCCCAAACGACACTTTCCATCTTGCCGTTACGGTCGGGCATCATTACGGCGCACAGTGCACCGGCAAAGTTTGTTACTGCTATCTCGGCTCCCTTCTTGTTCCTGAGTATGTAAAGATCGGTTTTCTTTCCCTCAACCGTTGCCTGGAAATCCTCCCTCTTGAGGCCGGCCAGATTTTCTTTTACGAAGAAATCGCTCATATAGTATAATTGGCTTATTTTGGTTATTAAAAATAAAACAACGCAAATTAAGCCAATTTCAGATACTATTCCAAGCGATTCAGGATAAAATTTCAGCCCTGTATGTAGAAATCGGGCATGGTAAGCAGGTCGGCTACCACGAAGGTGCTTCCGCCTACAAAGATCAGGTCTTCGGCCGATGCTTCATTCTGTGCCGTGTTAACAGCCTGGGCTACCGTACGGAACACTCTGCCGGTCAGTCCTGCCTCTCGTGCCAGGTCTCTCAGCTTGCTTGCGTCGAGAGCCCTCTGGACCGATGCCTGAGTGAAGTAGTAGCGGGCGTTCTTGGGCATGAGTGCCAGGACATCGGACACGTCCTTGTCATTCACCATACCCATTACGATGCGCAGCTGGCCGAATCCCGGCTTTGAGGAGAGCTCCTCCAGATGCTTTGCAATGTATTTCAGGCCATGGCTGTTGTGACCGGTGTCACAGATTATGTCGGGTTTCTTGCCCACTCTCTGCCAGCGTCCGCGCAGTCCTGTCATGCGGCAGACATCCTTGAAGCCCTTCCTTATGGCGGCCTCGGTGATGCTGAACTTATGTCGCTTGAGTTCCTCAACGGCTGTCAGAATGGTATTGGCATTGTTCTCCTGGCACATTCCTGCCAGTCCGCTCTCCAATGCGGGCAGTGCGGCAGTCTCATATACGACTTTTGAAGGATTTACGTATTTATGCGAAATAATCTTACAATTGTCCTGAGCAAAGATAACCTTTGTGCCAACCTCTTCGGCTCTGCGTGTAAAGACGTCGCGGGTAACGTCATTGTGCTCGCCAATGATGACGGGGACATTTTTCTTGATAATGCCGGCCTTCTCAAAGGCAATCTGCTGCATGGTCTCACCAAGGAATTTCATGTGGTCATAGCCGATGTTGGTTATGACTGATATGACGGGCTTGATGATGTTCGTGCAGTCCATGCGTCCTCCCAGTCCGGTCTCGATTACGGCCACGTCCACCTCCTGCTCGGCGAACCAGCTGAAAGCCATGGCTGTGGTAACCTCAAAGAATGAGGGGTGCAGGGGCTCCAGGAACTCGCGGTTCTTCTCAATGAAGTTTACCACGAACTCGGGGCTTACCGGCTTGCCGTTCACTCTTATGCGCTCACGGAAATCGGTCAGATGGGGTGATGTGTAAAGACCTGTCTTAAGGCCCGATGCCTGCAGTATGGCGGCCAGAGTGTGTGACACGCTGCCTTTGCCGTTGGTGCCGGCTACGTGTATGGTCTTGAAAAGTTTGTGGGGGCATCCCAGGTGGCGGTCAATCGTCACCGTGTTGTAAAGGCCTTCTTTGTATGCCTCCTGGCCTACGTTCTGGAAAAGGGGTGTTTGTGTGTAGAGATACTCTACAGCTTCTTGGTAGTTCACTTGTGCTTAATCAAAATAACTTCGGAACTTACGGAACAGTTTCTCCTTGATGGACGGGGTGGGCTGGAAGTGGTCCGATGTCTGGAACTTTTCCATTGCGGCCTTCTCATCCTTGGAGAGTGTTTCCGGTATATATACGCTAACGTTTACAATCATGTCGCCGCGACGGCTGGTGTTGAGCTCGGGCAGGCCCTTGCCGCGCAGACGCAGCATCTTGCCGGGTTGTGTTCCGGGTTCGATCTTGAGCTTGACGGCACCGTCCAGCGTGGGTATCTCGATGGCTCCGCCCATTGCGGCCTGCGGTACTGTGAGCAGCAGGTTGTAAACCAGGTCGTTCTCATCGCGTACCAGATCCTTGTGAGGAACCTCCTCAATCAGGACAAGCAGGTTGCCGTTGTAACCGTTGTGCTTGCCGGCATTACCCTTGCCCTCTACTGAGAGCTGCATGCCCTCGGCTACACCTGCCGGGATGTTGATCTCAACTATCTCCTCGCCGTAAACCACGCCGTCACCGCTGCAGTGCGGGCAACGGTCCTTGATGATCTTGCCTTCACCGCCGCAACGGGGGCAGACGGTCTGTGTCTGTACCATGCCGAAGAAGCTCTGCTGGGTGCGCATTACCACACCTGAACCGTGGCAGTCAGGGCATGTCTCGGCTGCCGAACCGTCCTTGGCGCCGGTGCCCTTGCAGTGCTGGCATGGAACCAGTTTCTTGAGCTTGAACTTCTTGGTTACGCCGTTGTTTATCTCCTCAAGCGTCAGTGCCACCTTAACCCTCAGGTCAGATCCTCTCGACTTGCGTTCTCCGCTGCGTCCACGTGTGCGGCTGCTGCCGAATCCGCCGAATCCGCCGAATCCGCCACCTCCGAATATGTCGCCGAACATGGAGAAGATATCATCCATGGACATGCCTGCACCGCTGAATCCGCCGCCTCCGCCGAATCCGCCTGCGCCGTTCAGGCCGTCAAATCCGAACTGGTCGTATTTGGCTCTCTTATCGGGGTCACTCAGCACGCTGTAAGCCTCGGCTGCCTCCTTGAATTTCTCCTCGGCCTCCTTGTTGCCGGGGTTCTTGTCAGGGTGGTACTGAATGGCTTTCTTGCGGTAAGCCTTCTTTATCTCATCGGCTGTTGCGGTCTTGGGGACCTCAAGCACCTCGTAATAGTCTCTTTTTGCCATATTGTTATTCTCCTACGGCCACCTTGGCGTGGCGCAGAACCTTGTCGTTAAGTTTGTATCCGTCAATTGCACAATCCAGAACCTTGCCCTTCAGATCCTCACTGGGAGCGGGTATCATGGCAATGGCCTCGTGGAAATCAGTGTCAAAAGGCTCGTTCTTGGGTGATATCTTCTGCAGACCCTTCTGCTCAAGAATGTGCATCAGTTTGTTATAGATAAGCTCCACGCCCTCCTTGAGAGCATTGTAGTCCTCGGACTTGGCGGAGTTGGCGATTGCTCTCTCCAGATCGTCTATGACGGGAAGAATATCGGTTACCACACCTGCGCTGCCGTTCAGGATAATATCTGCTTTCTCCTTCATGGTGCGCTTGCGGTAGTTGTCGAACTCGGCCATCTGGCGGAGCAGACGGTCCTTGAGGTCGGCCACCTCGGCCTCACTCTTGGCCAGCTTGTCCTGGGCAGTCTCCTCCTGGGGCTCCTGAGCGTTGTTCTCCTGGTTCTCCTGTGCGGTTGCAGCCTCCTGCTCCGCACCGTTCAGGACTTCCTTTTCCTGGTCGTTCTCGGATTGGAAATTTTCTGACATTTTATGTTTGTTCTTCTTACTCATCTGCTATATCTCTTGTAATAACACCTTACATGCAACAAACATTGTGCCACAGCGGCGGGCGGTGACACAGTGACACATTAAAAAAACTGAAAACTCACTTCATTGAGTCGGCGCCGAAGCAGAAAGGCAGTATGGAATCCGTGCCGCCTTCTATCAGCATGGTACCTTCAGTTCCGTAAAGGATATACCGGATGGGACGTCCGCCGCGCTGCTCAGTCTCTGCCAGAACCTGACGGCAGGCACCGCAGGGTGTAATGGGCTGGGCTGTGTAACCTTTGTCGTTGCGGGCTGCAATGGCCAGAGCCGTGACAGCCTTTCCGGGGTGGGCGTGACCCGCTGCGAAGAGAGCGGTCCGCTCGGCGCAGAGACCTGACGGATAGGCGGCATTCTCCTGATTGCTGCCAGTCACGACAGTGCCGTCATCCAGCAGCAACGCTGCACCTACCTTGAATCCGGAGTAGGGTGACCAACTGCCTGCGGTTGCCTCCTTGGCTGCGTTTACCAGCATCTGGTCGTTACTGCTCAGTTCATCCTGATTCAATACACTCCACTCGATGGTACGGCTCTGCTTCTTCATATGCTTTAGGGTCAAATATCCGACCGCTAAATTACTCATTTTTTCGGCATATTTCATTAACTTCGCGTAACCATCTGCTTAGTAATGAAAATACTCCGATTAGCAACGCTTGCCATGCCTCTGCTGCTGGCTTCCTGCTCCGTCATACAACCGACGGCATCGGCTCCCGTCACCCAAACCCAGTCAAAGGATGCGTTTTCGGCCTACATAGCCAAGTACAACGGGATGGCTGTGGAACAGATGAAGAAATACGGCATACCCGCCAGCATCACCCTGGCTCAAGGTCTTTTGGAGTCCGATGCGGGGCGCAGCACGCTTGCAACCAAGTGCAACAACCATTTCGGAATCAAGTGCCACAGTGACTGGACCGGCCGTAAGATGTATCATGACGATGACGAGCGTCAGGAGTGTTTCCGCTGCTACTCTGATGCCGATGATTCATTCCGTGACCATTCGCTGTTCCTGGTCAACGGAGCACGTTACCAGTCACTCTTTAAACTGGGTACTACAGATTACAAGGGATGGGCAAAAGGACTCAAGGCCGCAGGCTACGCCACCAGTCCCACTTATGCAGACAAACTCATTGAACTCATAGAGAGATACGGTCTGGGCCGTTATGACAAGAACGGTGCCGTGCGCCTTAAACCGGGTCAGCTTCCGCATCAGCCCATGCTGGTGAACGGACAGCGCTGTGTACGCCTGCGTGAGGGTGAGACGCTTAAGGATATTGCACGTGAGTTCGGCATGCAGTTAAGCCTGCTGCGCCGTTTCAACGAGGCGGAACGCAAGTTTGTGCCGCCTGCCGGGACACTTATATACCTGGAAAGAAAAAAGTCCCGTGCCGATCGTGAGCACAGGACTTATGTGGTAAAGAAGGGTGACAGCCTTTGGTCAATATCCCAGCAGTTCGGGGTTAAGATGAAGCCGCTTGCAAACCGTAATCATCTCTCTGATGAGAACCCGCTTGCGGTGGGTATGACCCTCCTTCTTCGCTGATTATTCCATCTGTTGTGTGGCTTTCGCTATGGCCTTCTCAAGGTCTGCGCGGCTCATTGTGCCGTCCAGGCAGATGAATGTGAAGGCGTCATATTCGGATGCCGTAAGGATGAACTGGGTTACGGTCTTTTCGTTACCGGTGGTGTAGATGCGTACCACTTCGCCCTTGTCCTTGATTTCCATCAGCATCTCAAAATCATACCGTTTGATGAACTTGTTTACATCGGCCTTGATCTCATTGCACAGATCGGGGTCCTCGCAATCCAGGAGATACATGGAGTTAAGGTTCTTGATGATGGCTCCCAGGTCCATGGAGCTGCCTTCGCCAAGTTCCATGTTGGGCACCTTACCCATGAGTTTGAACATTGATGAGGAAATGTATACTGCACTTACCTCTTCATTATCGGAATACTTGTTGTAGATTCCCTTGCCGTCCTGTGCCCAGGCTCCGGCAGTGAGCAGAAACATTGCTGCCACAAATGCTGCTATTCTTTTCATCTTAGTGCGTTTATCGTTTTATCTATTACCGGCTCGGCTGCATCTGCAATGTCAATGCCGGTGTTCATTTTCTCTGATATGAATCCGAATACCTGCTCCATCTGGACATAAGCCATCTTGGGATCGTCAAATGTATCCTTGGGGGTGGGAATCGAATCCTGGAATGAGAGGTGCAGGCCGATGGTGACGACTGCAACCGCTGCTGCGGGGTATGAGATCATCTTGAGAATCTTTCTGTATCTGTGGTGATGCGTATGAGTCTCCTTGACCTCATCTTCTTCTTTGGATGACATCTCAAGGGCACGTGCCGTAACGGCAATGTCATGCTTGAGTGATGATGGTACCTTGATGCTCTCGTCGGATGCGATCCGGTCGAGATCAAGCATACTCAGCTTTTCAATATCTTCCAATCGTTTCATATCTGGCTCCTTAATGACTTGCGGGCATTGCTTAAGAGTACCCTCAAAGTCAGGTTTGACATTCCTGTTTTCTCTTCTATCTCTTCATATGACATCTCCTCCAGCACATACATCTTCATCACGTCACGTTGGCGGGCGGGCAGCCGTTCTATTGCGGCCAGAACCCTTTCAAGTTTCTCGCGGGCGTCATAGTCATCGGCAAACTGTCTTGACTCGGCTATGTCCGGTCCCGGTTCCATGCTCTGCACGCGCTGTTCTTTGCGGAGGCGGTCTATGCAGAGGTTCTTCATCAGCGTCGTACAGTATGCTTTCAGGTTCAGTACCGTATCCAACTGGTCACGGCTGTTCCATAACTTGATAAACAGGTCCTGTACGGCATCCTCGGCATCGGTCCTTGACTCCAGAATATAGTACGCCACTCTGTAGAGCCCGTCGCTCAGTGACTTGTATGTTTCTGTCAGGACTTCTGGTGTCATCTGCTTTTTTGACCGTTTCCGATATAGAGACGCATCAACCCCGAAAGTGTTAATGCATCAGTGCCGAAAAATACAAAAAAAAAGATTGCCGGCTGCAGGGCCGGCTTGGGGAAATTACAATATTTCGTGCTCCTCCTTCATGTCTATCTCGTTTCCCTTAAGGTCTATGAACCTGTATGAGAGGAACGGGAGGTTCTGGTCGGGGAGCAGGTTGATTCCGAATCCGTAACGGAGTTGCCATCTGAATTTGATTGAGAACAGTCCTCTTGTCAGGTACGCGTATACGTACGGGTGTACAAAGAGGGTGAAGTTGCTCATCTTCATCTGGTTCTTAAGGCAGCTTACCTTGTTCTCCAGCTGGTCTGTGAACAGGATTGAAGGTCTGATGGTGCCTGTACCGAAGCATGTGGGGCAGGTCTCGTCAACCGGGACATCCATCACCGGACGTACCCTCTGACGGGTTATCTGCATCAGACCGAATTTGCTCAGAGGCAGGATGTTGTGCTTGGCACGGTCGCGTTCCATGTTCTGGCACATACGCTCGTAGAGTTTCTGGCGGTCCTCGGCCAGTGCCATGTCTATGAAATCGACCACGATGATACCGCCCATGTCACGCAGACGGAGCTGACGTGCCAGCTCATCGGCCGCACCCAGATTCACCTCCAGTGCGTTCTCCTCCTGAGTACCTGCCTTTACGCGGTGGCCGCTGTTCACGTCCACTACATGGAGGGCTTCAGTGTGCTCGATGATAAGGTATGCTCCGCTCTTGTATGATACGATGCGGCCGAACGAAGACTTGATCTGCTTGGTTATTGCAAAGTTGTCGAATATGGGCAGCTCACCTTTGTACAACTTTACGATCTTGGTCTTGTCCGGGTCTATCAGTGATACGTAATCGCGTATCTCCTGGTAAGTCTTCTCGTCGTTTACGTGGATTGATTCGTATGACGAGTTCAGCATGTCGCGCAGGATGGCTATGGTACGGCTGGTCTCCTCAAATATCAGTTCGGGAGCCTTCTCGGCCTTCATGGCTCTGTTCAGGCAGTCTTCCCAACGCTGGTAGAGGATTGAGAGCTCGTTGTCCAGTTCGGCCACGCGCTTTCCCTCGGCAACCGTGCGTACTATAACGCCGCAGTTCTTGGGCTTGATGCTGTGAATGAGCTGTTTCAGGCGGGCGCGCTCCTCGTTTGACTTGATCTTGGATGAAACCGATACCTTGTCGCCGAACGGGATAAGCACCAGAAAACGTCCGGCAAAGGATATCTCTCCCGTCAGACGCGGACCTTTGGTTGAGATGGGTTCTTTGGTAACCTGTACGATTATCTCGTCACCCTGCTCAAGCGCTGTGCTTATGTTGCCCTGCTTTTCATCAAACGATACGAACTGGGCCTTGCTGAAGGGTGCCAGTTTCTTGCGGTTTGCCCTTACCTGTTTGATGTACTTCTTCAATGACGCGAACTGCGGGCCCAGATCCTGATAGTGAAGGAATGCCTCCTTTTCGGAGCCTACGTCCACAAAGCAGGCGTTGAGTCCGGGCATGAGCTTCTTGACACGTCCCAGATAGAGATTGCCAACCGCAAAGGTAACCTCCTGGGCATCCTTCTGATACTCAACAAGGTTGTGATCCTCGGTAATGGCTATCTGTATACTGTCGGGCTGGACGTTTACTGTCAGTTCGCTTGTCATCGTATTTAGTTTGTATTACGTCGTTATAAAGCAAAGAACAAACCTGGCGAAAACATTTTGCGGCAAGTTTGTTCTTTGAGAGTTCTATTACAGACGGGCTTTATTTGCTCTTATGTCTGTTCTTTCTCAGTCTCTTTTTACGCTTGTGCGTAGACATCTTATGTCTTTTTTTCTTTTTACCGCTTGGCATAACTGTGATAATTTATTTGAAGTTAACTATTACTTTCTAACAGCAAGGGCGAAAGTCTTGGCCGGCTTGAAAGCGGGAATCTTGTGCTCAGGAACAGTGATTGTAGTGTTCTTGAGGATGTCACGTGCAGCCTTGGCAGCTCTCTTCTTGGTGATGAAGCTTCCGAAACCTCTCAGATATACGTTCTCATCGTTCTCGAGTGAATCCTTTACTACCTCCATGAAACCCTCTACGCATGCAAGAACGTCGGCCTTGTCAATACCGGTCTTCTTTGCGATCTCGCTAACAACTTCTGCTTTTGTCATATTTTCAATTATTTAAGTCTAAAATGTCGCTTTTTTGTTTTCGAGTTGCAAATGTAGTTGTTTTTGCTGACACAGAAAACATTTAATCCTAATTTGTTCTAAAAAAATCTTTTGTATATTTGCATTGAAATATTAATACCTAATTATTATGTCAGTTAACAAAGTAATTTTGATTGGTAATGTGGGTAAGGATCCGGATGTGAGATATCTGGACAACCATGTTTGTGTAGCTAACCTTACCCTGGCCACGACTGAACGTGGCTACACTGCTCAGAACGGCACACAAGTGCCCGATCGTACTGAATGGCACAACCTCGTATTCTGGAGAGGTCTGGCCGAAACCGTTGAAAAATACGTTCATAAGGGTGACAAGCTTTATGTTGAAGGCAACATCCGTAACCGCAGTTACGATGACCAGAACGGCGTGAAGCGTTACGTCACTGAGATTTTTGTTGATTCCATGGAAATGCTTACCCGTCCTCAGCAGAAGGCGGATGGCACACAGCAGCCCCAGGCACCCGCAGCACCGGAACCCGGAGACAACGGAATGCCTTTCTAACTTAAATCGCAAGCCTTATAGAAACGATAGGTTTCAATAATCCGACAGCGGGGTCCGTCATTGCAATGGTGACGGCCCTGCTTCTTTTGATATTGTCCGGATTCGTATCGGCATCCGAGACATCTTTCTTTTCACTTTCGCCCGATGAACTCAAGCGTATCTCCGAGGACGATTCTCCCCGCTGCCGCAGGGCCTCTGCTCTGCTCTCCGACTCGGAGCGTCTCCTGGCTACCATACTTACGGCCAATAACCTGGTCAACGTGGCGATAATCCTGCTTCTGGACCTGGCATTTTCGCAGATGCTGGTGTTCGGCGCAGAGTGGATGGAGTTTCTGGTACTCACGGTTATACTGACATTCATACTGCTTCTCTTTGGAGAGATAATACCCAAACTCTATTCCGCACACAACTCCCTCTCGTTCAGCCTGAGGGCCACCGGACTGCTCTCCGTACTCACCGTGCTGCTGCGTCCGGTATCATCCATACTGATGCGTTCCAAGGTTCTGTCGGATCGCATCCAATCTAAGAAAAATATCAACATTTCGGTCGATCAGCTGGAGCATGCCCTGGAACTTACCGACTCTGAGGACATACAGGACGAGCACCAACTCCTTGAGGGTGTCATACGTTTCGGTGATGAAACGGTTGTGGATATAATGACATCCCGAATCGATATGATAATGCTGGATATAAAAGCCGGTTACGGAGAGGTTATCCAGTGCATCAGGGAGAACTTCTATTCACGCGTCCCGGTCTACTCGGGAACATCGGACAATATTAAGGGAATTCTTTACATAAAGGATCTTCTGCCGTACCTTGAGAAGGGAGACGGTTTCCGTTGGCAGTCACTGATCCGTCCCGCGTTCTTTGTGCCCGAGACCCGTAAGATCGACGACCTTCTGCATGACTTCCAGACAGGCCGCATACACATGGCCATCGTGGTCGATGAGTTCGGAGGGACATCGGGCCTGGTTACCCTTGAGGATGTCATCGAGGAGATTCTCGGTGAAATCAACGACGAGTTCGACGATGACTCCGTAAGTTACCGTAAGACCGGTCCGGATACATACGTGTTTGAGGGCAAGACCCTGTTGTCTGACTTCTTCAGGATCATCGGACTTGACGAAGATGATTATGCCCAGTATGTGGGTGAGGCCGATACTCTTGCCGGCTTTCTGCTTGAACTCAAGGGCGATTTCCCCAAGAAGGATGAGGAGCTTGTCTGCAAGGACCTGATCCTCAAGGTGATGGAAAAGAAAGAGCGCCGTCTTTCCGGTATCCGTGTTACAGTCCGCCGCGATTCCAAAAACGGCAAAGACGAATAATTTTTCACAATTTTTAAAATTTTCAAGGTATGCACGCGCGTGTGTACCCTTTATTTCGTATCTTTGTCCAAATATCAACCGGTTTGCATCAAACGAAAACCAACAAAACCAATACAGTTTATGAAGAAAAGCAAAAGATCATTGGCTTTGTGCGGCATCATTGCAGCATTTTGCCTTGGTTCCTGTCTTACCTTTACTAATGACCTTGACCTTGACAAGGACATCAGTCTGGATATGCAGATAGGCCCCGGAGGTCTTTCTATACCTCTTGGCAGTCTGGATACCATATATCTTGATTCTTTAATCAAGTTGGACGGTGACCAATCGATTCTGGACACCCTTGACGGTGGTCTTTTCGGTTTCTCAATGAGAGATTCCGTGAAGGTGAACCTGGATAAGATCCAGCCTGTAACTATTGAAATTGATCCTCCTTCGATCAGTCCTCTTGAGACTCAGTTTGAAAAGCCTAAGGTTAATGATGTGGAAATCCCCGTAAAGGAGAATTCCAATAAGATCAGTATCGACAAGATTGACGTTTCGGCCATCAACTCCAAACTCCCCGCCTTGGGAAACAGTTTTGAGACTCCTGATGTTCCGGTTGTCGGAACAGGTGTTCCTGCCCAGGTCAATGTACCCATTGAGATTGAAGAACAGAAGGTTCGCTGCAAGTTCAACTACGTCATGCCTGATGACGTAAAGAAACTGAACAAGATATGGTTCGGCACCCAGCAGGGTAGCAGGAATGGTCAGAAGTTGTCTCTTGACGTTAATCTCAAGGGAATCTATGACCTTTTGACGGAGACTTCAATCAAGGTTTCCAACCTTACAATCACATTCCCCGCTAACTTTACTGTTTCAAAGGATCCTGGTCTGGATTCATACATACCTTCCAGCTGTGTTACTGCCTCGGGTAATGTCTTTTCCATTGCCATGACCACCGAGACCATCTCAAATGTCGGTTCAGACGGTATGCTTCCTGTGACGTTCTTCATCATGAACGCCGATTTCTCGGAATTTAACGGTGAGATAGAATTCGATGAGCAGATCAAATATGAGCTGGCTCTTGGCGTAACAGGTACAGCCGGCCATACCGGCGTCCGTAACTTCAAAGTGGGTGTGGGCCTGAACGCTCAACTTCAGATGTCCGACATTGAAGCCCAGACACGCAGCAGGGAAGTGGACGTTGAAGAGAAAGAGATTTCGTCCAATTGTAAGATAAAAGGCCTGGACGGTATATCCAAGGTTAACTCCATCACATTTGACCCGGATGAGAGCAAACTGTTCCTCTCAATTTCGGACATCGCCATTGATCCGTTCGTATTCAAGGGCGGCGGTTCAAGCAAGATCCAACTCAGGTTCCCGTCTGATTTCTCATTTGATACGGACTGGGTAAAGGATGAGAACGGCAATGATGTAGGTTCATGGTCAGGTTCCCGTCTTACACTCGATGCCACAAAGGTTCTGGGCCATACGGTCAGCCTGAAGGTACAGTCTCTTGCAGTAAATGAAACTGTTGAAGGTGAAGACAAGTCCATTGAAATCTCTACCGATGTAACTTATTCGGGTGTAATCGTAGTAGCCGAGAAGGATGATGTAACCCTCACAGCTCTTGATGCCTTCAGCGACAAGGATCTCACTGTAAGGTTCTGGGGTAAGTTCGTAGTTGAGAACGCTCAGATTGAAACCGGTGAGATGAGAACCGACTTCAAGGACTCTACAGTCATTGACATAGACCAGATGGTGGATCCTGCACTGGTAATGATACAGCGCATTGATCTGGTCAATCCGGCCGAAGCATCCATGAATCTGCTGTTTGAAGGAGTACCGCAGACAGTTGAGGAACTCACTTTCTCCAGATTTACCATTGAGTTCCCCGAATTCATCAAGATTGCGTACGTAGGAAACGATAACCGTATCAGGGTGAACGGCACCAAACTGGTCATCAATGGCTCGCTGACCGATGAACTGCATTCAACTCAGGGATTCTCGGTGAACGGACTTCAGATTACCGGAATGAGCTTTGACGATCCGCTTGAGACCGTTGACGGCCGCCTGATTCTTCCGGGTAACAAGGTTCGCATAAACGGTTCCGTTACAGTAAACAACCAGAAGATCAATAACAATGAGCTTGATGTCATAAGGGTAACTCCCACCGTGCACTTTGAGCCCATTCAGGTTAAGTCAGTTTACGGTAAGGTCAATCCTAAGATTGATCCTGTTGACGAGTCTATAGACCTGTCACTTGGTGATGCCGGTGATTTCTTCAAGAATGACAAGAACAACCTGTCGTTGAGCAATCCCCAGTTGACGATCAGCCTTACCAGCACCATAACCCTGCCCATCGACATAGACCTCAAACTCTCTTCATTGAATGCAGACGGAGGCTACATCGGAAAGGATATCGGCCCGGATATGGGTACCATTCATCTGCCGGCATGTGATACAAGTGCCACCAGCCGTACCACCACTCTGGTCATCTACAAGAACGAAAGGCCTGTATCTCAGTCTCAGGATACCATTTTTGTACGCATGAGCCGTCTGCCGGAACTCATGTCAACCATTCCTGACAAGATCCTGTTCAACCTCAAGGCCGGTGCCAACCAGTCTGTCAACCACTTCATTGACCTGACACGTCCTCTTGCAGTTGAAGGTGAGTACAAGGTATCCATACCTCTGGCATTTGACAGTCTCTACATAGAGTATGCCGATACCATCAAGGAACTTGGCAAGGATCTGGAAGATGTCGTTGACAAGATTGAAGCTGTCCAGGTTCAGCTTTTGGGTGATGTCGAGAGTACCATTCCGCTTGGCGTTGCTCTTACAGCCAAGGCATATGACAAGAACTGGAATGAATTGACCGATGTGCGCATCGGCTCATTCTCCGTCAAGGCCGGCAGTGATACAATCACCAAGGCTCCGATGATTCTTGACGTTGATGTTAAGAGAAATGGTCTTGAGAAACTCGAATCCATAGTATTCACGGCTTCTTGTGAATCGGCCGAAGAGGGCTTGAGCATCCGCAAGGGCCAGTGGCTGTTGATCAAGAAACTGCGTATAAGGTTCCCGGAGGGACTTAAGGTTGACCTTACCGATGCGGTCAAGGAAGACAAGGATAAGGAAGGAAAGCATTAAACACTCTAAACAGATTACGTTATGAAAAAGCATATAATCAAGAAATCATTCATGGCAGTTTCCATGCTGCTGATGACTGTTGCTGCATCTGCACAGAGTGCAAGTTCATCATACTTCCTTGAAGGTTTCAACCAGCGTTACCAGCTGAATCCGGCTTTTGCTCCCGAGCGTCCCGTGTTCATGGCTATTCCCGCTTTGAGTAACATTCAGGTTGACGCTTCAAGTACGGTCGGTCTGGCCAACTTCCTTTTTGAGTCAACATCCAAACCCGGTATGCTGACCACATTCATGAGCCCTGACATTGATGCAAAGACATTCCTGGACGGCATGCCCAAGGCCGCCCAGTTCAATGTGGGACTTAATATGGACATTCTCGCATTGGGTGTGGGAGGCAAGAACGGTTTCACCACATTCAACCTCAAACTCAGGAACAATGAACAGATCAACCTTCCCAAGGAATTGTTCGGTTTCATGAAAGCCAGTTTCGCCGAGGGTGATTATCTGATCGAGAACATCAATATCAATACCATCTCTTATCTTGAGGCTTCACTTACCCATTCACACAAGATAGGTGAGAACCTCACGTTGGGTTTGGGCCTGAAGTTCCTGGAGGGTATCGCTTATGCCGATGTCACCGTAAACGAGATCGATGCCAGACTGCATGATGACGAGTGGCTTGTAAAGTCCAACGGTACCATCAAGGCATCCGTTCCCGGTGCAGAGTACAAGCTTGATCCTGATAACGACACCTTTGACGGTATTGAGGGTTTCAACTTCAAGGTTCCCCAGAGTCACGGTTTTGCCGTTGACCTTGGCGCCGAGTATGATCTCAAGGATATCGTTGAAGGCCTTAAGGTATCGGCTGCCGTTACAGACCTGGGATTCATCGGCTGGGCTAACATGAATACCTTTGCCACCAACAACAACGAGTATGTTGAATTCGAGGGATTCAACAACTATGACGTGAGCGGTGACAATGAGGATGAGACAATGGACCAGATAAGCGATGACTTCAACGACATGGTCAAGATGTACCAGACCGGTGCCGTCAACCAGAAGGAGAAGGTTATCCTTGATGCCACATTCAGGGCCGGCGTAGAGTATGCACTGCCTTTCGCACAGTGGATCTCGTTCGGCGAATTGCTTACTTACCGTACGGGTCTGTGGCCTTATGCCGAGTCCCGCACATCGGTCACCCTTTCACCTTGCGGATGGTTTGACCTGAGCGGAAACGCATCGTTATCCAGCATCGGCTCATCAATGGGATTCCTGCTCAACCTGCATCCCGGAGGAATCAATTTCTTTGTTGCAATTGACCGTTTGAAGGCAGAATTCAATCCGCAATACATTCCTTTGCATGATTTTGGTCTTAATTTCAGTTTAGGTCTTAACTTTGCATTCGGAAAGAAACGCGCTAAACTTGATGATTGACATATCAGTCTTTGAGCTAATCCTCAAAGGCATGGCTATAGGATTTCTGGCAGCAGCCCCGACAGGACCGTCGGGGGTGCTTGTCATACAGAGAACACTCAACAAGGGCCGGTGGAAAGGATTTCTTACCGGCCTTGGAGTGTCTATAAGTGATGCCGTATACATCATGATCACCATGATGTGCCTGTCGCTGGTTCTGAGATATCTGGAGGATCCGACGATTGCGATGGTGGTCAAACTGTTGGGATGTGCGCTGTTGCTCATATTCGGTATCACAACCGTAAGGAATAACCCCCTTGCGGCATCAAAGGAGGTAAAGGTCAAGAAGGATTCCCTGTGGCAGATCATGGTTACAGGTTTCGCGGTGGCCATTGTGAATCCTCTGGTGGTCTTTTTTTACATGGGCCTGTTTGCATTCTTCTCACTCCCGGTCGATGACTTCGGCACGTCGTTGAAGATGCAGACATACCTGTTTGTCCTTTTGGGCGATGTTTGCTGGTGGCTTACCCTGTCGACCCTGATCAACAAACTGCGCAACCGTTTTGATTTGCGCGGACTGTGGATAATCAACAGGGTTCTGGGAACCATACTGATAGTTGCCGCGGTAGCGTGGTGTACTTCAATACTTTTGAAACTGTAAGATGTTTGTTCAGAAAGAACTCAGAGAAAAGAATATAGCCGAATACCTGCTCTACATGTGGCAGGTTGAGGATATGATACGTGCTGCAGGGCTTGACAGTGACCGGCTTTATGATGCCGTCATCAAAGCGAGCGGACGCAGCGACGATGAGTGCCGTGAGTGGAAGCAGTGGTATGATGACCTGATTGAGATGATGCGTACCGAGGGCAAGACAGTCCAGGGTCATCTTCAGATCAATGAGAATGTTCTGGTGCTGCTGGAGGATCTCCATACCCGTCTGCTCAATTCGCACAAGCAGCCTGAGTACAGGGACATGTACTATAAGGCCCTGCCGTTCATCGTCGAGTTCCGTGCCAAGAACCACAGTACGGAGAATGACGAGTTGCGTGACTGCTTCAATATGCTCTACGGGGTATGGCTGCTCCGTGTGCAGGGTAAGGAGGTCAGTACGTCAACCGCCCAGGCCGTGAAGGCCGTGTCGGCTTTCTTAGGAAAGCTTGCCGTGCTCTACCGTGAGGATAAGGAGGGCACTTTGGATTTAGAGTAATATTATGATTGAAGAGATTAACAGACGAAGAACATTTGCGATAGTATCGCACCCTGATGCCGGTAAGACAACACTTACTGAGAAATTCCTGCTGTTCGGCGGCCAGATACAGGTTGCCGGCGCCGTCAAGTCCAACAAGATACGCAAGACAGCCACATCGGACTGGATGGATATTGAGAAACAGCGTGGTATCTCGGTTACCACATCGGTAATGGAATTTGATTATGAAGGTTACAAGATAAACATTCTGGATACCCCGGGTCACCAGGATTTTGCCGAGGATACGTTCCGTACGCTGACTGCCGTTGACAGTGTCATCATCGTGATTGACAGTGCCAAGGGTGTCGAGCTGCAGACCCGCCGCCTCATGGAGGTGTGCCGCATGCGCAAGACTCCGGTGATTGTGTTCGTGAACAAGCTGGACCGTGAGGGTAATGACCCCTTTGACCTGCTTGACGAACTTGAGGAGGAACTCCAGATACACGTACGCCCCCTGAGCTGGCCTATTGAGAAGGGTGCCCGTTTCAAGGGGGTGTACAACATTTTCGAGCAGAAACTCGACCTCTTCACCCCCGATAAGCAGAAGGTGACCGAGAAGGTTGAGGTTGACATAAACAGTGCCGACCTTGAGGCGCACGTAGGTGAGCGTGAGGCAGCCAAGCTGCGCTCTGACCTGGAACTGATAGACGGCGTTTACGAGCCGTTTGACCGCAGCCAGTATCTGAGCGGTGAGCTGGCTCCGGTATTCTTCGGTTCGGCTCTGAACAACTTCGGTGTGCAGGAACTGCTCAACTGCTTCGTGCAGATTGCGCCCAGTCCGCGTCCCACACAGGCATTGGAGCGTCTGGTGGAGCCCGAGGATAACAAGTTCACCGGTTTCATCTTCAAGATTACCGCAAACATTGATCCTAACCACCGCTCATCGGTTGCATTCTGCAAGGTCTGCTCGGGTAAGTTCCAGCGTAACGAGCCCTACTATCACGTAAGGCTGGACAAGACCTTCCGCTTCTCTTCGCCCACCCAGTTCATGGCGCAGCGCAAGAGTACCATCGAGGAGGCATGGCCGGGCGATATCATCGGCCTTCCTGATACCGGAAACTTCAAGATAGGCGATACCCTGACTCAGGGAGAGAAACTCCATTTCAAGGGCCTGCCCAGTTTCTCGCCCGAGATGTTCAAGTATATCGAGAACGCTGATCCCATGCGCGCCAAGCAGCTTGCCAAGGGTATTGACCAGCTGATGGGTGAGGGTGTGGCTCAGATGTTCATCAACCAGTTCAACGGCCGCAAGCTTATAGGTACGGTAGGTCAGCTTCAGTTTGAGGTTATCCAGTACCGTCTGGAGCATGAGTACAACGCCCTGTGCCGCTGGGAGCCCGCAAGCCTGTACAAGGCATGCTGGATCGAGAGTGACGACGAGGCCGAACTGGAGGCGTTCAAGAAACGCAAGTATCAGTTCATGGCTACCGATATGGAGGGCCGTGACGTGTTCCTGGCCGACAGCGGATATGTGCTGCAGATGGCCCAGATAGACTTTAAGCATATTAAGTTCCACTTTACAAGTGAGTTCTGATGAAAGAGTATATTGAAGATGTCAAGCGTGCCGTGCAGGTGATGCGTGAAGGCGGAATCATCCTTTATCCTACGGATACCATCTGGGGGATAGGGTGCGATGCCTCCAACTCCTCTGCCGTACGCCGTATCTTTGAACTCAAGCGTCGCTCCGACAGCAAGTCCATGCTGTCGCTCATTGATTCCGATGCCAAGCTGGGCTATTATGTGCCAGATATCCCCGACGTTGCGTATGACCTGATGGATCTGGCCGAGAAACCTCTCACCATCATTTATGACAACGTCCGTCACATGGCCCCGGAACTGATTGCAGAGGATGGCAGTGCGGGTATCCGCGTTACCAGGGAGGAGTTTTCACAGGAGCTGTGCCGCCGCATGGGTGGGGCAGTGGTGTCCACATCGGCCAATATCAGCGGTCAGCCTTCACCGGCCAACTTCAGCGAGATCTCTGATGAGATCCGTGCCGGAGTGGATTATATTGTTGAATACCGCCAGACTGAACAGACACGTTCGGTTGCATCGGGCATAATAAAACTGGGCTCGGGCGGATTGGTTAAAGTAATCAGAGAGTAATGAAAGAGAAAACTGATGAAATGGAGAGACAGACTGAGTCCCTGCTCAACAAGTTCAACCTGTGGCGCAAGGATCATATCAGTGAGCGTCAGTTCATTCTGCTGCTCAGTCTGGTGGTAGGCGTGTTCACCGCGTTTGCCGCATTGGTGCTCAAGTACCTGATTTCGGTCATTCACGGCTTTATCTCAGGGCATCTCATTATCAGTCATGAGAACTACAGCCTTCTGCTCTATCCGGTCATAGGTATCCTTCTGTCCGGACTTTTCATCCGTTATATCGTCCGTGATGACATCGGACACGGTGTCACCAAGATACTTTATGCGCTCTCCAAGAAGAACGGACGCATCAAGCCGCACAACATGTACTCATCGGTCATTGCCAGTGCCATCACCATCGGTATGGGCGGATCGGTCGGTGCCGAGTCTCCTATCGTGCTTACCGGTTCGGCCATCGGCTCCAACATAGGACGTATGTTCAAGATGGAGCACCGCACGCTGATGCTGCTGGTGGGCTGCGGTTCGGCAGGTGCAATTGCCGGTATCTTCAAGGCCCCTATCGCCGGTCTGGTCTTTGTGCTTGAGGTGCTAATGTTTGACCTGAGCATGGGATCGCTGCTGCCGCTTCTGGTATCATCGGTGACCGCCGCCACAATCTCATATGTATTTACCGGGACCGATTCCATGTTCCACTTTGTATCGGAGCACGGATTCGACCTGAGCCGAATACCGCACGCCCTGCTTCTGGGTATTGCCTGCGGACTTGTTTCGCTCTATTTCTCGCAGACCATGCACTGGTTCGAGACATGGTTCAAGAAGTTCACCAATCCGTGGGTCAAGTTCGTCCTTGGCGCCATTGTGCTGAGTATCCTCATCTTCCTCTTCCCGTCACTGTTCGGTGAGGGCTATGACACCATCGGCATGCTGCTCAATGTGAATGAGAACCCTGAGAAGGTTATGGAGGGATCGCTGTTTTACGGCGGTAACATACTGCTCTATCTGGGACTGGTGGTCCTCATGAAGGTGTTCGCATCCACCGCCACCAACGCGGGAGGCGGCTGCGGCGGTATATTCGCACCCAGTCTGTTCCTTGGCTGTCTCACCGGATTCATCTACGGAACCATCATCAACCGTCTTTCACCCGGGGCCGATATCTCTGTCCAGAACTTCGCCCTGCTGGGTATGGCCGGTCTGATGTCGGGAGTCATGTTCGCCCCGCTTACGGGTGTGTTCCTTATCGCCGAACTCACCGGCGGCTACTCCATGTTCCTGCCGCTCATGATGGTTTCAATCATGTCATACCTCACCATCAAACTCTTCCAGCCGCATTCAATCTACTCCATGCGTCTGGCTCAGAAGGGTGAACTCATGACACACCATAAGGACCAGTCCGTTCTGCTGCTTATGAGCATGGACAACCTCATTGAGAAGGAGTTCCTGCGCGTGAGCCCCGAGATGGACCTGGGTCAGTTGGTAAACATAATAGCACGCTCCAAGCGTAACCTCTTCCCTGTAGTCGATGAAGCCGGCTGTCTGGTGGGCGTGGTCAACATGGAGAGCATCCGCAACATAATGTTCCGTCAGGAACTGTATCACCGTTTCAACGTACAGAAACTCATGGAGTTGCCGCCCGCGCGCTTATCGGTCAAAGACCCCATGGATACGGTTATGAAGAAGTTTGATGAGACCGGTGCGTGGAACCTGCCGGTCGAGGATGAGGAGGGCCATTACCTGGGATTCGTCTCCAAGTCCAAGATCTTCAACTCATACCGTAACGTATTGCTGGAACTCTCCGAAGAGTAATTTTTGTAATGAATAAGAAAGATCTCAGAATAGTATTCATGGGCACTCCCGAGTTTGCGGAGTTCACCCTGCGCCGTCTGGTCGAGGACGGTTATAATATAATAGGTGTCGTAACCATGCCCGATAAACCCATGGGCCGTCACGGCAGTGTGCTTCAGAGCAGTCCTGTCAAGAAGTACGCAGTGGAGCAGGGTATTCCCGTGCTGCAGCCTGAGAAACTCAAGGATCCCGCTTTCATTGAGCAGTTATCGGCCCTCAAGGCTGACCTGCAGATCGTGGTTGCCTTCCGTATGCTTCCTGAGATCGTCTGGAACATGCCCCGCCTGGGCACTTTCAACCTGCACGGTTCTCTGCTGCCTCAGTACCGCGGTGCCGCACCCATCAACTGGGCCATCATCAACGGTGACAAGGAGACTGGCGTCACCACCTTCTTCCTCAAGCATGAGATAGATACCGGTGATATAATATATAAGGAGAGCATTCCCATACTGCCAACCGACAATGCCGGCACTGTTCATGACAAACTCATGGAACTTGGAGCCGATCTCACCGTACGCACCCTTGATGATATCATTGCCGACCGCGTAAAGCCCATACCGCAGGATTCCATTCCGGCCGATGAGCTGCGCCCCGCGCCCAAGATCTTCAAGGAGACCTGCCGCATTGACTGGAACCAGCCTACCGCAAAGGTCAACGACTTTATCCGTGGCCTTTCCCCGTATCCCGCAGCATGGACCGTATTGCGCTCTGCAGATGGCCGTGAGCAGGATTTCAAGATCTATTCAGCCACTCCCGTATCGGCCGATACCTTAATGAAGCCCGGTACTATACATTGTGACGGAAAACGCGTTTTGGAGGTCTATACCGCCGATGGCGCGATACGTCTGGATGAGGTCCAGGCGGCTGGAAAAAAACGTATGCCGGTATGCTCATTTTTGTGTGGAAATGACCTCTCGGACGGCTGTTTTTTCGCCTAGAAAGTGTTAAAAATGACATTTTGTTTGTGAATTAAGAAATATTCACATTATCTTTGCCCCATCAATAACCATTTTATCAACTAAAACGAACTGCCTATAGACTGAACTTTACTCCTACAAACCAAGTAAAGAAGAAGTAATGCAGATTTTAAATCAGCTCACCGACGACCAGTTGGTAGCTCTGTACACAGACGGAAACACAAAGGCGTTCGATACCCTTTTATCACGTTATCAGGACAAGTTGTATTCGTACATCAATTTTGTTGTACGCAATCGTGACCTTGCCAATGACATTTTCCAGGATACATTCGTAAAAGCTATAGTAACTCTCCAGAAGGGCAGTTACACCAGTACCGGTAAGTTCGGTGCATGGCTCACCCGCATAGCACATAACCTTATCATTGACTATTTCCGCCAGGATAAGAATGAGAACACCGTCAGCAACGATGCTCAGGAGTATGACCTGCTGAACGATGCCAGTCTGGCCGAGGCCAATGTCGAGGATACAATGATCAACGAGCAGACTCTGCGTGACGTACGCCGTCTGGTCGATGCACTTCCCGACAATCAGCGTGAGGTCGTTTTCATGCGCTACTATCAGGATCTCAGCTTCAAGGAGATTGCCGATATTACCGGCGTTTCCATCAATACCGCACTGGGTCGTATGCGTTATGCTCTCATCAACATCCGCAAGATGTCGGTGGACAACGGCATCGCTTTGTCGCTCGCAGTATAAAAAATTCTTCCTGTTTACATACTATTTTTCAGAGGTTTGCGTTTTATAGGTGAACGTAATTAAGGACGCCTATGGATCAGACTTCTACTACTTCTTCTTATCTTTCTGAAAACCTCATCCGCGCAGCCGTCAGGAGCGGTTCCTACGGTCAGCCGGCACAAAAGACACTTGATTTTCTCCGCAATTTCGCGGCAGAGATGTGTAATGTGGCATAATATTGACTACTTTTGTGGCAGAATCCGTATTTGGATTCGATTCTTAATTTAGAACTATGAGCACAATTGTAGCCCCCTCGCTTCTGTCGGCCGATTTCGGTGACTTGCGCAAGGATCTTGAGATGATCAACCGCAGCCAGGCGGATATGCTCCATCTTGATATCATGGACGGAGTATTTGTACCGAACATATCGTTCGGTTTTCCTGTTTTGAAATATGTGGCAAAGTACTGCACCAAGCCTCTTGACCTCCACCTGATGATTGTGGAGCCAGAGAAGTTCATGGACCGATTCCAGGAACTCGGTGTATCTACCTACAATGTCCATTTCGAGGCTTGCCGTCATCTCAACCGCACCATATTCGAGATTAAGAACCGTGGCATGAAGGCTGCAGTTACCCTGAATCCCTCCACACCGGTAAGCATGCTTAAGGATGTGATCTGTGATGTCGATATGGTTCTGCTCATGACTGTCAACCCCGGTTTCGGCGGCCAGAAGTTCATTGAGCACTCTATCGAGAAGGTCAAGGAACTGCGCAAACTCATTGATGAGACCGGTTCCAAGGCTCTCATTGAGGTTGACGGAGGCGTAACCTTCGAGACCGCACCGCGTCTGGTAAAGGCAGGTGTTGACGTCCTTGTATCGGGCAACACCATCTTCTCGGCACCAGATCCGGAAAAGGCAATCTCAGAACTCAAGAAACTCTAGGATAGCAAGTGAAAATTTCGGACTGGCCCTCTCTAAGGCTGGTCATTCCCCTTATAGTTGGGATTTACATATCGGATACCATTGAGAACACCCGGGCAGAGATGCCGGTCTGGTGCCTCATTGGCACAACCCTTTTGATAGCACTATTTGCACTGATATTCAGCGGCAGACATCCCCGTTTTTCCGGGTATTGTCTGTCGCTCTCTTTTGTGCTTGCGGGTGCTTCGGCATATGCCATCCAGATGAACAGGGTCAGGGTGGAGTGGCCTCAGCATTATGCCATCTACAAAGGTGTGCTCAACTCATATCCGCTGGAGCGGGAACGCAGTTACAGACTTGAGGTTACACTGAACGACAGTCTCTACGGAGGCCATAATATCTATCTTTATCTGCCCAAGGACAGTGCTGCCGCTTCCCTTGAACCGGGGTGTATGATCGTCTTTGACGGAAAGATCAACAAACCCTCCAGTGAGGGTGCGGGATTTGACTATGCTTCATACCTGCTCAGCCACGGTATCTCGGGAACTCTGCGTGTTCAGGCCAAGGACTGGCACTCCCTTCCGCCGGACGGTTCTGAGGGGCTCCGCATCCGTGCCGTGCGGTTCCGTCGTGCCGTCATCCGCAAGTATCGGGAGTGGGGGCTTGACGGCAATGCGCTGGCGGTGGTATCGGCCGTCTCTTTAGGTGAGAAACGTGCCTTGAGCGACCAACTCCGTGAGGTCTATTCAACATCGGGAGTCAGTCATGTACTGGCCGTTTCGGGCCTTCATGTGGGTATCATGTGCTGGTTCCTGTATCTGATCTTCCCCGCCTTCCTTTTCCGTAGGGCCGAATGGCTGCGCCAGTTTCTGGTCATGGGAATCCTTTGGGTATACGCCTTCGCCATCGGCCTGCCGGTATCTATCACGCGTACTCTCATTATGTTCTCCATCGTGGCCGTCTGCCGGGCGCTTGAGAGGGAGACATCGGCCCTCAATTCACTTGGCATTGCAGCCATCATCATGCTTACGGCCAATCCGTCGGCCCTGTTTGACATGAGTTTCCAACTCTCATTCAGCGCGGTCCTCTTCATAGTCATCATAACGCCCATCCTGCTCGAGATATATGAACCCCGGAACCCTTTGGGCCGATATGTATGGCGCGTGTCGGCACTCTCGCTGGCGGCGCAGATCGGCACGGTACCCATAGTCATGTACCATTTCTCCGGCTTCTCCACATACGTCATGCTGGCTAACCTTTTAGTCGTGCCGGTCATGTTCATCATCGTTTCACTTTCCATGTCGCTTTGGATCATCGGCTGGTTTCCTGTACTCAGGGGGCTTGCCGTGACTTCACTCACCTGGCTTATCGATGCCATGACCGTTCTGCTTACGCGCATATCGGCCCTGCCGTATTCACATCTGGAACTCTCGCTGCATCGCGGATGGGTCATTTTTGTCATCTACGCCGTCGTCATACTCATCTGTGTGTGGTATAGGGAAAAACGCACTCACCACCTGGTACAGGCTTTAGCCTGCATCGCGGCCGCCAGCATTTTGGCAGCCTTTCAAAACTTTGTGATTTGAATCATATTGAGTACCTTTGCGGTGCTATGATAAAAAACATGTTATCCGGTATTGACGTAGCCGAGTTCCGCATCTGGATGGGGTGGGCTGACCGTTACGTGATACTGACCCACATGGGTCCTGACGGTGATGCCATCGGTTCGTCGCTTGCTCTCTGCCGCTATCTCAAAAGCAAGGGTAAGGAGGCTGTGGTTATCGTCCCGGATTCCGCTCCCGATTTCCTTTCATGGCTTCCCGGTGCCGAGGATATAAGAGTCTTCTCCGATAATCCCGACGCCAACGAGGAACTTGTATACAAGGCCGATGTCCTCTGCTGCCTCGATTTCAACGTGGTGGGACGCATCGGAAAAGTTGCTGCCAGTTTCCTCTATTCCAAAGCCAAGAAGTTCCTGCTTGACCATCATCCCTTCCCGGGTGCCAATTACACTGTAACGCTGTCTCATCCCGAGGCTTCATCAACATCCGAGCTTGTATTCCATCTCATTTGCGCTCTGGGTGATTTCAACATGATAGATAAGGAGATGGCCCAGTGCATCTATACCGGAATCATGACCGATACCGGTGCCCTGTCATACAACAGCAATAACAGCAACCTCTTCCAGGTTGTGTCACATCTTCTGGACAAGGGCGTTGACAAGGATGAGATTTACCGTCTTGTCTACAACAACTATTCCGAGTCCCGTCTGCGTCTTCAGGGCTTTGTCCTGAACAATAAGATGCAGGTGTTTCCCGAAAAATCCACCTCCCTCATAACCCTCACCGATAAGGAACTGCACAAGTACAAATACAAGAAAGGTGATACCGAGGGATTCGTCAATATGCCGCTTCAGATAAACGGCGTACTCATGAGCGCCTTCTTCCGCGAGGATAAGGAGCAGGGACTCATCAAACTGTCATTCCGTTCTGTGGGAACCGTACCCTGCAACCGTTTCAGCAGTGACTTCTTCAATGGCGGCGGTCATCAGAATGCAGCCGGAGGTGAGTTCCGCGGAACACTTGAGGAAGCGGTTGAACGTTTCCATAAGGGACTTGATGAATGGTCACTCTCACAGGAGGATTGTATAAGACAATTATTCAAGAAATAATATGAAGAAACTGATATTAGCAGTTTTAGGCCTTGTTGCCGTTTCGTCGTTCCTCTCATCATGCAAAGAGGAAGAGGAGACCTACGCCGAGCAGAAAGAACGTGAAGCCAAGCAGGTGCGTGCATGGATCGACAATAACAACATAGACGTCATCAGCATGCAGGAGTTTCTCAAGGATACCATAACCGACAATCCTTTCACAGGACCGGACTCCACCCGTAATGAGTACGTCCTCTTTGAGGATAACGGCGTTTACATGCAGATCATCCGCCGCGGTGAAGGTCATCAGATCAGTGACGGCGAGACATGGTATATGAATGCCCGCTATGTCGAGCGTTATCTCGGTACCGGCGATACGCTGACCATGAATATGTATGAGCAGGAACCCGATGTCTTTTACGTCAAACGTACAGGCGGAACCTACTCGGCATCATTCAAGAGCGGCATCATGCAGAGAGCCTATGGCTATTCGGTTCCCAATTCCTGGATAATGACCATGCCGTATATCAAACCTGTTCTGTATAACGGCAATTCGGCCAAGGTTCGAATCATCGCACCTCATAATCAGGGTACTCAGAACGCTGCCAGCAGTGTCTATCCTACTTTCTACGAAATAACAATCACAAAACAGAAAAATAATTAAGCAGCTATGGCAATGGTAAAATCCATCTCCGGTATTCGCGGAGAGATAGGAGGTCCCGCCGGAAATGGCCTGACTCCTCTTGATATTGTAAAGTTCGTATCAGCTTATGCTGCATGGGTACGTGAAGGTAACCCCTCCGCAAGCCGTATCGTAGTCGGCCGTGACGCCCGCCTCTCAGGCGAGATGGTCCGTGAGGTTGTCTGCGGAACGCTTCTCGGAATGGGCTTTGACGTAACCGATATAGGTCTGGCAACTACTCCCACCACCGAACTTGCAGTCACATGGCTCAAGGCCGATGGCGGTATCATCCTCACAGCCAGCCATAACCCGCGTCATTGGAACGCCCTCAAGCTTCTCAACCGCGAAGGAGAGTTTCTGAGTGCCGCCGATGGTAACCGCGTTCTCGAACTTGCCGATAAGGAGCTATTCACATATGCCGATGTTGATCACCTCGGACACTACTCAACAGACAACACCATGAACCATCGTCATATCGAGTCGGTCCTGGCACTTGATCTTGTTGATGTCGAGGCTATCCGCAAGGCCGGCTTCAAGGTCGCTATTGACTGCGTCAACTCAGTGGGAGGTGTAATACTGCCCGACCTTCTCGAGGCACTTGGTGTCAAGAGCGTTGACAAACTCTACTGCGATCCTACCGGTGATTTCCAGCACAATCCCGAGCCTATTGAAAAGAACCTCGGTGACATAATGAATCTCATGAAGAAGGGAGGCCGTGACGTAGCCTTCGTCGTTGACCCCGATGTTGACCGCTTGGCCTTCATTGATGAGAACGGCGCCATGTACGGCGAGGAGTACACCCTTGTAACCGTGGCCGATTATGTTCTCAAACATACTCCCGGCAATACCGTCTCCAACCTCAGTTCTACACGTGCCCTGCGTGACGTAACCCGTCAGTACGGCGGTCAGTACAATGCCGCTGCTGTCGGTGAGGTCAACGTAACCACCAAGATGAAGGAGACCGGTGCTGTCATCGGAGGTGAAGGCAATGGCGGAGTAATATACCCCGCACTCCATTACGGCCGTGACGCCCTGGTAGGTATCGCTCTCTTCCTGAGCCATCTGGCACATGAGGGCAAGACTGTCAGCGAACTCCGCAAGACCTATCCTCCGTACTTCATAGCCAAGAACCGTATCGACCTCAAGCCCGGCACCGATGTAGATGCCATCCTTGCCAAGGTCAAAGGTATCTACGCCAAGGAGGAGATCAATGACATTGACGGTGTAAAGATTGACTTCCCCGACAAGTGGGTACATCTGCGCAAGAGCAACACCGAGCCCATCATCCGCGTCTATTCTGAGGCCTCCACTATGGAAGCAGCCAACGCCATAGGTGAGGATGTGATGAAAGTCATCAACTCAATGATCTGACATTGGCCGGTATATACATACATATACCTTTCTGTGCCAAACGCTGTATATACTGCGGCTTCTTCTCGACTGTGCGTCAGGAGGAAGCCGCACGTTATGTAAAGGCCGTCTGTCACGAACTTGAGCTCCGTAAGGACTACCTGGCCGATGCCCCCGTCACTACCGTCTATTTCGGAGGGGGAACCCCATCGCGTCTCACACCTCAGGAACTCGGTCAGATCATCTCAACTATAGACTCGGTCATCGGCCTTAAAAACCTTCAGGAACTCACCGTAGAGTGTAATCCCGATGACATAACGCCGCAGTTTGTAACCGCGCTGCGTGACCTGGGCGTCAACCGCATAAGCATGGGAGTGCAGACATTTAACGAGGAGATGCTGAGCTTCCTGCATCGCCGCCACACCGCAACCCAAGCCCTCGATGCCGTCCGCATATGCCGTGAATCGGGCATAACCAACATCAGCATAGATCTCATGTACGGCCTCCCAGGTCAGACCCTGGAAATGTTCCGCTCCGACCTCCAGACCGCCCTTTCTGCTCAAGTGCAGCATATCTCATCCTACTGCCTCTCTTACGAGGAGAACACCCCGCTGCAGGCCCTCCGAGACCAAGGCAAAATAGCCCCCGTTGATGATGATCTCTGCTCCCAAATGTACACCCTGATGTGTAACACCCTCCATGAAGGAGGTTTTGAGCACTACGAAATATCCAACTTCTGCCGCCCAGGCTACCATTCCCGCCACAACAGCAGCTACTGGGATGGAACCCCCTATCTGGGCCTCGGCGCCGGAGCCCATTCCTACAACGGAACCACCCGCCAATGGAACCCCTCCAACCTCGACACCTACATGTCTGCCATAGAGCATGGTAAACCCTTGTTTGAGTCAGAAAAACTCTCCCCGACAGACCTGTACAACGAGAAAATAATGCTTAGTCTGAGAACCTCCAAGGGACTGGATCTCACAACCCTCACCAATGCAGATCGCCTCACAGTATTGAAATCAGCTGAGTGTCTGCTCTCCAATGGCTCTTTAGTGTCAGATAATAATAGCCTGAGAATTCCGGAATCCCACATGTTCATCAGCGACGCCATCATTTGTTCCCTCTTTAAGGACTGATTTAGTTCCCATTTGCTCGGAACTTAAGGGGTATTGGCAGGAAAAACCATCGACGCCCATGTCGCTGTGAATGGGAGGGGCCCGCGCCGTAGGCGTGGGAGGGATAGCGCTTTAGCGCGTAGTTTTTACGTCAATACCCCTTAAGTTCCCCTGGAAAATTTTGGTGTTCTTCTTATTATTAGATAAATTTGCGAGCCTTCGAAATAGAAGGTGTGACCTAATTAATGCTAAATCAATATTACTAATATGAAGAATTATAAAACAGAAGACATCCGGAACATCGCCATTCTTGGCGGAGCCGGATCAGGAAAAACCACTCTTACTGAGAGTATCCTTTTTGAGGCAGGCGTAATCAAGCGCCGCGGTTCAGTTAATGCTAAGAACACAGTCAGCGACACAGCAGCAGTAGAACTTGAGTATGGCTATTCAGTCTATTCAACAGTATTTGCAGTTGAGATGTTCGGCAAGAAGTTCAACTTCTTCGATTGCCCGGGCTCTGATGACTTCTCAGGTCAGGCTGTAACCGCCCTCAACATCTGCGACTCCGCCATTCTTGTAGTAAACGGTTCACGTGGCGTTGACGTTGGCCTTATCAACAGCTATCGTCTCGTCAAGAAACTTAATAAGCCCGCCTTCTTCGTAATCAACCACGTTGACAGCGATAAGTGCGAGTATGATAACGTTGTAGAGCAGATTCGTTCTACATTCGGTACCACTTGCGTACCTATCCAGTTCCCTGAGCAGGCCGGTCCCTCATTCAAGAGCGTGATTGACGTACTGCTCAACCAGAAGCTCACATTCGCTGACGGTTCAGCCATGAAGGCCGAGGATATCCCCGGTTCAGTTGCCGACAAGGCTCAGACAATGCGTGACACTGTTACAGAGTCAGCTGCTGAGAATGATGAGGCACTCATGGAGAAGTTCTTCGATCAGGGCGAGCTTTCAATCGATGAGATTCGCGCCGGTTTCCGTAAGGGTATCGAGACATGCGGTCTGTTCCCCATCGTATGCACTGCCGCAGCTCCCAACGTAGGTGTAAGCCGTCTCGTTGAGTTCCTGGGTAATGTAGCTCCCTCACCTCTGCAGGGTAAGGAGGTTAAGGATGCCAAGGGTGATGTTGTCAAGCTCGATGCATCAGGCACATCTCTCTTCTTCTTCAAGACAACAATCGAGCCCCATATCGGAGCTGTATCATATTTCAAGGTTATGTCCGGCAAGGCCCATGAGGGTCAGGATATGATCAATTCAGACCGTGGTTCAAAGGAGCGCGTAGCTCAGATCTTCGTAAGCCAGGGCAACACCCGCGTACAGGTTCCCGAGCTGCTTCCCGGTGACATAGGTTGCACAGTAAAACTTAAGGATGTTCGTACAGGCAATACTCTCAACGAGGGCGCTGACCGTTCATTCAACTTCATCAAGTATCCTAACTCCAAGTATTCACGTGCTCTCAAGCCCGTAAATGAGGCCGATATGGAGAAGATGATGACCATCGTTAACCGTATGCGTGAGGAGGATCCCACTCTCGTTATAGAGCAGTCCAAGGAGCTCCGTCAGGTTATCCTTTACGGTCAGGGTGAGTTCCATCTCCGTACCTTCAAGTGGTGCATCGAGAACAATGATAAGATGATGATCAACTTCGATGAGCCCAAGATTCCTTATCGTGAGACCATCACCAAGCCCGCCCGTGCTGATTATCGTCACAAGAAGCAGTCAGGTGGTGCTGGCCAGTTCGGTGAGGTTCACCTTATCGTTGAGCCTTATGTTGACGGCAAGCCCATGCCTGAAATGTTCAAGTTCGGCAACCAGGAGTTCAAGATGACCGTTAAGGGCGTTGAGGAATATCCGCTGGAGTGGGGCGGTAAGCTCGTTTATGTCAACAGTATCGTCGGTGGTTCTATCGATGCCCGTTTCATGCCCGCTATCCTCAAGGGTATCATGCAGCGCATGGAGCAGGGTCCTCTTACCGGTTCTTATGCACGTGACGTACGCGTTATCGTATATGATGGTAAGATGCACCCGGTAGATTCAAATGAAATCTCCTTCCTGCTCGCTGGTCGTAATGCATTCAGTGCAGCCTTCAAGGAGGCCGGTCCTAAGATCCTTGAGCCTGTTTATGATGTTGAGGTTCTCGTACCCGCTGAGTACATGGGTGATGTAATGAGTGATCTCCAGGGTCGTCGCGGTATGATCATGGGTATGGAGAGCGAGGGTAACTATCAGGTTCTCCGCGCTAAGGTACCTCTCAAGGAGATGGCTACATACTCAACTTCTCTCAGTTCCATCACCGGTGGTAGCGGTTCATTCGTAATGAGCTTCAGCAGTTACGAACTCGTTCCGACCGATGTTCAGGACAAGCTCATCAAGGAGTTCGAGGCACAGCAGAAAGACGAGGAATAATAACGATAGTTGTTATTTTGACAACTTCAAAAGGCGGAATCCCAACGATTCCGCCTTTTTTATCTAAAAATCGCACAAAAAATTAAGTTAATTGTTTGCATTTACGAAAACGTCACTATATTTGCCCATATGAAAAAGTCAATCATTTGGATATTGAGCGCAGTAATGTGCGTTTCGTTCGTCTTCCTGCTGACGTTGCAGTTCAGCTATATAAAGAAGATGACAGATTTGCGTCACCAGCATTTTGACGAGTCAGTCAAGCGCAGTCTCTATGAGGTTGCTCATAAACTTGAGCTTGCAGAGGCAGAAAGATATCTTGAAGAGGATATCCGTGAAATGCAGGATAAATCCAACTATGGTAATATCTCCATCGACGGTTTCTATAGCCAGACTTTTTCATTCCAGAATGGTCAGTTCTCATACAGTCAGACTTTTCAGCAGCCTGTACAGACTCCCAGCACTCCCGGTCAGACCCCTTCGTTGGAGTCAACTACTCCTACAATGCCGTCTCTTCAGGTGCCCCGCTCTCAGAATGAATCAGGCAGTGGAGTTATCAATGAACGTTCCAGAGTGCTCCAGCAGCGTCAGTTAGAGCGCTATCTCTCAAACAAGGAACTTATAGATGAGGTCATTTACAACATGCTTGTTAGCACAGGTAATAGAACCCTCGCCCAGCGTATAGACAACACAACCCTTGCCAATGAGCTGACAGACCAGCTGGCATTAAACGGAATAGAGATACCCTTCCATTATGTTCTCACAACCAATACCGGTCGTGTGATCTACACATGCTGCAAGGAAGCCAACACCAACTCCTTCCTCAACAGCTACTCACAGGTTGTGTTCCATAATGACAACCCCAACCGCATGGGTGTAATCCGCGTATCCTTCCCCACATTGGATGATTACATTGACAAGTCCGTGGGCTTCATGCTCCCGTCTCTTATCTTTATCGCCATCCTGATGGTAACCTTCGCATTCACCCTCTTCGTTATCACGCGTCAGCGCAAGATAACCGAGATGAAGAATGACTTCGTCAACAACATGACTCATGAGTTCAAGACTCCTATATCCACCATCTCTCTGGCAGCTCAGATGCTGAACGACCAGGCGGTGTCCAAATCACCCCAGATGTTCAAGCACATTTCAGGCGTCATCAACGATGAGACCAAACGTCTCCGTTTCCAGGTAGAGAAGGTTCTCCAGATGTCTATGTTTGAGCGTCAGAGCAACACAATGAAACTTAAGGAGATGGATGTCGATGAACTCATCAACGGAGTAATCAACACCTTCAAGCTCAAAGTTGAGAATATCGGCGGAACCATCGATGCCCAGTTTGAGACCGAGGATCCGTTCGGCATGGTCGATGAGATGCACTTCACTAACGTCATCTTCAACCTCATGGACAACGCCGTCAAGTATAAGAGGGCCGATGTTCCATTGCATCTTGAAGTCCGCACCTGGAATGAATCCGGCAAACTCATGGTCTCCATCGCTGATAACGGTATCGGAATCAAGCGTGATGACCTCAAGAAGATATTCGACCGCTTCTACCGTGTACATACCGGTAACCGCCATGACGTGAAAGGCTTCGGTCTAGGTCTGGCATACGTAAAGAAAGTGATAGTCAACCATAAGGGAACTATCAAGGCTGAGAGTGAACTTGGCAACGGAACCAAGTTTATCATATCATTACCGCAAAACAATGAATAACCTATAAATTACAAGACTATGGAAGAAAAACTGAACATCCTGTTGTGTGAGGACGACGAGAACCTCGGTATGCTCCTCCGCGAGTACCTTCAGGCTAAGGGTTACAATGCAGAACTTTGTCCTGACGGTGATGCCGGCTACAAAGCTTTCATTAAGAACAAGTATGACATCTGCGTATTTGACGTAATGATGCCTAAGAAGGACGGATTCACTCTTGCAAAAGAGATTCGCGCAATCAACTCTGATGTACCCATCATGTTCCTGACCGCCAAGAACCTCAAGGATGATATCTTCGAGGGCTTCAAGATCGGTGCCGATGATTACATCACCAAGCCCTTCAGCATGGAAGAGCTGACACTCCGCATGGAGGCCATCCTGCGCCGTGTACATGGCAAGAAGAACCGTGAGGTTACCGTTTATCAGATCGGTAAGTTCACCTTCGATGCAAAGAAGCAGATTCTTTCAATCGGTGAAAAGTCAACCAAACTCACCACTAAGGAGTCTGAGCTTCTCAATCTTCTCTGCGCTCATCAGAATGAGATCCTTCAGCGCGACTTCGCTCTGAAATCAATCTGGATTGACGACAACTATTTCAATGCACGTAGCATGGATGTTTACATCACCAAGCTTCGTAAGCACCTCAAGGACGATGATTCAGTAGAAATCATCAACATCCACGGTAAGGGCTATAAGCTCATCGCACCCGAGGCTGAATAACATCGCGCATACGTACGCGTATATAAAAGAGGTGGGGCCATCAGGCCTCGCCTCTTTTGTCTTTCTATTGGATGGTCATATTCAGCAAGTTATATTTATTAACAAAAAATTCAGCAAAAAAGTGGTGTAATTGTTTGGTGGGAATATACAGAAGCACTACCTTTGCATCCGCTTTCCGAAAGGAACAGCGCGACAAGACGATCTTTGATACGAT
>JAFYYH010000003.1 GCA_017557635.1 Bacteroidaceae bacterium | reverse complement strand
CGCAGTGGTTCGCGGACTTGCTCCTGACCGCGGTCTCTACATGCCTGAGCGCCTTAACAGGCTGGACAAGGAGTTCTTTGAGAACATAGACAAGATGACATTCCAGGAGATGTCATTTGAGGTTGCCAAGGCATTCTTTGGCGAGGATATTCCCGCCGATGACCTTAAGCGCATTGTCTATGACACTCTGGCTTTTGAGACTCCCGTTGTCAAGGTTGAAGACAATATCTATTCATTGGAGCTCTTTCATGGTCCCACGCTTGCATTCAAGGATGTAGGCGCACGTTTTATGGCACGCCTGCTGGGATACTTCAACAAGGAGGAGAAACAGCTGGTCAATGTGCTGGTGGCCACATCGGGCGATACCGGTAGCGCCGTTGCCAACGGATTCCTGGGCGTAGAGGGCGTACATGTGTATGTGCTCTATCCCAAAGGCAAGGTGAGCCCCATCCAGGAGTGCCAGTTCACCACTCTGGGCCGCAACATCACAGCCGTTGAGATAGACGGTGTGTTCGATGACTGCCAGGCTCTGGTCAAGAACGCCTTTATGGATGCCGAGCTCAATCAGCGCATGAAGCTGACATCGGCCAACTCAATCAACGTGGCCCGATTCCTGCCGCAGGCATTCTACTACTTCAACGCCTACGCTCAGATGAAGCGTCTGGGTAAGGCCGATAACCTGGTCATCTGCGTGCCCAGCGGAAACTTCGGTAACATCACAGCCGGCCTGTTCGGTTGGTTCATGGGACTGCCCGTAAAGCGTTTCATTGCCGCCAACAACGCCAATGACATATTCTACAACTACCTTAAGAGCGGTGTTTACAGCCCCAAACCATCGGTTCAGACTCTGGCCAACGCAATGGATGTGGGCGATCCCAGCAACTTTGCGCGTGTGCTTGCCCTTTACGGCGGCTCACACAAGGATATTGCAGGCCATATAAGCGGTGCAACCTATACCGATGACCAGATCAAGGAGACACTTAAGGAGTGCTACAATCGAACCGGTTACCTGCTTGACCCGCACGGAACATGCGGCTACCGCGCACTCAAGGAGCAGCTGCAGCCCGGTGAGTACGGCGTGTTCCTGGAGACCGCACACCCCGCCAAATTCAAGGAGAAGGTTGATGCCATTACCGGCGGTGATGTTGAGATTCCCGCCCGCCTGCAGGCCTTTATGAAGGGCACCAAGCAGAGCGTGGAACTTAGCAAAGACTACAAAGATTTCCGCAACTTCCTGTTTAACGAATCAAAGTAAACAATGGCCTGGGAGCAGCTCAGCATGAACCGTCTTGAGATACCCTTGAAGGAGGTCTATTCCTTTATGGGGTACAAGGACAGCGAGGCTGACGCTGAGACCCGTCGTGCCGTTGAATTCCTGTTGCGCGAGTCATATCAGTTCCTGCGCCCTCAGTTCAAGTATATCCTGCTTGACGGCAGCCTATCTGAGGATATGACGCAGCTCACGTTGCAGGGACCACAGGGCTCCGTAACGTTTGATGCAGGCAAGATAATCTGTCGCCAGCTGCGCGGAGCCCAGAAGTTTGCCGTATTCGTGGCAACCGTCGGAAACGGCTATTTCCAGTGGACGGATGCCGTAAAGCGTCGTGACGATATGTTCCAGACCTACGCAATGGACTGTGTAGGCAGCCAGATAGTAGAGAGCGTGGCCGATTACATGGAGACCGTGCTCCAGAAAGAGATAGACCCGTCAGGATTCAAGCGCACCAACCGCTTCAGTCCGGGTTATTGCGGCTGGCACGTATCGGCCCAACCCGCACTGTTCAGCCTGTTCCCCGAAAAGAACCCCTGCGGCATTGAGCTTACGGACTCGTGCCTGATGCTGCCCATGAAATCGGTGAGCGGTGTCATTGGCATCGGCCCCGAAGTGCGTTACCTGCCTTACACATGTGGAATCTGCGATAAGAAAGACTGTTATAAACGCCGAATTTGAAAAGGATTATGAGTGAGAGGACTATATATCTGATTCTGTTTACCGCTAACCTGACTTTCATAGTAACTAACCTCTACGGCTGGATACTTAAATGGTTTTACCGTCCGAAAGCCTACAGGGAGCAGTTCCATGAGTTATTCCCGGCGCAGCGTGCAGTGGGTCTGATCTATCTGATACAGATTCTTGAGATTCCGTATCTGGTTCAGATTGGTAATCCTGATGCTCTGCTCTACGTGAACAGTTTCAGCGTACTCATTTTCTCACTCCAGATGCTGGTAATGTGTGAGAAATATTTCTTCCCGCGCGCAGTTCACAGAAAGAGAGAATATACCATATTCATTCCCGGTGTAATAATTCTGTTGCCGCTGTTCCTGCAGGCAGTTCATCTTATTAACTTACCGGACGGTTACCGTCCATGGGTATTCGGAATAGTATCGGTTGTATTCCTTTTCTATTTTACGCTCAACCTCAAGATGGCTCTGCGTATAGGCCGAATGGTCAAGCAGGTGAATGAGGCCGCGTACTCTGACAGTGATGACTTCCCGGTCCGATTCGCCAAATACATACAGTGGGTGCCTACGCTGGTGTGCGTACTGCTGTTTACAAACTTCTGGTTTGACAATATCTGGGCCAAGTTTGTTCGTGACCTGATCTTTATATTTGCCAATGTCTGGTTCTGCATATTCACCCTGAACCCCTGGCGCAAGGCATTCAGCAAGCGTGAGGAGGAGATAATTGAGCAGATGGAGCAGCCTGACAACGCAGCCTACCGTCTTAGTGATAAGCGCAGCAAGGAACTCTGCAACAAACTGGAGGATATGCTCATAAAAGAGCACATCTTTACCGAGCCGCACATTACAATTGACATCCTGATACAGCGACTGGGCACCAACTCCAAATACATAACTGAGATTATCCGTCGCAGCGGCTACCAGTCATTCTACGATATGATATGCCAGCATCGCGTACGTCACGCCATCAGCCTGATTCACCAGAACCCCGATGAGCGCCTGCACGTAATTGCCGACCAGTGTGGATTCTCATCGCCCTCATCAATGGCCAAAGCCTTCCAATCACAGGGCAAGCCCGCTCCCTCATCATTCAAATCTCAGGAGTGATATTATTGGGGAGTTTTTTAGTTTTGGAAATATCATTTGAAAACTGTATTATTGCAACATCATATTAAAATCAAATACGATAATGAGCACAGCAACACTACAAAACCTGCTTGACTATCTTAAGGGCACGCTCAGCTCCAGCAATATGATTTGGCTGAGTGAGCGGCTTCAGGAATATGCCAAGGAACAGAATGATCAGGCTCTTAAGCCTTATACTATTGAAGAATTACATGCACGCATTGTACAGTCAGAAATGGATTCAACCCAAGGACGTGTATATGAATTTGATGATGTTATCCGTGAAATAGAAGAAGAGTTTGCTCTTGAAGAAAAACATTAACCAGTAAAAATCTAATGAAAACTACCATGACCTGTTTCGCGAAACAACAGATTCGCGAAACCACCAGATATATCTATAAAGAATTTGGAAAAAAGAGTAAAGACAACTTTGTCAGCAAGTTGAAACAAACAAGAACGCTGCTTGAGAATAATCCTTGTCTTGGTCCGATAGAACCCTTACTATCTGATTTTCCTTCAAATTATCGAAGCATAGTAGTGGGACATTTAAATAAAATGGTTTATAGAATTCTTGATGATTGTATAGAAATAAGTGATTTCTGGGATGTCCGGCGCGATCCGAATACACTAACCTACAACCTCAAGTGAGGTAGTGTTTATTAAAAAATTTTTTCCTTTAACGGAAAAAAGTTTCCTCTAAGAGAAAAATGTCTTTCCTCTGACGGTAATTTCCGTTAGAGGAAAGTGTTTTTATATTATAATATAAACCTTTGCGGGCGAATTCATTTTAGGCTCAATAGTTACAGATATTATCCGTATGAACTTAATGCAAATCATAATGTCGGTGGTGTTCGCACTCAGTGCGGGCTACATTATCTGGTGCCTGTACAAAGCCACCAGGTATATGCGTGAGCACCCTGATGAGTTCCGTTGGCCCGATGATGATGAGCGCAGAAACAAGGTTGAAGGCTCGTAGATGATTCGTAGATGGTTCGTAGATGCAACATCTATGTCCGGCTGTTGTAGATTTAATAATGCGATAAGAAAGAAAAAGATATACAATGGAATTAAAAAGTATCAAGAAGTTTGATAGGGTCCTCGCGCTGGTGCTGACGATAGCAGCGCTCTTGGCGGGGCAGAGTGTATGGGCAGCCAGCACGTTCACGGTGTCGAGCCCACAGAACAACAACACGTTCCGCATCACCCGTACGGGCAACACCGCCGTCAGCGAGACCATCGACTGGCGCGTAGTAAGCCTCTCCGCCATTGCGGGCGTTCACTTCACCGGTTATAACGGCAATTACTCCGGCACTGTGACCTTCAATGTCAACGACACCTACAAGGACGTCACAATCAGCGAGAGCAACCCCGGCGACAATGCCTACAAGTATCAGAACGGCACCACCCGCAGCTACCGCTTCGAGGTGCTGGATCGCAACGGAGACATCCTGGCATCCTGCGACCGCAGCCGGAGCTATGGCACCAGCGTGCCCAGCAGCGGCGCGTTTGCCGAGAAGGACATCACCATCTACACCGATGAGGTTCAGTACTCCGATGCCGGCTACAACAAAGGCAACAATCCTCATTACATAAACAGCTCAAGCTACTACAATCTTAGCGGCATCGCTCCTGTGGCCTACTACACCCTCATCGGTGCACAGTTGCGCTCAACGCTGAGTTTCGACGCAAAGGAGAAGAACAACGGCTACCAGTACGTACAGGTACTCATCAATAACACCAGCACATGCGACGACCGCTCAGACTGCAGCAACGGTGACCCTGGCAATATCAACCTCTCACGCTACATGGCGGGCTTCGACCACGACCCCGGTGGCAAGAATACCACTTACGCCGCATACACTTTCCCCGTCCTTTCTGCGGGCAACAACTGCTCTACGGTGACCAATGCCTGGAGCAATGGCGTTGACAACAAGCTTTACACACAAAAGTTCAACACCAGCTGCCGCGCTACCGACGGCAGGCTCATCCTCCCTTTGGACTTCAACACACTCGTAGTCCGCTTTAATGCCAGCGGCGGCGGCACCGACAACGATGAATGGTATGCCAAAAACGTCAAAGCCCACATTCAGGCCGTGGACGCCACCGCCCCCACCGTACTCAGCAATTACAAGGTCAGCGGCGGGCGCCACCAGAAGGGCAACGTCATCTACGTCAGCGTGGCGTTCAGCGAGATTGTCACCGTCAGCGGCACGCCCACCCTCGCCACCTCGTGGGGCACCCTCAGCTACTGCGCCGGCAGCGGCACCAACGTCCTCACCTTCAGCGGCACCATCGGCAGCGACGCCACCGGCACCCTCAGCGTCACCGCCCACAGCGGCACCATCACCGACCTGGCCGGCAACGCCCTCAGCGGCACCGTCAGCCACGCCTTCGCCACCGCCCTCGACGACGACTACGCCTGGACCGCCGCCGACTTCAACAGCCTCGGCACCAACACCTACGAGATAGCCACCAAGACCGACCTGCGCCACCTCGCCCTCCTGGTCAACGCGGCCAAGAACCCCTGCAGCGGCCTCACCTTCCAGCAGACGCAGGACATCACATGCGACAGCACCTACACGCCCATCGGCTACTACGTCAGCGGCAGCGACGAGGCCGAATTCCTCGGCACTTACGACGGACAGGGCTACACCATCAGCGGCATCACCGTCAGCCGCGAAGCCGACGGCTACATAGGCGTCTTCTGCAGACTAGATTATGTAAACTCTACTGACTACGGCACCGTGAAGAACGTCGTCCTCGCCAGCAGCATCTTCACCGGCGGTAGCAGAGTCGGCGGCATCGTGGGTTACAACAGGGGCGGCACCGTGGAGAACTGCCGCGTTGAGAGCACCGTCACCATCAACGCCGGAAATAACTATGCCCACAACCACGGCGGCATCGTGGGTTACAACGTAAATTATGCTGCTAAGGTCATCGGCTGCTACAGCGCCGCCACCATCAGCAAGAATGGCAAGATCAACTGCCAGTACTACGGCGGCATCGTGGGTTACAACTACCACGGCACCGTCAAGGACTGCCTCTACGCCGGCACCACCGTCACCGCTGCCAACAAGAAAGGCGCCATCATCGGCTACGATGAATACAACTACGGCGTCTTCTCCAACAACTACTACACCGCCATCAGCCTCGGCGGCGTCGGTGCAGATGGCAGCAGCAGCGACCGCGACGGCGCCCGCCGCGCCCGCACCGTCAGCCTCGGCACCGGCGTCGCCCTCAGCGGCACCCAGACCGTCTACGACGTCAGCGGCCTCACCGCCGTCGGCACCACCGCCCTCAGCCACAACGACGGCACCGCCACCACCATCTACAGCGGCGAGGGCCAGACCGTCGGCCTCGCCTACACCGCCACCGTGCCCGACGGCTTCATGGTCAACTACAGCGCCACTGCCGGCACCCTCAGCGGCACCACTCTCACCATGTCCGCCACCGACGTCGAGGTCAGCGCCGCCACCGCCCCCGACTACGCCACCCACTGGCACGCCGACGCCGACCACGACGGCACCACCGCACAGCGCGCCTACATCATCAGCACCACCACCGGACTCAACCTGCTCGCCACGCTCGTCAACGGCACCGTCAGCGGCTACCCGGCCAACGACTTCAGCGGCAAGTTCTTCCTCCTCGGCGGCAACATCGAGTACAGTTCCGGCACCGACTGGGACAACACCGATGACAGCAATACGGAGAACAACTTCGCCGGCATCGGCGGAGTCTCTGGCAATACTAACTATTATTTCAAAGGCACCTTCGACGGCGGCGGCAACACCATCAGCGGCATCCGCATCACGCAGAAGAACAAAGACAGCCAGGGCCTCTTCGGCTACATCGGCACCGGCGGCACCGTGAAGGACCTCACCCTCAGCAACGCCCGCATCTTCAGCAACAAGACGGGCGTCGGCGGTATAGCTGGCGATAGCCATGGAACCATCGCGAACTGCCACGTGACCGCCAACGTCAACATCCTTGGCAACGGCAATTACCACGGCGGCATTGCGGGCAACAACTACACCGGCACCATCACCGGCTGCACCAGCGCCGCAGTGCTGAACGGGAGCGGAAGTTACAGGGGCGGCATCACCGGCCAGAGCTCCGGCGGCACCCTCTCCGACTGCATCGTCACCGGCCTCTCCTACAGCTACGCCAATAGTTATGCTGGAGCCATCGTCGGAAAGAACATTGCTGGCACCCTCAGCAACAACTACTACCACGCCTGCAGCGTGAACGGTGCCACCACCAATATCGGCGTCGGCACCAGCACCGCCGGCCTCAGCAACGACGTCGATGGCGCCAAGAGCGTCCACGCCCTTACCCTCGGCGCGGATATCACCGCCACCCCCGGCACCGTGGAGAGCGTCACCATCAGCGGCACCACCTACTACACCGCCGGCAGCACCTTCACCCTCAGCTACACCGGCACGGTGCCCGCGAACCACATCGTCGTTTACAGCGTCGGCACGCAAGCCCTCAGCGGCACCACGCTCACCATGTCCGCCGCCGACGCCACCGTCAGCGCGGAAGTGATAACGAAATGGGATTGGCTCAATCGCCGGTTCGCCGCTGCCAGCACCGATGAGGATTTCCCGACGCTCATCACCCTCACCGAGGATTACACCGCCGAGGCAACGGACAGCTATCTGACCATCCCCTCGGGCCGTTACGTCACCCTCGACCTGAACGGCTTTACGCTCGACCGCAATCTGACGGAGGCGAAGACGGACGGCTACGTTATCAGGGCAATCGGCAATCTGACCGTGAGAGACAGCGACCCGAACGCCGTCCACAGCGGCACGGCCATCACCGGCGGCATCATCACCCGCGGCAATAGCAGCGACAAAGGCGGCGGCTTGTATATATACGGCGGCAGCAACGCATTCCCCAGCGTCACTCTGGAGGGCGGCACCATCATAGGCAATGGCGCAGGCTATGGCGGCGGCGTTTACGTGGAAAACGGACGCTTCTACATGACCGGCGGCACGATCTCGTGCAACGTCGCAAGAACTTATGGCGGCGGCGTTTACGTGAACACCAACAGTTTCTTCGACATGACCGGCGGCACGATCTCGGGCAACGTCGCAAAATCCGATGGCGGCGGCGTATATGCCTATACCGGCAGCACCTTCACCATGACCGGCGGCACAGTTTCGGACAACACCGCAAAAATTCAGGGCGGTGGTGTGTACGTTTATCGCAGCACCTTCACCCTGACGGACAGTGAGATTGCGGACAACGATGCGCGTAACGGCGGCGGCATATATGTAAGCAGCGGCATCCTCACCATGGCGGACGGCACAATAACGGACAACACCGCGACCATTTCCGGCGGTGGCGTTTATCTGAGCGGCACCATTTCGGCCAGCGGCACGTTCACCATGACGGGCGGCACAATAACGGGCAACACCGCAAACAACGGCGGCGGCGTTTATGTGTCCGGCAACAGCACCTTCAACCAGGAGAGCGGCGTCATCTCCACCAACGCGGCGCGAAAGGGCGGTGGCGTATATATCTCTTCCAGCGGCAGTAGTTTCAACCTGACAGACGGCACGATAACGGGCAACACTGCGGACCTTGGCAATAACGGCAAGGGCGGCGGCGTGTTCTTAAACGACGGCGTCTTCGCCATAAGCGGCGGGCCCGCCGTGACAGGCAACACCAACGTGTACGACGATTTGGCCGACAACATATATCTGAATACGGGCAATCTTATCACCGTGGGCGGACTGCTGACGGCTGGGGCGCGCATGGGCGTTGCATCCTACGATCTCACCGGCACCTTCACCTACGGCGGCACCTTTGCTGACGACGAGGCGGTCCTGGCGGTGTTCTTCTCGGACAGAATCGGCTACGGTATTGTCGCGGACAACGGCGAAGCCGCTTTGGCCACGGCATATACCGTGACCATTGATCCGAGCATCGAGCACGGCACCGTAACCGCCAGCCTTGCGAACGCTGTTGCAGGCCAGACCGTCACCCTCACCGTCACCCCGAATGCGGGCTATGCCATCAACACGGTAAACTACAACGACGGCACCGATCATGAAATCACCCCGTCCGAGGGCGTCTATTCCTTCACCATGCCCGCTTCAAACATTATGGTCAGCGCGACCTTTGCCATGACGTGGGCAAGCCTCAACGCCGCCATGCAAAACGGCGGTACGTTCACCCTGCCGTATGACATCACTGCTACAGAGACGGATACCTACCTGTATGTCCCCAACGACAAGACTGTCACACTGGACCTTAACGGCCATACCATCAATCGCAATCTTACTGCGGCTGCGAACAATGGTCATGTAATTAGGGTAGACGGCACGCTGACAATCAACGATAGCAGCGACTCCAATACCGGTTCAATTACCGGTGGCAACAGCAAGAATAATTGTGGCGGTGTGTATGTTTGGGGTGCGCTTATCATGAATGGTGGAAATATTATCAGCAATACCACCACCAAACCTGGCGGTGGCGTATATGTGTACCACACAGGCACATTCACTATGTCCGGCGGCACAATCACCGGCAACAACGCAGAATATGGTGGTGGTGTTTATAATGACGGCACATTCAATATCAGCGGCAACCCCGTCATCACCGGCAATACGAATAGTACTGCCAGCAAGGCGAACAATGTATACCTGACAAGCGGCAAGGTCATCACCGTCACCGGCGCGTTGACAACTGGGGCCTGCATCGGCGTAAGAATGCAGGACAATACCGGTGTGTTTACCAGCGGTCTCAACGGCAATGGAACGGTTGCGAACTTCACCTGTGATAACAGCAGCGAATGTGGTGTGTATCTGAATGGAAACGGCGAGGCCTCTATCATTGTTGATGTTTGGGGCATCCCTGACGGTGCCGACGGCAGCGAGGCGCATCCTTACAATATCACCACCACAAGAGATCTCGACCTGCTGGCCACCCGCGTGAACAGCGGTATGGGATATGGTGCTGACAACGAACATCCAAATGGCTTTTTCTTCCAGCTGGGTGCCGACATCACCTATATCCACAAAGAAGCCAACGAAGAAGGTGCTGACACGGAGGACAACTACACCGCCATCGGTGCCTCACAGAATTATTGTTTCCGCGGCACCTTTGACGGCAAAGACCATACCATCAGTGGCATACGCATTTACAAAGGTGAAAGCAATTTCCAGGGACTGTTCGGCTATGTGATTGGAGGCAAGGTGAAGAACGTGACCCTAAGTGATGCCCACATTATAGGTAAACAGGATGTTGGCGGAATAGTGGGTTTTCTCACCTACTACGACAACGGCCCAATTAGTTCTATCAATAATTGCCACGTTGACGGTACCGTCACCATCCAAGCTGTGGTAAACTCTGCCGAAAGTCATGGCGGCATTGCGGGAGCAAGCAAAGGCTCCGTCTCGAACTGTACCAGCTCGGTCACCTTCATGGATTCAAACGGACTGACAGGCTGGAGAGAAGTCGGCGGTATTGTGGGATATGCCAGAGGTGGCACAATCAGCAACTGCCTTGCAGTAGGTGTTACCATTCCGGCTGTATCAAGTAGGGGCGCAATAGTAGGCGTGAATGCCGGCAGCACTTTAACCGCCAACTATTATCTCAACTGCACCGTGGGTGGCAACACCACCAATGTGGGTAACGGCAGTGTCGACCCCAACGGTGCCCGCAGCGTCCATAGCCTCACTCTCGCTGATGGCGTTACTGCCTCAGGAGAGAGCGTCACCATCGGTTCTGACACCTACTACGCCAGCAACACCAATGTCTCTTTTACATACAACGGCAGCATTCCTCGGGGGTATGTCCTTGACATTAAAGTAAAGGATGCCAACAACAACGACATTGCTGTCACCTATAGCAACGACACTTACACCTTCAAAATGCCTGCCTGCGATGCTTCCGTCAGTGGTATTACTGATGTGTGGGGCATTACCAACAACCCTGCTGCCGACGGTAGTGAGGAGCATCCTTACATCATCACCAGCACCACCGGCCTCGACCTGCTCGCCAAGAACGTGAACGGCATCGACGGCTACACCGCCGATAAATTCGATGGCAAGTTCTTCAAGCTGGGCAATGATATCACCTATGCCCACACAACTGACTGGAATGATGCCACCAGCACCGAAAACAACTACACCTCAATCGGCATCGTATTTGGTAAAGAGTTCTGGGGCACCTTTGATGGCGATGGACACACCATCAGCGGCATACGTATATATAAAGGTAACGATAACAGTCAGGGACTATTCGGCTATGCAAGGGGCACCGTGAAGAACGTGACCCTGAGCGATGCACGTATCACAGGTAAATATTATGTTGGCGGCATCGTGGGATATCTTACTGACACCAACCAACTCATAGGCACTGTCAATAACTGCCACGTAGACGGTAACGTTGCCATTCATACGGTGGTCAGCGATGCCGACGATCACGGTGGCATTGTGGGATGCTCCGGCACTGTCATAAACTGCACTAGCCAGGCTGTACTCACCGTCGCTGATAACCTGACGGGATGTGACAACTACGGCGGCATCGTAGGACAAAATGACGGTAATGTATCAAACGGCACCAGTTCGGCTACTATCATTGTCGGCAATGGGGTAAGCGGTAGTCATTTCGGCGGCATCGTAGGACAAAATAGGGGTTCTGTCAGCAGCTGCCTTGCAATAGGTGCCACCATTCCAAATGTCGGCAGCAAGGGGGCCATAGCAGGCCGCAATGACACCAATAATGGTGGCACCCTCAACACCAACTACTACTATAACTGCACTATAGGTGGTGTTTCGAATGCCACGAGCGTGGGTGTAGGCACAAGTGACATCAATAATAATAAATATCCTGAAGGTGCTGTGGCTGCCACAATCCTGAGCGAGTCGGAGACGGTGCCCAGCAACCTGAGCGGCAAGGTAGCCTTCCGCCGTGAGTTCACGGGTGGCAAGGCATCGACCATCTGCCTGCCGTTTGCCTTGACGAAAATTGAGGGCGGTAAGGTGTATGAGTTTGTGGATGTGACTTATGACGCTGTTGACGGTTGGGTGGCTACAATGAATGAGGTTACAGCTACTGTTGCCAACAAACCTTATCTGTTCCTGCCGGAGGGTTCAGGCAGCGTACCTGTACTGTTCCACGGTACGGCCGGTTATGACGTATCGGGCGGACTAGCTACCACCAGTGGCGACTGGACGTTTACCGGTACCTATACAAACCTTACTTACGGTACGGAGCCTATGACGGGTCATATCTACGGTTTTGCTTCCAAGAGCAAGACAGTTGACGGACATGATGTCGAGGCTGGACAGTTTGTGCATGCCAAGGAGGGTGCAAGCGTTCCGCCCATGCGCTGTTACCTGACGTATAAGAACGGAGCACAGCGGGCTCCGATGCGGGCATCGGCCCTTGGTGCTATCGGCACTGATACAGAGGTGCCCAGCCGCATAACTGTAAGGCTGGTTAGTGCCGGCGGAACGGTTACTGCTGTGGGAACACTTGATACGGTAACAGGTGAGATGGATATTAATACGTGGTATGACATGAACGGTCGCCTGCTGGAGACTGAGCCAATCGCTCCGGGACTGTATATACACAATGGTAAAACAATCATGATTAAGAAATGACGACTATGGAAAAGAAGATATACAGCAAGCCCGTAACGGAGGTTATTAACCTGGAAATGACAAAGGGAATCCTTATTGGTAGTGGGGATTCTGAAGACGTATGGAATTATGATGATTTGTTTAATTAAACGACACAATAGTATCGTTTCCCTGTGTCATTAATACAACTGCCGCCGGCTCCACAAGTCATGGAACTGGCGGCAGTATTTAATAGTGCAGATGTCTATTTCAGAATACGGCAGCAATTTTTCTCAGTTTCTTAAGACTATCTAATACTGATGAGTCTTTTCTTGCTGTCTGCATGTTGTATTTGGTCTGCAGATACATTAGAGAGTCTGCAGGCACATCTAAAACGGCCTCAAACATAAGGGCTGTTTTTGCAGTCAGTGGCCTGCGTCCGTTAAGGATCTCATTGACTACAGAATAGGTTAGTCCCATGCTGTCAGCCAACTGTCGCTGGGTGATGCCACGCTCCAGAATCTCGTCCTTGAGCACCTCTCCAGGGTGCGTGGGGAATGCTCCATATCCTAAGTTTCCCATATATCTGCTTTTTAGTTATTACTTCTTGTAATGATTTGACAAATCTGTAATACTACAGATTGTTATCTCTCCTTTTGAAGATGTCTTAAATTCAATCCTATACTGATCATTCACTCGAACTGACTCTAATCCGGATTTGTCACCCACCAATTTCTCATAATGTAGAGATTTATATCTGAATAAATCTGTAGGTTTATCCACTGAGTCAAGTATATTAATTACCCGGATATACTTCTTTACAATTTGAGGCTGATACCAATGTTGTTTATCATTAGTCTGGCCATCGTAAAATAGCTCACGCAGATAACTTTTTTCGAATGTGATCTCCATGTTCTTGTATTATTACTGTGCAAAGGAAATATAATAATTTGATATTCGCAAATTTTGCGAATATTTTTAAAGTGTCAGAGTTTCATCGCAAAGGGCGGTGACGGCCTCGCGGTGGGTGATGAAAATCATTGTTTTTTGCGGATAGGCCTTGAAGAGGCGGGCGTAGAGCTCGGCCTCGGTGGGGGCATCGAGTGATGAACTTATCTCATCAAGAAGCAATATGGAGCCCGGGCGCAGTAGGCCTCGGGCTATTGCTATTCTTTGGGCCTGGCCTTCACTGAGTCCGGTGCCTCGCTCACCAAGAACTGTATCTAAACCGTCGGGGAGTTCCTGTACAAAGTCTGCGCAGGCGGTATGCAACGCTTGTAAAAGCTCCTGGTCCGATGCCTCCGGATTGGCCACCTGCAGGTTGAAGCGGATGGTACCGCTCATAAGGGTGTTGCCCTGGGGTACGAATACAAAGTCGGGGCGGGTGGTGGAGCCTGCGGGCATGGTGATGCCGTCATTTCCGTAAAGCGTTATGGTGCCGCTCTGGGGGCTGATGAAGCCTAACATGAGGCGGAACAGTGTGGTCTTGCCTATGCCGGTCTCACCCATCAGGGCTGTCTTGGTGCCGGGACGGAAATCATGTGTAAAGTCTGAGAGTATCTGACGGTCACCGCCGGCGTATTTGAAACTTACGTTGTTGAATCTGATGCCGCTCAGGGTGGGGTGCAGCGTGGATGCATCGGCCTCTGATTCAAGGCTTTCAAGTTCTATGAGGCGGTCTATGCTGGCGGTGGAGTGTATCACTTGCGGGACAAGGTTGAGCAGTTGCATTACGGGGTGCTGGATTTGGCCTACAAGTTGCAGGAATGAGGTCATGACACCGAACGTGATTGCTCCGGCGCGTAACTGGAGTCCTCCCCAGATAAAGGCTGTGAGGTAACCCAGGCCGAATGCGCAGCCCATGATGATGCGTATCATTATGGTAAAGCGGGTGCGGCGCATTATGTTGCCTTTGAGCTGCCGCTGCATGGTGTCCAGGCGGCCGGTCATCCACTCCTGGCTGCCCATGGCGCGCAGTACGGCGTTGTTCTCCATGCCCTCCTGAACCTGCATCTGGATTCGGCTCTCGTCCTGACGTATGTCAAGCGTCATCTGACGCAGTTTACGGCCTATAAACTTGGCCATTATTATGGCAAGCGGAGTCATTATGAGCAGGGCCCAGGCAAGCCAGCGGTCAAAGTAATGCAGCAGCAGGAATGCACCTATCAGCTGGATGCAGGTGATGCACATCTGGGGCAGGGTATCGGTAGTGGTATCGGACACGACCTCGATATCCTTGGTAAGGCGGGAACTTATGTCACCCGAGTGTATCTCTTTCTCGTCGTAAAGCTGGCGGCGGAACAGTCCGCTGAACATGCGCAGACGGATGGCGTTGGTCTGGCGGATGCTTGCCTTGGTGGTGAGCAGGAAATAGACCTGACGCAGCAGCACTCCGCCAACTACGGTCAGCACCAGCCAGATGATCATGACTGTTACGTCATGGGCAGATCCGGTGTGGATGGTCTCGTCTATGAAACGGCGGCTCAGCCATACCATGAGAAGACCCATGGCAACCTGTGCTGTGCCTGTCACAATTCGTACCGCGGTGTTAAGGCGGATACCTTGTGTGTTACGCCATATCCAGCTTGAATATTTCATTCCATTACTCCCAGTTTAGTCCAGTTGTCCAGAGTTTCCTTTACGTCATTAAGCGCTTGAGCCTGATCCACGTCATACTCCTGACAAAGTGCGCCAGCCAGGTCATCGGCCGTAAAGTCACCGTATTCCATTGCCTTTTTCCAGAGGAAAGCGGCAGTTTCGTTGAGGCAGAGCATGCGGCCAAAATTGATTGCATCAAGGCCTTCACCCACTATCACGTTCTCGCCGCACACGGTGCGCAGCACAAATCCTTTCTTTATCTTCATTTCCTATCTTGTGTTACTGTTTCTTTACAAATCAGAGCGGCATTAGCATCGGGCAGGCAGTCCAGATGCCATACCGGTATGCTGCTGGCAAGCATGTTTTCAGTCTCATGCAGGCCGTCGGCAATGCGTGAATCCCAGCGTTTACCCGATATGCTGGGTACAACTGCTGCGTAAGCACCTATGCCGTTCAGTCGTACAATCTTATTGTAAGGTGCCTGACTGAGCAGCACAATTCCGCCTATCAGAGCGCATATGTTGCGGTAGCATGGGGTCTTGCCACTCCAAGGAGTGCCATAGACCACAGCGGTGCCATCGGACTTGATACGTACGGCAGGGTTGTCATCATTCATCAGTTCAGTGCCGTGTATGTTCTGCAGCCATAGTCTTGCATGTGTACTTTTGCCTGTACCGCTCTTGCCAAGGAACATATATCCGCGTCCATCCAGACTCACCACAGCCGCATGGAACAGTACTGTTTCCAAGCAGGCCGATGCCATTGCAAACTGTATCATCAGGGAGTTGTCAAGTGCGGCCTTGGTCTGGAATCCGCTCAAATGCAGTGTTGCACTGCGATATCCCGGCACGCAGACCAGCCATCCCGCAGTCTTGCCGCCAAACCGGAACTCAAACACAGGTTCTCCCTGCTCCGTATGTCCGCAGATGGTATCCTGTCCCTCCTCATCCTGCCGCCACTCCTCGATGTAGTCAACTGGACTTCCGTTGGTCACGGTAAGTCCAAAAAGGAGATCCTCAATCGGGGCAGTTCTGAAAGGCTCATAGTTCTGCATCAGCGCCAGAATGCTATCTGCCGCTTTAACACAGAAAGTATGCTCAGCTACTATGTAATATTGGGTTCCTTTCATTTATAGATACTTGGTTTGAGTAAACGCATACCGGCAAGCAGATATCGGCGCAAAGGGCGGATAAAAAACCATATCTTGGCTTTAAACAGTTGTCCGCGTGAATCCAAAGGACGCCGCCTGTCCTGTGAATCAACCACATGGGTGGCGCGGGCCAAGATATCCTTTTCTTTGCAGTTTTCGGTGCCGCGAATGTTTCCATCTCCCATAAGGGTAATTCGTCCATCGGGACTGATTCGTATTATGCGGTGAACTACGTATCGCTCCGGGCCAACCCGAGCAAGAACCACATGCCCGACCTTGAGATTTGCGGGCTGCTGCAGGATTACGCTTTCTCGCCCGCCTATTATAAACGGAATCATGCTCCGTCCCTTAACCGGGAAGGTTACGCTTACTCCGTCTGCTACCAATCGGACAGCCTCTTTTATGATAATCTCATCGGTCATATGGATAGAATGTCTCCGCAAGATGAGTATATCTCATCGTATATTTCCAGACAACGTTGTTTTTTTATCTTGACTCTGGTTCCTGCTGCTACAAAATCATCAAGAGCAGGATGTCCTGTCCCGTTCACCGAGGTGGCATGCTCTCCGTTGTATCCTTCGGTACATAGAGTCAGGTCATAAGCGGGCGCAAGGTGCCAGCGGTATTGGCCATTGTCTGTGCACTGAATGATGAAACTGAAGTTTTTGCTATGGTCATCCTTGTTTTGTGTCAGATAGTTGAATACCATGCGCCTGAACATCTGTTCCACATCATACGGGTTTTGGGTCAGATATCCGGTCAGTGCAAGTAGATTGTTATAGTCAAGTACGGGTGCTGACATTGACACACACAACAGTCCGCCGGCAGTGGCGGTATGAATCCGTTGGTTATCCGGTCCGATGTCAAAACGGCGCGTAGCAAAATACTTGTCGTTTATTAGCCTGAAATCAGGAACCTGAATGCCGCACTTGCGGGCTATCTCGTTGTAATGATATTCCTGACGGCCCATGTCAAGAGGGTCATATGTGTGACGGAACTTGACAAGCCAATGACCGTGTACATCGCTGAAAACTGCTTTGGGGCGAGCGCCGCCACTGTTGCCGCTGTTGTATAAAAGCAGTCCTGCATCAGTGTCCTGCTTCTCCTTGAGAACTTCAAGTGCCTTGGCTTGCAGCAGGTCGAAATCAAGGTTCTGGTTTTCCAGATGGATATTTGTCTGTGGATGATAGGTCAAAGCGCCCATCCCGTTAGTTCCAACCATACTCAAGCGGTCAATAGATGAAAGGTTTGAGTCATTGATGCCTTGGCGCATCAACTCCTTATGAAGCAGGTACCGGCCGTAACCATCGGGCAGACTATCCTCAAAAATGCCAAAATTACCACCAAAAGGTTGCGGTTTGGCAATAAACAATCCTTGACGCAAAGGCAATTCCAAAGGTGAAATGCTGAATCCGTCGGCCAACCAGCTGTTGTCATATTCAAATGCGCACAGCTTATTGTCGGGGGTAAGTGAGAGCGTTCCCACTGTACGGTCGTGGTATTTCACTGTAAGTCTGTCCATGCGGTCATACTATTTTATGGGCTTTCTTCTTGCCGGTGTTGCGACGTATCTGTGTCAACTCTTCCATGGTTGCATATTTGGGGGTTTGGAATATACTCTTTATCTCAGATGTGTAATTCAAAACCGTTGCAATGGCTATCAGATTCTTTAATGAGATAAGACCCTTCTGCTCAAAGCGTACTATGTTGCTGACGGCAACCTGTGCCTGCTCTGCAATTTGTTCACGGGTCAGGTTTTTCTCGATTCTTCTGTTCCTGAAATCATGTGCCATTTTGATTGCTATATCATCGGCCGATTCCATAACATATTCGTCAAGAAGTGATAATATATTATTTGTATCCATTTAATCTATTAGTAAAAGAATCAAATATTATCAATTACAAAGATATATAATGTAATCATGAAAAACAAAAAAATCGGATGATAAGTTGTTCGTTTTGATTTGTGTGTTTATCTTTGCGCCGATTTAAGAGAAAACGACTAGAAAGATTTATGCGACTGCAGGGCTTCATTATTATTTCCATTATCATTCCGGACTGCCGGTGTGAGGAAGCCTGACGCATATATCTGAAACAATAGGAATAAATGCAAAAGCCTTTCTCACAGATGTGAGAGAGGCTTTTTTGTTTGACCAACATTAACTAATTATACAAAATGTCAGACAGGATCATTTTCTTTGACACTACACTCCGGGACGGCGAACAGGTCCCGGGATGCCAGTTGAACACGATCGAAAAGATTGAGGTGGCTCGCCAATTGGAGCAGCTGGGCGTGGATGTGATTGAGGCGGGATTCCCGGTAAGCAGCCCGGGTGATTTCAACTCAGTAGTTGAGATTTCAAAAGCGGTATCGAACCCCATTATCTGCGCCCTGACCCGTGCGGTTGAGGCCGATATAGACGCCGCCGCTGCAGCCCTGCAGTACGCCAAGCTAAAGCGAATCCACACCGGAATAGGTACCAGTGATGAACACATCCGATACAAGTTCAACAGCACACGTGAGGAGATCCTGGAGCGTGCCGTGGCAGCCGTAAAGTATGCAGCGTCCAAGCGCTGTGAGGTGGAGTTCTACGCCGAGGATGCCGGCCGTACTGATAATGAATACCTGGCACGTGTGGCCGAGGCTGCCATCAAGGCCGGCGCCACCATAATAAACATACCCGATACCACAGGTTACTGTCTGCCCGATGAGTTCGGAGCCAAGATAAAGTACCTGATGGAGCATGTAGATGGTCTGGCCAACGGAAAGGCCATACTCTCTACACACTGCCATAATGACCTGGGTATGGCTACCGCCAATACCATGAGCGGAATCCTGAACGGAGCCCGTCAGGTTGAGGTTACCATAAACGGAGTGGGCGAGAGAGCCGGAAACACATCACTTGAGGAGATTGCAATGATACTCAAGTGCCATCATAGCTTACCGTATGAGTGCGGAATCAACACCCAGAGAATAACCGCCGCCAGCCGTCTGGTATCATCACTCATGAGCATGCCGGTGCAGTTCAACAAGGCCATTGTGGGCCGAAACGCGTTTGCCCATTCAAGCGGCATACATCAGGACGGCGTGCTCAAGAACACCAGCACATATGAGATCATCGATCCCAAGGATATCGGCCTTGAAGAGGCAAATATAGTACTGACCGCAAGGTCTGGACGTGCAGCACTCAAGCATCGTCTCACTGCACTTGGCATAAAGGTTGATGCCATTGCAATGAACCGCATATATGAGGCGTTCCTCAAGCTTGCCGACAAGAAGAAGGAGCTGAACGATGATGATATCCTGATGCTTGCCGGTGCGGACTTATCGGCCAAGAAACATGTCCGTCTGGAGGCTCTGGAGGTTACTACGGGTAAGGGTGTCGTGCCTGATGCTACGATACGTCTGAGCGTGGACGGCGAGATGTTTGACGCTTCATCGACCGGAAACGGACCGCTGGATGCATCCATCAAGGCACTCAAGAAGATCATAAAGCGCACCATGACACTTAAGGAGATGACCATCCAGGCTCTCTCCAAGGGCTCAGATGATGCCTGTAAGGTGCACATGCAGGTTGAGAATGACAACCACCTCTATTACGGTTTCGGATCCGATACGGATATCGTTACCGCCAGCGTGGAGGCGTATATAGATTGCATAAACAAATTCAGACCGGAGAACGATGGGCAAGACGCTGTTTGACAAGATATGGGATGCGCATGTAGTGCAGGCAATCCCCGACGGTCCCACACAGTTGTACATAGACCGTCTGTACTGCCACGAGGTTACAACCCCGCAGGCGTTCGATACCATTCGTGAAAAGGGTTGCGGCGTGTTGCGTCCGGAGCGTGTGGTTGCAATGCCTGACCATAATACGCAGTCTGACTGCGCCGACCGCATTGATGATCCGGTGGGCCGCAAGCAGGTTGAGACTCTTGAGAAGAACTGCCGTGAGTTTGGTATAAGGTGCTTTGGTCTGGGCAGTCCCGATAACGGAATCATTCATGTGGTGGGTCCGGAGAAGGGCCTTTCACTGCCGGGCATGACCATTGTGTGCGGCGATTCGCATACATCGACCCACGGTGCAATTGGTGCAATCGCAATGGGCATAGGCACATCCGAGGTCGCTCAGGTGCTGGCTTCACAGTGCATACTGCAGCGCAAGCCCAAGACCATGCGCATCAATATAGAGGGTGAGCTCGGTAAGGGCGTGACCGCAAAGGACGTGGCGCTCTATATCATGGCTCAGATGACTACTTCGGGTGCGACGGGATATGCTGTTGAGTATGCCGGACGGGTTATTCGCAATATGAGCATGGAGGGCCGCCTGACGCTGTCAAATCTCTCTATCGAGATGGGCAGCCGTGCCGGTCTGATTGCCCCCGATGAGACTACGTTTGCCTATCTGAAGGGTCGCGAGTATGCTCCCAAGGGGGCCGATTGGGATGTCGCCGTGCGCCAGTGGAGCCAGTTGCGCAGCGATGATGACGCAGTATTTGACAAGGAGGTTACATATTATGCCGATGACATTGCACCGCGTATTACCTACGGTACCAATCCGGGTGCGGGTATTGCGGTGGACGGATGGGTCCCCACTTATGAATCAGTTTCGGAGCAGGAGCGTGAGCAGTTGAAGGTCCAGCTGGACTACATGCAGTTCAAGCCCGGACAGAAACTGGAGGGTACGCCAATTGACTGGTGTTTCCTGGGTGCCTGCACCAACGGCCGCATTGAGGATTTTCGCGCTTTTGCAAGCGTGGTTCAGGGCCGACGCAAGGCTCCCGGTGTGACGGCTTGGCTGGTTCCGGGTTCGTGGGCCGTTCGTAAGCAAATCATTGAGGAGGGTCTGGACAAGGTGCTTGAGGAGGCCGGTTTTGAACTGCGTCTGCCTTCATGCTCCGCTTGCCTGGCTATGAACCCCGATAAGGTTCCCGCAGGAAAACTCTGCATATCGACCTCCAACCGTAACTTTGTGGGCCGTCAGGGACCCGGCGCCAGAACGGTGCTGGCCAGCCCTCTGACTGTTGCTGCAAGCGCCGTGACAGGTGTTATAACTGACCCCCGTAAACTCTTGTGACTATGGAAAAGAAAATGAGCATAGTGGAATCAACCTGCATTCCAATCAACATAGACAACTGTAACACGGATCTTATCATACCGGCCCGATACATGTCTGCCACCACCCGTGACCTGGGCTATTTTGGTGATGCATTCATGCATGACCTGCGTTTCGGGGCCGATGGCACTCCCAAGAGTGACTTTGTGCTGAACCGTCCCGAGTACAGCGAGCGTCCCAGCAAGGGCTGCCATGAGATTGTGGTGGCCGGCACCAACTGGGGATCGGGTTCAAGCCGCGAGCATGCCGCATGGGCTATTGCCGGATACGGTATTAGGGTGGTGATATCGGACCGTTTTGCCGATATCCATCGCGGAAACCTGCTGAACTGCTTTGTGCTGCCGGTTACCGTGAGCACCAAGTTCCGTGACGAGCTGCTTGCAAGCATAAAGAAGGATGCCGGTAGCGTTGTCAGGGTGGATCTGGAGAGTCAGACCGTTACCAATCTGGCAACCGGTCACAGTGAGAAGTTTGAGATTGACGCCTATAAGAAGCACTGCCTTCTGAACGGCTTTGACGATATTGATTACCTGCTGAGCCGCAAGAGTGACATCGAGGCTTATGAGGGCCGTGCCATTCGCGGTCGCTACATTGAGATTCTGGATACCACGCTGCGTGACGGTGAGCAGACATCGGGCGTAAGTTTCTCTAATCAGGAGAAGCTGAGCATTGCCCAGTCGCTGCTGTCGGACCTGAACGTTGACCGCGTGGAGATTGCATCGGCCATGGTATCGGACCGCGAGCAGGAGTGCGTGCGCGGCATTGCCGAGTGGGCTCAGCGCAACGGTCTTCTGGGTCGCGTTGAGGTGCTGGGATTTGTTGACCAGAACCGCTCGGCCGATTGGATTCTGGGTGCAGGATGCCACGTAATGAACCTGCTCTGCAAGGGCAGCCTCAAGCACGTGACCGCGCAGTTGGGCAAGACGGCCGATGAGCATATCCGCGATATCCGCAGCACCGTTGAGTACGCCGTGAGCCGCGGCATGGAGGTGAATGTCTATCTTGAGGACTGGAGCAACGGCATGAAGCGCTCTCCCAAGTACGTGTTTGACCTGATGGATGCGCTCAAGGGGATGCCTGTAAAGCGCGTGATGCTGCCTGATACATTGGGCATTCTGAATCCTGACACTACTCTGGAGTACTGCCGCCGTATGGTGGAGCGTTACCCTGCTATCCATTTTGATTTCCACGCACATAATGACTATGACCTGGCTGTGGCCAATGTCTATGCGGCTGTGAAGGCCGGCGTGAAGGGTCTTCATGTGACCGTGAACGGGCTGGGCGAGAGGGCCGGAAATGCGCCGCTGGGCAGCGTGATGGCTGTGCTCAAGGACCAGATTGGCGTTGAGACGGGGCTTAATGAGAACCGCCTGTTCAAGGTTAGCCGTAAGGTTGAGATGGACAGCGGCATTCATATTCCGCACAATATGCCTGTGGTGGGTGAGTTTGTGTTTACCCAGTGTGCAGGCGTTCATGCCGATGGTGACAAGAAGGATAACCTTTACTATAATGCGCTGCTGCCGGAGCGTTTCGGCCGCGTGCGTGAGTATGCGCTGGGCAAGAACAGCGGCAAGGCCAATATCCAGATGAATCTGGAGGCCATGGGCATTGAATTGGATGAGGAATCCATGCGCAAGGTTACTGACAGGATCATTGAACTGGGTGTCAAGAAGGAGCAGGTTACTCAGGATGACCTCCCTTACATTGTTCATGATGTTCTTCACCACGAACAGGAGGAGCAGCGCATACGTATATTGAACTATTCGCTTAGCCTGACTCAGGGTCTGCGTCCGCAGGCAACCGTCAAGATTGAGATTGATGGCAAGGCATATCAGGAGGCAGCAACCGGTGACGGTCAGTACGATGCATTTGTTCGTGCGCTGCGCAAGATATACGCCAGCCTGGACAAACCCTTCCCGGTTCTGACCAACTATACGGTATCAATCCCGCCCGGAGGCCGTACCGATGCCTTTGTACAGACCATAATCACATGGAGCTTCAAGGGTTCCGAGTTCAAGACACGCGGTCTTGACGCCGACCAGACCGAGGCGGCTATCAAGGCTACAGTAAAAATGATGAATAAGATAGAGACATTATGAAATTGAAGATAGCAGTTTTGGCCGGCGATGGCATCGGCCCCGAGATAATGGAACAGGGTGTTGCAGTAATGAGTGCTGTGGCACAGAAGTTCGGACATGAGGTTGAGTACCGCGAGGCCATTTGCGGTGCGCACGCCATTGACGCTGTGGGTGACCCGTTCCCCGAGGAGACTTTCAAGACATGCATGGACTGCGATGCCGTGCTGTTTGCCGCCGTGGGTGATCCCAAGTATGACAACAACCCGGCCTCAAAGGTACGTCCCGAGCAGGGTCTGCTGGCCATGCGCAAGAAACTTGGTCTGTACGCCAACATCCGTCCCATCGAGACATTTGACTGCCTGGTACACAAGTCACCACTTAAGGATGAGATTGTGCAGGGTGCCGATTTCATCTGCATCCGCGAGCTTACCGGCGGTATGTATTTCGGCCCCAAGAAAGAGGGTACTGATGAGGCGTTTGATACCAACCTGTACAGCCGCGCCGAGGTGGAGCGCATACTGCGCGTAGGCTACAAGTACGCTCTGGCCCGCAAGAAACACCTGACCGTTGTGGACAAGGCCAATGTGCTGGCAAGCTCACGTCTGTGGCGCCGTGTTGCAATGGAAATCATGAAGGAGTACCCTGAGGTTACCACAGACTTTATGTTTGTGGACAACGCCTCCATGCGTATGATTCAGGAGCCCCGATTCTTTGATGTAATTGTAACTGAGAATACATTCGGTGATATCCTGACCGATGAGGCCTCCTGCATAACCGGCTCAATGGGTCTGCTGCCCAGCGCCTCCACCGGCGATCACACTCCCGTCTTTGAGCCCGTGCACGGTTCATGGCCGCAGGGCAAGGGTCTGAACATCGCCAACCCGCTGGCTCAGATACTGAGCGTGGCTATGCTGTATGAGTATTTCGGCCTTAACGAGGAGGGCGCACTGATTCGCAAAGCAGTCCAAGCCTCCCTTGACGCCAACGTCCGCACCCCCGAAATCCAAATAGAGGGTGGAGCCAAGTACGGCACCCGCGAGGTCGGCCAGTGGATCGTTGACTATATACTGCGGTAATTATTGCCATACCTGTTGCCACAACCCTTGTAGGGCCGATTCCCTGCAAGTATGGCAGCAAAAAAGCCCAAAATGGCTGATTTTACGGCCATACTTGCAGAAAACACGGTTTTAAACCCACTTTTACGCAGGTATGGCCATTTTTGATATGAGGCCGATGACAACGGCCACAACTACGTTGATGAGTTTGGCTTTAAGGAACGAGCCGCGGCTCTCGGCCAGGAGGGGTAGAGAGGCGTGACCGTCCTGGCTGATGCAACTTGCCAGGAGGACAGGCAGCGGAACTACGCCGGCGGCGTAGAGTGATACGAACACCAGGTGCGGGCCGGACTCGGGGATTATACCGATGGCAGCGGCCAGCAGAATCATCAGGATTGTATTGTCACTTATCCAGGATGCCATGTCGAAATGGGACATAAGGATGCCTAAGATAAGGATTGTGCCGAATGTCCAGAGGAATATGCCTGGCAGGTGATGAGTTACAATGTGCTCCCAGAGGTGTTCCTCTACAAAGTGGTCACCTGCAAACAGCAGCATACCCAGTACGGCAAGACTCAGTGCTGCAAACAGCCAGTACATCCACTCTTCTGAGAGGAGGTTGAAACCGCCGGAAGTTGTTTCGGGTTCATCACCCTCAAGCCAGCCCAGGAGTAATGCTCCCATAAAGACCACAACGCCCAGGAACATCACGATGCGTTTCCAGCCGTAGTGGCGCTCGTGTTTGTGCTCGTGACGGGGCTCGAGGTCCTGATCATGAACAGTCATGGAGTGGCAGCCGTCGTACTTGCTGCGGAACAGATCCACTAGCAGGCCTACTGCAACTGCAACCACAAAGAGAATCAGGAAAATCCAGGCAGACTTGCCGGGAAACATGGCCAGCATAACGAAAGCCTCGTCGCCCGATGAGGCAATCATCATGGCAATCAGCGCGCCGAAACTGATCAGGCCGTGGGTATAGAGAGATACTGACGCGAATCCGCCCATGCATCCGGGTACGGCACCCAGCGCCGCCGACAGCAGCACCTGGCCCACACGGTGGTTCCTGAGGCCGCTGAACATACGTCCGTCGGAGCGTACGTTGAACACCTCGATGAGCATCATCATTATCACCACAAGTCCCGTTACCAGGACTGCGGTGCGCAGCGATTCGGTCAGTATATCAATCATCTCTTATTTGAATAAGTACTGTGCGAACTCATGAAGTGACTTGCGCCAAACCTGCCACTCATGGTCGCCGGGATAAGAGTTGAACTTAACGTCAACACCAGCATCGCGCATGGTCTTGACGATGTTGCGTGTGTATTCAATGCGCGGATCCTGCTCGCCGCAGCTCAAGAAGAACACGTCAAATGTCTTGTTGAAGGTCTTGGTATCGGACAACATACCCGGGCACTCGGCCTCCAAGTCAAAGTTTGCTGCGCCGGAAATACCGCCGAACATACCGGTTGAGAATACGCCGACGTTTGCGAACACCTCGGGATCACGGAGTCCGATGTAGAATGACTGGCCGCCACCCATTGACAATCCGCACATGGCGCGGCTCTTGCGGTCCTTCTTTACGCGATATGTCTTCTCCACGAACGGGATTACGTTGTCAATCAGCTCGCTGCGATATGTCTGCATGCCCTGCCAACTGTAACCGCCGCCCATGCCGCCGCTACGTGACGTCACATTACTGTTTGCACTTACCACGATCATAGGCACTGCCTTACCTGCAGCAATCAGGTTATCCATAATCATGGCGGTACGGCCCTGCTCCATCCAACCGCGATGGTCCTCGCCGCCGCCGTGCTGGATGTAAACTACCGGATAATCCTTCTTGCCCTCATTGTAGCCGGCCGGAGTATAAACCATCAGTGGACGCCATGCCTCCTCAACCTTTGAGTAGTAGTAAACGGTGTTTACCTCGCCGTGCGGAACATCTTGAACCTCAAATACATCCATGCCCTCCTCCTTGATCTCGATAGCGCTTGTCCATCGGCTGCAACCATAGAAGGGCTGGCTGGCGGGATCGGACACTGAAACATTGTCGATGAAGAGGTTGTAGTAGTGGAATCCGGGCACCTGAGGCTTGGTGGTAACGGTCCATGCGCCGTTTTCGCCCTTGGTCATGTCATATTTTGTGCCGCCCAGGTCAATCTGCACGTTCTGTGCCTGGGGCGCCTGAACGCGGAACATCACGCTGTTATCGGCCAAAACACGGGGATAAGAGTTGCGGTTGATGTTGGTAACCGGTGAGTATGAACCCTCGGGGAACTGCTCCATACGTCCCCTCTGAGCTGCAGCCTGACTGCAAATCAAGGCCATGAGCATCACGGCCGTCAAGAATCTTGAAGTCCTCATAATGATAATTGGTTATGTCTGTTTTTTAATAGCACGTAAAGTATCACCGGCGCACCGATGGCGGGGGTGATGGCGTTAAGCGGAATCAGTCCGCGGTTGCCCGGAATCGAGCTCAGAACATTGCATAGCAGCGCCACAACAGCGCCGGTCAATATGGTCACGGGCATCAGGCTGCGATGATTGCTGGACTGCAGCATCAGCCTGCCGATATGCGGAACAGCCAGGCCGATGAACGACACAGGGCCGCAATATGCCGTGATGATTGCCACCAGCAGACTGGTTGAAAGCAGCAGCCAGTTACGCGTACGAATAATGTTTACACCAAGGTTCTCGGCGTACATATCGCCCAGCAGCAATGCGTTGAGAGGCTTGATAAGCGACACTGCAATTGCCAGACCGATGACCGAAACCATGCAGTAAATCGGCAACTGCCCCATTGAAACGCCGCCAAAGTTACCCATACCCCACATTGTGTATGAGTGCACGCCCTCGGCCGTAGAGAAGAAATTGAGCAACGATATCATGGCCGATGCCAGATAACTCACCATTATACCCACAATGAGCAGCATCACCGGATTCTTGATTTTGGTTGACAGGAACAGGATCAACGCCGTTACTGCAATCGCTCCCAGGAAGGCTCCCAGTATGACTGAAACTGATCCGCCCAGCGTAAGGTTGCCCATGGTCAGGTTGCCGCCAAAAAGCAGCATCACCAGAGCCACGCCCAGTCCTGCACCGCCGTTTATGCCTAAGATATCGGGACCTGCCAGTGGGTTGCGGAACGCAGTCTGAAGCATCAGACCTGAAGCAGCCAATGATGCACCCGCCAGCATTGCGGTTACGGCCGACGGCAGTCTGGACTCATGAATGATGAAGTCCCAGCTCTCGCGGCTTGCACCAGCACCGCTAAGCGATGCCATCACGTCTTTAAACGGAATATGAACCGTTCCCAGACAGAGGTTCAGGAAAAACAGCACCAGCACCGCAACAACCATTATTGCAGCCATTAATACGGATTTGTTTCTTTCTCCTTTCATTACGTGTCAATGTGACTACAAAAATAGCAAACATGTCGGTTATTACGGACTTTATGCATAACTTTCGGCCCAATTCAGAATTCATCATACAATTAATACTTACAATTATGAAGAAATTCCTTTTCGCAGCAGCCGTAATGGCTCTTTTCACAGTGAATGCAAACGCACAGTTCGGTTTCGGCGCTCCCCAGCAGCAGAACGGCGAGCCCAAGGCTCCTGAACTTGAATATGTAGTACGTCTGAACGTAACCCTGGGCCAGGCCTATTCATCAGGTGACAACGGCAAGGGCACACGTACCATCATCCCCATCACCGGCGGAACATTTGAGGGTCCCAACATCAAGGGTGAGGTTCTTCCCGGCGGTGCCGATTACCAGCTCGCAGTTGACGGCCGCAACGAGGTTGAGGCAATCTACTGCATCCGTACCGATGACGGTGTAACCATCCACGTTCGCAACAACGGTATCATCAAGATGGGCGGCCAGGGCGGCATGTATTTCCGTTGCGCTCCCAAGTTCGAGGCTCCCAAGGACAGCAAGTACGCTTGGATGAATGAGTCACTCTTCCTCTGCCAGCCCGGTTTCGGTGGTGCAGGTGGTGGCATCACTCTGGACGTTTGGAGAGTAAAATAAGCTCCCGCAGCAAAAAAGAAAGGGCCCCGGTTTCGGAGCCCTTTTTTCTTTCTATAAAATGGCCATACCTGCGTAACATCGGTGTTTTAACCGTGTTTTCTGCAAGTATGGCCGTGAAATCAGCCATTTTGGGCATTTTTGTTGCCATACTTGCTGGGAATCGGCCCTACAAGGGTTGTGGTGACAGGTATGGCTGGAAATTACAATTTCGATTTTATTTTGCGACCCATTTTCTTGAGGTCCTGACGGGCTTCGAGGAGGTCTTTGTACATGCGGGAGCGCATGGCGTTGACGAACTCGGCTCCGGGCATTTTGTCGGAGCGGTAGAGGCGCTCGTAGATGAAGAGGGAGGTCATGAAGTAGACGGCGGTCTGGATCCAGAGGGCGATTGATTCATAACGTACATCCTGCAGCAGGGCTCCGGCGGTGTTGATTCGGGCGAATCCGTTCACGGCGTGGGTTGAGGGGAATATCTGGGCCAGGAGCCTCCAGAAGGTAGGCATGTTGGAGGTGGGCCAGGATATGCCGCTCATGAATATGAGGGGGACCGATATGAACACGAACAGCAGGAAGCACGATTCCCTGTCGGTGACAAAGAACGATATGCTGATGGCAAAGAAGATGCTTGCCAGCAGGAACGGTACTATGAATGCCACCAGAGTGGGCAGCTGCCAGAGTTGCGGCATGTTGAAGAACCAAGGAACCATGCAGAGCACGTAGGTTGCGGTGAATCCGTAGACAAGCAGATAGGCTAGGGCCTTGCCGCCCAGTACGGTGATAGGATTGGAGTATTCATTACCCAGTATAAGTTCTCCTTTGCGACGGCGCTCATGCTCTGTGCCGGCCATCATGGCTACTCCAAGAACCAGAGTCTGCTGCAATACCAGAATCAGCACGGCGGGTATCAGGAATGCCTGGAATCCGTTGGCGGGGTTGAACATGGTCACGTATTCGTTCTCTATCGGCATGGTCATGACCTCTTTTTCGCGGTCCGACATACCTGACAGGCGGACCATCTGGATGTCGCGGTTCATATCGAGCGAAACCATGGTGCAGCCGCTCAGCAGTGCCTTGTAGTAGAGCAGTCCGCTCATGTCGCAGTAGAGGTTGATGGTGGCTTGTCGGCCATCGGCCAGGGTGCGTTCAAACTCGGACGGAATCTGGATGATGCCGTAGGCCTTATGGTTGTGCAGGACATTACGGGCCTCTTCCATATCGGCACAATATGATATTATCTTGAGGTCAGGAGTGGCGTCGCTCTTGCGCAGGAACTCGCGGCTGGTGGTGCTGCGGCAGTCATCGACGGCTACGACGGGGACCTCGCGTACCACCTCACCGCCGTACAGATAGGCGTAGAGCAGGGGGTAGAGCAGCGGCACGATGATGAAGAACACCAGCACGCCGACATCGGACACCGTTTTGCGGAGTTCCTTTCCTGTAACGTCAAGAAGATCTTTTATCCACATACTTTCAATGTTTTAAGGTAGATAGGTGTATTCATGAGCCGCCTTGCGGAGCAGATGGATGTCCACGAGCGGCAATATGCAGAACAGCAGCAGGGCGGTGTAGAACCATGCGGAGTAGACCATGGGGATTCCGTTCAGCGCCTGATCCACGTAAATCAGGAAGTAGTACCTGAGCGGGAAGAGGTATGAAAGGGCCTGCAGCGGTGCGGGCATACCCATAACAGGGAATGAGAATCCGCTGATGGGGATGGAGAGCACGCCCCAGAGGGTGCACAGGCTGAGTGACCAGCGCAATGAGGGTATGGCCGATGCAATGAACACGGCGAATCCCTGCGATGCCAGAATCAGCAGTTCAGCAGCCAGCAGCATGGGCCAGAAGCCGTTGTGTGCGGGGAATCCCAGATATCCGTAGAGCAGTACCAGATAGATTGCCGCCATAAGCGAGAACACCATGGTCTGCGGGAAGAGTTTGGCGCTTACGGCCTTGAGGATGCTGTCATCGGCCATATTGAGCCACTCGCCGGCGGTTCCGTCCTTGAGTTCCGTGTGTATTGAGAAACAGGTTACCAGGAGCACCATCAGCACCAGCACGGCGGGCAGCATGGTGTTGCTCAGGTAGATGTTGTAGTTGAGCCAGGGGTTGCCAAGGGGGTGCATGTCCATCTGGATGGGCTGCAGGAATCCCATGGCCTGGTCCATGTTGGCGCCTTTGGCAAGCAGTATCTCACGTCCAACTGCGGCCGATGCCATTACCGCCATTGTCTTCATGTCGCGGTAGAGCAGTGAAGAGGGGATGAGGTAGGTGGCGTTGGTGTAGATGGAGATGGTGGGCTGCTGCTGGCTGGAGGCCTTGAGTTCGGTGCCTTTGGGGATGTAGAAGAATCCGTAGATTTCATTCTTCTGCATGGCCTCGCGGGCCTCGGCAAAACTGGCGTACTGCTTGACGATTTCTGTCTGCTGGTATGAGTCCAGGTTCCTTAGGATTGACCTTGAAACTGTGGTGTTGTCCTCATCGACCACTCCGGCGGGAAGGCTTTGCGGCAGGCCTTCATTCATCAGGGTGGTAAAGAAGATGAAGCAGAACAGCGGTGCTGCGAACATGCTCAGCCCATATAGCCGACGTGATGTCATGCGCAGCATCTCACGCCTCACTATTGCCCAGAATCCTTGCTTCATTTGAGACATAACCTTGGGTTATTTACGGTCTATAATAACTGTCATTCCGGGACGCAGGTTCTCAACGGTCTCCTGCGGTACGGCACGCACCTCGAAGGTCTTAAGGTCATACTGGCCGTTTACCTTTGTGGCTTTCCATGCGGCATATGAACCCAGGTCGCGGATATATGTGACCTTAACCGGGACGGTTTTGTCCAATGCCGGGACGTAAGCGTCACGCACTGCGTTCATGGTCAGGTCCTGAAGCAGGTCCTCACGTACGTTGAATGTCACCCACATATCGTCCATTACGGCTATGTTCATGATGGGGGCGCCGGTTCCAACCAATTCACCAATCATGGGGAAGATCTCGCTTACCTCACCGTCAAGTGATGCGGTCAGAACGGTCTCCTCAATGTATGAATTGACCTCGGCTACAACACCCTCAGCCTGACGCATCTGGGCGGCGGCCATCTCCTTGACCTCCTCCTCGGCTCCGTTTACGGCCATGTCATACTGTGACTTGGCTGCTCTCTCGGTGGCTACTGCGGCATCGTATTGGGCCTTGGCCTCATCACGCTTCTGCTCGCTTACAACACCTTGGGCAAAGAGGTTCTCAACGCGGCGGTAAGACTTCTCGTAGATCTCAAGTCCTGCCTTGGCCTTCTGCCAGAGTTCATATGCACCCTGGATCTGCTCCTCGCGGGCACCCTTCTGAGCCTTGGCGTTCTGGGCGGTTGCGGCACTGAGTACTGCCTCTGCCTGAGCCTGCTTGGCGTTGATATCAGGAGTGTCAAGTATGGCCAGGGTATCGCCGGCCTTTACCTGCTGGCCCTCATGTACCCTGATCTCCAGGATACGTCCGGGAACCTTGCTTGATACACGGTATTCGCTGACTTCGGCCTGTCCCTGAACAATCTCGGGAACACGGTGGTTGAAAGTGTAGATTCCAACCGTGCAAACAATTGCTACAACAATCGCGAATGCTGTCAGTGACAGCACGATGTTCATTTTTTGAGTCTTGTTGTCCATATCTTTATGTTTTATTCGTTTTCCTTATTTGATTTGAGTTGTCCTGTTGCCTGACGCAGATAGACGGTCGCCATGATGCGGTCTATTCGTGCATCAATCTCCTCGGAGTGGGCCTTGAGCCATGCGGTCTGTGCGGCCAGCACAAGTGATGACTCTACGACTCCCTCGTTGAAGCCGATGTTTGCCACACGCAGGTTCTCCTCGGCGTTCTCCATGTTCTTGAGTGCCATTTCCAGTCGTGAATCGGCCTCGGCAATCTTCTTCTCGTACTGGTTGACCTGCAGCGAAACCTTGCCGCGGGCATCCTCCAGCTGGTATTGTGTCAGTATTACGTCCGATTTGGCTCTGCGGTACTTGTTCATTCCCTCGCCAAAGTGGTATACGGGGATTTTTGCAACCACGCCTACGTTCCACATTCCGTGAAAGTCATTGGCGAATCCGTTGCTGGCCGATGGGTTGGTAACCAGGAAGTTACCCATCAGGGCTACGGTGGGCAGGTAATCGGCGCGTACAATCTTGGACTTTATGTCATACATGTTCACTGCCAGTTCCAGGCTTTTGAGTTCGGGGCGGTTCTGGTAGAGGTCCTCCTGGGTGTAGATGACCGTATCGGCCGGAATCTCAAGTGTCTCGTTGAGTTCATCCTGAAGTGTGATCTCTGAGTCAAGCGGCATTCCGCAGAGCTGGCAGAGCAGCATCTTGGAGAGTGCCAGACCGTTCTGGGCCTTGATCTGGCTCATTTCGGCCTCGTTCAGTTTTACTCTGACTGAGAGTTGGTCCGATGCGGTTGCAACGCCCTCCTGTTTCATTATCTCAACGTTCTGGTCCATCTGGCGGAGCAGGTCAACGTACTGCTCGGTCAGGTGCAGTTTGTTGGCGATTGAGACAATCTGCCAGTAGGCCTCATCGACGGTAACAATCACCTTCTGATCCTCACCGCTCAGTTGGGTCTCGGCCAGTTCCTTGGCGTATGCGGCCACCTTATTATATGCGCGTATCTTGCCGCCCACATAGATGGGTTCCTCAACTGTGATGGCACCTACGTAGACGTTCTGGATGTCAAGTGTCAGATCGTCTGAGAGGTCCTTGCCCAACTGGTTCAGGGTACCCTCAACGTCCGATGCCGTCATCTTCTGAACAATGTAATTGACGGTGTTCTTCACAGTCTGGTCTGTCATGTAGAGGTTCAGGAAGTTGGGATCGGTCATAAGTTTGCTTGTTGAATTGGAGACCGATGTTCCCAGGCGTGACAGGGAGTTCTGCTGCTCCTCACTGATGAGATTGATGTTCTCGCTGTTGTGCAGGTAGAGGGCTGTGGCCGATACCTTGGGCAGATAGTTGGCTCGGGCGGTCTTGCTGTCATACTCGGCGGCGGCAACCTTCTCCTGGGCTATCTTGGACTGGCTGTTGTTTTCAAGAGCCATTGCCCTGCACTCCTCAAGTGTCAGTACGGTCTGTGCGGAACAAGGGGTAACCGTAAGGGTTGCTGCGATGCAGACCATACCAAGAATTCTACTGATGTGTTTCATATCTTTTGTGTTTTTGTTGTCCTTTAAAAAGCGCTGCAAAATTAGTGCCAGAGAGGGGTTCCCGGATAATCTTTTTCATCACTGTTTGTATCTTTTGGTAGAAAATACCCACAAATAGGTATTAATTCCATTTAAAAATATTACTTTTGGGCCAAAATTTAAGAAAACAGAGATGGAACACTACTCGGAAACGCTCCTTACCCCTTCCAAAATCAGGCAGATGGTGCCGTCCGGCATATCGCTTGGCATAGGTGATGACTTCTTCATATCCCGTCTTCAGGACAGACCGGAGTATGTACACCTTAAATACCCGTTCCGTGTGGACTGCTATGTGGCAGCCTATTGCGTAGAGGGAACGGTTGACTGCAGCGTAAACCTGACCGATTACCATCTCACTACCGGAACGCTGCTGCTTTTCACTCCGGGAAACATCGTCAGGATAACCGAACCTGAACAGACTGAGCATCTGCGACTGACCCTTATCTGCGCTTCCACCTCTTTTATAACAAGTATCGGAATCAACCCCAGCAAGTTCCTGATTGAGGCAATGGATGTGCTGCGCGATCCTTGCATACATCTTTCGGCCGATGAGACCGAGATGCTTCATAAATACGTAAACCTGGCGCTTGACATTACCAAGACCAATCCGCAGTTCATAAAGGAGAGTATTGGCGGTCTGGTGTCATCGGTATTCTATCAGTTTGCTGGATTTTTGGCCGATTCCAAGCGCCGCCAGGATTTGGAGACTCCGGTGCGTACCTCACGGCAGCGCCAGATGCTGGAGCAGTTCATAAAACTGGCCATCAATGACCATACACGCGAGCATCTGGTGGGCTATTATGCCGACAAGATGTGCGTGACACCAAAATATCTTTCCAAGATTGTGAAGGAGGCAAGCGGACGCTCGGTTCCGGAATGGCTCAACGAGCTGCTCATTCTTGATGCCAAGAACATGCTTCGCCACTCCGACATGACGATTAAGGAGATATCGGCCAGTCTCAATTTCCCGAGCCAGTCATTCTTCTTCAGGTTCTTCAAGAACCACACCGGGCAGACGCCGACGCAGTATCGCGACGAGTAATCAGTTTGTCAGAGTTGAGAACTTTCCTGTTACCGTCTCGGAGTAGGTGGTGGAGACAGGGATGTGCGGAGCTGCTGCATAGGTGAGTTCCGCGAACAGGCCGTCGGGACCTTTCTGGATGGCTCTGATCTTACGCAGGTTTACGTAGTAGGAGCGGTGGCAGCGGACTATGTTGTTTGACTCGCAGATCTGCTCTATGGAGCGCATGGAACTGCGGAGCGGGAAACGCACCAGCTTGTCATTGTTCAGATAGCAGATGTTTACGTAGTTATCGGCCGCCTCGACGTAGAGTATTGCGTTGGCGGTTACAGCTAGTTTGAGTGACTTCTTGTCATCCAGGAAGGGCAGGGTGCTGTCCTCACGGCCTATCTGGCCGGTGGCATATTTCTCAATCGTTACCGAATTCTTGGCCAGACGGATGTCGCGGTCCTTAATCTCGGCAATCAATGCCAGTATCACGTACGGGAATACCAGGATGGAGAATGTTATGATGAACATCTTGGGCAGCAACTCAATATAGGGCATGGTACGCTGGTCCATGAGCCATACAAAGAGCGCGCAGAACATGGTTATGGCCAGGCCCTCCAGGAGTTCCCATATAACGAATCCCGTATAATTAATATGGTGTTTGCTGCGTGTAAGAAGCATGGAGAGGCGGCTTATAAGCACCACCACAATCTCAATTGATGCCATGATGGCCGATCTGAACGCCAGTTGGTCCTGTGTTACGTTCATGAATGTGTCCAGATGGAACGGACGTGCTCCTATAAGGAAGAAGAAGGCGTACAGGGGGATTAGCAGGATATAGCTGGCAAGCATGTTGCCTTTAAAGTAAGAATCGGGAATTTTGTGCATAATTACTGAGTATTATTGCGTTCCGATGCAAATATAGGGGTAAAATTTCGTCCCGCAATGCGAGGGGTGAAAAATAATATGCTGAATTTTTACCCCTGTATTTTGAATTTAACCCCCAAATATCGGATTTAGTCACTTGCATAGGGTGTATATCCCTTTTATTTTCACCCATTGAATGGTTGATATATCTTTGTGGCGAAAACAAAACGAAAATAAAGCAATTAAGATATGACTACCATTTGTTCTTTCGACTGCAACCAGTCAGCTATCAAGTCTCTGATAGGAAACGAGAAGCCTGTTGCACCCGTTGAAGGTGTATGGATGAACGTTTCAGCGCGTGTATTTGAGGATCAGGTACGCAAGTTGGCGTACGGTCTTATGGTAAAGGACTTCCGCAGAGGTGATACTGTAGTGTTTACCGGATGCTCTGACGAGATGAAGACTTTCATCAAGGCTGCATGCAGTCTGTCACATCTCAATGCAGAGTTCTCGGCAGAGACTGACGGTGAGAAGATAATCCCTGCATCAGAACTTGAATACCTCATGTCAATAGGAGGCACATGGTCACGCAAGTACAAGGCTTCTGTTGACCGTACAATTGCAAGACTTATCCTGGGCTGCTAAGCGTCCCAAGTAAATAGAATTGGTTATTCATCGAGCGGGTGGTAGAAATACCATCCGCTTCTTATTTCCGGGTGGAAGATTGATATGAATTCTCCCAACAGCATCTCGGGGTGGAAGGATGTCAGTTCAAAGTAGGGAACCTCATTTACGTCGCACACCCAGATGTTGCGCTCGCGGAAGGGCTTGAATGATGCATACGGCTTGTAATCGGACTCCAGAAGCTTATAAGTGAGTTTGCTCTTGGAACTGTTCTTAAGCAGCCAGACATCGGCATCCTGTGCTCTCTCAAAGACACTCTCGAATGACAGTGGAACTGATCCGCTGTTGTCATTGTCGGCAAATATGTACTCTGCGCCGGCATCGGCTATCATACGTCCTATGGTGCTGCCGCCTCCTGCCGCATACCATGCCGAGCCGTTGCGGGTATCAAGCATTACCCTGGGTCTTGATACGGTTTTGGATGCCAACTCCTTCAGGTCCAGATATTCCTGACTGACCTTTGCGAACATGGAATCGGCCTGGGCGGCAACTCCGTAAAGACGGCCGTAGAACCTTATCCACTCGGCACGTGCCAGGGGTGAGGTTTCCATATAGTCTGCGCACTCAAGCAGGGGGATTCCCAGTTTCTCCAGCTGGCCGTAGCCGCTGTCCTCAAAGGGTGAAACCATGATGGCGTCGGGCTTGAGTTCCATTATCTTCTCAACGGTTGGGTACATGCTGTTGCCGCAGTCTGCAATGGTGCCGTCGGCCAGGCGTGAGCATACCAGGCTGTCCGATATGTACTCGGGCTCGCATACTCCGGCAATGCAGTCCTCAGCGCCCAGTTCAACCATCAGGCGGGCCAGGCTGTTGGTCATTACAACGACACGCTTTAAGGGAATGTGAACGGTGTTGGTGTTGCGGGTGTAGTTGTAATCTGTGCTCTCAACTGTGCTGAAAGTGTAGGAGTGGAGCAGCGCCTTCTTTTTCCAGGGGTTGGCTATATGCGCGGTGAATCCGTCGGGGTTCTCGTCCACAACTATGTGGCTGGCGTATTCCATGATGCCTCCCTCGGCATGGAACTGGTGTCCGCTATTGCATGCCGTGAGCAGTGCCGCTGACAGTATTATGATTGAGAATTGCTTATTGATCTGCATCCGGGTGTAGATTATAAATGGTTGAAACTTCGGTTGACTCTTCACCGGTAAGACGGTTGCATCCTATGACTGCACACTGTATCCTCACGAATCGGATGCTGTCCAGATGAACGGGCAAACCGTTGCTGTCATGAGCCAGATCTATATCGAACGATGAGTTCTCAGGGCTGTTGGACAGGTTGTCCACATAACCGTATTCAAATGATGACATTACCCATTTGGTCCCCTCCTGATACATGTTCTCAGGCAGAAGTGTACCTGTGAACGCCTTTGTGGCAGTATCGTACCACATGGGGTAGTAGTAATGACCGTGGTAGGCGTTGTAGAGGATGCTTCCTTCGCGTCCGTCGGAGCCTGTCCATGGGGTGTCCATGTTTGAGGCCGATGGTTTTGTGTAGGTTACGGTATATCCTTTTGTGGAGCGTCCTGCCGCCTGTTCTGATCCGTACAGCTCGTACCAGGGATCATCGGGCTTGCCGTTTCCGTTGACATCGGCGCTTACCCATACCACTCCCGGCTCGGAACTGCCTTCAAAGGCGTTGCCGTCAATGCGGAAATCGGCACCGGACAGGTTGTGGACGGTCTGTTTGAATCTTACGGTTACGTACCCGCCAAATCCTCCAAGGGTTATCATCTCACCTTTCTGCAACAGTTCCAGACATTTGCCTGCCATGCTCAAGGAGTCATCACCTTCCTCATATTTGGGCATTTCACCGACAAACTGGCCGGGAGCAGGCATGTATTGGCATACGCTGTCTATGTCACTTTTATTCTGGACCTCGCCCTGGTATTCGTTGAGTGTTACCGGTACGTCGCAGAATACTATCGTGTTGGGGTTGATACCTATGTTACGTATGCGGTAGAGCAGGTGACCGTCGGGGGCAAAGCAACAGAGCGAACCCGGCGTCACGTAATCGGCGGCGTCACAGACATATACCTTATGTGATGTGGGCTCCACCTTTATGCCGTAAGGACGCTCAATGATTGTTCCGTCGGTGATGAAGTCCGAATCAATGATCCGGCCCGATGCAAGGTCCAGAATCTGTATTGTACCTCCCGAGCCGTATCCGTAGAACCAGGCCTGGCCGTCATGCAGGTCCATCTTGAGAATGGGTATGTCATAAGTTTCAATCACCTGGTCATTCTCGGTGTCGATGCAATGCAGGCGGCTGTCATAATCGTTTTTGTCATAATCATAGATGCCGCGAGACACTACGTATACGCGATTGCCGTCGGCATATATGGATCCGGGATTCTGGCGCACACTTATGCGCTTTATCTCGCTGAATGTTGCAAGGTCTATTACCGAAACGGTGCTGTCGGGATTGTCAAAATCCAGACCTCCGGAGTTGGATACGTACAGTTTGCCTGCCGTGCAGCATATTCCGTCGGGGTTGCGTCCTACGGTTACGGTGGCATCGGCCTTCATTGTAAGGGTGTCAATGCGGGTTACGGTTCCGTCAAAACTGCAAACGTAGACATAGTGTCCGTTAGCGGTCATATAACGGGGTTCCGATGGATTACCGTTACGGCTCATCTGTATCTGTTTCAGGGAGTGTCCTGTTGCGGCATCCAGTATCTCAATGGTGCTGGATACGTTTACGGCAATGTAAAGGCGGCTTCCGTAAAGCAGTATGTCATTGGCGGTATCACCCAGACGGCGTCCGTTCACCTTCTCGAAGCAGTCATATGAATTGCCCGTAGGAGCGCTCCATGAATCGGGAAGCCCGGTGCTGAAGTCAATCCATGAAAGGGTGCTGTTGTTGAGGTTGAACAACCCCTCGGAGAGCACATACACGCCTGTGTGTCCGGCATCTGCTATGGCCTGCGACTCTCCAATGAGCACCGGTTCCGGATCACATGAAACCAGGCACAGGAGTGAGATTATGAATATGTATGCGGCTCTTTTCATAGGTCAACGGTTACAGTTAGACGGAACTGGCGGCCCGGCATGGGGTAGTTGGCTACAAGTTCATAACGGTGATCAGTCAGGTTGATGCACTCGCCCTTTACGGTTAATGAACAACTCTTCAGGTTTATGGCCTTCCACAGCGAACAGCCCAGCTCGTAATAAGAAGGCATGCTGTATTCGGGCCCGTTGTAGCCGTTGCTGAAATACCTGCCGCTGTAGATCAGGTTGCAGCTGGCATTGACATACGGAGTCTCTATCCAGGCTACGGCCGATGCAGAGTGCCTGGGGGTATATGGCAATTGATGGTTCCAGGTGGTGCCCTGACTGTCGGTCTTGTCCATGGCACGCTGGTAGGTGTATGACAGCTTGGCGGCGGGACGTATGCGGCCTTCTGTCTTAACAACATCCAGGCCGGTCTCGAATCCGTGCGTCACCACATGGCCTATGTTCTTCATCATCCAGACGGCTGTGTTCTTGCCCGGAACAGCAAGGATACGGTCACGTACGCTGCTGTTGTAGGCATCGGCATAGAAGGATATGCTCAGAGCCTGAAGCTCATTTTCAAATACTATTCCGGCCGATGTCACCGCGGCTCTCTCCGGACGCAGGTCGCGCCTGCCTATCTGCTCAAAGTAGAGGTCGTTGAAGGTGGGCAGGCGGTATGTGTTTACGTATGATGCTCTCAGGTGCAGTCCTGCTGCAGGCCATACGAGCCAGTTGGCGCCTATGACGGGTGACAGATGACTGTAGTTGTCGGCTGCCTTGCGTATCTTGGTGCTTTCGGTTGTACCCACATAGTTCAGGCGGCCGGTAAGTATGAGTGACTGCGATGCATATTTGACCGCGGCCGATGCATTCATCGTGGCGCGTGTGGGGTGTGCCTGGTTGGTGCCGTTTCCGTCAAGCTTGCTCAGACGTCCGTCAAGTGCGGCCGATGCAGTCAGATAATCAGTAAAACGGTATAGCGCTACGCCTGACAGGTAACCCTCCTGCTCAATGTAACGGTTGTCGGTAAAGCCATCCCTGTTGTTTACGCGGGGATTGAGATAGCGGGTGCGGGTCATGCCGTATTTGGCATTCACTTTAAGGGTCAGACGATCGCCGGGAGTGCTTTTGAGTGAAGACTGTACAAACGCCTCACGGTTCCAGAGCCTCTCATCGGCGGCTTCGTCATTGTAAAGTATGTTGGCCGGAAGGCCCTGTCTGGACTGATACCAGTAGGCCCTTACGGTAAGGTCTGTGCTGCTGTTAAGTGTGCTGAACCATGCGGCCTCAGCACGCAGACGGTGTACGTCTGAATTGTCACGGGTCTTTGCCGTGGAGTGTTCTGCGTTTTTCTGTATGTAGGGGTAGGCGCCCTCTGTGGTAAGCCATTCGGCCTGTGCCTGGATAGTGTTGTTTTCTCCTGCACGGAATGCAGTGTTTGCCAGTGCTGACAGGGTGTTGAAACTGCCGTATTTGAGTTCGGCCTTAGTGTCCTGTTTCTTGCCGCCAAGTTCCGGACGTACGGAACTTACGGTTATTGAAGCGGCCTGGGCAGCCATGGCGGCGGTCTGCAGCATATCGTTGTCGGGACCGCTTACAAGTCGGACTGATCCGGCCTGGCTGGCCGAGAATCGGCCCAGGTCAATCTGCCCGGTCTGGTTATCGGTTATGATTATGCCGTCATATGCAACGGCGGTGTGAGATGCTCCGAGTCCTCTTACCGATACGGTCTTTAGTCCGCCTACGCCTCCGTAATCCTTGACGGTGGCTCCGCTGAAGTATTTTATGACATCGGATACCTGAAGTGAGCCGGTGGCCGACATGAGTCGGGTATCGGCAATCTTCTGGGCCGATACGGAGCGCGCTCCGGCTGTGCGCTCTGCTGTGACGGGAACCTCCTGAAGGTTCTCAGTCCGGATAGTGTCAAAGAAAATCTGACCCTGTGCCTCAACAGGGAGGCACAGGGTGCAGATTGCTGTCAAACAAGCAATAAATGTATTGCTACGGGTCATTATTCGGTTACGGTGAGCTGATCAAGGCAGAAGTATGAAGGAGTGTTCATACCGTACTGTCCGTTGTCAGTTGATGTGAGTCCGAAATGAAGTGTGGTAACTTCACCAAGGCTTGACAGGTCAACCTTCTCCCATGTCTTAACGATGTTGAAACCGTCTGCCAGTTTGAAATCAACATGACCGGTCTCTGTGGCGCCGTTGTAACCGGTGATGGTCAGAGTGAATGAGTCTTCGGCAGTCCACTCCTTAACTCCGCCGAAACCGCCGTCGTTCTGATCCTTGATGGCGCGGTATGCGTAGGTTGAGTTTGTTACGTAGCACTCCTTAGCCTTGTAAGCCTTACCGCCCTCGAAGGTGATCTCTGTATCGATGCCATACATGTCACCGCCGGTATTAACTGTGAAATAGGCGTTTGTGCTGACTCCGCATCCTGTAATGGCTGAGTTGTTGGAGCTTCCGGGTGTAACTGTGTCGGTCAGGCTGCTGTATGTGAATCCCATACCAAAGGCTCTTGCCCAAGTTCCTACTGAATGAACCAGCTTGAAAGGATTGACGCTGATGGTGTCAATGTAATAGTATCCCCAGCCGCCGACTAAGGATGTGTCGGTGCTCAGATAGAGTGAATCGGCCTGCGGAAGCGTCATTGAAAGAGTGTGGAGAACAACTGAGTCAACCGGAGTTGTCTGAGTTGAGTCAGCGGGAGTTACCTGTGCTGAGTCACTGGGTGTTACAACCGGTTTCTCCTCCTCGGGAGTTAATTTCTCTTCGTCGCAAGATACGAAAACAAAGCCCATTGCGAGGGCCATCATAGCAAATGATAATACCTTTTTCATTGTTGTTATAGTTAGTTAGTTACTGAGTCCCGGCAGTTTAATAACACATATGTCGTCTTGCAGGTCTTCTGACTTACCCCGGTCTGTCCGCCTTCCCACCCTTGGGGGCAGTGGCATTTGCGGTAATGGACAGTCCTGTCTTGGGGCTTACAGCAGCGGGTCTGTTCAGGACTTTCACCTGATTCCCTTTTAATCCTATATTCCTGAACGGAATATGGGAACAAGACGCGACAAAGATAGTAATATATATTAAATGATATCCTCGGATGTCAACTTTTTGATTTTGGGGACGATGCACAGCGAACCGTCCACATCGTGTATTTTGAATTCTATTCCCCTTTGGGTGAAGAAACTGCTGAGTGAACCGTCGGCGGCCAATTGCTCGGGCGTTCCAATCATGACACCTTTATTGCGGTCCATAAGCCATATGGTATCGGCTATCTGGAGGGCCAGTTCCAGGTCATGGGTTGAGAGGAATATGGTCTTGCCTGTGGTACGTGACAGGTTATGAAGCAACTGCATTATCTCAACCTTGCTGGGGAAATCCAGGAATGCGGTGGGCTCGTCAAGGAATATGACGGGAGTCTCCTGGGCCAATGCCTTGGCAATCATCACTTTCTGACGCTCGCCGTCGCTCAGGGTATGTATCATGCGGCCCCGGAGAGGCTCTATGCCCACCATCTCAATGGCGCGGTCCACGATCTCGCGGTCCTGTTTGTGGAGCGTTCCCCAAAAACCGGTGTACGGGCTTCGGCCCAGACCTATCAGGTCCTCGACGGTCATGTTCCTTAAGTCTGTCTTTTCAGTGAGCACCACGCCGATGGTCTTGGCCAGCTCGCGGTCAGAGTAGTCGCGCAGGTTTCGGCCCATGATGGTTATGTCACCTTTGACGGGCGGCAGGAAGGCCGAGAGGGTACGCAGCAGGGTGGACTTGCCGGCGCCGTTGGGGCCCAGAAGGCAGGTAAGCTCGCCACCGTTTATCGTGGCGTTTATGTCATGGGCAACGACGGTGACGTTGTTCTTGCTACGGTATCCCGTGCTTAGCGACTCTATCTGAATGGTTGGCTGTTTCATATTCATATCGGGTTACAAAAATATCGGAATTTTCTTAACGGACTCCCCTCAAAGTAGTAATTTTGTACTGATAAACAGTAGGGTTATGGAGGAAGCGAATCTTGTAAAGGACCTTGCGCTGATACTTATTTCAGCCGGTGTTTTTACCATCATATCTAAGGCACTCAAGCAGCCGCTCATTCTGGGTTACATCGTGGCCGGTTTCCTGGTGGGACCGCACATGGGTCTTTTCCCCACGGTCACAAGCACGGCCGAGGTTAAGGAGTGGTCCGATATAGGCATCATCTTCCTGCTGTTTGCGTTGGGACTTGAGTTCAGTTTCAAGAAACTGCTCAAGGTGGGCAGCAGTGCCCTGATAACCGCCATGACGCAGTGCGTGGGCATGTTCATACTGGGTTTCCTGGTGGGCGAGGCCATAGGCTGGAGCAACATGGAATCCATATTCCTGGGCGGTATGCTCTCCATGTCATCTACCACAATCATCATCAAGGCATATGATGACCTGGGTTACAAGGACCGTCCGTTCGCCCCGCTGGTGTTCGGTGCACTGGTGTTTGAGGACCTCATTGCCGTAGTGCTCATGGTGTTGCTCTCCACCATGGCGGTGTCAAACAAATTCGCAGGCGGAGAGATGCTCATGGGACTTGCAAAACTGGTGTTCTTCCTGATACTCTGGTTCCTTATAGGCATCTACATGATTCCCACCATACTCAAGAAAGCGCATAAGTATCTCAATGACGAGATACTGCTTCTGGTGAGTCTGGGACTCTGCTTTGTGATGGTGTCACTGGCCAGCCTGGCAGGATTCTCCGAGGCCCTGGGTGCATTCGTAATGGGTTCCATACTGGCCGAGACGCTTGAGAGCGAGCATATAATGGATCTTACCAAGGGTATCAAGGACCTGTTCGGCGCCATATTCTTTGTATCGGTAGGTATGATGGTTGATCCGCACGTGATTGCCGAGCATTGGGGAACTATACTTGTGCTGACCATAACGGTCATGCTGGGAATACTGTTCTGCTCAACATCGGGTGCCGTTCTGGCCGGTCAGGGCCTGGACAATGCGGTACATGCCGGTTTCAGTCTGGCACAGTTGGGTGAGTTCTCATTCATCATTGCCGGTCTGGGCGTATCGCTGGGCGTGATGCGTGACTTCATTTATCCGGTCATCATCACGGTATCGGTCATAACCACGTTCACCACACCTTATATGATAAAGGCGGGTACGCCGGCTTACGAGTATCTGCTCAAGAAACTGCCCGAGCAGTTCGTGGCAAAGATTAACTCATTCTCAAGCCAGGAGCGTAACAATACTGCCGCTGCGCAGAACGAATGGAAACGTCTTATCAAACAACTGGCCCTTAGAGTGCTGCTTTACGGAGTAATTCTGATAGCCATAGACCTGGGCTCACACCTGTTCCTTGACAAGGTCATCATAAGCCGTCTGGACGGTCTGTCTCCGTTTGTGCGCAACCTCATAAGCGTGATTGTTACGCTTGTCGTGATGTCGCCGTTCCTGGTGGGCATAGCAATTTCGGGCGATGAGATAAACCGTTCATCAATCAAACTCATCAAGGCCAGACAGGCCAACGTATGGCCGGTAATATCGCTGGCTTTGCTGCGTATTCTGATTGCAATGGGATTCGTTCTGAGTGTTATAGCAACTCATTTCAACCTGGCGTTCTGGACTTTCTTCCTGATTCTGATATCGGGCGTGGCGTTCTTCTTCATCGGCCGCCGTTCAATCAGCAAGTTCACCATAGTGGAGGACCGTTTCATGGCCAATCTGAACGAGAAGGAACAGCAGCAGCGCCGCATGGCTCCCGTCACATCAAAGGTATCGGACAAGATGTCGCGTTACAACGTAAAGACCGATATGCTTACCATTTCGCCCGATTCACTCTACGCTGGCAAGCAGTTGCGTGACCTTCCGTTCCGCCATAAGTCAGGCGTGAACATCGTGAAGATTGTACGCGGAAGCCGCACCATAATGATTCCTACAGGAACTGAGATGGTGTTCCCGTATGACAAACTGCTGGCTGTGGGCACCAAGGAGCAGTTGGCTGAGTTCCGCAAGGATATGAATGAGAACGTCTTTGTCCAGGAGCCCGCGGCCGATGCACTTGCACCGCGTGAGTTCCAGTTGGATTCAATAACGCTCAAGGAAGATTCGTGGCTTACCGGAAAGACCCTGCTTGAGACCGATATGCGCTCATACGGCTGTATGGTGATAAGCGTGGTAAGCGACGGTCAGGTAACCACGAACCCCAAACCGGACTATCGCTTCAAAGCTGGCGATATAGTCTGGCTTGCAGGTGAGAAATCCGCCTGCGAGTGGTGGGATTAAGCACAAAAGGGACGGTTCTATCTGTGCTGCGAGCACAGATAGAACCGTCCCTTTTGTGCTAGCTAGGATTACTTCATCTTGATCCAGGCACCCAGGTCTTTCCAGGTGGGTTTCTTGCCGTGCATGAATACGCCTACGCGGAATATGCGGGCGGCAATCCATGTCATTGCTATGAATGAGATGAAGAGTACCACGAGTGATACTACAACCTGCCATGTGGGAATGCCGAAAGGTATGCGGGCCATCATCACGATAGGTGATGTGAAGGGAATCATTGAGCACCAGAATACCAGGTCGGAGTTGGGATCGTTCATGACGCTCATCATAACCATGATAGCCACGATGACCGGCATCATGATGATACCGTTGAACTGAGCGGCATCCTGAGGAGTGTCAACTGCTGAACCGATGGCTGCGTACATTGAAGCGTAGAACAGGAATCCGCCTACGATATAGAGCAGGAGCTCAAGGAACAGACCTGCCAGATAACCTACATTGGTGACCTTTGACAGCAATCCTGCAAACTCAGGAGTACCAGATGTGGCCATTGCTGCGGCTGTAGCAGCCTCCACGTCTGCGGTACCCATGACAAGCGGCATGACGAATGCACTTGCTCCGATAACCAGAACTGCCCAGATTACAATCTGGAGGGCGGCAACTACGGCGATACCCAGAATCTTACCCATCATAAGTTCAAACGGGGTGCATGATGTAACCATAACGTCAAGCACACGGGTCTGCTTCTCGTCAATGACTGACTGCAGAACCTGCTGTCCGTAAACAATCAGGATGAAATAGAGCAGCATACCGAGTATAAGACCCATCAGCCATGAAGCTGTTGTGGATGTCTTCTCCATATTCTCCTCATCCTCCTGGTCATTGTTCTTGAGAGTCTGGAGTCCGTTTACGCGTACGTTGGCATCGGCCAGGATCTGGTCCATGTTCTCAAGGTTGTAGCGTTTGAGGCGCTCTGTACGCAGAATGCTCTGAATCTGGTTCTGGATGCTCTCCTCAACGCTCATTGATGAAGCGTCATTCAGGATGAGCTGCAGGTTCTGAGGGTTGTCCAGGATGTCGCTGCCAATCACCAGAATGCCGTAATCGGATCTATACTGCATACGGGCGGCATTAAGTGTGGCACCCTGCTCGAGCAGATTGAAAGAGACTGTCTTGCCCGATGTCAGCTGCTTGCCTACAAACTGCTCGGGTGAATTATCTATAACCACAACGTTCTTGGTGTCTGAGTTGCCCTTGAGCATCATGACACTGGGCAGAACCATCATGGCAATCATAAACAACGGTGTGAGAAGAGTACTTACGATAAATGATTTTTTGCGTACTCTCTCTGCAAACTCACGTTCTACAATAAGACCTATCTTACTCATAGTTGTACCTGTTTAAAGTGTACCGTTGACGGCACGGATGAATATATCGTTCATACTGGGAATGATCTCCTGGAAAGAACGCAAATTAACTTTGTCATTGAGAGAGCCGATGACCTCACGTACATCATCATCGGACGGGATGTGGATCTTCTGCTGGGTGTAACCTCCAATCACGCCTTCTGACTGGCCGATGAGGTTGGCCTTGCCGGTGACTGCGGCGCAGAAATCCTCGTGAGTGCCGCTGTAAAGTACCTGGAAGGTGTTACCTCCAGCCTTACGACGGATCTCCTCGACTGAACCTGACAGGATGTTGTGGGACTTGTTGATGAGTGTGATGTCATCGCAGATCTCCTCGACAGACTCCATGTTGTGGGTTGAGAAAATCACTGTGGCACCGCGGTCACGCAGACCCAGGATCTCCTGCTTGAGCAGGTTGGCGTTGATGGGGTCAAAACCTGAGAACGGCTCGTCAAAGATGAGCAGTTTGGGCTCATGGACTACTGTTGTAATGAACTGCACCTTCTGGGCCATACCTTTGGAGAGGTCTTCGACCTTCTTGTCCCACCAGTCGATGAGTCCCAGGCGGTCAAACCACTCGTGCAGTTTGCGTACGGCCTGCTGACGGCTCATGCCGCGCATGCGTGCAAAGAACACGGCCTGCTCACCTACCTTCATCTTCTTGTAGAGGCCACGCTCCTCGGGCATATAACCGATCTGGTATATGTCATTGGCAGTAATTTCATGGTCTTCAAAAAATACTTTACCGCAATCGGGTATAGTCATGTGATTGACCACACGGATGAGTGTGGTCTTACCGGCTCCGTTGGGGCCGAGCAAACCGTAGATGGAGCCGCGGGGGATTTCCATCGATACATCATCAAGAGCCTTGTGCCCGGTGTATGTCTTGGACACATGCTCGATTTTGAGAATTGATTCCATGTTTATTGCAAATAAGGTTGTTATGGTTTATTTCTTTCTTTTGGCGAATACGTTCTTAAAAATGACCTCGGCAATCATCTGCTGACCCTCCTCGTTGGGATGGATGGTGTCGGGGAAATACTGACGCTTATTCTGCATGGGGGTGTTCAGGTCAACCAGAGGGATGTTCTCCTCGCTGGCAACCTCCTTGATGTAAGGAATGACGCCGTTGTAGATTACGCTGTCATTGATGCTCCATGCATGTCCGTATGCCGGAACGGGCAGGCAGAGCCATATCTCGGGTTTGGAGGGCAGGGCGCGGAATGACTCGATCAGATCCTTGAGATCTTTCTTGAAATGATCCTGTCCGCTCCAGTTATAGGGCTTGCTGTCATTTGTTCCCAGTTTGATGGTGACAATCTGGGGGTTGAATGCCAGGGCATCCTTGTAGGCCTGCTCGTTCATATAGGGCATATCGGTTCCCATCATTGTGGTGGAGCCGCTGACGCCGAAATTGCGGACATCATACTTCTCGCCCAGCATAGTGCTGAGCAGTCCGGGGTATGCGTCATGTTCACGGTCCTTGATGCCGTGTCCGTATGTTATGCTGTCACCTACACAGGCTACGCGGACAGGTTCTTTCTGGCAAGCTGAAAGTGTCAGTACGATGGCTGACATCAAAATCAATAAACTCTTTTTCATATCGTGTTCTTTTTGTTAATCTGACAACGTACGCTCTCGGCATGTATGGTCTCAAAGAGCAGACGGATGAAATCCTCGTCAAGTCCCAGTTCCTTTCCCTTCTCCGTAAGTGTATCTGAAATGGCCTTGTAGCGGTCGGGCTGGAGTATGGCAAGGTTATGCAGGTTCTTGTAATCACCGATGCGTCCCGTTACGCTGAAACGGTCTGCAAGGTCCTGAATGAGTTGCAGGTCTATGTCATCCAACTGGTTGCGGTAGGGCTGCATCTTCTTGAGGTCTGCAGGTTTGGGCTCACGGTGGAATATCAGTTTTGATTTCATCTCACTGAACTGCTGCGGGGTGAGTTGCTGCTGCTTGTCACTCAGGGCCTGGGCGGGATTGGGATGTACCTCTATGAACAGACCGTCGGCATTCATGTCCAGTGCCATCTGGGCAAGATGGGGAACAAGGTCGCTGCGTCCGGCCATGTGACTGGGGTCGCAGATTACCTGGATGCCGGGTATGCGGCGGCGCAACTCGATTGGTATCTGCCACTCGGGTGAGTAACGGTAGATTCTCTCATAGTATGAACTGAATCCGCGGTGAATGGCTGCCAGACGTTTGATGCCTGCACCTGTCAGACGCTCAAAAGCACCTATCCAGAGTTCCAGTTCCGCATTGATGGGGTTCTTTACGAGTACGGGGATGTCGGTGCCTCGAAGGGCATCGGCCACCTCCTGTACGGCAAAGGGGCTGGTGGTGGTACGGGCACCTATCCAGAGCATGTCAATGCCGGCTTTGAGTGCGGCTTCGACATGACGGGCATTGGCAACCTCGGTGGTTACTGCCATTCCTGTCTCGGCCTTGACCGCTTTGAGCCATTCCAATGCGGACTCGCCGGCGCCTTCAAAGTTTCCGGGACGCGTGCGTGGCTTCCACACTCCGGCGCGGTATATCCTGACTCCAGCCTTCGCAAGGCTGCGGGCGCACTCCAGTACCTGTGATTCAGACTCGGCGCTGCAGGGACCTGCAATCATGGAGCAGTTTTCTATCTTCTCTATCTCAATCATTTCTTTGCAAATATATTTCCGTCACGCATCAGGATATGGCCTTCGGCAACCATATGGTGCAGGACGATATCTATTTTCTTCCTGTCGTAGGGCAGGGTGTATACTTTCTGAGGGTTGTCGGGGTTGGTGTGGAAGGTATCCAGCACGTCACCCATTATGGCGTCGCGTTCTCCGCGTGTGAGTTCTCCCTGAACCTTCTCCTGGCACAGGTCACAGCACATGCAGGGCTTTTTCTGGTGTTCGCCGAAATACTTGAGCAGCATGGCGCTGCGGCATCCGGTCTCACGTGTCACATATTCCATCATGGCACCTATCCTCTCCTTGAACTCCTCCCTGCGCATGGCGTAGACCTCTGGGTCGAAACGCAAAAGGTGTGTGTCAACGCGTTCACGTGTCCAGGTAATGACGGGAGTACGTCTTTCGGGGACGTATCGGACCACGCCCTGGCTCTGGAGGTTCATGAGAGTTGTGTAGAGTTGCTCACGGTCTATTCCGGCGCGTGAGCAGATAAGGTGCTCGTCAATGTAAGCGTAGTCAGTGAATATGCCGCTGTAGTTACGCAGTATGATGTTCATGACGTTGTCGGTCACCTTGTCCTGATGCATGCGGTACAAGTCGTCACGTCCCGCGGTAAAGAGCAGACGGGCCGAATAGTCCATCTCATCCACGAACTCGATGTATCCCATTCTGGTGAGAATGTGCAGGGCGCTGTCGGTGGGGATGATGGGCAGCGAATACTGCTTGCAGAATTCTCCCAGTGAGAATGAGTATGTGCAGCCGCGGCCGTCGCCTACGGCCATCTCGTAGTAGAAGCCCAGCTTCTCGTAAACGTCACGTATGAACTCCTCTTTGGGGAAGTTGTCGCTGATGCGCTTGCTTACGGTGCGTTTGTCACCGGGTGAGTGCAGCAGCACGGCGTATGAACGTTTTCCGTCGCGGCCGGCACGTCCGGCCTCCTGGAAATAGGCCTCGATGGAACTGGGTATGTCCATGTGTATGACGGTACGGACATCGGGTTTGTCGATACCCATTCCGAAGGCGTTGGTTGCGACAACCACACGGTAGCGGTCCTGGGTCCAGGCCTTCTGTCGCTCGTCTTTGACCACCTGGTCCAGACCTGCATGGTAGAATGTGGTGGGAATACCCTCGGAGTTGAGGAAATCGGCCACCTCCTTTGTACCGGCACGGTTGCGTACGTAGACAATTGAGGTGCCGGGCACACGGTCCAGTATATGTTTGAGTTCCAGGAGTTTGTTCTCGGTCTTGCGGACCACGTATGAGAGGTTCTCGCGGAAGAAACTCATGCGGATCACGTTCTTCTCCCTGAATCCCAGCTTGTCCTGAATGTCATCGGTCACCTGAGGGGTCGCGGTGGCGGTAAGCGCCAGAACGGGGACGCCGGGCAGCTCCTTGCGGATATCGGCTATGTTCAGGTATGAGGGGCGGAAATCATACCCCCACTGGGATATGCAGTGTGACTCATCGACCGTGAGCAGGCATATCTTCACATGACGCAGTTTGGTGCGGAAAAGGTCCGATGAAAGCCTCTCGGGCGATACGTATAGGAACTTGTACCCGCCGAATATGCAGTTTTCCATGACGGCTATTATGTCGTCACGTTTCATGCCTGTATGAATGGCTGCGGCTTTGATGCCGTGTTCGCGCAGGTTGCGGACCTGGTCTTTCATGAGGGCTATGAGCGGAGTGATGATTAGACATACCCCGTCCATTGCAAGTGCCGGAACCTGGAATGTGATACTCTTACCGCCTCCGGTAGGCATGAGCCCGAGAGTGTCACGGCCGCTGCCGATGCTCTCGATTATCTGCTCCTGTATGCCTCGGAAACTGTCGTAACCCCAGTATTGTTTGAGTATCTCCAGGTAGTTCATGGCTGCCTGTCAGGCTTTTTGTTCAGGCTGGTTGGGTTTGATGCTCTCAATCTGGAGCAGAACGTCACCCTGCTTGAAGTTGTTTTCCTCGATGGTATAGCAGATATCAAACGATTTCTTGGTTTTGATATAGCTTACGTATGAACTCTGACCGAATGCGATGCCGTTGAGCGGATGGCCGCTCTTGCTGTCAATCAGTTCGAGTTTTATGTGCTCATGACCGCGTCCTACGACCTTGCTGGTACCGTAGTCATAGACATTGCGGGTGCGGAATATAGGCTTGCTGTTGTCCGGGCCGAATGGCTGGAACTTCTTTAAGTCACGGAAGAACTTGGGTGTGATGTCCTTGAAGTCCAGGTCGGCGTTTATATCGATCGATGCCTCAATCTGATCTGGTTCGATATGGGTTGAGACATACTCCTCAAAGCGGCGCTTGAATTCCTCCACGTTCTCCACCTTGAGCGAGAGTCCGGCTGCGTAGGTGTGTCCTCCGAAGTTCTCCAGCAGGTCCTTGCAGCTCTCAATGGCCTTGTAAACGTCAAATCCGGATACTGAACGGGCCGATCCTGTGGCCAGGTCACCGGTCTTGGTCAGAACCACAGCCGGCTTGTAGAAGACCTCGGTCAGACGTGATGCCACGATTCCTATCACACCGCGTTTCCACTCGGCGTTGTAGAGTACTATGGCGTGGCGGTTCTCGCCGTCCTCAAGGTTGGTGACAATCTTGTTGGCCTCCTCGGTCATCTCCTTGTCATCCTTCTTGCGGTCATCGTTCTCCTTGTCGATGTTCTCGGCAAGTTCAAGTGCGCGTCCCAGATCCTTCTCGACCATAAGGTCAACGGCCTTCTTGCCGCTGCTCATACGGCCTGCAGCATTCAGACGCGGTCCTATCTTGAAGACGATATCGTTGATGGTAAGGGTCTTGTCGGACAGTTTGCAGACCTGGATTATGGCCTTGAGTCCCGTGCTGGGGTTGCTGTTGAGCTGTTCCAGACCGTAGTGGGTCAGGACACGGTTCTCGCCCATGATGGGTACTATGTCCGATGCCGTGCTCACTGCAACCAGATCCAGGCTGGGCAGCAGTTCGCTGAAAGGTATGCCGTTGTCAAGCGCGAAGGCCTGCATGAGTTTGAAACCCACGCCGCAGCCCGACAGGTGCTTGAACGGATAATTGGAGTCAAATCGCTTTGCATTGAGGATGGCTACGGCAGGGGGCAGTTCGTCATCAGGTACGTGGTGGTCACATACAATGAAGTCGATGCCCTTCTCCTTGGCATAGGCAATCTCCTGGATGGCCTTGATGCCGCAGTCAAGCACGATAACCAGTTTTACGCCTGTCTCATAGGCGTAGTCAACACCCTGTACCGACACTCCGTAACCCTCGTTGTAACGGTCAGGAATGTAGTAGTCCAGGTTGTCATAATCCCTTTTAAGGAAGTTGTAAACCAACGCTACGGCTGTGGTGCCGTCAACGTCATAATCACCGTAAACCAGAATGCGCTCGCCACGCTCAATGGCGCTGTTGATACGGGCTACCGCCTTGTCCATGTCATCCATGAGCCAAGGGTCAAGCAGTTCGTTCAGTTGCGGGTTGAAAAATTTCTGTACTTCGGTTTTGTCTTTTATGCCTCTCTCTATCAGAAGTCGGCAGAGGACGGGACTGATCCCGACAGCCTTTGATAACTCATTGGCTGCCTCTGTCATCTCCGGGGTGGGGGGCACATAGTTCCATCTGAAGTTCATTATATATGTTATTTTTTATTTTATCCATGAGTTGAAGTTTAAAGTCTCCCTATATTCAGAGACTGATTTATGCTAAAATGCAAAGATATAAAATAAAATAAAAAAAGAGGCGTCGTGTTGACGTCTCTTTTTTCTATGTCGGGATTTTTCCGGGATTACTTGATGCCCAGCTTCTTCTTTATGTCCTTGGGCAGTGCATCCTTGTGAACAAGAATGTTGATGGTTTTCAGTGCAACGTAAGCATCGCTTGCATACCAGATACCGTTGTTGCCGGCAGTGGTGTTCCATGAGTTCTTAACCATGAAATATTCCTTGCCGTTCTTATCCTTGGCGATACCGAAAATCTGCATGCCGTGGTCATCGGTGGTCTCCCAGTTATCATAACCCTCCTGACGCATCTCCTGGGTGATCTCCTTCTCCTCAACGGGCTCACGGAGATACTTGTTGTCCTTATCATCGGCAGGAATTACGCACAGGGCGGTCTTGTCGCGGGTGAATCCGGGCTCGGATACATCGGCACCCCAGGCGAATGTGTAACCGTTCTTGATGGCGTTGTGCATAACGGCCATGAACTCGTCAAGCGGCAGGTTGTATGAGAGACCCCAGCGCCAGTTGTCCTGGATCTCAATGATGAACTGCTCGTAGAAGGGGTGGTGTGTGAATGATGTCAGTGATACGTAATCATCCATGTTCAGACCCAGTGACTCTGCATATGACTTGGGGGTGTACTCCTTTCCGTTGTAAGTAAATTTCTCGGGGCACTCGCCAATGTAAGCGTCGTAGATTCCTGAGAATCCCTTCTGCCATACATCGGTCAGTTTCTTAAGGTTGCTCTTGGCCAGTGCGTCAACGTAAGCCTTGGCTACAGCGGTCAGTTCAGTGTGGTTGATGCGGTCGCTCTTGTACATGATGCCGGGCATTACCTCCTGAGGAACCATACCATAGTTCTTCCAGCAATAAACTACATCGTAGAAACTGCCGCCCTGTGCGAACTCGATGTCACCGTGCAGACGTACGGCTGCCTTGGCGCGGTCCTCCATTGTCTTGTGAACTACGAACATCTCGGCCAGGTCATGCTCACCCTTACCCAGACGGAGCAGCTCTGACTCAAAGAAACCTATTGATGAAAATGACCAGCAGGTACCTGAACTGGCCTGATCCTTTACCGGAGTAATTGCAAGTGAATCAACGGTTGTGAATCCGTAACCTTTGGGTTCTTCCTTCTTCTCATCCTGGGCCGAAACGCCGGCGCATACCAGGGCTAATGAAGCGATAACGAATAATTTCTTCATACTTATAACTAGTTATTTGATTTTCGTGATGCCAAATTTATTCTTTTTGCTCCATTCAGCAAAGCGGGAACGGCGAAAAACGTTATATTCGCGGCATAATTATAAAAGCAGATGCTTTATACTTCATTTACTGACAAGAACATACTGATAAGTACCGGAAAATGGACACGTGACGGTGCGGCTGACCAGACGGAATCCTTCTCCGTCCTGTCACTGACTGATCTCAGGATGCCTTTTGAAAAACAGCTCGATGCACTAATGGAAAGCCTTCGGGATGTGGTGGAGGCCAACGGTACTCCCGTGTTGATGCGTTTTTTTGTGAGTGATCCGGCCAACCAGACTGAACTTATCCTCAAACGGATGGTATTTGACTGTCCGCTTTCAATCATAGGACAGACACCTCTTAACGGAACCAAGATAGCCGCAATGGTATGGTGCAGGCAGTCGGCCGCAATATGCCGTTTAAGCGACAGGATGCATAAGGTGACCGAGAGGGGTATTGACGAATACTGGTACACGGGCGGTGTTTCCGGTGCCGACGGCTCATACAACCAGACGGTGGCTCTGCTGGACGAACTGAGTTCGGGACTTGAGGCTCAGGGGCTAACTCTTGAGACCAACTGCATGCGCACCTGGCTTTTTGTACAGAACATAGACGTGAACTATAAGGGTGTGGTTGACGGCCGTAACACGGTTTTTGACCGTCACGGACTCACTCCCGATACACATTTCATTGCCAGCACCGGCATTGAAGGACGCACCGAGAACTGTGCCAGCAAGGTGATGCTTGACGCCGTCGCCGTTTCGGGTCCCGGCGTGCTTGTTGACTATATCCAGGGTGCAAGCCATCTGAACCGGACCTCACAGTACGGAGTAAGATTTGAGCGCGGCACGAAGGTGGAGTATCCTGACCGCAGTCACGTATACATATCGGGCACGGCCAGCATAGACAATAACGGAAAGATCCTCTACGAAGGTGACATAGTACGCCAGACGGAGCGTATGATTGAGAACGTCGGGGTCCTGCTCTCCGAAGCCGGATGCGGTTTCGGTCAGGTGGGCTCGATGACAGTCTATCTGCGTGACAGTGCCGACTACGCCGTAGTAAAGGATATTTTTGACAAACGTTTCCCCGACTGTCCCCGCGTAATCGTGCAGGCTCCCGTCTGCCGTCCGGGCTGGCTCGTGGAGATGGAGTGCATAGCAATTTACTGAAAGGATTATGACTAAGGGTGGTTCATCGGTACTGCTCATTTATACCGGCGGTACCATAGGCATGAAAGAGGATGAGCGCGGAAGGCTCATGCCGTTTGACTTTGACGGACTGATTGAGTCTGTGCCCGAACTGAGCAAGTTCACATGCCGTATTGACCACTACACATTCTCCCCGCTTATTGATTCGTCCGATGTAGAGCCTGCGTTGTGGATACGCCTGGCTGAGATCATCCGTGACCGATATGATGACTATGACGGATTCGTGATACTTCACGGAACAGATACAATGGCCTATTCGGCATCGGCCCTTAGTTTTATGCTGGAGAACCTCTCTAAACCGGTCATCTTTACGGGAAGCCAACTGCCCGTGGGCCGTCCCCGTACCGACGGTAAGGAGAACCTGATCTCATCGGTCGAGATAGCCGTAGCCAAGAATCCTGACGGCAGTGCAGTAGTACCTGAGGTCTGCATATTCTTCAACTCACAGCTGCTGCGCGGCAATCGCAGCACCAAGGCCGATGCAACATCGTTCAATGCGTTCCGTTCGCCGAATTATCCGCCTCTGGCAACCGCGGGTATAGATATTCGCTATAATCACAAGATGATCACGCCTGCTACAGGCAAACCTTTCACCATACATACCGAACTCGATACCCGCGTATCAATCCTTAAGGTGCATCCGGGTATAACTCCGCAGGTGGTGCGTAACATTCTGCTTGGTCCCGAGACCCGCGCCGTGATAATCGAAACCTATGGATCCGGCAACGCCATCTCAAAAGACTGGTTCATACAGATTGTGAGGGAGGCATCGGCCATGGGCAAGATTCTGCTGAACGTAACCCAGTGTCTGGCAGGTACCGTCAACATGGACCTGTATGCTACAGGCTGCGCCCTGCGTGATGCAGGTGTAGTGTCAGGCGGTGACATGACAACCGAGGCCGCTCTTGCCAAACTCTTTTTCCTGATGGGCGGTACCAAAGACAACGCTCAGGTCAAGAGCATGCTGGATAAGAATATCCGAGGCGGAATAAGCTGAAAAAAAATAATAGCCCCAAACATATTTTGTTTATTTGACAAGTTTGTTTTTCTTTGCAATAGGATCAATTAATTGAAAATAATCCTGTGTTGCAATGAGGAACCTTGTTAGTTTAACCCTTGCATTATTGGCTCTTATGCCCGTTTCCCTGTTTGGGCAGAGCACTATTCGCGGAATTGTTATTGACAGCCTTACGCAGGAGCCGTTGGCATCGGCCACTGTGTATGTGAATGGAACCACACAAGGTACTGCAACCGGTCTTGACGGCCGGTTTGAACTGAATGATGTTTTTTTCCCGGCAACGGTTGTATTCAGTTATGTGGGTTATCAGCCACAGGCTTTGGAACTGGAGCGTAATCCCGGTAGTCTTACGGTCATGCTCAGTGCTAATGAAGAGTTGCCGGAGATAGTGATATCGGGCAAGGCCAATAAGATCAGGAAAGAGGATCTGGAGTATTTCAAGGAGATGTTTCTTGGCGATGACAGATGGGGTGGCAGGGCACACATCAGGAATGAGAATGTCATTATGGTTGACAACTCATATCAAACCTCTTATTTCACCAGGCGGATAGGTAAGACATTCTATTCAAGCCGTAATGTCTATAATGATATACAGAGTAATACCTCAATATATGTCGATACTGTAAAGGTCGTCAAAAAGGTATTCAGGGCGTGGGCATATGAACCCCTTATAATTGATTTGCCTTTGCTTGGATATGAAGTGTATGTGGATCTGGTAAACTTTACAGTTGAACAGACCAATGCCGTAAGTCAGTGTGATATACTTGGCTATTACTACTACAAGCCCTACACTGACGTATCCAAACGTCAGGCCAAGAGTATTGAGCGGAACAGGTTGAAAGCTTATTACGGCTCCAGCCAGCACTTCCTTAAGTCTTTTGCCCAAGACAGATTGGCCGAGAACGGATACATTCTGACAAAGTCCGAAAATATTGTGAAGGGCAAAAAGAACATACCGACTAATCTGCCTATCAATGTCAGTGAGTATTCTGCCGGTACGGAGGACGGTATTGTCAGGGTGAGTGGCTTAAAGGACAGGAAACTCTGGATTAAGTATTATCATCTTAATGACGGTTCTCCGTTGAATTTGGGAGAATCGGCAAAGGGCCTTCGCCGTTATTCGGAGTCCGGCATTACTTTCCTGAATGATGAGTGCTCTTTCAGCAAAGAGGGTGTAGTAAGGGACAACAGCATTCTTTTTTCGGGCGATATATCCAAGAGGAGAATCGCATCGTGTCTGCCCGACGATTACTTGCCGCCGGGAGATTCGATCAGGGTCAGGCCGGCGGGATCTCCGGATTATGTCGATGAACTGATGAAATTTGCCGATAACATCAGTCAGTTCAACAGTATGTTCCCGCAGGAGAAGGTTTACGTGGAGTTTGACAATCCGGCTTATTTTCAGGGTGAGATTATGTGGTTCAAGGCTTTTGTCACTCACGCAACGACATTGGAACGGGCACCCAGCGGTGTGCTGTATGTGGATTTCCTGGCTCCTACAGGGCAACTTATACTGCAGCAGAAACTTAAGATTGAAGCGGGACAGGCCGACGGCGCGATACCTCTGGTTGACGCCGGCACTTCACAGACTCGCGAGAAAACAGGTATTTTGGCATATCCCAGCGGTTTTTATGAGATAAGGGCATATACACAGAATATGCTGGACTTCAGCCCTGAAGCAATATTCTCCCGTGTGATACCCATCTACACGCAACCCAAGTTTGAGGGGGAGTATAACCGATCTCATGTTGAGAGCAATCAGAATAACCCTCTTGTTGAGAAGATTCGAGGTAAAACCGTCGATAAGTATAAGGATATCAATGTTACATTCTATCCCGAGGGGGGCGATTGGGTTGTAGGATTGCCCTGCAGAGTGGCTTTCAAGGCAACCGGCAGTGATGCATTCGGCATAGGGGGAACCCTTTCGATACCGGGCATTTTGGATTCCGTGCACACTGTACATGACGGAATGGGGTCATTCATTGTCACCCCAAAAGGATATCATTGGGCGTATTTCTATCCGGATGTAAGTGACGAAGGGAAGGGTATGTCGGGTTTCCCGCTGCCGGATTTGGCATCCAGTGGTTATTCCATGATTTCGGATATGCTCTCTGACTCACAACTGCAATTGAATATTTGGCGAACACAGGATAGGGTAGGCGAAGAGACTGCGTTGGCTGTAACCTGCCGTGGTGAGGTGATTTATTTTGAGGAGATAAGGGATGTCGAGAACAGTCAGTTGAATATAGACTGCTCGGATTGGCCTATTGGTGTATGCCGTTTGACTCTGTTCAATAAAGAAGGAAAGGTCCTGTCATCGCGCAGCATTTTTCACGGCAGCGGAAGCCTGACCGCTCCAACGATAACACTCAATACCGACAGTATGTCCAGACAGTCTTGCGACAAGGAAGTGATAGAACTTACGCTTACGGACCAGGAGGGTAATCCGTTCCGCGACAGGTTCTGCCTGTCGGTTCGTGATGCTACGGACTACGGTGGCGGTCGTACCGATAACCTGCAGACCAATCTGCTGCTGTCATCGGACCTTAGGGGGTACATTCATGACCCTGCCTGGTATTTGGAGGCCGATGATGAGGAACATCGTGAGGCTTTGAACCTGCTGACCCTTGTTCAGGGCTGGGAACGTTATGAATGGCAGACTATGACCGGACTTGCTCATTTCGAGGAGAAACACCGTATCGAGGAAGGCCTTACCATGAACGGTTGGATTCTGTCATACAGTAAGCGTGAACCTGTATCCGGCATAGGTGTCTATGCAAATGTCATTCCCGATGATGACAAGACACTGTTTGAAAGTTTTAGTTATCAGACTGATTCTACGGGTTATTTCGGGTTTGACATGTCCGATTTTTACGGAAGGGGCAAGTTCAGCATCAATCTGATGTCGACCAAGGATAACGGTGATTCCAAACAGGAGAGGAGCAAGCGTATCCGTTTTGAGAGGGGAGAACGACCAGTTCCAAGACCATACTTGAAACAGGAGACAGACTTGACTCACAATAACAGCCGCCCATACGACTATAAAGTTGATTATACTGATTTCGACCTCACTCCGGCTCAGCGTCGCAGACTGGGCAAAATGATAGATGACGTTGATATTGAGGAAAAAGGCGAAAAGCGCCGCTTCATTGATTATGACACTTTTACGTCGTTTGAGGCCGAGGAGGATGCGGAGTTTGAACTGGATCAGGGAGAATATACCACCGATCTCTTAGGCTATTTCCTCGAGAAAGGTTTGAGGATGCATTGGTTTGGCAAAGAAGGAGCAGGATATACAGGGCAAGACAGTTTTGGCCGGGAAGTCGAGGAAAGTGATGCTGACGCCTTTGATATCACAAATGAGGAGTCCTCGGAAGAAGACGGTAATGGTAACAGTGACAGTGATGTTCAGGAAATCAGTGCATTCTTTTACATTCATAATAATGAAAAGGTGTTGGACGGAAAACCTTTTGACAAGCCTTTCCAGATTGATATGATTGATGTAAAGAGCATAATCATTTCTGACCGCCCGATGTATTTGCAGGAAATAGTGGATTGCTCCCCCCTTTTGGTGGAATACCACCGTAAACATAACAATTTGTCATGGTTGTCTAATGCTTATTATGATATCACCAGCAGGTATAATCTTGTAGATATAAAGATCAAGGAGGATAGGGAACTGCTGTCCTATGATGAAATCCGTAACCTGGGCCGCCGCACCACAACGGTCAAAGGCTTTACCCGGCCCGTACAGTTCTACGCCCCTGTATATCCCGACGGTCCGATAGAAGGCAGTCCGGATTACCGTCGCACTCTCTACTGGAATCCTAACGTGATAACCGATGAAGACGGCCATGCACGTGTGGAATTCTACAACAACAGTTTTACCCGCAAGTTTACAATCAACGCTGCAGGTATCACTGCATCCGGTATACCTTATGTCCTTAATGAGAACTGGTAAAAATGAGACGCCTTGTTACTTTAACCTTGGCATTGTTGTTACTGATCCCGCTTGCAAACGCAAGGGACACAGAGGGTCATGAGACGAACGATACAGGCGGCTATACAGCTGACCTGATGCGCTTTGCGGGCAATATCCACCAGTTCAACAGCATATTCCAGCAGGAGAAGGTGTATCTGCAGTTTGACAATACGTCATACTATACCGGTGAAACAATCTGGTTCAAGGCGTTCGTGGTCAATGCATCGACACTTAAACGTGCGCAGAGTAAGGTGCTGTATGTGGACCTGATATCGCCCACAGGCGTGTTGCTCAAGCAGCAGAAACTTAAGATTGTGGCAGGACAGGCCGACGGACTGTTCGTGCTGATGGAAGGATCGACAGAGCAGGCTCGTGAAATGCGTGGCGTGGTTGATTACCCCAGCGGCTTCTATGAGGTTCGCGCCTACACCAATTATATGCTCAACTTTGGTGAGGAGTCAATCTTTTCGCGCGTGTTTGCCGTTTATGAGAAACCTAAAAACGATGGCGATTATTATGAGGAGCCTCCTGTCATAAGAAACAGGAAACTCAGATGGAATGAGACCGAAGAGGAGTTACGTCCCAAAACAGAGGAACTAAACCCGATAAACAGCGAATTCTTTCCTGAGGGCGGCCATCTGGTTATGGGGAAACCCTGCCGTGTTGCCTTTAAGGTGACCGATGAAACCGGATTCGGCATTGATGCGGATGGCGTTCTGGATGATACTGATATAACTTTCAGTACCGTTCACGACGGTATGGGCTGGTTTACGTTCACACCTGACAACAGAAGGAATACTGTAACATTGACGGTTGACGGCGAGTCAAAATCATTCAAGTTGCCAAGAGCCTCGGAGAGCGGCTTGACTGTCCGGGCCGATGTATCCGACGCTGATGCCCTTCAGTTATGCATAGACTGTACTCCGGATCTGGCAGACCAGACTGTGGGATTGGCGCTGACCTGTAGGGGAGAACTCTTTGATTTCCGTACCATACATACCGGAACCCGGCCTGTTGATTTGTCTCTCTCCATGACAAGCGTTCCGGAGGGTGTGTGCAGACTGTATCTTTTCGGTGCCGACGGCATGATATATGCCAGCCGCTCACTCTATCATCGCTGCGGAACAGACCTCACACCTACAATCCAGGTTTCTGCCGATAAGGACAAGTATGAGCCTTTTGACATGGTGACGTTCCAGTTTGAACTCAAGGACGGACGGGGCAATCCCTTCCGTGACCGGTTCTGCCTGTCGGTCCGTGATGTGCGCGGACAGAGCAATGCCTTGGCCGATGACCTGCGTACATCCATGCTTCTGTCATCGGACCTGAAAGGTTTCATTGAGAATCCTTCATGGTATTTTGATTCGGATGATCCCATTCGCGATGAGGCATTGGACCTGCTCTGTCTGGTACAGGGTTGGGAGCGTTATGACTGGCAGATCATGACCGGACAGAAGGAATTCCGCGAGAGGCATCGTATAGAGGAGAACCTTACGGTTAACGGCTGGATCATGAGCTCATCGGGTAAAAAACCGTTGAATAACATAGAGGTTCTGGCATCACTCATACCGGATGACAAGACTCTGTGCGAGACCTATTCATACACGACGGATTCATCGGGCTATTTCGGATTTGATATAGGGCCGGATTTATATGACAAAGCCAAGTTTGCCATCAAGGCCCAGCCCAAAAGAAAAAGCCTGATCGGCCCCGATGCCCGCATAGTGTTTGACCGTTCCCTGTTTCCGGATATCCGTGCATATCAGCCGCAGGAAATGATATTCACCGGTCTTCTGCCCCCTCCGGACAAGAAAAATAAAAAAGGCAAATCTTCACGGAAGGAAGATCTTGAAGTCATATTCAGTAAGGATAATGGTTTCGTCCTGCCCGAAGTTGATATTGAAGAGAGCCGTTTGATTATGGATTATTACACTTTCAAGGCTTTTGATGTGGTTAAGGATGTTGAGATAGAAATGGATAAGGGGGAATATACCACAGACCTTTTAGGCTATCTTCTTGAAAAAGGCTATTTTGTGGAATTAACTCATGATGGTACGGAAATTGAATATATCAACGGGTATAAATCTTTCATCTATGTGCACAATACGAGTAAGCTCTTGAATTACGGGATATATGAACATCCTATAGAAATTGACTCCAGGAATATCAAGAGCATAATGGTTTATAACCGTCCCTTAAGGATGATGCATATCATGGATCTATGCCCTCTCTATTTGGATTATTTTAAAAAGAGTATGCAGCCACTGATCGGTTTATATGAAGATCCTTGGCGTTATTTTCTGGTGGATATCCAAATGAAGGAGCCCCAAGAAATCAGCACTAGGGAAGAGTTGTTCAATATAAACAAGCGTGTAACTACCATAGACTGCTACTCCCGTCCGTATGAATTTTACTCGCCCTCATACCCGGACGGTCCCATTGCCGGTGAAGTGGATTATCGTCGCACCATCTACTGGAACCCTAACGTGATAACCGATGAAGACGGCCATGCACGGGTGGAATTCTACAACAACAGCTTCACAAGCAAGTTCACAATCAACGCTGCCGGTATCACTGCGTCCGGTATGCCTTATGTCCTTAATGAGAACTGGTAATAATGAGACACCTTGTTATTTTGACCTTAACCGCAGTCCTGTCTCTTTGCTCTGTATATGCAAAGGATAGTAAAGTACAGGAAACGAATGAGTCTGCAGACCCGACTCTCGAACTTGTGCGCTTTGCGGGTAATATCCGTCAGTTCAACAGTCTCTTTCCACAGGAGAAGGTGTATCTGCAGTTCGACAATACGTCATACTATACCGGTGAGACTATCTGGTTCAAGGCATTCGTGGTCAATGCATCGACTCTGAATGAAGCACAGAGTAAGGTTCTGTATGTGGATCTTGTCTCGCCCACGGGCGAATTGCTCAAGCAGCAGAAACTCAAGGTTGAGGCAGGACAGGCCGACGGCTCGTTTGTGCTCAAGGATGCTTCGACTGGACAGGCACGCGGAATGCGTGGCATACTCAATTACCCGAGTGGCTTCTATGAGATACGCGCATATACCAATTACATGCTCAACTTCAGTGATGAATTGGTGTTTTCCCGGGTATTTGCCGTATATGAAAAACCCAGGCAGGAAGGCAACTACTACAAAGAGGATCCCACCATAAAAAAACACAAGCGGGAGAGTTGGGAAATACGTCCCCAAACTGAAAAATCAAACAAGATCAACTGCACATTTTATCCGGAAGGCGGTCATATCGTAATGGGCAAGCTCTGTCGCGTAGCCTTTAAGGTAACTGATGATACCGGATTCGGGGTTGAAGCTACCGGAGTTCTGAACGGCAATGGACAGACTTTCTCAACCATACATGACGGCATGGGCTGTTTTACGTTCATACCTCAAGACAATCGCAATACCATTGAAATAACCGTAGGAAATAACACTCGTACTTTTGAACTTCCCCGCACCGAAAAGGCTGGATGTTTACTCTCTGTAAATCCATGTGGTCCGGATAGCATCAAACTGAAGGTTGATTGTGTGGGGTTGGCCGACAGCTGTGTCGGCATGACTTTGACCTGCAGGGGCGAACTGCTGGATTTTTGCACTTTTGATGTCAACAATCCCGTTGAGAAAACCATCCCTATGGGAGGCGTACCTGAAGGAGTGTGCAGGATACATATATTCGGCAGTTCCGGAAATATATACGCCAGCCGTTCCATCTACCATCACAGCCGGGATTTCAAGGCTCCGGTACTTGTGGCCGCTGCTGACAAACCGTCCTACCATCCGTTTGAGAAAGTGACTTTGCGTTTCAGCCTGGAAGATGGTCAGGGGAATCCTTTCCAGAACAGTTTCTGTGTCTCTGTACGTGATGCCCTGGGACGGGTCAATTCATGCACCGATGATCTGCGCACATCGCTGTTGCTCTCATCGGACCTGAAAGGACTTATTGAGAACCCCTCCTGGTATTTTGAGTCCGATGCTCCTGAACGCGATGAGGCACTCGATGTCCTTATGCTTGTGCAAGGTTGGGAAAGGTATGACTGGAATACAATGACCGGGCAACAGGACTTCAGCGCAGTGCATCATGTTGAGGAATCTCTCATGATGAACGGCTGGGTGCTGAATTCATCCGGAAAGAAAAGACTTCAAGGTATCAGGATAAAAGCCTTGCTGGCCATGCAGATGGGGGATGAGCGTATCTCCAGGAAGTATTCATGCGTCACTGATTCGTCTGGCTATTTCAGCATAGACCTGGAGCCGGAATTTTATGGTATGGCAACTTTCGCCATTAATGCCCAGGCACGCAGACGAATAATAGGTACCGATGCACGTATTAAGTTTGAGCGTTCCGCAAAACCGGTAGTCCGTCCGTATTTGCAGCAGGAACTTGTTTTCAGAAACAGGCTAGGCAGGTCTGTCAAATCCTATGAATTAGAACAACCGGATACAGATGAACAGTTCCCCGAAGTCATAAAAGCCGATGATGGCATCCTGCTTCCTGATGTTGATATCCTTGAGAAACGCAAGTATATAGACTACTTTACATTTACCGCCTATAACGTGAAAGTTGATACTGAGATTGAAATGGACAAGGGCGAATACTCTACGGATATGATGGGCTATCTTTCTGACAGGGGGTATTCTTATGTCATCACACCGGATGACGGATTAATAGATGCTGCATCCATAATGGCGGAGTTTGACGCTGCACGAAGCGATGGGGTAATATATGAAGGGGTGCTGGTCAACGGACACAAACCGTTTTTCTACATTCATGATTCCAATAAATTCTACTATGCCGGTTCAAGCGCGAACCCTGACACCAGATATCTGAAAAGTATCCTGGTTTATGATCATCTCGTGTCTTTGGCCGATATATTCAAAGAGTGTACTCTGATGCCTCAGTATATGAAGGATCCTTCCACGAGTCCGTTTATTGAGATAAAGAACTACGCCCGGGAGGTTCAACGTGATCTTGGCGAGCGCTATTTGCTGATTGACATACAGGTAAAGGACCGCAAGGAGATTGGTAAAATGCTTTATGATGAATACAACATAAACAAGCGTATCACCACTGTTGACGGTTACTCGGTTCCTTACGCTTTCTACTCTCCCGAATATCCTGACGGTCCCGTCTTGGGTGACGTCGATTACCGTCGCACCCTCTATTGGAACCCGAATGTTGAAACTGACTCAACAGGCACGGCCCAGGTGGAGTTTTACAACAACTCCTACAGCACAATGTTCAACATCAGTGGTTCCGGCATCACTGCATCCGGCATACCTTTTGTTCTGAATGAGAACTGGTAAAAACAAAACAAAGGGGATTTGCCCCTTTGTTTTATTCTTTTGAGAACTGGTCTTTGCCAACTCCGCAGATGGGGCATACCCAATCCTCGGGGAGTTCTTCGAACGGGGTACCGGCAGCTATGCCGTTGACGGGATCGCCTACGGCGGCATCAGCTGATGACTCAGTAGGGACGCTTCCTTCCGTGTCATTTAAACTGGAAAGTGAACGTAGTGAACGGATAGTGTGATGAGCAGGTAAGCGTACCCTCATGCAGTTGCATGATCTGACGCGAAAGAGCAAGGCCGATGCCGCTTCCGCTCTGTTTCTTTTTGGTGGAGTAGAACGGCATGAATATCTGCTCTATTATGGCCTGCGGGATCTCAGGTCCGTTATTGGTAACGGTTATCAGAGGCTTGCCTCCGGGCATTGACGCCAGAACTGTGACCTGGCCGTCCTCAACGCCCTCGGTTGCCTGGATGGCGTTCCTGATAATGTTGATGAGTGCAAGTGACAGCAGACCGGAATCCACATGGAGTACAACATCGCCTGCTGTCTCAAAGCGTACGCGCCCGGCACCCTTCTCCGCCTTTATCAACGTCTGGATATTGCGGAACAGTGTCGTTGCAGGAATGTCGGCCATATCGGGCTTTTCAAGCACGGTAAGCTGGCGGTATGATTCCAGGAAATTGCACACGTTGTGCGCCTGGGTGTTTATTATCCCGATGGCCTCCTGCCGCTCCTCTTCAGACTGGGCGTCGGGGTTACTGACCATCCAGTCGGTCAGCGACACGATGGGCGTTACGGTATTGCGCAGTTCATGCGTCATCACCCTGAGTATCCGGTCATAGTAGTTCTTACGGGTTTCAAGCTCGTTCTGGTCCTTGCGGTATGTGTCCAGGATACGGTTCATATCCTGTGATGCACGGCCGAGCAAAAGGTCATCGGTCTTGGGTATATGGAGCATGAAGTCCTTGTTGACCACCGCCCTGGCCATGAGTTCGGTCTGGTTTACCGGATATCGGATAAGACGTATCAGCCTGACTATTGAGATTATGGCAATTGTTGCGGTGACTATTGCACCTACTGAGGTAATGAGCGTCTTTGCACCCATAGTCTCCGTACGGCTTGCGATCAGGGCAAGCAGCACAGTTACGGCAGGCATGGCGGTTACCAGCAATACCGTAATGACTACGTTCCAGGTGTAATGTCGGCTACTCAATGCCATATCGTTTCATCTTGTTGTATAGGGTCTGGCGGCTCACGCCAAGTTTATCGGCTGCAACCGAAAGGTTTCTGTCTGACTGCTCAAGCACACGTCTGATAGTCTGGATCTCCATCTCCTCAAGTGTTGACGCGGGCTCGGGTTCATCCTTCACGGCCTGGGCCGATGCCTCCTGCGCACGTGCGTCCCTTTTGTCTATCGCCTCTGTCAGTTTAGCAATAAGGTCGTTGTTGTCCCAAGGTTTCTGGATAAAGTCCGATGCCCCCTTCTTGAGTGACTGAACTGCCAGGTTGATATCGCCGAAAGCGGTTATCATCACCACGGCAGGAGGATTCTCCAGATTACTGCGGTTCATGATGCGGTCCAGCCAGAACAGTCCGTCCTGTCCGTCCAGCCGGTCACTGCCGAAATTCATATCCAGCAGAACGGCATCGACATCACCCTTGCTTATAAGGGCGGGAATGAGTTTTGGATCGGCTACGGCAACCACAGTGCTGAAGCTGCTTTTCAGAACCATCCGCAATGTGGTAAGCACTGCGGTATTATCATCAATTACAAGAATTTTGGACTGTTTCATAACGGTTTCAAAAGTAGCCAATTAGTCCGTGTTTTTTGCGGCCTGACTGGAGAAATTTTATTCCCTAACCGGAGAGTGTCAAAATTTTGGACACTTTCAGATGAAAAAAGCGTTTTTGAAGTTTTTTATTGGAAATTGAAGTTGAGAGAGGTTATTTTTGGATTTGCATTAAAACAAAGTCCTTATTATGTTCCTTCATTATCTCAAGATTGCCCTAAGGAATCTCAAAAACAAATGGGGATTCAATCTGACCTCAATGCTGGCCCTGATTATGGGTACCATCCTGTTTGCAATGATTTTTTATGTCACTGACCATGATCGTTTCTTCAAGACTTCAGAATCTTTTGAGAGTCGCAGCTATAGAGCATTGATTGCCCATACAGGAGTTTTTGATAATGGAGAAATTGCCAGAACCGACACAACCGTAGTATATGAATCATTCTGGCTAGAGAATCCGGAATTGTTTGAGGACCCTGATTTTGAGTTCGTGGTCGGAACATTCGGTGAAAACTACCAGATGATCGGATCCAGAACAGCCAGACTCTATCTCACAGATGCGCATAACCGTGTTTCGGAGATTTCAGAGAGAGCTCTGAACGTATCTCCGGCATTCTTCAGATTCAAAGGGATGAGTCTGCTGTACGGAGACAGGTTGCCGGAATACCCTAATGAGGTTGTGGTTACAGAATCATTCATGCGGAAGCATTCTCTTGGTAATGATTTGTCAGGCATTTCCCTGACGATGGTTCCTGCTGAAAACCAGGATATGTCACTGTTATATTCCAGCAGCCTGATAGGAACCGAGCCTCTGTATATAGTCAACGTCATTAAGGATGACAAATGGAGCCGGAATGTTGAGGCTGAAATCTATTTCAACTGCATAAAATATGATAATGTAACCGTTGTTCTCAGAGAGGGAGCCGATGTTGACAAGGTTAACGCAAGACTGTCATTGAATAAGATAGAGAAGGTGGATTTAGAGACCTATCAGTTCTATAACGGTGTCCCGTACTCCAAGCATATCCGTTCACTTTATCTGAGGAATGATTCCCTGTCACGGATGCCGAAAAACTGGCAACATCTGCTTTCAGTCATATTGCTGCTTACAGGAGCCGTATGTTTCCTTTCAAGTTTAACCAATTCATTTTTCAACCAGAAACAGAACAACAGGATACGTCTTAGCCTTGGTGCCGGAAAAAGTGGCCTGTTCTGGGGACAGATGATGCAGGTCATTGTCATGATAGCTCCGGTTATGGCAATATCGGCCATATTAACCATATATGTTGCAGGTTTTGTCAATCATACAGGATTGTATCCACACTATCTTTATAGTGCACAGGTTGACAGGGTGTACTTTCATCTGCCGGATGTCATCATACTGGAGGTTCAGGTCTTACTGTTTGTAACATTACTGAGCGCATTGATACTGGCTGCCATCGTACTGTTCTATAAGCCGGCCACATCACTTAATCCCGGACTTACACGCAGGGAAAGACACGTACTCAGAAATATCCTTATAGGATTGGAGGTATCAGTAGCGGTCTGTGCCTGCTTTTGTACTCTGGGTTATTTATCCGGGCGACAAAGACTGTATAATCCTTTATCACGCGGTGAACTCAAAAGGACATACATGGTTGATTTGTCAAGTCCCAAATTTGACCAGAACAGGGAGGTGCTGGCCAATAGGATACGTAACCTCCCGATGATTGAAGATGCTGTAATGACCGGTTATCCGCAGATTATAAAATATGAAGAGTGGAGCATGATGGTAGTCAGTCTCAATACAATTGGTGCTGAAGGAAATAATATACAATATGCAATCATCTCTGATTCAAGCTATTTCAGATTCTTCAAGATACCGGTGGAATATCATGATGCCGTTCCCGGTGAGAACAAGGTCTATCTCTCTGAAACAATGTATGACTACATTTTGTCAACCGGAAATCAGCCTGAACCTTTTTATCAACTGTTTGAAAATAAACTGGAGGAGAAGGCCATGCAAGGTCTTCTGCCTAAATCAGAAAATATAGAGGATTACTATCCCGTTTTTGACCGGTTTACAGTTGCCGGAGTATTCAAAACCAGATTCGGTGATCTGAGTGACCCCATTGATAAAAACAGATACATACTTCTGTCTGATGAAGATCACCCCTATACCCATCTGTACTTGAGATTCAAACCCGGTACAGTCATTGCAGAGGCCATACATGAAATAGAAGCCATCTGTGCCGAATACGTTGACATATACTCTCCTGAAATGATCAGTCAGATAGGCAACAAGTGGCTTGACTCCTCAGGAAACACCCGAATATATATGATTCTTGTGTTTATGGCAGCCGCGGCAGGCCTGTTTATGGTTGTACTTAGCATTACATCGGCCATATCGACCGATACCGGACGCCGACGCAAGGAGGTTGCCCTACGTAAAGTTCACGGAGCAAAAGCCATTGATATTGCAAGGCTTTTTGTCCGTCCGTACATAATCATTCTGATTGTTGCCTTTGCGGCCGGCTGGTACATTGCCACACTGATTCGACATTCAGTAGGCTCTTTCATGTGGATCTGGATACGACCTTGGCACAGTGCAATAGTATTGTTTTTCATAGCCTTTGTAATGACCCTCTCCACATTCTGGAAAGTACGCCGTATCATGCGCATCAATCCGGCCGATGTCGTCAAAACAGAATAATATGGAAATGCATAATTAAAAATGTCCGAAATATGTTTGTACACTACCTTAAGATTGCCGTAAGGAACATACGCAAATATGCACTGCAGAACACTGTAAGTTGCATCGGTCTTGCGGCAGGCCTTGTTTGCCTTAGTTTTTCCGCTCTGTGGATTCATTTTGAAGAGTCTTTTGATTCATTCCACAAAGACGCAGACCGGATTTTTACGCTGTCAGAGACTACTCCGTATTCAGTTGAGCCATATATAGCAAGGTTCAGCCCTGAAATGACAGATCCGTTGCAGGAGTTCAAAGAGGTTGAATCAATTGCCAAGTTCAATTGGAGAGAACATGGGGATGCAAAGGAACTGATAGCGGATACTACGTTTTTCAACTACTTTGATTTCACTCTTATTGAAGGAGACTGGAGTTTCCTTAAAGATACCAATTATGTGGCATTGTCCAGCGCCTATGCAAAGAGGAAATACCCGTTTCATAATCCCATAGGCCAGGAGTGCTACGGAAAAACCGTCAGTGCCGTAGTGGCTCCGTTCAGTGGGCCGTCGTATTTCAGGTTCGATATCCTGTGCATGCATTATTACCCGGTAATTCCGGTTGGTGTCATAGCACTGCCGGTTCTTGATGAAGACGGGAATCCGCCGGTCATTCAGCAGAATGTTGTCTTTTATTCCGATGAGGACAGATATCCCAACGGCCTTATGAAACTTCACGGTGGAACAGATATTGAACAGTTATCCGGTTCTTTCACTGAAGTGATCAATAAACAACCGTCATTCCTTGATGACATAAAAATCAGATTCCTTCCCATAACCCAAATGCATAAGTCGGTCACGGCCGGCCAAATGTATATAGGCTATGAACATGCCCGTATGTTTGCATGGGCCAGCCTGCTCCTTACGCTTTGCGCTCTTGTCAATTACCTGCTCTTTAACCTGAACCGTGTCAGGAACAGGGAGCATGAGATGGCACTCAGGATAGTCAACGGAGCAACGGGACGCTCAGTTCTCAATATGATGGCCATAGAGTCATTGGTTATTCTGGGCGCATCAGCGGTATTGGGATTCATTGCCATTGTATTCCTGAAAGGCAAATTCCGTGAGCTGGCTGATATTGAGATGACCGCAGGGTATGTTATGTGGGGCAGCATCCTGGTTATAGCCATTGCATTTGCTTTTTCCATGGCTGTCAGCATATTATCCGTAGGACTGGTAAGACGCCGTACCATGCAGAGCACACTGGTAAAAAAGACCGGCAAGACCTTCCGGCAGATAAGCATCGGCATCCAGATCTTTGTGAGCGTGCTGTTCCTGTTCGTGGTATTTTCAATGCTGCATCAGTTCAGGTTCCTGAGAAACAACGATTGGGGCATCCGGGTGAATGACATTGCGGTAATTACCATTCCGGATCCGGATAATTACATATGGGAAGGTTTCCAAGGCTACGGGGAATATAGTCCTGAAAATCATCCTAACTTTCATAAAGAGGCTAACGGTGAGGATTTTATGAACCGTATTGACGGCCAGTTCGGCATTACGGGTAAACTTGAGAGCATTCCGTTTGTAACAGACGTATATCATGGAATAGGTGGCGTTGAGGAGATTTATCGAATAGTGTATGAGATATTCAGGAATCGTAATATCTGGATTAACGGCAATGACGATATAAGGACAAACATTCTGGCTGTCTTAGACCCTGCATATTTGAAACTGCTCTCCCTGAATGTGCTTGACGGAACCATCCCTGACAGGCCTCTAATGGATGATGAGATTGTAATTACACGTAACCTGCAGCGTGAATTGGGACTTGGAGATATAGCCGATGAACCCACTTTGACCATCCGAAGGACAGTAACGGCTCCGTATATCTTCACCTTTGAAAACGGAAAGCCTACTCTTAAAGGCGGAGAAAAAAGTGAAGTGACAAATACCTTCCGGATAATTGCCATAATAAGTGACCTGTATCTGTGTGAGTTCAGTATGGATCCGGAGAGTTATATACTTTGCGGTCCCAATAACCGCATGCTTATCGGAGAGTCATTGGGATGGTCCCATGCACTTATCACCGTGACATACCGGCACGGAACCAGGAAAGAACTGAAACGGAAAATTGACGAGATACTTAAACCCACTGAACTTGATTATGAAGTCAAGTTTACCGAAGATTATTTTTATCAGACACTTGAAAATGACCGCCATCTCACTGCATTGATTGAGGTCCTGGGCATCCTGTGCCTGATAATATCACTGGCCGGAATATACTCCATAATAGCACTATCCTGTCAGGAAAAGAGACGCGAGATTGCAGTACGCAAGGTTCATGGGGCAAGGGTGACCGATATTCTCTCCATTTTTGTCCGCAACTACGGAATCCTGTTCCTGGTATCATCGGCTTTGGGATTCATTGTTGGCTATCCCGTAATCAAAGTATGGCAGCAACAGTTCCAGCAACAGGCCACCATCAGTTGGTGGATATATGCGGTAATCTTCACGACAATGTCACTGGTAATCTGCCTCACCATAGGGCACCGCGTACTCAAAACCGCCCGCGAGAATCCCGCCGATGTGATAAAGAGCGAATAATACCCGTAAGGTTTATTATTGCGGATTATATTTTATATATTTGCACCCGAAAGGGTGTAAATATGGAACAAATAAGTACTTTTATAAAGAGATGCCGCAAGGAACAGCATCTCACGCAGCCGGAACTGGCCGCAAAGGCCGGTGTGGGTTTGAGGTTCTTGCGTGAACTGGAGCAGGGTAAGCAAAGCCTCAGGATGGACAAGGTCAATCAGGTTCTGGCCTACTTTGGTACTAAATGCGGAGTGGATGATGAGGCCGTGATAAGGCAGGACATCCGGAAATACAGACTGTCATCATTGGAAGAACCTCAGGAGTATATGCTTGAGGAGATCATGCATCAGGTTTGCGAATCGGCCATAACATCTTCATACAACGCCCATGAGGTGCTGCGAAAAAAACTTGATGAGGTAAGGGATTCAAAATAAGATACTATGAAAAAGAAACCTGTAATGTGTATTGTGGCAGGGCCGAACGGTTCCGGAAAGACCACTACGACTGAGCAACTGCTCAAGAATGAATGGGGAGCCGACAGTCTTTACATCAACCCCGACAATATCGCTCTAGAGAGATATGGTGACTGGAATTCGGCCGATGCTGTTCTCAAGGCCGCCAAGACTGCAACTGAACAGCGTTACGAATGTCTTTCAAACGGGACTGATTTTGTGTTTGAAACGGTGTTTTCATCGGCCGAGAAAATGGAATTCCTCCGTAAGGCCAAGGATGCCGGTTTTTTCATCAGGATATTCTATGTATGCACTGAGTCGCCGCTTATAAACATCAACCGCATTGCGCAACGGTACTTGAACGGTGGACATGAGGTGCCCATTTCCAAGACCATTTCAAGATATTACAGTTCACTTAAGAACCTATCGGAGGCCATAAAGATTGCGGACAGGGTTTACCTCTATGACAACTCAACTGAAAACGCCGCTCCGCGACTGATTCTGAGAACGGCCGATGGCAAAATAGCCAAACGTTACACTGATGAATTGCCTGAGTGGGTTAAGGCGGTGTCAAATAATTAGACACTTTTGAGCGAAAAAGTGGTTTTTCACTTTTTTTCTTTGGATAGTGACCATGTCCGGGAATAATTTTGGAGTGTAAATCAAAAACAGACTCCATAGATCCTTGCAATATGATACTCCATTATCTTAAAACCGCGCTGCGTAACATACGTAACAACTGGGTTTATACCATACTGAGCGTCTGCTGCCTTGCCATCGGAACCGCCATGTTCTCGGTGCTGCTGTACGGCATCAATTATGATGATTTCTTTGAAAACAGGCTTCCCGGTCACAATCGCAGCTATTTTGTTTACATGCAGCGCCCCGCAAACATCATTACCGATGCCCCGGCTCAATACCGTAGCCAAATGCCTTACAGTCAATACTATGATACCCTTAGGGGAATGCCTCAGGTGGAAATGGTGTCAATATCCGGCAGTATCTCTGAAACCCTGACTTTTGAGGATGACCACAAAGTCTACTGTATGGGCAAGATGGACGGCATGTACGTGGAAGGTGATTTCTTCAGATATTGGAACCTCACACTTATGTACGGAGACCGTATGCCTCAGAACAAGAATGAGATAGTAGTGTCCGAGGCGCTGCTCAAGCGTATGGGCTTTGACAAGGACATCAGCCAGTGCATTGTAACCAGTGAAGTCCGGATGTTCGATACGCTCCAGATCGTAAATGTGGTACGTGATGACCGATGGAGCCGCAGCATTGGTACCGATGTCTATTTCCACACCTCAAAGATGCCCACCATCCTGCCTCTTTACGATATAGATGTAGTTCTCAAGGAGGGTGTCAGCGTGGATGAAATCAATGCCATCATCAGCCGATATGAACTTAAGGACTTCTCCAAGAGCGGAGTAATGCAACTGACCAGGTTCGGAGTGAATTCTGACAGAAAGATAAAAAACATGCTGTTGAGCCTGCTCAGCATAATAGTGCTTCTGGTGGCAGTGACCAACTTCCTCAAGCACATGATCATGGTCCTGAAACAGCGTGGAAGGGCCAACATCATCCGTTACAGCTTAGGAGCCAGACAGGAAAGCCTCACGCTTATGCTGTTGGCCGAGGTTATCGTCATACTCATCGGCTCATATGCAATTGCATGCTATCTGTCATTCCATATCTGCACCTGGCTCAATCAGGCCGTCTATATGGGTGACCGGTATTTCCATCTGGCTGACCTGCTTAAATTGAACACGTGGGCCATAATAGGAGTCGGATTGGTTTGTGCTGCAGTCTGCCGTTTTGCAGTCTATGGTCAGAACCGGGTGATGCGCAACAGGATAGTTGCTTATCAGCGTGAAAGCAAACTCCTGAAATACATCGTAATATGCATTGAGTCAACAGTGGCCGTATTTGCATTGGCATCGGTTCTTGTCATTGCAATGACTGCGCCAAGACCATACAATCCCCTTCCGAAATCAGTGAGTGACAGGACCTATTTCGTGGAGACCGAAGAGGGCCATTCCGGTTCCGATACCCAGAAGGAATTCTACCATGAGATAAGCCGTCTGCCTCAGGTTGAAGAGGTGGTTGCGTCAGGAGGCGGCTGGTACGGAATAGAATTCAATGAATACATTGTGGGTAACGGCGACAGGTATTTCCAGCAGCAGATGCTCTTTTCAGGCTATGACTTAAGGTATTTCGAGTTCTTCAACATTCCGGTAGAGTGGCTGACACCCACACCGCCTTCAAAAGGATACCTGGTTGACCGTAAGACTTATGAAAACTACCTTAAGAACAATGTGGATATGAACAGCATAGGAAAGATGAACGGTTCCGATATCATTCCTGTCCAGTTTGTGGGAGTGTTTGATGAGCTTATGTGCGGTAACCCCGTCGTCATTAACGGTGAAGTGGCTGTAGGCTTCAGTTACGTTGATTATCAGGGTGATGACCGTCTTGCAACCAATTTCTTCGTCAGGTTCCGCAATGGTGTTTCCAAGTCTGAGGCCGAGGCTCTGGTCCTTAAGACATGGAAAGAGGTGAATCCGTCGGCAATTGAGGAACCCAAACTCCGTTCCATACCCAAATATTCCGATGAAGACATACGTTTCACCGCCTTGGGATTCCAGATTGGCGGAATTGTATGCATGCTGCTGGTCATCCTGAGCGTTACTTCGTCCATATCGGCCGAAACCAATATTCGCCGCAAGGAGGTTGCATTGCGCAAGATAAACGGAGCCAAGCAGATGAACATAGTAGGGATGTTTATCAGACCATACTGCATAATACTTGCGTTGGCATTTCCCATAGGTATTCTGGCATCGATGGTCCTGATAGGAAAGACAACCGATATAGAAGGTTTCAGGAGCACATATGTCTGGATTGCGCCGTTGACACTGATAGTCGTAGCGCTCGTAATAGCACTCTCTATCCTCCGCAAGATCCGCGTAATCATGCGCACCAATCCCGCCGATGTGATAAAGAGCGAATGACACAGTAGGGACTGCCCTTATGGTGTCATTGTCCAAATATTTGACACTTTCAGGCGAAAATGTACGTTTTCGCCTTTTTTGTTTGTATAGTGGTAGCGTGAGGGGGTAATTTTGGATTGGAAATCAAGAAAACATGCGTAAACCATTAGCAATATCGGTTATCTGTTGTGCCTGGTGCCTGATTGGTCAGGCTGCCGGGGATGAGGTCATGACTCTCACCCTTGAGGAGGTGATACGCATGGCGCAGGAGTCATCACCCAATGCGGTTCAGGCCCGTAATACATACGAGTCGGCCTATTGGAGCTACCGCAGTTACAAGGCCAGTATGAGACCTTCGCTTTCACTCTCCACACGTCCGTCGCTCAACCGCAGCACCAGCAGCGTCACCCTGGGTGACGGAAGCGTGCAGTACGCCCGTACCAACAGCATGAGCAACAATCTCACCCTGGACCTGAGCCAGAACCTGTGGTTTACCGGCGGAACAATATCGCTGTCAAGTTCAGTGAACCGCCTGGATATGCTTGGCCAGAATCATACCACTACGTATTATTCCCAGCCGCTGCAACTCAGCTTCAGTCAGGACCTGTCCGGTTACAACTCCATGAAGTGGGAGCGCAAGACAGAGCCGCTCTACTATAAGATGGCTCGCAAGCAGTATGCCGAAACCATGGAACTGGTGGCAGCCAATGCTGTCAACTATTTCTTCAATCTGGCATCGGCCCAGACGGAACTGGAGATTGCGACCATCAACCTTGAGGCGGCCGATACGATGTACGCTTTCGGACTGGGCCGATACAACATAGGTACCATAACCGAGAATGAGCTGCTGCAACTGGAACTGAACAAGTTGAATGAGGAGACCAGCATCATCACCACACAGATGTCTTTTGACGAAGCGGCCGACCAGTTGCGTAACTATCTGAACCTGCCTTCGGATGCACGTATCGAGGTGGTTACCTCCGACAGCATTCCCGGATTCCAGGTGGAGCTGCAGAAAGCGCTGGAACTGGCATATGAGAACAATCCCGATATGGAGAGCATGCAGTTGAGCCGTCTCAACAGCGAGAGTGCGCTGGCGCGTGCCAAGTCACAGGCCGGACTCAGGGCATCGGTCTATGTAAGACTGGGATTGGCGCAGACTGGAGACGATATCAATGAGAGCATGCATAATCTCAACGATGAGCAGTCCATAAGCCTTACCGTCAGCATACCCATCCTTGACTGGGGACAGGGTAAAGGACGTGTCCGCGTGGCCAGAAACAACCTGGACCTTACCAACATGCGTCTGGAGCAGCAGCAACTCTCCTTTGACCGTCAGGTAACCCGTGCGGTAAGTCAGTTCAACCTGCAGGAACGCAGGGTGGAGATTGCACACCGCACTATGCTCACCGCACAGCACCGTTATGAGGTGGCCCGCCAGCTCTATATGACCGGACGTTCAACCGTGCTTGACCTTAATTCGGCCATCACCTCGAAGGACTCGGCCTATCGCGGTTACGTATCGGCCTTAAGCACATGGTGGCAGCTTTACTACACCATACGCAGTATGACAGGATATGATTTTCAGAATGATTCGCTTTTAGAATATCAGATAGAATATGGATATTAAGTTACCTCCCAAGAAATGGTATGTAAAATATCGCATACACATAGTTGCCGGTCTGTTAGGAACGGCGCTTATAGCTATGCTCATAAAAGTCTCCACCGGACCCCGTATAATCAGGATCAGCAGTGAGAGCGTTCAGACGGCCAGCGTGGTGATGGGCGAGTTCTCGGAGTATGTCAACGCCGAGGGTACCCTGCAGCCTATCCAGACTCTCAAGATATACACGCGAGAGGGCGGTTTCGTGGAGCGGATCGTGGCTCAGGACGGTGCGATGGTGCATAAGGGTGATACAATAGTCATATTGAGTGACCCTGACCTGGAGCGGACCATTCAGGACGCCCGTAACCAGTGGCGCAAGCAGGACCGCAGTTTCCGCACGCAGATTATAGAGATGCAGCAGCGCGACATCTCCCTGCAGCGCTCCATCATGCAGACACAGTATGAACTGGGACGTCTTGAGAAACAGCACGCCCTGGATGTTGAGGAGTATAAGATGGGATTCAAGAGCAAAGCCCAGCTTGAGGTGGCCGAAGACGAATACCGTTACAAGCTCAAGAGCACCCAGCTGGAGATAGAGAGCCGCCGTCAGGACTCCATATTGAATGCCATCAGACGTGAGGCCATGCATGATGAACTGGATGACGCCCGACGCCAGCTGGCCCGCAGCGAAGCCCGTCTGAAGGATCTGGTGATAACCGCACCGGCCGACGGACAGTTGAGCGGAATATCATTGGAACCCGGTCTGAGGGTGGGAGCGGGCACTGCCATTGGCGATGTAAAACGCATGGATGCCTTCCGTATGAAACTCAGCATCAATGAATACTACATAGATAAAATATCGGTGGGCTGTCCCGCAACCGTCACCTATGAGAAGAATACCTATCCCATGGAGGTAAGCGGCACGGTTCCCGAGATCAAGAACGGTTCCTTTGAACTCTATCTGGTGTTCACCGATTCAATCCCTGACAACGCCCGCATAGGCAAGAGCTATCAGGCCCGCATAGAACTGGGCGGACAGGCGCAGTCAATGACGGTTCCCAAAGGCAATTTCTACAACTACACACATGGTCAGTGGGTGTTCCGTCTGAATGCGCAGGGAACCAGGGCAATCCGCGTTCCGGTAAGCATCGGCCGACAGAATCCGCGTCAGTATGAGGTGCTTGAGGGACTTGAGCCTGGTGACGTGATAATAACCACCGGATATGACCGTATAGCCGATGCCGATGAGGTGATTCTTGAGTAGTGTCAAATAATTGGACACTTTGATGCGAAAAAGTACGTTTTTAAAGATTTTGCTTGGAAACAGCCGCAATATCGGAATAACTTTGGACAGCGATAAGACGAAATAGTATAAACTCAATAGTACAATAACAGTTATGATGATTGAAGTAAACAACCTGCAAAAGATCTTCCGTACCGAGGAGATTGAGACCTGGGCACTCAATGACGTGTCTTTCAATGTGGCCGACGGTGAGTTTGTAGCCATTATGGGACCTTCAGGCTGCGGTAAGTCAACCCTGCTCAACATTCTGGGCCTGCTTGACAACCCCACCAAGGGCAGTTACAAACTTCAGGGAACCGAGGTTGCCACTCTTGACGAAAACCACCGTACCGACCTGCGCAAGGGCGTGATAGGATTCGTATTCCAGAGTTTCAACCTGATTGATGAACTCAACGTGCGTGAGAACATCGAACTCCCTCTGCTTTACATGGGTGTTCCTGCCAAGGAGCGTCGCCGTCGCGCAGAGGAGGTTATGGAGCGCATGAACATCTCTCATCGCGAGAAACATTTCCCCAACCAGTTGAGCGGCGGTCAGCAGCAGCGTGTGGCTATTGCCCGTGCCGTTATAGCAGGACCCAAACTGATTCTGGCCGATGAGCCCACCGGTAACCTGGATTCAGTGAACGGTCAGGAGGTGATGAACCTGCTCAAGGAACTCAACCAGCAGGGAACCACCATCGTAATGGTTACTCACAGTCGTCATGATGCATCATATGCAAACCGCATAATCAACCTCTTTGACGGCAGCATCGTTAAGGAACTGCCTGAATAGTACCATTGGGGACGGTTCCGTTTGGTACTGTTTTCTCTCTCTTTGTTTTATATTAGCTATATCAGAAAAGCGTCCAGATGTATATCCGGACGCTTTTTTTCAAAAACAGTACCAAACGGAACCGTCCCCAATGGTACTATTTCAGCGGGTTGAGGTCCGATTTGAACCAATCGATGAATTTGCTGATGCCGTCATGCAGGGTGGTGGAGGGCTTGTAGCCGCACTCACGTTCCAGCTTGGAGGTATCGGCATAAGTCTTGAGTACATCGCCCTGCTGCATGGGCAGGAATACCTTGTTGGCCTCGACGCCCAGGGCGCTCTCGATCTCGTTTATGAAATCCATCAGCTGGACGGGATTGGAGCAGCCTATGTTGTAAACCTTCCAGGGTACGTTGTTGGGGCACTCATCGGCCTTGGGCTGATGGTCGATTACCTGGATGGTGCCCTCTACGATATCATCTATATAGGTGAAGTCGCGGCTCAGGTTGCCGTTGTTGAATACCTTGATGGGCTCACCCTTGCTGATGGCTGTGGCAAAGAGCATGGGTGCCATGTCGGGACGTCCCCAGGGGCCGTAAACCGTAAAGAAGCGCAGGCCGGTAGTGGGCAGGCCGTACAACTTGCTGTATGAGTGGGCCATGAGTTCGTTGGCCTTCTTGGTGGCGGCGTACAGGCTTACGGGGTTGTCAACGCGGTCATCCTCACTGAAGGGGACCTTGTCATTCATGCCGTAGACCGATGATGACGAAGCATATACCAGATACTTTACGTCATTGTGACGGCAGCATTCCAGTACGTTCATGAAACCTACCAGGTTGCTGTCCAGATATGCGTAGGGGTTGGTGATGGAGTAGCGTACTCCTGCCTGTGCTGCCAGGTTGACTACGACGTCAAACTTCTCCTGTTCAAAGAACCCGGCCATCTGACCGCGGTCTGCAAGGTCCATCTTTATGAAACGGTAGTTCGGGAATTTGGTACTTTCCCTGACAGAGCCGTCAATAAACCTACCGCTGTGTGATATGATTCCGCACTGTGCCAATCGGCCCAGTTTCAGGCGTACATCATAATAATCATTTATATTGTCAAGTCCTACGACTTCGTCGCCACGCTCTGCAAGGCGGTATGCCAGTTTTGAGCCTATGAATCCGGCTGCTCCGGTAACCAGTATCTTCATCCCTTTCGTATTTTAATGCAAAAGTACGCATTATAATATTTTGTTTTGTTAACAAGTTTGTTTTTCTTTGCCAAAGAACCAATTATTGAATTATCCTTATTTGTTGCAAGCTAACCCTATAACGTTATGAAAAGATTTCTGTTTGCTTTTTTGTCCTTAATTCCGTTTGTTTTATCCGGACAGAACGCCATTAGAGGTATTGTACTTGACAGTCAGACGAATGAGCCGTTGCCGTCGGCTACTGTCTATGTGAACGGTACCACCCAAGGAACCGCCACCGATAATGACGGCCGATTTGAACTGAAAGACGTTTCATTTCCTTCAACCGTTGTATTCAGCTTTGTGGGATATCAGACACAAGCTTTGGAATTTGACCGAAATCCGGGAACACTGACAATTAATCTTATTACTAATGATGTATTGCCGGAAGTGGTGGTATCGGGCAAAATAACCAAAGAAGACAAAAAGAATATGGAATATTTCAAAACCATGTTCCTGGGCAACGACCGATGGGGTAAGCGTGCAAAGATAAAGAATGAATATGTCCTGTTTTTTGACAGGTCCGAAGATGATTCCTATGAAATCCGGCGATCATTCAAAAGGTCGTACAGCATACGTACCGTCGATGCGGATATGGTGGAAAAGATGGAGGTATATGATGATACGGTAAAAGTAACCGAGACCGTATTCCGCGCCTGGGCAAATGAACCGCTGATAATAGACTTGCCGTTATTGGGATATGAAGTGTATGTCGATCTGGTGAAATTCACTGTTCTGGAAAACAGAACGAAGACTCATTGTGACATACTGGGTTACTATTACTACAAGCCATATGATAATGTCAACAAACATAAGGCGCAGACGTTTGAGGTAAACCGCAAAAAAGCATATTACGGTTCAAGCCAGCATTTTCTCAATTCTTTTGCCGAAAACCGGTTGGCCGAGAACGGATACATACTTACAAAACCCGAAGAGGTCAGGAAAGGAAAGAAAGTGATATGGGTCGATTTGCCTCTTGATCTAGAAAAGTATTCCACTGATGCGGGTGATAATGTCATTATTCACGGCCTTAAGGATGAAAACCTGAAAATCAAGTATTATTCCAGGGAAGACGGATCCCCATATTATACGGGAGACAAGGTGAAAGGTATCCGCTTTTACAATGAGTCCGGAATGACTCTTTTGAAAGACACATGCATGTTCTTAAAAGACGGTACCGTCATGGATAACAACATAGCGTTTACGGGTGAATTGTCAAAGAAAAAGGTGGCTTCCTGCCTGCCCGCCGATTACTGTCCGCCTGGAGATACCGGCAAGATCAGAGTAAGCAGACAGGCCGATTATGCCAGTGAACTCATTAAGTTCGCCGATAACATACACCGGTTCAACAGTCTGTTCCCGCAGGAGAAAGTATATCTGGAATTTGATAATACAGCGTATTTTCAAGGGGAGAACATCTGGTTTAAAGCCTTTGTGACACACGCTTCCACATTGGAACGTGCTCCCAGCGGAGTGCTGTATGTGGACTTCCTGGCACCCACCGGACAACTTATATTGCAACAAAAGCTCAAGATCGAGGCGGGACAGGCCGATGGTGCCATTGCGCTACTTGATGCCGGAACAGCCCAGACACGTGAGAAACAGGGCATACGGGCATATCCGAGCGGATTCTATGAGATCAGGGCATATACGCAGAATATGCTTGATTTCAGTCCTGAAGCGATATTCTCACGAGTAATTCCTATCTATACTCAACCAAAGTTTGTGGGTGAATATGACAGGTCGCATGTAGTAGACAATCAGGATAATCCTCTTGTTGAGAAGATTCGCGGTAAAACCCAAGAACAAAAACACCGGGTCAATGTCACTTTCTATCCTGAGGGAGGTAATCTGGTAAACGGCCTTCCTTGCAGAGTGGCATTCAAGGCTACAGGACGTGATGCCTACGGAGTGGATGGGGCGCTTGTTGTTACCGGTGTAAGTGACTCTATATTTACTGTACATGATGGTATGGGGTCATTCATAATTAAACCGGATTATTACCGGTCAACGACAGTGCAGTTCATTACCCCTGACGGCAAGAAAGATTATTATGATTTGCCAAGGATTGACTTCAGCGGTTACTCCATGATGGCCGATATGGACGGCGACTCACGGATGCAGGTAAATATCTGGCGCACATCGGACCGTATAGGTGAGAAGACTGCGCTCGCCGTAACCTGCCGCGGTGATGTGGTCCACTTTGAGGAGATAAAAGATATTGAAAATTCCAGGCTGGAAATTGACTGTTCCGATTGGCCGGTTGGAGTTTGTCGCGTTACCCTTTACAACACGGATGGCAATATTCTCTCATCCCGTAGCGTGTTCCACAGCAGTTCTGAACAGCATACTCCCAACATTACTGTCAATACGGACAGCTTGGACAGGCAGTCATGCAACAAAGAGATTATTGAGTTCCAGCTCACGGATCAGGATGGAAATCCTTTTCGTGACCGTTTCTGCCTGTCAGTTCGTGATGCCGCAGATTATGGTGTCGGAAGGACCGATAACCTGCAGACTAACCTGTTGCTCTCATCGGACCTGAGAGGTTACATACATGATCCCGCCTGGTATCTGGAGAGTGATGACGAGCAGCATCGTGAGGCGTTGAATCTCCTGACTATGGTTCAGGGATGGGAACGCTATGAATGGCAGTACATGGCCGGACTGAAAGAATTCGAGGAGAAACACAGGATAGAAGAGGGCTTGACCATGAACGGATGGATACTTTCATACGGTAAGCGTGAACCCGTATCGGACATAGGTGTATATGCATCAATAATACCTGACGATGACAGGAAACTGTTTGAAAGTTTTGATTATCAGACTGACTCAACAGGCTACTTCGGTTTTGATCTTTCGGAATTTTACGGCCGTGGAAAGTTTACCGTCAATCTGATGTCCACAAAGAATAACGGCGATTCAAAATATGAAAGGAGCAAGCGTGTACGCTTTGAACGCGCAGACAGACCTGAACCCAGACCATTCCTTTTACAGGAGACTGATTTGAGTCACAACGATCACCGGGCATATGACTATAAGCCTGATTATACTGATTTCGGCCTGACAGAGGAACAACGCAAAAAACTGGGTAAGATGATTGATGAAGTTGACATTGAAGAGAAGAGCGGAAAACGTCGGTTCATCGATTATGATACCTTCACGTCTTTTGAGGCCGAGGAAGATGCCGAGTTTGAACTGGATCAGGGTGAATACACAACCAATCTCCATGGTTACTTCCTTGAAAAAGGTTTGAGATTTATCTGGCGTAAAGATGAAGGAGTAGGATACGAAGATCCCGATGGTTTAGGTCAAAATGGTGTCGATGACGGCCATGATATCATATTTGGAGGCGGGACTGAAGTAATACCGGAGGATGTGGAATCAAAGCATGATTATCTGGCGGAACTGAAAAGCAAAGAATTAAGTATATTCTTTTATATCCATAATCAGGAAAAGTTATTGGTCCATAAGCCGTTTGACTGTCCGTTCTTTATTGATATGATTGATGTGAAAAGCATTATCATATTTGACAAGCCCATGTATCTTCAGGATTTGATAACCTGTACGCCGCTTCTGTTGGATTTCCACCGTAAACATGCTAATCAGGGCTGGATAGCAGCTGCTTATCGGGACATCGGCCGCAGGTACACCCTTGTTGACATACAGATAAAGAACGACAATGAACTGCTCTTTTATGATGAAATCCGTAATCTCGGTCGCAGGACTACAACTGTCAAAGGTTTCACCAGGCCTGTACAGTTCTACTCGCCTGAGTATCCCGACGGTCCTATCGAGGGCAACGTCGACTCGCGCCGCACTCTCTACTGGAATCCTAATGTGATAACTGATGAAGAGGGTCATGCACGCGTGGAATTCTACAACAACAGTTTTACCCGCAAATTCACCATCAACGCTGCCGGCATCACTGCAACGGGTGTCCCTTACATCCTCAACCAGACCTGGTGACAAAATGTATGTAACTCGTTCGGATTCGTGCATATTTATGCTCAAATTGGCAGATTTTGTGTCAGTTTTAAGCATTTATGCATATCAAAAAGGATTATTTTCATAAATAACGTGAATTTATTTACGCTTTCTTTGCTTGTTTTGATGACAAATGGTAACTTTGCAAACGCTTTTGGTAGCAAAATAACAAATTATACAAAATAATTCCAAAAACTATGGACAAACAGGTAAAGAATTACGTTGAGAAATTCATGGCTGAGCTTATCGCCAAGAATCCCGGTGAGAAGGAATTCCATCAGGCAGTTAGCGAGGTCGTTGAGAGTGTTGCACCTTACATCCTTCAGAATCCCTACCTCCTGGATCAGAAGATCATGGAGCGTATAGTTGAGCCTGAGAGAGTTATCATGTTCCGTGTACCTTGGATGGACGACAAAGGTGAGATTCATGTAAACCGCGGTTTCCGCGTTCAGATGAACAGCGCCATTGGCCCGTACAAAGGTGGTGTACGTTTCCACTCAAGCGTTAACCTGAGCATCATGAAGTTCCTTGCTTTCGAGCAGACCTTCAAGAACAGCCTTACCACACTTCCCATGGGTGGTGCAAAGGGTGGTTCAGACTTCAGCCCGCGCGGCAAGTCAGACGCTGAGGTAATGCGTTTCTGCCAGAGCTTCATCAACGAGCTTTATCGTCACATCGGTCCTGACACCGACGTTCCCGCTGGTGATATAGGTGTAGGTGGCCGTGAGGTTGGTTTCATGTTCGGTCAGTACAAGAAGCTCAAGAACGAGTGGACTGGTACTTATACCGGTAAGGGTCAGTGCTGGGGCGGTAGCCTCCTGCGTCCTGAGGCAACCGGTTACGGTGCTTGCTACTTCGCACAGGATATGCTTGCTACACGCGGCAAGAGCTTCAAGGATCAGACAGTTGTTATCTCAGGTTCAGGTAACGTTGCTCAGTATGCTGCCGAGAAGGCTATGCGTCTGGGTGCCAAGGTTGTTACTTTCTCAGATTCAAACGGTTACATCTACGATCCCGAGGGCATGACCGAGGAGAAGATCGCTTATGTAAAGAACCTGAAGAACGTTATCCGTGGCCGTATCAAGGAGTATGTAAAGCAGTATCCTAACGCCAAGTACTTTGAGGGCGAGCGTCCTTGGGGCGTTAAGTGCGACATCGCTATGCCTTGCGCTACTCAGAACGAGATTGAGCTTAAGGATGCTGAGAAGCTGGTTGCCAACGGTTGCTACTGCGTAACTGAGGGTGCCAACATGCCTACCACTCCTGATGCAATCGCTCTGTTCCAGAAGAACAAGATGCTGTACTCACCCGGTAAGGCTTCAAACGCCGGTGGTGTATCAACATCAGGTCTTGAGATGTCACAGAACTCAATGCGTCTTAAGTGGACCGCTGAGGAGGTTGACGAGAAGCTGCATCGTATCATGTCAGATATCCACGCTGCCTGCGTTAAGTACGGTACCGAGGAGGATGGTTACATCAACTACGTGAAGGGTGCTAACATCGCCGGATTCATCAAGGTTGCCAACGCTATGTGCGAGCAGGGACTTGTATAATCCCTTATTAATAACTAATTTTGGGCTGGCTTAGAGATTTCTGGGCCAGCCCAAGTTATTTAAGATGGAAGAGAAGGAGAGACATCATGCCGAACTCATGGCCAGGAGGATCCGCAGGATACTTCTGGTTTGCAACAATTATGACAGCTACTCACTTGAGGAGGACGGTCATATTGAGGCGCAGATTGCACAGGACTATGCGGAACTCAACTTGAGTAACCCGCCTGACATAGTACGTGTATCGACCACAGTCGAGGCGCTGGAACTTGCCAAGTCCGATATGTCATTCGACCTGGTGATCACCATGTACAACGTGGGTGAGATCAATGTGTTCGATTTCTCCAAGCAGATGAAGGAGATTGCGCCCGATACACCTATCGTGTTGCTGGCCACATTCTCCCGCGAGATCTACAACCGCATGCAGGACCGCTCGGGCAGCGCAATCGACTGGTTCTTCTGCTGGAATAACTCGACTGACCTGATGATTGCCATCATCAAGCTGCTTGAGGACCGCATGAACGCCGAGCATGACATTCTGGAGGAGGGCGTGCGCGCCATCCTTCTGATCGAGGACTCGGTACGTTACTACTCAACCTATCTGCCTGTTCTCTACAAACTGGTTCTCCAGCAGAACAGCGAGGCCATCCGTGATACCCTGAATGAAAAACAGCAGACGTTGCGTAAGCGCTCACGCCCCAAAATCCTCATGGCAACCTGCTATGACGAGGCCGTTGAACTCTACGAGCGTTACAAGCAGAACATACTTGGAGTGATATCGGACATAGGATTCGTAATCCATAAGGACGATGCACCCGAGACCGAGAAACTGGATGCAGGTATAGACCTGTGCAACCATATCCATGCCGATAACCCCACAATGCCCATACTGATGCAGTCGTCACAGGAGAGCATGCGTGAGGTGGCCGAGAATCTGGGCGTGGGCTTTGTGGTAAAGACATCCAAGACCCTGACACATGACCTTTCAGAGTACATCGGCCGTGAATTCGGATTCGGTGACTTTGTGGTTACTGATCCGAACACCGGTGAGGAACTGCTCCGTGCCAGTGACCTGTACGGATTCGAAAAGATCATCAAGAACATATCGGACCGTGATTTCCGCCGTTTGTCCGATAAGAACTACATATCCCGCTGGCTGTTCGCGCGCGGTCTGTTTGCCCTGGGTAAGCAGCTGCGTCCGCTCACCATCCACAATGATTCGGAACTGCCCGAGATACGCCGCATCAACCTTGAGGTGATACACGATTTCCGTATCAACCAGGGAGTAGGTGTGGTGGCCAAGTTCGATCCCGCAACTTATAACGACACCATCCGTTTTGCCCGTCTGGGTAACGGCTCGCTTGGCGGTAAGGCGCGTGGCCTGGCATTCCTGAACCATATCCTGGTAAAGTACGATATGTATGACAAGTATGAGGACGTGCGCATTACCGTGCCCCGCACCCTTGTCATCACCACCGAGTATTTTGACCGATTCATCATTGACAACGGACTTCAGTATGTAATCAATTCCGATATCTCCGATGACGAGATACTGGCCGAGTTCGTGGCATCGACCCTGCCTCGTGACCTGATTGACAACCTGAAGGTATTCATACACAATATCCGCAAGCCGCTTGCCGTGCGCTCATCGTCCAAACTTGAGGATTCTTACTACCAGCCATTTGCCGGAGTCTACTCTACATACATGATTCCGCGTACCGACAATGAGGACCAGCAGCTGCGTCTGCTCTCAAAGGCCATCAAGAGCGTATATGCGTCAATCTTCTATGCATCGTCCCGTAGTTACATTACCGCTACGGCCAATGTGATATCGGAGGAGAAGATGGCTATCATACTGCAGGAGATTTGCGGCAGCAGTGACCAGGGTTACTACTTCCCGACGCTGTCAGGTGTAGCCCGTTCAGTCAACTTCTATCCCATAGGTCATGAGAAGGCCGAGGATGGTATCGTGAAGGTGGCATTCGGCTTAGGTAAGGCTGTGGTGGACGGTGACCAGGTGCTCCGTTTCTCACCCAAGTATCCCAAGCACGTGCTGCAGACATCGACCGTGGAGCAGACCATGACCGAGACCCAGAAGTCAATGTTCGCCCTGAACCTGAAACCGGAAAAGTTCACGACTTCAATTGACGATGCAGTGAACCTGGAGCGCATATCAATTGCCGACTGCGAGAAGTTCCGCAACCTAAAGCACGTGGTTTCGACCTTTGATCTGGAGAACCAGCGAATGGTCGACTCGGCTTATCCTGCCGGACCGCGATTCGTCACCTTCGCCCAGATGCTCAAGTACAAGACATTCCCGCTGGCCGAGATTGTTGACGAACTGCTTGACATAGCCCGCACCGAAATGAAATGCGGCGTTGAGATTGAGTTTGCGGCCGATATAGACCGCGGCGGAAATACCAACAAACTGCCCAAGTTCAACGTACTGCAGATTCGCCCCATATCAGTTGACAGCCGCAACGTGGATGTTGACTGGGATGAGATAAATACCGACGGTGCCCTGCTCAAGTCGGAGAGCGCACTGGGTACAGGCTGGATCAAGGGTCTGACCGATGTCATCTATCTCAAGATGGATGCTTTTGACACCCAGAAGACCGTTCAGATGGCCCGTGAGCTGACCGCCATGAACAACCGTATGCGTGATCAGCACCTCAACTACGTCCTTATCGGTTACGGCCGATGGGGCTCAAGCATACCGTCGCTTGGCGTACCCGTTCAGTGGGGAGACATATCGGAAGCAAAGGTAATAGTCGAGTGCAGCCTGGAGGATTTCCGTGTGGATCCCAGCCAGGGAACCCATTTCTTCCAGAACCTGACATCATTCAACGCCGGTTACATAAACGTTGATCCGTTCTCGGGCAGGGGAGATGAATTTGACTATGACGTGCTTGATAAACTGCCTGCCGTAGAGGAGACGGAGTTCCTGCGTCACGTCAGGTTTGACCGCGAACTGGAAATCTGCATAGACGGCCGCAACAACAAGGCCATGATAAAGTGAATTTGAAACAAACACAATAATGGTAACTTTCGTAATAGCTTTGATAGTCCTGGTCCTGGGCTATGTGTTCTACGGAAAATTCATTGAGCGTCTTTTCGGGGCCGATCCCAACCGTGAGGTACCGGCCACAGCAATGGCCGACGGCGTTGACTACATCGCCATGCCCACCTGGAAGGCCTACATGATCCAGTTCCTCAACATCGCAGGTCTGGGTCCGATATTCGGCGCCATCATGGGTGCCAAGTTCGGAACCGCATCGTACCTGTGGATTGTGCTGGGAACCATCTTTGCCGGCAGCGTTCATGACTATCTGTCGGGAATGATTTCCATGCGTCACGGAGGCGAGAGCCTGCCGCAGCTTATCGGCCGATATCTGGGCGGCAGCATCCAGAAGGTGTTCATCATCTTCTCAATGGTTCTGCTGGTTCTGGTAGGTGCTGTGTTCGTATCTCAGCCCGCCGATATCCTGGCACGTCTTACTCCCGGAACCCTGGGCGTAAACTGGTGGATCGGCATCATCTTCATCTATTATCTGATTGCAACGTTGTTCCCCATTGACAAGATCATAGGCAAGTTCTATCCCATATTCGGCGCAGCCCTGCTGTTTATGGCATTCGGCATTATGGTGGCTCTGTTCATCAACCGTCCGGAACTCCCTGAGATCTGGAACGGATTCGGTACCAAATATGACAAGAACCCCATCTTCCCGATGATGTTCATATCAATTGCCTGCGGTGCCATAAGCGGATTCCATGCAACCCAGTCACCCCTGATGGCACGTTGCATGACCAATGAGACCAAGGGCCGCATCGTATTCTACGGCGCCATGATCTCCGAGGGTATCGTGGCTCTTATCTGGGCTGCCGCCGCTACCGCATATTTCGGTGAGCACGGAACCGATCAGGGTGCTGCGGCAATCGTGCTTGATATCTCCAAGACCTGGCTGGGTAAGGTGGGCGGTTTGCTTGCAATACTCGGTGTTGTGGTTGCGCCTATCTCATCGGGCGATACCGCCCTGCGTTCGGCCCGACTCATAATTGCCGATTTCTTCCATATCAAGCAGAAGTCAATAGCCAGCCGTCTGGCCATAAGCATTCCGCTGTTTGTTATCACCTTTGCCGCACTCTTCTACAGCCTGCGCGACAAGGAGGGATTCAACATAATATGGCGTTACTTTGCATGGTCCAACCAGACCCTTGCAGTGTTCACCCTGTGGGCTGTGACGGTTTATCTTACCAAGCAGAGGAAACTGGTACTGGTTACCCTGATTCCGGCCATGTTCATGACCGTAGTCACCGTAACCTACATCTTCATGGCTCCCGAGGGATTCCGTCTGGCTCCCTGGATTGCCTATATAATTGCCGGAGCGGTTACACTGACTTTCCTGGCAATCTATCTGATCTGGAAACGTCGTTTTGACAAACAAAATACAGCAGAACAATGAAAGAACCGTTTGTTATAACCATCAGCCGCGAGGTTGGCTCAGGCGGCAGAACCATCGGCCGTAAACTGGCTGAGAAACTTGGTGTCCGTTTCAGTGACAAGGAACTCATTGATGCGCTTCAGGCAAAGCTCAATCTTACCGCAAGCGGTATCGAGGAACTGAAGGGCAAGAAGAAACGCTGGCTGGACGATTTCATCCAGATGGTGGCTCCGGTTCCCAAAAGCGGTCTGCTGGTTGACGGCGACAGCGATTACATCAGCGAGTACAAAAAGTCACTCAGCGTAAACGATGTCTTTGAGGCCGAAAAGGAGATCCTTAACGGCATTGCCGATCAGGGCTCATGCGTCATTGCCGGCCGCTCCGGATTCTTTGTACTCAAAGGCCGTCCCAACAAGGTCGATATCCTTATCACCGCCTCACTCGATAACCGCATAGCCCGCATCATGGAGAAGCAGAACCTGACCCGTGAGAAGGCAGAGCAGGTTATAGAAAGCGTAGACAAGGCCCGTGACAACTACGTGCTCCGCTACACCGGCCAGAGCCGTTACGACGCCCGTAACTACCACATCGTCCTCAACATGGACTACCTGACCGAGGACAAGGCCGTTGAACTTATCCTCTCATATCTGGGCAAATGACACAATAGAGACAGTCCCTTCTGTGCTTTTTTATAAACAAGCGGGCTGAGGTTTCTCGGCCCGCCTGTTTTTTTTTCAGCGAAAAAATTTTGTTGACAAACTTTTTATCGCTTTATTTGTAACGAAAATATTTCGCTGAGACATTAAATGCGCTGCTTATGAGACGTTTAACCAAGAAGGAGAGAGTCATAATGGACTATTATTGGACCTACGGGCCCATGTTCATCCGTGAGTTGCAGGAGCACTATCCTGACCCTAAGCCCTCATTCGGTACGTTGTCCAATCAGGTACGTACATTACAGGCCGACGGCTTCATAAGCCATAATGCCTTTGGCACCAACTATCAGTATTATCCCATCGTTGGCAGGGCGGAATACAGCAAATCAGGTATAAACGGCATTGTTGATGAATTCTTCAGCAGTTCATACTCAAGCGTGGTAATGTCATTCGTTAAGGATGACAAACTGTCCGTTGAGGAACTGGAGCAGATAATAAGTGAAATTAAAAAAAACAGATAGTCATGAACGCTTTCCTTGTTTACATATTAAAAGTGGCTTTAATTACAGCGGTCTTTGTGCTGTTGTACCACCTTTTGCTCAGGCGTGATACATTCCACCGCACTGCCCGAATGGTCCTTGTATCATCACTGCTGGTTTCGTACATACTGCCTTTCTGCGTCATAACAATCCATAAGCCTGCACCGGTAGTTGAATCGGTCCAGCCCTTGGTTCTGGTAACGATGGATGCGGTTCCTGACAGTTATCCTGCTCAGATTCAGACACATACCGGTGTGCAGTTGACTACGCCTACAGTTCCCGATCATAAGCATATGGATTGGATGCTGATTGCCATAATTACATATTCCATCGGAACGATAAACCTTATAATACTCAGACTCGTCTCTATACGCCAAGTCCGGTCTGTGATACGTAGGGGCCGTGTGGCAAAACAATCCGCCGGTTATAAGATTGTCATATCAAAGGATAATGTCCGCCCATTCAGTTGGATGCATTATATAGTACTGCCGGAGGAGTATGCAGACCTCACTGGAGCACAGGCGGTTATATGTCATGAGTATTCACACATATCACATCACCACTCCGTAGAACTCCTCTTTACAGACATACTGTCTGCGTTCCAGTGGTTCAACCCTGCAGTCTGGCTGCTAAGGCATGATTTGTGCTGCGTTCAGGAGTTCCAGGCCGATGCCGCAGTACTTGAGTCCGGCCATGATAAGGTTGAGTATGAAATGTCATTGCTAAGCATAGCTACCGCAGGTGTATACATCCCGCTTGTAAACGGTCTGGGGGAAAGCAGTCTCCGCAGCAGGATCCGCATGATGAACCGCAAACACTCCGGACGGTTCAATATGCTTAAACTCATCTATCTGCCTATTGTACTTGGGGTGGCTTTGGTCCTTATGTCTAACACCGTTTATGACGTATCGGTCAATACATCAACCAATACGGAGAATAATAATCCGGCTTTTGAGGAACCGGCACCGGAAGACGCACCGGTCATTACAGTATCAGATTTGCCTGAGACAGAGGCTGTTCCTTTCAGTGAACCTGAAGAAACAGTTGAGGAGGAGTCTGTCGGGACTGATGAACCTGAATTCTCACAATCCATATCGACCCGCTTTGACGGTTCATTACTTGAGTCCAGTTTAGTGGTTCCTTCATATCAGGATCAGAGTGTGGTACCACAAAGCCTTCCTGATGTTAAGCTGGACAACCTTTTAAAGCAGTATCCGGAATTGAATTCTCTTGAGAGCATTTATGATGATGGAATCATAACAAATGACAAGCCTTATAAAGGGAATATTTCATGCATTCAGCTTTCCAAGGGTGTTTACTCATTCTGGGTTATGGGCCTGAAAGATAAAACCGGTAAAGTGGTATCAATAGAACTTGGCTCAATAGATAATGCTATAGACTTCCTGAATAATCTCATTACATCATATAAAAACGGTGTTACCATTGATTTCGGAGGCTACACATTCACAGGAGAAAGAAGTAATACCTTCTCAATACCCAGAACAGACGGTATTAATCAGGGACCTTATCTTATAACCGTAAAGAATCTCAAGCATGACCTGTCAGTACTTGAAAACAGAAAGCAATGGGGCACTGCACATTATGATGACATAGGATTCTTTACTATGGAAAACAAACCGGATCATTATGAACTTTTATTTCCCGATCCCGGTTATCCTGTAATGTATGATAACATATATATGTCTCAATGGGAAGATTGTGGTATGACATCGGCTGCTACGCAAATTGAGATGAAAATCCGTGAAAGGGCAAGCCAGGGGGTGCCGCCTGGAGCTACTTATGCTTCCCTTCGATTCAACGGAGTAATAATATTCCCCTTGCAAAAGGAATTGCTGAGAGACGGGAGAATAGAATATTATCAGATGTACATTCCGATAATATATGATCCGGAACAGTATCAGGCTCCGCTTACAGATTATCAGCGAGGTCTCAAGAGGTCAGTATTCAAACGAAAATAAATTTGAAGAAAAGCCATCACGGATGGTGGTCGAAAACGATGTAAAAAAGCTTTAAATTGCAAACTCCACTTTGCAAAATGTGGAGTTTTTGTATTACCTTTGCAGTCCGCGTACGTGTGTGCGCGGACGCGCTATTTCTATGGAACAGTTTTTCAGGACACATGACTATCTGGTGGAGCACCTTGAGGCATCCGTAAGACGTGATCTTATGGATGAGATCGACTGGTCAAGCCGGATGATCGGTATCAAGGGCACACGCGGAGTGGGCAAGACCACCTTCCTGCTTCAGTATGCCAAGGAAAAGTTCGGCCGTGACCGTTCCTGCCTCTACATCAATATGAACAATTTCTATTTCCAGGGGCACGGAATCGCAGAGTTCGCGGGTGAGTTCCATAAGCTGGGCGGTAAGGTCCTGCTCATAGACCAGGTGTTCAAACACCCCGACTGGAGCAAGGAGCTGCGCAAGTGCTATGACATGTATCCCGACCTCAAGATCATCTTTACGGGATCATCGGTCATGCGTCTTAAGGAGGAGAATCCTGAGCTGAACGGCATAGTAAGTTCATACAACCTGCGCGGTTTCTCATTCCGCGAGTTCCTGAACCTCAAGGCCGGCACAAATTTCAAGGCTCACCGCATGGATGACATCCTCAAGAACCACACAGAGATTGCACGTGAGGTTCTGAGTCAGGTCAATCCGCTGCAGTACTTCCAGGATTACGTTCATCACGGATTCTATCCCTTCTTCCTGCAGCAGCGCAACTTCTCTGAGAACCTGCTCAAGACAATGAACATGATGATGGAGGTCGATATCCTTCTCATCAAACAGATAGACCTCAAGTATCTGGCCAAGATCAAGAAACTGTTCTACCTGATGGCCGTTTCGGGGACATCGGCCCCCAATGTAAGCCAGCTGGCTGCAGAGACCGAGACCTCACGCGCCACAGTCATGAACTACATCAAGTATCTGGCCGATGCCCGACTCATCAACATGGTTTACGCCAAGGGTGAGAGTTTCCCCAAGAAGCCCTGCCGTGTGATGATGCACAACTCAAACCTTATCTACACCATCTATCCGCCGCGTCAGGACCGCCAGGATGTGATTGACACATTTTTTGTGAACTCCATGTGGAAGGATCATGTGGTGCATAAGGGTGCCAAGGGCTGGTCATTCCTGGTTGACGGACAGGTTAACTTCAAGGTGGCTACCCAGGAGGGCAAGACACGCGTCCAGCCCGATTCGTTCTACGCAGTTGACGGTATGGAGATAGGACACGACAACGTCATTCCGCTCTGGATGTTCGGAATGCTTTACTAAGACAACGATTTCAAACACACTTATAAATTATGGCAAAGAAATTTATCACTTGTGATGGTAATGAGGCTGCAGCTCACGTGAGCTATATGTTCTCAGAGGTAGCCGCAATCTACCCCATCACCCCGTCATCACCTATGGCGGAGCACGTTGACGAGTGGGCTGCCCGTGGTCGTAAGAACCTCTGGGGTCAGACCGTCTCAGTTCAGGAAATGCAGTCTGAGGCTGGTGCCGCAGGTGCCGTTCACGGTTCGCTGCAGGCTGGTGCCCTTACCACCACCTTCACAGCTTCTCAGGGTCTGCTTCTTATGATCCCTAACATGTACAAGATTGCAGGTGAGTTGATCCCTTGCGTGTTCGATGTATCTGCACGTACACTGGCATCTCACGCTCTTTGCATATTCGGTGACCACCAGGATGTTATGGCTTGCCGCCAGACCGGTTTCGCAATGCTTTGCGAAGGTTCCGTTCAGGAGGTTATGGACCTGACCGCTGTTGCTCACCTTGCTACTCTGGAGACCTGCGTTCCTTTTGTGAACTTCTTTGACGGTTTCCGTACATCACACGAGTATCACAAGATCGAGTTGATGGACCAGGAGGATATCCGTCCGTTGGTTAAGGAGGAGTACATCAAGCGCTTCCGTGACCGCGCAATGTCACCTGAGCGTCCTATCACACGTGGTACTGCCGAGAACCCCGAGACATTCTTCACACACCGTGAGGCTTGCAACCCCTACTATGATTCAGTTCCTGAAGTAGTAGAGAAGTATCTGGGTGAGATCTCAAAGATCACCGGCCGTGAGTATCATCTGTTCTCATACTACGGTGCCAAGGATGCTGACCGCATGATCATCCTGATGGGTTCAGCTACCGATGCTGCCCGCGAGGCTATCGACTACCTGAACGCTAACGGCCAGAAGGTAGGTATGATCTCAGTTCACCTGTATCGTCCGTTCTCAGTCAAGCACCTGCTTGCTTCAGTTCCCAAGACTGTTAAGCGCATTGCTGTTCTGGATCGTACAAAGGAGCCCGGTGCAAACGGCGAGCCTCTGTATCTGGATGTTAAGGACGCTTACTACGATGTTCAGGATCGTCCTCTCATCGTTGGCGGCCGCTACGGTCTGGGTTCACACGATACCACTCCCGCTCAGATCATCAGCGTATTCAACAACCTGGCTATGCCCGAGCCCAAGAACCACTTCACCATCGGTATTGTTGATGATGTTACATTCACATCACTTCCCGAGGTTGAGGAGATTGCACTTGGCGGCGACGGTATGTTCCAGGCTAAGTTCTACGGCCTTGGTGCCGACGGTACTGTAGGTGCCAACAAGAACTCAGTTAAGATCATCGGCGACAACACCGATAAGTATTGCCAGGCTTACTTCTCATATGACTCAAAGAAGTCTGGCGGTTTCACCTGCTCACATCTGCGCTTTGGTGATACCCCCATCCGTTCAACCTATCTGGTAACCACACCTAACTTCGTAGCATGCCACGTTCAGGCTTACCTGCACATGTACGATGTTACACGCGGTCTGCAGAAGAACGGTCAGTTCCTGCTCAACACCATCTTTGAGGGTGAGGAGCTGGAGAAGTTCATGCCTAACAAGGTAAAGCGTTACTTCGCTAAGAACAATATCACTGTTTATACCATCAACGCTACCAAGATTGCTCAGGAGATTGGTCTGGGTAACCGCACCAACACTATCCTTCAGTCTGCTTTCTTCCGCATTACAGAGGTTATCCCTGTAGAGCTTGCAGTTGAGAAGATGAAGGCTGCCGCCCTGAAGTCTTACGGTGCAAAGGGTCAGGATGTAGTTGATCTGAACTACGCCGCTATTGACCGTGGTGGTGAGTACAAGCAGTTCACAGTTAAGCCCGAGTGGGCTAACCTGCCCGATGATGAGCCTAAGGCCGATAACGCTCCTGCATTCGTTAAGGAGCTGGTTCGTCCTATCAACGCTCAGGCCGGTGACCTGCTGAAGGTTTCTGACTTTACAAAGAACGGTACTGCCGACGGTTCATGGATGGTAGGCACCGCCGCTTATGAGAAGCGTGGTGTTGAGGCCTTCGTTCCCGCTTGGAACAAAGACAATTGTATCCAGTGTAACCAGTGCGCATATATCTGTCCTCACGCTGCCATCCGTCCGTTCGTTCTGACTGATGACGAGCTCAAGGGATTTGATAACCTTGATACCATTGAGATGAAGGCTCCTGCAGCAATGAAGGGTATGCACTTCATCATCGAGCCTTCAGTTCTTGACTGCCTTGGTTGCGGCAACTGCGCCGACATCTGCCCGGGCAACCCCAAGACCGGCAAGGCCCTCACAATGGTTCCGTTCAACCCCGATGCAGCCGATATGAAGAAGATGGCTGCCGATTGGGACAAGCTTGTTAAGGTTCCCTCAAAGCAGGATCTGGTTGACATCAAGAGCAACGTCAAGAACTCACAGTTCGCACAGCCTCTGTTCGAGTTCTCAGGTGCTTGCTCAGGTTGCGGTGAGACTCCGTACGTTAAGCTGCTCTCACAGCTCTTCGGTGACCGTCAGATGATCGCCAACGCTACCGGTTGCTCATCAATCTATTCAGCTTCTATTCCTTCAACTCCTTACACCAAGAACGAGAAGGGTCAGGGTCCTGTATTCAACAACTCACTGTTTGAGGACTTCTGCGAGTTCGGTCTGGGTATGGCTCTTGGTAACAAGAAGATGAAAGAGCGCGTTACCAAGCTGCTCACTGAGATGATTGAGTCAGACAAGACCAGCGCTGAGTACAAGGAACTTGCTCAGGAGTGGATTGCCAACAAGGAGGATGCCGATAAGACCAAGGAGATTGCTCCCAAGCTGCGCGCCTGCATCGCAGAGAGCGCTGCCAAGGGTTGCCCCACCTGCAAGGAACTCCAGACTCTTGACCACTACCTGGTTAAGCGTTCACAGTGGATCATCGGTGGTGACGGTGCTTCATACGATATAGGTTACGGCGGTCTTGACCACGTAATTGCCAGCGGTGAGGACGTTAACATCCTGGTTCTTGATACTGAGGTTTATTCTAACACCGGTGGTCAGGCCTCTAAGGCTACTCCTCTGGGTGCCATCGCTCAGTTTGCCGCTCAGGGTAAGCGCATCCGCAAGAAGGATCTTGGTATGATCGCTACCACTTACGGTTATGTTTACGTAGCTCAGATTGCAATGGGTGCCGATCACGCACAGTGCCTCAAGGCTATCCGCGAGGCCGAGGCTTGGCACGGTCCTTCAATCGTAATCGCTTACGCTCCCTGTATCAACCACGGTCTTAAGGCCAAGGGCGGCATGGGTAAGAGCCAGGCCGAGGAGAAGAAGGCTGTCGAGTGTGGTTACTGGCACTTGTGGCGTTACAACCCCGCCCTCATTGAGGAAGGCAAGAATCCGTTCTCACTTGACTCTAAGGAGCCTAACTGGGAGAACTTCCACGACTTCCTGATGGGTGAGGTTCGTTACCTCTCAGTCAAGAAGGCTTATCCTAATGAGGCTGAGGAGCTCTTTGCTGAGGCACAGAAGATGGCTCAGCTCCGCTACAAGAGCTACATCCGCAAGACTCAGGAAAACTGGGAATGATACCACTGGGGACGGTTCCGTTTGGTACCGTTTTAGTTAAAAAGGAGCATTCGGGTTGCCGGATGCTCTTTTTTGTGTAGTTTTGCATGATTATGAAGGACTTATTCTATTTTGTACTCGCAGCCTGCCTGTCTATTCCGGCTATGGCTCAGGAGAAATTCGAGTTGGGAAAACCTGGTAACGACAACTACCGATACCTGGATGCGTATCAGCCTCTCAAGGATTATGTCGACTATACAAAGTACCCCAATTTCAAACTTGGCGCCGGTACACAGGTCGAAGAATATCTAAGGAAATCCACGTTCTATAAACTGATCAATTCAAACTTTCAGGAGACCGTTGCGGGCAACGCCATGAAGATGTCCAGTTGCGTTAACGGCAATGGTGAAATGAACTTCAATACGGTCAAGAACTACGTGAATACCGCAACCGCAGCCGGACTCAGCGTCTATGGCCATACTCTTGCCTGGCATTCGCAGCAGGCAAAGGGCTGGTTGCTCAAACTCCTGGCCGATAAGCCCGATCCTACCGCCGGTGAAGTTTTTGCGGTAGTTACGAGCAAGGATTTCCGTACTGCCCAGAGCGTGGGCTGGAAAGCGAATGAATCCGAAAACGGATATTCGATGAAATTTGATGCCACCAACGGACTCAAGGTGACTACAACTGTATCAAAGCCCTGGGAGGTACAGTTTGTGGCTTGGGAGAATATCATCCTTGAGACCACCAAGACCTATAAGATGATCATGACAGTCAAGGGCTCCAAGTCCGGAAAGCTGGATGGTCGTGTGGGTGATTGGAACGGCGGAGTGAATGTCTCCTTTAACTTTACCGATGAGTGGAGCGAAGTTGAGGTCAGCGTCAAACCTACAATGGAGGGCAGTTTCCTGCTTCTGCATGTACCCAACTACATAGGTGACGTATATATCAAAAGCATAAGGTTCGAGGGTAACAAGCCTGCCAAGATGATTTCCCAGACCGCTAAGGAGATGCATGACACCCTTGTCTATGCAATGGACAAGTGGATAAAGGGTATGATGAATGCCTGCGACGGTAAGGTCAAGGCATGGGATCTGGTCAACGAGCCAATATCGGGCGGCGGTAATGACGGCAGCGGCAATTATCTGCTGCAGCACTCCAAGAGTTATAATCCCAGCGGTAATCCCGATGCCACATGGGATGTGGGCGGTGACGCCTTTTACTGGCAGGATTACATGGGTGACCTGGAATACGTACGTCAGGCTTGCCGTCTGGCCCGCAAGTACGGTCCCAGTGACATGGTTCTCTTTATCAACGACTACAACCTTGAGTCAGACTGGGATAACAACCAGAAGGTAAAGAGCCTGGTAAACTGGATCAAGAAGTGGGAGGCCGACGGTGTAACCAGAATTGACGGCATAGGCACACAGATGCATATCAGCTGTTTTGAGAATGAAAACATTCAGAACAGTATCAAGAGTCACATCACCACCATGTTTACCGTTATGGCATCGAGCGGAAAACTCTGCCGCATATCGGAAATGGATATGGGTTATGTCCGCGGCACAGACAGATGGGGTGCCGCAATCAGTACAGATCAGCTTACTGAAGCCGAGCATAAGAGAATGGCAAACTTCTACGAGTGGATAGTCAAGGAGTATCTGCGCATCATTCCGGTAGATCAGCAGTGGGGCATATGCCAGTGGTGTACCATGGATGCCCCCTCGGGTAACGGATGGCGTGCCGGTGAGCCAGTGGGTCTTTGGGATCTGAACTACTACCGCAAGCATGCATATGCCGGATTCGTACGCGGTCTGGGCGGTGTTCCCGCAGCTGTGGATGGCGTTCCCGCAGATGCCGATGCACCTAAGGCAATCTACAATCTGTTCGGTCAGCGTCTGCCTGAGACATCACTTGAAGGACTGCCTGCGGGCATCTACATAATTGACAACCGCAAGGTGATCATCAAATAAAAAAAAGGAAGGCCGATTGGTCTTCCTTTTTTAATTCCAGCTTATGGCCTTATGAGATTGCGATGCTCTGTACGGCCTGGGCTTGCTTTTCGGCAGGCAGCTTGGGTACGTCGATTGTCAGTACGCCATTCTCAACTTTGGCCGATATTTTCTCGCGGTCTGCATCATCGGGCAGGATGTAGCTCTGGTTGAACTCCTGATAAGAGAACTCACGACGGATGTAGTTGCGTTTCTTGTCCTCCTTGTTTTCCTCGTTCTTGTGAACCATTGAGATTGACATTACGCCATCGGCATCAACCTGCAGGTTCAGTTCCTCTTTCTTAAGTCCCGGAACAGCGAACTCAAGTTCGTAGTTCTTCTCATTCTCGATTACGTTCAGAGCCGGTACACTGGCTGCGGTGCGGGTAGTGAACCAATCGTCATTCATAAAATCGTTGAACAGACTGGGTAACCAATTCTGATTGTAATTCTGATTTCTTCTTGCGAGTAACATAGTTGTAACCTCCTATACTTTAAAAATTAAACATTTCTTTTTTGTGCCTCCCTTGCGGGCCGGCTTCGCAGTATAGAAGACAAATCAAATGCCAACAAAAAGAGTATGACAAAATGTCATACTCTTAAGAATTCTATGTGACAACCTGTCAAAGGTCGGCCACAGGAGTGGACCAAATGTCACCGCTAAGACCCTTGCGCTCATTGTCAATCTTGAGCAATGATCCGTGAATTTCGCTCTCCAGAGCATGCTCCAGATCGCAGTAACCGGTGTTGTTGATCTTGGAGAGAACAAATACAACGGTTATCTTGGTAGGATCAGTAGCGGGTACGTACGCAGGTTCGCGTTCATCGGACTTGAGAACGGTCTCCAGGAGTCCGGCCTCTACGAGCATGTCAAGTGATGAGATGACGTAGCGGATAGGTATGTGCAGCTCGCCGGCCAGTTCCTTGCGGTTAAGGGCGGGAAGATGCTGGTCAAACCTCTTGCAGATGCATGCCATAACCATAAGGCAGTAGAAATCCTCGTGGCGGCGGCTAATCTTCTCTGGCTCCTTGAAGTAGTTGAAGCTGTCATTGTTCTGTGCTACATATGCCAGTTCGCAGCCGAACAGAATGATTGCCCAGGATAAGTTCAGCCAGAACAGGAACAGCGGCAGTGCAGCGAAACCACCATATATCTGGTTGTAACTTGACAGGGCCAACTGTCCGTCAAAGTAGAGGTTCTGCAGAACCTGGAACAGGCAGCCTGCTATGAATCCGGGTATTATGGCGTATTTGAACTTGACTTTGGTGTTTGGCATGAAGATGTAGAATCCTGTGAAAATGAAGCCGGCTACCAGGTATGGAAGAGCATTGATAAGGAATTGAACAAATCCGCCCAGCAGTTCGTAACCTTCCATTCGTAAAAGTATACTTGTTGTCAGGACGGACAGACCGCTCAGGCAGATTATTCCAATAGGAATCAGTAGTATCAGCGAGAAATAATCGGTAATCTTGCGTCCCATGCCTCGGGATTGTTTAACATGCCAGATCTGGTTAAGGTGCCCCTCAATATTATCGGCCAATGAATAGACGGACCATAACAGGAACAAGAGGCCGATACCCACGAATGCACCGCCTGATACGTACTGCATGTAGCCGTCAATGAACTGCATGACTGTTTTCAGGGTTTCATTGTTGCCGGATTCGGTTATTGTTGCTGCGGTACTCAGGGTGTCGCTGCTAATGACATCGCTGTATGCAATGCTCAAAGAGTCGGTACTCAGTATCGGGTCACTGACAACTAAGGTTGTATCACTACGAACTATACCTTCATCAATCAGTTTATTCAGAGTGTTCTCAAATCCGAATCCCCTTGCTATTGCGAATATCAGCGCCAGGATAGGTACGATAGCAAAAAGGGTGGAGTAGGTGAGCGCGGCCGCTTTTGTCATCACCTTGTCATCCAGGAATGTGCGAATGGCTATTACGGCTACTTTTACAGTATTGCCGATTGCGCGGCGAAGAGGTCCTTTCTGATAAAAATCAAATGACCAGATATCCTTGGTGACGAACTCCTTGAAATCTTCTACAAGCTTTTTAAGCTTGCCTTTTTCCTTCTCAGCCATAACAGTTTAGCAATTAGTTATGGCAAAAATAGTGTTTTTTTTTATAGTTTGTCCTTCAGGAAGCGGCCTGTGTGGGATTCGGGGCACTGGGCTACCTGCTCGGGGGTGCCGCATACTACAAGATGGCCGCCGTGCTCGCCGCCTTCGGGGCCTAAATCGATGACGTGGTCGGCGCACTTGATGACATCCATGTTGTGCTCGATGATGATTACGGTGTGGCCGCGGCGTATCAGTGCATCAAATGACTCCAGCAGTTTGCGGATATCGTGGAAGTGCAGACCGGTGGTGGGCTCATCAAATATGAATATGGTGGGCTCGGCCTTTTCAAGACTCAGGAAATAGGCCAGTTTCACGCGCTGGCTCTCACCGCCGGACAGGGTCGATGAAGACTGACCCAGTTTTACGTAACCCAGTCCTACCTGGCGCAGCGGCTCCAATTTTTTGACAATGCGGCGCTCGGCGGGGTCATCGGACGAGAAGAACTCTACTGCCTGGTTTACAGTCATTTCAAGTATCTCCCAGATGTTCTTACCCTTGTAGGTCACCTCCAGAACGTCGTTCTTGAAACGGCGGCCGTGACAGCTCTCGCAGACCATCTGAAGGTCCGACATGAACTGCATGGATACGGTTACAACGCCCTCGCCCTTGCACTCCTCGCAGCGTCCGCCCTCGGAGTTGAAAGAGAAGTGGGTGGGACGGTAGCCCATCTGGTGTGACAGCGGCTGGTCAGCAAACAGCTTGCGGATCTCATCATACGCCTTGACGTAGGTCACAGGGTTGGAGCGTGTGGTCTTGCCGATGGGATCCTGGTCAACGAACTCAACAGACTTTACCATTGACATATCGCCCTCCAGACCCAGGCACTCGCCCGGACGCTCGGTTGATTCGCTGTAGATATTCTTGAGGTGGCGGTACAGGATATCGCGCACCAGAGTACTCTTACCTGATCCGCTCACGCCCGTAACAACGGTCATCACGTTGAGCGGGAACTTCACGTCAATGCCGTCCAGATTGTTCTGGCGCGCACCCTTTACAAGTATGTAGTTGTTCCACGGGCGGCGTGAAGAGGGAACGGGTATGCTCTCGGCACCGGTCAGATACTTGACTGTCCAGCTGTCGGTATTGTTCTCAAGTTTATCGGTCGGTCCCTGATAGATTATCTCGCCGCCGTGACGGCCTGCCTCGGGACCCACGTCAATGATGTAGTCCGATGCGCGGATAATCTCCTCATCATGCTCCACAACTACAACGGTATTGCCAATCTGCTGCAACTGGCTCAGAACCTTTATCAGCTTCTCTGTATCGCGGCTATGCAAACCTATACTGGGCTCATCAAGCACATAGAGCGAACCCATCAGACTGCTGCCAAGTGAAGTAACCAGATTGATGCGCTGGCTCTCACCGCCCGACAGAGTTGCGCTGGCACGGTTCAGAGTCAGATAATCCAGACCCACGTCAAGCATGAACTGGATGCGGCTGTTTATCTCAATGAGCAGGCGCTTGGCGGTCTGCTCCTCATGCTGAGTCAGCTTGAGGTTGTCAAAGAACTTCTTGAGTTCCGATATGGGGAGTTCAACCAGATCGTTGATTGAGGTGCCGTTTATGCGAACGTAATCGGCCTCTTTCCTAAGACGCATTCCGTGACACTCGGGGCAGATTGTCTTGCCGCGATAACGGGCCAGCATAACGCGGTACTGAATCTTGTACTGGTTCTTGGCCACCATATCAAAGAATGTATCAATGCATGTCTCATCCCAACCGCGTTCATCCTTGCCGCGGCCGCTTCCGTGCCACAGGTAGTCTTTCTGCTCCTGGGTCAGCTGGTAGTAGGGGGTGAATATGGGGAAGTCATGCTCCTGAGCATGCAGGATGAAATCATCCTTCCACTCCACCATCTTGTCGCCGCGCCAGCAAACCACCGCGCCGTCATAAACGCTCAGCGCACGGTTGGGAATGACAAGTGACTCATCAATACCGATAATGCGGCCGAATCCCTCGCACTTGGGGCATGCGCCTACGGGCGAGTTGAATGAGAACAGGTTCTCGGTGGGCTCCTCAAACTGGATGCCGTCGGCCTCAAACCGGTTGCTGAAGGTATGGAGTGTGGTATCTTTTGTATCGTAGAAACGGAGCATGCACTGGCCCGAGCCTTCAAAGAAGGCGGTCTCAACGGAGTCGGTCAGGCGGCTCAGCGCCTCCTTGCTGTCATCGGTTGTAAGGCGGTCAACCAGCAGGAATATCTCCTTGGTGAGTGATGAGAGTTCCTTAAGGTGCTTTGCATCGGCCAACAGGTCTTCTATCCGGATCATCTCGGCCTTATGCTCAATGCGGGTAAAGCCTTCCTTGAGTGATGTGCGCAGCTGCTCCTCAAGATTGCGGCCGCCGCGGATGGGCAGGGGAGCCAGCACGGTAAACCTTACGCCCTTGGGCTGCTTAAGCACAAACTCCACAACATCCTCCACGCTGTGCTTGCGCACCTCCTTGCCGCTTACGGGTGATATGGTTCGGCCGATGCGGGCAAACAGCAGTTTGAGATACTCGTAAATCTCAGTCTGGGTGCCTACGGTTGATCGGGGATTGCGGTTGCCGGAGCGCTGCTCAATGGCTATTGTGGGCGGCAACCCTTCGATGAAATCGCATTCGGGTTTCTTCATGCGGCCCAGGAACTGGCGCGCATAAGATGAGAGTGACTCCACATAACGGCGCTGTCCCTCGGCATACAGAGTATCGAAAGCAAGTGATGACTTGCCCGATCCCGAAAGACCCGTTATGACGGTAAAGGTGTCACGCGGAATATCAACTGAAATGTTCTTCAGGTTGTTGACCCTTGCGCCCTTGACCCTTATTGAATTGTTGTCGCTCTCCACCCTTTGCAATTTTGGACTTGCAAAGTTACTACATAATCAGCAAAAATGGCTTATATTTGTGAACCTACTAAACCTATTTTACGTATGAAGCGCCTTTTCCCTTTCGGGTTGACAGCCCTTGCTTGCATCCTCATCTGCTCGTGCCGAAACGAGCCGGAAACCCCGATGGTACTTACCGACATAATCAGCGACCTTTCGGTGACATCGGCCCCGAAGACAGATTATCAGAAGCCTGCAATCATCACGGGACATATCCGCAACCGCAATGTCTACCCCGACACCAAGTACGTAAGGCTGACCATCCCCACGCTTGGCACCGTTCCCATAACCATAGATTCGCCTATCTGGGATGACAACTCTTTCTCATTCCAGTTCACGCCCTACGCGCTGCGGCAGGTCTCAATAAACCCGTACATGCCTGAGGTGATAATCGCTCCGGGTGATTCGCTTCATCTTGAGATAGATTATGCGGACCTGATGCATGTAACCTGCACCGGAAAGGGGGCCGATAACAACAACAAACTGACCCTGTTCCACAACCGATACTACCTGCGCAACTGGTCAGGCGTGCATCCCGGTATTTACGGCTCGGATGAAGAGGGGGTCAGGAGAATGGCTCAGGAGTACTCCAACCGTCGCAGTGAGTATCTGGAAAGGCTGGACAGTTTCATAAAGAATGAGAATCCCAGTGATGAACTTGCCGAGTTCTGCCGTAAGGAGGTTGAGACGGATTATTACTCATCGGCCCATGGTTTGCTCCTGCAGATTGAGCAAATGGGAGGTGACGTGGATGCCCTGCTTGACCTTAAGAAATTTGAGGAACTGCTTGAGAGCCCCTGCCTGAACGGCAACCTCTATAATGCGGTAAACCGCGTGAATGACTGGCTGGGATACACCTATTGGAAAGATCATAAGGACGAGACCCCGCAGGAGCGTTTTGAGGGTTATATGGAGCATATCAAGAAGATAACCCGTAACGGTATGCTGCGTGAGGCGCTGATTGCTGACTACTTCAATGAGTTCATTGACCAGAATGATACTGAGAAGTTTGAGCAGTTCTATTCCTATTTCACCAAGAACGTCACCAACCCCATCCTGAAACTCTCCATCCGTGACCGATACCTCTCGCGCAAGTCATTCAAGGATGATCCCAGCGTGCTGACAAACGCCATCCTCTATCCCGATAAGATCAGTGACAGGGCGGGCGCATCGGCCAAAGTAAATGATGGCGTACTGCTGCTGCGTAACACTGTAGAGCAGAACGAGCATAAGGTCATTTACATCAACATAGGTTCGCACTGGTGTCGCGGATGCGTTGAGGAGAGGCCTTATCAGCGGGAACTGGCAAAGAAGTTTGAGGGTGAGCCGCTCAAGATCGTGAACATGATTTTTGGCACTACCCAGTATCAGGACAGCGTATCGACCTTTGGAACCATGATTGAGGATTACCTTATGACCCCTGAGCAGGCCGACGGGATAGACCACATCATAAAGCTGGGTGAAAACGGAATCCCGTACTACATCCTCATCAACAAGAAGGGTCTGATAGTGGATTACGGCAGCCATCTGAGGCCGTCACGTAAAGACACAGAAGAGAAGATACGTGTACTGCTTGACGAGTAAAACATGAACTTTCTGCAGAAAATAAAGTTGTCATTCAGGTACGGGGTGGGCTATTTCATAGTCGCCGCCATACCCACGTTCGGCGCTCTGTGGGCTTTGATTTCCAACGGGCCCGATGGTGAAGGCCAATTCATCTGCGGCGTTCTGAAACTGGTTTCCATTCCGATAGTGTGGTATCTCTACAAGACCTTTGACAACAAGAATACCATATACTTCTACCTGAATCTGGGCATAAGCCGTACCGAATACTACGTCATACCGATAGTGATTGAGTATATATTCTTCAGGATACTGTACCGGCTTGTGATATATGTTTACCCCTTAATAGATGCGTGGCTCAATGGAGGAGGATGAGAGAGGAAAACTGCTGATTGACAGTGTGCAGCTGGACTTTGGAAAGACCACCGTCCTGCAGTGCGCATACATGACCGCCTACAAGGGTAAGGTCACTGGCGTGCTGGGCCGGAACGGAACCGGCAAGTCCTGCCTTTTCAAATGCATCATGGGAGGAATCCGTCCGCAGAACAAGTTCATCCGCCTGAATGATGAGGAGCGAACCGACTACGGGCATATCGGCCTAAGGGTTAAGTATCTGCCGCAGGAGCATTTCATTCCGCGGGGCATGAGGGTAGGGCGCGCCTTTGAATTATATGGCGTCGATTACAATAAGATGATTGCATTCTCTCCTGCCTATGAGGACTACAAGAATATGAAGTTCAAGGATCTGTCGGGAGGCGAGCAGCGAATAGCCGAGCTGTTCCTGGTGCTTAACGCCGATGCCGAGTTCTGCATCCTGGACGAGCCGTTCTCAAACATCGCTCCCTGTTACGATGAAAAGATCCGCAATCTCATTCTGGAGCAGAAAGCCACCAAGGGCATAATAATCACCGACCACATTTATGAGGAAATCATAAAGGTGGCCGATGACTTATACCTGCTCCGTGACGGTTATACTCACCAGATTCACTCACGCGAGGACCTGGTCCGTCTGGAGTATATCCGGGGTTAGAACGCCAGGAAGTTCAGGCGCAGTGTAAGCTGCGGATAGAGCGGGAACTTTGTAACGTATTCTGAAATGACCTTAACCTGATCGCCTAACTGCTCGGCGGCATCGGCCATAACAACCTCCTTGTCCTGAAGATAGAACTTGGCGCCTGTGTAGATCATTGTGCCCAACTCGAACTGGAGTCCCACACGCTTGTTGGGAACGCTCCTGCCCAGACCAAGACCTACGTAATACTTGAGCGGATCAAACTTGTAATCGGCCTGCATGTAACCGCAGCCGTCCTTCTCAATGACGGGATACTTCTCGTTGCCGATCTCAAGGGCAATCTCGTAACTGTCATCACCGGTCTTCTGGCGAAGTTCCTGCAGTGCAGCCCAATCATTCTCGGTAGTATTTCCGTGAAGGTTCAGGAACGAGTTCTTGTTTGCTGCGCAATAGATACCGCCGGCAAGGTAGAATCGGCTTGACTCGAAAGGATACCAGTTGAGCATGAGTTTAAGGTTCTGCAAACCAACCTGCATACCTGCATTGATGGGGGCCTCATCACCGAACTTGTGCTGGAAATGCATAACGGCATCATACTGCTCCTGTGCCTGCTTAAGGTCCTTTGTATCGATGTTGAATTCCGCGTTGACAAGATCACCCGACGGAACCCAGTTATAACCTGCTCTTACCACCAGATGCTTGTGAACCGGCATTGCGACTTCAAGACCCACTCCGTGGAGACCGGCCTCGACACCAACAGCAAGGTGCTTGAACGCCTCCATATTGTCCTGGGCCGATACGCCCAACGTAAACAGTGCAGCAAACGCTGAAATAAATAGCCTTTTCATATTCTCAGTTTTTAATTGATTAAATCAGAAAGTAAATGTCTCGGGGTCCGATGTGAATGACGAAATTGTAGCCGTAGCATTGCGCAGATAGAGCACGATGGTGTTGTCATCATTCTCATTGTACATGGAGCGCAGTGACTCATTCTTGTCAAGCATATCCTTCTTGGCCTCGATGCGTTCATCGGCCACAAGTTCACATACTATACGAATCCACTTGCCGTCCTTGAAGGCGCAGATCTCAGCCTTGGGATTGGCCTCCAGCTGCTTGTAGACGTTCTTGACCTTACCGGTCTGGATGTAAAGCTTTCCCTCAAAAATCTCGGCGGTGCCAAAGGGACGTACGTGAGGCTGGTCACCGTCAACAGTAGCCAGATAATATGTTCCTGCTTCCTTGAGGAACTGCTGAGCGCGCAGTGCGTTAGCGGGGTTAGGGGTAGTCTTTGTAATCATAGTTCCGTTGCTTTCAGTACTTTGTTTCTGTGCGTTGTTACCGCATGACATAACCATCAATGCGGCCACAGCAATCAGGAAAAATCTTTTCATATAATTGGTCGTTTGTTGGCAAAGTTAAGATAAATCCTCCATAGACAATTAGGGACGGTTCTTAATTGTTCATCTCTTTTCAGGTGATGAATATGAAGCTTTAGCTATTTTGATGTCGCCTGTATTTTTATCAAAATAATACCTTCTGGGATTCCAAACATTCTTTTCCGGAATCTTATCTTTATCATAGTTGCTGGTATTGTTCATTCCAATACTTGAATCGTAAAAACAAAGCTTCAACCCATCCTTTCTGGCTCTTTCTTTTTCCATATCCTTTTTGCCTAATGAACGTATTGATTGCTCAACTGGTACATTCCTATTATCACCGGTATATTCCAGCTTAGGCATTTCTTTTGGACTGCATGAGTTCAATATCAATTGACTGCAGACAAGGGGTCCTGCGGTCACTATGTCATTTTGACCTTTAATGGCTCTGATTAGAATACCTCCAAATTTTTTATCACAATAACTGCTGTTAAAGCAAATATCTATGCCGCTACTATGATAGAACAGTTGTCCAGCTTTTTTGTCATCTCTGGGGTATGTCACTCTATTCCAATCATCATTCCACTTTTCATTTTCCCAGTAATAGAACTCAATCTCAGCGAAGTAATATCGTGTATTATTTCCGATGCTTATGCAATAGTTTTTAAACAGATCTTTTGCTATCTCCTTGCACTTATCTTCAAACTCTTTCGTATTACCTCCTGTTATACCATCAAATGGATTCAGAAGAAAACTAAAATCACTCATATCTTATTAAAAACAAACTCTCTGAAACAAAAATACAAATTAGTTTAGAATCAAAAGGGATAAACAGGTTCCTTAGGGTTATCATCTTTGATGATTAGGATTTTATTTACCAGTACATTATCCTCTTCACGATAATTGTAATCAGTTCTTGATTCATCATCCAATGAGAAATAATCCAGGTCAATTATATTGTTCCATACCTGCAAATAACCTAAGGGACCACCCGGGTCCAGACAGTACAGGCGTAATTTGTTTCCTTTTTCCTTACTGTATCCAATTACAACAACTGCATGTCCGCTCCCTTTTTTTCTTGAATAGCCCAGCATAAACGGTAGCCTTTTGTCAAGTTGTGACTTGATTATCTTATGTAATTCATGCCTGCTGACAGTGGTGTCTTTATTGCGTGCCATACAATACACTTTTGAAAGGTTGGCATTGAAACAATTATTGTTCAGTAATTCTGACAACCAGTCAAACTGATGTCCTCCTTGGCACTTTCCAATAAGGAACTCCAGAAAATAATCTCGGATTGAATCTGCAAAACTATCGTTTGGGGATAGTTCTTCATCTACCAGATCATTCCAATCCAATTTCTTGTGTAGAATAAGCAACATCATTAGACTATAAACGCAACAGGCGGCATCCAGAAATCCTTGTCTTGCAAAAACCTCTGTTAGGGTTCCTTTCCTACCTATTGCTTGTAATTTATCTCCATTTAAATAGAGGTTCTTTATTAATTTGGGTGAAATCATAAGGCTCATTCTTCTTTAGGTAAGTCTGTCAGTATATTCCATGATATGCAGTTCAACGCACCGCCCTCACGAACCAGATCCATGCATCCATCAATTAATATTACCTTATGGTTAGGGTAGAATGATTGTATCTGTTCGATTGCCAGTTTATCCTCTTCTATACCTAATCCGGGAACAAATATGCATCTGCCCACTTGCAGGAAATTAATGTAAGCCCAAACATATTTGCTGCACCTGGGAATCTTAAAATGGAGTGTTTCCACATGGAAATGGCGGGAGAGTATATCCTTTAATTGATCATGCAGGTTAGGATCAAGATTCTCGTAACAGTTCATCAAAACATCGTTAGCCCCGATATAACGCACCATCCCGTCGGCGTGACCATATTCATCGTATCGGTCTTGGGGGATGAGTATAATTTCAGCCTTCATGTAATCCTCAAGGCTGTTGATTAATCTTCTTTTCAACCTATCCTTTATATCCTCAACATATGGTAACAGGTTACCCCTGATAATCTTATTAGTCATAATGACTTTCTTTCCACATTTCACAACGTTCCCTCCGTCCATATCAATATCCGTCACTATACAGTTAAGATTCAAATCTTTAACAATGGCTTCATAGTTTGGAATGTAATCTTCAAAACCTACAAGGTAGTCTGGCGAATATTCATGTACCATAAACTTGTCTTTTTCCAATTGTATTGGCATATAATCTCTTGCCCATATGTGTTTCTTGGATTGTGTTCCGGGCAGAAACCTGTATGGAATGCTTTCTTTTTCTAATGCTCTCAGCAAGTTTGTATACACTGGCTTATAATACCTCAGACCCTCTGCCAGATACACCATGTTTGTTTGATAATCTTGAATCATATTTCTTGTTGATTTAATAATGAACATTATATATAAATAATTAATAATCAACGCGTTAACTCTGGTGCAAACGTATGGCGTTTTTTCGGAACGGGCACAAGGAAAGTTGTTAAGTTCGGTTAAGACTTTAGAAATAGTTATTTACTATACAGAACAATTAGGGACGGTTCTTTTTTGCTCATTCCCCGGATATTGATTTAATTTGCTGAACCTAATCCTTCTCTAACCGTTATGGAACCAAGAACAAAGAAGATTCTGTCAAACATCTGTTTCTTTCTGACAATAGTGTCGTTGGTGGGTGTTTTATTCGCTCTACGTTACTCTTATGAGATAGATCCGGATCCGATAATCAAAATCTGCGTTACTGTAGGCTTAATCAGCGTGATACTGAACCGGATATTGCGCCGCTACGTTGAGTAACTAATTCCATCTGTAGTATGCCAAAACTGATTACATGTGGCAATGAGTTGATCCGAATCAACCCAGCCGGGAATAAAATTGAGTATTCAGTAACCGCGGGACGTTCGTGGTCCACCCGATATGTGGGTTCGTCATGCGGAACATTCATAGATCTGTTGGAATATGGCAGAGAACTTATAGCCCTAACAAGCAAAGGCGTCTATTATTCCGTAACTCAGGGCCGAACCTGGTCATCAAGATACATCAGCACCTCATTCGGCGAATTCCAAAGTTTGGCCGATGGCGGCCGGGAGTTGCTCCTTCAAACCTCAAAGGGCCTGTATTACAGTGTTACCGCCGGCCGCTCCTGGTCAAGAAGGAGTTAGATTACAGTATCTCTCTTGCGATCCAAGCGCAAGCTTCGGCATCGGCGAGTGCGTGGTGATGATTCTCTAATTGATAACCGCAAGCGGCGGCAACGGTTTGCAGCTGATGGTTTGCTAAAGCTGGTAGTTTCCTACGTGAGCAGCGAAGAGTGTCATAGAAATCATAGTCTGGATAATCCATCTGATATGTGCGGAATACGGCCTTCAAACAGCCTTCATCAAAAGGACTGTTATGCGCCACAAGAGGCAGGCCTTCTATCATTGGTTCAATCTTGGCCCAAACATCGGGAAACACGGGCGCATTGTCTGTGTCGCGGCTGCATAACCCATGTACCCGCTGGCACCAGTAGTTGTAGTAATCTGGCTCCGGCTTTATGAGCGAGTAGAACGAGTCTACAATCTCACCATCGCGCACAATGATAACGCCTACTGAACATACGGAACTAGGCTCGTTGTTTGCTGTCTCAAAATCTATAGCTGCAAAATCTTTCATCCCTGCACAAAAACAGGGACAAAGATAAACAATAAGAGACGCTTCTGTTTTGTTCGATGCGCAAAAAAGAACCGTCCCTAATTGCACATCCTTTGTATCTCACACCAGTAAAAGAAAGCTTCCGGATGTGTTTTCTTCAATTTGTTGAGTTTTGTGGGAATAGGCATCTCAAGTTTCATGTCAGTTAACTCATTGACCTTTTCGGAATTAAAATGATGGATATCATTTTTTCCTTTTTCAATTAGTTTGCTCAGATATGCAGCTTTGCTCGCATTCACTATTGCTGAGTCAAGTGAATACTTCTCGCTGTGTATAAAACTCCTTATTCTAGTTATGCCTTCTTGCAATAACTTGAACTCATCGGGTTTATCCCAACCTCTCATACATATGCAGAGCGCAGTCTGATAAATGTCATCAAGAACTTGCCGGACATCATCGGACTGCATGTGGCGATACTCTAATTCAACTGTGGCAAACTTCAGGAAAGTGGTTCTTGTAATGGATAGGTCATAGGTGATGTCAAAAAGGGTGGCAATATCAAAGAGCTGTTTTATGATTTCCATACTGCACTTTTTCTCACCTTTAAAGAAAGGAATACCAGTGGTATGCGGAGCAAAAGCAGTCAATTTATCGCCTAACAGGTCCTCATGGCTTGGCAGTTTTACCATTACTGAGGGTTGATTTGTGATAAGCACTGGACTATCAATTGGTAGTGATACTATTTTGGAATAGTGCGTCTCTTCAAAGAGTACATCCAGCAGTATCTTGTCTTGACCACCATTTCCGGGATAACTCACCTCATAGTAAAACTTGGCGTGTTGTTTTGGGGCATTGATACGTGAAACACGTTCCACAAGTTCAACTTTTCCAAAACCATATTGTTGTGCGTAAAGATTAAGGTATTTCTCTATTTGAGTTCCAGGCGGACAAATAATGTCTATGTCTATAGATAAACGCTTGCTGGTTTTAAGATGAAGCATTAGCGAGCTGCCGCCCTTAAAAATGAACGGGCATCCGGAACGTGATAATGCTTCAAGTAATGAAAATGCTCGAATTGTTTTTTCAGCAAGTGAGATGTCATGAATGCCCATTTCCCGGGCTGCTTGTTTTATCCATTCTATGGATCTGCTCTGTGGATTTATCATAGTATACAGTTTGAATAATGTTTTTCACTTTTTCTTCACGGTTGCGGCGCGAGGCATATCTCAACATCTTTTTCATGTTGACATTGTGTCTCTCAAGCGCGTTTTCAAAGATATTGAATAATTCTGAACCGCTTGCAAACATCAGTTCATTATCAGAGATGGTATCGACAAGTATTTTTTCAATGCGCGGAACATTGCAGCCTTCAACTACGGTCAAAGGTGATTGCCCAATCAGTTGGCGCACTACGATGGCATCGGTCCCTATAAGATAACGCTCACATTCTTTTTGTGAAGGAGCCAAGAGGATATGGCGTTTCAAATCCATAGCCTGCAATGCGTGAAAGACGGATTCCATTCCAACTTTCTCAACATCCACAAAAGTATAGCCAATGTTTGGAACATGTAACATATATGATGCCAGTACCTTAGGACTCCATATGCACAATTCAAGGAAAGGGAATTGTCGCTTCAACCTCTCATATATCTCCTTTTCCTGGTCCGATGGCCGATAAACAAAATCATTCAAATAGTTCTGGGTCAACCTGTACTCGCCACGACCTGTACGAATAATTACGCCGGAAGACAATAAGCGTGCTATCTGCAAATCAAGAGCTCTTTCATTCAGATCCGCATGATTGCCGATAACGTCACGCTTCAGGTCTTTCAACTTGAAAGATCCATCATGCAATGTCGCGTAATTCAATATGGCTTGGGTTGATGTCATATGCTATTTGTTGGTGCAAAAATACATCATTATTGTCAAAGTATGTTGTATTTTGACAAAAGTATTAGGTTTATCATTTCTTTTTTTGAATCAAGACGTAAATAACGTATCTTGCCGTTCTGAAAGAAAACAAGACGTTATGAAAAAAAGAATCAATATAGCTTGGTGCTACATAGCAATCAGTTTATTCTTTATAATGCTGATGTCATCTTGCCGCAACAGGGTAGTGGCAGGCTCAGACAATTTGAATCAAAGTACAACCATAGCTGCAGTTGATGAATCTTACCAAGAAAAAAACTCTAACAGAATCTATTATGCGCCCAACGGCGATATCGTAGATGATGAAGAGGGTATCTATATTATTGAACCTATTGATACAAATGAAATCTTTATCGTGTCAGAGTATATGCCGATGTTTCCAGGTGGGTCGGATTCTTTATTGGATTATCTGAGTAAAAATGTAAGATATCCTGAAGCGTGTCGCAAGGATAGTATTCAAGGTCGTGTAATTGTCTCCTTTGTAGTTGAAAGGGATGGTAGCTTAAGCAATGTTGAGGTCGTAAGATACGCTCATGAGCTGCTTGATGCCGAGGCGTTGAGGGTCGTTAAAGCAATGCCCAAATGGACACCAGGTAGACAACGTGGTGTAACCGTTCGGGTACAATACAGAATTCCGGTTAATTTCAGACTGGAAGACTTCAAAAAACCTGTCGAGTGGATTGATTATGATGAAGCAGATCCCGTTGAAGAAGATGTTACTGTCGTAATAGAATAATAGTGCAATCCGTTTTATAAGTAGGTACAGTGGATGTGGTCACAATTTGTGATCGCTTATTATTTGAAGCCGATGGGCGGACGCGGGTTGTTCTTCTTTTAAGGTCACAAATTGTGACCTTATATTGAGTATCAATGAGTTATACTCAGAATCGGAGAGCGTAAACATAAAATCAGACGGAAATCTTTCAATGTTTCGTCTAACAGCTTGTTTCAAAACTTTGGTTTCAATTTGATACAATTTAGCCAGATCAAAATCCAGCATCACTCTCTTGCCACGAATCTCATAGATAAGATTTTGGACTACCATAATAGTATTATTATTCATGCAAACAACTGTTTTTCATTCGGTACAAAGATATTGTTTTCATTTGAAGGTGTGAAATGTTATATGTTGATAAATAGAAGAGGTGGAAGGAGTTTATACGGGTAGAAAGTAGTACCTTTGCACATCAAAATTTTGTAACTGAAATGATTATCTTTTTCAAGAACCCGTCAGGCACGATTGTTGCCACTGAGACTGTTTCAAAACTGCAGGCTGAGGATGTTAAGAAGCTGAGCTGGCTTTATGGTGAGGCCACTGCTCTGGACCAGGAATCACTGGAAGGTTTCTTTGTAGGTCCGCGCCGCGAAATGATTACCCCTTGGAGTACTAATGCCGTTGAGATTACCCAGAACATGGGCCTTAAGGGTATCAGCCGTATTGAGGAGTATTTCCCTGTGGCTAATGCCGATGCAGAATATGACCCCATGTTGCAGCGCCTGTATAAGGGTCTTGACCAGAATATCTTTACTGTCGATATCAAGCCTCAGCCTATTCTGTTTATTGAGGACCTGGAGTCATACAACGAGCAGGAGGGCCTGGCACTTTCAAAGGAGGAGATTGATTATCTTCACAAGGTTGAGGGTGAGCTTGGCCGCAAGCTGACTGACAGCGAGGTGTTCGGCTTTGCACAGATCAACTCTGAGCACTGCCGTCACAAGATATTCGGCGGAAAGTTCATCATTGATGGAAAGGAGATGGAGTCATCACTGTTTAGTTTGATCAAGAAGACTACTCAGGAGAACCCCAACCGCATCCTTTCAGCATATAAGGACAACGTTGCATTTGCACAGGGTCCGGTTGTTGAGCAGTTTGCTCCGGCCGATCACTCTACTTCAGATTGGTTCATAATCAAGAATATCGAGACCGTAATATCTCTTAAGGCCGAAACACATAACTTCCCCACCACAGTTGAGCCGTTCAACGGAGCATCAACCGGTACCGGCGGTGAGATCCGCGACCGTATGGGTGGCGGTACAGGTTCATGGCCTATTGCAGGTACTGCTGTATACATGACCTCTTATCCCCGCAATGATGAGAGCCGCTCATGGGAGAAGCCTATGAAGGAGCGTCAGTGGCTCTATCAGACTCCTGAGCAGATCCTGATCAAGGCGTCTAATGGTGCATCGGACTTTGGTAATAAGTTCGGACAGCCGCTTATCTGCGGTTCTCTGCTTACTTTCGAGCATCAGGAGAACGGCGAGCAGTACGGTTATGACAAGGTAATCATGCTGGCCGGCGGCGTAGGCTACGGCACCAAGCGTGACTGCATAAAGGGAACTCCCAAGAAGGGCAACAAGATCGTGGTGCTGGGTGGTGACAACTACCGCATCGGTCTTGGCGGCGGTTCTGTTTCATCGGTTGAGACCGGACGTTATTCTTCGGGTATTGAGCTGAACGCCGTACAGCGTGCCAATGCTGAGATGCAGAAGCGTGCTTACAACGTTACACGCGCCCTCTGCGAGGAGGATACCAACCCCATTGTTTCCATTCACGATCACGGATCGGCCGGTCACGTTAACTGCCTCTCTGAGCTGGTTGAGGAGTGCGGCGGCCTGATCGATATGAGCAAGCTGCCTGTTGGTGACAAGACTCTGTCATCAAAGGAGATTATCGCAAACGAGTCACAGGAGCGTATGGGTCTGCTCATTGATGAGAAGCATATTGAGCACGTACGTAAGATTGCCGAGCGTGAGCGCGCCCCGATGTATGTGGTTGGTGAGACCACCGGCGATGCCCGCTTTGCCTTTGAGCAGGCTGATGGCGTACGTCCGTTTGACCTGGCAGTAAGCCAGATGTTCGGTTCATCCCCCAAGACCTATATGGTTGATGAAACCGTTGAGCGCAAGTATGAGAACGTTACATACAGTGATGATAAGATTGAGGAGTACCTGGGTAATGTGCTGCAGCTTGAGGCTGTTGCATGTAAGGATTGGCTCACCAACAAGGTTGACCGCTCTGTAACAGGTAAGATCGCTCGTCAGCAGTGCCAGGGTAAGCTGCAGTTGCCGCTCTCTGACTGCGGTGTCGTTGCTCTTGACTATCGCGGCAAGAAGGGTATCGCAACTGCCATCGGTCATGCTCCGCAGGCCGGTTTGGCTGATCCCGCTGCAGGCTCAGTCCTGTCAGTTGCCGAGTCACTGACCAATATCGTATTTGCTCCTCTGACTCAGGGACTCAAGACCGTATCACTCTCCGCTAACTGGATGTGGCCCTGCCGCGCTCAGAAGGGTGAGGATGCTCGTCTGTACAGCGGTGTCAAGGCTCTGTCAGACTTCTGCCTTGAGCTTGGAATTAACGTTCCTACCGGTAAGGACTCACTTTCAATGACTCAGAAGTATCCCGATGGCAGCAAGGTTATCAGCCCGGGTACCGTAATCGTTTCTTCTGGTGGTGAGGTATCGGACATCCGTAAGGTTGTATCACCTGTGCTTGCAGACCGCAAGGACAGCGTGCTGATTCATATCGACTTCAGCTTTGACGAGCAGCGTCTGGGCGGTTCTGCTCTGGCTCAGTCACTTGACCGCATTGGCAGTGACGTTCCCACAGTAAAGAACGCCGAGTATTTTGCCGATGCATTCAACGCTGTTCAGAAACTCATTGACAAGCGCATGATTCTGGCCGGTCACGATATCTCTGCCGGCGGTCTGGTAGTAACACTGCTTGAGATGTGCTTTGCCAATCCCCAGGGCGGTCTGGAGATCAGCCTTGACAAGCTGGTAGGCAAGGACCTGACAAGCATGCTGTTCGCTGAGAACCCGGGCGTTGTGCTGCAGGTTGAGAGCAAGAAGCTGGATGCAGTGAACTCTTATCTTGACGAGGCTGGCGTGGGCTACGCAGTAATAGGTCGTCCGGCCGATGCACGCACGCTGTATATCCGTCGCGGCAAGAAGGACATCACCATCGACATAGACAAGATGCGTGACCTCTGGTACAAGACATCATACCTGCTGGATAGAAAGCAGTCATTCAACGGTTGCGCCGATAAGCGTTACAAGAACTACGCTAAGGTGCCCATGGATATCAAGATTGCCTACAACTTTACAGGCAAGCTGAGCCAGTTCGGTCTGGATCCTGACCGCCGCACACCCAGCGGCATCAAGGCTGCAATCATCCGTGAGAAGGGTACCAACGGTGAGCGTGAGATGGCTTACACACTGTGGCTGGCCGGATTCGATGTCAAGGACGTTACCATGACTGACCTGGTAAGCGGCCGCGAGACTCTGGATGACATCAATATGATTGTGTTCTGCGGCGGATTCTCCAACTCGGACGTTCTGGGTTCTGCCAAGGGTTGGGCCGGCGCGTTCCTGTTCAACCCCAAGGCCAAGGAGACACTGGACCGCTTCTACGCACGTAAGGACACCCTGTCACTGGGTATCTGCAACGGCTGCCAGCTGATGATTGAGCTTGGACTTATCAATCCTGACTATGAGAAGCAGGCACACATGCTGCACAATGACTCGCACAAGTTTGAGTCATCTTATCTGGGTCTGACCATTCCCAAGAACGAGAGCGTAATGTTCAAGACTCTGGGCGGAAGCCGTCTGGGCGTCTGGGTGGCTCACGGTGAGGGTAAGTTCTCACTGCCTTACTCTGAGGATAAGTACAATGTAATTGCTAAGTATACATACGCTGATTATCCCGCTAATCCTAACGGATCTGATTACAATGTGGCTGGTATAGCAAGTGCCGATGGCCGTCACGTCGCCATGATGCCGCATCCCGAGCGCGCCATATTCCCGTGGCAGTGCGGATACTATCCCGCTGAGCGCCTGGATGATGAGATCACCCCGTGGATTGAGGCATTCGTGAATGCCCGCAAGTGGGTTGAGGCTCAGAAATAAGAAACATGCTGTTAACCCTTTTCATCACCTTCTTTAAGATCGGGCTGTTCACCATCGGTGGTGGATACGCTATGATCCCGCTCATTGAGCGTGAGGTGGTGGAGCGTAAGGGTTGGATCTCACGTGAAGACTTCCTGGACTTGCTGGCTATTGCCCAGTCTGCCCCGGGAGTCTTTGCTGTAAACATATCCATATTCATCGGCTATAGGATGCGTAAGTCCATAGGCAGTATATTCTGCGCTTTGGGCGCTGTGCTTCCGTCCATTATCATCATTCTGGCAATTGCTCTGTTCCTGGGTAATTACCGCGATAATAGGGTGGTGGAGAACGTCTTTAAGGGCATCCGTCCGGCGGTTATTGCGCTGATACTTACTCCGACAATCCGTCTGGCATCTAAAGCTGGGCTGAACAAGTGGACCTGGTGGGTTCCGGTTGTTACAGCGCTGGCAATCTGGTGGCTTGGAGTATCACCTGTGTGGATCATATTCGCAACCATTATTGGTGCGATATTGTACTACATCCTTAAACTGAGGAAGGCATGAACGCAGCGGTGTTATATCTCAAGCTCTTCTGGACCTTCTTCAAGATAGGTCTGTTTGGCTTTGGCGGAGGCTACGGAATGCTTTCGCTCATCCAGAATGAGGTGGTTGAGAACCATGAGTGGATATCGAACTCCGAGTTTACTGATATCGTAGCTGTAAGCCAGATGACCCCCGGTCCGATAGGCATAAACTCAGCGACATACGTTGGCTTCAAGGCAATTGAGAATGCCGGAATGTCGCGAACGCAGGCTGTCTGCGGATCCCTGCTGGCATCATTCTCAGTAATGCTGCCGTCATTCATCCTGATGCTCCTGATAAGCGCCTTCTTTATACACTACAAGGACCACAAGTCAGTTCAGACAGTTTTGAAATGGCTGCGTCCGGTCGTTGTAGGAATGCTTGCCGCAGCAGTTCTGCTCCTGCTGAATGAAGAAAACTTAGGCGCATTCAGTGCCGATAATCTGCAACTGTACGTGAGCATCGGACTCTTTGCCTTGGCATTCGTAGCGACCTACTATTGGAAGGTAGGCCCAATCAAAGTAATTCTTTTGGCTGGCTTATTCGGCGGCCTTTTCTACAGCATCCTGTAGTACCAGGCCTGCAAGTGTGCAGCCGAATATGGCTGTGATGTGGGCCAGGGAGCCGTTGGTCTGGCCTTTGGTGATCTGGCTCAGAGTCTCCTCTTTTTCCTGCGGCTGCGGTCCTTTGTTCTGCAGCAGTTCATCGGAATAGACACACTGGAACTTGCGTTTGGGGTACTGGTCGTTCTGCTTGAAGCGTTTGCGCAGCATGCGGGCCAGCGGGTCGCCCTTTACCTTCCAGAACTCCGTTACGCGGATGCGGGTGGGGTCAATCTTGAGTGCAGCTCCCATTGATGAGAAGAGCTTGGCCTTGCTTTTGGTTGCCAGAAGAATGAGCAGCGCCTTGTCCTTAAGCGAGTCAATCGCGTCGATAATGTAATCGTAACTGTCCAGGTCAAAGGTATCGGCCGATTCCTCATTAAATACCTTCTCTATCGTGGTTATTTGGGCCGATGGGTTTATGCTCAGAAGGCGTTCCTTGAGTGCATCGACTTTAACCTGACCCACGGTCAGAGTGGTGGCCATGAGCTGGCGGTTGATGTTGGTTACGCTTACGCGGTCTGAGTCTACTATTGTCAGGTTGATGATTCCGGAGCGGATCAGGCTCTCGGCGCACCAGGAACCGACTCCGCCTACGCCGAACAGGATAACGCGCTTGGCGGCAAGGCTTTGCATTGCCTCGTCTCCTAACAGGAGTCTGGAGCGTCCCAGTATGGCGTCTTGCTGAATCATGCTGCGAAGGTACAAAAAAACCGGCACCTGTTGGCGCCGGCTCTTACTAACCTTTTACCTTTAATCCTTTTTTAAATATCTCAGTTTACTTGGCGATGCGGTTGTTGAAATATTCCATTGAAACGCTGTTCATAGCAACCTCGTTCTGCTCGGTAACCAGGATCTGGCTGAACATGTCGGTGTAAACTTCCTTGATGTCCTCGATCTTAGCGGTCTTCTTAGAGTCGTTGATGTCTGCGCGGCATACACCCTCGATCTCGGTGAGCATCTGCTGGTACATGGGGATGAACTGAAGGGCGTCGGCCTGGCTGAGTTCTGCAACTACGTCGGCTACGGTAGCCTCATTCTCG
>JAFYYH010000017.1 GCA_017557635.1 Bacteroidaceae bacterium | reverse complement strand
GAACTTGTCGGCATCACCGGGAGCCCACCAGTCAGTGAAGTTACCCTCCTTGTCAAACTGACGGCCCTGGTCATCGAATCCGTGAGTCATCTCATGGCCTATTACAACACCGATTGCACCGTAGTTGAATGCATCATCGGCAGTCATGTCAAAGAACGGATACTGAAGGATACCTGCGGGGAAGCAGATCTCATTGGTTGTAGGATTGTAGTAAGCGTTTACAGTCTGCGGGGTCATGAACCACTCGGTGTTGTCAACCGGCTTCTTGTACTTGCGCTCTACGTTATCCTGCCAGAAGAAATGAGTCATGGCAATCTGGTTGTCCAGCAGACTCTTGTCGGGATCTATGGTGAGCTTTGAATAATCCTTCCACTTATCGGGATAACCGATCTTTACATAGAAGGCATCCAGCTTCTCATGAGCGCGGGCCTTGGTCTCGTCACTCATCCAATCCTGATCGTCAATACGCTGACCCAGGGCAATCTGGAGGTTCTTAACCAGAGTAACCATACGCTCCTTAGCCTCTGCGGGGAAGTACTTCTCAACATAGAGCTGGCCGATGGCCTCACCCAGTGCACCGCTTACTGTTGATGTAGCACGCTTCCACCAGGGTTGCTGCTCCTGACGTCCGCTCAGGATTCGGCCGTAGAAATCAAAGTTGGCATCGTCCAGTTCCTTTGTCAGCATAGAGGCGGCATGATCAATGACCTGCCACTCCATATATGCCTTGTGAGCCTCAACGGAAACCTTAGCCAGGATAGCCTCAACCTCATGGATAGGCTCGGGCTGACCAACGTCAACAAAGTCGCAGTCATAAAGACCCAGTGCATCAAAATATGCCTGCCAGTCAATACCCTTGAAATCCTTCTTGAGCTGCTCGAACGGCATCTTGTGATAGTTGGCAGCCGGATCACGCATCTGAACGTTGGTGTATGACTTCTCAGCTATGCGGGTCTCAATCAGCATAACGTCCTCCATCTTCTTCTGGGCAACCTTCTCGTCAAAACCGCAGAGAGTGAACATACGGACAATGTGCTTCTTGAAAGCCTCACGGATAGCAGTGGTAGCCTCGTCCTGATCCAGGTAGTACTCTCTCTCACCGAGTGAAAGACCGCCCTGACCTATGCTTACAAGGTTAGACTTGCTGTCCATCATATCGGCACCGATACCCAGACCGAAATAGTTGCTGACCAGACCGTTTATGTCAAGCTCTGTCATAAGCGGGAATATCTCCTTGCGGTCCTTTACAGCCTCGATCTTCTCAATCCAGGGCTTCAGGGGAGCAAGACCCTCCTGCTCACGGCGTGCGGTGTCAAGCACCAGCTTATAGAGATCAGCAATCTTCTGTGCGTTTGTACCGGGCTCATTGTCGGCAGCCACGATCTCATCAATCAGCCCCTTCAACTGCTCGCGGTTATCCTCGGCCAGCTGGTCAAAGCTGCCAAAACGTGCATACTCGTCGGTAAGCGGATGGGCAGCATTCCAACCACCATCTGCAAACTGGAAAAAATCATCACCGGGTATTGCGGTCTTGTCAAGATTCTCCATCTTGATACCGATACCCTGCTTGGAATTGTTACAAGAAATCATAGCCATTCCTGCAAATGCAATTGTGATTAACGTAAGTTTTTTCATAACTTTTAATATGTTGTCTCAAATATTCTCTCCTTCCATCATGGCCTCCTCCCAGCGTTCCTCGGCCTTGGCCAGGTCATCCTTGAGTTTGCCGTAAGCCTCGAACATGGCGGGGTTCTGCGCTCCGCCCGGGGTAGCCAGCCACTCCTCGATATCCTTTATCTCCTTAGTGATGCGCTCCACCTCCTTCTCGCAATCCTCAATCTTCTTCTGAATCTTGCGCTTGCGGCGTTCCTGCTCCTTCTTGGCCTCATAATCCTCTTTTCCGGCCGATGCCCGATCCTGCGTAGCCTGCGCTGCGGGCGCTCCCTTCATGCGGCCGATATCGGCCAGGTTGTCCAGGTTCTTCTTCTGCAGGAAGTCATAGATGCCGCCCAGATGCTCGCGTACCTTACCGTCGGCGAACTCATAGACCTTGCTCACCAGTCCGTCCAGGAACTCACGGTCGTGGCTTACCACAATCACCGTGCCGTCAAAGGCCTGGATAGCCTCCTTGAGCACATCCTTTGATGCCATGTCCAAGTGGTTGGTAGGCTCGTCAAGTATAAGCAGGTTGTTGGGTGTCAGCAGCAGACGTATCATAGCCAATCGGCTGCGCTCTCCGCCCGACAGCACCTTGACCTTCTTCTGACCGGCCTCACCGCCGAACATGAATGCACCCAGTATGTCGTTTATGCGTGTGCGTATCGGCCCCGTAGCCACATTGTCAATGGTATCGTGAACCGTCACCTCATCATCCAGCAGCTGTGCCTGGTTCTGGGCATAGTAACCTATCTGTATGTTATGGCCGATGGTAAGCGTTCCGTCAAACGGAATCTCGCCCATGATGCACTTTACGAGTGTGGTCTTACCCTCACCGTTTCGGCCAACAAAGGCAACCTTCTCACCGCGCTTGATGGTCAGGTCAACACCGCTGAAGACGCAGTGGTCACCGTAACTCTTGGCAACGCCTTCGCAGATCACCGGATAGTTGCCGCTGCGGATGGCGGGCGGGAACTTAAGACGCATGGTCTTGTTGTCCACCTCATCAATCTCAATGGGAACTATCTTCTCCAGAGCCTTGATACGGCTCTGAACCTGAACGGCCTTGGTGGGTTTGTAGCGGAAACGCTCTATGAAGTCCTTGGCATCGGCTATCTCCTTCTGCTGGTTCTCATAGGCACGCAGCTGCTGCTCGCGGCGCTCCTTGCGCAGTTCCACAAACTCGTTGTACTTGACCTTGTAGTCATAGATCACACCGCATGAAATCTCTATGGTGCGGGTGGTGACGTTGTTTATGAAGGCGCGGTCGTGGCTGACCAGAATCACTGCGTTGCAGCGCTTGGCCAGGAACTCCTCGAGCCACTGGATACTCTCAATGTCCAGGTGGTTGGTAGGCTCGTCAAGCAGCAGCACGTCTGGATGGCGCAGAAGCAGTTTGGCAAGTTCCACGCGCATACGCCAGCCGCCGCTGAACTCACTGGTGGGGCGGTCAAAGTCATCGCGGCGGAATCCCAGACCCAGCAGGGCCTGCTCCAATTCTGCCTGGTAATTGCCGCCACCCATCATCTGGTAGCGCTCGCTCTCACGGGTAAAGCGGTCGATAAGGGCGTGATACTCCTCACTCTCGTAATCGGTACGCTCCACCATCTGGTTGTTCAGGCGCTCTACCTCCTCCTTGAGCTTATGTATATCCTCAAAGGCAGTCTCGGCCTCCTGACGGACCGTGCGTGTATCGGACAACTTCATAACCTGAGGCAGATAACCTATGGTCATCTCCTTGGGTATTGAAACGGTGCCCGATGTAGGCTGCTGCAGTCCGGCAATGATCTTAAGCATGGTCGATTTGCCCGCGCCGTTCTTACCCACAAGGGCAATACGGTCCTTGTCACCTACAACGTAGCTGACATCATGGAACAGGGGGCGGGCCCCGAACTCAACCTTAAGATTCTCTACCGAAAACACTTTCCCTTATGCAAACAGCTTGGCGGGATAAACACCCTCCTTTACAAGTTCCGCAATCTTGTCGACAACACCCTGACGGTCCTCAGCGTATGTTACGCCGAACCACTTGGCTGTTGTGTCAAGTACCTCAACGGTTGCGGTACCGTTATTGATAAGCTCATTCACCATGAGCGGAATGTAATACTCAGACTTGGGCACGTTGATGTTGGCCTTGAGCCAGCCCTTGAAGAAGTCATCGGAGTACTTCATATAGTCAGGGGTGAATCCCCATACGTTCATTGATACCGGAGTATTGTCCTCGATGCGTACCCACTCCTCACCGTCCTTGTAGCAAACGCCGTTCTCGCGACGCAGTATCTCGGTGCGCTCTACAACGGTGGTCAGATGACGCTGTGCGTTAACCTCGCAGACGCCGCGTGAAACCTTACCGTTCTCGCTAAGGGTGTTGGCTACGCGGAAACCTACCATTGAATAGACATTCTTGGAGCCCTCGGGCAGACTGCTCAGGAACTTGCCCATTACGGCAAAGCAGTCGCGGCCGTAAAAGTCATCGGCGTTGATTACGCAGAAAGGCTCGTTGATAACATCCTTTGCCATGAGCACTGCATGGTTGGTACCCCAGGGCTTGGTGCGGTCCTCCGGGCATGTGAAACCCTCGGGCAGGTCATTGATGCTCTGGAACACAACTTCGGTCTTTACATGACCTTCATACTTCTTGAGAACCAACTTGCGGAAATCGTCCTCAAAGTCCTTGCGGATAATGAACACCACCTTGCCGAATCCGGCGCGGATAGCGTCAAACACTGAGTAATCCATAATGGTTTCACCACTGGGACCCAGAGCATCCAACTGCTTGAGTCCACCGTAACGGCTGCCCATTCCGGCTGCCAGAACAACGAGTGCAGGTTTCATATTTATCCTTTTTTGATTATTATTCCGTTTTAATGCGCAAAGGTAACACATTTCCAGCTATTATTTCGCTATATTCGCAGTCAAGAAACCATATGGAACTATGAAAAAATATCTGATAGGAATTCCGCTCGTAATGGCATTGCTTTTTGCCACAAACTGCAAGAATGGCGGCACCGCTCCCGCCGAGGAGGTTGATGCCGATACCATAATACTTGACGCCGATCAGTACGTGCGTTTTGAGACCACAAAAGGCAACTTCACCATAAAACTGTACCGCGAGACTCCGCTCCACCGTCACAACATGGTACGTCTTGCGCGCAAGGGTTTCTATGATGACCAGTTGTTCTTCGGAGTCCAGAAGGGATACAAGATCCAGTGCGGTGACGTGAAATCCAAGAACGCCAAGCCCGGACAGACCATAGGTATTGACGAGGAGTCCGATGAGTACAGAATAGAGGGTGAGGTCAATCCCTGGAAATTCTACCACAAGCGCGGAGCCGTGGGACAGGCCAGCACCAAGCAGTTCAACTACTCAACCAGCCAGCAGTTCTACATAATCATAGGCAGTAAGGTCAAGACCAACACCCTGCCCGCTCAGGAGAAGATAATCAACAAGCGTTATCGCCAGGCCGTCAAGGATTCAATAACACAGCCTCACGCAAAACAGATTCTGGAATGGCAGAAATATGGTGAGAAGAAAAAGATAAGCAAACTGAACGACCAGTTGAATGACCAGGCCGATGCAATAATGAAAACCCGCAAGCAGTTCACTTACTCACCTGAACAGATTAAAGAATACGGCGAAACAGGAGGAGCACCGAACCTTGACGGTCTATACTCCATATTCGGTGAAATAAGCGAAGGTATGGATGTGGTCGAGGCCATTTCCAAGCTGCCCGCCACCGGAAAGAACGGACGTCCCAATCCTGATGTAAAGATCATCAGGGCTTACGTTATTGAAGAGTAAAACTCTGCCACAGAGTATCATCGGGCAGAGGAGCCTTTACATCTATCATCTGGTGTGATACCGGATGCTCAAAGGTCACGTGGTATGCGTGGAGCGATATGCTGCCGTCAGGATTTGAACGCTCGGCTCCGTACTTAAGGTCACCCTTTATAGGACAACCCATCTTGGCCAACTGACAGCGTATCTGATGATGGCGTCCCGTCAGCAGCTCAATCTCAAGCAGATGATAATTGACTGAACTTGCCACCAGTTTATAATTGAGGATGGCCTGCTTACTGTTAGGCACCTCCTTGTCATATGCGTATGAGCGGTTCTGCTTCTCGTTACGAACCAGCCAGTTCTCAAGTCTTCCCTCCGGCTGCTTAGGCATGTTCTTGACGATAGCAAGATAACGCTTGTCGACACTGCCCACCCGGAACATCTCATTCAGACGTGACAGCGCCTTGCTGGTTTTGGCCAGCACCACTATTCCGCTTACAGGGCGGTCCAGACGGTGCGGCACACCAACAAAAACATTTCCGGGCTTGGAGTATTTCTCCTTCAGGTACGCAGCGACAATGTCCGACAACGGAGTGTCGCCGGTCTTGTCACCCTGAACTATCTCGCCAGCCCGCTTGGAGACAATAATAATGTGATTATCCTCGTAGAGTACCTCCATTACATGCTCATTCCGCCGTCAACCTGCAGAACCTGGCCGGTCACGTATGAACTGTCATCGGACACCAGGAAAAGGGCTGCCTTGGCAATCTCCTCGACCTGAGCGCCACGCTGCAGGGGAATTGACTTGCACCACTCTGCCAGTTTCTCTTCAGGAATCTTGCCTGTGGTCATTTCGGTCAGTACGAAACCCGGAGCAATCACATTGGCACGGATGCCGCGTGAAGCAAACTCCTTGGCAACAGACTTTGTAAGGCCGATAAGACCTGCCTTTGATGCAGAATAGTTGGTCTGACCGGCGTTTCCGTGCAGACCTACCACTGATGATACACACAGTATGTTACCGCTGCGCTGACGCATCATCTGGGGAGTGCAGGCCTTAATGAAGTTGAAGGCCGATTTAAGGTTGGTATTGATAACCTCATCCCACTGCTGCTCGTTCATGCGCATCATCAGGCCGTCACGTGTGATACCTGCATTGTTTACCAATATATCTATACTGCCGAATTCCTTGACAACCTCTTCAACCATCTTGGCGGCACCCTCATAGCTGGCTACGTCCACGCGGTAACCCTTGGCCTTGATACCGTTGGCACTGAGTTCCTTCTCCATGGCCTCTGCCTTCTCAACACTATTGATATACACGAATGCCAGATTGGCGCCCTCTGCTGCAAACAACTGCGCCATAGCCAGACCGATTCCACGGGTTGCTCCTGTAATGAGCACCGTCTTTCCTGAAAGTTTTCCCATAATATTATTGTTTGTTAGAATCTGAATTATAACCGAGCGCACCGTAAATAAGACGGCGTGCCTCGAAACGGATCTCTTCCCTGGTGTTACCCTGCCAGAGCTTACCGCGAATGTAAGGAGCCTCGAATCCGCGCATGCAGTTATGCATGATCTCGGCCGTACGCTTTACGCTTACGACATCAAATGCGCCCGATGTCTTACCCTCCGAGATAATCTCCTGGAGCAGCTGTTTCTGCTTAACGTCAAATCCCTTACGGAAATGCTCGAGTCCCCAGCTGTTACGGAAGAACCCTGACCTTAGCGTACCGTTGCGGTCAACGGTATCCTTGATGAGACGGAAATATCCGAACACGAACTCAACTATCTTCTGCTGAACCGGCATGTTCTGCCTGGCAATTTCGGTCAGTTGGTTGAGTACCTTCTCAACCTCACTGTTGATTACAGCCTGAAACACCTCGACTTTGCTCTCAAAATAAGCATAAAGGGTGCGTCGGCTCAGACCAGCCTCCTGGGCTATGTCTATCATCGTGGTCTCGTCATAACCCTTCTTTACAAAGAGTTCCTTTGCAGCCACTATGAACTGAAGTCGTGTTTTTGGATTCTCCATAGCTTCAAATAGGGTTACAAAAGTACAAAAAATGTGTATCAGACAAAGAATAACACTAAAAGATTTGCCTGGATTGCACAAAAGGAGTATCTTTGCACTCGCAAAACGAAATCGCGGAGTGGAGCAGAGGTAGCTCGTTAGGCTCATAACCTAAAGGTCGGGGGTTCGAATCCTTCCTCCGCAACAAAACAAGGTCCCCAAACGGGGACCTTATTTTATTGCTCCGGAAGGATTATACCTTATTCTGCTGGGTCTGCTGGAGGTGTCACTACCTTTTCGGTCTTATCGTGATACCATTTGGGATTTTCGTTGGTCCATTTGTAGATCCAGTTCTGGGAGTAGCAGAGCCAGAAGATCAAGCCAAGACCTATGAGCCAGTAGATTAGTTTCTTCCACCAGGGGGTCTTGTCGGCGAACGGATCGGGTTCAGCCTTGAGCGGGCTCTTTCCTACCTCGGTGAGTGTAGCACCGAATGTCATGTTAACCTTTACAGAGGCGTTGATTGCCCAACCGTTTGCATTGAGCAGCGGTGAGAGGTTACGCTTGCGGATCTTGAGCCAAGCCAGAATCATGGACGGGCCGGAGATTACAAGCATTATGACAATAACAAGTATGAACCACTTCCACCAAGCCCAGTCAGCAACTGATTCGGACATCTTTGACAGAGCCGATGCCAAGCCGCTCACAGCCAAGCCGATGGCGGCAAAGATACCGGCAAATGCAGCGATATCAAACGGTTTCTTCTTATCGGCTCCGGCAGCTCCGTCCTTACCGGCATTGTCAACCTTTGCGGTCATATCGGCCATAACCTTGCTGTCCTTCTCGGCAGCACGCTTCTCGATTGTGGTCTCAATGTATCGGCCAATCTTGTTGTAAGGTGACCAGAAGGCCTGACGGATACTGATAGGATTGTCAATGATCTTGAATACGGTGGCATCCCACTCCACTCCGGCGCGGTCGTAGAACAGACCGTTCTTGCCTTCACGCAGATCAGACACATCACCGTCAGTCATAACGGCTGCAATTATCATCTTGTCACCGTTTATCTTGTTCACGCAGTTGCAGTACAGTATGTACATACCGCTCAGTGAGGTTGCGGTGGCGTGCGGTCCCATATCGGGCACCTTGATACAGAGTTCGCAGCAGCGCTCATCGATATAGAGTTCACCTGCCTGGAATATTGCCTTGCCCTGAGGATCATAGAAGTCACGGAACGATACAAAGTTGCACAGGAAGGTGTAGAAGTCACGATACAGGTGCAGCAGCTTAGCCACCTCATCAATGGAGAGTGACTCTGACTCCAAAGCCTTGTCATCATCAATGATCTTAAGCAGATCAGCCTTGCGGTCTGCCTTGAGTATTGCATTCACCTGATCCAGACCCAGGCTCTCAACCTGAGCGCCGGCCTTCTCACCCAGCCATGCCTCATAAGGAGCCAGCTTTGCCACGAATGCGTTCCACTGCTCCTCGGTAATCTCGGAAGCACCCTCAAACTCCTTGTCAAGAGCCAGAGCCTTGAGTTTGCTTATGGTAGCCTGCCAAACCGGGTTGATGCGCTCATCGATAGGAAGAGTGTTGTTGGCCGATATGCGAGCCAGCGGATAAGTAGAAATCTCATCGGCACATGCCGACAGATCCTTGTCGCTGATAGTCTCAATACGTGCAACAGATACATCCAGAGCTGTAACACTGCCTGCATGGAACACAGCCAGCTTGCAACGCATAAAGTAATCGGCAACCTTGGCCTTGATCTGGTTTACTATATCATAGACGGCTGCGGTGTTGTCACCGAAAGCAAAGATTGACTTGTCATCAGCAGCCTTCTTCTGCCATGCTGAGTAATCGGCCAGAGCCTTGTAGAAAGCCTCCAGTGAATCCGTATCGGCACCCATCAGTCCGCTGCGGTCAGCCTTGCCGCCCATTGAAGCCACGCAGGCCTCGATGGTCTTCTGCAGTTCCTCATCCTTGGTGGACTGCACGGTAATGATACCGTCACCGTTCAGACCGGTCTTGGCAAAGATAGCCACGCTGTCATCTGCATCGGCCACCGAAATGCTGTCCTTCTTGAGTCCCAGGTTCTTAAGAATCTGTTTGGCCGATGCCAACAGCCTTGCACCGTCGGGATTATCTGTATTGAAAGCTGAGAGCGGAAGGGTATCCTCCTTCTTGAGAAGCATGTCAGGATCCTTGATGACTGAGGTGATCCACTCGGCAGCCTTAACCACCTCATGAACATGTATGCGACCGTCGTTGTTGCTGTCCAGTATCTTAAGGGTTTTGGCATCGAACTCCAGTCCGACAACCGGCGAACTCAACACTGTCCACAACTTCTGGTCCAACTCACCCAGATGCTTAATGTCCTCACCGCTCTTAATGTTGACGCGGTTCTTTCCACCTATCGTGGAAAACTTCCAATCATAATTACTCATAAGCTAAATATTTGTCCTTTTAGAAATCCCTTTTTAATATCATTGGGTCACATCACTTGATGATCACCTTCTTGCCGTTAATTATGTTTATACCCTTCTGAGGAGCCTTCAGCCTCCTTCCAAGAAGGTCATAAATTTCATCTTCCTTAGCATCCGCCGCAACCTCAATCACAGCATTTGCCACAGCCCCCTGCTTAATCAGCAAAGGAAGCATTATCTCACCGTAGCGTTTGCCCAAAGTCCTGTAACCTTCTGATGAGAAGTGATACTCATCATAATTGGAAAGTCCCTCGGATGAAGCCACATAAGCTATATCCTTTCCTGACTGCTGCTTGAAATAGGCAGGCAGCATATCAATGTACTGTCTGGCACCCGATGCCGGTGCCGGACTTCCGTTATAGTAACGCAAAGGCTCACCGGCTATGAACGGAACAGAATCGTTGGACAGGTTCAGGTCTGCAAGAAGATTGTTATAAAGAGCATATACATCACGCAGCCATGATGAATCATTGGCACCGGACTCTCCCTGATGGAAAATAATACCCTTTATGACACCTGACTTCTGAGCCTTTTTGGCCATCTCGACCAACTTACCGTACGGATAATTACCGTATTGTGCGGCAGCATTCTTAACCCATGATCCTGTACCGGAAGCATTGATATAATTTGAAGCGACAGAACTGTTTTTACTGAACGCCTCAATCTGGCATCCGTCAACTGCCACAACAACTACACCTATCTTATAGCGTTCATCCAGACCCTTGACCAGATATCGGCCAAAATAATCAGTCACTCCCAGTTCCGTATCCGGACGGACGATAGGCGGTTTTGCCGTAGCCCAGGTTCCAACCTGAGATGAGTTGCTGCTGACAACAATCATCTTCTTGTAACGGGCCCAGTCTGCGTCAGTAAAGTCACTTGTACTTGACCTATCTACCGACTGAATAGGAGCCTTGCCCTGCATATTGGACTGTCCGATACCAAGGAATATGAAGAAATTGGGATCAGGCTCCTGCGCCATAACCCCATCTGATACCATGCTTTGACCTGTCAGCATAACCAAGACAGATAATAATACCTTAAAACACAGCTTATTCATACAGGCAAATATAATCAATTCTATAACAATTGTTTCCCCGTACCTGCCAATTGTAACAAAAAATCATACCTTTGGAATACAAACACGCACAAAATATGAAAAAAGCAATAACAATTCTGGCATTGGCAATAGCCACAAGCGCTTTTGCCCAGCAGGAGATCCGTCTTTATGAAGGCGTAGCCCCCGGAAGCGAGGGAGTTCAGGACAACGAGCGCATATCACGCGGTCCCGACGGCAACATCCAAAGCATCTCAGGAGTAGTGACACCATCAATAACCGTCTATCTTCCCGCCGCCGACAAAGCCACAGGCACAGCCGTCATCCTCTGCTCCGGAGGAGGCCTCATGTCCCACTCCTGGGGGTCCGATGTCATCAACATGGCACGCTGGCTCAATGAGCGCGGCATCGCTGCCATCGGCCTCAAATACCGCACCCGAGTAATGGGAGGTCCGGGCGGACCGCGAATGGGAGGCGGCGGACAGTCACTCAGCGCCACAGTCACCGAGTTCTCAAAGATCAGCAAGTCCAACGCAAACCCCGACACCTCCGAGAGCGGAGTAAAAAACATTGACAACGCCATCAACGACGCCCTCCGCGCAATAGAAATAGTCCGCGAACACGCCGCCGAGTGGCATATCAATCCCGACAAAATCGGTTACTTAGGCTTCTCAGCCGGCGGAGGAGTAGGAATAGGAGCCACCGTCAGGGCCGATGCACAGCACCGTCCCGCCTTCATGGCAACTATCTACGGTCCCTCCCTCATCGACGTAGAGGTACCGCAGAACGCCCCCAAACTCTTCATCGCCACCCGAGGCGATCACCACAACGTAGCAGCCGGCCTGGTCTCCTTATACCTTGACTGGAAACGCGCAGGAGCCAACGCCGAAATGCACCTCTACGACGACGGAACCGGCCCCTTCGGTCCCGACGATCCCGGCAACACCAGCGGAACCTGGCGCGAATCCTTCTACCGCTGGCTCACCTTCAACCACTTCTAACGCAGGTCCAAACGTATTGGGGCGAAGTGAGTATGCGAACGAGAACGGCCGGAGGCCGTCCCGTTTACGTAGTAAACTAAAAAAAGGTCTGGGTACTGCGTAAGTGGGAGAGTAGGTAGCCGCCGTACTAATGGTGCTATCCGTAGTACATAAAAAAAGAGTCTCAGACTCAAAGCCTAAGACTCTTTCAAAAACGGCGGCTACCTACTCTCCCACTTGCGCAGTACCATCGGCGTGAACGGGCTTAACTTCTCTGTTCGGAATGGGAAGAGGTGGAACCCCGCTGCTATAG
>JAFYYH010000016.1 GCA_017557635.1 Bacteroidaceae bacterium | reverse complement strand
TGTTGCTGTTGCTGCTGCTGTTGTTCTTGCTGCTCTTGCTGATCCTGTTGTTGCTCCTGATCCTGCTGTTCCTGCTGCTCCTGTTGCTGCTCCTGCTGGTTCTGCTGCTGTTCCTTGAGCATACGCTGGGCAAGAATCATGTTGTAACGTGTCTCGTCATCCTGAGGATTGTTGCGCAGAGCCTGCTTGTAGGCCTCGACAGCCTTGTCATACTGCTCGCACATGTGATATACCACACCGGTGTTGTGATATGTCTTTGCAAGATCTTCCTTGCACTTGTCAAGGTCTTTCTTTGAAGCCGACGGATCATCCATCAGTTCCTTTTTCTTTCCTTCAAGTACATTGGACATCTTCTGATACTGCTCAATGGCTTCATTGGGCTTCTGTTGAGCCGTATAGGCGTTTCCCAGGTTGTAGTATGCCTCACCCAGTTCAGAATTCATGTCCAGGGCCTTAAGATAATTCTCCTCGGCTTTGATGAACAGGCTGTCCTGAAACATACGGTTGCCCTTACGCACGAACGAACGGTCCGAACGCTGCGCATATGCACCAACTACTGATGCTGTCAAAAGGCAGAACAACAATATCTTTTTCATTTTACTTTCTCCTCATCGGTTTTGAACAGACTGAAATTCCTGAGTCTGGGATTGCGGCTCTCGCAGATGAATATCTCAAAGAGCAGTATTACCAGAATCATCCAGGCTATGATAGCGAACTGTTCGTCATATTCTGTATAGACAGTGGTCTCGACATCGGCCTTGGCCAGCTTATCAATCTCCTTCTGCAGGGCTTTCTCGGCTGCATTGGAGTTGTCGACATAGAAATAGGCACCCTTTCCGGCTGCAGCGATGTTGCGGCACATCTCCTCGTTGAGGCGTGTTACTACCACATTGCCTTCACGGTCCTTGCGAAATTCACCTCTCTTGTCACCGGGTATGGGTGATCCCGAGGGTGAACCTACACCCATTACATAAACCATATAACCCTTCTCTGCAGCTGCCTGAGCGGCCTCGACGGCACCGCCTTCATGGTTTTCACCGTCAGTTATCACAATGATGGCCTTCCCCACTCCCTCATTGGGTGTGAAACTGCGTGTTGCCAGTTCGATTGCAGTTCTGATATCGGTTCCCTGACGTGTGATAAGCGCCGGGCTGATGGTGTTCAGGAACACTTTGGCCGATATGAAATCACTTGTTATGGGCAACTGAACGAATGCGTCACCGGCAAATACGATCAGACCTATCTTATCATCCTTGAACTGGTCCACCAGGTTGGAGATGATACGCTTTGATTTCTCAAGACGGTTCGGAGCGACGTCATCGGCCAGCATTGAGTTGGATATATCCAGTGCTATGACAGTCTCAATGCCTCTGCGGGTTACTGTCTCCTGCTTGGAGCCGAACTGAGGTCTTGCCAGAAGGAAACAACATAAGGTGTAGCATGCAAAGAGCAGCCAGAACTTTATGTTGGGACGGCTGACGGATGCATCCGGCATAAGACGTGAAAGGAGTTCCTCATCGCCGTACTCAGCCAGTTTCCTGCGACGGCGTATGTTGGAGAACACATGTAATGCCACCAGCACAGGAACGAGTGCCAGCAGATATAGATATTCGGGATTTGCGAACTTGAACATAGTGACTCCTTTTTATGGTATTGTACGCAGAACGGTCTGTTTGAGCAGGATTGAAACCAGCAGACTCAGCAGAAGCGCCAATGCCAGCGGCTGATACTCCTCCTGATTCTTGCTGAACTCCTTAACCTGCAGTTTGGTACGTTCCAGCTTGTCTATTTCCTCATATACCTCTTTCAGCTTGCTGTTGCTGGTGGCACGGTAATACTGTCCGTTCGCAGTCTGAGCAATCTGACGAAGCACATTCTCATCAATCTCAACGGCCATATTCACATACTGCTTGCCGAATGCGCCCTGCACGGGATACGGCGCAGTACCGTTTGTTCCAACACCGATGGTATATACCCTGATGCCGAAACTCTTGGCCATCTCGGCTGCCGTCATGGGTGAAATCTCACCGCGGTTATTCGAACCGTCGGTAAGCAGAATGATAACCTTTGACTTGGCCTGACTGTCCTTGAGTCGGCTTATGGCGTTGGCCAGGCCCATTCCTATCGCAGTTCCGTCCTCGATAATGCCCTTGGCGGCTATATCGCTGCTTACGTTCTGGAACATGTTAAGCAGGACGGCATGGTCAACTGTCATGGGGCACTGTGTGAATGCCTCACCGGCGAATATGGTCAATCCTATGTTGTCATTGGGGCGTCCGTTTATGAATTCCGATGCAACCTGCTTGGCGGCCTCGATACGGTTGGGTTTGAGGTCCTCGGCCAGCATACTGGTGGATACATCGACGGCAAGCATGATATCGATACCTTCAATCTCCGTATCCTGCCAGCGGTCGGTTGTCTGGGGACGCGCCAGGATCAGCGACAGCAGTACGATTGCTGCCATGTCCAATATGAACGGAACATGAATAAGGTAATATTTCCAGCTTTTTCTCATGCCGCCGTACATGGACAGGGTCGGTACAGACATGGCGGCACGCCTCTTGCTGCTCTTAAGTACATACCAGAGTACACATGGTATGATCAGAAGCATCAGGAGTAGATAAGCGCTGTTTGCAAATGTCATGACTATTGTTTTTTAGAAAAACAGATAATACAATTTCAATACCGCCAGAACAAAGAATACCGTTCCTGCCGCAGCGATGACGATGCCTGCTGCCAGCAAAGCGATACGGGCTCCCTTACTGCGTTTCTCCTCAATGACCGTCTCAATCTCCTTGGGCTGAAGTTCCTCCTCAGGCACTTCAATCTTGGTCTCGTTGACAAACTCCAGCGCATTGATCAGGTTCTGGTCATTCTCGTTCAGCATGGGCTTGAACTTGGCGAACTTAACCATATCGGCCGTTGAAAGCAGGTCACGCAGTTCACTGAGCGACTCCTTGTCACGGCTCTCCTCAAGGCGTTCCAGAATCTCGTATGAGGTCATCTCGGTCGCATTGAATCCGAATCTTTCATTGATGTATTCACGCAGGATATCGGTCAACTGTGTGTAATACGACTTTGAATCCTCACTGTGGGGACCGCCGGATTGTCTGAGTTCCTCTATTCTTGATATTGCGCGGACATGAGCCGGTATTTTAGCTTCAACCTTAATCCTCCTTATTATGGGTTTGTCGTCACGGAACCTGACAATCAGATACAGGGCTGCAATAATTGCAATCGCAGCAAGCATCCAATATAGTGCAAGTCCTTTCACCTCATACAGTCTGACAGGAGTCTTCATGTTCTCCTTGGGGCCGAAAATCTGTTTTTCGTTCTCCTCAGGGATATCGTATGACATGAACGCCAGCGCCAGACGGTTGGACTGATACTCCTGGCCGTCTACCGTAACGGGTATGTAAGGGATATAAATAAGAGCTGAATCAAAGCATGTTACGGTATAGTCACGGGTAATCACCATCCTCTGTTTGTCGTTCACGTACTGTGTGTCAGTTATTACGGGCGGGATGATCTCAAGTCCTTTTACTATCGTATCGCGGTATGTGGGGAAAGAGACTGTCTGGCCGGCATCGCATGTAACCTCGACATGCAGTCCGGTCTGCTGTCCCACCCACATCATCATCGAGTCCAGTTCAGCCTTCACAATGACACTCTGGGCCGATGAAAGCGCGGTGACAAGTCCAAAACACAGATATAATAGGAATCTTTTCATTCTCAATTACGCTTTGCAAACAATCCCATAAGGGCTTTTACATAATCCTGGTCTGTCCTTACGGATACGGAATCGACACTGCTGCGTGTCAGGTAGTCCTGAATGCGGGCGGTGTTGTCCTGGAACCATTTCCTGTGTGCGGCACGGACATTCATGGATGATGTATCAACATACATCTCCTGCCCTGTTTCGGCATCGGTCAGTTTCATGAGTCCTACATCAGGCAGATCCTCCATACGTCTGTCATAGACACGTATTGCAACTACATCATGCTTGCGGTTTGCAATGGTTAGCGCATTCTTATAGTCATGCGGATCAATGAAATCGCTCAACAGGAATGCAGTGCAGCGTTTCTTGACAGCTCCTGTAAGGAACTCCAGAGGTACGGTTATGTCTGTGGCCTTACTCTCGGGTTCGTAGTTCAGGAGTTCACGTATCAGGTAAAGGATATGCTTACGTCCTTTCTTGGGCGGTATGAACTTCTCAATCCTGTCACTGAAGAAGAGCAGTCCAACCTTATCGTTGTTCTCGATAGCGGCAAATGCAAGCGTGGCGGCAATCTCAGTCACCATTTCACGCTTCATCATAACCTGCGTACCGAAATTGAGGCTGTCCGACACATCTACCATAAGCATTACGGTAAGTTCACGCTCCTCCTCAAACACTTTTGAGTAAGGTTTGTTCATACGTGCTGTAACATTCCAGTCTATGTCACGGGGCTCGTCACCGTACTGGTACTCACGCACCTCGCTGAATGCCATACCTCGTCCCTTGAAGGCGGTATGGTATTGACCGGCAAAAATGTTACTGGACAGACCACGGGTCTTGATCTCAATTTTCCGGACCTTCGCTATCAGTTCACTTGTTTCCATACTAAACTGATTACAAGGTAGTTAAATTAAGGTACTTCAACCTTGTTCAGAATACGGCTTACCAGTTCGTCCTGAGTTACGTTAGTGGCCTCGGCCTCGTATGTAAGACCGATGCGGTGACGCATAACGTCATGTGCGATGGCGCGTACATCCTCAGGTACCACATATCCTCTGCGTTTGATGAAGGCATATGAGCGTGCAGCAAGAGCAAGATTTATTGATGCACGGGGCGATCCGCCGAATGATATGAGTTCCTTAACCTCCTTGAGTCCGTATTTCTCAGGATAACGTGTTGCGAATACGATATCAGCAATGTACTGCTCGATCTTCTCATCAAGATAGACCATATCAACCACTTTACGTGCCTCGATGATGTCATCGGTGCTCATAACGGGCTTTACAGTACCTATTTCATGGTGTATCTGCTGATGGATGATCTTCTTCTCCTCCTCGATCTTGGGATAGTCGATAACGGCCTTGAGCATGAAACGGTCCACTTGGGCCTCGGGCAGAGGATATGTACCCTCCTGCTCTATCGGGTTCTGGGTAGCCATTACAAGGAAGGGCTTGGGAAGTTTGAATGTCTCGCCTCCAAGTGTCACCTGACGCTCCTGCATGGCCTCGAGCAGTGCACTCTGAACCTTTGCCGGAGCACGGTTGATCTCATCGGCCAGAATGAAGTTTGCGAATACCGGACCTTTCTTGGGCAGGAAGGTCTCATCCTTCTGGCTGTATATCATTGTTCCTACGACATCGGCAGGAAGAAGGTCGGGGGTAAACTGTATGCGGTTGAAACTTGCGTCAATCAGTGATGCCAGAGTCTTGATGGCAAGTGTCTTGGCAAGACCGGGCACACCTTCCAAAAGGATATGTCCGTCTGAAAGGAGTCCGATAAGCAATGACTCTACAAGGTGTTTCTGCCCTACGATGACCTGATCCATACCGGCCATCAGGTTGGTAACGAATGCGCTCTGTTTCTCAATGCGCTCATTCAGTTCCCTAATGTCAACGTTTTCACTCATAAGATTGTATTTATCAGTTAGTCAGTCCGTGCCCGCACCCTTTCGGGAGCAGGCACGACCCAAATATATGACTATTTATCAGCCGTTAACGGCTAAAAAGGTTTAAATAGTATTGCTTTTATGATACCGTTAAACTTTATTGTCATTTGTTTGCCAGTTCAGGCACCTTTACCTTGAAGCCGACGGGCATTCTCTTGAATGATCTTGACTTCAGGCCGTTGTACTTGGCAATGTACGGCCACAGTTTCTTGGTTCCGTAGTACTGCAGTGATATTGTGGTGAGCATGTCACCCTTAACCATTGTGTGGGTAGCCTTGGTACCTACGATCTTGTAGTTTACGGTGTCAGCTATTGTGAAGAGAGGCAGAGCCTTGTCCTGGTCAGCCTTGGTGAGAGTGAACTTTGCGGGTTCCTTCTTGGCGGGCTGAGCCTCGGGCTTCTTCTCAGGTGCAGGCTGAACGGCTGCGGGTGCGGGAGCCTTCTCCTTTGCGTTCTTATCGGCATCCTTCAATGCCTTACCGCCAATCAACGGCCACAGGAGGAATATGATCAATGCCAGTACCAGGATGATTGAAAGGATCCAGATAAGAACCTTGACTCCGCCCTTACCCTCTTTCTTTTCGGTTTCATTTGCCTGGGGCTTTGCAGCCTCCTTCTTCTCATTTGCTTTCTTGCTCTTTTCCATATCAGTTGTCTGTTTAATTGTTATTGCTGCTGCTTGTGAAGCATCGGACTGCTGCTCCATCTTATCCAGCTGAGCGGCCTGCTCTTCGGTGATTTCGACAGTCTCAAATGATGCGAACGGTTTGTTGATGCGCTCCTTAAGTTCCGCATCGGGAATGAATGATATCTTCTGATGTCCCTCAATGGTGAACCTCTCACCGGTGTTCACATTGACGCTCTCGCGGTCCTCCATGTCTACCAGTTTGAAGGTTCCAAGGCCCTTGACCTTGACTACGCCTTCTGTAAGGACACTCTGTGATATAATGTCAAAGAAGTTCTTTACGAACTGCTCGGATGCGGCTTTTGACATTCCGCCTGCCTGTGACAGTAAGTCAGCAAGCTGTGAAAGATTGATCTTGTTATCCATAGCCGTACCTTATTTGAGTTTCTCCTTGAGGATTGAACTGGGCTTGTATGTCAGCACGAGTTTGGGCGGTACGAGCATACGTACGCCTGTAGTCGGATTGACCGATACACGCTCATTCTTTTTCTTAACTTCAAGAACACCGAATCCGGAAAGGCTCACGGAATCGCCGTTCTGCCAAAGGTTCTCCATGACACCGATAAGTGTCTGGATCTGTTGCGCAGCCTGCTCGGCCGACATCTGGCATTTGCCGGACAACTCTGTCAAAAACTGCTTGTTATTCATTTATCGGTTAGTTTGGTTGATTATTTCACTTCTCCATACAGGTCAAAGGCATCGGCCTCCGTAACCTTTACGTTCACGAACTCACCAATGGGTATTTCCCTGTCAGCCTTTATCAGGACCTCGGGATCCACCTCGGGCGAATCAAACTCGGTACGTCCCACAAAATAGTCACCCTCCAGGCGGTCAATCATAGTCTTGAACGTCTTACCCACCTTGGATTCGCTTATTGAGGCCGATATCTCCTGCTGTACGCGCATAAGGCGTGACAGGCGGGCCTGCTTGATTTCATCGGTTATATCGTCCTTATAGTGCTGTGCCGAGTATGTTCCGTCAACCTCGCAGTATGCGAAAGCGCCCATGCGCTCAAAACGCTGCTCCTTGACGAAATCCAGCAACTGGGCGTAATCATCGTCGGTTTCACCGGGAAATCCCACCATGAGCGTGGTACGCAGATGAATTCCGGGAACCTCCTCACGTATGCGTGACAGGAAATCACGGGTCTGCTGAGCGGTTATGTTGCGGTGCATGCGCTTCAGTACAGGGTCGCTGATATGCTGCAGGGCTATGTCCATGTACTTGCACACGTTGTCACGCTCACGCATTACAGGGAGCAGGTCAAACGGGAAGTTGTTGGGATAACCGTAATGCAGACGCAGCCACTCCACTCCGGGAAGGTCTGACAGACGCTGTACAAGTTCGGCAAGCGTAGGCTTGTGAGCTATGTCAGTGCCGTAATATGTAAGGTCCTGCGCAATCAGCTGTATCTCCTTTACGCCCTTGGCAACAAGCTTGCGGGCCTCATCCAGGATATCCTCCTGGCTGCGGGACTGGTATTTGCCGGTCATAAGGGGTATTGCGCAGTATGCGCAGCCGCGGTTGCAGCCCTCTGCAATCTTAAGGTATGCGTAATGTGACGGTGTGGTAATGATACGCTCATTCTCGTATTCACCGTGCCATTTGCGCCCCATCTCCTTGAGGATGCCGCCCCAGTCAAACTTGCCGTACCAGCCGTCGACCTCGGGAATCTCGGCCATCAGTTCCTTATGGAACTTCTGCGAGAGGCATCCCATGACGTATATTTTGCCGATTTTTCCGGCCTTTTTGAGTTCTGCACACTCCAGGATCATGTTGATTGATTCCTCCTGTGCATCGCCGATAAAGCCGCATGTATTGATGACCACAGTCTCTGCGCTGACCTTGTCAGGATCATGTCTGACCTTCAGGCCCTCTGCTCTGAATTGAGCTATAAGTTTCTCAGAATCAACAAGATTCTTGGAGCAGCCTAAAGTGATTATGTCAACGCTGTTATGACGCATATTACTGGGCATTGAAAAGTGAATCAACAAATTCGGTCTTGTTGAACACCTGCAGATTGTCTATACCCTCGCCCAGTCCTACGTACTTTACAGGTACCTTGAACTGGTCTGAAATACCTATTACCACACCTCCCTTGGCGGTTCCGTCAAGCTTGGTAATGGCCAACTGGGTGACCTTGGTAGCCAGAGTGAACTGCTTGGCCTGCTCAAAGGCGTTCTGACCGGTGGAACCGTCCAAAACAAGCAGTACGTCATCAGGAGCACCCTCAACGACCTTGTTCATGACGTTACGGATCTTGGTAAGCTCATTCATCAGACCTACCTTGTTGTGCAGACGGCCTGCGGTATCGATGAGAACCACATCCACGTCATTGGCAACTGCAGAACTCAACGTATCGTAAGCAACCGAAGCGGGATCAGATCCCATTTCCTGCCTGATTACCGGAACATCAACCCTGCGGCCCCACTCCTGCAACTGCTCAATGGCAGCGGCACGGAATGTATCGGCAGCACCCAGCATAACCTTGAGACCGCGTTTCTTGAACTGATAGGCCAGTTTTCCGATAGTTGTGGTCTTACCCACTCCGTTCACGCCTACAACAAGCACAACGTAGGGCTTGCGTCCCGCAGGTACGCTGAAAGGTTCCAGATCATCATCAGGATTGTTCTCCACGAGAAGGGCCGATATCTCTTCACGCAATATGGCGTTGAGTTCGGATGTACCCATGTATTTGTCACGTGCCACACGGTCCTGAATGCGCTTTACTATCTTGAGAGTTGTCTCTACGCCTACATCGGACGTAATGAGAACCTCCTCAAGATTGTCCAGAACCTCATCATCTACTTCTGATTTGCCGGCAACGGCACGTGCAATCTTTGAGAACACAGAGGTCTTGGTCTTCTCAAGACCTTTGTCCAGGACCTCCTTTTTATCTTTTGAGAAAAATGAAAACAAACCCATAAAAACCATTGATGAATACGGCAAATCCTGGCCGTACCCAATGCGCAAAATTATATAAATAAGGTGGAAAAAACAATACTAGAACAAAAAAGAAGAGTGACTTAAAAAGCCACTCTTCCATATTTTCATTGTCAAGTATCTGCTTACTTGATAGCCTCCTTAAGCTGCTCGTCTGAAACGATCTGCTCGGTGAACATGTATGCACCGGTCTTAGGTGACTTAACCATCTTGATGACCTTGGCCATTGAGACCTTACCCTGACGCAGGGTAGCAACTACTTTCTTTGCCATGGTTTAATACGTATTACTTAATCTCACGATGGATTGTCATCCTCTTGAGAATGGGGTTATACTTCTTAAGTTCCAGTCTCTCAGGAGTGTTCTTCCTGTTCTTGGTGGTAATGTAACGGGAAGTGCCCGGCATACCGCTGTCTTTGTGCTCAGTGCATTCCAGGATAACCTGAACCCTGTTGCCTTTTACTTTCTTTGCCATAGTAGTATGAACTCCTTTCTGTTATTACGCAATGATTCTGATGTCTTTCCAATCGCAATAACCGTTAGCGACTGCCTCCTTGAGGGCGGCATCAAGACCTTTCTTGTTAATGATTCTCAGGCCGGCAGCACTGAGTTTGAGGCTGATCCAGCAGTTCTCCTCTACATAGAAGAACTTCTTAGTGAACAGGTTAACATCAAATGTTCTCTTAGTTCTGCGCTTTGAGTGAGACACATTGTTGCCAACCATTGCCTTCTTTCCGGTGATCTGACAAATTCTTGACATATCTATCTGTTTTTATTCGTTTTTTGCTGTATTCTCAAAACAGGGTGCAAAATAACACATATTTTTTCATTCTGCCAAACAAAACATCCTTTTTTTATGTTAAAGGCGCGTGTTGGAATAGATTGGAACGTCAATTCCGCAGAAATCCTTGTCCAAATACTTGAAATAGCCCGTGCAAGCTATCATGGCGGCGTTATCGGTAGTGTATGAGAAAGGCGGAATATAGACCTTCCAGCGGTAGCGTCTTGCGTGGTCCTGGAACGCCTCGCGCAGTCCTGTATTGGCCGATACCCCACCCGCCACTGCAATGCGGTTTATGCCTGTATCTTTGGCAGCCTGACGCAGTTTCTTCATGAGTATCTCGACAATGGTGCGTTCAAGTGAAGCGCACAGATCCTCCTTGTGATGCTCAATGAAATCGGGATCCTCCTTTACCCAGTCACGCAGATTGTACAGGAACGATGTCTTGAGTCCGCTGAAACTGTAGTTGTATCCGGGAATATTGGGCTTGCTGAACGTATATGCCTTGGGATTACCCTGACGTGCCAGACGGTCGATTATCGGACCTCCGGGATATCCGAATCCCATCACCTTGGAGCACTTGTCCATTGCCTCGCCTGCAGCATCGTCGATGGTCTGTCCCAGAATCTCCATCTTGTTGTATGATTCCACCTTGACAATCTGTGAGTTACCGCCTGAAACCAGCAAACACAGGAACGGAAATTCCGGAGCGGTGGATTCCTCGCCCGGTTTGCGGATGAAATGGGCCAAAATGTGACCCTGCAGGTGGTTCACTTCTATCATCGGGATGTTCAGTGAACGGGCAAAGCCTTTTGCAAACGATACACCTACCAGGAGTGAGCCCATCAGACCGGGACCGCGTGTGAAAGCAACCGCGCTGAGCTGTCCGGCATCAATTCCGGCCCTTTTCAACGCAGTATCCACCACGGGAACGATGTTCTGCTGGTGAGCGCGCGAAGCGAGTTCGGGAACCACTCCGCCGTACTCCTCGTGCACCTTCTGGCTGGCCACCACATTGGACAGAAGTTCGCCGTTGCAGATCACTGCAGCCGACGTGTCGTCACATGATGACTCTATACCTAGTATATAAACGTTATTATTATTCATCAGCCCATTTTTTTGCTTTCGGTCTGCAAAGTTACCACAAATATTCTCTTATTTTGCACCAATTTGATTACTTACCTTACTTCATACTATGATTTGGAACCAGAAACTGGAATGTATGTCGCGCGACGAGATGCGTGAGCTGCAAAGTGAGAAACTCAAAAAGATCGTAGCACACGCCTACAACAACTCGCCTTTTTACAAGAAAAGATTCGATGAACACGGTGTCCGTCCCGAGGACATCAAAAGTATTGACGACATTGTAAAACTGCCGTTCACAGTCAAACAGGACCTTCGCGACAACTACCCCTTCGGTATGATGTGCGTCCCTATGACTGACATTCTGAGACTGCATGCCTCATCAGGTACGACCGGTAAGCCTATCGTTGTAGGTTATACCGCAAAGGACCTTGACAACTGGTCAGAGGCTGTAGCTCGCTGCCTTTCGGCATACGGACTCGGCAATAAGGATATGATTCAGATTGCTTACGGATACGGCCTTTTCACCGGCGGTCTGGGCGCCCATGACGGCGTTACCAAGATTGGCGGTACCGTTATCCCCACAAGTAGCGGTAATACTCAGAAACAGCTCCAGCTCATGCAGGATTTCGGTGCAACTGCAGTAGCCTGCACCCCCTCCTACGCCCTCTATATGGCCGAGGAGATCCGCAAGCAGGGACTCGATATCAAGAACTTCAAACTCAAGGTCGGTATATTCGGCGCAGAGCCCTGGACCGAGGCAATGCGTAAGGAACTTGAGGACAAACTCAATATCCGCGCTTTCGACATCTACGGACTGACCGAGATAAGCGGCCCCGGCGTTGGCGGCGAGTGCGAGTGCCAGAACGGTACCCACCTTTGGGAGGACCTCTACTATCCTGAGATCATCGACCCGGTTACACTGCAGCCTGTTGAGCCCGGCCAGAAGGGTGAGCTTGTATTCACCACCCTTGACAAGTGGGGTATGCCTATGATCCGTTACCGTACACGTGACCTCACCTATCTGAACTATGACAAGTGCGAGTGCGGCCGTACCGCAGTACGCATGGGTAAGATCCTGGGCCGCAGCGACGACATGATGATCATCCGCGGTGTCAACGTATTCCCGTCACAGGTTGAGTCCATCCTGCTTGAATTCCCCGAGTACGAGCCCTACTTCCTCATTGAGGTTGACCGTATCAACAACACCGATACATTCGACATCCAGGTTGAGGTTAAGCCGGAGTTCTACACTGACCAGGTTAATGAACTGGTACGTCTGCGCCAGCGCCTGACTTCACGCATCCAGAGTGTCATCGGCATACAGCCGGCCATCAAGATCGTACAGCCCGGTACAATCGAGCGTTCAACCGGTAAGGCAAAGCGCGCCATTGACCACCGTAAATTCGAGTAATAACCTAAAACATTACCTAATATGCTTATCAGACAGATCTCTGTATTCCTTGAGAATGAAAAGGGCAAGTTTGCCGAGATAGCAAGGCTCCTTGGCAACAACGGTATAAACATGAAGGCTTTCACCGTTTCCGAGACTCAGGATTTCGGTATCGCACGTATCATAGTTGAGCGTGACCAGATTGAGCGCGCATTCAACCTCATCAAGGCCAACTCATACGCCGTTACAATGACTCATGTGGTATATCTGGAGTGCGCTCACAAGCCCGGTGCAATGGCCGAGGCTATGGAATGCCTGTCAGCTGCCGGTATTTCAGTCGAGTACATGTACGCGTTCGCAGATTCTTCATCAGAGTTCTCACGCGTCATCATCCGTCCCGACAACACCGAGCTCGCTAATCAGATTATCCAAGAGCTATAAAGGATTCCCCTCGTCGGCCGGAGGCCGCCGTTTCCGGAGGAAACTAAAATGAGGTGGGATATCTTATCCCGCTCTTTACGTAAAATAGGCTGCCCAACGGGTAGCCTATTTTGCGGAAAGAGTGGGATTCAAACCCACGGTACGGCTAGGCCGTACGCCGGATTTCGAGTCCGGTCCATTCGATCACTCTGGCATCTTTCCAAATGACAGCCGCAAAGGTACACAAAAACTATTCAGCGCAATCAATTTTTGTATAGATTTGTGATACTAAACATTCAGAACAGATATGATGAAATACGGTATTGCTTTGATGGGACTGGTTTTGGCGCAGTTCTCATTGGTATCGGCACAGGAGGTTAAGGAGGATTTCAAGAGTATGTCTACCAACCAGTATGGTGAGGAGTATCCTATGGTCAACTCGCAGGGTATTGTCCGCGGACGCATACTTGCACCGGGTGCCCATGAGGTCTTTCTGCAGATAAACGGCATCAATTACGCAATGACCAAGGATGAGAACGGATACTGGACCGGCCAGTCAGACCCGCTTGATGAAGGCAACCATTACTACGGACTTGTCATAGACGGCGCCAATGTGCCCGACCCTGCCAGCCGCTTCCTCTACGGCTCAGGCGCAGAGCGCACCCAGATAGAGATACCGGCTCATGACGACTTTAAATATGCGCTGCGTGATCTTCCTCACGGCCAGATACGTGAAATCTATTTCCATTCCAATACCACCGGCGGCCTGCGTCACATATATGTATATACCCCGCCCCAGTATGACGACGAGTACAACACACGTTATCCTGTTCTCTATCTTCAGCACGGATACACCGAGAACGAGACCGGCTGGAGCCGTCAGGGACACTGCGGCCTGATCATGGACAACCTGATTGCCGACGGCAAGTCCCTACCCTTTATCATTGTAATGGAAAACGGTGAGATATCCCACAGGGCCGATAACAGCGGATTCGGTTCACTCATGAACAACGCCAACACACTGTTCCCCAAGATCCTTATAGAAGATGTGATCCCATACATAGACTCCCATTTCCGTACCGTGGCCGATGCCTCTCACCGTGCGCTCGCAGGTCTCTCCATGGGCGGTATGCAGACACGTCACATCTCACTGAACTATCCCGGCGTATTCTCCCAGATCGGCATATTCAGCGGCGGAGTGATATCGGCCGCAGACATAGAGCAGCATCCGGAGTTCAAGAAGGATAACAAGCTGACTTTCATCAGTTACGGAAGCCGCGAAGTGGAGAATCCGCGCGGACAGGCACCTAAGGAGACCGTAGAGGAATTGAAGTCAAAAGGTCTGAACGCCGTATACTACGAATCACCCCTGACTGCACATGAGTGGCAGACCTGGAGACGCAGCCTTTACGAGTTCGCTCCGCTGCTGTTCCGCAAGTAACTATTCTTAACTAAAAATGTGGATAAGTGTTTGGCTTGCTGATTAGATAAATCAGAGAGTTGTTGTAATTTTGCGCCCAGAACACAAAACACATTTACTAGTAGCAAATGGGCGGATTTTTTGGAGTCGTCTCGAAAGCGAGATGCATCAATGATCTTTTTTACGGAACTGACTATCAGTCACATCTTGGAACAAGCCGCGCCGGTATGGTTACCTATCACCCTGACCTGGGATTCAAGCGCAGCATACACAACCTTGAAAACGATTACTTCAGGAGCAAGTTTGAATGTGAACTTGACCGTTTCTGCGGCGGCAGCGGCATAGGCGTAATAAGTGATACCGACGCACAACCCATGCTGATGAACAGCCATCTGGGCCGATTCGCTCTGGTTACCGTTGCCAAGATAAACAACAAGGAAGAGATTTGTGACAAGCTGCTTGCCGAGAACATGCACCTGAGCGAGTTCAGCAGCGGCAAGATAAATATCACAGAACTTATAGCCCTGCTCATCATAAAAGGTAAGGATTACGTTGACGGCATTGAGAATGTCTACAAGACAATCAAGGGATCCTGCTCAATGCTGCTTCTTACCGAACAGGGAATCATTGCCGCCCGTGACTCATGGGGACGCACTCCTATCGCATTAGGCCAGAAAGACGGAGCAATAGCAGTTACAACCGAGACTACAGCATTCCCCAACCTGGGATATGAGACAAAGTTGCACATGGGCCCCGGCCAGATAATCAGGATCACTGAGAACGGCTACGAGGAACTTCGCAAGCCCAACAAGAAGAACCAGATCTGCTCATTCCTGTGGGTTTATTACGGATTCCCCACCAGTTGCTATGAGGGCCGAAATGCAGAGGATGTACGTAACGAGCTGGGACGCGTTATGGGACGCGATGATGATGTCGAGGTTGATGGCGCCTGCGGTATTCCTGACAGCGGTCTTGGTATGGCTGTAGGTTATGCTGAGGGTCACAAATGCCCCTATGTAAGGGCTGTGGCCAAGTACACTCCTACATGGCCCCGTTCATTCATGCCTACTGACCAGGAGAGACGTAACCTTGTGGCAAAGATGAAACTCATTTCAAACAAGGACATACTCAACGGTAAGCGTCTGGTGTTCTGCGATGACTCAATCGTTCGCGGCACACAGCTCAAGGATAACTCACGTGACTTCTATGCTTCAGGCGTAAAGGCTGCACATATGAGAATCTCATGCCCGCCGCTTATCTACAGCTGCCCGTTTGTTAACTTCTCGGCCAGCAAGAATGACCTGGAACTGATCACACGTCGTATTATTCAGGACTTTGAGGGTGAGAATCCCAGTCAGGAGACACTCAAGAAGTATGCTACCACAGGTACACCTGAATACAATAAGATGGTTGATGAGATAGCCAAGCGCTTGCAGCTTACTACGCTGAAATTCAGTTCATTGGAAGCATTGGTTAAAGCCATCGGCCTACCCAAGGAGAGCATCTGCACACACTGCTTTGACGGCAGCTCCTTCTACACCTTGGAAGAGGAAAACAAGCAGTAACGATACCATTGGGGACGGTTCTGTTTGGTACCGTTTTATAAATATTGAAGCAGCGACGTTTTTTCTATCGTCGCTGCTTCCTTTTATATACCAATTTCTAATAGGAAAACGGTACCAAACAGAACCGTCCCCAATGGTATCGTCGCTCACTTTGCAAGTTTTTGCTCAAGTATTGATACTGCGTGAGTCAAATTTTTTTTGAACGTGGTGTGATCTTTCAGAAATTCGGGATTCCCGTCTGACAGTTGTGATAATAGTTCGGGATTGATCTGATCGGCGTAGTCACCTATTATCATTTCTATATCGTCCTTCTGCCAATCCAGAGTCGAGTGTTCATAGACTCTGAGTTTCTGGTGAAGGAAGGCGTAGGCGGTCTCTATGCTGTCTTTAGTTATCATAACCTTCGGGACGGAACTGTTTCTGGTCTTCACTGTAGACGTAGCCGTGGCCAGCGAGATACTCTATGATTTCCTCGGGTTCACGGTCAAAATTGATGCATAGGGACTCAAGGGAATCAAACTCCTCGTCGCGCAGGAGCATATTGATGCTTGAGACCAGGATTGCGGGGTCTTTTGGCAGGTATTCCATTACAATTCCACCCAGGTTTTATTTTTCAGACTTTCAATGCATGCAAACGATGCCCTGGTTGTGTTCACTATGGTATCAAGGTCCACTAAAGGCTCTCCTCCGTTGATGATCCTCTCATTCAACAGGGCGAACTGGGCTTTGTGACCCTTGTCAAGAGATCCTCTCATTTTTGAGAAGCCCTTGAAACCGTATCCCTCAAGTTTCATCCAGTTATTGAGAACAAGGGTCCTCTCCTGTGAGTAGACCTCTATCCTCTCCTTCTGGTAAGCCTTGGAGCCGTTTGCGAAATAGTTGATTACAGCATTGGTGCCGTTGGCATATTTAAGCAGTATTGATGCGTTATCGGTATTCTCCTCCGGGTTCTCACCCATTGCATTCATACAAACAGCCACAACCTTTGATCCAGCCAGATAGGAGCACAGGTCAATGAAATGGCACGCTTCGCCTATTATGCGTCCGCCGCCTACTGCGAGATCCTGTACCCAGACATCCTGCGGAACAAAGCCAGCGTTCATGGTGGCTATGATATTCTTAGGACCGTCTCCCAATAGTTTCTTCATCTTTACGGCAAACGGCGAGAAACGACGGTTGAAACCTACAGAAAGTGAAACCTTTCCCTCTTTCGCCTTGTAAGCGCTCAATATATTGTCAAGCTCATCGGCATTAAGGCAGAGAGGCTTCTCCACAAAGACATTCTTACCTGCTTCAAGCGCCTCAACTACCATCCGGGCATGAGTATCGTGTCGTGTGGTGATCATTACCAGGTCAACCTCAGGATCATTCAATATCTCATGATAATCGGATGTAGCCATCATGGCGCCGCATTTTCTGGCAAGAACCTTGGCGGTCATGCCCTGTGCGCTTGCAATGTATCTTATCTTTGCCTTGCAGGCCTTGAGGGCGGGAACCATGGTGGAATTAGTGTAATTGCCTGCACCTATGATACCGATCTGTCCCTTCGAAGGCTTGAACGCGTTTGAATTGACCTCTACGACCGTTTCAATCCTGCTGTCTGAAGGATATCTTATTATTGAGGCTATTGAGCCCTGCTTGCGCATATCGCCATATATGAGGTTGTAATCGGCCAGATCAACCTCTTCGGTAATCAGGGACTTGACGTTGAGGTTTCCGTTGGCTATTGACTGCAGGACAGTCTCGAAGTTGCGTTTTTCGGTCCAGCGTACATACGGCAGAGGATAATCCATGCCTTTCTCCTCATAGTTCTCGTCATAGCGTCCGGGACCGTATGAGCAACTTACCTGGAATGAGAGTTCCTTCTTGTAGAAATCATCACGGCGGATATTGAGGCCGATGACACCAACCAGGACTATGCGGCCGCGTTTGCGGGACATCTCGCAGGCATTATGGATGATGTCATCATTATGTGCGGATGCAGTTATCAGAACGCCGTCAGCGCCGATGCCTCCGGTTGCTTCCATAACGTATTTCACCTGATCGGCACCTTCGGCCGGATTAACCGTCTCTATGCCGTAACCGGCTGCTATGTCAAGTTTCTGCTGATCAAAATCTATTCCGATCACACGGGCGCCTGCAGCTTTAAGGAGCTGGGCGGCAACAAGACCTATAAGTCCAAGGCCGATGATGACGATATTCTCGCCAAGTTGCGGCTGCAGCAGTCTGATGCCCTGCAGTCCGATTGAGCCGATTACGGTAAATGCGGCCTCGTCATCCTGAACATAATCGGGAATCTTTGCAACAAGGTTCTTGGGTACACAGACAAATTCGGCATGTTTGCCGTTGCTGGCCACCCTGTCTCCCACTGCAAATTCAGTAACACCCTTACCTACCGCAACCACCTGGCCGACATTGCAGTATCCAAGCGGCAGAGGCTGGTCAAGCTTGTTCTTTACGGCATTGAGAGTAGCGGTAAGGCCATCGGTCCTGATCTTGTCGAGGGTCTGCTTGACCTTGTCCGGCTGTTGCTTTGCCTTATCGATAAGATTGGCCTTTCCGAACTCCACCAACATGCGTTCGGTTCCGAGTGATACCAACGAACGTGTGGTCCGGATAAGTACACATCCGCTTTTGACCTGTGGAACAGGCACTTCCTCAAGTATTGTAGCGCCCGACTTTAAGTCCTGTATTATTTGTTTCATATATATGATTTCTCTTTCTGTAGTAAGAACGGAAAAATACGGCTTTTATTCTACCATATCGCGGAACTTGCGCATTCCTGCAGTAGCTACGTCCTGAATGTGTACCACTCCGCTTACATGAGCGGCTGCAGCGGGATCGGGATCGATCATATAAATCCTGCACTCAGAGGGAGCGTAATGGTAAAGGCCTGCTGCAGGATATACCTGCATCGATGTTCCTACAATCAGCAGGATATCGGCCGTACTGACGGCTTCGGCCGCCTTCTGGAGGTTTGGAACCTGCTCGCCGAACCAGACGATGTGCGGACGCAGCTGAGTGTTGTGAGGGCCTCCCTTATCACCTATGTTAACGGCTTTGTAACCGATGTCCTGCACGTATCGCTCACTCCAGTAATCCATATCGGTATAGGTATCCTCGGGACGTACCTTTGTGAGTTCGCCATGCAGGTGTATGATATTTGTGCTGCCGGCACGTTCATGCAGATCGTCGACGTTCTGAGTGACAACCGTCACGTCAAAATCCTTTTCAAGCTCTGCAACGATTCTGTGAGCTTCATTTGGCTCAACGGTTGCCAGCTGGGCGCGGCGTTCGTTGTAGAAGCGCAGAACGCGTGCAGGATCACGATACCAGCCGTCAATGGTGGCAACGGCCTCTACAGGCTCGTTATCCCACAGACCGTTACCGCCACGGAAAGTGGAGATACCGCTCTCAGCACTTATGCCGGAGCCGCTCAGTACTACTATTCTTTTCATTTTACTATGTTCATCTCATCAAGCAGGTAACCTGCACCGCCGAACTTGTCCATCATCCAGAGCACGTAACGAATGTCAACGCAGATGCAGCGCTGCAGCTCAGGCTCAAAGATGACGTCACCGCTCATGGCCTCCCAGTTGCCGTCAAATGCAAGGCCGATAAGATTACCCTCGGCATCCATTACGGGGCTGCCTGAGTTACCGCCGGTTATGTCAAGATTGGTCAGGAAGCATACGGGTACATCACCGTCGGGACCGGCATACTGACCGAAATCACGGGCCTCAAAGAGCTCTTTCTGACGGGCGGGAACACGGAACTCATAGTTGGTGGGATCCTCCTTGTCAATTACGCCCTGCATTGATGTGTAATATGTGTACTTCTTGCCCTCCTTGGTGGTATAACCCTGAACGGTTCCGTATGTCAGACGGCAGGTTGAGTTGGCGTCGGGATATGATTTAGAACCCTTTGTCCACTCCATCAGGCCAGCTGTATAGAGAGTTGATGCAGGATAAAGCAGTGCATACTCACCTGCAGGGTATGATCTTGAGATACGGCTGCGCAGCTCAATGAGTCTGGAGTTCAGCTGACGTGCGGGATCATCGGCCAGAGATTCATTATCGGCAGCACTAAGCTTTGCGGGATCAGTGTAGACGCTGTATGCGAACAGAGTGTCAACATTGAGGTCTGAAAGGTCAAGTGAATCCTTGGAGTTTGCATTATCCGCATAGAACTTGATCATGGCCTTGGCAATATCGCGGTCAAGCGATGCGCTGTAGTTGCGGTAGAATGACTCCCTGCTTGCTTCATTCATGGTTGTAAGCCTGAGGAGTTCAATGTTGCCCAGACTCTCACTGTAAACGGCGCTGCGGATATTGTACTCTGTAGATGCCTTTACAGCCTGCTCAATATCGGAGATGGCATTTGCATACTTGGCTGCACGTTTGGGTTTGGCATTCACCCACTCCATGAAATCGGCCTCTTTCTGACGCTGGCGCCCAATTACATCCAGGTCAGCGAAGCATTCCCTCATTCCCTGCCATTTCTTCCAGCCGTTGGCCGATGAGGCATATTTGTTGGCATACTGGAGTCCGATGGTATCGTTGGAGCGCATTCCCTGCCACATCACGTCCTGACGGACCGTGCGGGCTGCAATGCGTACATCCTGAACCTCCATCATCTGCTCCAGCTGTGCGGCAGTCTGGAAACGCTGTGTGCGGCCGGGATAACCCATTATCATGGCGAAATCGCCCTCATCCATACCCTTGAGTGATATGGTCAGGAACTGCTTGGGACGCAGGGGGATGTTCTCCTCATCATAATCGGCAGGCTCTCCGTCGGGACCTGTATATACACGGAACATGGAGAAGTCACAGGTGTGACGGGGCCACATCCAGTTGTCGGTCTCACCGCCGAACTTACCGGCCGATGCAGGAGGAGCACCTACGAAACGTACGTCGCGGTATACCTTGTTCACTATCAGGTAGCGCTGGTTTTCATTATAGAAACCGGTCTGCTGTACCTGACACTCAGTATCTTTGTCTGTAATCTTTTTGATCAGGGCTTCAACCTTGCTGTCCTTCATGCCGGTAATATCAATCATGCTCTGAAGGAATGTGACGGTAAGACCGGGAACAGGAATCTCCTCCTCCTGACTCATTGCCCAGAAACCATCCTCCAGGTAGTTGTGCTCAGGGGTTGACAATGCCTGAATGCTGGAATAGCCGCAATGATGGTTAGTTACAAGAAGACCTTTTTCCGATATGATCTCGGCAGTACAACCGCCTCCGAAATGGACAACGGCATCCTTGATCGAAGCTTTCTTTTCATTGTAGATCTGTGAAGCACTGATCTTGAGACCAAGTTTCTTCATATCGGACTCATTCATCTTCTTGAGCGTGGGAAGCATCCACATTCCTTCATCGGCCCAAACCGATGTAACTGCCATAAGCAGTGCGAGTAAAACTATTGACTTTTTCATATCTTATTGTTAATGATGCAAATTTAGCATTATTTTCCTACCTTTACAATCACCAAATGAATTGACGGTAATGAAAAGGACATTCAGACTATTCATAACTATACTGTTCTTATTCAGCCATACCCTTCCGGCAAAGGCTCAATTCCAGTTGCCTGAATGCAAGACCTATGAATTCGCAAAAAGGGACTCAGCACTCCATCTGGATGTATATAAGCCTGCTAATCCACGTGAAGACAGGGCCGCCGTCATATCACTTTTCGGAGGTGGATTCTTTAGCGGTGCGCGCAATAACAGGGAGATGAAACAGGTCGCCCAGGCACTTTTGGAACGCGGTTTTACGGTCATTTCGATAGATTACAGACTGGGATTCCAGGACAAGGAGATGGTAGCAAGCCACAGCACACTGTTCAAACTGACAGACCTTTTCCAATATTGTATTGACATTGCCACCGAGGATTGCGCCGCAGCAGTGGCCTGGACCTGTGCCAATGCCCAAATGCTGGACATCGACCCATCCAGGATCATACTTACGGGCAGTTCAGCCGGAGCCATATCGGTCCTTCAGTTGGATTATTGTCGTGCCAATTCGCTTGAGCAGGCTTCAGTACTGCCGCAAGGTTGGCAACCGGCTGCCGTAATACCCTATTCCGGCGGTATCATGTGCCACAAGCGCGACCTCAAATACGAGACAGACCCAGCTCCTACCATGCTCATGCACGGCAAGAAGGATAAGATTGTGAATTACAAGAGTTTCGGCCTTCCGCTATCATCCAAGTTGTTCGGATCCAAGAAAGTCAACAAGGCTATGAACCGTCAGGATATACCGCACTGGTTCATCAGTTTTGAGGATGTAGGTCATGAGGTCGCCATTTGGCTGCCCGGTTCCGTTGACCTGTTCTGCTCATTCGTTGACATGGCTCTGGCCGGACGCACCACAACCCTTGAGGCCGATATTACCGACTCAGACCTGAAACCCACTAAATGGGCCCAGATGAGTTTGCTGGAGCTTTACGGTGGCGGCGGCCCCAGAAAGAGATAACCTTACACACTGACCAAATATGAAGATTGGAATTATTGGTGCCGGCTGGATAGCCGACAAGATGGCCGAGACACTCACAGGCCTTGACAGTTCAATGAAATACGCCATTGCTGCCCGTGATTTGGGTCGTGCCCAGGAGTTTGCAAAGCATTGGGGTTTCCAGAAGGCCTACGGCTCATACAAGGAGATGGTCGAGGATCCGGAAGTTGATCTGGTTTATGTTGCCACTCCCCACTCCCACCACTTTGAGCATGCCAGCCTGGCCATCAATGCAGGCAAGCCCGTCCTCTGCGAGAAGGCTTTCACAGCCAATGCCCGTGAGGCCGATGCCCTGCTCAACCTCGCCCACAAAAAAGGAATATTCATAACTGAGGCCATCTGGACCCGTTATATGCCGTTGTCCATGAAAGTCAAGGAACTGCTTGACAGCGGTGCCATCGGCCAGCCCCGTCTTCTGAACGCCAGCCTCTGCTACATGATGGAGTTCAAGGAGCGAATCCTGCGTCCCGACCTTTGCGGCGGCGCACTTCTGGACCTTGGAGTCTACAGCATCAACTTCTGCCGCATGTACTTTGGGGCCGATATCATCAACGAGAGTACCAACTGCATCAAGAGCAATACCGGAATGGATATGCACAACTCCATCAGCTGGTCATACCGTGACGGTAAGATTGCCAACATACAGTCCAGCACACTCTGCCTGTGCGGCCGACTTGGCCAGATCTGCGGCACCGAGGGCTATCTGATAGTAGATAACATCAACTGTCCCGAGCGCATAACGGTCTATAACGACTACAAGCCTACGGCTGTCTTTGAAAAGCCTTCCACACAGATAACAGGATATGAGTATCAGGTTATAGCCTGCAAGGATGCCCTTAAGAACGGCTGGCTTGAATCGCCCTACATGCCTCATCAGGAGACCCTTGACATCATGAAAGTCATGGATTCCCTGCGCAAACAGTGGGGCGTTGTATATCCTATGGATTAAACCTTCTCCTCGCCTATCATTATAAAGCGATAGAGGTTGCACCCGATGAAGTTTCCTATAACAAGGCAGACATAGAGCAGCAGTACGCTGCCTAAGTTCTCCTTTATGAAACTGAAGGGAACTGTCAGATAGTAGAATGCATCGGCTATGCAGTGCGGGAATCCGCACAGAATGAACATGGGGACTGCAAAAAGCAGCGGCAGCCACTGGTTACGGCGGGCAAACGTAACTGCTGTAGTCATCAGGAATCCGCAACCTATTGCAAGCAGGCCTGCCTTTACGGGGCCGATGGCCAGACGTCCGGCCAGGATCTTCTGAGCGGCCTCCTGAAGCGGCATGGGAGAAACTCTGGCAAGCATAGCCACCAGCAGACAACCTATGATGTTTCCTACCAGGATAAGCAGCAAATCACCGACCTGCCCCTTCTCAATGAAACCGGCAGTACCGGTATACAGCTTAAGCTTGTAACAAACTACGGTAATAAGTCCGAAAGCGAACATTACAGCGCCTACAACGCCGCCCAATGCCAGAAAACCGAAACCTGCTATTCCTATGCAGATTCCTGCCAGGATCGATGACTTTAAGATTGTACTGAACTTTCCCATATTCAAAGAATTATGGCGCAAAGTAAAGAAAATAGTGCCAAACGGAACCGTCCCCAATGGTACTACTTTTCAACAGCGTGGCCGTAGAGGTTGGTTGGGTAGTCACCGTTGAAGCATGCGGTACAGAGCTGGCACTTCTCCATGCTTCGGCCCGATGCTTTGTACAGGGCCTCGAGTGACAGGTAATAGAGCGAATCTGCCCCGATGTAGTCACGGATCTCCTCGACTGTATGCTTGGCGCCGATAAGCTCCTCATATGTGCCGGTATCCACGCCGTAGTAGCAGGGATATGCGTACTTGGGGCTTGCTATGCAGACATGCACCTCGGTGGCTCCTGCATCACGAAGCATACGTACAATCTGTCGTGATGTGGTACCGCGAACAATTGAATCGTCAATCAGAATCACACGTTTGCCGTTCACAATACTGCGCACTGGTGACAGCTTCATCTTGACACCCTTGTCACGGAGTTCCTGAGCTGGCTGTATAAACGTACGGCCCACATATTTGCTCTTAAGCAGACCCATCTCATACGGTATGCCGCTGGCCTCGGCGTAACCCATTGCGGCGCTCAGGCTCGAATCAGGTACACCTACAACGATATCGGCCTCAACAGGATGCTCCTCATAGAGCAGACGGCCCGAGAGTTTGCGGAACGAATGTACGTTGCAGCCCTCAATGTCGCTGTCCGGACGTGCAAAATAGATGTACTCCATAACGCACATGCGGTTGCTCTTGAGCTTTGAATAGTCATTTGAGCGAATGCCGTGATGATCGATTGATATCACCTCACCGGGATTTACGTCACGGATGAACTCCGCGCCGATGGCATCGAACGCGCAGGTCTCGCTTGCAACCACATAACCGTTGCCTAATTTGGCAATTGAAAGCGGATGGAATCCGTACTTGTCACGGCAGGCGTAGATGCGGTTGGGAGTCATTATCACCAGTGAGAAGGCACCCTCAATCATGTTCAGGGCGTTGATGATGTTGACAATCCTGTCCTCCTCACTGGGATCCTTCTTGATCAGATGGGCAAAGAGCTCACTGTCAGATGTGGTCTGCAACAGACTGCCGCGACGCTCCAAATAATAGCGTAACTCCTTGGAGTTGATGATATTACCGTTGTGTGCTATAGCAAAGTTGCCGGTATAATGATGGAATGTAAAAGGTTGTATATTCTCCAATCCTCCCACATTAGTAGTGGGATAACGTACGTGGCCGATGGCGATGTTTCCGGTCAGTTCATCAAGATGCTTCTGGCCGAAGATCTCAATAACCAGACCGGCGCCCTTGTGCAGGTGGAACTGCCCCTCTGAATCGGCCGATACTATACCGCAACCCTGCTGACCTCTGTGCTGCAGGCTGTGCAGTGCATAATAGGCATACTGTGCGGCGTTCTCCACACCGTAGATGCCGAATACTCCACATTCGTGATGCAATTCCTCCATATCCGGTTATTTATACGTATTCGTCAATTCTCTTTATAGCCAGTCCGTCAACACCTATCTTGCAGAACGCATAAATGAATGCGCTTGCCTGACGTGCGTTGGTAATGAGCGGAATGTTGAAGTCAACGGCTGTACGCCTGATCTGATATCCGTTCTGAAGCTCACGAGCAGTGTTGTTCTTGGGGATATTGATGGCCAGGTCAATCTTGCCGCCGCGCATATAGTCGATTACATTGGGCTTCTCCTCTGAGTCCGGCCAGTGAAGCACCTCCTTGACGGTTATGCCGTTCTCCTCAAGGAACTTGGCGGTACCGCTGGTGGCGTACAGGTTATAACCGTAATCACTCAGTATGCGTGCTGCATCCAACAAATCAATCTTTGACTTTGTCGGGCCCGATGACAGCAGGACACCCTTCTCCTTTGAAGGAACGCGAGTGCCTACAGATATCATACTCTTGAGCAGAGCCTCGTGGTAGTTGTCACCTATGCAGGCAACCTCACCGGTAGATGCCATGTCAACGCCCAATATGGGATCAGCCTTGAGAAGACGTGCAAATGAGAACTGTGAGCACTTGACACCCACGTAGTCGATATCGGCAAAGGTCTTACCAAAGGGCTCAACCTCTTTGCCCAGCATGATCTCTGTAGCCATGCCGATGAAGTTGAACTTGGTGATCTTGCTTACGAACGGGAAGCTTCGTGAGGCACGCAGGTTACATTCGATAACCTTGATGCTGTTCTCCTTGGCCAGGAACTGAATGTTGAAGGGACCTGAGATGTTCAGGGCACCTGCAATCTTCTTGGATATCTTCTTGATCTGACGGATGGTCTCATAGTAGAGCTTCTGAGCAGGGAATACCACTGTAGCATCACCTGAGTGAACGCCGGCAAACTCAATGTGCTCACTGATGGCGTAGCACTTGATTACACCGTTCTGAGCCACGGCATCAATCTCAACCTCCTTGGCACGCTGCAGGAACTCGGTAACCACAACGGGATGCTCCTGACTAACCACAGCGGCATTGTTCAGGGCGGTCTCAAGCTCAGCACGGTCACTTACCACGCGCATTGCAGCACCTGACAGAACGTATGAAGGACGGATAAGCACGGGCAGACCCACCTCATCGACAAAACTCCAGATGTCATCCATGCTGGTAAGCTCCTTCCAACGGGGCTGGTCAATACCCAGAGAGTCGCACATCTCGGAGAACTTCTGACGGTCCTCAGCCATATCGATTGACTTGGCCGATGTTCCCAGGATGTTCACGCCTTCGTGGTCAAGCAGCAGGGCCAGGTTGTTGGGAATCTGTCCGCCAGTTGATACGATAACGCCCTTGGGAGCCTCCAGATCGCATATATCAAGTACACGCTCCAGTGTCAGTTCATCAAAGAACAGACGGTCACATGTATCATAGTCAGTACTTACGGTCTCAGGATTGTAGTTGATCATCACTGAGCGGTAACCCATCTCCTGGATCTTCTTTACGGCAGCCACACCGCACCAGTCAAACTCAACGCTTGATCCGATTCGGTATGCACCGCTACCAAGAACGATTACGGACTTTCCGTCCTGCTCAAACTCAACATCGTTCTCTGAGCCGTTGTAAGTCAGATAGAGGTAGTTTGTAAAGGCGGGATACTCACCTGCCAGCGTGTCAATCTGCTTAACAACCGGCAGAATGCCCAGACCCTTGCGGTATTTGCGTACTGCAGCCTGTTTCTCATGAGGATTAAGCTTGTCACCGGCTATGGTAATCTTACCAATCTGATAGTCGCTGAATCCCATGCACTTGGCCTCACGCAGCAAGTCCTCACTTACCTTCTCAAGACCACCTGCAGCAGCCAGCTGCTCCTTAATATTGTGGATGTTTGCCAGACGGCACAGGAACCACTTGTCAATCTTTGTAAGGTCATGCAGTTTGTCTACTGTGTAACCCTGAGCAAATGCCTGCTCAATGGCCGGCAGACGGCGGTCGGTAGGATTGACCAGCTCAGCCTCGATATCGGGAACATGAACATTGTTGCCAACGAATCCGTGCAGGCCCTGACCAACCATACGCATACCCTTCTGGATAGCCTCCTCAAAGGTGCGTCCTATTGACATAACCTCACCGACAGACTTCATTGAAGAGCCTATCAGACGTGAAACGCCCTCAAACTTACCCAGGTCCCAACGAGGTATCTTACATACCACGTAGTCCAGAGCGGGCTCGAAGCAGGCCGATGTAACCTTGGTTACAGAGTTGGGAATCTCATCCAGGCCATAGCCCAGACCCAGTTTAGCGGCAACAAATGCCAGAGGATAACCTGTAGCCTTTGATGCCAGGGCCGATGAGCGGCTCAGACGGGCGTTAACCTCAATCACGCGGTAATCATCAGAGTTGGGATCCAGAGCATACTGGACGTTGCACTCTCCTACTATACCCACGTGACGTATGATGTCAATTGCTATGCGACGCAGTTTGTGGTACTCATGGTCGCTGAGTGTCTGTGACGGAGCCACAACCACACTCTCACCGGTATGAATACCCAGCGGATCGAAGTTCTCCATGTTGCAGACCGTGATGCAGTTGTCATAACGGTCACGTACAACCTCGTACTCTATCTCCTTCCAGCCCTTGAGTGACTCCTCGACCAGAATCTGCGGAGAATATGAGAATGCCGATGCTGCAACCTTCTTTAGTTCCTCGTCATTGGAGCAGAATCCTGAACCCAGACCGCCAAGTGTATAAGCGGCACGTACGATTACGGGATAACCTATCTCCTTTACAACTTTGAGGGCCTCCTCCATATTGTTGACAGCCTCACTGCGAGGTGTCTTGACGCCGATGGAGCGCATCATGTCGGCAAAGAGTTCACGGTCCTCAGTGTTGATGATGGCCTGAACCGGAGTTCCCAGTACCTTGATGCCGTATTTCTCCAGGATACCGCTCTGATAGAGCTCAACACCGCAGTTCAGGGCTGTCTGGCCGCCGAATGCAAGCATGATGCCATCAGGATGCTCCTTCTGGATAACCTTCTCCACGAAAGCGGGAGTGATGGGCAGGTAATAGATGGCATCGGCCACACCCTCGGATGTCTGGACCGTAGCCACATTGGGGTTTATAAGGATTGTGAACTTGCCATCCTCACGCAGGGCCTTGAGGGCCTGTGAACCGGAATAGTCAAACTCACCTGACTGACCTATCTTGAGTGCTCCTGAACCGAGCACAAGTACTCTCTTTACATCTTCCATAGCATCATTTCTTAGTGTAATTCTTCATGTTTTCTACAAACAGTCCGAACAGGTTACCTGTATCGGTAGGTCCGCTCGATGCCTCAGGATGGAACTGGGTTGAGAAGAAAGGCTTTGTCTTATGCCTGATACCCTCGTTGGTACCGTCGTTCAGGTTCTCGAACATACGTTCCCAGTCTGAAGGAAGTGTATTGTCATCGATGGCAAAGCCGTGGTTCTGTGATGTCACAAAGCACTTGTGAGTGCCGGGGATGCGTACGGTCTGGTTGTGACCGCGGTGACCGTATTTGAGTTTGTATGTCTTGGCGCCTGCGGCAAGAGCCAGAAGCTGGTTGCCAAGGCAGATACCCATGATGGGACGATCCTGCTGGAGAGCCTTGCGGATATGCTCAACGGTAACGCCGCACATTGCAGGGTCACCGGGACCGTTAGAGATGAACAGACCGTCATAATCCTCCTGTGAGAAGTCATAATCCCAAGGTACGCGCTTGATCTGAACGTCGTAGTCAAGCAGGCAGCGCAGGATGTTGTTCTTCATACCGCAGTCAACCATGAGCACCTTGTACTTGCCGTTTCCGTAGTGCTTGATCTCAGGGCATGAAACCTGTGATACCAGGTTGTCCTTGTTGGGATCATAGAACGGAATGTCCTGATCATCAAAAACTATCTTGCCCAGCATGGCGCCTTTCTCGCGAAGACGCTTGGTAAGAGCCCTTGTATCAATGCCGTAGATTCCGGGAACCTCCCACTTCTTAAGCCATTCACCAAGACTCTTGGCCGAGTCCCAATGGCTGTATTCGGCCGAATACTGAGAAATGACAAGAGCCGAACACTGAATTCTGTCCGACTCATAGAACTTGGAAATGCCATTGACCACCTCGTCACCGGGAACTCCGTAATTGCCTATCAAAGGGAATGTAGGCACCAGGATCTGTCCCTTGTATGACGGGTCACTCAAACTCTCCGGATAACCGGTCATGGCTGTGTAGAAGACCAACTCGCCCGATACGGACTTCTCGTAGCCGAAAGATCGGCCACGGTACCGGGTACCGTCTTCAAGAATTAGAACTGCTTCTCTGTCCATCTATCTTAATTACAATATCTTCTTTATTCTCTCCATGGCCTCGATGGTACGCTGTCGGTCTGCAAACGATGTTATGCGGAACCAGCCTTCGCCGGCAGGACCGAATCCCGATCCCGGGGTAACCACTACCCCTGCCTCTCCAAGCAGCCTGTCAAAGAACTCCCACGAACTGATGCCGCCCGGAGTCTGTGCCCAGATATATGGAGCGTTCTCACCGCCCAGGGCTTTCAGGCCTGCCTCATTGAGGCTCTGACGAATTATGCGTGCCGTTTCAAGGTAATAATCTATTGTGGAGCGTATCTGCTTCTGACCCTCAGGTGTGTAGACTGCCAGCGCTCCGCACTGTGATATGTAAGAGGCACCGTTGAACTTGCAGCTCTGCCTGCGCTCCCACATTCCGCTGAGTGCAATCTTTCCGCCGTTACCGTCACTTACCTCAAGCTCGCGTGGCACTACCGTATAACCACAACGTACACCAGTGAATCCCGCTGTCTTTGAAAAACTTCGGAACTCAATTGCGCACTTCTTGGCTCCCTCAATCTCGTAGATTGAATGGGGAATTAGGGGATCACGGATGAATGCTTCATAAGCGGAGTCGTACATAATCAGAGAACCGTTCTCCAAGGCATAATCGACCCACTTTTTGAGCTTGTCTCGGGTAATAACTGCACCCGTCGGATTATTCGGGTAGCAAAGGTACACAATATCCAGCTTTTCTGTAGGGATATCGCCCGTAAATCCGTTCTCTTCGTTGCAAATTATGTACTTGATGTTGAAACCGCGCATCAGGTTGGTATCGACATATACCGGATATACAGGATCGGTAATGCCAACCAGGTTATCTGAAGAGAGAATATCACCTATGTTACCGGTATCGCTCTTGGCTCCGTCATTGATGAAAATGTCCTCGGCAGTGAGCTCTACGCCAAGAGGAGCATAATCACCTTTTACTATAGCCTCCCTGAGCCACTGGTAACCGCGCTCGGGGCCGTAGCCGTGGAATGTGGACTTATCGGCACACTCATCTACAGCCTTGTGCATGGCATCAATCACAGCGGGGGCAAGCGGACGGGTCACGTCGCCTATGCCCATGCGGATGATGTCAGCCTCGGGGTGTTTCTCACTGAAAGCCGCAACTCTCTTGGCAATGTCAAGAAAGAGGTACCTCTGCGGCAGTTTTGCAAAGTTCAGATTAGCTTTTACCATTATTCTGTAACAGTTCCGTCAAATACAAATTCGGCAGCACCGGTCATCAGGACCTCCTTAGTCTGGGGATCCCATTTGACATTCAGCGTACCGCCGTCCATTATCACATCACAACCGTCGGCATCAGTATATCCCTGCATGGCCGATGCAACCGCCGTAGCGCATGCACCCGTACCGCAGGCAAACGTAATGCCGCTGCCGCGTTCCCAGACACGCATACGGATGTGTTTGCGGTCAATCACCTGGGCGAACTCGATGTTGGCACGGTCCGGAAACATCTTATGATGCTCCATGAAAGGACCAACCTCCGATACTCTTGACTTCTCGGCATCCTTCACGAACATTACCAGATGCGGATTGCCCATATCGATTGCAGAGCATACGGTAGGACCTTCACCCACGTTGAGGGTCTCGCCTACCAGCGTGCCTGAACCGTGATTCACCTTAAGCGGCAGACCCTGGCCCATGTTTACGGTAACCATATCCACAGTACCGTCAGAGGCCAGATGCAGCTTGAGCACCTTTATTCCTGAAAGGGTCTCAAGCCTGATCTCGGTCTTATCGGTCAAACCCTTGTCATGAAGGAATTTGCCGACACAACGCGCACCGTTTCCGCACATGCGTGCCTCAGAGCCGTCAGCATTGAATATTCGCATGCTGAAATCGGCCACCTTAGACTTACCTATCATGATAAGTCCGTCTGAGCCGATACCCTTGCGGCGGTCACTCCAGCGTATGGAGAACTGCTCGGGATTGCTTATGGGGCACTCCATGACATTGACGTAGATGTAGTCATTGCCAAGGCCCTGCATCTTTGTGAAACGGATCACGCTCATATTACTTGTTTTTAAGGTATGCGTCAACCTGTGCGGCAGTTTCGCGTCCGCTTGCCAGAGCCCTTACAACCAGGCTGGCACCATTCTTGGCATCACCTGCCAGGAACACGTTCTCGGCGTACTGAGGATGCTCGGGCTTGAGGAATCCCATAGCCAGCAGCACCATGTCGCACTCAATGATCTCCTTGTTTCCGGTCAGTTTCATCTGAGGACGGCCGCCGTTAGGATCCGGTACCCACTCCACAGTCTCAACCTCAACGCCCTTAAGGTTACCCTTGCCGTCATCCAGGAACTTGTTTGATGTCAGGCACCAGCGGCGCTCGCAACCCTCCTCATGGCTTGTTGTGGTCTTGAGGATGTTAGGCCACTGCGGCCAGGGTGTTGCGGGGTTGTAGCCGATAGGCGGCTTGGGCATGATCTCAATCTGGGTAACGCTTACGGCACCCTGACGATGGCATGTTCCGATGCAGTCACTGCCGGTATCACCGCCACCGATAACCAGTACCTTCTTACCCTTGGCCGATACAGTCTCCTCAGGGGTGAACTGGAATCCGGCCAGACGCAGGTTCTGCTGGGTAAGAATCTGCAGTGCAAAGTATACACCCTTGAGTTCACGTCCCGGAATCTTAAGGTCACGGGCGGTAGGTGTACCGTTCGATATGATGTATGCGTCAAAGCCCTCGGGAAGCTTATTCAGGTCAACAGTAGTGTTGAACTTGAACTTTATTCCCTCCTGCTCCATGATCTCCATACGGCGGTCAATCACATACTTGTCAAGCTTGAAGTTAGGAATACCGTAACGTACCAGACCGCCTGCTGAAGGCATCTTATCGAACAGAGTCACCTCATAACCAAGGCAGTTCAGACGGACAGAAGCAGAGAGTCCGGCAGGACCTGCACCTATTATGGCAACCTTCTTGCCGTTGCGTGCGTATGTCTTGGGCTTGATATAACCCTCACGGTATGCATGTTCAATTATTGAGCACTCGTTCTCACGGATGGTTACGGGAGCATCGATGCAGAGGTTCAGCGCGCAGCTCTTCTCACAGAGTGCCGGGCAGATACGGCCCGTGAACTCCGGAAAATCATTGGTTGCTGAGAGCAGCTTGTAAGCCAGTTCCCACTTGCCTTTGTATACGGCATCCTGCCATTCGGGCTGCTTGTTGCCCAGCGGGCATGCCCAGTGGCAGAAGGGAACACCGCAGTCCATGCAGCGTGAAGCCTGCAACTGACGGCTGCTGTCGTTCAGGGTCTGCTCTACCTCACTGAAATCGGCTATTCTCTCATATACTGGTCTATGACCGGCGTCCTGTCTGGGTACGGTCAGGAAAGCTCTTGGATTTCCCATAGTAGTGTCTCTTTAGAATTTAGTAATCACGCTGAACATTATCAATCTTCTGCTGCAGCGCCTTCATACGCTCCTCCTGCAGTATACGGCGGTACTCGATAGGAGTAACCTGTATGAACTCACCTACATACTGAGCCCAGTTGTCAAGCATCTTCTTGGCCAATGCTGAGCCGGTATATTTGTAGTGCTTCTCAATCAGTCCGCGCAACTCGTCACGACCGGCCTTGTCCTCAATCAGGTCAAGCTCGATCATATCCATGTTGCAGTAGTAGTCAAAGTCATGGTTCTTGTCCCAGACGTAAGCCAGACCGCCTGACATACCTGCGGCGAAGTTACGTCCTGTAGTACCCAGAACAACCACGCGACCGCCTGTCATATACTCGCAGCAGTGGTCACCTGCGCCCTCAACTACGGCTGTGGCGCCAGAGTTACGTACAGCGAAACGCTCACCTGCACGACCATTGATGAATATCTCACCGCTTGTAGCACCGTACAGGATGGTGTTACCTGCTATGATGTTCTCAGATGCGTCAAACTTGCTCTCGACGGGCGGGCATATAGCGATGCGGCCACCTGAAAGGCCCTTTCCTACATAGTCATTAGCCTCACCTTCAAGTTTGAAGTTAACACCCTTCATAAGGAATGCGCCGAAGCTCTGTCCAGCCGATCCCTTGAACTTGACGTTGATGGTGTTATCGGCCAGACCGTCATGTCCGTACTTGCTTGCTATCGCACCTGACAGCATTGCACCTGCGGCACGGTCTGTGTTGATTATATCGTATGAAAGTTCAACCTTCTTACCGTTCTCAATGGCATCGGTCGATGCCTTGATGATCTTCTGGTCAAGAATCTGACTCAGGTCATGCTTCTGATCCTCCTTCTTATAGAGGTCACCGTCTATCTTAGCCAACAGGCGGCTGAAGTCGAGACCGCGGGTCTTGTCGTTGAACTTGGCGGTATCAATCTCGATAAGGTCTGTACGACCGATTATATCCTCAAACTTGCGGAATCCCATATCGGCCAGCAGTTCCCTTACACCCTCTGCCATATACATGTAGTAATTGATAAGGTACTGGCTGTGACCGCGGAACTTGGCGCGCAGAGCGGGATCCTGTGTTGCAACACCTACAGGGCAGGCGTTTGTATGACACTTACGCATCAGCAAGCATCCCAGAACGATAAGCTGTGCCGTTCCGAATCCGAACTCGCCTGCACCCAGCAGAGCCATTGAAATGACGTCGCGCGGGGTCTTGAGCTGTCCGTCAACCTGAACCTCGATCTCCTTACGCAGACCGTTCAGAACCAGAGTCTGCTGAGTCTCGCTAAGGCCGATTTCAGGTGAGATACCTGCATAACGGATTGATGATGCGGGTGATGCACCTGTACCGCCCTCAGAGCCTGAGATAACCACCAGGTCAGCCTTTGCCTTGGCAACACCGGCTGCGATGGTACCTACTCCGCTCTCGGCAACCAGCTTGACGCTGATCTTGGCCTTGGGGTTCACGTTACGCAGATCATAAATGAGCTGTGCCAGGTCCTCGATTGAGTAGATGTCGTGATGAGGAGGAGGCGAAATCAGTGAAATTCCGGGAATTGAGTTACGTGTACGGGCAATGATCTCGTTCACCTTGAATCCGGGCAGCTGACCACCCTCACCCGGCTTAGCACCCTGGGCAATCTTGATCTGGATCTCCATTGCGTTGACCAGATACTCGGCAGTTACACCGAATCGGCCCGATGCCACCTGTTTGATACGGCTGCTCAGTGATACGCCGTCCACATCATTGTGGAAACGGTCGCTGTCCTCACCGCCCTCACCGGTATTGCTGCGTGAATCCAAAGTATTGAGGGCAATTGCGATAGCCTCGTGAGCCTCCTTGCTGATGGCACCGAATGACATTGCTGCACCGATAAAGCGCTTGACGATGTTCTCGGCAGGCTCTACCTCATCAATAGAGATGGGGTTGCTCTTGAACTTGAAGTAGTTACGCAGGAACAGCGGCTCCTGACGGTCGTCAACGATAGAGCAGAATTCCTTGAATTTCTTGTAGCTTCCCAGACGGGTTGCAAGTTGCAATGTTGAAATGGCCTCAGGTGTCCATGCATGACGAATACCGTCCTTGCGGAATGCATATTGGCCTATAAACGGAAGCACATCATCGGGCTCGGTCTTGCCGAATCCCTGCTCCTGCATACGCTGGGCGTCCTTGCAGATACCCTCCAGGGTTACACCGCCTACGGTTGATGATGCTGTTCCGAAATACTTGGCCAGAAGCTCCTGGCTCAAGCCGATAGATTCAAATATCTTGGCACCGCGGTATGAACGTATGGTGCTGATACCCATCTTACTGAGTATCTTCTTAAGGCCCTTGTCGACGGCCTTGATGTAGTTGTGCTGAGCGGTCTCGTAGTCAAGCTGGATCTCACCCTTCTTAACCAGATCGTCAATCACTGCAAATGCCATATAGGGGTTGACGGCACTTGCACCATAACCCATAAGCAGAGCCACATGCATCACCTCGCGGATCTCACCGCTCTCTACGATAAGAGCAGTCTGGACACGCTTCTGGATTGATACAAGATAGTGGTGAATTGCGCTGACGGCAAGAAGTGAAGGAATTGCGGCGTGTGTTTCGTCAATGCCGCGGTCGCTCAGGATAATGTAGTTGATACCTGCATCAACTGACTTTTCGGCCTCATGGCAAAGATTTTCTATGGCTTCGGCCATACCCTTGGCACCTTTTGATTTCTCAAACAGGATGGGCAGGACCTCTGTATTGAATCCCTTGTAACGGATGTTGCAAAGGGTATCGAGTTCAGTGTTGGTAAGAACCGGCTGCGGCAGACGTACCATCTTGCAGTGGCCCTCGCTGGGTGTAAGGATGTTCATGCCTACGGCGCCGATATACTCGGTCAGTGACATTACAAGCTCCTCACGGATGGGGTCGATTGGCGGGTTGGTAACCTGCGCAAACTGCTGTCGGAAGTAGTTGAACAACAGCTGCGGGCGGTCAGACAGGACAGCCAGCTGGGTATCGTTACCCATTGATGAAAGCGGCTCCTGTGCAGTCTGACACATAGGAACAATTATACGGTCGATATCCTCACGGGTGTAGTCAAAGGCACGCAGGCGACGGCTGAACTCAGGCACATCATTCGCAGCCTTACGGCCACTCTTAAGCTTACCCAACTCTACACGTCCGGCACTGAGCCATCCGGCATAGTCAAGTTCGCTTGCAAGAGCATCCTTAACCTCGTTGTTACGGTAAATCTGACCGTTGTCAGTATCAATAAGGAGAATCTTACCGGGCTGCAGTTTACCCTTCTCCACTACCTTCGATGCATCAACCTGGATGCAACCAACCTCGGATGCCATAATCAGCATGCCGTCATCGGTAATAAGGTAACGTGCGGGACGCAGACCGTTACGGTCCAGCATACCTCCGGCATAGCGGCCATCGGTAAAGAGCATTGCGGCGGGACCGTCCCACGGCTCCATAAGGATTGAGTGGTACTCGTAGAATGCCTTCAACTTGTCGCTTATGGGGTTCTTCTCATTAAATGACTCAGGAATCATCATGGCCATTGCGTGAGGCAGAGACATGCCTGAACGCACAAAGAACTCAAGTGCATTATCGAACGATGCACTGTCGCTCATATCGGGCTGAACGATAGGATGAATATCGCTCACCTCGCCCAGAGCCGGTGATGAAAGCACGCTCTCACGAGCCTCCATCCAACCGCGGTTTCCGCGAATGGTGTTGATCTCGCCGTTGTGAGCCAGCATTCGGAACGGCTGGGCAAGCGGCCATGTGGGGAATGTGTTGGTACTGAAACGGGAATGAACCATAGCAAGTCCGCTCGTAAAGAACGGACTGCTAAGATCCGGATAGTACTCACGCAACTGGGTTGATGTGAGCATTCCCTTATAGACCATTATGCGGCATGAAAGTGATACGATATAGAAATTACGGTCATCAATACGCTTCTCAGTGTGCTTACGCACCTTATAAAGAAGAGTCTCCAGACCATCGGCCTCGGATGCACCGGTAATGAATATCTGAACGGTGCGCGGCTCGGTGGCACGTGCGGCTTCGCCCAGGATATTGCTGTTAACGGGTACTTCACGAACGTTGGTAAGTACAAGTCCCATCTTGGACGCCTCCTCACGGATAATGTCCAGATACTTGTCACCAAGAGCCTTGTCCTTGGGCAGGAATACGAGTCCTGTTCCGTAACTAAGGCGCTCAGGCACCGGGATACCCTGCAAGAGAATAAACTCGTGCGGTATCTGGAGTGTGATTCCGGCTCCGTCGCCCGACTTGTTGTCGGCAGCCTCGGCACCACGGTGCTTCATGTTCTCAAGCAGTGTAAGAGCGCTGTCAACAAGCTGGTGTGTCTTTCCCCCCTTAAGGTTGACCATCATACCTATACCACAGGCATCATGCTCATTCTGAGGGTCGTATAAACCGTATTTTTTCATATAATATTTCTTTCAGTATAAATAGATCTAACTTTCAAACCGCTTTTATAAATATCCACTTCGCCCCATCATTAGGAGCGAAGCGGAGTATTAATATCAATTAGTTAATGAACAGCAGTTCTCTGTACTTAGGCAGCGGCCACATATCGTTGTCCACAACCTCTTCGAGTTTGTCAATGGTCTTGCGGAGCGGGAAGAGAGACTCGGCAATCTCATGGTAAGCAAGAGCTTTCTCATACTCACCCTCAATGACGTTAGCCTTCTTGCGGGCCTCAACCATATCGTCAACCTGAACTTTCAGCTTGTTGACAAGCTCAGAGATCTTGGTAACGAATCCCATGCTTACTGCAGCCATATCCTTGTAGCTGTCACCGTAAACATCCTTCATAAGGTCAATGTTCTTGAGCAGCTTGGTCTGGTAGTCAAGAGCGGCGGGAATGATATGGTTCAGAGCCATACGACCGGTTACGCGGGCCTCGATCTGTACCTTCTTGGTATATATCTCCCACTTAACCTCGTTGCGGGCCTCAAGTTCCTTCTCGGTGTAAACACCCAGCTTGGTGAACAACTCGATAGCCTTGGGAGTGGTGAATGACTTGAACATCTCAGGAACGTTGGTCAGAGTGTCCAGACCACGCTTCTTGGCCTCAGCCTTCCACTCATCGGTATAACCGTTACCGTCAAAGCATACAACATCAATAATGCTCTTGATGATGGGCTTCAGGGTATCCATGATGGCTATGTTCATTGCCTTACCGGCCTTGATCTCCTTGTCTACATCGGCCTTGAATGCAATCAGCTGCTCAGCAACGGCTGCGTTCAGGGTTGTCATGGCACCTGCGCAGTTTGCGCTTGAACCGACGGCGCGGAACTCAAAGCGGTTACCGGTGAATGCGAACGGTGATGTACGGTTACGGTCGGTGTTGTCAACGAAGATCTCAGGAATCTCAACCAGACCTACTGACTTACCCTTCTTGCCGGCAATCTCGATAGGAGTATCTGAGGGAACCTCAAGCAGCTTCTTGAGCACTGCGGTCATTGTGCGGCCCAGGAATGCTGATACGATTGCGGGAGGTGCCTCGTTGGCGCCCAGACGGTGAGCGTTGGTAGCAGTAGCGATAGAAGCCTTGAGGATATCGTTGTGCTTCTGTACGGCTGCCAGAACGTTTACAAAGAATGTAACGAACTGCAGGTTTCCCATAGCGTCCTTACCGGGAGCAAGCAGCAGTGTGCCGGTATCTGTACCCAGAGACCAGTTGTTGTGCTTACCTGAACCGTTGATGCCGTCAAAGGGCTTCTCGTGGAACAGAACAACGAATCCGTGCTTACGGGCGATGCTGTTCATCACGTTCATCATCTGCTGGTTCTGATCGTTTGAAAGGTTGGTCTCACCGTAGATGGGAGCAAGCTCGAACTGGTTGGGAGCAACCTCGTTATGACGTGTCTTAAGAGGTATACCAAGCTTGTAACCGGCAATCTCGATGTCGCGCATGAAAGCGGCAACACGTGACGGGATGGCACCAAAGTAGTGGTCATCCAGCTGCTGGTTCTTGGATGAGGCGTGACCCATCAGTGTGCGGCCTGTAAGCATCAGGTCAGGACGGGCAGCGTAGAGGTCCTCATCAACCAGGAAGTACTCCTGCTCCCAACCCAAGTAAGAGAATACCTTCTTAACCTTGGGATCGAACATCTGGCAGATAGGTACTGCAGCATCGCTGACAGCCTTAAGAGCCTTCTTAAGAGGAGTCTTGTAGTCAAGAGCCTCACCGGTATATGAAATGAATACGGTAGGTATGCAGAGAGTGTCATCCTGTATGAACACAGGTGATGTGGGATCCCATGCAGTGTAACCGCGGGCCTCGAAAGTGGCACGGATACCGCCGCTGGGGAATGATGATGCATCAGGCTCCTGCTGTGCCAGGGCTTTACCGTCAAAGGTCTCGATCATACCGCCCTTGCCATCGTACTCCATGAATGAGTCGTGCTTCTCGGCTGTACCGTCAGTAAGCGGCTGGAACCAGTGTGTAACGTGTGTTACTCCGTGCTCCATAGCCCAGGTCTTCATACCTGCTGCAACGCCATCGGCAGTCTTGCGATCCAGAGGCTCGCCATTGTCAATGCAGTTCACAATAGCTTTGAAGGTCTTGTCATCAAGATACTTGCGCATCTTGTCACGGTTGAACACCAACTCGCCGAAGTATTCGGAGGTCTTCACGGCGGGTGTCTCCACTACAGCAGCCTTCTTCTTGAAAGCATCCTGTATCACATCAAATCTAAGTTCACTCATAATTGTATTGTTTTGTGGTTTTTGTTCTTGTTTGTTATTAAAGACGAAAGGCCAGTCCAAGCGGGCCAGCCTTTATGTTTGTATGTAAAGATAAGTGTTGCTGATGGGCTTACTCCCCGGCTGGAGAGAGAATAGCCAAACAGTCACAGACATTACGCTTGGGATTGAAACCAACCTCCAGAGCATATCTGAAACCATATTCTATCAACACTTTCATACTTTTGCTTGTCTTTATGTATCAAAAACGATGCAAAAGTACGAATTAATGTTGCAATTTGAAAACTATTTCTCATATTTTTTATTCAAAATGATATTAAAAAAATGTTTAACGTAACAAACCGATTTTTAAGTGACTCATTTATAAGCGTTTTCATGAACACCCTTTACGGCTCGTCCGCTCGGATCGTTCAGTTTGCTGAAACTTGCATCCCATTTCAGGGCCTCGGCGGTAGAGCAAGCTACGCTTGGAACACTGGGTACGCAACGCGCTGCTGACTCACTGGGGAAATGCTCCTCAAATATTGAACGATAATAATACTCCTCCTTGTTCATGGGAGTGTTGATGGGGAACCTTTCGGCTGCATGAGCCATCTGCTCGTCTGATACTGCAGCAGCGGTAATCTCCTTCAGCGAATCAATCCAACTGTATCCCACTCCGTCGCTGAACTGCTCCTTCTGGCGCCATGCGACGCTCTCGGGAAGCATATCGGCAAAAGCCTCACGTACAACACGTTTCTCTATGTTCTTGCCCGGGCACATCTTTGCCTCGGGGTTCATGCGCATGGCCACATCCAGGAACTCCTTGTCAAGGAAGGGAACCCTACCCTCAACACCCCATGCTGCCAGTGACTTGTTGGCGCGCAGGCAGTCGTACAGGTGCAGTTTGGATATCTTGCGTACGGTCTCCTCATGGAATGCCTGTGCATCGGGAGCCTTATGGAAGTAAAGGTAACCGCCGAATACCTCATCGGCACCCTCACCGCTAAGTACCATTTTGATACCCATGCTGCGGATTACGCGTGCAAGAAGATACATCGGGGTGCTGGCGCGTACGGTGGTGACATCATATGTCTCAATGAAATAGATCACGTCACGTATGGCGTCCAGACCCTCCTGTACCGTATAGTTGATTTCATGGTGTACTGTACCTATGTGATCGGCAACCTCGCGTGCCTTTGCCAGATCAGGTGCGCCCTTAAGGCCTACTGCAAACGAGTGCAGACGCGGCCACCATGCCTCCTGCTGGTCATCGGTCTCAACGCGACGGGCAGCGTTTTTCTTTGCTATGGCCGATATCACCGAACTGTCCAGACCGCCCGAAAGCAGCACTCCGTAAGGAACATCGCACATAAGCTGACGCTTAACGGCAGCCTCAAGTGCATCGTGAAGTTCCTTTATATCGGCCTTGTTGTCCTTTACTGCGTCATACTTGAACCAGTCACGGGTCCACCAGCGCTCCACCATTCCGGTGCGACTGCTCAGGAAATGACCCGGAAGGAACGGTTCATACTCGGTGCAGATACCCTCAAGGGCCTTGAGCTCGCTAGCTACGCAGATGTGACCTTCCTTATCCTTACCTATATACAGTGGAATGACTCCTATGGGGTCACGGGCAATCAGATACTCGTCACGCTCTGCGTCATAAAGAGCAAAAGCAAAGATACCGTTCAGTTTCTCCAGCATTCTGATAAAGTCTTCCTGGCTGCCGCCTGCACGTACTGCATCGCGGTAAAGGGCCAGGATAACCTCGCAGTCACTTCCGGTGCTGAACTCATAGCGTCCCTCGTACTCACGGCGTATTGCCTGATGGTTGTATATCTCACCGTTAACGGCCAGCACCTGCAAATGATCCATGCTGAACAGAGGCTGACCGCCTGACTGAGGGTCCACAATACTCAGACGCTCGTGAGCCAGAATGGCTGAACCTCCGCACCATATACCGCTCCAGTCCGGACCGCGGTGACGGATTCTGCGACTCATTTCCAATGCACGCTGTCGGAGCTGCTCTGACTGCTTCTTAATCCTGAAGATAGAAACTATTCCACACATAGTATTTATTGTTTTTGTTATTATTTGCGTCTGCCAACAGGAACAAAAAAAAGACTGATCAAATTGACCAGTCTTTATTATGTTTTCTGTTTATTTCTACAATGATTAGCTTTCCCGCTGGTCAAAAGGAGCAACCATCAAAACCTGATTATTATTCTGGTTCTGATTATTCTGCTGCTGATTATTATTGGTTACAAAAACCAAACCTTTTGCCATATCTTGCTTCACTAATTTGACGCAATGATAATGCAAGTGAGAGTAAAAACCAACTCGTTTGTTTTTACCGAGCGCAGCTTATCATCGCGATTTCAATCGCAAAATTAAACACTTCTGTTCTATCCACCAAAGGAAAAACAAAGAAAATATCACTTTATCGCCAAAAATTTTTGCTGTTTGACAAAATGCTAGCCTTATATATAAATATGTATCAAATTGACATTTGCAAAAGAAGTTCCAAAAGCCCCGGAAAATGACTACTTTTGCGGAAAGATTCAGAATATGGAAGACCAGTTATACTATACAATGTTCCAGGAGCGTCTGGAGAGAGAACTGCTCAAGATCTGTACCGATGCCGGAATGCTGGAGGGAATACTGCTCCGGTCCGATGACATCGACCTCAAATGGAAGGAATTAGCCCCTGAATATATTGCTGACGGTGTAAAGGAGATTGCCGCGTACCCCACCGTATCTGTCGCATGGGCAGGATACATAGGCCTGGCTGTAGCATGCTGGTGGAACCGCGACTGGGCCAAACTGAAAGGACAGCCCTACAGCGTCCTGCTGGGTCCCAACGGCTTTGACGATATGGATGACCATATTATGAAAGACATCCTGGGCCTGCTCCCCGAAGGAAAACAAGCCCAGGCTATCACATCGATCATGCAGACCTGCGCACAGACTGCAGTCACATTCATACGTCAGGAAAAGATCGAGCCTCAAAGCCGTCGCGCCTTCTACGTCTATGCCCGCGCCGTCCAGGTAATGTTCAGCATCGGCGCCGCCATAGAACTCCACCGCCTTGGCTACGAAATGAAAAAGCTCACTTCTTGTTAGGTGTCAGTCGGTACATGGCTACGTCATGACCGGGAACCGTTACCTTGAGAGCCTTCTTGGTGTTACCCACCTTTGCCTTCTTGGCATTGGGTTCCCAGAGGTTCTCAATATTATAGGTAATGGCATCAAATGATGTTGAGAGGTGGCTTACCTCGTCATCGGTCAGGTTGTAATCCTGCCAGTTGATATTGCACTCGACAGGCTCGGTTGAACGGTTCAGCAGGCAGAATGCCCAGTCACCGTTCTCCAGCGGCTTGAACCAGTACTCAATCTCGTTTTCTGTCTTGTAGCGCAGTCCCTGTACGCCCAGCTTGTCCTGATCAATGGCAATCACCTTCTTGTTCAGGATGATGGCGCGGGTCTCGTCGGTCATCTTAGAAAGGTCGTTTCCGAGAATGAGCGGAGCAGCCATCATGCACCACATGCTGAAGTGTGCGCGGTCCTCATTCACGCTCATGCCGTTGCCAACCTCAAGCATATCGGGATCATTCCAGTGGCCCGGGCCGGCATATTTACGCAAGGGGGCGTTCTGGTCAATGATGCTCAGAACTGTCTGACCCCAGCCGCGCTGACGGGGGTTACCGGCAAAACGGGCGGTGATATCACCAGTGGTACGCCATGAATGGCCTACATTCTCGGCCCATTCCCAAGGCTTGTTTGTACCCCACTCGCACATGCTGAACAGTATGGGACGTCCTGCAGCACGCAGAGCGTCACGCATCAGAGTATAGGCACCGCGCGGGTTGATGTTCTCACTTGAACACCAGTCATATTTAAGATAGTCAATTCCCCAGCGGGCATACTGAAGCGCATCCTGATACTCATGTCCGAAACTGCCTGTACGGCCTGCACAGGTCTTACGGCCGGCATCGGAATAGATACCCAGTTTCATACCCTTGGAGTGAACGTAATCGGCCAACGCCTCTATTCCTGAGGGGAATGTCTTGGGATCCGGCTGAACGAAACCGTCGGCATCACGCTCGCCATGCCAGCAGTCATCCATGTTCAGATATATGTATCCGGCATCTACCAGACCTTCGGCCACCATGGCATCGGCCTGTTCACGAATAAGTTGTTCACTGATATTCTGACCGAACTTGTTCCAGCTGTTCCATCCCATCTGAGGAGTATCGGCCAAACCCTCCCATTTCTGTGCTGAGCTCCAACCCGGAACCAGCATCGCTGCCATCAGCAGCATTCCTGTAAGTTTCTTCATATTATTGGTTATAGAGTTAGTTGTTGCAAATATAGAAAAAAATCCCCGGAACCGCACGATTCAAACGGCTCCGGGGACTCTGAGCGAGCCATTGGGGACGGTTCGCTTTGGCAAGTGGATAAGTTTACGACAATCGCTTACAAAAGCATTTGCCAAAGAGAACCGTCCCCACTGGCTCGCTCAGAAAGTAATTCCAAAAACAAGGTATGCCATCTCGGCACATGGGTTGAAAGTAACTCCAGCCGATACAGGAAGACTGAAGCTCTCTGTTATGTCAATTGATTTTGCTGCACTGAGCGAAACATTGGTTACGGCAAATCCTTCAGTACCGTAGAATCCGCTCTCAAAGGGAACCATACCCAGTGTTGCAGTCCAGTCAGCACCGCCCAGACTGAACGGGGCCGACAGCTCACAATATGAACTGAATGCTGCATCACCGTTTGCGTCGTAATCGGCACCTGCAAAGTTTGTGTACCAGCTGATCGAGGCAAATCCGAAGTCATATCCGGCAAATGCTTCAAACACATGGTTGGTAACACCCTTTCCGTACTTGAAGTAACGTCCGTAAGGCTCGTCACCTGTACTGAACCAATAGTCAGTCACACCTACTGACGCTCCTGCTATCGAGTAACTCAGCGTGATATCCAACTCTCTGGTATCAAGTGTGTTTGCAACTCCGACCGATCCCCAGAACGAGAGGTCTATACCGGCCATGCTCACACCCAATGTAGGCTGTATGGCTGCATCACCGCACTTGGCACCTCTCCAGATGTACTCACTTACCAGGTCTGCACCTACTGTTGTTTCAATCTCTGCACGCAGCGGGCTAACCACTGCTATCATTATCATTACTATTGAGAATATCTTTTTCATAGTGTTATTGTGTTTGTAAGGTAATTTGAATTGTGTTTTCTAAGAATTATACGTTGTAAGCGGTCTCTCCGTGCTCGTAGATATCCAGACCTTCCTCCTCAACTCTGGGAGCAACGCGGATTCCGTGAACCTTCTTAAGGATTACGAATGTGAGCAGACCAAGTCCGAATGACCATGCGCAAGTTACCAGTGAACCAAGTGCCTCAACACCCAGGAAGTGCCAGCCACCACCGTAGAACAGGCCACCGTCCATTGCGAACATACCGGTCATGAGTGTACCAAGGATACCGCAAACTCCGTGAACTGATACTGCACCAACGGGATCATCAATCTTGCAGATCTTATCGATCAGGGCAACAGAACCAACCATTGCAACACCGCAAACAGCGCCGATGATAGCAGAACCGCCTATTGATACAAGGTCGCAACCTGCTGTGATACCTACCAGACCTGCCAGGATGCCGTTGCATACCAGTGAGAGTGAAGGTTTGCCGTATACCAACCATGTAAGGAACAGTACTGAAAGACCGCCTGTGGCAGCAGCCATGTTGGTTGTGCACATTACGTGTGAGATTGCGATTGCGTTCTCAGCACCTTCAGCAGCCAGCTGTGAACCGGGGTTGAAACCGAACCAACCGAACCAGAGGATGAATACGCCCAGGGCGCCGAATGTCAGGTTGTGACCGGGAATAGCGCGTGACTCACCTGTCTTGGAATACTTACCGATACGGGGACCCAGTACCATAGCACCTGCAAGAGCGATAACACCACCGCAACTATGTACAACTGTTGAACCTGCAAAATCGTGGAAACCAAGCTCTGAGAGCCAGCCGCCGCCCCAGGTCCAGTGACCCTCGATGGGATAGATCAGCACTGAAATGATGATTGAAATAACTACGTACATTGAGAACTTGGTTCTCTCAGCCATACCGCCTGATACTATAGTAGCGGCGGTAGCGCAGAATACGGTTTGGAATATAAGGGTGCACTCTGCAGGAACGTTTGAGTCACCAATGAATGACCAGTCAAAAAGGTGAAGTCCACCTATGAATCCGTTGTTTGTTCCGTGCATCAGACCGAAACCGATCATCCAGAACAGGAAAGAACCTACCATGAAGTCAACAAAGTTCTTCATGAGAATGTTGGCGGTGTTCTTGGAGCGGGTAAAACCAGCCTCAACCAGGGCAAAACCGGGCTGCATGAAGAACACGAGCATAGCTGCTATCAATACCCAGACTGTATCCAGTCCGCTGATTCCACTCTCAACAATTATATCTTCCATAATATTCGTCTATTAAAGGTTTTACTTTCTGTCAGCCAATACTACATCTCCGTGTTCTCCTGTACGTATAGACCAGGTATCATCGACCGGACTGACAAATATGCGGCCGTCTCCTACTTCACCCGTTCTCGCTGCACCCATTATGGCATTAATGGCGGGCTCGACAAACTGGTCGCGGCAGATGATCGTAATCTCAATTCGTGAGATGATGTCAGTGCTGTACATCACACCACGGTAGATTCGGTCCTGGCGATCCTGGCCTATGGCATGTACTTCGGCATACGAGAACCAGTTGATGTCGGCCTCAAAGAGCGCCTCTTTCACATCTTCAAACCGGGTTTTCCGGATGATTGCTTCAATCTTTTTCATTGTGTTTTGATTTGAGGTTAATTATTGTGTTTTGATGCATCGTTAAACAAAAAAAGGCCGGTCTAAAAAGACCAGCCTTAATTCTTTTTCCTTTATCTAAATCAACAGTTACATACCTGACCGGTCAAAAGGTATAACCATCGGAACCTGATTATTATTCTGGTTCTGATTCTGCTGCTGCTGATTATTATTCAGCTGAACAGTGGTTATATTTTTAAAACCGATAAACATGAAATTGTTCTGTTATTCTTGATTTCTGCGGCAAAGGTAAGCACTATTTTGATACATTGTTCACCAAATGGCGAAAAAATTTACTATATTCTATAATAATTCCATAATTGCTTACATTTAGTAAGTACATCTTACAAATTTACATCATCTTGCCAGAATTGTATAATTTGCAAACTATCAGTAATTTTACATCCTGTCATAAGACAACTGACTTGACTATGAAACTCTCGAATTTCTTATTTATGGTTGTGCTTACCGCAGTGGCAGCAATGCCCGCTAAAGCACAGATTACAATAAATGAGGTGTTGGCATCAAACGGCAGCACCAATACGGATCCTGATTACGGCACAAATGCAGACTGGATAGAACTGTACAATGCCGGACAGGCCGATGTAAACCTGGGCGGATGGTCTGTCACCGACAACCTGGGCAAGCCCAAGAAGCATGTACTGCCCGACGGTACAACCATCAAGACCGGAGGTTACCTGCTGATATGGTGCGACGACCTGGGCACCGGCCTTCACGCCGGATTCAAGCTCAGTGCCGACGGTGAGGAGGTAGGTCTTTTTGATGCTGACGGCAAGATGGTTGACAGCATGACTTTCGGACCGCAGTATGGCGATATCAGCTTCGGCCGATCCATGGATGACGCCTCGGTAACAGTATTCTTCATGACCCCCACTCCCGGCGCCGCCAACAATGTCAAGGGATATACCGGCAGATCCAACCAGCCTGTAATACTGACACAGGGCGGAGGCTATGCAGGATCTGTTACGGTAACAGTGACCAATGATCAGGGCGGCACGGTTTATTATACCACCGACGGCTCAGAGCCTACAAAGGAGTCAAACGTCTACTCTACTCCCCTCACCTTTACCAAGACTACGGTACTGAGGGCACGCATACTGGAGGACGGCAAGATGCCGGGTCTGACCAAGACCATGACATATTTCCTTAATGATGAGTTCCGGGGCCACAGTCTGCCTATTGTATCTCTGGCAACTGACAGCGAAAATTTCTGGGACACAGAGAAAGGAATATACGGTTGGACCAACGCAAATAATGAGAAGGCAGACTTTGAGATTCCGGTAAACATAGAACTCTATGAGAATAACGGCAGTGACAGAGCTGCATTCAACGAGCCCGCAGGCGTAAAGATTAACGGCCTGTACGCATGGCAGTTGCCGCAGAAGATGCTTGGAGTATATTTCAAGAAGAAATACGGCGAGAGCAAACTCTCATACCAGTTGTTCCATGACGATCCGCGTAACGAGTTTGATGACTTTGCACTGCGTGCATCGGGCAATGACTGGAACTACACCATGTTCCGCGACGGACTGCTGCAGCAGGCTTGCCGCAGGGGCGGACTCAACCTGGCGCTGCAGGCGTTCCGTCCATCGGCCGTATATCTTAACGGTGAGTTCCTGGGTATCCATAACATTCGTGAGAAGGTTAACGAGGAGTACATAGAGACCCGCTACGGACTTGAGTCCGGCACTTTTGACATGATTGAAGGTGACCAGAACGTCGAGGCCGGTGATTGGGAGGAGTGGAACCACTACAAGGAGTTGTGGCAGAAGGACCTGAGCGTACAGGCCAACTATGACGCTCTTACCCAGATAATGGATGTGGAGAACTATACTGATTTCATGGTGGCTCAGATATGGAGTCATAACACATCGGTCAACCACAATCCCATGGCCTGGAAGCCTAAGGGCAGCGGCGTGTGGCGCTGGATATTTACCGACGGTGACCGCGGTTTCAACAGTTATGCCGATGACTACGCTGACTGGTATGCCGGAAAGGCCAACATGCCTTTCGGATCAATGCTGCAGAATGACGGTTACCGCCAGTATTTCTGCAAGCGTGCCGCCGACCTGCTGTTTACGGCATTCAATCCGGAAGAGATTCAGCGACAGGTAACGGAGCACATGAAAGATATTGAACCGCTTATGGAACAGCAGGTCCAGAGGTGGCTTGGCACCAGCAGTTCATACAGCGGCAATGCGCTTACATCGACCCGTCAGTGGCGTAGCAGGATAAGTTATCTGCGTGATTTCTGCAACGGCCGCCCTGTTGTGCTGCTCTGGGACATGTATGAGAACTACGGCACCGGAATGCCCGCCCTGCTCACCCTTACCGGCAAGAACGGTTTTGAGTTCAACGGCCTGTCCATCAACAATGACAAGTGGAGCGGATCATACCCCACCGATATGGAGATAACCCTTACCGCCCGTGAGCGCGTGGGTTATACCTTCAAGGGCTGGCGTGAGAATGCCGTTAAGAAACTTATTTCAACCGGCAGTGGGTGGAAATATCTTGATGACGGAACCAGCCCTACATCATGGTACACAGCCTCTTTTGATGACTCGGCATGGAAATCGGGAGCATCGCCTCTGGGATATGACACCGACAACAAGATGACAGACCTGATAAAGACCACCGTGGACTACGGCTCAAGCAGTTCCAAGTATGTCACCACATATTTCCGGCGCAAGTTCACAGTCGATGAAGATCCTTCATCCTACCTGCAGATAAAGCTCCGCATGTTGCGTGATGACGGCGCTGTGGTATGGCTCAACGGCAAGGAGATAATCCGCAGCAACCTCAGGGAGAACTTTGAATCAAATCCGCTGGCTGACAATTACGCCATCCCAAAGCGTGCCGCCATCAGATATCTCACTTATGACATTGATCCTTCATGGCTCCGTCAGGGAGAGAACACCATTGCTGTCGAGGTACACCAGACCTCCAGAAGCAGCTCAGATATCATAATGGACGTAGAGATTCTGGCAGTGCTGAATCAGGCTGCATCACAGAACCGGTTAAGCGGACTCACCCAGCCTACCATCAAGCTGTCCATCAATTCTGATATGGCAGTGGAGGCAATGTACGAGCCGAATGGCCTTAACATGCTTCCTGAGATCATATCCTCCGATATGACCCTGCTCAGGTCCAAGTCTCCTTATTATACCGCATCCGATGTCACCATCGTCAAAGGCGCACGCCTGACCATTGAGCCGGGTGTAGAGATAAGGTTTGCACCTAACTCAAGCATGATTGTGCACGGAGGTCTTACCGCTCAGGGCACCCGTTCGGACAGCATACGGTTTGTACTCAATCCGCAATATGCCGGACAGTCCTGGGGAGCCGTCTGCCTGATAAACAGCGACGCCAAGTCAACAATCAGTTATGCCACCATGCGTGATGCAAATCAGGGACCGCGCCTGTACAACTGCGTGGCGGCCATATCGGCATACAATTGTGAGCAACTGGTGCTTGACCATTTGAACATAACAGATGTAAAGAGCAATCCCATTGCGGCCCGTTACAGTGACGTAACGCTCACAAACAGCATAATACACAGCCGAGTTACGGGTGATCTGATAAACGTCAAGTACGGCAAGGGACGCGTGGAGCACTGCACATTCATAGGCAATGACCAGGTTGACACCGATGCCATTGACTTTGACGGCATAGACGGCGGTATCATCAGAGACGTCGTAGCCCACCACTTCCTGGGTGACAACAGCGATGCAGTGGATATAGGCGAACAGGCCATCGGCGTTATCATTGACAGCCTGCTGGCATACACCATTACCGACAAGGGTATCAGCGTAGGACAGCGCTCAACAGTAAAGGTAAGCAACTCCACATTCATCCAGACCAACATGGGCGTTGCCGTAAAGGACTCATGTCATGCCGATATTGACAAGTGCACATTCTTTGCCGTGGCTACTCCGGTGGCCTGCTATGAGAAGGTTGACGGCCGTCTGGGCGGTAATGCAGTGGTAACCGAATGCATACTGTCCAACAGCTATGACCGTACATATGAGTGCGATGACCGATCCAGCATCAGGTTCAGCGGATCACTCTCAGACGGTGACACGCTCTCAATCGGAAACCTGTACGGTGACCCGCAGTTCATATCGGCCACAAACTACATTCTGACACCTGCCAACCTGAAGATAGGCTCCAACTATCTGCCTGAAACTCCGCAGAATGAGCCCGTGATAAGCGAGATATGCTATCACCCCACTCTTGATTCAGAGTCTGAGTACATAAGGATTTACAATCCGACCGATGCTCCGTTTGACATAAGCGGATACATACTCAGCCAGGCCTTTGACTTTACTTTCCCTGAAGGAAGCCTGATTCCGGCACGCGGCAGCGTCTATGTTGCAGCCAAGTCCTCCAAGCTCAAAACGGTAATCAGGTATGACCAGGTATGGCAGTGGACCGACGGCAAGCTCTCCAACGACGGTGAATCCGTGCGTCTGAGCAATGCGGCAGGCATAGTCGTTGACCAGGTTACTTACATGAGCGTCTCACCGTGGCCCGCATCAGAACAGTCAGGCACATCGGTACTGATGCTGCGTGATACGAATGCCGATAACCACATGGCAGCCAACTGGACCGTTATGCAGTATCCCACTGATGTGGAACTGATACCTGCGGCAACGGGTACGGATATGATCTATGACATAAACGGCCGCCCCGTAGAGGGACAGCCGCGTGGTATGGTAATAATCAACGGTAAGTTGTACTACTGTAAGTAAGCCTTGTTCACTTTATCGCAGCAGCGATGAAGGCCTTGAACAGAGGATGCGGGTTCTCCGGGGTGCTCTTGTACTCCGGATGGAACTGTGAGCCGATAAAAAACGGATGTACTGACTGCGGCAGTTCCACAATCTCCGTCAGACCTGTCTGCGGGTTGTGGCCCGATGCCACCAGACCTGCTTTCTTAAAGTCCTCGGCGTATTTGGCGTTGAACTCGTAGCGGTGGCGGTGACGCTCTGAGATCTGCTTGGTTCCGTAGATCTTGTATGCAAGCGTATCCTTTGTTATTTCGCAGTCGTAGGCTCCCAGACGCATGGTTCCTCCCTTCATGGTGGTCTTCTTCTGATCCTCCATCATGTCGATTACGGGATGTGTGGTTTCGGGATCTACCTCGGTCGTATCGGCATCGGCAAAGCCCAGTACGTTGCGGGCGAACTCCACTACGCACATCTGCATTCCAAGGCAGATTCCAAAGAACGGTATCTTGTTCTCACGGGCATATTTGATAGCCTCTATCTTACCCTCCAGACCGCGTGAGCCGAATCCGGGTGCTACAAGGATTCCCTTCATGCCCTTAAGTTTATCGGCCACATTGGAGGCTGTGATTTCCTCGCTGTTTACAGAGTGGATGTGGACTTTGCAGGAGTTGGCGGCACCGGCGTGTACAAGCGCCTCCAGAATTGATTTGTAGGCATCCTGAAGCGATACATACTTACCTACCAGGGCTACATCAACCTCGGTCTTGGGATGCTTGAGACGATCCAGGAAATCCTCCAGCAGTCTCAGGTCTGGCTGGTTGAAGTTCTCAATGCCCAGCTTACGGACTACAAGCTCATCAAGATGCTCGGCATGCATGTTCAGAGGCACCTGATAGATGCTCCATGCATCGATACTCTGGATCACATGGCCGGGCTTTACATTGCAGAACAGAGCCACCTTGCGGCGCAGTTCCTCACTCAACGGATGCTCGGTACGGCATATGATTACGTCGGGCTGTACACCGGCCTGCTGCAGCATCTGTACTGAGTGCTGTGTCGGCTTGGTCTTAAGCTCCTTGGCAGCGCTCAGATAAGGTACCAGTGTAAGGTGTATTGACATGCATGAGCCCTCGGGAAGTTCCCACTGCAACTGGCGTACGGCCTCAATGAACGGCAGGGATTCCATATCACCCACGGTTCCGCCTATCTCGGTAAGCACCACGTCAAACTGGCCTGTCTGGCCCAGCAAGAGCATGCGGCGCTTGATCTCATCGGTGATGTGCGGAACTATCTGGACGGTCTTGCCCAGATAGGCACCCTCACGTTCCTTGGTGATCACGGTATTGTATATCTTTCCGGTGGTGACGTTGTTTGCCTTTGATGTATGCACACCCAGGAAACGCTCGTAGTGACCCAGGTCAAGGTCAGTCTCGGCGCCGTCATCGGTCACGTAACATTCGCCGTGCTCATAGGGATTAAGCGTGCCGGGATCTATGTTTATGTACGGGTCAAACTTCTGGATAGTAACCCTCAGACCTCTGGCCTGCAACAGCTTGGCCAGTGAAGCGGCAATAATACCCTTTCCTAGCGACGAAACTACTCCGCCGGTAATAAATACGAATTTTGTCTCCATATGACTAATGTTTTTCTATTCTACTGTAACAGATTTTGCAAGGTTACGGGGCTGGTCAACGTCACGCCCCTTGGCAATGGCAATGTGGTATGCAAGAAGCTGCAGAGGTATCACTGAAAGCAGCGGCACCAGGCACTCCTCGGTATCGGGAATCTCAAAGTAATAGTCGGAGATGTTGCGCACATCGGTGTCACCCTCGGTAATAATGCTTATCACCCTGCCCTTACGCGCTTTCACCTCCTGAATATTACTCAGGATCTTGTCATAATGACCGCGTTTGGGAGCAATCACTACAACCGGCATCTCCTCATCAATAAGGGCAATCGGGCCGTGTTTCATCTCGGCTGCAGGATAGCCCTCGGCATGTATGTATGATATCTCCTTGAGCTTGAGTGCGCCCTCAAGTGCAATCGGATAGTTGTATCCGCGGCCCAGGTAGATAAAGTTATGAGCGTATGTGAATGTCTTGGCAAGTTCGGCAATCTGCTTGTCGTGCCCCAGAATCTTCTCGATCTTGGCAGGTATGTTGGGCAGTTCCTTGATTATGCTCTGACGTTGCTCGGGTGAAACCGTACCCTTCTCCTGAGCTATGTTCAATGCCAGCAGCAGAAGCGTCTCAACCTGTGCGGTAAATGCCTTGGTCGATGCCACACCGATCTCAGGACCGGCATGTGTATAGCAGCCCGTATCGGCCTCACGTGCAATTGATGAGCCTACTACGTTACATATTCCAAAGAGGAATGCGCCTGACTCCTTGGCCAGTTTCATGGCAGCCAGGGTATCGGCCGTCTCACCGGACTGCGATATTGCAATCACCACGTCATCGGGATAGATCACGGGATTGCGGTAACGGAACTCCGATGAATACTCAACCTCAACCGGCAGACGTGTAAGGTCCTCTATAAGATATTTGCCGATGAGCGCTGCGTGCCATGAGGTACCGCAGGCACAGATTATGATTCTGCGTGCCGCCATCAGACGTTTCTTATGGTCGATGACACCGGACAGCTTGACAATTCCAAGTTCAGGATGCAGACGGCCGTTCATTACGGTACGGGTGGTATCGGGCTGCTCGTGAATCTCCTTGAGCATGAAATGCGGGAATCCGCCCTTCTCAATCTGGCTCAGGTTCATCTCAAGTTTCTTGACCACAGCGGTCTGCTCAATGCTGCGCAGGTCTGTTATCCTGACCTCCTTACCGCGCTCCAGAAACGCAATCTGCTCCTCGCCAAGGTAGATTACACGGTCGGTATACTCAACTATGGGAGTGGCATCGGAACCTATCAGGAACTCGCCGTCACCTACACCTATTATAAGAGGACTACCCTTGCGGGCTGCAATCATTCGGTCGGGCTGGGTCTTGTCCACTATCACGATGGCGTATGCGCCGATCACACTGTTCAGGGCCAACGGAACGGCCTCCTCAAGGGAGATGTTGTGAGAATCCATTATATACTGGATAAGCTGTATTACAACCTCCGTATCAGTCTCACTCTTAAAATGGTATCCCTGGTTCTGAAGCTCGGTCTTGAGTGAACGGAAATTCTCAATGATTCCGTTGTGTATCAGAGCCAGATTTCCTGATTCCGAAAAATGCGGATGGGCATTGACATCGTTAGGTTCTCCGTGTGTTGCCCAGCGTGTATGTGCAATGCCGACGCATCCGCTCAGGTCCTTACCCTCGACGGCATGCTCAAGATCGGCAACCTTACCTTTTGTCTTGTAAATGACCAGGTCACCGCCGTCATTTATCAGTGCCACTCCGGCGCTGTCATAACCGCGATACTCAAGTCTTGACAGTCCTTTAATCAAAATTGGATAAGCCTGACGCTTACCGATATAACCTACAATTCCGCACATATATATATCCTTAAAAAAGGAGGAAGGCTGGTCCTGCTTGAACCAGCCTTCCTCAATTTATCATTTCTATATTTCCAATCTCTTAGTACACATACGCATTTCCAATAATTGGCAATGAATATGGGGCAAAAGTACTAATTGTATTTCAAACTGCAATGCGTTTTAACAAAAAAGTTTCAGATTGAAAGATATATTATTGATTTACATACAAATTGTCATTTCTTGACAACAACGTTGATTACACCCTTCTCCTTGCCGGGGATAACCTGCATCTCCAGGTAACCGGTATTGTTGGTGCCCTCGCCCAGCAATGTCAGCTTGGCTGTTACGGTAGGCTTGGGATTTGAGTCGTTGGAGATGAGCTCCTTCTCAGTCAGCTGACCTGACCACAGTACGGGACCGTATGAGTGGCTCAGAGTCCATGTGCCGGGTTCAACCTCACCGAATGAGTACTCGGTTGCACCGTCCTTAAGCATGATGTATCTGGTTCCTGCACCCTGTGCATAACCGGCATTGCCGCCGCCACCACGCTGTGCCAACTGGATCTCAGCGCCAAGGCCGATGGTCTCAAGCGGATTCTCGTGATACTTGGGCAGACCGCTGCTGAATGCCTCAACCTCAAAGTAATACTGCTTGGGAGCGGTATTCAGACTGTGCATGTAAAGGTCGTTCTTGCCGTATACGATGTAGCTGTTGTAGAGTTTCTTCTTTTCGATACCGTAGCGTACAATGTAGCCGTCAGCACCGGGAACGGGCTCCCACATCACATTGGCCTCACGCAGGTCATCCGGATTGCGTACAGCCATGAACTTCTTGACCTTCTGGGTCTTCATCTGAGGAGTTGTACCGAATATGCGCAGGTCCTTGATTGAGAACTTGGCACCGTCATAGGTAGCAACATTGACAACCTTTACGTAACGTGCCTGTACGGGGTTCTCAAGCTCATTGTAGTCATGCTTGAGTTCCAGCTTGTTCTCAGGCTTGCTGATGATCTTGGTCCAGCTTGAGTTATCGTCCGATACAAACACCTCATAGCACTGATACAACTGCTCGGCCTGAGGACGTGCTGCACCGCCGCCCATCATACCGCCGCCGAATCCGCCACGACCGCCGCCTGCACGTGCTGCGCCGATGTGGTCCCAGTTAAGCTGAATGGCGTTGATGGTAGCCTTGGCACCCAGGTCAACGGTAAAGAACTCACCTGCATCACCTGTAGCGGCAACCCAGCAGGTCTTGAAATCCTCATCCAGAGCCTGTGCGGGAGCATAGTTCTCAAAGGTTGAAGATACAATGGCTTTCTTGTTTACTGACAGGAGTTTCCAGTCAACATAGTTGTCTACGCCGCCTACCTTGCGCTCATCGGGATAGAACTGAGGATAGTCACCCAGAGAGGTATTTGAGTACATGATGCCCTGCTTATCGACAGCAGTGGGATAAATGGCCAGCTCTGAACCGCGGCCGCCCTCACCGTACTGTGCGGGAATCATGCAGATGGTCCACAGGTTACCCTTCTTGTCATGGAATGTGCTTCCGTGGCCGGCGCCTACCTGGAAACCGCTGGTCTTGAAGGTAAGCGGGTTGTGCTCGCAGTATGTGAACGGGCCCATGGGGCTGTCTGACATATAGATACCGTGTGAATAAGAGATGAACTCAAGGCCGATGGCAGCGTACTGCAGATAGTACTTGCCGTTATGCTTGATCATGTAGGGACCCTCAATCCAGGGGAGTTCCTCAGGACCGTACTCACGGCGTCCGTTGAAGATTGAATAGATCACGTCCTCGGGCTTGCGCACCTCAAATCCGTGGTTCTTGATGTCGCTCCAGAACAGCGGTGTAGGCTCGGCCTTCTCCTTGAAGGTCTCCTTGTCCAGCTCCACTACATGGAACGGCATGATCTGTGACCAGCCAAAGTACATGTACAGGCGTCCGTCATCGTCCACGAACATGTTGGCATCGCCGTAACGGTCGCTTGAAAGCTCACCTATCTTCTCCCACTCTCCCTTGTAGGGGTCAATGGCGCGATAGACGTTGCGGTTGTTCATGGAGCAGCCTATCAGCTTGCCGTCCATCTCAACGACCGATACAACGCCTGCCGGATAACCGGGAGCGTCAACATAGGTCCAGTCGCGGAAATCGGCCGAATACCAATAGCCGCGTCTGTGAGATACAAAGAGGAAGTAATTGTCCTCGTAGATTATTACCACGGGCTCACCGCCGCGTACGGCGCGTTCATTGCCTACTACTACGTCAAGAGGGTTGGCGAATGTGTGCTGGGCCTGTGCAGAGATGCCGGCCATGACCATAGCAATGCCGGCAATAGTCCATTTGAGAATCTGTTTCATATAGGTTGTAATAAGGTTAGCAATCAATAGTGTATTTGCAAATATGAGAAAAAAATAGCAACTTTACACCTTGAATAATTAATTTTCCAATAGTACAGGCGTTATGAAGAATTCAACCAATTTCTGGGGATTGCTGGCACTGGGTGTCTGCATTATCCTTGCTGTCGGAAAGTTTACCGGCACAAAACGTGTTGTAAATGTAAAAGGTCTTGCCACTCAGGAGGTTATGGCCGACCACGTTATCTGGCCCCTGGTTATTCAGGATGTTGATAATGACCTTGTTAAGCTCTACTCCACTATGGACAACAAGAGCAAGGAGATTGTAAAGTTCCTTAAGGAAGGCGGAGTCCAGGAGAGTGAAATCAGCATAGCCGCTCCCACCGTATATGACCGCAGTGCCAACCGTTACTCAAACGAGTACATCGCATACCGTTATCAGATGCAGCAGGTTGTAACCGTAAGTTCAAACAATGTGGAACTTGTACGCAACCTTATCCTCAAGCAGGGTGAACTGCTCAAGAAGGGCATTGCCATCAGCGGTAACGACTATGAGCACCAGACCCAGTATGACTTTAACGGCCTGAACGAACTCAAGCCTCAGATGGTAGAGGTTGCCACACGTAACGCACGTGAGGTTGCCCAGAAGTTCGCCGATGACTCCGGCTCCAAGCTGGGAAAGATCCAGACTGCCTCACAGGGCCAGTTCTCAATCTATGACCGCGACTCCAACACCCCGTGGATCAAGAACGTACGCGTTGTAACCACCGTTACCTATTATCTTAAGTAAATGCAACTTATAAGGAAATATTTTCCGGACCTGACGAGCCTTCAGTATGAACAGCTGGAGGCTCTCGGTCCGTTATACACCGACTGGAACAGCAAGATAAACGTCATTTCCCGCAAGGATATTGACAATCTTTACGAGCATCACATACTCCATTCCATGGCCATAGCCAAGGTAATAAAGTTTGCCCCCGGAACCCGTCTGGCCGATGTCGGCACGGGAGGAGGATTGCCCGGCATACCGCTTGCCATCCTGTTCCCCGAGTGCAGTTTCACACTCATAGACAGTATCGGCAAGAAGGTACGTGTAGCTCAGGATATTGCAGCCCAGATTGGTCTCAAGAATGTAATCTGCCGCCATGAGCGCGCCGAGGAGGACAAGGACAAGTATGAGTTCATTCTTTCACGAGGTGTAATGCCCCTGCCCGACCTCTGCCAGGTTGCCGGCCACATGCTGGACCGAAAGACACAGCGCAACGCCTATCCCAACGGTGTGATCTGCCTCAAGGGCGGAGACCTGAGCACCGAGACCGCCAAGTTCAAGAAGGTGGCCGAGATTACCGAGATAAGCCGATACTTCAACGAAGAGTTCTTCAAGGACAAGAAAACCGTATACGTACAGATATAATGCAGGTCAAATGCTTTGAATTCAACTTCCTTCCGGTCAACACCTATGTTATCTGGGATGAGACCAAGGAGGCCGCTGTCATCGACCCCGGCTGCTTCTATCCCGGAGAGACTGAGACGCTTGCCTCATTCATTCGCGACAACGGTCTTACCGTCAAGCTGTTGCTTAACACCCATCTGCATTTTGACCACGTTTTCGGCAACCTGTTCGTTGAGGAGACCTACGGAGTAAAGGCGTATGCCAATGACCTGGATATGCCCTGGATCCATACCATGGCCTCCAGGATGGCTGTTTTCGGAATTCATTATGAGGGTCATGTCAACCCCATTGAACCGGACCACATACTGCACGAAGGCGACACCGTATCATTCGGCAATACGACCCTTCACGTACTGCATATTCCCGGCCATTCACCCGGAAGCCTGGTATTCTGGAACAAGGAGCAGCAGTGCGTATTTACAGGCGACGTGATCTTCCAGGGCAGTTACGGCCGCACCGATTTCCCCGACGGCAATCATGAGGCCCTGATGACCGGAATCCGCACCAAACTGCTCACCATGCCCGATGAGACAATCGTATATTCCGGTCACGGACCTGTAACAACAATAAAACACGAAAGAAACTACTACTGACTATGAAAACTAAAGCCTTACTTACCTCAATACTTACCCTCTCTTTCAGCCTTGCACAGGCTCAGGAGGAACTCAACTCTGCCTTGGTGTTTGAGACATATGAGTGGGACTTCGGCCAGATAAACGAGGCCGACGGAGTCGTTCAGCACACCTTCAGGTTCACTAACGTATCCAACAACCCCATCCAGATAGATAATGTAGCCACCAGTTGCGGTTGCACTACGGTGCTCTACTCCACCCAGCCCGTTGCAGGAGGAGAGTATGGTGAACTGACCGTAGCATTTGACCCGTCACGCACTGAAGGCAGGGTCCTGCGCGAGGTTGAGATAATGACCAAGGACCGCCGCAACTACGCCAGTCTTATGATTACGGCCGATGTCAATCCCATCCCCATGGGACTGGAGCAGATCTACCCTCACCTTCTGGCCGGTACCGTCAAGACCAACGCCAAGAACTGCACCTTCGGATACATAACCCAGGGTGAGAAAGTTACCAGAATAGTAAGGGTTGCAAACGTGGGTGACAAGACCGCAAAACTGTCGGTCGTAACCACCGGCAACCGAAACGGAATGTCTGTAGAGTGCCCCGAGATAGTTACTCCTCAGGATGTAGCCAGCATCCGTATCACCTATAACATAGGAAGAGGCAAGAACCACTTTGGAATGGCCCGTGACACCGTCTGGGTCGTAGTTGACGGAGTAAAAAGTCAGGTTCCGATTCCGGTGAACGCATTGAGGATTGAGAAACTCTCACAGGAGGATAAGAACAAACCCGTAATGCGAATTGAACCCGCCTACGTGGACTTTGGCGAGAAAGCACCCGGCAAGATCTACAAGAAGACCATCATAATAGGCAACACCGGCAACGCTGACCTCATTTTCCGCAATGTAGAGCCTATGGAGGGCACCGCTATCAGTATTGAGACCGGCCAGGTAATCAAGCCCGGCAAGGAGCTCAAAGTCACAGTAGCCATTAAAAACTCCACCATCCCCCACAACGCCACCCTAGGCTCCATCAACCTGACCACCAACGATCCCACCCGTCCCTTCAGAGAGTTGAGGTTGCAGGTAGATACCAAATAAAAAGAAAGCCGATTCAAATGAACCGGCTTTCTTTTTGATCGGATTTGATTATTTAACAACGAAATCCAAAGACTTCAAATCCTTGTCGAGAGATGAGGGACCGTAAAGGATCTTGTAGCGGCCAGGCATTGCTGACAGCTCGTCAATCTTCTCATCGTAGTACTCGAATGCCTTGGGCTCAAGAGTGATCTTAACCTGAGCGGTCTGGCCTGCAGGAATGTTCACGCGCTTGAATCCCTTCAGGGACTTGATGGGAGCAGCAGGATTGTCCAGAGACTTGATGTAGATCTGTACAACCTCGTCACCGTCCATCTTACCGGTATTGGTAACAGGAACGGTAATGTCAACTGTACCGCCGGCCTTGATGCTCTGCTTTGACAGTGTAGCCTCACCGTATGAGAATGTGGTGTAGCTCAGACCATAACCGAATGCGTACAGAGGCTCACCCTTGAAGTAACGGTATGTGAAGCCGTGATCCATGTTGTAGTCCTCTACGTCGGGCAGCTGATCAGTGCTCTTGTAGAAGGTAACCGGCAGACGGCCTGCGGGGTTGTAGTCACCGAACAGTACATCGGCCACAGCCAGACCACCGGCCTGACCGCCATACCATGCCTGCAGCAGAGCCTGATACTGGTTCTCAACAGCACCGAATCCTATTGCAGATCCTGAGCAGTTAACCAGGATGACGGGCTTGCCGGTCTTGTACATGGCCTCAAGCAGGTTCAGCTGAACCTTGGGCAGCTCGATCTTGGTACGGTCACCGCCTGAGAATCCCTCATAGTTTACACGCATCTCCTCACCCTCAAGACGGGCTGAGATACCTGATACCATGATGATTACATCGGCATCCTTAACCTTCTGTGCTACTGAGTTGAATTCAGCAAGCTTGCGTTGGCTGAGCTCGAAAGTCAGATATGCTGAACCGCTTTCGCCCTTGGTGTACTGGAGCTCGATGTTATAGGTACGACCTTTGACAACCTTGAATGAAGGAGCCTGTGTCTGCATACCGCGGCCGAATCCGCCACGACCCTGTGTAGCCTGCTTCTGCTCGGCAATAACCTTACCGTTTACAATGAGCTTCCAGGTGTCGTTACCACGCAGATTGTAACTCAGGTCACCGGTAAAGTCAGCAACATAAGTACCGGTCATGCGGGCTGAGAAGTTTGTCATCTCAACATTGTCGGCAAAACGGTAGTCACCCATGGTGCGCATGTTGATCTCATTGTAGAAGCCGGCATTGACAGCCTTACCGCTCATGGTGGTGTTGTTCCAGAACTCTGCATAGAGTCCGCGGCCGTTGTTCAGGTCACCAAGATGGTTAACGGTCAGGTAGTCATCGGCCAGCTCGCAACCGCGCTCGTAGATGATCTTGGCGTTAGGAGCCTTGGCACGGATTGCCTGAAGGATTGAAATCTGGTTCTCACGTGTAGGAGTACCGTTGTAGTTACCGTACTGCATTGATACGTTGTCGGCATTGGGACCTACGATTGCGATTGTCAGACCCTCCTTCTTAAGAGGCAGGATGTTGCCCTGGTTCTTGAGCAGAACCATAGCCTCGTCGGCAGCCTTATGAGCCAGAGCGGCGTGTGCGGGGCTGCTTATGTCATCGGCACCCAGATCCTTCCAGGGATCCATCTCAACGGGATCATGCATACCCAGCTCAAAGCGTGAACGCAGGATACGGCGCAGGGATACGTCGATATCGGCCTCATTTATCTTACCGTCCTTCATTGCCTGAACCAGAGCGTTGTAACTGGTACCGCACTCTATATCGGTTCCTGAAAGCACAGCATCGATACTTGCATCAGTGGCGTTCTCATGGGTCTCATGCTGGCCGCGTGTGTAGAAGTTGTTGATGGCACCGCAGTCAGATACAACCAGAGCCTTGAATCCCCACTTGTTGCGCAGGATATCGGTCAGAAGACGGTCGCTGCCGCAGCAGGGCTCGCCCTCATAACGGTTGTAGGCGCACATAACCTCCTGAACGTTAGCCTCGGTTACCAGAGTCTTGAATGCAGGCAGGTAGGTCTCCCAGAGGTCACGCATGGATACGCTTACGTCAAAGCGGTGGCGGTCAGCCTCAAGTCCGCTGTGAACGGCGTAGTGCTTGGCGCAGGCATGTGTCTTGTAGTACTTGGGGTTGTCACCCTGCATACCCTTGACAAGAGCGGTTCCCATCTTACCTGTCAGGTACGGGTCCTCACCGCTTGTCTCCTGGCCGCGTCCCCAACGCGGATCACGGAAGATATTGATATTGGGGCACCAGAATGAAAGTCCCTGATGCCATGCACCGCCGGTAGCACGTGTCTTGCCGAACTGGTTGTGGTCCGATGTGTTCCAATGTGCACGGGCCTCATCGGACACAGCGGTGTAAACCTCATACTGCTGTGCATCATCAAATGTAGCGGCAAGGGCAATAGCCTGCGGGAATACGGTAGCACCGTTCATGCAGATACCGTGGCAGGCCTCTGACCACCAGTTGTAGGCGGGAATGCCAAGGCTGTCGATAGAGATTGAGCCGTTCATCATAAGTCCCACTTTCTCCTCAGGGCTCAACAGTGAGAGCAGGTTTTCAACTCTCTTTTCAATTTTCAGGTTAGGGTTCTGGAAGGGATACTCATACTTGGAGTTTCCGTTTCCACATGCCGTTAGAGACAGCACTACTGCCCCTAAGGCCAATACTTTAGCAATTCTCATAAGGTTAATATTAGGGTTACTTGGTTAGTTAGAACTCGTACTGATTTCCTGACGGTAACTGCGGCGGGGAGTCTCCTCGACCGGAGTATCGTCATGAGCCTTGAAATCCTCCCAATAGGCAATCTTGGCCAGATAGAACTTCCTTACATCCTCCCAGCGGTAATACGGACGTTGCTCGTTGCCCTTGGCATCCTTGTAGAACGGAACGGTTTCCGGCAGTGTGGCCTCCTGCTCGTTAAGCAGGAACTTGACTATTACGTTGCCCTTCTTGTCGCGGAAGAACACCCACTGTACGTTACCGCCCATGTAAGCCAGATTATATGCAGCCCAGTGGTCAGCCACGCTCTCCAGGTCATCGGTACTGTAACCGGAGCCGTTCAGGTCCAGAAGTGAGAAATATGACATAAGGGTTACCTCGTGACCGTAACGCAGTATAACGCTCACACCGTTGCCGGCAAGAGCCTCATCGGCAAAATCAATGAAGTTCTGCAGGGTTACGCAGTGGCCGTAAGGAATCACATTGTCAGTAAGCGGTGAGAATCCGGCCTGTGAGTACCAGCGCATGTTGTTCATAAGGAACAGGTCATACCACTCGTCATATGTAAATACGTCATCCAGGTCTACTCCGGGGTCCGATCCCTGAACGTATGAAGCCACATCATAGAGTGATGAATAGAGGCTGCCGCTCTGGTCACGTCCGCCTGCTGTCTTGATATACTCGGGATCCTTGAAAAGGACGCTCATAAGACGCTCAGGGTGTGTGTGGCGCTGGTTGAATTCCGATACGGCGCCGCTTATCTTGCGTTTATGGGCCGATACTGCCTTATCCTCGGTATACATCCAGGGCTCATCATGGTTGCTGGAGTCATAATCAAGTCTGATTTTGGGGCGCATGCGCAGGATCTGCATCAGGGCTGAATACTCACTCACCAGCACACGGTGTGACGTGGTGGAACGTGCCATGATGATCTTGTCATTGGTGAACAGTTCCGGATAGTTCTCCACCATACGGCGGGCAATGTCGCGGTGCTGCTGCATGCCTTTCTGGGTAAGGTCACCAGCACGCTGATCGGCCTCGGCACGGATTATCTCCAGGCGGCGCAGCACATCCTTACCGAAATCGGTCAGTGCGCCGGCATCATCGGCCTCCTTGAGGATATTGTACGGACGGTCGTAGTTGGACGCGTTGTCCAGGAAACGTGAACCGTGACGGCCGAAGTGTGTCAGATAAACGGGTTTGAATCCTTTGGGAGCCGGGGTTAAAGGTTCTGTGGGAGCCTCATATGCGTACACTGAACCTGCCATCTTCCTGAGGTTATCGGCATTGACCTGGTCCCTTTTAATGATTTCTGCCTTAAGACCTATTGTCAGCAGCAAAACTGACAATAATACGATTGTCTTTCTCATAAAGCGATTAGTAATTGTTTGTAAAGATAAGAATCTTAGATTATTTTTGCAAATAGATACGACCTACTATTATGCTGACCGAAAGTATTGCCATAACCAGAATTCTTATAAGCGCCCTGTTTGGCTGCTGCATAGGTATTGAACGATACATACACAAGCATCCCGCAGGAGTAAGGACATTCATGCTCATCTGCATGGCCTCCACGCTGGCTACCCTAGCATCCATATGGATCTGCCAGACCAATCTCAACCTCATAAACGGTGATCCGGGCCGAATAGCAGCCCAGGTTGTTACGGGCATCGGTTTCATCGGCGCCGGTCTGATTATCAAGAACAAGTACGACGTGTCCGGTCTGACGACCGCGGCCAGCATATTCGCAACCAGTATAATAGGTATTGCAGTCGGCGTAGGACTGATATGGGTATCGGCCCTGGTTACTTTCATTGTAATCCTGGTGCTGGCATCATCGTTCCTTTTCCATGAGAACAACTCCCGCCAGAAGGCTATGGAGCAGGAGGAAAAAGAACGCCAGGAGGCTTTAAAAGAGAACAAATAACTCTATAAACTTTATATGAAAAAGAAACTATTGCTGTTTGCGGCAACAGTCTTTACGGCTTTGTCGCTCCAGGCTCAGACGCCTGATCCCAATTTCTTCATCTATCTCTGCTTCGGCCAGTCCAACATGGAGGCCGGCGCCACACCTGCCGAGCAGGACCGTGATTGGAACGATCCCCGTTTCCAGTTCGTATCGGCCGTAGATATGCCGCGTTACAACCGCGTAAAAGGTGAATGGTACACCGCCACACCCCCTATCTGCCGTCAGAGCAACAACATGGGGCCGGTCGATTTCTTTGGCCGCAAGATGATTGAGGAACTCCCCGAGCAGTATAAGGTAGGTGTAATCAACGTATCAGTTGCCGGTGCAAAACTGGAACTTTGGGACAAGGACGCCTGCGAGGAGTACCTTGCCATGGAGGCAGCCGATCCCAGCCGCAACTGGCTTGTAAATATGGCCAAGGAGTATGACATGAACTGCTACCAGCGTATTGTCGATATGGCCAAGATCGCTCAGAAGAGCGGTGTCATCAAAGGTATGCTGGTTCACCAGGGCGAGTCAAACCCCGATGATGACCAGTGGTGTGCACGACTCAAGAAGATCCATGATGACCTCTGCGCCGATCTGGGTCTGAACCCCGATGAGATACCTCTGCTGGCCGGTGAGCTCAAGCAGGCTGAGCAGGGCGGCGTTTGCGCTGCTTTCAACGAGGTTGTTCTGGCTAACCTGCCCAAGGTCATGAAGAACGGTTACGTAATCTCATCACTTGGCTGCGAGAGCACCGGTGACCAGTTCCACTTCAGCACCGAGGGTATGCGTCTGATGGGTTACCGCATGGCCGAGAAGATGCTGCAGCTGCAGGGATTCAAGCCCGTCCAGGAGCGTTCAGTTACCCTGAACCTCAAGAAGAAGGGACTTGGAATCGAGGTAAGCCCCACTCTGTCCGGTATATTCTTTGAGGATATCAACCAGTCACTTGACGGCGGTATCTGCGCACAGCTTATCCAGAACCACTCATTCCAGGCATACAACGTGCCCGATGCACCCGTACGTGACAAAGAGAAGGAATTCTCATATTCCGATACCGTATTCTTTGGTTGGACAGTAATAAAGAAGGATGGCGCAATGGGTGAGGCTCACGCCGTTGCTGACAAACCGCTTGTAAAGGATATGCCCCGTTACTATGATTTCGACCCGAATGACAAGTATGACGATGAACTGCGCTATGCACAGTACAGCGTGAAATTTGACATTGAGGATGCCGGTCAGGGATTCGGAATAGCAGCCAACGGTTACGGTACAGCACCCAATGACCGCCGCGGCTACTACTCAAACAACACCCAGAAGGCATCTATTCCCGCACAGCAGGGCGTAAGTTATGACCTCACACTCTACCTGGCAGGCCAGTCATATCCCGGCACCATAACCGTACAGCTGGAGGATGCAAACGGTCAGGCCAACTCAAATGCAATTACAATCAGCAATCTCAAGAATGACTGGCAGAAATATACCGGTCAGCTCAAGGCTGAGCGTTCAGTAGACAGCCGTCTGTCAATTGTGGCCGATAAGCCCGGAACATTCTGGCTTGACTACGTAACCCTGCTGCCTGAGGCTTCACAGCTCTGGCAGGACGGTAAATACGGACCCTTCCGCAAGGACCTGATGCAGGCTCTGGCCGATCTGAACCCCACATTCATGAGATTCCCCGGCGGATGCGCCAGTGAAGGCACCAACTACTTCGGCCAGCCCTTCTGGAAGAACTCCATCGGCCCCGAGGAAGAGCGTATAGGTTTCCGTAACCACTGGGGTTACTGGACCTCACAATACGTAGGATTCTACGAGTATCTGCTTATGGCAGAGTCACTCGGTGCTACTCCCCTGCCCGTACTGAACAACGGCGTAACCTGCCAGTTTGCAGGACATCAGTACATTGCACCGCTGGAGACCGAGGCTGACCGCAAGCGTTTCCACGACATCTTTGTAAACGACGCCCTTGATTTCATTGAGTTCTGCAACGGTGGTACTGACACCAAATGGGGCAAGATGCGTGCCGATATGGGACACCCCGAGCCCTTCAACCTCAAGTACCTGGGTATAGGTAATGAGAACAAGGGCCCTGAATTCTGGGAGCGTTTTGACATCATATATAAAGAGGTGCAGGCCAAGTACCCCGACATCATCATAGTCTCAACCGCAGGTTCTGCTGCCGACGGCCCCGAGTTCAATGCCAACATGCATGAAATCGACGAGAAGTATCAGAACACCGTGGTCGACGAGCACTACTACCGCAACAACCAGTGGTTCTACACCAACGGTGACCGCTATCATGCCGATAAGGTACGCGGAGCCGATGGCATAACCTATGACCGCAAGCGCCCCACCCGCGTATTCGTAGGTGAGTTTGCAAACAACAACAGCAACAACGATTATGCATCGGCTATGGCCGAGGCCGCATACTGGACCAGCCTGGAGCGCAACTCCGACATGGTAGTAATGGCAGCCTACGCCCCGCTGTTCTGCAAGAAGGGTTACAACAAGTGGAACTCCAACCTGATCTGGTTCGACAACCGCGGAATGTGGCGTACCACCAACTACTACTATCAGAAACTCTTCTCAGAGGCCGGTAACCGCGCCTTCCAAATGACCGACGTAATGAACGGAACCGAGGCCGATGCCTCCATCTACACCTCACCCACCATTGACACCGAGACCGGCGAGGTCTACATTAAGTTCGTCAACTCCGAACCCGTAGACAAGCAGCTCACCATCAACATGGGTAAAGGCCAGAACCGCAAGAAATACACCGCCACAGTAGAGTTCATCTCCTCACACGACACCAAGATCAAGAACCAGGGAGATCAGAACACCTACGCCGGAGCTCAGCCCCAAGCCCAAGCTCTCGGCCCCGGCGGACGTCCCGGCCAGTTCGGAGGCTTTGGCGGCAACCGCAACCGCGTCAGCTACACCGAAGCCATAGTACCCCACACCAAAAACCTGGGAACTATAAAGAAGCAGTTCCAAGTAACTCTCCCCGAGAACTCCATCGGTATAATAAAGCTGACTCCTGCAAAATAAAGCCATTGGGGACGGTTCTCTTTGGCCCTACAATAAGAAGCCATCTGACATTTAGAGTGTCAGGTGGCTTTTTTAATCAGCAGTGAAAAGCCAAAGAGAAGGTTTAGCTCGACGAAGTCAACCGTCCCCATTGGCTACTGACATTCACCTTGAATCTGAATCACGATGGAATCTTCCCGTTTTGCAACGATTAGGAAAAGGAGTATAGGGTATCGGGGAGTCTCGCACCCACGCGTGACCAGTGGGAGGGGCCCGCGAGTTTTTGTAGCTATTCTGGAACTAGGAACTCGTTCATAGTTTCGGAATAGATACAAAAAGTTGTGGGAGGGCATTCTCCACAGAGCCTATGTCCAATTTCATGGATGTTGCAAATTGCAGTAACCCACAAGGTGCACAAAAAGAAATCAGGGAACCCCGAAGGATTCCCTGATTCCATATACTGTGGAGAGGATTAGAAACGACCTCCCATGCCGCCGCCGAAGCCGCCGCCGCCCATAGGCATACCACCGCCCATGCCGCCCATGCCGCCGCCGAAGCCGCCCATGCCGCCACCAAATCCGCCGCCGAAGCCGCCCATGTTACCACGGAGCTGAGCACGTGAGTTGCGGTCACCCATAAGTGACAGACGATAGGTCAGAGTAGCCATGAAGTAGCTGGTGATGTTCTTGCTCTCAGTATCAGTACGTGAAGTAGCGCTCATTGAACGGCTAACAGTACTGCGCTGGTGCAGGATATCGTAAGCAGCGAGTGAAAGGCTGGCCTTGTTACCCTTGAGGAATGAGAATGACAGTGAAGCATTCCAGATAAGCTCATCGGTATTCATCTCAGCGTCATAACCACGACGGCTGTTCATGTTAAGGTCAGAACCCAGACGCATGTTTCTCCAAGGAATGTAAGCCATGAAGCTGGTACCATAGCTGAAGTCATAGGTATCCATGTTACGCTCAGGCTGCAGGTCATTGGTAGAGTGCTGATAGCGGAGTGTTCCATCCAATGAAATTGTCAGATAGTCGTCACGATACTCAGCGCTCAAGCTCTCGTTAGCACCAGTGGTGTTGGTCTTACGAAGCTGTGCCTCCTGACCTACGATTGATGCCCAACCTTCCTGATGGCTGAAGTTACCGGTTGTATTTGACATGATTGAATAACGGTCATCCGGGAATGTGTAGTTGTAAGTCAAGTTCAAGCTTGAGTTCCAGTTAGCCCAGAAACCTTCCATGTTCATAGGCTTGCTCTCTGTACCACCGTTAGCAAGAAGTTCGGTCTTGTTCTGAATCTGACGCAATGTATTGCTTACGCTTGCATTGACGTTGAAGCTACCCATTGTAACAGGATTGTACTTCTGATAACCAACGCTCAACTGGTTGTTGAATGTAGGAAGCAGGTTAGGATTACCGCTTGATACACGCAGCGGGTTGCTATCATCGCGGATGTCAAGCAGCTGTGACATCTGAGGCTGGCTTGAACGACCGTTATAACGGATGTTGATCTGCTCCTGACGGGTAACTCTGTAACGGAATTGTACGGTAGGAGTCCAGTTGAATACTGTACGCTCAAGGAGTGTATCAACAACGCCCATACCAGTGTAGTTCATCTTTGAATACTGAGGCAGAACAGAGAGACCAACTGTGAAGTTGTATGACTGGTCTGTAGCATTCTTACGGAACTGGATCTGAGCTGTCTGGTCCAAGTTGTAGTAGTATGAGTTGGTGCTCAGCTTCTGGTTGATAACCTTTTCATTGTCCTCATAAATCCACTGCGGCTGATCCCAAGGATTACCCCATGTATCATTGTTGATATCGTAGGTAGCACGGTCACTGTTCTGCTTGCTGTACTGGAACTGATAGCTGAACTGCAGATATGTACCGGTTGAGATAGGTTCTGAATAGGTTGCCTGAACACTCCAGTTAAGACGATCGCTGGGGTTGTCGTTCAAACGCTTAAGATCTGTAGTATCTCTCTTGACAGTTGTAGCAGGAGCTGCACCACCGCCGGCAGCACCGCCGCCGAATCCACCGGTCATGACATTGTTGGAAGTGATCTGGTAGTTACGCTGATACTGTTCACCGGTCTGGTTGCTGTAGTTATAGGTACCACGGATTGATACGTTACGACCACGGTTACCGAAACGTCTTACGAACTGCAGGTTACCGCTTGCAGATGTGCTTACGTTGTTGCTCTTGTTAAGACTCTGCTGGCTGTTCCAGAGAGCATCGTTAAGAGAATCAAGATAAGAAGCAGCGGGATCAAGATCCAGATTGTTGGGATTGTAGTTAACTGAATAAATTGTAGTAGTATCCAGAGGTGAGAAAGCATACTTATAAGGATCCTTATTGAATGTCTTTGACTCACTTGCGCTACCGCTGTTTGACTTGCTGTATGAGAACTGAGGCTGGAAGAGCAAGCTGGTGTAATTATCCTTGTTCCACTCAATACGGAGCTGGCCGCTCAGGCTCTCGCTACCGCTGTTGTTGCTGCTCTTGCTGTTTGAATAAGTATGCATACCGCCGGTATACCACTGCTCACCTGAAGACTTTGAGCTTGACTCATTGTCACTGTGGCTCCAGTTGATACTACCGCCCACCTCATACTGATAGTTGTCTGATGAAACCTCATTACCAAGGTTCATAGCGAAGTTAGCACCGCCTGAGTAGCTCTTGCTGACACCGCCGCCGCCACCGGTCATACCGCCGAAGCCGCCGCCCATGCCCATGCCGCCCATGCCCATGCCGACACCGCCGCCCATACGCATGCCGCCGAAGCCACCCATACCGCCTGAAGACTGGCTTGCAGAACCCATGATGGTGAACTGCTTGTCCTCATCGAAACGGTTAAGTGAAGCGTTAACCTGGTAGAGTGCTGCTATATCAAAGCCCTCCTTCTCAAGAGGAGCACCACCACCTACAGAAAGGTTACCGAACCAACCCTTGGCCATGCCCTTCTTAACCTGGAGGTCGAGCACTGTCTCTTCCTCACCGTCATCAATACCGGTCTGACGTGCCAGGTCACTCTGCTTCTCATAAGCCTTGACCTTCTCGATCATATCGGCTGTGAGCTGTGTCAGAGCAACGGTCTTATCGTCATTGAAGAACTCCTTACCGTTTACAAGGATTCTTGAAACCTGCTTACCGTTAACGGTGATGTTACCGTCACTGCTGATCTGTACACCGGGAAGCTTACGGATAAGGTCCTCAACTGATGAGCCCTCAGGAAGTTTGTAAGCTGCGCTGTTGAACATAACGGTATCGTTGATCATCTGAACCTTGGCCACAACTGCGTTGATGGCAACCTCTTCCAGCATCTGACCGCCTCTCATGGTAATCTTACCAAGATCTGTTGTGCCTGAACCGGATCTGAGTGTAAAGTTCTTGTAAACATCATCATAACCAAGGAAGGTAACTTTCACACGGAAGTTACCGGCGCTGAGGTTATTGACTACGAATACACCGTCGTCATCAGTAGAGGTACCACCGATATAGGTAGAATCGGTACCTGCAATCTGATAAATCTGCACGGCGGCTGGTGAAAGGGGTTCAGCCGAGTCGAAATCGTAAACCGTTCCCTTAACTGATAGATTCTGTGCGAGAAGCGCTGTGGCTGAAGTCGCAAGAAGTGCAAGCAGAGTGGCAATTCTTTTCATTTGATTGTAGTTATTTTTGTTTTGATTGTATGCACATTAATGAAAATACACCTTTACTATAAAGCAAGTCACGCATGGTTAAATGTGAAATTGACAATTTAACAAATAATTTACTTTTAGACATAAAAAGTGCCCTATGGTTTAATCTCAACTTAATTTTCCTACCTTTGCAGATAACATTAACACTGTTTTAGGTTATGAAAAAAATATTCATACTTCTCACTTCGGTTTTCATGATGTCGGTAGTCATTTCATGCAAAGAAGAAATGAGCGCTTCATCGGAATTCAACGAGTTTGAGATCAAATGTCAGGACGGTACCGTACGTAAAGGAGGCATCTATCTGCCACCTGGAATCAAGTCAAAGGATAAGTTACCGGTTATTTACATGGCCGACGGCCTTGTGTTCAAGGAATGCGGCTTCAAGAGGATGCTTGACTCCCTGTATGACTGCGGAACAATCAGTCCTGTAGTAGTTGCCTGCTCATACGAGAACAAGAAAACCGTTCCCGGCTACAAACTGGCCTTCCGTAACGCAGAGTACATTGAAACCCTGGCCAAAAACGACAACACGCTGGCCCAGCTCTATGAGAACCACTACAACTTCTTCATTGACGAATTCATACCTTATATAGAAAAGAAGGCCCCGGTATCCCAATCGGCCTCAGACCGTATCTTCTTCGGAACTTCAAACAGCGGTGATTTCGGCATTACCCTAAGTTTCCGCAATCAGGGACTCATCAGTGAATACTGGTGCTATTCACCGGTTTACTCCGATGTAAGTGAATACGGAATGCTGTCAGCCGAGACATCATACAAAATCTGCTGGGGATCAAAAGAGGAGGTCGGCATGGATGACTACTTCCCCAGCCTTCTCAAGGATATCAGAAAGCGCGGCGGAAAGGTCAATTCGTGGGTTTACAACGGAGGCCACGACCGCGACTGGTGGAAATACTGGTTCAGTGAGGAACTGATAAAGCGTTTCCCCGCCAAGAAATAAGACAAACTTACTACTAACCCAAATATGAAAAGAACAGCATTAACAATTGCATTGATCCTGACTGTATCATTTGCCTCAGCTCAGGACAAACTCTACCACAACACATTCAACCTCAATCAGGTAGAACTGCTTGACGGACCGTTCAAGCACGCCATGGACCTGAATGTCAAGGTATTGTTGGAATATGATACCGACCGTTTGCTGGCTCCGTTCCTAAAGGAGGCCGGTCTTCCGATGAAAGCCGAACTGTTCCCCAACTGGGAAGGACTGGACGGACATGTGGGAGGTCACTACGTATCGGCCCTGGCCATACACTACGCCGCAACCGGAAACCAGGAGTGCTATGACCGCCTGGTCTATATGATTGACGAACTGGAGCGCTGCCAGATAGCCAACGGCAACGGATATGTAGGCGGAGTACCAAACAGCAAACAACTGTGGGGTAACCTCAAAAACGGTGATTTCGGTCTGTTCCGTCGTGCATGGGTTCCATGGTATAATGTTCACAAGACATATGCAGGACTGCGCGACGCATGGCAGTATGCAGGCATAGAGAAGGCCAAGGATATGTTCATCAAGTTCTGTGACTGGGGTCTTGACATCATCTCAGGACTGGACGATAACCAGATGGAGCAGATGACCGGAACCGAGTTCGGAGGCATGAACGAGGTGTTTGCCGATGCATTCCAGATTACCGGTGACCGCAAGTACATTGAGGCCGCCAAGCGTTTCCGCCACAAGGAGATATTCGAAAATATGGCCGATGGTAACGACAACCTTGACAACAAGCACGCCAATACCCAGGTGCCCAAGGCTGTAGGTTACGCGCGCGTGGCCGCACTTGATAATGATGAACGCGCACGCAAGGCCGCAGAGTTCTTCTGGGACCGCGTTGCCAACCATCGCTCAGTTGTAATAGGCGGTAACAGCCGCAGCGAGCACTTCCCGGCCGCATCGGACTACAAGAGCTACGTAGAGCACCGCGAGGGCCCCGAGTCATGCAACACCAACAACATGCTCAAACTCACCGAGTTCCTCTTTGCAATGGATCCCAAGGCCGAGTATGCCGATTTCTATGAGAAGGCAATGTTCAACCATATCCTCTCCACACAGCATCCCGAACACGGAGGTTACGTCTATTTCACACCGCTGCGTCCCGCACACTACCGAGTTTATTCGGCAGTCAACGAGGGCATGTGGTGCTGCGTAGGAACCGGAATGGAGAACCACGGCAAGTACGGCGAATTCATCTACACGCATGACGGAGCCGATGAACTGCGCGTGAACCTCTTTGTGGCATCACGTCTGACATGGCCCGAGAATAAGGCTGTCATCACACAGGAGACCCAGTTCCCCTACTCCGAGACTTCCAAACTTACCATTAACCTGAAGCGCAAGCGCACATTCAGTCTTGCCATCCGCTGCCCTGAGTGGACCACAAGTGATTTCTGCATCAAGGTAAACGGCAAGATCGAATCCCAGGGCGTCAAGCCGTCATCATACGTCACCATCAAGCGTAAATGGAAGAAAGGTGATGTGGTTGAGATCAGCATGCCTATGAAGACCACCATTGAGGAGTTGGATCACGAGACCGAGTATCTGGCAGTAAAGCACGGCCCCATTGTTTTGGCAGCCCGCACAGGTAATCAGGATCTGGCCGGCTTGGTAGCCGATGACGGCCGCTGGAGTCATATCGCCCACGGTTCACTGGTACCCGTAGCCGAGACTCCCATTATGATAGGTACGCGCGCAGAACTGGAACAGAAGGTTGCAGACCTCCAGCCCGTAGCAGGCAAGCCGCTCCACTACACCGCTAACGCCCTGTTTGACAACAGCCGCTTTGCCAGTGTTGAACTGGAGCCCTTCTTCAGCCTGCACGACAGCCGCTACGCCATCTACTTCCTCTCACTCAACAGTAGTGACTACGGCAAGATGCTTGAAAAGATCAAGGCCGATGAAGCCGCAGCCCTTGAACTGGACCGCCGCACAGTCGATGCCATCGTACCCGGTGAGCAGCAGCCCGAGGCCGACCACAAGATACAGAGTCAGAACTCCACAACCGGCAACCAGGACAACAAGCCCTACCGCACCGTACGTCGCGGCGGATCCTTCAGCTACGACCTCTACCCTGACGGCAACACAGGTCTGAGCCTTAGCATCGGCTATTGGGGTAATGAAAACAATCAGAACCGCGCAATCGAGATCCTGATAGAAGACATGCCCTTCATCACAGAGCGTGAATTCCCCACCAACGGCCAGGCTGAAATAATCCGCAAGGAATATCAAATCCCTGTAGGCTTCTACCAAGGAAAGGAAAAGATCCGCATTACATTCAAAGCAGTCGACGGAGCACAATCACCACGAATCTTTGATATCCGCTTCCTGAAGTAACCGGAAACCGCAAAACAAAAAATTGCCTGGAGGATGTTACCCTTCAGGCTATTTCTGTTTTGGTAACCCTGGTTTACTTTGTCAGGGGAATCAGTGTGGTGCGGCTGGCCTTGTTGAATCCGAATTCCGCAGCGGGCTTACTCTCTTGTCTGGTTCTGCGGAATGCATTGATTATCAATGAAGGATCATCCCAGGGGATATAACTCTTTATCAGTTGTACCAAATCGTCGCTTATCCATTTGTTGTTTTCATCATCAATCATCAACTCAACATAGATTCGCGGTGCATCTGCAGGTCTGTCTGGAGTAACGCCTACCAGCTGTGCAAGATTCGCCAGTTGTGAGAGATTGTATTCATGACCGTTTACAACTGCCATTATAAGTCCGCCGACATTTGAGAAATGAACCCTTGCGGACGGCATCTGCCAGGTTCTCAGTTCAGCCACCTCGGTTATGCCCTGGCCGAATACCCTTTCGGCCTGAGAATTCCTGTACATCAGTGTAGTTCTCCAGTTTCTGTTCCTGTAGAATTCTGAGAACTCCTCAAAGCTGACCAACTTGCCGTCGATGGCAAAGTTTTCAGTAATGGCGATGTTGTAATCGCCTGCCTGGCTGATGAAATAACTGCCGTGTACACCAAATCCTCCCGGTTCTGAGATTTCGGGTAAATCGGCTTCAGGAGTGTTGACAACTGATGCGTAGTTATAATTGGATGAATAGTCAATGCTCGATTCGGTTATTGCATAAACCAAAGACGGTATCTTTTTGTCTTTAGCCTTGTAATAAATAATAGCGACATAATCCTCGGTCTTGAGTTTTCTGAACTCTTCTACGCTGGCAACCTTACTGCCAATAATGATTATTGTCTTATTGTTTACCCATTTGAGTTCCTTAGATGAGGGGAAATCGGCACACTTATATCCGTTTATGCAGACTACTGTCGGGTAAGACTCCCTGTCGGGGTGCTCTAAGATCTGTATTCCTCTCTTGATATCGTCAAATGCATCATAAGACTCGATGAACTGTGTGTTCTTTACTGACTTGTCACCTTTCTTGGCATATATCAGGTCATCCACACCGATGAACATTCTGTCTTCGCCTCCGACATATTTCCTGTAGTCACCTTCAGTATGTATGAATGACGGCTGACCGGGCAGTACTCTTTCATCGTCATTTACCATACCCTCAGATACGACAGTCTTGCAACCAAAGCAGAGGAACAGGGCCGATGTAAGTGCAAACGTCAGCATTGAAACAGCCACAGCATGTCCTTTAGACTCCTTCTCCATCATGCGAAGCAGTCTTTTCCTTGTGAATGAGGTGCTCATGCCTGTTGTGGCCAGCGGGCTCATTCCGAACAGCATTCTTATGATAGTGTCACGGTAATCATCGACATTGTAACCGTCAGACAGTGCGTCGTTATCGGCCTGCCACTCCTGAACCTCCTCCAGACTCTTCTCGGCCATCCACATGAACGGGTTGAACCAGAATAATGAACGGATCAGTGACATGGTGAGTTTCTCAACGGAATGACGGTGATGCACATGACTTGTCTCATGGCTCATTATCTGTCTGCGCTCACTGTCGGTGTACTTCTTACCTATGAATATGGTGTGAAGGAATGAGAACGGCGATGTAACCTCGGCATTCTCGGCAAGCATATAGCCATCCCTGCGTGTCAGAATGGATCTTCTCCTGATTCCCGAGATGTATATGATGCTTCTGATTATCAATCCCAGTGAAACCAGGACGCCTGCAAAATAAATACAGAAAAATATTACGTTCCACTTATCCTGGCCCGATGAACGATAGACTGTGCTCTCTACGTTTTCTGCAGCGGCCTCCTCTACGGCCTCAGTTACAGCAGGTACGCTGTTGACCTCGGTTACGGAAGGAGCGGCGCTGACAGCCTCAGTTGGAGCCGGTGCGATAACTTCGGCAACAGGTTTAAGCGGTTTTACCGTCTTGTGATAAAGAGGGACATTGAGTGTAGGAATGGCTACGGAGAGCAACATTGTAACCAGCAGGTACTTGCGGCAGAATGTATATCCGGCCTTGCGTGACACAAACAGGTTATAGAGCAGCAGGAACATGCCGCTGCATGCTATAACGGAAAAGGAATAAAGCATTAATCGGTACATAAGAGTATTTGGTTATTTTTTGTTCAGCATTTCGAGAATCTTGTCAGCCTCACTCACTGAAAGGTTCTTGTTATCGGAAAAGAAACTGACGAGCCGGCTTACCGAACCGTCAAAGAAAGAGTTGAGGACACCCTGCATGAAACTGCCGGTATATTCATGTTTGGTTACGGCAGCCTGGTAAAGGTTGGTGTGCCCTATTGTCCTGTGAGTCAAAAATCCTTTGGAATCCAGTATGCGAACCATTGTCGATACGGTGTTGTAGGCCGGTTTTGGCTCTGGCATCATATCGTGTACGTCACGCACTATGAACTCCTTGTCAAGCTTCCAGATAATCTGCATCACCTCAAGCTCAACCTTGGTGAGTTCCTGCAGTTTTTGCTTCTTGTTATCCATCGTAATTCAAATTAACGATGCAAATATAAAACTAAGATTTTAGTTTGCAAACTAAAAATGAAATTTTTTAATCAGAAGTAAAAAAAAACCTGAACCGGACGGCTCAGGATTCTTCGTTAAAGTAGAGCTTGTAGAACTTACCGTGCTCATCCTCACCCTGTTCTATCAGGGATCGGCTGCCGTGTACGTATATGTGGAAGTTCTTATCCAGTTTTATTACGCTCTTGTAAAGACGGTTCTGTTTCTTGACCGCACCCTCGCTTACGTCAAACTGATCCTGTAGCTGGATCTGGCGCTCCTGCTCGTATCGGTTGCGGTAATCATCAAACATGCCCACCACCTCAGGCTGTGCCATAACCTGCTGCTCAAATGCCGGCATATCAAACTTGGGGTTGTTCTTGAAGAAGCCCATGGTGCGGCTCAGAAGGTCGGCCTGATCGGCACGGTTAACGTCAAACTGCTTGGGGAGTTCCTGCGCCACGAAGTTACGGGTCAGTTCCATGACGTTCTGAGTCTGGAAATATGAGTCCTCACGGGCCTTGAGATGCAGGAAATCATCCACCCAGTAACTTGCGCCCTGACCATTGGTCTTGTCAACCACAGCAACCATATAGCCTTTCTCACGCTCATAATTCATGATAAGGCAGCCCTTGTCCATGCGACGCAGGTTCACACCGTCAACCGGAGTGATGTCAAAACCCTCCTCATCATGTTCAAAGGTCAGGAATGTCTCCTTATTCTCTATCTTAAACAGGCCGATGGCCTCGTCGATGTCACGTCCCATGCCCAGACCGGTTATGTGAGCAACAATAAAGTCGCCACCCTTGATCTTGGGATGCTGGCAGTTCTCATAAAGGTGTGTGGCCAGATCGACCGAGAAGTCATAAAGCATGCCGGGATTATCGAATATATCGCTTACAAGGCGGTATACACGGTTGTTCTCAAGTCCCATGTCATCATGGAACACAAAACGCTCCTCACTCTTGAAAGCACCCACAAAGTACTCAGTGAGCAGAGTGTTCATATCCTCGGACAGTGTGAACAGTTTCTTGGAGCAAACAAACGGCTCCTCACCCGCCTGGTTACCGACATAATGCAGTGCCAGGCTCTCTATCTTCATTTCAGACATAATTCAAATCAGTTGTTCTGGGCGCCTCCCGCCAGATCAAGAATCTCATTGGTGATAGCCTGCTGACGAAGTTTGTTGTACTGCAGGGTCAGTTCACCAATCAGTTTGTCGGCGTTCTCGGTAGCAGCCTGCATGGCAATGACACGTGCAGCCTGCTCGCTGGCGTACGAATCCAGCATGGCGCAATAGACCTTGGTGCGTATAACCTTGGGCAGAAGGACCTTCATCAGTTCCTCGGCCGACGGTTCAAGGATGTAGTCACTCTCCTCTTCTGTCTCACCCGCGGGTACGCTTACAGGGAGCAGGACCTCATCGACAATACGCTGTGAGCCCGCACTCTTAAAGTGGGTATAGGTAAGGATTATCTTGTCCAGATGGCCGTTCAGATACATATCCATAAGGTCATCGGCCAATGATGCAGCCTCCTCATAACTGCGCTTGGCCATCATATCGGCATAACCGGCATTGATGGTAAGGCCCTCCTTACGGAACGCATCGGTTATCTTCTGACCTACAGTATATACAAGAGGTGTCTTGTCAACCTTGTAGAGCTCGTCATAGAGGGCGCGGCTGTGTTTGATGATATTGCCGTTAAAACCTCCGCAAAGGCTGGAATCAGATGAGAAGCATACCAGTGCCACCTCCTTGACCTCACGCTCCACTACGAGCGGAGATACCTTTTGGGCGGCAGGCATGCCGGAAAGACGCTTCAGGATATGGTCCAGCTGCTCCACGTAAGGCACTGCAAACTGAATGCTCTGCTGTGCCTTGCGCAGTTTCACGCTAGACACCATCTTCATGGCCGATGTCGTCTTGCGTGTATTGCGGACCGATCCCAGTCGTATCTTAATCTCCTTGAGTGACATATCCTATCAGATTCCCAGCTCAGTTATGGTTTTGCCGGCAGCCTCCTCAATCAGAGCGCCGACCTCATCATTCATTATACCTTTTGAAAGCACATCCAGGATGGTCTCCTGATACTTGGAACGTACAATCTCAACAAAGCGCTCCTGGAACTCGGTAATGCGCTCCAGAGGAACGTTCTTGAGCAGACCGTGGATACCGCAGTAAAGTACGGCAATCTGCTCACCTACAGGCATAGGTGAATACTGCGGCTGGATAAGCAGACGGTTGTTCTTACGTCCCTTGTCAAGCACCATGGCGGTAACCTGGTCCATATCGCTGCTGAACTTTGAAAATGCCTCCAGCTCACGGTACTGGGCCTGATCGATCTTAAGTGTACCAGCCACCTTCTTCATGGACTTGATCTGTGCGTTACCACCCACACGTGATACCGATATACCTACGTTGATGGCAGGACGGAATCCCTGGTTGAAGAGGCTTGACTCCAGATATATCTGACCGTCGGTGATAGAGATCACGTTGGTAGGAATGTAGGCCGATACGTCACCGGCCTGTGTCTCGATGATAGGCAGAGCGGTAAGTGAACCGCCACCCTTTACATGACCTACAAGTGACTTGGGCAGGTCATTCATCTTCTCGGCAACCTCCTGCTGGCTGATGATCTTGGCGGCACGCTCAAGCAGACGTGAGTGCAGGTAGAAGATATCACCGGGATATGCCTCACGGCCTGAAGGACGGCGCAGGATAAGTGATACCTCACGGTAGGCAACAGCCTGTTTTGAAAGGTCATCATAGACAACCAGTGCATGACGGCCGGTATCACGGAAATACTCACCTATGGCAGCACCTGCCAGAGGAGCGTAGTACTGCAGGGCGGCAGGATCAGCAGCGGTAGCGGCAACCACGATGGTGTAATCCAGTGCACCGTGCTGGCGCAGTGTATTCACGATGGTTGCAACCGTTGAGCCTTTCTGACCTACAGCCACATATATGCAATAGACAGGATCACCTGCCTCATAGTTCTTACGCTGGTTGATGATGGTATCAATGGCAATGGCGGTCTTACCGGTCTGACGGTCGCCGATTATAAGCTCACGCTGACCGCGGCCTATGGGAATCATGGCGTCGATGGCACGCAGACCTGTCTGAAGGGGCTGATGCACGGGCTCACGGAATACAACACCCGGTGCCTTACGCTCCAGCGGCATCTCAAAGAACGGGCCTTCAAGTTCCTGAAGTCCGTCCAGAGGCTGTCCAAGCGGGTTTACCACGCGTCCCAGCATGCTCTCTGTCACATTGATGGAGGCGATACGGCCGGTACGGTGTACAATCATATCCTCTTTGATCTTGTCGGTAGGACCAAGCAGGATGGCACCTACATTATCCTCCTCAAGATTCATCACTATGGCACGTATGCCATTGTCAAACTCTATCAGCTCATCGGCCTCGGCATTCTTAAGTCCGTAGATGCGGACTACACCGTCACTCACCTGGAGCACGGTGCCAACCTCCTGAAACCTGGCAGATGTATCTATGCCTTTAAGCTGTTCCAGAAGTACCTCCGATACCTCACTTGCCTTTATTCCGTTTGCCATTATATGATACGGTTATTCTTTTCAATAAGTTCCTTGCGGATACGCTGCAACTGCCAAGCCACACTTGCGTCCATGCGGAATCCGTCAACCATAAGCACGAATCCGCCCTCAATAGACGGGTCAACGGTATGAGTCCACTCCACCTTTCCGTGCTCAACGTTATCAACCAGCTGTTTAAGCCTCTCACGGCGTTCATCGCCAACCTGAGTGGCTGTAACAAGTTCAACCGGCACAATGCCATTGCGCCTGCGGTATTGGTCCATATAGCTTACAGACATAAAGAGCAGGCAGTCACCGCGTCCGGCACCCACCACAAGCCTGAAGAAAGCGGCGGTTGATCCGCTCACCTTGCTCTTTCCGTCAGTAACGGCAGTCTCAAGAAGGCTGCACTTGGCACTGTCGGGTATCGTGGGGTCGTTAATACGGTCGTGTATGGCGTGAATCTGACGTAACCGTCCGGCAAGCGTCTGCATCTCGGCATACACCTGCTTATCATCACCCTGCTCCACTGCATAGGCAAGCAGAGCCTTGGCATATCTTACGGAAACGGTTCCTGTATTCACTTTTTACTTACCGGTCTTTACATCATCAATCATGCGGTCAATCATAGACAGCTGCTCCTCATTGGAGTCAAGCTGCTTACGGACCACCTTTTCAGCCACCTGGACTGACAGTTCCGCCACCTGACGGCGGAGGCTGCGCAGAGCCTCCTCCTTCTCCTGACGGATCTGTTCCCGTGCATCGGATATGATCTTCTCGCCACTCTCCTTGGCACGGTTCTCTGCATCTGCAATGATTTCATCACGCCGGTCGGCAGCCTCCTTAAGGATACGGGCCTGCTCGGCACGGGTCTCCTTAAGCAGTTCATCACACTCATTCTGGATACCTGCAAGACGCTCATTGGCCTTCTTGGCCGCATCAAGCGACTTGTCGATATACTCATTGCGCTTGTCCACCATATCGGTTATGATTGGGAATCCCCACTTAACCAATATGAAGAAGACAATTCCGGCTGCAATGAGCATCCAGATGATTGTACCGACTTCGGGAATCAGCAGATCCATTACTTAGCGTAGAGAGCCAACAGACAAACGATAACGGCCAACAGGGAGACACCCTCCATGAAAGCACCGATAAGAATCATAGAACTGCGGATATCACCGGCAGCCTGAGGCTGACGGGCGATTGACTCCATTGCGGACTGGCCGATACGGCCCAGACCCATAGCGGCACCTACAACTGCAATAGCTGCACCAAGTGCAATACCTGCATTTCCGAATGCTGCACCAACGGCAGCCTGTAAGAATGTTGCTAACATCATAATGTTGATATTTAAGTTGTTAATGAATTTTCTTTTTCTACTTGTACCTCCTCCTCTTTTGCATGGTGTTCCTCCGGACGGCTAAGGCCGATGAACACTGCTGACAGCATGGTGAACACGTATGCCTGAATGTATGCCACCAGAAGTTCCAGCATATTCATGAATACCATGAAGAATACTGAAAGCACCGTCATGGGAGCACCGATCAGAGGTCCCATCTTGGCGGTTATGAAAATCACGCATGTAAGTGACAGTATGATGGCATGACCGGCTGTAATGTTTGCAAACAGACGGACAGTCAGTGCAAAAGGCTTTGTGAATATACCTACTATCTCAATGAACGGCAACAAGGGGACAGGTGCCTTGAGGAATACCGGCACATCAGGCCAGAGTATCTCTTTCCAGTATTCCCGGTTGCCGAATACGTTCACGGTAAAGAACGTTACCAATGCCAGAGTAAGGGTAATCGCTATATTGCCGGTTACGTTGGCACCTGCCGGAAATATCGGAATAAGACCCATTATGTTGCTCAGCAGTATAAAGAAGAATATTGTGAGCAGCAGCGGTGTGTAGCGCTTGTAATCCTTTCCGACCGAGGGTTTGATGACATCATCCACAATCATGGCCACCACATACTCCATCAGGCCTACAAAACCTCCGGGAGCGGGATCAGTGGCCTTGTGACGTTTGTACCAGCGGGCCGTGCACATAACTATCACACAAAGCAGCAGTGCATTGATGATTACTCCCAGAGCCACCTTAGTCAGTGAAAGGTCCAGAGGCTTGAGTTCAGTGCCGTCGGGCAAGACCTCAACCAGTTTGCCTGCGTAGGCACCCTCCTCTGCAATACGGAATCCGTCATAGCTTTCAGTCTCCTCAAGTTTATCGGACATAAAGAAATGCCAGCCGGACACCTTGCTGTAGAGCATTACAGGAAGTTGCAGGCTCACCTCTTTCTCACCTATTGTGATAATGTGCCAATGGTATGAGTCCTTCAGATGGCCGAATATGATGCCTTTGACATCGACAGTCTCATCCTGGGCACTCTCCTGAGCTACACAGGGAAGCACCGCAAGGAGCAACAATGACAATATGGCTATGAATCTTTTCAACTCTTTTTCTCTCCTTTAATGAACAGTGTCGTCTCAACCATTGAAAGACACAGGTAAAACACTGCAAATACAACAGCAAAAGTCAACAGTTCCTCTCCTACTGCAGTGAAGTAAACCAGCAACAGGACTATGGCAAGCAGAATCTTGACAATCCTGTAACTGAGGAAGAATATGCTGCGGTCCTTGCCTTTTTTTTCATTGGCGCGCTTGAGCCATATCATAACTCCAAGCATGAGGGCATAGAACAGCGGTATAAGGTACAGCATTGCAGGATAGTGCTCCGGCCAGCAGATGCGTAATGCTGCCGATGATGCCACAGAAAGCACCGACAATGCAGCCAGATACCAGATAATCAGCTTTTTCATCATTCTATGCAAACCGTTATATTGTTGTTCTCAACCTCTGCGAACCCGCTGTTTAACGCATACTCCTGAGTACCGTTCGCGGTTTTGACAACCACCCTTCCGCTCTCCAGGGATGAGATTATGGGAGCATGGTTGTAGAGCACCGTAAAACTACCGGCTGTTCCAGGCAGTGTCACGCTCTCAACTTCACCCTCAAAGAGAGCCTCACTCGGAGTTATGATTCGCAGCTTAAGCATCCTGTATTACTTTGAGACCTCACCAAGCAGTTTCTTACCCTTCTCAATAGCCTCCTCGATAGTACCGACATTCAGGAACACCTGCTCGGGCAGGTCATCGACCTCACCGTCCAGGATCATGTTGAATCCCTTGATGGTATCCTCGATGCTTACCATTGTACCCTTGACACCGGTAAACTGCTCGGCAACGGTGAACGGCTGTGACAGGAAACGCTGTACGCGACGTGCGCGGGCGACGGTCAGTTTATCCTCATCGGACAGTTCATCCATACCAAGGATGGAGATGATATCCTGAAGCTCGTTGTAGCGCTGCAGAATCTGCTTTACGCGCTGAGCGGTATCGTAGTGTGCCTTGCCCACGATATTGGGGTCAAGGATACGTGATGTAGAATCCAGCGGGTCAACGGCCGGGTAGATACCCAGCTCGGCGATCTTACGGCTCAGCACGGTGGTTGCATCCAGGTGTGAGAACGTGGTGGCAGGTGCCGGGTCTGTAAGGTCATCGGCCGGTACATATACGGCCTGTACCGATGTGATTGATCCGTGTATTGTTGATGTGATGCGCTCCTGCATCTTACCCATCTCACTGGCCAGTGTAGGCTGATAACCTACGGCACTCGGCATACGACCCAGAAGGGCCGATACCTCCGAACCTGCCTGTGTGAAACGGAATATGTTATCGATAAAGAACAGGATATCGCTGTATGCGCCGTCGCTGCCGGCACCGTCACGGAATGACTCGGCAACGGTAAGACCTGACAGAGCTACTGATGAACGTGCTCCTGGAGGCTCATTCATCTGACCGTACACAAGCGTGGCCTGTGACTTGGCAACCTCATCATAGTCAACCTTGCTCAGGTCCCACTCGCCCTTGGCCATGCTCTCCTTGAAGGCATCACCGTAGCGGATTACGCCGGACTCGATCATCTCACGCAGCAGGTCGTTACCCTCACGGGTACGCTCTCCCACTCCCGCAAAGACTGAGAAACCGTTGTTCTTCTTGGCAATATTGTTGATGAGCTCCATGATGAGCACGGTCTTACCAACGCCGGCACCTCCGAACAGACCGATCTTACCGCCCTTACAGTAGGGCTCCAGAAGGTCTATCACCTTGATACCTGTAAACAGCACCTCCTCAACGGTCGAGAGCTCCTCAAACTTGGGCGGCTCGCGATGTATGGGGAAAGCGCCCTCCATGTCAAGGGGCTTGAGGTCATCAATAGGTGCACCTGTCACATTCATCATGCGGCCCTTGATCTGCTTTCCTACCGGCATGGTTATAGGACTGCCTGTGTGACGTGCCTCCATTCCGCGTCTCAGACCGGTTGTAAGGTCCATGGCAACGCAACGCACCATATCCTCACCAATGTGCTGCTGAACCTCGATAATGAGCTTGCGGCCGTCATCGCGGGTTATTTCCAGTGCATCGTGGATTGACGGAAGTTCCTCTACGTCAGAACCAAAGGCCACATCCACCACCGGACCGATAATTTGGGCAATACGCCCCGTCTTAACTGCCATATCTTTTATTTTGATGCGCAAAATTACAAAAATGGCGGCAAAAACTAATGTCCAAATTGCACCCGTTTATTCCTTTTTGAGATAAATAAACAATAAAATAAAGTTAACTTTGCACCCGATGAATGCAACAGACATACTCATAATCGCCGCACAGCTTATCGGAGGCTTCGTTCTGCTCTTTTTCGGAGGCGACTGGCTGGTTAACGGAGGCGTTGCCATTGCACGCCGTTTCCGCATCTCTCCGCTCGTAATCGGTATGACCATTGTGGCATTTGGAACATCGGCCCCGGAACTTCTGGTGAGCACGATATCGGCCATCAAGGGCAGCGCAGGCATTGCCATGGGCAACGTAATAGGTTCAAACATAGCAAACATCGGCCTTATCCTGGGTCTTACCTCTTTGATATGTCCTATTGAGACCGATAACAGCAAGGTGGTCCGTCACGGCTCGATAATGATTGTGGCATCACTGCTTCTGATGGTTTTCGCGCTGCATTCAGGTATCTCCAGAATAGAGGGTCTGACGCTTTTTGCCTGCCTCATCCTCTTTACCACAATATCTATCAGAAAAGGACGCACACAGCCTCAGGAGGCCGATATTGAAGATCAGGAGGGCAAGCCCATGACCATACTTGCAGCCATAGGACTGATAGTACTCTCATGCGCCATGCTTGCATTCGGTGCCGATATCCTTGTAGACGGCGCCACTACCCTGGCAAGCGCCATGGGCGTAAGCGATAAGGTCATCGGCCTTACAATAGTAGCCTTGGGAACCAGCCTGCCCGAACTTGCAGCATCAGTCGCTGCAGCCGTAAAAAAGCAGATGGATATCTCCATAGGCAATATCATCGGCTCAAACATATTCAACATACTCTGCGTGTTGGGTGTTTCCACATCCATCAAGCCCATATCGCTGGAGTTCCAGGACTACATGAGTGATTTCATCTGGATGCTGGGATTCTCAGCCTTCATAATCATCTTCACCACGATGAGAAAAAAGAAAGGACGCCTGGGCCGAACCGCAGGCATCCTCTTCCTATTGGCTTACGCAATCTATGCGTGGCAGCTCTTTTAATCCTTACGCTTCATAACGCTGCGTACAAAGTACCATATCAGTACTGCGTACATAATCAGTGAGAGCCACTCGGCCATATGTGAACCGGTCCATGAATCGGCCATGAACAGATCCAGACCGGCAAATCTCAGTGCTGCGCTTACTACGCCCATCAGCGCACCGCCGGCAATGAAACCTGAGGCCAGAAGTGTTCCGTGCTCTACGCGTGAAGTATTGACAGCGGGATCGATTGAACGGCTGCCTACATACCAGTTGATGAATCCGCCTACAACCAGAGGGATATTCAGCTGGAACGGTATGAACATACCCAGGGCAAATGCCAGAGCCGGAATCTTGAAGAAGTTCAGTATCAGGGCAATCACAGCGCCTGTAGCATAAAGCCACCAGGGAGCGCCTGTACCTGACATAAGCGGGTCAATAACGGCAGCCATTGCATTTGCCTGAGGAGCAACCAGAGCGTTCTCACCTACAAATCCGTAAGTCTTGTTCAGGATTATCAGCACACCGCCAACTGTCAGGGCCGATACCAGAGTACCCAGGAACTTCCAACCCTGCTGAACGGCCGGAGTTGAACCCAGCCAGTAACCTATCTTGAGGTCGGTAATGAAACCGCCGGCCATAGAGAGTGCAGTACATACAACACCACCCATGATCAGGGCCGACACAATACCGGGAGTGCCCTTAAGACCAACTGCAACCATGATAACCGATGCAAGAATAAGTGTCATCAGAGTCATACCTGATACGGGGTTGGTACCCACGATGGCAATGGCGTTGGCAGCGACTGTAGTGAACAGGAATGCAATGATTCCCACTACCAGAATACCTACAACGGCATGCATCAGGTTGAAATCCATCACGCCGAAATAGAAGAATGCAAATACTGCAACCAGCGCTACTATTATACCTATTATAACTATCTTCATGGGAAGGTCACGCTGTGTGCGCTCCACCTGAACGTTGGCAGAACCGGCACCGCCCTTGAGTTCACGGCCGGCCAGGCTTACGGCACCCTTGATAACGGGCCATGACTTGATGATGCCCAGGATACCGGCCATTGCTATACCGCCAATGCCGATATGACGTGCGTAACTTGAGAATATCTGCTCAGGCTCCATACCTGCAACGGCATCGGTAACGGCGGGATTGAGTGACTGCAGGAAAGCATCACCCAGCATAGGCAGAATAGGAACAATAATGAACCATACAACTGCAGAACCGGCAGCGATGATGCATGCGTACTTGAGACCTACAATATAGCCCAGACCCAGAACAGCTGCACCGGTATTGATGCTGAACACCAGCTTGGCCTTTGTAGCCAGGGCCGATCCCCACGCACAAACCCTTGAGGTGAAGTTCTCGGTCCACAGGCCGAATGTGGAAACTATGAAATCATAGATACCGCCAATGATACCTGATACAACCAGAGGCTTGGCCTGTCCGGCGCCCTTCTCGCCTGAGATAAGCACCTGAGTGGTGGCAGTTGCCTCGGGGAAAGGATACTTTCCGTGCATATCCTTAACGAAATACTTGCGGAAAGGAATCAGGAACAGGATACCCAGCACACCGCCCAGCAGTGAACTGATGAACACCTGCATGAAGTTCACCGTCATGTCAGGATACTTGGCCTGAAGTATGTAAAGAGCCGGGAGTGTGAAAATCGCACCGGCCACGATTACGCCTGAGCAGGCACCGATTGACTGAATGATAACATTCTCACCGAGAGCGCCCTTGCGCTTGGCAACTGACGATACACCTACGGCAATGATTGCAATAGGTATTGCAGCCTCAAACACCTGACCTACCTTAAGGCCCAGATAAGCGGCTGCTGCCGAGAACAGTACAGCCATGAGCAGACCCCAGCCCACTGACCAGAGATTGGCCTCAGGATAGACCTTGCCGGGTTTCATTATAGGTTCGTAAGACTCTCCTTCCTTAAGCTCGCGATACGCGTTTTCCGGCAGTTCAACCGGCTTTTTCTCTTCTTCCATTATTTGATTATTGAATTTGACTGTTAGAAAATGGCATTGCGAATATAGATAATAATCGAAAAAAAAACATTACATTTGGGTCACAAAAAACCACATTTACTAACTATCATTTATATGAGAAAGGATTTATTATTTGCAGCTTCAGCCATTATGGCCCTGGTTGCGATGCCTATGCAGGCACAGAATTCAAGAATCGTTGAAGAGGGAGGTTCAGGCCCCTACAAAGCCATCATGATGGAAGAGGCATCCCTCACCACACACACCATTTTCCGTCCGCAGGATCTGAGCAAGTTTGACAAGAAGAATCCGCTTCCCGTTGTAGTATGGGGTAACGGAGGTTGCGCAAACTCACCCAGCGGCCACATCAATTTCCTTAATGAGGTTGCTTCACAGGGCTTCCTTATCGTAGCTATCGGCCCCAGCAACTACCAGCAGCAGGAGGCTCCGCGTCCCGGTCAGACCGGTGATGTTCCCCGTATGGGTGGCGGTATGCCCGGCGGTATGGGCGGTGGTATGCCCATGGGCGGCGGAATGCCCGGCGGTATGGGTGGTCAGCGTCCCCAGGGTGCACCCCAAGGTGGTGGCCAGGGTGGCGGAATGCCCCGTATGGGAGGCATGGGAGGCGGTATGCCTCAGATGGGCGGTGGAATGCCCGGTGGTGGCGGCATGGGCGGCGGAATGTCCATGGGTGACCCCGAAGGCCTGAAGCAGGCTCTGGAATGGGCTATCGCTCAGAACGCCGACAAGAACAGCCCCTACTACGGCAAGCTTGACATTGACAACATCGCAGCAGCAGGTATGTCATGCGGCGGTCTGCAGGCTCTCCACATGCTGGACGACGCTCGTATCAAGACCATTCTGGTTATGAACAGCGGTTTCTTCGGCAGTGAAGAGAGTGAGGATAAGGCCAGCCTTGCCAAGATGAAGCAGAAATCAGTTATCTGGATCCTCGGCGGTTCAACCGATATCGCATGGGAGAACGGTAACGATGACTTCAAGCGCATGTCAGGTTCAATGCCCGCATGTCTTGTAAGCCTTGACGGCATCGGCCACGGCGGTACTTACATGCAGCCCAACGGCGGTGACTACGCAAAGGTAGCAGGTGCATGGCTCAAATGGTGGCTCAAGGGCGACAAGGAGGCAAGCACAATGTTCACCGGCAATGAGCCCGGAGTCAGCAAGATGGCCGGTTGGATGATTGAGCGCAAGAACATCAAGTAAGTTCTACAGCACATAATCAAAAACAGAACGCGCCCCCAATCGGGGCGCGTTTCTCTTTCTTAGCCAACTTGGATTCCCGTTTGGAATCCCTCAACCTAATTATTTATAGTCTGAAGAAAGAATAGTAAACCTTGTCCGCCATTGCGGTCTGTTTCTGCTCGTTCATGTAATTGAGGTTCTCGAACTGGTCACGGTCGAAACTGTAAACAAGTTCCTTGTCGCTCAACTTACAGAGTCTTGCCTTCTTTACTATGGTCTCACCGCCGTCACTCTCCTCACAGAATGTAAGGCTTCCGTCCGGACGAAGCGAGTAATGTCCTTCCATAGTAACCATGTTTGCCACGGTCAACGGAGCGTCACCGTACATGACGTAGGAATTGGGACTGATCACCAGATTCCATTTACGCTTGTTGACTGTAGTGTTCTTCTGGATTCTCTTGGCATCACGGTAATATACCACATCTGAGAAATACCAGTTTCCTTCTATCCTCCTCTTCCAGTACATAAACCTCAGCCCCTGTACATAATTCCAAATCTTTCTCATAGTCATTTCTGTTTCTGTCCTTAGATCAATTATCAGTCTCTTTCTATTGCGTTTATTCATTATCATAATCAAGTACACGGCCATTGAACTTAACCTCCCAGTCATCAACCGAAGCAGTAAATTCAATAGGTCTGTAAACCGTGTAAATATTCAGACCAAGAACGAAGGTATACTGGAGTCCCAGTTCCATCTCGTCATTCGGAAGCACGCCTGACAACTGGATTATCTGAGACTGGTTCTTTGCACCACGATACCTGGTCCCCTCATATTCAAACGGATCAACGTCAAAAGTCACTTCTACAAAATGCTTTCCGTCCTTCAACTCCTCGGGTACCACATAGATGTGGTTGCAATTATCCCTCTCTACGGAAAGTTTTGCTCCTCCCACGAAATCGGCATTCTCGACACCGCATTTTACCAGATCGTTGCCTTCATAGAAAACGATGTTCTGGCGCTTGGCATTCGGAACCCAACGGCTGTTCTCGCCGTCTACCATAAACAAACCTTCAGCAGGCATTCCGTGGAGCACTATCTTACGGACATGCATCAAGCCCTTAAGCTGCTCGTCATCGGTAATGTCGCAAACTTTAAAACCAACACTGTTGGAGATGTGATGAAATTGTAAATTGACCATTTCGTGATTCTGGTCACATCTCATGTCAACAGTATTTGAGGCCAACGGGCCTTTCTTAATATCATTGGGTGTGAAAGATATGGCGTATGAGCCATCTTTGTGATAACTCACGCTACTTACATAAGGATAATACGCACCGACTCTCATAGAACCGCTTGAAAGGCTGGACGTAACCAGATTGGCAGTTCTGACGCCTTCTGTCTCATAAACCGGATTGTTGTCAACAAGAATAGTGTTATCCTCATTGTCAACTCCCACCAGACCGAAAGCAATTCCTGCATCCAGATATGCATGATTCTTCTCGGCGGTGTAATCAGTTATATTCTTTGTATCTATCTCGGTTAGGCCGACAAACTCTGACTTTGTAGTTTTAGTCAAAGACTTGGTTTTAGTCTTAGTATTACGCGCAACCGATATATTAAATACGGTATTGGTTTCCTGATCATAAGAAACAACAGTGAACCTATCCTCTCTGGCACAAGAAGACAACAGCAACGCTGCAGTTGCTATAACAATAGATGTTAGGTCGGAACGTCTCATTTCGTTTTCGGGTTGATTACCGAACCAAAGATAAAAATGTATTTCAGTCAACAATGTTGGAAAATAGGTGGACTTGCATAATTTGATTAAAATTATTCGTCGCTTCAAACAAATGTTTAAAAATGTAAAAACGCACTTTTGAACGATTTTGAACAAAATTTCGGCTCTTGAAAGCTATTTACTACATTTGCACGTACAATTGATTTGACCTATGAACATTCTCATAAACGACGGCATAATAGTGCCCATGACTGCCTCAGAGGGCGATAATCTGTATTTTAAAGGATACGTAGGAATCGAGGGAGAGAAGATTTCCTTTGTCAGTTCGGATATAAAAGACGCATCTGAGTTTGCAGCCAGGCACCCCGATGCAAAACAGATTGACGCTACCGGCAAGATTGTTATGCCGGGACTCATAAACACCCACACGCATGTGGCTATGGCGTTGCTGCGCGGCATATCGGACGATGTGCCTCTGATGGAATGGCTCGAACAGCATATCTGGCCTATTGAAGGCAAGATGGGATATCAGGAGGTGTTTGACGGAGCCAGACTGGGCATCCTCGAGATGCTTATGGGAGGCACCACCACCTTTGTAGATATGTACCCGTACGAGGAGGCTGTGGCCGAGGCTGCCGAGACTGCAGGCATACGTGCTCTGGTAAGTCCCTGCCCCATGGACTTCAGGATGGATCATTTTGAGAATGACTGGAAACAGGTTCAGAAGAGGTTCTCATCCAGCCGCCTGGTTTCAATGTGGATGGGTCCGCACGCAATATATACCCTGTCCGGCGAGCATCTGCAGCGCTCCATCAGCCTTTCCAAGGAACTTGGTGTTGGAAGCCACGTTCATCTGGCCGAGACTCAGACTGAGCATGATAACAGCATGACGCAGTACGGAATGAGTCCTACCGAGTATTTTGAGAAGAAAGGCCTGTTCACCACCAAGACACTTGCCGCACACTGCGTGGTAATGTCAGACCATGACATTGAGATCCTGGCAAGGAACGGAGTATCGGTAGCCCACAACCCGCAGAGCAATATGAAACTCGCCTCCGGCATTGCCCCCGTTAAGAAGATGCTTGATGCCGGCATAAACGTCTCCATAGGTACAGACGGTGCATCATCAAACAATGACCTGGACATGTGGGACGAAATGCGTACCGCCTCTCTGCTTCAGAAAGTGAGCACTCTTGATCCCTGCGCCATTCCGGCATACACCGCATTGCAGATGGCGACGGTCAACGGCGCCAAGGCCATAGGACGTGAAGGAGAACTTGGTGTTTTGGCGGCCGATGCTTATGCCGACGTACTGCTTGTCGATATGGAAAAAGCCCATCTGTATCCTCATACCAACCTTATTTCAGAGTTGGTTTACAGCGCACATGCATCGGATGTGGATACTGTCATCGTAAATGGCAATATTGTCGTAGAAAACCGCAATTGCCTTACTATGAACGCCCAAGAGGTATGCAGTACTGCCCAAAAGCACATTGACGCCTTGATGGCAAAATAAAAAAGTGCAAATAGCGGATAAAAAAGTTGCATTTGCTTTTGGCAGATAAACCCAAAACTCTTACCTTTGCACCGCTTAAACAAAAAGCACCTGCGGCAATAGCTCAGTTGGTAGAGCACGACCTTGCCAAGGTCGGGGTCGCGAGTTCGAGTCTCGTTTGCCGCTCAAAAGTAGATCTTTGATTTATTTAGAAATGCCCAGGTGGCGGAATTGGTAGACGCGCACGTTTCAGGTGCGTGTGCCGCGAGGTGTGCAGGTTCGAGTCCTGTTCTGGGCACTTCTCTGGAGAGATGGCGGAATTGGTAGACGCGCTACTTTGAGGGGGTAGTGACAGTTATGTCGTGTGAGTTCGAGTCTCATTCTCTTCACCAAGGAACTTTGACAATCTGAGGTTTTTTTCTAACTACCCTATTGTAGTTAGGCAATGGTCGCACAAGCCGAGAGCAGAGGGAAAGCTTGTTTTCACTATGCCGAGGCGCCGGAGACCTTCGCCGCAGAAAAAAGCCGAAGGTTTTTTTCTGCGGCAATAGCTCAGTTGGTAGAGCACGACCTTGCCAAGGTCGGGGTCGCGAGTTCGAGTCTCGTTTGCCGCTCCAAATTATGAATTACTAAGCAGCTTGTCTTTCTAAGAACAGGTTGCTTTTTTTGTTGAATAAAAGTAATGAAAAGAACTACGACATTCTTACTGGCTTTAATGTCAGTACTTTGTTTGCAAGCCCAAAACAAGCACACTATCAGTGGCTACATTACCGACAAGGCTAGCAAGGAGACACTGATCGGTGCCACGATCCTCGACCTTAAAAGCGGTCGCGGAACAATCACCAATGAGTACGGATTCTACTCCATCACCCTACCCGACGGTCCCGTCGAGATTCGAACGGGTTACGTAGGCTACAAGCCCGTAGTAGTACCCTTCACACTCTTCAAGGATACCTTGATCAATATCGACGTTCCCACAATTGACGAACTAAACGAGGTTACAATCTACGGTAACCGTGAGATTCTGGGCGTACGCGGCTCACAGATGAGTGCCGTGGATATTCCCATTGAGCAGATCAAGGCTGTTCCCGCCATGTTCGGTGAGACCGATGTGCTCAAGGCACTTCAGTTGCTGCCCGGTGTACAGGCCGGCACCGAGGCAACCGCCGGACTCTATGTACGCGGAGGCAACCCCGACGAGAACCTTCTGCTTCTGGACGGTGTTCCCGTATACAACGTAAACCACATGTTCGGTATGTTCTCGGTATTCAACCCCGATGCCATCAAGAACGTGACCCTGTACAAGGGCAGTTTCCCCGCCCACTACTACGGACGTCTGTCATCAGTCGTAGATATCCGTATGAAGGACGGTGACATGGAGCAGTATCACGGCAACGTATCATTAGGATTCATCTCATCCAAGATCAACCTGGAGGGTCCTATTATAAAAGGTAAGACATCATTCAACATCTCAGCCCGCCGTACATACTCTGACCTGATGCTGAACTCCGCTCTCTGGCTGAACAAGCAGTTCCAGTTTGCCGACACTGATGAGGACTTCAGCATGGGTTACTACTTCTATGACCTGAACGTGAAACTGAACCACAAGTTCAGCGACCGCGACCGTTTGTATGTAAGCTGGTATAGCGGCGACGATGACATCTACTTCAACTACAAGAGTTCAGGCGGCCAGTACAAATCCAAGACAAAACTTGACTGGCGCTGGGGAAACACCGTATCAGCCATTCGCTGGAACCATGTCCTCAATCCCAAGCTCTTTATGGACCTGAGTGCCAACTACACCCAGTACCGCCACAGGATGGGTATCACCATCGATGAGAAAGACAAGGTCAACAAGACCGATGCCAACACTGCAATCAGAATGAAATCAGGTATCTACGATGCCTCTTTCCGCAGTGATTTCCACTGGTCACCATCGGCCAAGCAGGAAATCAGATTCGGCGGCAGTTACACACACCACAAGTTTACGCCCGATGTCATGAGCCTGAGCGTGAACAGCACGCAGACCCTGGAGAACGACTCAGTCAAGAACGACAACTTCAACCAGTCATATGGTTCAAAGGATGTCATTGCGCATGAGTACCAGATCTATGTCGAGGATGACATTGAACTGACAGATATCATAAGATTCAATCTGGGTGCCGGATATGCGGGATTCAGCGTGAACGGCCGCTACTACAACTCTCTGGAGCCAAGACTGAGTGCCCGATTCCTCATTACCGATGACCTCTCACTCAAGACCGGCTATGCATATATGACACAATATGTGCACCTGCTCTCAAACAATGTGATAAGCCTTCCAACAGACCTCTGGGTACCTGTTACCGATAAGATTGAGCCGGAGCACTCACACCAGTGGGCATTGGGAGCCGCATACAGCGTCGAGGGACTGGCCGATTTCACCCTTGAGGGTTATTACAAGCAGATGGACAACCTGCTGGAGTACAAGGAGGGCTCGACCTATCTGTCGGGCGACACCGACTGGCAGAACAAGATTGCGCTCGGTCAGGGTTGGAGTTACGGCGTGGAGTTCATGGCACAGCGCTCGGTCGGAAGACTGAACGGTTGGGTGGCATACACATGGAACAAGTCACAGCGCAAGTTTGACCGTCCCGGAATGGTCCTGAACGGCGGACGTGTATTCGACGCAAAGTATGACCGCCGTCACAAGCTGGACATAACCTGCAACTACAAATTCAGCGAAAAGTTCGACATGTCAGCCACATGGCTCTTTGAGACCGGAAACTGCGGAACCATCTATACCCAGTATTATGATTCGGAACCTCTTGCCGATGAGCAGGATGAACTGTACCCGTCATACTATACTCTGGGTTATTATGACAACCGCAACAATTTCCGCCTCAACCCCACACACAGGTTGGATCTGAGTTTCAACTGGCACCGCAAATTCAGTGAAAGGGTAAACCGAACACTGAACCTGAGCATATACAACGCATACAACCGCCGCAATCCGTTCCTTGTATACGTTTACTCTGACAGCTATTATAACGGAAATCAGATTATCGAGGACCGCAAACTGCGTCAGCTTACACTGTTCCCCATTCTTCCCACAATCAGTTACGCCATATCATTCTAAGGTTATGAAAAAGTACAACACCATCATATTTGCAGCCGCAGTACTTATCTGCGCATGCACCAAGGACATAGAGTACAAAGGCCCGGACAGCGAGCGTATGCTTATTGTCAACAGCATCACCCAATCCGGCAACATACCCACATTCAAGATGAGCCACAGCGCATTCTTCCTGGACTCATACTACAGCGGCTACAACCTGGACGACGATGTTACCGTAAACGTAAGCATCAACGGCCAGACAAACACCGCCGTATATGTGGACAGCCTTAAGGCATATTCCGACGGACGTGTAATCAATGACGGCGACATCATCTCCGTCACCGCCTCACATCCGCTGTACGGAACAATATCGGCCACTGACACAGTTCCCCACGCACAAAACTGCCTGTTCACCGATTACCGTAAGGAGTATGTCCCCACCCATACCATGAGTGAGTTGTTTGATGATTATGTCTCAATCTTTGACGACTCAGCCGTAGACTCAGTCTGGGTAGTGGATTTCGAGATCCAGGGTCTGGACGACAGGAAAGACTTCTACATGCTGACCATCTCTCCGTCCATGACCTATTACGTAAATCACGACTGGAGCGAAAATGAATATGACACCATGACTGTCAGTCTTCATTACAAGATTCCTTCCGAGACCAAGGTCCTGTTGGGTTTGGCCGATGACGCCACCGCCATCCTTGAGGATACCGAGGCTGACAGTCAGTTTGAATGGGGTTCAAAGGAGATTTTCTTTGATGACCTTCACATCAAGGACGGAAACAAGTTCAGTTTCAACATCATGATGGAAAAGCCCGATACGCTGGAATCTATGTACGTTTATTCTGAAGGAGGATACCTGGAGAGTACATCTCCCTTCTCAATTGCAGATAAGATGAAGGATGAGGTAATATATTCGATCGATGTCAGACTGTACGTACTCTCAAACGCATATTATTACTACCACAGATCTGTAAATGATTACAGGGATGCCGATGACATATCATTCCTCTCAGAACCCGTCACAATACTTCACAACGTAAAGGGCGGCGCAGGAATCGTGGCCACCTACACATCAAGGGCATTCCACAAGGAATTCAAGCACAAGTTCAAGTAATTACTTCAGGATCTTGTAGCGGGCAAACTTGAGAAGCAGCGTCTTCTCGCCTACATTGACAAAACGTATGACGGCTTTGGTGTCTCCACCAGAGCCTTCTACGGATAATACACTTCCTATTCCAAAACGTTCGTGTTCAATTACGTTTCCTACCTGTAAGGTTTGAACAGGTGTAGTATCCTTGAGCATGGATTCAGTAACAACTTGAAATTTTCCCTGTTGCCACGGTTTGCGAACCGGCTGCTCGGTTTCAAGCTTCTTCTTGGCTTGGAATGTAGGCACAGAAGAATACTCACGACGCTGAAAAATCGGTTTTGAGTCCTCATCACCGAGCGAGCGGCTGTTCCACGAGCTTTTTATACCCTCACTGGGCATGTTAAGATATTTGGAATCTATATCTTTAAGGAATCTGCTGGGTGTGCAGAAATCTACACTTCCGTATTTGAATCTCGTTGTTGCAAACAATAGCGTTAGGTACTTGCGGGCTCGGGTCATTGCAACGTAGAAGAGACGGCGTTCCTCCTCTATCTGGCGCTCGTCATCGCCGCTCATGTCGCTGGGAAACAGGTGTTCTTCCAGACCCACGATGAATACGGCATCAAATTCCAGACCCTTGGCTGCGTGGACGGTCATCAGGGTGACTTTTTCAAGATCCTCATCAGTCTCGTTGTCCTGATCGGTCATTAGTGAGACCTCACTCAGATAGTCGGTCATCTGGCACTTGTCATTACCCTCCTCCTTGCGGTCCAGACAGAACTGTGCAATATTGGCAAGCAGTTCCTCGACGTTCTGCAAGCGGCCTTCGCCCTCAATAGCGGTATCGGCTTTGAGTTCCCGCATGATGCCTGTCTCCTCAACTATACGCTCGGAGAGCTTCTGTGCATCCAGGGTTGAGGCATCGGCCATAAAGCTCTCCAGCATATTGCGGAATGTCTGGAGTTTGGTGGCTGTGCCGGAATTGACACCAAGGTTGTATTCGGCGGGGTTGCAGATAACGGTCCACAGGCTCACTCCGCTATCCATAGCAATGGAAAGTATCTTGCCTACTGTAGTCTGGCCTATTCCGCGGGCAGGATAGTTGATTATGCGCTTGAACGCCTCCTCGTCATTGGGATTCACACTCATGCGGAAGTATGCAATCACATCCTTTACCTCCTTGCGCTGGTAGAATGACAGGCCTCCGTAAATCTTGTAAGGCAGACCGCGTTTGCGCAGGGCCTCCTCAAGCGGACGGGACTGTGCGTTGGTGCGATATAGTATGGCCATCTGACTCCATGGCGTATCCTTAAAGGTATGGAGGTCAAGCAGACGGTTTACCACCATTTCACTCTCCTCAAGGTCTGAATGGGCGCACATAACCTTGATCTTGTCACCCTGCTCGTTCTCCGAGAAGACCTTCTTGGGTATCTGGGCGTGGTTCTTGCAGATAAGACTGCCGGCTGCCTCAACGATTGTCTGGGTTGAGCGGTAGTTCTGCTCCAGTTTGAACAGCTTGGAATCAGGATAGAGCTTGGAGAACTTGAGCATGTTGTCCAGGTTGGCTCCGCGGAAGGAGTAGATGCTCTGGGCATCGTCACCTACCACGCATACCTTTGCGCCGAATCGTGTCAGTTGCCATACTATGCAGTGCTGGGCATAGTTGGTATCCTGGTACTCATCAACCAGAATGTACCTGAATGACGAGCCGTAACGTTCCTGAACATCGGGATGCTCGCGGAACAGTATGAAAGTATTGAGCAGCAGGTCATCAAAGTCCATGGCATCCGACTGACGGCAGCGCTGCTCATAGCGCTCATATATCTTGCCAGTCATGGGAATCTTCTTGAACTGGTCGTTCTTGTAGATATCGGCGTTCTGGACATATGCCGATGCGGTCACAAGACGGTTCTTGGCGTTCGATATGCGGCTCTGAACTACGTTTGCCTTATATGTCTTATCGTCCAGCTGCATCTCCTTGATGATAGACTTTATCAGGTTCTGACTGTCGGTCTGGTCATAGATGGTGAAGTTTGAACTGTAACCAATTTTATCGGCCTCAGACCTGAGAATGCGGCTGAAAATGCTGTGGAATGTACCCATCCAGAGATAACGGGCGCGGTTCTCGCCTACTCTTGCGGCAATTCGCTGCTTCATCTCACCGGCTGCCTTGTTGGTAAAGGTGAGTGCCAGTATGGACCAGGGATCGACTCCCTCCTCAAGCAGATGGGCAATCTTATATGTAAGTACACGTGTTTTTCCGGAACCCGCACCGGCTATGACCATTGAGTCGCCCTCGGTATAAAGGACGGCGTCACACTGGCTTGGATTGAGTTCCTTTTGGTAGTCTATCATAATCAATCTTTTGTGAATGCGAAATTACAAAATCAGGGAATTATAATTATCTTCGTAGCGTAATAACCAAAAATGAGTTATCAACAACTGTTCCCCATGACTGACAGCATCTGGATCTGTTTTGTGGTCCTGACGCTGGTTTTGTTTGTGCCTATACTCTGTAAACGGCTCAGATTCCCTCAGATAGCAGGTCTTATCATAACAGGCGTGCTCATCGGACCGGGACTGTTGAACATTCTCAACGTCACTCCCGAGATTCAGTTCTTCAGCCGTATGGGACTGCTCTTCATCATGTTCTTTGCCGGATTGGGCATTGACCTGGAGGAGATGAAGCGCAACAAAGTATGGGGCATTCTGTTCGGTATACTCACCTTTGCCGTTCCATGGGCATTGTGCTATTTTTCATGCGTCTGGCTGTTGAAACTGCCCGCCCGCACATCGGCCATACTGGCATGTATAATGGGATCGCACACCCTTATCTCCTATCCTATCATAAGCCGATACGGACTGGCCCGACGCAAGAGCGTGACCATTTCAGTTGCGGGTGCCCTGGTTGCCATTCTGCTGGCTCTGATAGTCTATGCGGTGATGATGTCAACCCACGGCGACGCTGAATTCAATCCCTTGTGGTTCATACTTAAGATCGCAATATACATCACAGCGGTGATACTTATATATCCGCGTATGGCGCGCGATTTCTTCCACCGCGTCACCAACAGTTTCTCGCACTTCCTGTTCGTGATGATTCTGTTGGCTCTCAGTTGCGGTCTGGCTCAGTTGATCGGTCTGGATTCAATCGTAGGCGCATTCCTTGCAGGTATCGTGCTGAACCGATACATACCCAAGTCATCACCTCTGATGAACCGACTGGATTTTGTGGGCAACACGCTGTTCGTTCCCATGTTCCTGCTGAACACCGGACTTATGATAGACCTGACCGGAATGACCGGCAACTGGCTGTTCCTGACGGCATTTGCAGTTCTGTTCATCATAGGAACCTTCGGAAAGTGGTTTGCCGCCCTGATTACCCAGAAGGCGAACGGCTTTACGGCCGATGACCGCAGGGTTGTATTCGGACTGAGCGCATCACATGCTGCCGGAGCCCTGGCCATAGCGATGGGTGCGTATGACGGAGGTCTGATGGACAACACCACTCTCAGTGCCACGGTGCTGATAGTGCTGTTCTCATGCATCCTTAGCAATATCATAACTGAAAATGCAGCCAATGCACTGCACCAGAACGAACAGTCGGATACCCAGTCGGAGTCACGTCTTATGGTGATGCTAACGGGTTCAAACACCCTACAGGCACTTATGGATACGGCCATCACCCTGTATGACAAGAACAGTCCAGAACTGGTAGGCCTCTATGTCACCATTAACGGTGAGCACGCCCCCAAATACATGCAGGACGGCAAGGGCCGACTTGAGGAGGCATCAAGGATTGCGGCATCGGCCGATGTCCCTTTCATTGCGCACAACCGTCTGGGCAACAACATCATCGACAGCATACTGCACGCATCCAATGAGTTCGCTGCAGACCGTATGCTGATGGGACTTCCGCTGCGTCACAGCATCAACCTGCCCTATCTGGACAACATCATCAGCCCGCTTAATGACGGATTCCACGGCCAGATAGTTCTGCAGCGTTTCGTTACGCCAATAAACACCATCAGACGCATTGTCGTACTGGTTCCCGGACCGGTTATCCAGGATGACGCATTCGAGAAGTGCATGGAGAGCATCTACCGCATCACCATGGCCATCGGCTGTGCCACCGAATTCTACGGCAAGGATCAGCCCATATCGGCTGTACGCGGTACAGGACTCAACTTCTCAAGCGGTCGCGTTTCATATAATGAGGTCAGTGAGACGGCCGATATGCACTGGGTAATCAGCGGACTCAAGACTGACCACCTGCTTATGATTGTAGGCCCACGCGAAAGCGAGAGCCACGCCGGACGTTCATTCCGTCACCTCTACGAGCGTATCCACATGCCGGATACAGACTTCTCCACCATGCTTCTCTTCCCCGAGACCCAGACAGTAAAGGGAAAAGAAGAAGCCACGCTCCGAACGGAACGTGACTTCCTAAAAATGTTGAGAATGTAATCTGATTATTTGAAGATCAACTGTGCAAAGTTGTACAAGCCGTACTTCCAAACGGTGAAGTTGTGACCCTCATCAGGATAATTGATCAGAGTGCAGGGAATTCCGTTCTCATCGCAGAAAGCCTTAAGCTGTGTGCTGTTGCCAATCAGACCGTCGGCACCACCGCAAACCATCCAGAGCAGTTTGTTCTCCTGCTTTACCTTCTCAACGTCAGGAATGAGCTGAGCGGCACGCTGGGTGTTGGGAGCTGATGAGAAACCGCCTACATAAGCAAACTTGTCCATGTTGGCAAGACCGAAGTTCAGAGACTGGCCGCCACCCATTGACAGACCTGCAATGGCAGTGTGCATCTTGTCAGTGTATGTGCTGAAGTGGCTGTTGATGTAAGGCATAAGGCTACCGATAAGGTCCTTGTCAAATACACCGAAAGCAGCTGATGAAGCCATACCGCCGGCACGTGAGTCATTCTCAGCAGCACGTCCGTTAGGCATAACAACGATCATGTCAGCTACCTTGCCGTCAGCATAGAGGTTATCCATGATGATATTGGGTACACCACCGTCATTCATCCATTCCCACTCGTCACCACCGATACCGTGAAGCAGGTAGAGAACGCTGTACTTCTTGTTGGGATCATACTTGGGAGGAAGATATACGTTGGCCTTACGTACAGTACCTACTGACTCAGACTTGTACTCAATCAGCTGAACGGTACCGTGATCTATACCCTCACGCTCCTTGTCAAAACCTTCGGGAGCAGCTACATACTCGTCAAATTTAACGTCAACCTGCTGACCGCCGCCGAAACCGCCAAAGCCGCCACCAAAACCGCCGAAGCCGCCCATAGGCATACGGAACTCAGGCTCCTGTGCGCTGGCACCTACTGCTACGAGGGCCAGAGCTACTGTAAACAATACTTTTTTCATTTGGTTATTTAAAATGGTTAATATAGAATTCACAGTACAAATATAACCTTTAACGCCGACAAGTTAAAGCGCGGTTGAAAAAAAACCATATCTTTGCGCCGTCAACAACTGAACGGAGAATGAGAGTCACTCTGGTAGGAGCATCGGGATTTGTAGGTACCAGGCTGATGGATCTTTTGAAAGATGACCATCAGCTCCGCAATATCGACATCCAGCCCAGCCACTTCTTCCCGGAATTAACCGTCAAGGGCGACGTGACAGTTCCCTCATCACTCAATGCTCTGTTGGCCGATACCGACGCGGTAGTACTTCTGGCAGCCCAGCACAGGGACGACGTCACCCCCACTTCACTCTATTATGACACCAATGTCGAGGGCATGAAGAATGTCCTTCAGGCAATGGAGAACAATGGTGTAAAGAGGATTGTATTCTTCTCATCCGTAGCCATCTACGGACTTGACAAGAACAACCCCAATGAGGATGCCCCGGCCGATCCTTTCAATCACTACGGCAAATCCAAATGGCAGGCCGAGCAGGTGCTTCAGGAGTGGTACAAGACCCATCAGGACTGGAACATCGACATCATCCGCCCCACCGTCATATTCGGTGAACGTAACCGAGGCAATGTATACAATCTGCTCCATCTGCTCTCTACAGGCAAATTCCTCAGAGTGGGAAACGGCAGGAACGTAAAGTCAATGGCATACGTGGGTAACGTGGTCGCTTTCGTAAAATACATGATTGAAAACGTGACTGACGGATACAACGTCTTCAATTACATTGACAAGCCCGATTTCAACATGAACCAGCTTACCGAGGTGGTATGCGAAAAGCTCGGCAGGAAGATACCGTCAATCAAGATACCTTACTGGATAGGAATGGCAGGCGGTTACTTCTTTGATTTCATTGCATTCATAACAAGAAAGAAACTGGAGGTAAGTTCCGTAAGAGTCAAGAAGTTCTGCGCCACAACACAGTTTGATTCGACAAAAGCACACAACACCGGTTTCAAAGCCCCCTATACTCTTAAGGAAGGCCTTACAAGAACTCTTGAATTCGAGTTCATTCACCCACAAACTGACGGGATTCTGTTTGAGTCCGAGTAATCAGCCTCTTCTTCCTACCTGGACGATGCTGTCGGCCATAGCCTTGTCCTGGAACTCTCTTTTATATGTTTCCCTGAAAGCATCCCTGCTCTCAAACTTAAGCTGATAGTTCTTAAGTCCATTCACCAGACCTTCGGCGTCATTGGGATCATAAAGGATGTGGTTGGAGACATTCTTCCGGATGAACTGTCTTGCAAAACCTGCAACTCCGGCAATCACCGGTTTGTCAAAAGCACCATACTCGAAAATCTTTGAAGGCAGAACTTTCTTGAAACAGTCCAGATCATTCAACTGCAGGAAAAGGAAATCGGAGTCCTTATAGTAGTTGATTATTTCCTCGCGCTTTACTGGAGGTATCAGTTGTACATTTTTGACACCCTTGGACTCAAGACGCTCTTTGAGTAAAGGCAACGTACCGCCGTCACCGATTATCCTAAAAATGTAATCGTCACCCAACTTGAGTGCTGCATCCGGGATAACCATATCCAGGCTCTGACCCGTTCCGACGTTGCCGGCATAGGTAATTACATAAGGTTTGCTCCTTTCCGGCGTCCTGGCCTTACCCGCTTCAAGGAAGATATCGTCTATACCGTTTGAGAAGAATGAGTATTCCGGTTTGGGATACTTGTCGAAATACGGCTTGAAACCTTCCGAAATCAGATTAATGTGTGTGGCCTTACCGAAAGTGTACTTCTCAACCCTGGACATCAGCCACACCATGATACGGCCTGCGACTTTGCTGTTCGAGTATATATCTCCCAGATTATCCACAAATAGGTCTCTGATATCGAGATACAGCGGACACTTCATCCTGTATGACATGCGCCTTCCCAGGAAAGCTGTGAACAGTTTGGCCGATGTCGCATAAACCATATCATATCTCTCCTTGCGGACCAGTTTCTTCACGCCCCTGTAATAGGAAACGAACGCCTTTACCAGACCTTTCTTGCCGTTGCTGTGCTTGGGAACAGGCAGTCTGGTTATCATGTAGTTATCACCGCGCTCCTCATAAGGAACATCCAGTGAAAATGAAGAGTATCTGTTGGGAACCGTCGAGATGACGCGTACATAATCATCCTTGTCAAGATGTTTCAGCAATTCATGGAACAGATGCGAATTCCTGAATGCGCATGCGCCAAGATCAGGTTCGAAAGAATATGACAGGAACAGTATTTTCATTTATTGAAGGAATGATCGGATGAAACGGACGATTCTGGGACACGCTTTTCCGTCTCCGTAAGGATTAACCGCCTCACTCATAGCCGAGTAGTATTCAGGATCGTCAAGCAGGGTACTTATCTCATTGACGATACGGTCATAATCGGTACCCACCAGTTTGACGGTTCCGGCTTCAACAGCCTCAGGACGTTCGGTCGTGTCACGCATGACGACAACCGGCTTGCCCAATCCGGGAGCCTCCTCCTGAATGCCTCCGCTGTCAGTAAGCACGATATTGCTCCGCTCCATAAGCAGAACGAAATCGAAATAGTCCAACGGCTCAATGAAGAACATATTTTCAGGCACTCTGCCGTCAAATGTCTCATGTATGGGCTTGCGTACGTTGGGGTTAAGGTGCATGGGATAGACAAAATCCACATCCTTGTATCTGCGTGACAGCGTATCCAACGCCTTGCAGATGTTATGGAAACCTTCGCCGAAGTTCTCACGCCTGTGGCCGGTAATCAGTACCAGACGCCTGCCGTTCTCCTTGAGACGGTTCACGTCATAACCTTGAGCGGATATGTTCTTTTCAAGCGATTCCTTCAAAGAGGCATCATTGCCTATCCTGTCAACGACATAGTACAATGCGTCTATCACCGTATTGCCGGTGACGGTGATCCTGCTGTCCGGAACATTCTCTTTGAGCAGGTTATTGCGGCCGAACTCTGTAGGAGCAAAGTCCAGCACGGCTATGCGTCCTGTAATGGCGCGGTTCATCTCTTCGGGCCACGGGCTGTAGATATTGCCGGTACGCAGTCCCGCCTCGACATGACCCACAGGGATCTGTTCGTAGAATGCGGCCAGAGCCGATGCCATCGATGTTGTTGTATCTCCGTGAACCAGAACCAGGTCCGGATGTTCTTTCTGAAGTACCTTGCCGAACTCGCAGAGCACACGTGATGTGACATCGTACAGAGTCTGACCCGCCTTCATTATATTCAGGTCATAATCCGGCTTTATGCTGAACAGGCGTAACACCTGGTCAAGCATCTCCCTGTGCTGCCCTGTAACACATACAAGGGTATGGAACTCATCAGGATACTTTTCAAGTTCCTTTACCAGCGGAGCCATCTTGATGGCCTCCGGACGGGTTCCGAACACAAGGATTATCTTTTTCATATACGGTCAGATAATGTACGGCAGCTTGAATACGCCGCAGAAATCCAGCACCTTCACGTCTGTACGGTAGTTGAGTGACGCGAACTCCCTGTGGTTAACCAGGAATACTACGATATCGGCCTTGTCATAAGCCTCCTTGTATCCGGTCAGCGCAAAACGGGGATGTGACTTTATATTGGGTTCCACAACCATGATATAGCGGGCCTCGACAGCGTCTGTTACGCCTTGGGCTATCTCCATGGCAGGACTCTCACGCAAATCATCGATATTGGGCTTGAACGCCAGACCCATCAGGGCTACCTGAGGTTTGCGGCCGTTCTCTTTCTCGAACTTAAGGATCTGAGCCAGGATCTGTCCTGTGCACCAATCGGCCTTACCGTTGTTGGTCTCACGGGCCTGTGCTATCAGTTTGGACTCCTCGGGATAATCGGCCGTGATGAAATAGGGATCAACGGCTATGCAATGACCGCCGACTCCGCATCCCGGCTGGAGTATGTTCACACGCGGATGTCTGTTGGCAAGTTCTATAAGTTTCCAGACGTTGATGCCGGCCTTTGCGCATACCAATGAGAGTTCGTTGGCAAATGCTATCTGAACGTCGCGTGAAGCGTTCTCAGTGAGTTTGCACATCTCGGCGGTACGGCTGTCGGTAGAATGAAGGGTTCCTTTCACGAACTGTGAGTAGAACTCCTTGGCTTTCTCGGTCGATTCGGGATTGATACCTCCTATGACACGGTCGTTGTTGATCAGTTCATATGCCACATTGCCGGGCAGTACACGCTCCGGGCAGTATGCCATGTATATCTTGCCCTTGAGTTCCGGACGCATGGAACAGATCACGTCACGCATCTTCTCGGTGGTACCTACGGGTGATGTCGATTCGATCACAAAAAGGTCACCTTCCTTAAGGAATGGAACTACGCTTCTGGTGGCAGCCTCGACAAACGATATGTCAGGCTCATGATTACCTTTGAAAGGAGTCGGGACTACAATGAAATATGCATCCGATAACTGAGGCTCTGTATATGCCTTGAGACGGCCGTTGGCTACGACCTCCTTAAGCATCTCCTCCATGCCGGGTTCAACTATATGGAGATGGCCCTCATTGGTGGCTTTTACGACATCAGGATTGATATCAGTTCCGGCAATTTCAACACCGTGCCGGGCGGCTATGATAGCGGTCGGAAGGCCTATATACCCCAACCCTATAAAATTAACTTTCATACAAAGGATGCTATGGCAAACGCCAAACAAGTGGTTTGACAAAGATACAATAAATACGTCATATTTCTGCTTTAAATTACTACTTTTGTGGAAAGAGCATTTACGATGCGGTTGAGTCTATATACATCCACTGTGTGCCACCTCAGGCCCGAGCAGATTATCTTTCAGATTATAAGAAAGATACATCATCCCAGGTACATAAAAAAGGAGGCTCCTGACCATTTTGGAACAGGCCTTTTGACAGCACCTTTGGCAAAGCCCGTTTCACTCCGTGAAGGCACATTCACGTTCCTCAACCTGAATGCCGGTTTCAATGGCTGGGAAGACTCTTCAAACGGTCCCCTTTGGGCCTACAATCTCAATTACATGGACTGGCTGAACCAGCCGGGCATCGGCACTGATGAATGCACCGCATGGATTGACCGTTTCGTCGGGGAGACGGGACACGGAAGCATCGGACTGCAGCCCTATCCTACCGCATTGAGGATAATCAACTGGATCAAGTTCTTCAGTGAGCACCGTGAGTGCGCCACAAAAGCACGACTGGATTCGTTGTATTCGCAGTTGTATCTGCTCTCCAGGTCTGTCGAAAGGCATCTGGCCGGCAATCACATACTTGAGGATGCCTATGCACTTTTAATCGGTTCCGTATATTTCAAAAGCGACAGATTGATCCGTAAGGCTGTCCGTCTCCTCAAAAGGGAACTTGACAGGCAGATACTGCCGGACGGCGCTCATTTTGAGCAGTCTCCCATGTATCACTGCATTCTGCTGGACAGACTGCTTGACTGCATCAACTATACCCATGGTTCCCTGCCCGAGCAGTTTGACAGCTACATGAGGGATAAAGCTGCCGCCATGACAGGACACCTCAAGAGTATAGTATGGAAAGACGGAAGCATACCTCTTCTGAATGATTCCGCATACGGTATTGCGCCTGCTGCCTCCGAGATTATTGACTATGCCGGAAGACTTGACATTGTAAGTGACAGCACCGTACTTTCACAATGCGGTTACCGTAAGATGGAATCCCAAAGGCTGGAGGTTATTGTTGACATAGGCAATGTCACCGCTTCATATCAGCCAGGTCATACCCATGCCGACACATTCAGTTATGAGATGCGTCTGGACGGTGCTCCTTTCATAATCGACACCGGCATATCCACTTACAACAAGAATGACCGCCGCCAGTATGAGCGAAGCACTACAGCGCACAACACCGTGACTGTCGGAGGCCGCGACTCATCAGCGGTCTGGGGAGGTTTCAGGGTTGCCGGCAGAGCAAATGTCAGAATCATTGAAGATCAGGCCGGCATTATCACAGCCAGTCATGACGGATTCGGCCGCAGGCACCTGCACACTCGCTCATTCCTGTCAGGTACAGACTCGCTGACCGTCACAGATCACTGCAAATCCCACCTGGAGACCGTAAGCCTGATCCATTTCGCTCCCGATGTTAAAATCCTGTCGGCTCAGAACAACAGGATTGAGACCGATAAGGCTGTAATCACCCTTGACGGCGCATCCCATGTGGAAATCATGGATGTGGAGACATCGGTCGAATACAACCGTTTCAGATCCTGCAAAGCAGTTTCAATAAGATTCAGTGAGAGTCTGACGACGGTAATTACCGCCTTATAAGATTGTAGATTTCCATCACCTTACCGGGTACGGTAGTCTGCGGATGGTATTCCACCTTTTTTCCGGATTCAAGTGCATCGGCACACTTACGGGCCAGTTCTTCAACATCGCCCTTATGGTAGAGGATCGCCTCAGCCGGTCTTGTGCAGACGTCGCTGGCTATAACAGGGGTTCCGAACTGCAACGCTTCCTTGATTGATATTCCCTCCATGTCCGAATTGGTGGCGCGTACAAAAAGGTCACTCTTTTCCCAGACCTCAAAGCCGTTGGCATCGGACCCGACAATCAGAAGGAATCTCTCCTCAAGTCCGAGTGACTTTATACGCTCGACGCACTTGTCAAAGTACTCCTTGTCACCAAGTATAGAAAACAGGAATACCAAACCCACATCCATTCCTTTGCGGTTGACCAGGATATCCATCATTCCGATAATCTGGTCAAAGCCGTAGACATCGCCCCATGTGTTCACTATGAGACTGTGTGCATTGGTGGATATGGTATATCTGTGCTTGCTGCAGAATGAGACTATCTCCTCCGGAAGACCGCGTCTTTCACTCTCAGTAGGCGGAATATATGTAGGCAGTACGGTCATTACGGACTTGTCGATGCCGTACTTGCCGGCCAGAAGGTCAACAAATTGCGGATCATTGAAAATGACGGCACGGGTACGCGACAGGAAACGGCGCACCATCCTCTCCTTCCAACCCTTGAGCAGCAGCAGTTTCCTGTTGTGGAGTGTAATGACGATATCATGACGCCATCCGGTCAGATACAGTGCGGTAAGGAACCATACGTTACAAAGCTGGACATGTATTATCCTGCGTGACACGAACGGAAGTTTCAGAAATTCACAGAACTGGAATCTCACATCCTTCACGTAATCACATCCGGATCGGGAACGGGCAAAGTTCTTCATGGTAACCGTTTGGTCCATTGCATGAAGTGCTGCAGTCAGTTTCTTGCAATAAGCCGAGATACCACCTATGGGAGGCGGATAGACGCCCCATATTTCAACCTTCCTGTCCATTGAAATAATCTCCTTTTATAACCAGACTTTCAAACACACTGCGGTCAACGGAATCCTTTGAACGCATATCGGACAGCAACCGGCGGTATTTGGTCCATGCCTGACCGGTTGATCCGAACGCCTTTTTCAATGAACGCATCGTAAAGGGGAATGATACCGCACGCCAGAAAAAGCCGAAAAGAGGGCCTCTGTTGAGTCTTATATCCACATAACGGTTAAGCAGATGCAGATATACCTTACCGGATTTCTGCATCATGTTACCTGCCGAACCCACTTTATGATAGATGACCGAATCCATAACGCAGGCCATCTTGAGGCCGCGTTTTCCCATTCTCATGGAGAAATCAAAATCCTCCTCGCCAAAGAAGAACCTCTCGGTCAGAAGCGATCCGTCGGGCTCCAGCACTGAAGGAAGGCAGAACAAAGCGCAACCGGTAACGAAAGATATGGGCAGGAAATCCTTTCCTTTCACCTTATCCTCGCGGCAACCGGCATATTTATATCTCCGGAACCCGAACCTCAGTTTACCGCCGCAGTTCCAGATAATGTTCTTGTCATAATAGTAGTTGATCCTGGGAGTAAGGATGCTGTACTCCTTATGGGTACTGACAAACCCTTCAAGTCTCTCCAGGAAGTCAGGTGTCACTTCCGTGTCGTTGTTAAGGAGCAGATAGGCATCCGGATTATCGGCCGATGCAAACCTGACACCCCTGTTGTTGCCTCCCGCAAAACCGTAGTTACGGTCCAGCTCGAGCAGCCTTATGTCAAGTGATGAGGTTTCCTTGTACTGACGCAGCCTGCTTACGGAATCATCGGCAGAACCATTGTCGACAATGACCGTAAAGAAGTCTCCCCTTGCTTTAGCAAGAGAATCCAGGCACATTACGGTATCATCGGCCCCGTTCCAGTTCAGCAATATGACCGCCGTCTTCATTTCCTACCTCTTATTTTGAAAAGACAACCCAGGCAAAGCATTGTCAGAAGCATCTCTGACAGTGACATTGAACAGGCTGCCGCAGTAGCGCCGTATTTTCCTGCAAATATGAGAATAAATATGACACTGAACACTCCTGTAATGATCACCGAGTTGAAAAACTGTTTCTGACGGTTCATGTTTATCAGGCCCAGAATACCAATCAGGTAGTTGACCTCACCAAAGAAAATGACAAGCGTCATGATCCTTATCAGAGGTATGCAGTCACGCATGCCGACGCCGCACAACAGGTCCGATATCCACGGAGCGAATATGTAAACCGCGCCGGACAGCAGTGCCAGAACCGCCGAGAACGGCAGTGATATCTTTTTGAGCAGGCTGATATTCTCAACGTCCCGCTTGTCCTTGAAACGCTGGCTCAGATGCGGGAACAAAGCCTGTGCGGCCGGTGCCACGATTGACTGGAAGCCTTTTATAACCTTTTCGGCAGCCGAATAGACGCCCACTACTTCGTTGGGAGCCAGTTGCTTGAGTATCAGGACGTTCGCATTCCTGTAAAGGAAAATGCCGAATGTCGAGCCGAACACAGCGCTGCCCTCCTTTAACTGATATGCTATGTCACGTACGGAGGCCAATCCCAGTTTCATTCCGAACTGCCTGGCGGAGAGTATAAGGCTCAGCACACCGGCCAATATGTAACCTGCGGAATTCAGGAGAATCAGAAGGAAGAAATCCTCAGTGCTGCGTATCACCACAAACACCAGTACGGTAAACAGGATCTTTGATGAGGCATTGACAATCGTCATATACTTCATCCTTTCCATGCCCTGGAAGAGCCAGACCGGAGTCAGTACATCGCCGATAACCATTCCCAGGCCCAACATGAACATCAACGGAGCAACGTCATCCTTAAGAATGAAACGGGACAATACCATTACCAGTGCCGATAGTACCAGGGCAATCATGAACTTGCTTATAATTACCGCATTATAGATCTCGTTTACTCTCTTGACATCATCCCTGCACTGTGAAATCTGCTTGGTGGCCGAGAAATTGAAACCGTATGTGGCAATGATGATTATGTACTGAAGTATAGTATAAACGTAGGTATAGATACCATAGTTGGCCTTGCCAACCACATTCAGTATGTAAGGCAGCGTAATAAGGGGCAACAGGATATTCAGGGCGTTCAGTACTGACAGATACAGGAAATTGCCGGTCACCCTTTTGATGGCACCGGAATCGCCTCCCTGCAGTCTTGCAACAATCCTGTTGACGGTTTCTCTTAAACTCATGCTGTCTTACTGTCTAACAATGAAACAATAACCATTACTATGATTGTCATAACAGGCACCTCAATCGCATCCAGATGGAAGAAATAATACTCAAACCATCCCATACACAGCAGAGCGCACTCATAGAAATAGATGAGATTGACATAGACACTCCTGAAACGAATCGTCATCACCTTGAGCAGATAGATGACCGTACTGATAAGCACAGTGACAAATGCGAACTGGGCAGGACCTGTATAGACGGCTATCGTACCGAACATGGTTCTTACATTCGTATAGTTCAAGCCGGTATACACGAATACGCCGTTTACCTGTGAGATAATCTCATTATTTCCGGTAATAAGATTAATGATATTGACGAACTGGGCAAACAGCACCTCCATGCTGCCCTTATCAGGCATGCCGGCAGCCAGGTCCATACTGAATCCCAGTACTCCGCTGGTAACGTAATGGAGGAAATGGCGCAGGATGAACTCAATGATCGCCCCGCCCAGAACTGCGCTACCGCCTACCACAAGAGACAATATGTAAGAAATTAGGAATACGGCAACGGCACCTATTACAATGTAGAATACAAACTTCATCGTCAGATGCGTCTTGCCTGAATATAACCTCATTGCCAAACCGGCTACGCACGGTATTATGACCCATCCTTTAACCTGATGGAGGAAGGTTATGGCTATGAGCAGTATCATTAGCACCCAGAGCCACCATTTCTTACGGTCTGCATAATAGACACATAAAACCAGCAGCGGCAGGTTGAACTTGCTCAAGTGTGCCCACAGGCCGTGTCCGTCATAGTCCATTCCGAACTCATCGGAACCGAGCGGGGCTGTCGATGTTCCCAATACGACCTTGAACCTGTATATGAAGAGCAGGCACATTATAACCGCAAGGATGGTAGCCACTTTAGACATACCGTTGCCGTCATCTATGGGTTTGATGACAGGCTTGCCGTGTTTCTGCAACGCGAAACCCATCACATAACTGGGTATGGCAAACAACAGCAGGCCGACATTCCAATAGACCACACTCGGGTAATAGAATTCCACTATTCCCCACCTGCCTGCCACTGCCACAGTCAGCAGCAGTACTGCCACATACGGCAGCATCAGAAATGTAAGAGGAGTATAAAGCGTATGCCACGCCTTAACTTCAAGGTAGAGCAGTACTCCCACCTCAATTAAAAGTGTAAGGAGTATCAACAATCCCATAGTTAAGCTTCAAGAATACGGTCCTTTACGATAATCCAGGCTGCAGTTCCAAAGAATGCCAGGAACACGAACAGTATTCCTATCATCATCTTCTTGGGGGTTGTTGCTTTGTAAGGAACGGTTGAAGGCTGCAGGAGTACAACTACCGGAGTCTTTTCAAGCAGTTTGGTCCTGCACATGTCCAACTGCTGGGCCAACTGATTGTAAAGGTTGTATGCAATATCCTTCTCGTCCGACAGACGGTCCTGCTCCATGAGATACTGGAGTTTTGTCACTCCCATGTGCTGATCGCAGTATTCCGCATATGCACGCTGGGCGGCATAATAGTTATCCCTGGCCTCATCATACATGCGCTGGGTGTTATCCATATCCTTGCGGGCCTTGGCTGTCCTGTACTCAATCACATAGTTCTGGATGTTTTCAGTAACGGCATCGGCCACTATTGATGCAATTCCCGCATCCTGCATGGTTACATTCACCAGTATAGCGCTGGATGTCTTGTCAAATTCAATTGAGATCCTGTCATTCAACTCTTTCAGGCGTTTCTGCTGCTGCCTGTTAAGACGTTTGGGATCAAGTACGGTGTCATCATCCAGCAGTTCAACCTTATCGCGCTTGATCAGCTTGAACGGAGCGGCCAGCACCTTACCCCACCATGGCTCTTTCTGATACTCGCTGAGATAGTTATAGAGATTGGTGGAAATGGAGTCTTTCCTGTACTTTCCTTCAACCTTAATGACAGCCAGGTCACAAAGGAAGGGAGTTGTAGAGACAACCTGAGGATAGAGTTGAGGATAGATAGCCTCTTCCTCGGTATCCACATTGATACCGGCCATCGAAGCCAATGCGCCCAAACCTCCGCCTATACCCAGGGACGGTGAAATCTCGGGAGCGATTATGGCAGTTGACGTGAACTCCTTAGGAATGCTGAATGCCACGATAATGGAAAGCACACCGCCGTAAAAGCAATTGAGTATTAACCTCTTGCGTTTATCCCAAAGTAATTTGAAGAGATCTATGATTTCTTTCAGATTCTCCTTTTTGTTCTGATTGTCCTCCATAACCGTCATTTCAAGAGACTCATGAGAGCCAATACAACTGTTGCCAATGATGCTGATGTCGAGCCTAAGCTGAGAATCTCGGTTGCTGTGAGTCCCTCACGTACCTGACGGGCAGGAACGACTATCTCGCAACCCGGCTGTACCAGTTTGGATGAACGTTTCTTGGCCTTGGCTACGGAACCGTTCATATAAACCACGTAAGCCTTGCTCTTCTTTGCTCTCTGTGAGTATCCACCGGCCTTCTCGATGTAGTATTTCAGGTTCTTACCCTTTACATAAGGTGTAGTGTTCGAGAACATCACCTCACCGTTGATCTTAACGGTATTGGTGAATACCGGAACTATGATTCGGTCACCGTCACGAAGAACGATATCGGCAGGACCACCCGGCTTTTCAACTGCCTCCTTAAGGTTGATACCGACCTCAAAGGTTGTCATGTTGATGAGCTTGTCCACAGCCTTGGCCAGTGCAATGGAGTCATTACCCGCAAGAATCTCTGCGATGTCATGCATACGGGCTCTCTCGTCGTCGGTCATCTTACGTTCCAGACGCGCTCCCTCGGGATACGCCTCAGAACTGAACTGGCCTACTCTCTCCATGATGTCACTCAGACGCTCGTTATTGGTAGCCAGAGAATAATATCCGGGGAATGTAACCTCACCCTCCACAATTACTCGACGGTTAACCGAATAACCCGGACTGCGGCGGATATATACCTCATCGTATGGCTCCAGACGGAAATCGTTGTCCTGGATTGAAAGGTCTTCGTTGATACTGAATGAGAATGTCTCGGCAAGTGACTGGGCTTTCTCGACTGCCTCCTTGTCACGGTTGCGGCGTACCACATCCACCTTACTCAGAGAGGCATCCTCCTTAAGACCGCCGGCCTGCAGGATCAGGTCCTCAATGCTTGTATTGTCGGCATAACGGTAATCGCCGGGGAACAGCACCTCACCGTATACGCTGAATGTCTTGACCTCACCTACGTCAAACAGACTGGGAATGAACAGTACGTCATGATTACGCAATGTCTCATCCTGTGCGGTACCTTCCATCAGTCCCTTTATGTCGATGGCAAGGTTCGTAAGGGTCTTGTCGGGATTGGTGCGGCTCAGCAGTGCTCTTGATGGGAATGCATCCTCCTTAAGACCGCCGGCAGCCTCAATCAGGCCTTTGACAGTAGTTATGTCACCGTCTATCTGGAACTGTCCCGGACGGTATACGGCACCGCGTACCTCGGCCATATTGGCAAATGACACCTGAATGGAATCAACATAGACCGAATCACCGTCTACGAGTTTGAAACTGGACTGCTGTTCCTTTGTGACAGTAAAGATCTGACGCTGGAAATCGCCCATGCGGACTACACGTACATCCTTCTTATATGCGTTTGACTCCAGACCGCCGGCATAATCAATAAGGTCTGAGAGTGATTCCTCGGGAGTCATCTCATAAAGCATCGGCCTGCGTACGCGTCCGTCAATGTTGACCAGAAGTGAATGAGGTGATACTATTACAACGTCATTGTCATTCAGACGGATGTCATCCTGTACCTTGCCGTTGCGGATATAGTCATACATGTCGATCTTGGCCACCTCCTCATTCTCATGATAGAGTTTGATCTCCCTGAGTGATCCCAGGTCATTTACACCGCCTGCCATGTATATTGCATTGAATACGGTGGCAAATGATGAAACCTGATATGTGCCGGGATTCTCAACGTCACCCATCACATTCACCAGTACTGAGCGGTTCTGGCCGAGTGACAGTTTGATGCTCGAATTTGAATCGGAACCGTCCAGTCCTGAATAGATCTGGCTGAATACCTTCTTTATATAAGCATCGGCCTCCTGTATGGTTTTTCCGTTGAGGTAAACAGGTCCCAGGTCCTGAACCATGATATTGCCGTCGGGTGAAATCACCTCACGGATGGAACTCTGGGCTGCGCCCCATATATCGATGATGACCTCATCACCGGGGCCGAGACGGTAGTTCTGCGGAGTAGCCAGACTGGAACTCGGTTCGAAAGTCAGATTCTGGCTCTTGAAAATGTCATGACCGTAAATCTCTTTCTTCTGGGGAAGCAGAGACTGTTTCAGAAGATATATGGAATCCACAAAAAGGAACATGGACTCGTTGTACATGCTCTGGAGTCTCTCCTTCTCAAGGGTTCTGCTATCGGTCATCTGTGTGCCGCCTAATGACTGGTCGGCAGGATTAACCAAATTAAAAGACTCCCCCTGCCCCGTTCTTGAACGGGATGTTGAGGAGCCCTGAGACGGAATCGTATTGCCCAATACGCCAGTGGCCTGCTGCTTTTCATATTTCTCGCGCATCCGCTGGAGCTGTTGGACTGTAACACCTCTCTTGTTCAGATTATATACAATCTGTTCCTGTGAAACTCCCTTGGCCTGCTGTTCCTGAACGTACTGTATTATCTTATCTTCCGACATCTGCGCAAAAGCAGACAGACCGGTGAACAGGAACAATGACAAAACAAGATACTTTCTCATAAAAAACGGTAGTAACTAATTCAAAATCAGAATTTCTTGCCACTGAACACCGAGAAGAAAGTCCTTGCGATGATTCCCAGGTCAGTGAAGATATTGCGGTTATCCAGATAGTCCAGGTCATATTCAAGACGCTTAAGCATCTTGTCCATTGTGTCTGTGTAGCCGTTGAATAATGTTGCGTATGATGTGACTCCCGGACGCATCAGATAGATGTAACGGTAGTCATCGGTCTCACGGTTTATCTGGTCAATGAAATACTGGCGTTCCGGACGGGGACCTACAAATGACATGTCACCCTTAAGCACATTCCAAAGCTGCGGAAGTTCGTCAAGGTGATGTGCACGCAGGAAGCCTCCGAACGGAGTCAGATATTTGTTGCGTTCACTCTCAAGACGCGGAATACCGTCTGATTCGGCATCAGTGCGCATTGTACGGAACTTGTAGATCAGGAACGGTTTTCCTTTGTAGCCCACTCTCTCCTGTTTGAAGAATACAGGACCCTTGTCGTAAAACAGGATGGCGGAGAATATCAGAATCAGCGGAGAAAAGAGCACCAGACCCAACACTGAAAAGATGATGTCAAAAGCCCTCTTCAGTCCCAACTGAAAGGATCCCATTGCATCCGAATGCTCCATACGGTACATGCTACCGTAGCTCTGTATTTTGTAGTTCAACATTGTAGATTTACAGGTTTATTATATAACGCGCACAAAAAGCAATAATTGTGTAGCGACGCATAAAAATGTCAATAATCCATTCCTGCACATTCGGAATGATGACTATTTTTGCACTCACAAGCGCTTTTAAGTACGCTTTTTCAATTGTTTGGAAAAGTCGCGCAAAGATAATCAAATTACTGGATATACTTAACATTTAGATATGAAAGCATACGTTTTTCCCGGACAGGGTGCCCAGTTCTCGGGCATGGGTAAGGACCTGTATGACCAGTTTGACTGGGCAAAAGAGTTGTTTGCAGAGGCCGATTCAATCCTCGGATTCAAGATTTCAGACATCATGTTCAGCGGCTCTGACGAAGATCTGCGCCGCACAGATATAACACAGCCCGCAGTGTTCATCCATTCAGTTGCAGTTGCCAAGTCACACGGCGCTGATTTCAAGCCTGACATGGTTGCAGGACACTCTCTGGGCGAGTTTTCAGCACTTGTAGCCTGCGGCGCACTCTCATTCGAGAGCGGTCTGAAACTGGTTTCACAGCGTGCGGGTGCAATGCAGAAATGCTGCGAGAAGGTACCCGGCACAATGGCTGCCATCATCGGTCTGGCCGATGACAGGATCGAGGCCATCTGCGCTGACCTGAACGCAAAGGGCATGGTGGTTGTTCCCGCCAACTACAACAGCCCCGGACAGGTTGTTATCTCAGGTTCAAAAGAGGCCATCGCCGCTGCATGCCCCCTCATGACCGAGGCCGGCGCAAAGCGTGCCCTGCCCCTGGTTGTAGGCGGTGCATTCCACTCACCCCTTATGACTCCTGCCAAGGATGAACTGGCTGAGGCTATCAGCAACACACAGTTCAACAACCCGGTATGCCCCATTTACCAGAATGTTGACGCCAAGCCTCATACCAACCCTGAGGAGATCAAGGCAAACCTGGTGACACAGCTCAATTCACCGGTACGCTGGACTCAGAGCGTCCTCAACATGATTGCCGACGGCGCTGAGGAGTTCACCGAGTGCGGTCCCGGCGCAGTCCTGACCGGCCTCATCAAGAGAATCAGAGGCTAAGACCTATGGAAAAGGCTGTCATCTACCAGATATTCACGCGTGTTTGCTGCAACAGCGCAGGCAGGAATGTGCCTGGAGGTGACATCAGCACCAATGGTTCCGGCAAGCTGGAAAGTTATACTCCCACCGTCCTTGAGAACATCAAGGCGATGGGAGTTACTCATATATGGTTCACCGGCCTGATAGCCCACGCATCCTGCACAGATTACAGCAAGTACGGCATCCCCGTGTCACATCCGGGAACCGTCAAGGGACGTGCCGGCTCACCCTACGCCATCCGTGACTATTACGACATAGATCCCGACCTTGCACTCTCCGTTCCCGACCGCATGGCCGAATTCCAAAGTCTGGTTGACCGTGTCCACTCGGCAGGCATGAAATTCATCATGGATTTCGTACCCAACCACGTTGCCCGCGAGTACCTCTCCATTGCCAAACCCAAAGGTGTAAAAGACCTTGGTGAGGCCGATGACAAAACACTTGCGTTCAGCCCCCGGAACAACTTCTATTACCTGCCCGGACAGGCCCTTTCAGGAGAGCCCGACTGGGGTGACTACAAGGAGTTTCCGGCCCGTGCCACAGGCAATGACAAATTCAGCGCAACTCCCACATATTCAGACTGGTATGAAACCGTAAAACTGAACTACGGAGTTGATTACACGGCCGGCGGACAGCGCTGTTTCGACCCCGTTCCCGACACCTGGAAGAAGATGCTCGACATACTTCTTTTCTGGGCCGGAAAAGGTGTTGACGCATTCCGTTGCGACATGGCCGAGATGGTACCCGTTCAGTTCTGGGACTGGGCCGTATCAAGAGTAAAGAAAGCGCACAAAAAGATACGTTTCATCGCCGAAATCTATAACCCTGGATCCTACTGGGATTACATCAACATCGGCCACTTTGACTACATATATGACAAGGTGGGTCTTTACGACACGTTGCGTGCCGTTGTCGAGGGTCGTGAATCGGCCACGGCAATAACCCGTTGCTGGCAGCAGAACGGCGGCAACGGCCAGAGCATGCTGCACTTCATGGAGAACCATGACGAGCAGCGCATAGCATCCCGATTCTTCGGTGGAACGGCACAAAAGGGACGTCCTGCCATGATTGTATCAGCCCTTATGGACAGCTGTCCTGTCATGGTTTATTCAGGTCAGGAGGTAGGCGAATCCGGCATGGACCAGGAGGGATTCAGCGGACTTGACGGACGTACCACGATCTTTGATTATTGGGCTCCCGATACCCTTTCACGCCTCTATAACGACGGAAAATGGAACGATGCCCGACTGACCAGGGATGAGCGTGAACTCAGGGCCTTCTACTCCACTCTGCTGCGTATCTGCAATCAGGAGCACGCCGTACGTGACGGAAAGTTCTTTGACCTTATGTACGTGAATCCGCTCTCAGAGTCTTTCAATCCGCACAAGCAGTACGCATTCCTTCGTGCCGACGGCAAGGACGCCATTCTGGTGGTCACCAACTTCAGCGACCAGCCCATGAATACCACAGTCAATATCCCGCAGCATGCGTTTGACTACATGGAACTCTCGCAGAAGGACGGAGCAGCAGTAAAGGAACTGCTCTCAGGCCAGTCTTTCAAGGCTAACATCCATCCCGACTCCCCCATCCGCGTCACCGTTCCCGCCCAATCCGGCGTCATCCTCCGCTGGAGGTGATACCACTGGGGACGGTTCCGTTTGGTATCGTTTTATATCCAACTACAAAAAGAACAGCGACTTACAATTAAGCCGCTGTTTCTTATTTAGCAAAACGATACCAAACGGAACCGTCCCCAATGGTATCACTTGAAACTATCCCAACTCTTGATGGGTATGTCATCTATGTCTACTGTGCAGAAGGCATTGATGAACGAGCTTGCCAATCGGGCGTTGGTGATCAGCGGAATGTTCAGGTCGATTGCAGCACGACGGATCTTGTATCCGTTTGTGAGCTCATGCTGGGTGAGATTCTTGGGAATGTTCACCACCATGTCAATCTGCTTGTTGTGCAGCATGTCAAGAGCCTGAGGCTGCTGTCCCTCCTCGCTGGGCCAATATACGCGGGTGTTCTTTATGCCGTTATCCTCAAGGTACTTTGCTGTACCACCGGTAGCATAGAGGTTGTATCCGTTTGAAACCAGCATCTTGGCGGCATCCAGCATGGCAGCTTTCTGCTTTGCGGTACCGGTTGACAGGAGTACGTTCTTCTTGGGGATGCGGTAGCCTACTGAGAGCATTGACTCCAGGATGGCGTAGCGCTGGTCATCACCAAGGCAGCCAACCTCACCGGTTGATGCCATATCTACACCCAAAACAGGATCGGCCTTCTGCAGACGGTTGAATGAGAACTGTGAAGCCTTGATACCAACATAGTCGATATCGAACAGGCTCTTCTCTGGTGCCTCTACAGGAATGCCAAGCATGATCTTGGTTGCTATCTCAATCAGGTTGATCTTGAGCACCTTGCTTACGAACGGGAATGAACGTGAAGCACGCAGGTTACACTCAATTACCTTGATATCGTTCTCACGGGCCAGATACTGGATATTGAAAGGTCCGTTGATATGAAGTTCCTTTGCAATCTGACGGCTGATTCGCTTGATACGCTTAACAGTCTCAACGTAGAGTTTCTGGGGCGGGAACTGGATGGTAGCGTCACCTGAGTGTACACCGGCAAACTCAATGTGCTCACTGATGGCGTAAGCAATGATCTCACCGTCCTTGGCAACTGCATCCATCTCAACCTCCTTGGCGTTCTCAATGAAGCGGCTTACAACAACAGGGTGCTCCTTTGATACCTCAGCGGCCAGCTGCAGGAATCTCTCCAGCTCCTCCTGGTTACTGCAGACGTTCATTGCAGCACCTGAGAGCACGTATGAAGGACGAACCAGTACTGGGAATCCAACCTTGTCGATGAACTTGCCGATCTCCTTCATAGAGGTCAGCTCGCTCCACTCGGGCTGGTCAACGCCTATGCGGTCAAGCATTGCAGAGAACTTCTCACGGTCCTCGGCGTTATCGATATCCTTGGCGCTTGTACCCAGGATAGGCACTTTCATTGCATCCAGCTTCATAGCCAGGTTGTTGGGGATCTGTCCGCCGGTTGATACAATCACACCGTAGGGATTCTCCAGCTCGATGATATCCATTACGCGCTCAAATGTCAGCTCATCAAAGAACAGACGGTCTGTAACGTCGTAGTCAGTACTTACTGTCTCAGGGTTGCAGTTGATGACGATGTTGCGGTAACCCTCCTTGCGGACGGTGTTCAGAGCCTGAACGCCGCACCAGTCAAACTCAACAGATGAACCGATACGGTATGCGCCAGAGCCGATAACGATGATTGACTTCTTGTCATCAAAGAACGGTATGTCATGTGCGCAGCCGTTGTATGTCATGTAGAGGTAGTTCTCCTTAGCCTGATACTCACCGCCCAGGGTATCTATCTGCTTAACGTAAGGTACAATGCCCAGGCTCTTACGCTTGTTACGTACAGCCAGCAGGCCGGCCTGTGAGCCCATGCTCTTCTCAAGACCGATGGCACGTGCAATCTGGAAGTCTGAGTAACCGATCTTCTTGGCCTTGCGGATCATATCCTCGCTCAGGGCATCCAGACCCTTGCACTTGTGCAACTGCTTTGACAGGTCAACAATACCCTTCAGGCGGTTCAGGAACCACTTGTCAATCTTGGTGAGTTCCCAGATGCGGTCAATGGTGTAACCCTCGCTGAAGGCCTGGCTGATGGCGAACAGACGCTTATCGGTAGGCTCCTTGAGTGCCTTGTCCAGATCATCGAACTTGATGCTCTTGTTCTCAACGAATCCGTGCATGCCCTGACCGATCATACGGATACCCTTCTGGATAACCTCCTCAAAGCTGCGGCCGATAGACATAACCTCACCTACAGACTTCATTGAAGAGCCGATCTCACGGTCAACACCGTGGAACTTGCTCAAATCCCAACGGGGAATCTTGCAGACTACATAGTCAACAGAGGGCTCAAAGAAATCGGTTGTATCCTTTGTAATGGAGTTCTTGAGTTCATAGAGGTTGTAACCAAGACCCAGCTTGCAGGCAACGAAAGCCAGAGGATAACCTGTAGCCTTTGATGCCAGGGCCGATGAGCGGCTCAGACGGGCGTTAACCTCGATTACGCGGTACTCCTCAGACTGCGGGTCAAAGGCGAACTGGATGTTGCACTCACCTACGATGCCGATGTGACGGGCAATGCGGATGGTCAGCTCCTCAAGTTTCTGCACCTCGTGGTGAGTCAGGGTCTGTGTAGGAGCAACTACGATACTCTCACCGGTATGGATTCCCAGCGGGTCAAAGTTCTCCATCGAGCAGACGATGATTGAGTTGCCGCTCTTATCGTTCACGCACTCAAACTCAATCTCCTTCCAGCCCTTGAGGCTCTTCTCAACCAGAATCTGCGGTGAGAATGAGAATGACTTCTCGGCCAGCTTGTTCAGTTCCTCCTCATTGTCGCAGAAACCTGAACCAAGACCGCCCAGAGCGTATGCAGAACGGATGATAACCGGGTAACCCAGCTCACGTGCGGCTGCGCGTGCATCGTCCATAGTCTCTACGGCGTGGCTCTTGATGGTCTGTACACCTATCTCATCCAGACGCTTGATAAAGAGGTCGCGGTCCTCAGTGTCCATGATGGCCTTAACCTGAGTACCCAGAACCTTTACCTTATATTTATCCAGAACACCGTTCTGCTCCAGGGCAACACCGCAGTTCAGGGCGGTCTGACCACCGAATGCCAGCAGGATTGCATCGGGACGCTCCTTAGCAATTACCTTCTCTACAAAGAACGGGGTTACAGGGTAGAAATAAACTCTGTCAGCTACACCCTCACTGGTCTGTACTGTAGCGATGTTAGGATTAATGAGGATAGTCTCAATGTTCTCCTCCTTAAGAGCCTTGAGGGCCTGTGAACCTGAGTAATCGAATTCGCCGGCCTCACCTATCTTGAGTGCACCTGAACCCAGGAGCAGCACTTTCTTGTATTTCTTCAATGCCATAGTAGCGGGGTGTTAGAGTTTTGAAACAAAATCATCGTAAATAAACATGGCGTCAGTGTTAACCTGATCGCTCTCTGAGTGGAACATCACGCCTACCCAGGGCTTGCGTGTGTTGTAGATGCCCTCAACTGAATCATCGTTCAGGTTCTTGAGGTATACCTTCCACTGACCTACAACTGAATCCTCACGGATGGCGTAGTTGTGGTTCTGTGTGGTGATGTAGCAACAGTCTGTTCCAACCAGCTGTACCGGCTGATTCTGAGTGTGGTGACCGAACTTGAGCTTGTATGTATCCATACCGCCGGCAAGACCCAGCAGCAGGCATCCCATGCCGATACCCAGAATGGGAGTGTCGTTCTTGGCCATGAACTTCTGCAGGCGTGTTACAACCTCACTGCAGTAACTGGGGTTACCGGGACCGTCTGAGATTACAAGACCGTCCATCTTAATCTTTGAGTAGTCATAGTTCCAGGGAACGCGTACAACCTCAAGGTCTTCATTGATCAGGCAGCGTACGACTCCGGCCTTAACACCGCAGTCTACCAGTACCACCTTCTTTGATGCACCCTCGTTATAGGTAACAGGTTTCTCGACCGATACCTCCGGAAGCATATTTGTGTAGGCGTACTCCTCGGGTTTCTTCTGGCCGTCAAACAGGATCTTGGCGGTCATGCTGCCGTGGTTACGGATGTGCTTGGTAAGTTCACGGGTATCGACACCCATAACACCTACAATCTTATTGCGCTTCATCCACTCGCCGAGTGACTCCTTGGCGTTCCAGTGACTGTAGAAATCACTGACCTCACTTACTATCAGGGCGCGTGCCTGTGCGCTTGCACTCTCTGCATTGGTGGGCAGTCCGAACTCATCGGGAGTCATGGGCTGTATACCATAGTTACCAATGACCGGATAGGTCATTACAATGAGCTGACCGCGTGATGCAGGCTCAGTCAGGATCTCAGGATAACCTGCCATAGCGGTGTTGAATACCAACTCACCGCTTACGGGATGTTCATAGCCGAATGATTCACCCTTGAAGCAGGTGCCGTCGGCCAAAATCAATGATACTGTCATTCTCTCTATTATTGTTGTTAAACTCTTCTCAACCTTGCGGTAAAAAAAAGGAGAAACTGTAAAAAACAATTCCTCCTTCTAAAAAATATTTCTCTCGGAAACATTATCCCCACCGGTCTGCTTATGCTTTGGTGAGCAACTTATATTTCCTCCTATTCTTTGCATGCCGCAAAGTTACGGCTTTTCCTCCAATCCTCAATTATGTAAGTGATAAGTTTTCAACAATTTTAGCATTATCACAGAGGCTTGTAGTCGAACGATACAAGTTTTGCATCACCATCCAAAAAGTATGCAGGACGGAGTGCAAAGAAGCCCTTGTAGTAGTTGTGATGGTAAGTGCCTACTGCAGACTTTCCATAATATACCCTCCAGTCTGTGCCGTTACTGCTTACCCAGACGTAAGCCGTGTTGCGGTCATTCAGGATTCTGACATAGAAATCCGGACCGGCACTCTCTACTGCACCTATGTTGGCATCCTCATTATAGAAAAGGTATAGTCCTGCACGGCCTTCGCTGCCGATCTTGAAGTGAGCGGTTATCTCATACTTCTCATCAACTGCCGTGGTAGTCATCAGGGTGCCGCCGTCAAAGCCGGGTTCCCACTTTGCCCACATGAGAGGGTTCTCATAGTGACGAAGGTAGTCGTAATCCTGCAGACCGCCGTTCTTCCACTTGGCGCCGTTCTTGTTTACAAGTACAGGCCAGCCGTCCCTGGTCCACTTTACACTCTCGATGATGGTGCTGCGGCCCAGTGTGTGGAATCCTTTACGGTATGCATGATAAACGATGTACCAGTTACCCTCGGGGTCATCAATCAGGGTTCCGTGACCCTTTGACCACCATTGCTCATCGGCCGAATAGGTATGTACCAACGGATTGAAAGGGCTATTCTCCCATGGACCGGTTACAGACTTGCTGCGTGCAACTACGCACATATGGCTTGTAGGAGGTCCTGCGGTGCCACCCTCGGCGCTGACAAGATAGTAGTAGTCACCGCGTTTGAGAATCTTGGGTGACTCAAGCCACATACCCTCGGTCTCCCACTCCTCGGGATACTGCCAGGGATCATACACCTTACGGTTGGGACCTGTTATGGAGAGTCCGTCGGCTGACAGAGGTGCAACGTGGCCATCGTTGGTATAGAGATATCGGTTGCCCTGTTCATCCATTGCATGTCCGGGGTCGATGCCGCTTACCATAAGTTTTACAGGCTCGCTCCACGGACCTTCCATCTTATCGGCCGTAACGACAAAGTTCTCACCGCTGCTGGTGGGATAATAGATGTAGTATTTGCCGTTGACCTTGCAGAGGTCCGGTGCGTAGATTGAATAGTCATGACCCTGTACCGCACGTGCTATGGGCTCCCAGTGAAGCAGGTCTGTTGAATGCCAGATAAGCAGACCGGGATAGTAGGTGAAGTTGGAATGGGTCATGTAGTAGTCATTTCCGTCGCGCAGAATGGTAGGATCAGGGTAATCACCGGGGAAGATGCACACCTTAAGGTTCTTCTTCCCGCAACCTGTTACGAGCAAAGACAATGCGGCTACAGCCACAACGACAAAGGATTTGGTCTTCATAACGTTATTGATTATCTATCGGATTTGCGTAAATGCCCAGGAAAATATCTCCCAGAGCGGGGTCAGTGCTGTACTTGTCAAGTTCAGCCATACGGGCAGTGAATGCGTCATACTGCTCCTTGGTATAACGGTCTGCGTACTTGCTGCTGCCGTAGCGCAGGTCATGAGCAATGTAGGCGTTAGGGAACAGGCGGTAGTTACTGCATATGCGCTTGTCTAGTATCTGAGCCACCTCACGGTGGAACTGCACGTTGGGCACATCACTCAGAGCCTCCAGTTCTCCGCGTGTTATCGGGTCGCATATCTGGAAGTGTACCCTGCCCTTGTCCTGCATGATACCGGTCAGGATACTGTTCAGGTCCTCACCCGGCTTCTTGATATAAGGTTCGCCGTTACGGCTCTCATAGAGCTCCAAAGCCTTGAGTATATCGCATGACTCCCATTCGTATGAGACCGATACGGGTACGATGTTGAGTTCATCGAGCGCATCCACACGGTCCTTGGGGCCGCTCATTCCGAACATCTTGATAACGCCCTGGTCTGTACGGTCAAGACCGTCCTTGGTACGGCCGTTGCGCTGTGCAATCCAGACTGACTGTTTCTTTTCAGTGATTGCGTATCGGATATATTCTGAAAGATGGACCGATGTGCTGTAAAGTTCACGTGGATTACGGCCGCGGTCCACACGGAACATCTTGTTGCTCTTGCCTATGTCCACCACAAGCTCTCCCTGCATTAGGTTTGAGCCGAATGTTATCTCACCCGTATCATGACCGCCATCCCGGTAAAGAGCATACATCAGGATACATGAATCCAGAACTATGTCCCTATGGTTACTAACATACAGGTAACGTTTGGTCGTGTCCAGTTTCTCAATTCCCCCAAGTGTGAATTCCGTAATGGTACCCTCCAGGACCTGCTTGTTCATGGGAATCATCACATCATGCTGGAAATCATAGATAGTCTTGAATTTACGGATCTTATCAGCAGCCTCCTCAACAGTCAGTTCCGGAAACACGAACTTGGCTACCAACGGAAAAGAGTTGTTGGAGGCAATGCGATGCATCGCTGCCGGAATCTCCTCGTCGCGGTACGGACGGATATCATCAAATTTGTGGTAGTCAGTCATATCAGTCACTTTCTTTGGTCAATGAACTTGACCGGTTTGCGGCCGGTAGGCGGATAATTAATCTCATGTATCTCCTGGGCGGAGCATATCTCAATCTCAGGCGTAACGCGGATACGAGAGCGGAAACTGTCCTTGAGTTCCTTTACGGCATCGAATCCGGGATCGTACTTCAGACCTATCTTGACCAGCACGTCATCAGTTCCGGCCTTGCTGTTACGTACTATCACTACATAGTTCTCAACGTAATCAGTGTTGTCCAGAACATCATTGATGGCAGGCGGATAGAGCGTGGTACCCTTGAGCTTGATCATGTTGTTCTTGCGGCCCAGCAGCGGTGACAAGCGGTATGACCATCGGCCACAACGGCACTGCTCAACATGCTTGCAGGCAATGTCACCGGTACGGAAACGCAGCAGAGGCATACCCTCAACGCCGAGCGTAGTGACAACCACCTCACCGGGCTGACCGTCGGCAACCGGCATTCCGTCCTCACCAATTATCTCAACGATAATGAGTTCAGGATGCACATGACCGCCCATGCCGTAGTCACACTCGCTGAATGTGGCGCCCATCTCGGTCGATGAATATGTGGCATAGAGTTGAACCTCAGGCCACTTCTCGTGGATCTGACGGCCCAGCAGGTTAAGTTCGAAGTTCTGGTCACGCAGTCCCTCGCCGATACCTATGATGCGGCGTATGCTGCTTGAGCGGTAATCGATATCGTGAGCCTCGGCGTATTCAATCAGTTTGAGTATGAATGAGGGCACGCACATGATGGCATCGGGATGGAAACGGCGTATGGTATCCCACTGCAGTTCCGGAATGCCGTTACCCACGCGGATAACGCCGGCACCCATCTCCCTTAATCCAAGGAAGTATGCCATACCGGCCATGAAACGCTTGTCAAGCGTAGTCATGAGCTGTACTACGCTATCCGAGGTCAGTCCTGCGCACTCGAATGATTTTTTCTCATTGTAGGCCAGACGCTGCAGGTCCTTCTCGGTACAGCCAAAGAGTACCGGATCACCAAGCGTACCGGATGTGGTTATGTAGTCGATTATCTTATTCTTGGGAACGCAGCAGAAATCATCGTTGTAGAGCTGCAGGTCTTTCTTCTCGGTAAACGGGATGCGTGTCAGGTCCTCCAGATGCACAATCCTGTTTATGTTTATCCCATAACTCTCAAACACGCGCCTGTAATAGGGCGAGTTCTTCTTGAGATAAACCAGATGCTTGTGCAGCAACTCCTCCTGAAACTGTTTGATCTGTTCAGGAGATGAAAACTCTATGTCATTCATACAACTCATTCAGCCAATTTATAAACTCATCTCTCCATTTACGGCACTCAGGAGAGCCGTAAACATCACTTACTCCGAATCCGTGCCTGCCTGTTTCATACAGGATATACTTGTGACTGACACCCGCATCGGTCAGAGCTTTGTCCAAAATTACGGAATTATGCCAATCTACAACAGGATCGTCCTTGCAATTTATCAAAAATACCGGTGGGCAGTCTGCAGGGATGTTCTCCTCGATGGACATCTCATCCTTCTTTTTACTGCTGTACTTGCCCCACTCGCCCAACAGTCCGCGACGGGAACGCTTGTGCACGTAATCACCTTTCATCGTGACCACAGGATATATGGCAGCCACGAAATCGGGTCTGAGGCATACCTCTGACAGCCCCGCTTTGAGATCCGTATAATCAACGGTACTGTAACAGGCCGATGTCATGGCAAGATGTCCTCCCGCCGAGAAACCCATAACGCCCACGCGCCCAGGGTCAATGCCAAGGCTGTCGGAGTTCTCACGCAGATACCGGATGGTCCTCTGCAGGTCACATATCATGTCGGGATGGCGGGTTCCGCGCGCCACATACCTGTAATGCCAGAAATAAGAATTGAAACCTGCTGTCCTGTACTGCAGGAGTACGGCATTGATACCATTTTTCTGAAGCCACTCTGCTACTTCCACACCCTCACCCTTTACATCCAGCCAGTGATAACTGCCTCCGGGACATACTATCACCGTAGGTACTTCCCGGCTGTTCTCGGCCAGATAGGGAGTAACAAAGACCTCCCTGGCCCGTTTATCCTCCTGTGCCCATGGCGCAACAGTCCTTGGGCTGGGAATGAACGTACCCAGTGTAAGGAAAATCAGAAGGCTTTTCAGCATCACTTACCAAGCAGTTTCATTAGCTCAGCCTTGTCAAGCTGGCGGTACTTGTGCTGCGGATCAGCGTCAAAGTTTACTTCAAAGTACTCCTCGTCGTAGAATGAGAGTTTGGAGTTGGTGTTGGGATTGCACTCCACGTATACCACATCGGCCGGATTCAGACCTTTTGCCTCGCATATCTGATCAGCCAGTTTCCTGCCGGCATATGTAACAGAAGTACCGGGATTGTCCTGATAGAGTTCTGTAACAATAACGTACTTCTTGCCTTCAGATTCACGGATCTTCAGGCCGCATGACGAGGGCATATCCCATTCGCCCTTGAAATCAAATATCTCGTCGTAATAATCGGGTGATACTTTCATAGATTTACATTTCTTACGCTTCTGTCAACATCACGACCGAATGACTTGTTGGCAAGTCGGCGGTCACGCGGGCGGTATGTGCCCTCTTCCATCTCACGCAGGGCCACGTTGCAGAACAGACGGAACATCTTCTGCTCCTGGCTCTCATCGGCATAGAAACTCTTCCACGCATAGTCATAGAGTTCCTGCAGGCGCTCCGGGCTCATATGCTTGGGCTGGAACACCACCTGACCGGCATTGTAATGGTTCCAGTCAAAGTCAAAGATACGGCCCTGACGCAGCAGGTCATCATATCCCTTGGTATGCGGGAACGGAGTCATTACGGTAAACTCGGCCAGATCCAGGTCAATCTCACCAAGGAAGTCTATCAGACGCTTTATATCGTCCTCTGTCTGGTTGTCCAGTCCCAGAAGGATTGTACCCTCAACGCCGATACCGTAGTCATGGTAGCGCTTTACACGCTCCTTGATGTAGTCCGATGTATCATAAACAGCCTGATATACATACCATGCGCCGGCCTTGGCAGCCAGATCCAGAACTTCCGGATCATCCTCGATGGTATGGCTTATCCATTTCTTCTTGAGCGGGGCAATGGCAGTGAAGAGTTCCTTCTCCCACTCCTTGTTCTGTGCAAGTGAGTTATCTACTATAAAGAGGCGGTTGTTGTCAATTGCTGCCATATCCTCAACCACCTTGTCGATGGGACGCGGACGGAACTTACGGCCGCCCAGATATGATACGGCACAGGGATAGCAGCTGAAACGGCATCCGCGGCTGGCATGGAACAGGTCCACCATCTGAACGCCCTTGTGGTTGTAAAGCTCACGCTTGTAGAGGTCACGGCGGCAAGGTCCTACAGACTCAATGGGCGGCATGTTGCCCATGTAGTTGTATATCTTCTTCAGGTCACCGTTCACCCAGTCGATCATCATCTGCTCGGAACGGCCCTCGGCCTCACCCAGAAAGACGCTGTCCACATGATTTACCATCTCCTCGGCATGAAGCATGGTGGAGATACCTCCAGCGGTAACCAGCTTGCCTCGCTTATGGTACTCATCGGCTATCTCCCAGCCGCGTTTTACCTGTGTACTCAGCATCATTGACAGCGCAACGCCGTCACACTCCTCATCAAAATCAATCGGCTCTACATTCTCATCAGTAAATGACACGTCAACCCACTCAGGCAGGGTTGCGGCAAAGGCAACCGGGCCGTGGGGCGGAAGGTTAAAGGTAGTCTGCCCTTTGAGTTTCTGCCATTTAGGATAAATGAGCTTAAGCTTGAAAGTGTTCATTAGGTCCTTTTATATTACTTGTTTGATAATTCTCCTTTAATACCGTTCAGGACGGATTCATCTGCAAATATAGTCTGAATGGTTTCAATTGCAGTCATCGGAACGCCACCAATTCCATGCATATTTACATTTTGTCCCGTCAGAAGCAGGTTTTTCACCTTGGTTCGGATGGGAATGAGTGATGTTGCAATATCCGTGCTGTCCTTGAAAAGGCCGTATGCGCCGGCTCTGCGGGTACCCATCCAGTCGCGGAACGTGAGCGGTGATGATGCAAAAATGTCATCGGCACACTCCCTTATTCCCGGAAAACGTTTCTCTACAAGATCCAGCACCCTCTCGGTACGCTCCTTCTTCCAGGCCTCATATGCCTCTCCGCGGTGTCCGGTGCGGGTATTCTCCCACTCGCTTACATCGTCAAAATCCATCAGGCAGTATGCCGTAAGGTGTGACGCATAGCCGCCACTTCCCTCACCAAAGAAGCAGTTCACGCCGTGAGGCCACTCTAAATTATCGTAGTCTGCCATTTTCCAGGCATTCTCCATGCTGTCCACAATGGATACCGGATGGCCCGGGAAACGTACCGTTCCAGGCTTTAACTTCAAATATACCTTGAAGGCCGATGCCGTATCAGGGATACTCTCAATGCGCGCCCTGTAACCCGATGTGAACGCCTTGCCCTCAATCAGCGGGAACAGTGATGCAGGATGAATATCTGATATATACCAGTCTGCGCGGTACTCACGGCCGTTCTTATCCACAACACATGCCACATTCAGGTCTTCTACGCGGACCGATGCCACCTCGCAGCGTGTAAGCACCCTGCCGCCTGCAGCCTCAATGACGCTCTTGAGTGCCTCTGCCAACTGACCGGAGCCGCCCTCAAACCAGCAGGGGTTCTCCATGAACAGGGCCGATATCATTATGTGGATATATGCCGGAGAGTGTCCCGGTATGCCCGAATACAGGGGGTTGACCGATGCCAGTACGGCACGCAGTTCAGGATCGCTGATGTATTTGGCGATGAAGGCATCGGCCGGCATGAAGAACTCATCCGAGTGGTCATTTACGCCGCTCATGCTCTCCAGATAGAAGAGTTTCTCCTCATGTGATACGCGGAAAACCGCATCCACGTAACTGCGTATGTTATCCTTCTGATGAGGGAACTTAGCAGTAAGATAGTCTATGAATGCCTCGCGACCGGCCGGGATATCATATGTGCGGCCGCTGTCAGCGTAAGTCACGCTCAGCATCATGTCTGCAGGGCGGATGCGGAGCCTGTCCATAATGCCCAGATAGCGGCACAGGCTATTCAGAATGCCGCCTTCGTTGAAACCGCCTGCCACGTGCATTCCGGTCTCGTATGTCTCGCCGCCGCGTACGAATGTCTGCAGTCCGCCGCCTATAGTACCGTTCTTCTCAAGCACAGTGACCCTGACGCCACGCTTGGCCAGGAGTGCTCCACAGAACAATCCGCCCATTCCCGCACCTATTATCACCACCTCCATAGTCAGCTCTCCGGTTTGTTGCACATATCGGCATACCACTCCTGATAGAACTTATGGAATGCCTTGGTACGTTCACGTGCATCGGCTCCCCAACTCATGTCATCGGGGCTGACGCGTTTGCCTACGGTTACGGTGATATGTCCGGGACGCAGCATGAACTCCTCCTTGGGCAGAGCATAACCTACTCCGTTCAGACATACCGGCAGGATATCAAGATTAAGTTCCTGGGCAAGATGGAACGCCCCCTTATGGAAACGCAGGATGGAGCAATCGGCCGAACGCGTGCCCTCGGGGAACACCAGTATGGAATACCCGCGCTCCACCAGGCTGCGGAACTGCGGCATGTAATCCTCAATGCCCTCGGCAGCCGGCACAAACTCGGCACGGCGTATCAGTGCGCCGTATATGGGATTGCGCCAAACCCAGTCATTTGTAACCACAATCATCTTGGGCGTGAGCATCATAAGACACATCAGGTCCAGATGTGACTGGTGGTTGCTTATTATCACGGCCGGCTTGGTGAAGGTCTCTCCCACGCTGTTATCTAGCGTGAACTTGACCGCAGGAACACGGCGGATTACCAGATTGGCGAATCTGTAGAGCAGATTATGCAGGAATCTGTCCTTCCACTCACGTTTACGGCCGATGAAGATCACCAGCACCACTGGAGTGCAGACAATAACCGACAGCAGAAGGAATCCGAAAGCCCACGCACTGCGCAGTATACGCATGATTGAAACCGGCATGACGCGGTTCCTGCCGTTCTTCATGGTCATCCAGCGGAACAGCCACTCAGGCAGGAAATGGGCCATGACAACCACCACCAGCATACCCAGAATGGTGATCTCTGCCAGTGAACGCATGGCCGGATGCTTGGCAAAAATCAATGTGCCGATGCCTATGAACATGAGTACGGCCGATATGATTACGCTCTTACGGCGCTCATCGACAGTCCTCACACCCGTCTTGTATTCGCGCATCAGGCCCTCGGTAATGAAGATGGTATAGTCGTCACCCTGGCCGAATATGAATGTGGCCAGTATTATGCTTACTATGTTGAACTGAATGCCCAGCATGTTCATTATGCTCAGAATCCATATCCAGCCCACAGTCAGCGGCAGGAACGATATCAGTGCCAGTTCCAGATTCCTGAACGATATCCAAAGGAACGCAAACACGATGAATCCGCAGAGGAACAGAACCGTATTGAAATCATCTGAAAGAGACTTGACAAGTGATGCCATAACCTCGCTCATATTGACCGGAGTGACATCCTGGGCCGATACAATCTCGGGCTCCGTACTTACCGACTCCAGGAACGGAGCGAAAGCGCTCTCAGTGAATCCCTGCTTTTTAGTCTCTTCACGGAGTTCTGTAATAACCTCCGGGTGATTGTTCCAGAATTGGGTCCAACGCTCTCCTACGGCCTTCTTTTCAGCCTCAGAAGCAAGTTTTCCGGCAAGAACCGACAGGCGGTCGGCACCTGCATCCCCTACACTGCCCGAAATAAACTTCAGATCCTCCTTCTGCTGGGCAGTCATGTAGTTGATATGGTTCAGGTCAGTATCGAACTTGCTGCTGCCTCCCCATATCAGCATGGCTATGGTAATCAGGATGACTACAGGTGATACAATACGGCACAGACGGCTGCTGCCGGTAATGGGCTTTTCTTCCACCCTAACCTGCTCTTTCTGATACTTTCCGCCGGCCTTGGCAAATACAGGCAGGAATATCAGCGAGAAGATAATTGTACCGGCCAGCATGAATGAGCCGAAGAGCGCCAGGTCATGCATGGCCTGAGCTTTCAGGAACAGCAGGCAGAGGAAAGCACTCACCGTGGTGATGTTACCCACCAGCAGCGGCACAACCATCTCTGCAAGCGATTCGCGGTTATCGGCCGTATCACGAAGGGAATGAAGGAAATGGAGCGGATAGTTTGCGGCAATACCCACTATGACAGATCCCAGTCCTATCACAATGACCGATACCGAATCCTTGATGCAACCTATCAGTCCCAGTGAGAACAGCGCACCGAAAACCAGCGTTGCGGCTATCCAAAGGATATAGTCCAGACGTTTGAATGAGAACCACAGCACCGCCAGAATGCCTATTATGGCCAGTCCTACGGCAAGGATACTGTCCTTCTTGATCCTGTCGGCATTGGTAACGGCAATCACGGGAGCACCCACTGAGGATACTCTGATGCCGGTTTCGGCCTCAACCTCGGCACCGGTCTTATCAGTAAGTTCAACCAACTGTGCGTTACGGCCCGATTCACTCTCGCCAAAGGGTGATTCATACAGAAGCAGTCCTGCAGGCTCGGTGCGGTGCAGTATATGGCCGTCAACAAGACGGTATCCGCCGTCACTGCCTATATCGGCCAGTCCCATCAGGACATCACCGAACAGGCCTAACGGATCATACGGTATGGTGCTGGCGGTAAAACTGCCCGTGAGCATCTGCAGCGAGCGTTTATCGGCCTCAAGACTATGTTTTACGTAATCGGGCTGAGAGAGCAGCGAATCCATTCGGCGGTAATCGGCCGGGGTCAGGAAGCTGGCGTAATGCTCCTGTACGAACTTTATCAGTTCAAGCGCTACGGACTCATCTGCCTCGGCGCTCATGTCAGGGACCATCTCCAGGGTGTCATACTCAAACCACAGGTCTGCAAAGAGTTCCATGGCGCTGATTATGTCATCGTCAGGCGTCCCCTCTGGGGCGCGGAATATGACTGCAATGCTGTTCTGCTGTGATACCGTCTCCATAAACTCGGTCTGACGGCTGTCAGAGCGGTCTATAGGCAGGAATCCCGCAATATCCTCCTCATAGTGCAACCGGCACAGTGACAATGTGCAGAGGGCTATTATGAGCACCACAATCAGTGCAGCCAGGCCCTTGCGGCATTTGAGCCAGTCGTATATGCGGAGAAAGAAATCAGCCATGCCTGTTGCCTTTAATCCATCTTATAAGTGCTGCCGGCACGGCGTACAGCAACGCTCCGAAGCACAGCACCGTGTTGAGTACGGTTATTCTGAAGAAGTCCTGGAACGGACGGAAATGCGATACACGTTCACCGTCAGGGGCATACCAAACACGTACAGGCACACCCTGAACCGTCACGCCGTTCCAAGCGGCAAATACAAGCAGTTCAAGTTCAGCCTCGTACTTGGATGTTATCAGACGCATACCGTGCAGTGCCTCAAGCGGATAGATACGGAAACCGGACTGGGTATCCTCAAGTTTCTGTGCCGTCTGGAGGCGGAACCAGAAGTTTGAGAAACGGTTGGCAAACGTACTCTTACGCGGCATATTCTCACTGGTAAGGTTACGGCAGCCCACAATCAGACGGTCGGGATGCTCCTTGGAGGCCTTTATCATATCCGGAATGTCCTCCGGGAAATGCTGTCCGTCAGAATCTATCGTTATTGCGTGTGTAAAGCCGTTGTCGCCCGCATAGTAGAGTCCTGTCTTGAGTGCCTCACCCTTACCCATGTTATGCTCATGGCTCAGGGTAACCACATCCAGTCCGCACAGTACGGCCGATGTGTTGTCAGTACTGCCGTCATTGACCACAATCACGTCAGGGCACACCTTGAGCGCACGTTCCACGACATCGGCCACGGTGCCGCTGTTGTTATATGTCGGTATTATGACACAGTATCTTATGTATGGTTCACAAGGACTCATCGGTAAGGAAAATTGAAAACTTTAGGAACAGCTGGTCTATGTCATCCCTGCGGGCAACCACGCCCTGGGCCTTGATTCCCCCCTCCTCAGGGGTCACGGAACTGAACAGGACCGATACGCGGCTGTCAGTTACAGGGGACATCATGCTTATGAATTTTGCGTTCTTTATATTCTTGATAAACAATTGTTTACCCTCTTGAACTGAAAGTAACTCCTGCAGCATCTGAAGTATGCAAACACCAGGTGTTACGGGCTGTCCGGGGAAGTGTGCCTTATAAATAAGATGGTCAGGATTCAGTATTATGTTGAACCCTGACTGTCCCTCCGGTAAACCCTCCATACGGGATTCCACCTTGAACAAATCACCATTCAGCTTCATAATCTCCGTTCAGTTTCACATTGCTTATCACTATCTCGGTGCTGCCTCCGCCTGCATCCTCCATCAGGAGCCGCCTGAGCAGCCTTGTAGCGGGATCAAAACCAAGTTCAATCTGACCAAACATCTTCTTCATGTCACGGCGTACGGGTATGAGCAGCGCCTTCCACTCGCCTCCCTCATCGGTCACGGTAACCCTGAAGGTGCGTTTGTCCATGAGCATTTCGCCCGACATACAGCCCAGAATCATACTTGAGATACCCTTAAAGAGTCGTCCGGCCTCACCGTCGGCACTCTCCGTACCCATCATGATATTGTCACCGTCAACCTTGAGTTTCCACGCAAAGGGCTCAGTGTAGTCCAGGCAGAACCTTGAAGGCTTGATATAGATCATTGTACCGGATGATTTCTGAGGCTCGTCCATAAGCGGCACACGCCTCGTCTGGGCAATGTCACACTTCATGGAGCTGATGTCTGAGCTTGCCTTAACAATGCTCTCAATCATCTCATCTTCAGTCTGTTGAGTGGTCAAAGTTACAGCGCCCACTCCCACTGCTGCAAGCAGAACCAGACCGGTTACAATGACAAATATCCTTTTCATATCATCTGCTTATTAATGCCGCACCTACCAGTATGAGGCCGATGCCGATCCAGCGGCCAAGCGGTATCTGCTCGCCCAGGAAGGCCATTGCACCCAGCATGCCGAATACGAAACTCAGGCAACTCAGGGGATATGCCACACTAAGCGGGAAGTTCTTCATAATGTAGAACCACATGACCGTAGCGCCGCCCATTGAAAGGCCGCAGCCCAGCCACCACCAGTTGGTCAGTTCCTTGCCTATAAAGCGCCAGAAGCCCTGATACGGGCTCATATGGTTCAGGGCCAGCTTCATCATAAGCTGACCTGCAGCCAACAGCAGGCTCTGCAGCAATGAGTATGGTATTATCTTCCACATACCGGTTTCAACAGTGCGAATGAATAATGACGTCCCTCGACCACATTCACCACAAGAATGCCCTTGCAGCACTCTTTGGCCTTGCCTGATGCTGAAAGCACCGCAGGTACACCACCCTTCTTAAGGCAGCAGGCCGAGGCATAGAATCCTGTAGCCGATGACGAGAAGTTCACCCCGAACAGGGGTTTGTATCTGAGTTGCGGAATGCCCGGGAGCATTGCATCCAGGAATCCGTACCATGAATCGTTTTCAGCGTTGCCGCTCTTGCCGGTCATAACGGCGTCAATACCGCCCGCGGTCATATCGGCCAAAACCTGCTTCAGGGTATCCTCTGAAGGGCTGTCAAGCAGTTTTACGCCATCCAGTGTGCAATAAGCGTTGTCACCGCTCTCTGCCATGAGTACCGATACGGCAGCCTCGCTGCATATCTCACCCTCCTTTACATGTCCTGCCTTGCGTACAAAACCGGAGAACACAGGCGACATCTCATCATGGCTGCCCACCAGGGCCGATGCTATCCTGCCTATGCGGAACTGCATCCAGGCATCGTACAGGGCGCTGTCAAATGAGAATCCCTTCTGTGAGTATGTCGAGTTGTATCCGTGGCAATGGGTGTGAATTCCTATCAGTGACGATGCTGTATTGTGTGTGGACTGCATGAACTGAGTGGGTTTGAGCAGCTGCTCACCCTCACGTACCAGTGCGTCCAGGAACAGTTCAGTGTTTTCAATGCTGCCGAATCCCGTTCCGGTAATAATGGCATCAGGATTCTCTATACCACCCTCCTGAAGTGCAGACAGCGATGTTGCAAGCGCACGCTTAAGCAGTTTTCCCATACGGCGGGCATCACCGGCCGATATGAACTGCTTGAAGTCGGGATCGACTGCACGTACGTAATCCTCACTGTAGTTCAGGGGATTCTCCATCCACTCCTCGCAGAGAGGGTTCTGGATTGATATCTGCTTGGCAGACAGAATTTTAACAGACTTCTTTTCCATAATCATTCCACTGCCGATAATACCAATGATGAATCATTTCCGCCGAATCCGAACGAGTTGCAGAGCACATGACGCAGCTTGCAACCCTTCTGCAGGTCCATGTTGGGCACGATTCCGTTCTCCATAGGATGCTCAAACGCATAGTTCACGGGGATGAAACCGTTCCTGAGTGCCAGAATGCATATAACCGTCTCTATTGCGCCCGATGCACTCGTAGTATGACCGGTCATTGACTTGGTCGATGACACCGGCGGCAGATCCTTGCCGAAAACACGCATCATAGCCTGGCTCTCGCTCTCGTCATTATTGGGAGTTCCCGTGCCGTGAGCGTTCACGTAATCGATGTCCGACGGCTTTAAGCCAGCCTCCTTAAGTGCCTTGCTCATAGCAAGATATGCACCTTCTCCATCAGGAGATGAAGCGGTCTGGTGGAAGGCGTCGCAGGCATTGCCGTAACCTGACAGACGTGCCAGTGCCCTGGCATTTCTGGCTGCCGCATGTCCTGCCTCCTCAAGCACCACAAAGGCTGCGCCCTCACCCAGATTCAGTCCCGCACGCTCGGCATCGAACGGACGGCACTGGTTATGATCCAGAATCATAAGTGAGTTGAATCCGTTCAGGTGGAACTTGGTTATGCACTCAGAGCCTCCTGCCACAACAATATCGGCCTCACCAAGACGAATCATATCGGCAGCCATCTCAATGGCATTTGCGGCCGATGAGCATGCTGTGGATATGGTTGTGATCATCTTGAAGCGTCCGAACCTGTCGGCAATCATCTCGGAGCAGGAACCGCAGTCATGGGTGCTGATGTAAGCGTTACGGCTGTCATTCTCAATGAAATCCAGGTAGAACTGCTCACTCTTGTCCATGCCTCCTACGGTAGTGCCGTTCACAAAACCGCACTCCTTAAGGTCCTCACGGCTCAGTTTAGCCTCACCTAGAGCCTCATGCAGGGCTATCATTCCCATCAGTGCCGTACGGGTTGTTGGAGTACCGGGAGCTATATTCATCATACGCTCCATCTCCTCATCGGACAGTTTGACCTCGCCTACCGGAAACTCCGTATGTTCGGTCTTGAGATACTTGAGGGGCCCCACGCCGGTACGTACCTGCAGAAGCGAATCAAGCACCTGTCCGCAATCCTGGCCTATGGCACTGACAATGCCGCAGCCTGTAATCAGCACTGATCTCTGAGACATTATCTGGTGCGGTTTTTCTGAATGAAATCAGCCATCACGTTGATGGACTTGAATATCTCTTTACCCTTGGCAGGATCCTGCAGCTTGATGCCGTAGTTCTTCTCCATGAGAACGATAAGTTCCAGTGCATCAATTGAATCAAGGCCAAGACCTTCACCAAACAGAGGAGCGTCGTTGTCAATGTCCTCGGGCTTTACGTCCTCAAGGTTAAGTACCTCAATAATCTCCTGCTTAAGTTTAAGAATCAACTCTTCCATAATATCAATTGTTTAAATCATTAATAATCAGTTGTAACTGTGCGGCCAGGCGGTCGACATCGGCCACATCCTCCTTGCGGATGACGGTCATGAACGCCTGGAAATCATCATTCATCGTGCTGTCCACCCACCCTGCAAGTATGCTCTCGGTATCATTATCCTGGAATGCACATGCCAAATGGAACGCCATCTGCTCGACATCCGGTGTCTCCAGAACATAGAATGAGCTCTCGCCGCGCCAGTGGTTGCGTATGGCAATCTCACCGGTTACGATATTGGGCAGCGTGTATACAAAGAGCGCCGGACTTGGGTAATAGTTATCCTTGTCCTGGATGGTTTCCTGGTAGTTTCTGTCGGCACAAAGTGATGCGGTTGAGCCGAATAGTACTATGGCGCGGCTCCGGATAAACTCTTCGCTGCCGCATCTTGGCTCACCTATCTCTTTGAGCAATAATTCAGTAGCCACAAATCCAGCCTTGCTCAGGGTATCCATCTTGAAGAATTTGGGCCAATCGCCTATATGACCACGGTAAAGTTCGGAAAGCAGGGCGTTTCCCTCAGCCTCATGCTCCAGGACACGGCCGTTCACAGAGACGAATCCCTGATTCAGCACTACAAAGTCTAATCCTCTACTCTCCATACCTACTCCACAAATCTGTATAACAGGGCGGCATTGCTTCCGCCGAATCCTGACAGCAACTTGATGAACTCGCTGCCCTTGCACTCTCTTGTCTTGCCGCTTACGCTAACAGGATAAGTAGTTCCCTGCTCACTGTAACCGCGTGTGGCAAGCACCGTATTGTCACGCACCGCATACATGGAAAGAATGCTCTCCATTATGCCTGCGGCACCCATTGTATGTCCGTAATAGCCCTTAAGTCCCGTTACCGGCACATCAATCAGTCCTGCGCGGTACAGGGCTATTGACTCCATCTCGTCATTGTATGCAGTTGCGGTTCCGTGTACGTTCACAAACGCCAATTCACTACGGCGGCACTCCTTAAGCACCTCCATAAGACACAGGTAACTGCCCTCGCCCGTACGTGACGGTCCCGATATATGGTTGGCGTCATTGCGTATGGCGCCACATACAAGTTCCCAGCCACTTTTCTTATTGTCCGATGCCTCCAGCACCACCGTAGCGGCACATTCGCCCAGGTTCAGACCCTTGCGGTCCTTGTCAAACGGGCGGCAGGGTTCATCGGATATGGCCTTAAATGACAGGAATCCGGATATGATGAAGGGCGACTGCTCATCGGCCCCAATCACTACTGCGTAGTCGTAACGTCCGCTGCGCAGGGCACGCATGGCCTCAATCTGTGCGCATACGCCCGATATGCAGGCGTTGCAGACCACTATAGGCTTACCAGGGTTACCATAGAACTGCATCACCTCACGTGCTGCCTTGGCCAGCAATACACGCTCATCGGCCACACCCTCCTGAGGCTGTCCCAGAAGCGATACATTGCCCTTTGTGGTGGAAATGATGAAAAGCACCCTGTCTGATGAGGCATCAATACCGGCATCCCTTACTGCCTGGACCGATGAGCACAGCAGGAACTTCTCGAAGAAGGTATAATTGCCCTGTATGCCAAGTTCAGCGCACAGACCGTCAATTACAGCGCGGTCCACGCGTGAGAGCACAAAAGGCGTGCTGATGTTGCCCATAGACTCATAACGTGCCAGTCCGGACTCTCCAGCCCTGACCTTGTCGTAGTTGGCACGTGAAGTTGTTCCCAACGGCGACACCACGTTATCTGCTATGCACCTTATCACTCGAGCCATTTCTTCTTCCACTCCTCATAGAAATCGGGATTGACCCAAACCAGCTGGTAGTTCATATCCATGAAAACCTGCACTGAATGGCCTGTGGCAAGCACTTCGCCGTTCTCAGGGTTGGTAATCTCGTAGTCGAACACAATCTTGGCGGCATCGGTAGGCTTGTAGGTTATGGTAATCTCAGGCTTCATGCCGTAGGTGATGGGGCTCTTGTACTTGAATGAGAGGTCCACCAGCGGAGCGTAATAACCGTTGCCGAAAATATCAAGATAGGCTATGCCGTACTTCTGGCCGAACGCCTCACGGGCATCCTCAAAATACATCACGTATGATCCGTGCCATACAATGTTCATTGAGTCCACCTCACTGAAGCGGACTTTCAACGGTACGGTAGCCTTAAGTTCTTTCATATCAATTCTTTATAATATCAGTCCTGAAGCGCTATTTTTAGGTCTGTCTCGGCTATCACCTCCTCGCCGGCCTTAACGGTGGCGTGTACCAGAGTCACCTGAAACACCTCTTGCTTCACCTCTATTTCTGTTGTCAGCATCTCGCCTACCAGCGGAGTTCGGTTCACGCTGAATCCGGTTATGGCACCAATCACTCCTATCTTAACCTTGTCGCCCGATGAAAGACTGATGTACCCCATCCTGGCTGCGCACGTCTGTGCTATGTTCTCATTCAGACCGGCTACGGACAGATGTCCGTCATCGGCGAATATATTGTCAGGCCTTACCTGGAGCGTAGTGACAGTCTTTACCGGATCATAGTGTACCAGGCGGTCTATCATCACGAACGGCTCCTGTTGCGGCAGCAGCGTGTGTACGTCTATCTTTTCAAACCCGTTCATCACTCCTTCCAGAAATCGTAGTAGTTGAACCACTGCGTCGGATACATCCTGACAACCTTTTCAAGTTCAGTTGCAAAAGAGCGTGCCATATCGGTCATGCGTGCCCTAAGCGGAAGTGACTCGTCCTGCTTGATATCCCTTACGTAAACCTTGTAGCGGCCATGATAACGCATTGAGAACACCGCCAGCATCGGCACCTCCTTCTGTACGGCCAGGGCAAACGGTCCCATGGGGAAACTTGCCTCCTTGCCCAGGAACATGCACTTGATTGACTTGGATGATCCGAACAGGCGGTCACCGGTCATGCTCACAATCTCACCGCGGTCTATGGCCGCATTCATGTTGAAGATATGTGACATGCTTTCATCAACCTCAATCAGGTTCACATTGTGCATTGAGAGTATCTTACGCCTGAAATCCATCATCACCTTGCTCTCACCGCCGTAAAAAAGGCCGTTTATCTTCTTGGTGGTCGATGTCAGACCGTAACCTACCATCTCGTAGTTGCCGGCATGCGAACTCAACTGTACGAATCCGCGCTCGCCGTTCACCAACTCCATGAAACGCTCGTTGCCGTCCAGTTCAAAGCGGAACTTCTTGCCTGCATAGGCTGCGTATCGGTCAATAATGACCTGGCCGAAACGGTAATGGTTGGCGTAAACCTTCAGGAATGACTTTATCCGGCCAAAACCGAAACGCTGTCTGAAGAATCTGTAGGTTGCCACGTAACTGTCATGATGAAAGATCATGTAAAACGGCACCACTATCGCCATGAAACAATAGATGACATGCCTGTCAACCACCTTCATCAGGACCACCAGCGACCGTATCATCCACGGCAAACCGTCAGTCCTACCCTTCCACTCCTTGGGTTTACCCCCTTTCTTAGCCAAGCTTGCTTTCCAGATAGTCACAGAACGCGCTGAAGGTCTTCACTCCAGCCATCTCCTCACTCTTGATCTTGACCCCGAATGTCTTCTCAACAATCACCACAATGTCAATGAAGTCCAGGCTGTCAATACCCAGATCCTTCTTGAGCAGTGCGTCAGGGCAGATCTTATCCTCATCAATCTCAAGATCCTCAATCATGAAATTTCTGACTTTTGCTTCAATTTCCTTTCTATCCATATGTTATTACTTGTTTGAATTCACTTTTTTAGTCTGCATACCATGATGCTGTGACCTCCCTGTCCCAGATTGTCATGGATGGTCTCAACCTTCATGCCGGCCTTCTCAACCAGGCGCTCCATGCACTCTGAGTGGTACATCTTGCTGTTGCCGTTGGCAATGGCGGTGAAATAGAGGCTGGTCATGGTCAGACACAGTGCGCCCGGTTCAAACTTCTGGCGGTCCCAGAAGGTCTCCATTATGTAAAGGCGTGTATCCTTGTCCATTGCTTCCGATGCACGGGTAAGTATGCTCAATATCTCATCCTCCGAGAAGCAGTCCAGGAACTGGCTCATCCAGATGGCGTCAAAATGACGTCCCTGAGGGAACTTCTGCGCACGGTCCAGCAGGTTGATTCCGAATCCGTCAATGCGGTCGGCACCCTTCTTGCCTGCAGTCTGCTTACGCATCATCTCCAGCTGCTGCGGCAGATCCATGATAGTCACCTTCACCTTGTCGCTGTAATCGACGCAACGCATCGCCCATCGGCCCGTATTGCCGCCTACATCCACCAGAGACTCGGTACGGTCTGAGTCAAACACAATCCTGAGTGCCTCATCAAATGAGTGGTCCGAGTAGAAATGATCGAATCCGAACCAGCTCTTCTGCACCTGAGGGGGCAGCTGAGAGAGTCCCTCATATACCGTAGGCCAACTGCCGAAGTGCTCCAAACCTGCGGGACGTCCCTCAAGCAGAGACTCCTCAAGCTTGAACCAACCCTCATAATTGACGTCATGGTTGAAGTCGATGTTAACCCTTGTGATGGGATTTGTAAGCAGGAACCAGCCTGTCTTGGACAGACGGAAACGGTCGGTTTCAGGGTCCAGCAGAACGGTTCCTATTGAAAGTGAGCCCTCGGTCAGCACCTTGACTGCATAAAGTGACAACTTGGTCTTATCGGCAATCTCCTGCTGGGTAAGACCGTCCACGTTATCACGCAGCAGATCCAGTATTCCGAACTTGATCATCAGGCGTGATGTCTCGAAAACTATCGGACCCCATGCAATGAACTCCGCAAGACGCTGTGCATCGCGGGCACTCAGGTGCTCTTTGGTGTAAGCCTCCTTCAAGGCTGGTGACAGATTCATATCTTCTTGATTACAAGTGCACTGTTAGTTCCTCCGAATCCGAAGGAATTTGACAGTATAGTCCTTAATTCAGTCTGTTTGGTATCGGCTGCAATGTTCAGTTTGGCCGAATACTCATCGGGATTCTCAAAGTTGATATTGGGAGCCACGAAACCATTGTTGAGCATGAGTGTGCTGTAGACCGCCTCACTGGCGCCTGCCATCCAGCACTCATGTCCGGTCATGGACTTGGTTGAACTTATCCATGCCTTGCGTCCCTCAAAGAGACGTGCCAGAGCAATGGCCTCAAACATATCGCCCTGAGGAGTTGATGTGGCATGGGCGTTGATGTAGTCAACATCGGCCGGATCCACCCCAGCCTGCCCCAGCGCACGGCTCATTGCCAGGAATGAGGCATCGGAGTTGGGCTGTGATATGCCACCGCTGCCGTTTGATGAGAATCCGTATCCGGCAACCTCGGCCAATATCTTTGCGCCGCGCTTTACGGCGTGGTCATAATCCTCAAGAACCAGAGCCGCAGCACCGCCGCTGGGAACCAGTCCGTCGCGGTCACGGTCAAACGGACGTGAAGCCTTGGTTGGCTCATCCATACGTACCGAGAAGGCTGACAGGGCGTCAAATGAAGCCATGGACAGGTAGTTGGTCTCCTGTGCTCCACCGCACAGAACCATCTCCTGAAGTCCCTGCTGAATCATCATGTAACCGATTCCGATGGCATGTGATCCGCTGGCGCAAGCAGCACTCAATGTAAAGTTGACGCCGCGCAGATGGAATACGGTGCTCATGTTCATGTTCACCGTCGAGTTCATGGACTGGAAAATCAGTCCTGATCCCAGCATGGCGCTGTCCTTGTACTCCTCCATTATACGGTTGGTCTCTATAACAGGTTTGGCCGATGAGTCATTACCGAAGATGACACCCACCTCATTTGCCAGCAGGTAATCATCATCTACACCGGCATTTGCAAAAGCCTCACGTGATGCCATGAATGCATACTCGGCCTCTTCGCTCATACCTGCGCGCAGGCGGCGGTCCAGCAATCCTTTCAGAACAGGTTGCTCCACTATACCGGTCAAAAGCGAACGATATCCGTATTCCTTACGTGCAGGATCTATGCCTATTCCTGACTTACCGGCAAACAGAGAATCCCTGACCTGGTCCAGATTGGTTCCAAGGCAGCTCCATATGCCCATTCCTGTTATAACGACTCTTCCCATCCGTATAAGTTATTACCATTCAATACCCAGACGCAGGCCTACGCTTGACAGGTTTATGCGCTCTGAAGTATAGATGTATGTGCTTGTATTATAGTCCCAAGAGCTATCAGTCTCGTCAAAGGGTGCATAGAATGAACCGCAGGCCTGAATTGAGAAGGCAAAGTCATGGTCCGATGCAAACCTGAAACCGAACGAGAGGTCCAGATACGGTTTGGCACCCTCATTGAAGAATGAACCCATCTTCATCTGAACTGTCGGTGACACCTTGCTCCTGTAGTTGAAGATATACTTGGCTGCAGCATAAACCGGAACGTAAGCATTGCCGGGTGCTACATGCAGTCCGATACCCAAGCCGACAAACATATTGGGTGTATAGTAGAATCCGTGTGTGGTTGAAAGGTCCATTCCGGTGTTAAACCCGCTTACATAGAACAGGTTTGAATACTCCAGATGCCCCTGATAACCGCTGGGAACACGTACTCCGTTAACTACTTCCTGTGCATTGGCATTAAAAGCCATTGCGGCAAACAATAAAGAAACAAGAATCTTTTTCATATTGGCAATAATTAAACTATTGAAAATCAAGTATAAAGGCCTCCGTTAACCGATATCACCTCACCGGTAATGTAAGCGGCCTCATCAGATGTAAGGAATCCGACTGCTGCAGCAACCTCCTCAGGAGTGCCGAAACGTCCTACCGGAATCATCTTCTTGAGTTCATCCTCGGGCAGTTCCTTGGTCATATCGGTTGCAATGAATCCGGGAGCCACGGCATTGACGGTAATCTTACGGGCGGCGACCTCCTGAGCCAGAGCCTTGGTGGCACCGATAAGTGCTGCCTTGGCGGCCGAGTAGTTGGTCTGTCCTGCCAGTCCTTTGATACCTGACAGAGATGCCATATTCACTATCCTGCCCCAACGCTTTGAAAGCATATTCTTGAGCACACGACGTGTCAGAAAGAAGAAACTGTTCAAATTGGTATTCAGGACACTGTTCCAGTCATCGTCCTGCATGAATATCATCAGGTTGTCACGGCGTATGCCGGCATTGTTTACCAGAACGGCAATATAGTCCTCGGGATGAGCATCCTGCCATTTGTCAACTGCGGCCTCTACCTCAGCCTGGACTGATACGTCAAAAGGCATCAGTTCTGCCTGACCTCCCGCCTCCTCTACGAGACGCTTGGTCTCTAAGGCAGCCTCCTCATTAGACTTATAGTTGATGAGAACCGGATATCCCTGAGCTGCAAGCTTTAAGCAGACAGCCCTTCCTAGTCCCCTTGATCCTCCTGTTACGAGCGCGTATCTCATACTATAAAAATCAGTATATAGTTGTAGATATATTAAAAGGCAAAATAACTCAAAAAAGCCGATACAACCAAAAAAAATAACTACCTTCGCGGCCGAATCAAGCCGAAATAGCTCAGTTGGTAGAGCAACGCATTCGTAATGCGTAGGTCGCGGGTTCGAGTCCCGCCTTCGGCTCAAAAAAATAAGACGCCCGAACGGACGTCTTATTTTTTTTTCCGAAGGCGGTTACTTTAGAAGATGTAACCTACTGAAATCATCAGGCCGCTCTCGTTATAGGTTCTGTTGTCGCGGGTGTCGCGGTTGAGCAGACCCATGTCATAACCTATCTTTACGCGGAGCATATCCTGGATATCGCACCATGCACCGAAACCGAGTCCGAGACCGAAACGTCCCAATGCACTCTCGTAGTTGTCAACAGTAACATTGTCGCTCTTAGCCTTGTTTGAAAGACCGAAATAGATTGAAGGTCCGGCATATGCTGCAAGCTTGAAGCCGTCAGCCAGCTCAATACCATAGTTTACATCGATAGGAATTCTTACTCCCAGAGCAGAATACTTAACATCATTGTTAAGCGCGTCTTTTTCAGTTCTTCCTGCATATGAGAACTCAAGAGCCGGCTGGATTCCAAGAGCGTCGGCAATTTCAAAATTCATTGCTCCGCCTACAAAGAAGCCACTGTTACTGGCTTTGTCTGTAATGGTAACGCTACCCGAAGTTACCTTACTTGTAGCTGTTACACTCTGAAAACCTACATAAGCAACCTGTGCATTTACTGCGCTGAATGAAAGAATTGCAGCTGCAATAACCAATAATTTCTTCATAATCCTTTTTAGTTTGGTTAATAAGTAAAATGATACGGCAAATATACATTTAATTTTATATAATTCACCTTTTCATCGGTTTTTTTGGCCAATCTATCTGTTTAATCCAGTGTATATTCCGGTAATTTGTCAAGTGCCGGAGTCTCGTAATTTGATATACGCAGGCGGAATCGGCGCAGTTCATCCAGGGTATGCTGAGGCTGTGTGCAGTCTGCCGGAATCTCCATATTTGAATACTGCTGGAAGTAGAGCATTGTAGCGTCTCTCCACCAGATGGCATCCTTTGCCTGACGTATCAGTTTCTCATGAACCTGACCATAACGGTATGGATCAACGTATTTCTCAACGCTCTCCCATGTTTTGATAAAACTGCGCGCCTCGTCAATACCCTCCTGGTACGTATAGCAGAGTTCATCCCAAAGAGTACGTCCGCTCTTCATCTTATAATCCCAGGGCAGATGGTGGAACCACAGGATCAGTTCCTTGGGGCATGTCTCAACATTATCAAAGAGTGAACGCAAAGGCTCATGATACTGTGATACGGCATCAGTTCCGGTCTTTGAAGTACGGTCAAAACCTACGCCGTCAGCAGCAGCTTTGTGATAATAAGCAGGCTCCCAGTCGGGACGTGATGAACGGTCCCATGGACCCGGGCCGTAATGGTCAGGGCCTTTGAATGTGTGGTGCAATCCCATGGGCATCTCATACTTGACGCACGCCTCACGTGATGCCAGCATCATCTTGGCAACAGGCTCCACGAACTTCTTATCGGTAGTGAATGTCTGCTTGAGCCACTCGTCAATGATCTGCTCTGAACTCAGGTCCGGATTCCATGCCATACGGCCGAATGCGTACCAATTGGCCTGTGCCAGCTGATGTCCGCACCAGTTGACGCTGTCACCTATGTTGGCAACACCGGCTATCGCGCTCCACTGGGTATTGCCATGGACTTTACCCAGAGTCTCGGCAGCGACGGTACTGCCCTCACCCTTCTGATATGTATCGGAATCCAGGCACTCTTTCCACATAGGATGCAGATAGACCATGTGGTTGCTGTGTCCCAGATACTCCTGGGTAATCTGCATCTCGGCCATTATGTTGGTATGCTCCAACTGTCCGAAAAGCGGGCTGAACGGCTCACGTGGCTGGAAATCGACAGGACCGTTCTTTATCTGGATTATCACGTTGTCACGGAACTGTCCGTCCAGAGGTTTGAACTCCTCGACAGCCTGCTTGGCGCGGTCAGGTGACTCGGCTGCATAGACAAACGCCCTCCACATAACGATACCGCCGTAAGGCTTCACTGCATCGGCAATCATATTTGCGCCGTCAGCATGTGTACGGCCGTAATCCTGAGGACCTGACTGACCCTCGGAGTTGGCCTTTACCAGGAATCCTCCAAAGTCGGGAATTATGCTGTAAATCTCGGCAACCTTGTCATTCCACCACTTGATAACGTCCTTGTCCAGAGGATCGCTGGTCTTGAGACCGGCCAGATGCTTGGGAGCGGCAAAATTGAGTGACAGATAGACCTTGATATTGTACGGACGGAATATGTCGGCCAGAACCTTTACCTTCTCCAGATACTCGCGTGTGAGCATGCAGGCATCGGCATTCACATTGTTCAGCACGGTTCCGTTGATACCTATTGATGCATTGGCACGGGCATACTCCTCATACTCCGGGCGTATGGTTCCGGGCAGTTCGCTCCATTTCCAGAGTGACTTGCCAGCGTATCCGCGCTCAACGGTCAGATTGGGATTATCCCAGTGGTTCAGTATCCTGTACTTGAAAGCCGGAACCTCTACAATCTCCTTATCCTGATTAAGGTTTCCGCACTCACCCAGACGTTTCAGATGGTAGGTACCATACATTATGCCGGCCTCAGTATTGGCATATATGACAGTTACTCCATTATCATTGCGTTTAATGCGGAATCCCTCATCACCCAGTTCCTTATCGTACTGGCTGAGCAACTCCGTGTTCGTGGCAATTACAGGGACGGTAATGTCTCCCAGCCACAAATCATGTCCACTCTTGTTTTCAGGTCTGGCCTGAGTGCAGGACTGTGAACTCATAGCCATCAAAGCCACTGACAGTCCGAAAACGTACTTTACTATTCTCATATCATTTATCAATTATTATCTCTCTTACAGCCTGGGTCTCTCCTACCGCATTCAGTTTATTCTCCAGCTCATCGGCCACTGAAAGCCTGGCCCTGAAGGTCATCCTGCAGTCAAAACTGCCAGGAAACTTGTCACTTGAAAAACTGCCCCAATCCTGAGTGCCCATCTGGACATCCAGGTCCTTGGCAGCCTTCATCACCACATTCATCATATTATAGGTGAACAGCACTGTGACATCACGCTCCACATAAGCAGTGATGATATAGGCCTTCTCTATCACCTGTTGGGCACCTAAGCGATAAGCCTCGGTCAGTCCGGAGGTTCCAAGTTTCACTCCGCCGAAATAACGCACTACGGCTATCAGCACATCACTCAGTCCGGCGCTGTTTATCTGCCCCAGAATGGGTTTGCCGGCTGTTCCGGAAGGTTCTCCGTTGTCATTTGCGCGCCAATCGGCCCGTTCTGCGCCAAGCATATAGGCATAACAGACATGACGTGCGTCATAGTACTCCTTCTGGAGGGCTGTGATACGCTCCTTGACCTCATCGGCCGTTGTAACGTGCCATATAAAGGATATGAAACGGCTTCTCTGCTCAACGAACTGAGACTGAGCCTCTCCTTTTACGGTCAGATATGAATCAATAGCCTGCTCCATTGAAACCCAAAGGTAAACAAATAAAACGATAGTCCCTATTTATCGGCATAAAACACGTAAATTTGGACCCCGAAAATCTTACAACAATGACACCAAAAGAACAGAAATACGGGCAGTTGCTCAAAGAGGCTGCTTCATTGCTTGACGGAGAGAGTGATATGATTGCAAATATGGCCAATCTGGTTGCTCTCATTCATGAGACCATGGGATTCTGGTGGACCGGATTCTACATTGTACGGGCCGATAAGGATGGCCACGAACAGCTGGTCCTGGGACCATTCCAGGGTCCGATAGCCTGTACAAGAATAGCATTCGGACGCGGAGTATGCGGCACCTCCTGGCAACGCCGTGAGACTGTTGTCGTGCCCGACGTAGAGAAGTTCCCTGGTCATATCGCCTGCAGCAGTCAATCCCGCAGTGAAATTGTCGTACCCGTATTCAATGATAATAAGGTTTCGGCCGTACTCGACATTGACAGCCGATATCTGAATACATTCGATGAGACCGATGCCCACTACCTGGAGCAGATTGTCAAACTGTTGAATTAAAACGTGTTATGGATATAGAACTGTTCCGCGAGTATTGCCTGAGTCTGCCACTGGTTACTGAGGATATGCCCTTTGACGAAACGGTTGTGGTATTCCGTCTCAAAGGCAAGATATTTGCCTGCATTACACTCGATAAGCCCGATATAGTGGTCCTGAAATGTGACCCCGACAGAGCGTTGGAACTGCGCGATCATTACACCGCAATAGAGGGCGCCTTCCACTGGAACAAGAAATACTGGAACCAGATACGTCTTGACGCCGATGTGGACCGTCCGCTCATAGAGGAACTTACCCGACACGCCTACAACGAAGTCAACGCAAAACTCCCCAAGAAAGACCGGGTTGAATCATTATAAAAAAAAGGCTTGCGATTGATTCGCAAGCCTTTTTTAGTATCAGTCAAGTGAATGGATTACCAATCCCGAGCGAAGTTTAGGCTCAAACCAGGTGGTCTTGGGCGGCATTATGTTGCCCGTATCGGCTATATCCATAAGCTGTTTCATTGAAACCGGATAAAGAGCCAGAGCCATCTTCATCTCACCGCTGTCGACACGGCGCTTGAGTTCACCAAGTCCGCGTATACCGCCTACAAAGTCTATTCTCTTGTCGCGGCGCAGATCCTTGATACCCAGCAGCTGGTCCAGAATGAGGTTTGAAGAGATTGTTACATCCAGAACACCGATAGGATCGCTGTCATCAAATGTACCCTTCTTTGCGGTCAGCTTATACCATTCGCCATCCAGATAGAGGGAGAATGTATGAAGTTCTGACGGCTTGAAGATATCCTTTCCCTTCTTCTCTACGGTAAAGTTCTTCTCAAGTGCCTTAAGGAACTCATCAGAACTCATTCCGTTCAGATCCTTTACAACGCGGTTGTAGTCTATGATGGTGAGCTGTGAAGCCGGGAAGCAAACTGCCATGAAGTAGTTGTACTCCTCATCTCCGCGATGATTGGGATTCTGACGTGCCTTCTCGGCACCAACCAGAGCAGCGGCTGCTGAGCGGTGGTGACCATCAGCGATATAGAGTGAAGGAATATGTGCAAAACGCTCTGTTACCGTTTTGATATCCTCATCCTTGTCAATTATCCAGAGCTGATGACGGAAACCGTCACCCTGAGCAACGTAATCATACTCGGGAGCACCCTTGACATACTTGGCTACAAGCTGGTCAAGAACTGCGTCATCGGGATAAGCAAAGAACACCGGTTCGATGTTGGCGTTGTTCACGCGAACATGCTTCATACGGTCCTCCTCCTTATCGGCACGGGTAAGCTCATGTTTCTTGATGTTGCCCTTGAGGTAATCCTCAACGTATGCGCAGACTACAAGGCCGTACTGTGTCTTTCCGTTCATTGTCTGAGCGTAGATGTAGTACTGCTCCTTTGTGTCACGCTTGAGCCAGCCCTGGTCCTGGAACTTCTTGAAGTTCTCGGCAGCCTTGGCATAAACGCGGGGATCAGTCTCCTCGGCTATGGGATCAAAGTCAATCTCAGGCTTTATAATATGGTACAGGGACATCTCATTCCCTGCTGCCTCGGCACGTGCCTCCTCTGAGTTGAGCACATCATAAGGACGGCTCTGAACCTTCTCAACAAGGTCTTTGGGAGGACGAATGCCCTGGAACGGTTTTACTATTGCCATTAGCGGTTAACCATGAACTTGGTGCAACCATCCTTGAAGAAGCCCACGATCTGGTTTGCAGCTGCGATACCGGCGTTGATGTTAGCCTCGGCAGTCTGGGCACCCATCTTCTTGGGAGTAGCGAAATAACGGTCTGCAAACAGCTCCTCGAACTTGGTAGCTGCGGCAGGTGCTATATCTGATACGAACTTGAGGTCCTCACGCTCCTGCATCAGTTTGATAAGCTCCTCCTCATTGATGATCTCCTTACGGGCTGAGTTAACCAGAACGGCACCCTTCGGCATCAGGCTGACAAGCTTCTTGCCGATAGAGTTCTTTGTCTCATCAGTTGCAGGCAAGTGCAGTGAGATGAACTGGCAGGTCTTATACATATCCTCGACATTGTCAACGGCGTGTACACCTGCAGCCTCGATAACCTCCTTGGGGCAGTAAGCATCGAAAGCGTAAACCTCCATGCCGAATCCCTTGGCGATGCGTGCTACGTTACGGCCTACATTACCGAAAGCGTGGATACCCAGCTTCTTGCCCAGCAGCTCAATACCTGATGTACCGTTGTAGAAGTTACGTACGGCGTAAACCATCAGACCGGCTACGAGCTCGGCTACAGCGTTGGCGTTCTGACCCGGAGTATTCATGACGCAAACTCCATGAGCGGTGGCCGATGCCAGGTCAACATTGTCATAACCAGCACCTGCGCGAACCACGATCTTGAGCTGCTTTGCAGCGTCAAATACCTCGGCGTCTATGATATCGCTACGGATAATGATAGCGTCTGCATCGGCAACAGCAGCCAGAAGAGCTGCCTTCTCTGTATATTTCTCAAGCAGGGCGAGTTCATAACCTGCACCCTCAATTACTTCACGAATTCCATCAACAGCAACCTTAGCAAAAGGTTTTGATGTAGCAACAAGTACCTTCATATCAATATCTATTAATGTTTTGATTCAAACTCCTTCATTGCGGCAATCAGAGCGTCAACACTCTCCATAGGCAGAGCGTTGTAGCAGGATGCACGGAAACCGCCTACTGAACGGTGACCCTTGATACCTACCATACCCTTGCCCTTTGCAAAACTCATGAACTCATCCTCAAGTTCCTTGTACTCAGGAGCCATAACCCAGCAGATGTTCATATATGAACGATCCTCTTCGTTGGCGGTACCTACGAACAGCTTGTTGCGGTCAATCTCACCGTACAGCTTGGCGGCACGGGCCTCGGCACGCTTAGCCATCTCCTTTACACCACCCTGAGCCTTGAGCCAGCGGAGTGACTCCATAGCTGAGTAGATAGTGAATGTGGGAGGAGTGTTGAACATTGAACCGTTATCGATATGTGTCTGATAGTTCAGCATTGTGGGGATGTAACGGTCAACATGGCCAAGAGCATCGTTCTTAACGATAACGAAAGCCATGCCTGAGGGAGCCAGGTTCTTCTGAGCACCGCCGTAGATGCAGTTGTACTTGCTTACATCGATAGGACGTGAGAAGATATCTGAAGACATGTCTGAAATCAGAGGTACCGGGCTGTCCAAATCCTTGCGGATCTCAGTACCGTAGATTGTATTGTTTGTTGTGAAGTGGAAATAATCCGCATCAGCAGGAATCTCAAAATTCTTGGGGATGAAGGTGTAGTTTGCATCGGCTGATGAAGCAACCTCAACAACCTCACCGAATGCCTTAGCCTCCTTCATGGCCTTCTTTGCCCAAACACCGGTGTTCAGGTAAGCTGCCTTCTTATTGAGGAAGTTATAAGGAATGCGGCAGAATTCCATGCTGGCACCACCGGCCAGGAAAAGAACTGAATAACCTTCAGGAACGTCCAGGATCTCCTTGATCAGAGCCTCAGCCTCATCAACAACGGGCTTGAACTCACTTGAACGGTGACTGATGGAGAGAATTGAAATGCCGGTACCGGCAAAATCATAAACAGCCTGAGCTGATTTCTCAATCACTTCCTGCGGTAATACTGCAGGACCTGCGCAAAAATTATGCTTCATAACAGAGTATATGTATTAAAGTTTTTTGAATCGTGCCGCAAAGGTAGTCCCTTAATTCGGGTAAAACAAATATTTTCAATGAAAAAAGTGATAAACTTTTGAACAATATACAAATAATTTGCAAACTCAAAAGCTATTATTTTTACACTTTGCAATGAAATCAAATTAATAATTATCATTTTGCTATTTTTTCAATTAACCCGTCTGAAAACCATGACAAAAAGATAGAAATCCGCATAAAAAAGAAACGGGCCGAAGGAATCGGTCCGTTTCTTTTTTTGCTCTTCAGCAGATAATTATCCGCCGAAGTTATCGTACATGATTGAGGCGGGATCAACACCCAGGTTGTCCAGCATACCGGTAACGGCCTTTGACATCGGGCCGGGACCGCACATGTAGTACTCGATATCCTCGGGAGCCTCGTGGTCCTTCAGATATGTCTCGTACATTACATTGTGTACAAAACCAGCGGTATACTTTACGCCTGCTGCATCGGCAGCGGGATCCGGACGGTCCAGAGCCAGATGGAAGTGGAAGTTGGGGAACTCCTTCTCGATCTGGAGGAAATCCTGCAGGTAGAATACCTCGTTAAGAGCACGTGCGCCGTAGAAGTAATGCATCTCACGGTCAGTGGTCTTAAGGGTCTTGGTCATGTGCATGATCTGAGCACGCAGAGGAGCCATACCGGCACCGCCACCAACCCAAATCATCTCCTTCTTGGAGTCGAATATAGGATGGAACTCACCGTAAGGACCTGACATGATTACCTTGTCACCGGGCTTAAGGCTGAAGATGTATGATGAAGCCACACCTGTGGGAACATCCTGGAAGCCAACCTCCGGTTTCGGTTTGAAAGGAGGTGTAGCGATACGGACGGTCAACATGATGCGGTCACCCTCGGCAGGATAGTTGGCCATTGAGTAAGCACGGATGGTAGGCTCGGTAACAACTGACTTAAGACCGAAGAGACCGAACTTCTCCCATGCGGGCAGATACTCAGGACCGATAAGATCCTTGTCGATATCCTTATCATAATCCATAGAGTATGCAGGAATCTTGATCTGAGCGTAACTACCGGGCAGGAAGTCCATATGCTCGCCAGCAGGAAGCTGAACGATGAACTCCTTGATGAATGTAGCGACGTTCTTGTTTGAGATAACCTCGCACTCCCACTCTTTTACACCGAGAACGCTCTCAGGTACCTTGATGGAGAGGTCACCCTTAACCTTGCACTGGCAACCCAGACGCCAGTTGTCCTTGATCTGCTTGCGTGTGAAGTGACCCTTCTCTGAATCGAGGATCTCACCGCCGCCCTCAACGACCTGGCATTTGCACTGACCGCAAGAACCCTTACCACCGCAGGCAGAGGGCAGATAAACGCCGTTCTCAGCAAGGGTGCTCAGGAGGCTTGCGCCTGAATTCACCTCAAGTTCCTTGTCGCCGTTGATGGTTACCTTGACCTTGCCTGAGGCAACAAGGTAGCTCTTGGCCACCAGCAGGATAACTACCAGCAGCAGTATAACGGCCAGGAAAACTATAATACTTGAAATATAGATGTTGTTCATAATATTACCTCCTTTAAATAGACAGACCTGAGAAGCACATGAAAGCCATAGCCATCAGACCTACGGTAATGAATGTAATACCCACACCCTTCAGAGGCTTGGGAATATCGCAATACTCCATCTTTTCACGGATAGCTGCAAGGCATACGATGGCGAGAGCCCAACCGATACCTGAGCCGAGAGCGAATGCGATTGAATCACCGAAGCATGTGATAGCCTGAGTGTTGTCGGCATCCATGACGATACGCTGCTGCATGAAGAGTGAACCACCCATGATGGCGCAGTTTACAGCAATCAGCGGAAGGAAGATACCCAGTGAATTGTAGAGTGACGGAGAGAACTTCTCAACGATCATCTCAACCAACTGAACGATACCGGCAATAACCGCGATGAAAAGGATGAAACTCAGGAACTCAAGACCCATGGGGGCGAGAACCTTTGTCTGCAGGAGATAGTTCACAGGAAGTGTGATCAACTGTACAAAGATAACAGCAACACCAAGTCCCAAAGCCGTCTTAACGTTCTTGGATACGGCCAGGAATGAGCACATACCCAGGAAGAAGGCGAACACCATATTGTCGACGAATATCGACCTTACGAATAAACTGAAGAAATGTTCCATAGTTCTTACGCTTTGAGATTAGTTTTCCTGTAAATCCTTGTTCTTGGCACGATGGAACCAGATAACGCAACCTACCAGCACAAGAGCCATAGGAGGCATGATCATAAGTCCGTTGTTCAGGTAACCGGCCTCATAGAAGCACTGCGGTATTACCTGGAAACCGAACAGAGTTCCGCTACCAAAGAGTTCACGTACGAAAGCAACCACAATAAGTATTGCGGCATAACCAAGACCGTTACCTATTCCGTCAAGGAAAGAGGCCCAGGGACCGTTCTGCATTGCAAAAGCCTCAAGACGGCCCATGAGGATACAGTTGGTGATGATAAGACCTACATATACTGAAAGCTGAACGCTTACGTCATATGCAAAGGCCTTGAGGATCTCACTTACGATGGTAACCAGAGCGGCAACCACTACAAGCTGGATGATAATACGGATACGGTTAGGTATTGTATTGCGCAGAAGTGAGATGATTACGTTTGCCATAGCTACGATAACGGTTACTGAAAGACCCATTACGATAGCCGGTTTAAGCTGGGCAGTTACGGCCAGCGCGGAGCAGATACCGAGAATCTGGACCAGAACAGGGTTGTTAGCCCACATAGGCTGCTTGAGAGCCTCACTATTCTTGTTCGCCATAATCCTAATCAGTCGTTAGATTCAACATTATGCTCCTCGCAGCACTCTTCGCCGCCCTCCTCACAGCCGCCTTCTTTGCAGCACTGCTTGGTCAGGAAAGGAATGTATGCTGAGAGCACCTTATTAATCATAGTGTTCACACCGGTTGATGTGATGGTAGCACCGGTAACACCGTCAATCTCATACTGAGAAGCCTTGTCAGCCTTACCGTACTTGACAACCTTGAGGGCAACCTCATCGTTCTCAACTACAGACTTGCCGGGGAAACGGTCCTGGAACTTGGTTCCGGCGATCTCACCACCCAGACCCGGAGTCTCGGATGAGTGTGAGAAATATACGCCGTAAACGGTTGTGCGGTCCTCATTGAGAGCAATGTAGCCCCAGATGGTACCCCACAGGCCAAGTCCGTTCATCGGGATGACAAACTTGCGCTCGCCGTCAACATCGGCAACGAATACGTGGAAGTTGCCGTTGTCGAACTCACTCTTGTAAGAGGTGTTGAACTCACCCTCGTACTGCATCAGTTTTCCGTTGGGCTGCATAAGGGCATCGGCTGTGATAACCTTGTCATATGTAGCGGCGACATCGGCCTGATCCCTCAGGTTGAGGGCTGACAGGATCTGCTGCTTTGTATCGTTGATTACGTTGGCAGTCTGACGGTCCTTAAGAGTCTGTGATACGAATACCAGCAGGAATGCCACGATGACAACCATTACGGCTGCATACAGGATGGTATATACGTTGCTGTTGGTATTGAGACCCTTCTTGGCGGGAGCTGCAGCGCCCTCCTCTACAATCTCTTCAAACTCACTCTGAGGTGCCTGACACATGGGGCACTTCTCAGGAGCCTTATCTCCTTCGTGGACATAGCCACAAACCTTACATCTGAATTTTTTCGTAGCCATAATCCTTATTTGTTTATTCTGTTAAGACGTTTGTTCACGTTACGCTGTACTACGCAGTAGTCAATGAGCGGAGCGAAGCAGTTCATGAGCAGGATGGCAAGCATCATACCTTCGGGATAACCGGGGTTCATGACGCGGATTGTGATTGCCATCATACCAATCAGGAGACCGTAGATCCACTTTCCTACCTCTGTGCGGGCTGAGGTTACAGGATCAGTTGCCATGAATACGGCACCGAAGCAGAAACCGCCCAGGCAGATGTGCTCGTACCAGGGCATCTGAGCCATAGCGTTGTCGGGACCCCACTGGTTGTAAACGAGAGCCATCAGGATACCGCCTGCGAATACTGAAAGCATTGTCTTCCAGCTTGCGATTCCGGTATAGAGGAGCAGCAGAGCGCCAAGAGCGATGGCGATAACACTGGTCTCACCTACTGAACCCGGAATGAAGCCCCATACCATATTCATATCAAATGCAGGAGCTACTGTTGTGGTAGCGGCTGTACCGAGAGCGGTAGCAGCAGTCATACCGTCAATATCAGCGCCAAGACCGCAGATTGCGTGGTCAACCACCCAAACGGTCTCACCGGTGATTACTGAAGGATATGCAAAGAATATGAATGCACGGGTAATGAGTGCAACGTTCAGGAAGTTCATACCTGTACCGCCGAATATCTCCTTTGCAAAGATTACAGAGAAGGCAACGGCAACTGCAAGTATCCACAGAGGAGTGGTTGCGGGAATGATCAGAGGAATGATGAAACCTGATACCAGGTAACCCTCCTGAATCTCCTCGTGCTTCCACTGAGCTACTGTGAACTCAATTGCAAGACCTACTACGTATGATACTATAAGTCTGGGCAGAACGGCCAGGAAGCCGAACCAGAACTTGTTCCAGAATGTAGCCTGCTCAAGCAGACCGGCCAGAGCAAAATGCTGATAGCCTACATTGTACATACCGAACAGCAGTGCCGGGCAGAGAGCGATGACAACCATGATCATCATACGCTTGCTGTCAAACGAGTCGTGAATGTTCACGCCGTTTTTGGCAGTGGTGTTGGGAACATAAAGGAATGTCTCGAATCCTTCAAAAACCGAACGGAATGCGTGCAGTTTGCCGCCCTCCTCGAAACTCGGTTTGATCTTGTCTATGTAATTTCTTAAACTCATAACTCGTCAGGTTTTAGGCCATTTCGGCACGAAGGTTATCAAGGCCCTCGCGTACGATACGCTGGAGCTCAAGTTTTGAAGAATCCACAAACTCGCAGAGAGCAAAATCCTCGGGAGCCACCTCGTAAATACCGTATGCCTCCATCTTGTCGATATTGCCCGTGATAATAGCCTTGATAAGGAACTCGGGATAGATATCCATCGGGAACACCTTATCATACTCGTTTGACATGATCATGTGACGCTCACCGCCCTTGATGCGTGCATCGATGCTGAAACGCTTCTTGCATGCAAGCCAAGAGAAGAATGTGCGGCTTACGCTGAACTGGCCGAAACGCGGAGCGATCCAACCCATGAACTCGTTTACGTCATCACCCTCGGGGATAACGGTGATCATGTTTGCAAAAGCACCCAGGAAATCATCCTTAGAAGCCTTGACACCGGTCAGAACGTTACCGTTGATGATACGGATGTGCTCGGTCTTGTTCAGGCGACCGTCCAGAATAGAATCAATTTTGGCACCTGCAACAACCTTGAGGTACTGGGGATTGACAACCTCCTCACCTGCAACGGCGATGATGCGTGTCATATCTACAACACCCTTGTTGAACAGACGGCCGATGAAGATAACTGCTTCGGGATCGATGGTCCAAACAACCTCACCCTTGTTGACGGGCTTGATGTGGTTGATCTGCACACCTACGTTGCCTGCGGGATGAGCGCCCTTGAAAGCATAGAGGTCAACGTTCTTAGCGTCGGTGAGAGCCTCGGCTGTCTGACAAGCGCTGATGCTCAGTGTTGTGGGAGCAATCTTGGCGATTGCGCTCAGACCGGTACGGAAGTCTACCTCATTACCCTGAAGTACGAACTCGAAATCCGGAGCCAGAGGCTTGGAATCGAAAGCCGATACGAATATGCCTCTCGGTGCATCGGCGGGGTTAGCGATAACGTCGTAGGGACGCTGACGGAAGAAAGAAAAAAGGCCCGACTCCAACAGGGCGGCCTTAACCTCCTCACCTGAAAGCGACTGAACGCTCTTGGTTCCGAACTCTACATAAGTCTGCTTTGCATCGGGCTTGACCACAATGCTCAAGACCTTGCGGCGTGCGCCACGGTTCACTGCAAGTACCTCACCGCTTACAGGTGAAACGAATTTCACCTCAGGATGATTCTTGTCAATGAACAGAGCCTCACCGGCCTTGACGGTCTGCTGTTCCTTGACGACCGGCTTGGGAGTGACACCGGTGAAATCGGCGGGACAGAGTGCGTACTCTGATGCCAATCCAACCTCCTTCAACTCCTTAACGGGAGCGCCCAGCAACTTGATGTCCAGACCTTTTCGTAAACGAATGATTTCTGCCATTTTGTTGTTAGTTGAATATATAGTTTAATATTATTCAGAATGCGGGCGCAAAATTACTAATAAAAGAGTTATGTACTAACTTAATAAAACCAAAAAAGCGAGGGCAATTATCAACACTTTCAAAAAAGTCCCATTTCATCGGCAAATCCGAGATTAAAACCGCCCCACAGGTATCTGCATGCGCATTTTTTTAGAAAATCTCTCGATAAAGATGGTTCACTTCTGCGGATAGTTACTTACATTTGCATATTGTGAAAGCAGGGAGAATAGTCCACATTCTGCTGGCCGTTTTGATAGCATCCTATCTTACCGGCCATATTTTGCTGAATAACAGAAACATTCAGCAGAATGCAGCCGTGCATGTGGTTTCTATCGCCTCCGCCGCTTTGGGAACTGACGTTGACGCCGGCCGTGTCCAGTTCACCTACCCCTTCGGAATCACCATTGACAACCTGACCATCTATGACCTGCAGCACGACACCCTGGCCCACGCCGCATCACTGTCGCTCAGGCTCAAACCGGTAAAACTGCTCAAGAAAAAACTGAGTATCACCAGCGTCAGAGTCAACAGTCCCAGCATAAGACTCAACCGCGAGGATCCGGAGTCGGACCCCAACTACGCATTCCTGACAGAGCTTTTCGGCAACAGCGACGAGCCCTTGTCCTTAAGGGCCAACTCCGTGCTTGTCAGGAACGGTTCCATACGCTATGATGTGCGCAGCGCCGAATGGACTGACAGCGTATTCAACATGAACCATATCGGAGTGAACGGCCTGACCGCCAATCTGTCGCTGAAAGCGCTGAATCAGGATACAGTATCGGTCATCATAAGGAAATTCACCTTTGCCGAACAGTCCGGCTTCGTGCTCAACAGAGCCAAAGGATCGGTGAATATCGGCAGATACGGCACAGACCTTTCCGGTTTCGTATTCTCCACCCCATCCAGTGACTTTGAAGCCAGGCGCCTGAGTGCCGATGCCGGATTCGCCACCCGTCTGGACGGGTTGCCTGACGCAGACGTTGACATCAGGGCCACACTGACCGGTAGTGACTACAAGGCATTCTATCCGCCTTTGGCATCCATGACTACGCCGATCAAACTCACACTGAAAGGAAACGGCCGCAGCGGTGATGTCAACCTCAACGCCCTGTATCTGCAGGTTCCCGACAGCATCCTTGACCTTGGAATGAGCGGTACAGTGATGCTTGATACTGCATTCAGCATAACCGGATGCCGCTATGCCGAGGCTCATGGCACATTCTCCGACGAGTTGCCGCAGTGGATCCGCAACCAGTTCGGAGTATTCAATCCCACCATACCCGACCAGCTCAACTCATTAGGCACCGGAACTTTCAAGGCCAGTTATGAAAACCGCAACGGTACTGCCAGTTCATCTCTGGAGGTTATAAGCCAGGCCGGTACGGTATTGTGTGACATGAACGGCCAGAACGGTTCATATAGCGGAAACCTGACCGCACAGGATGTCAACCTGCGTGCCCTGACCGGCAACAGGGACCTTGGAAACTGTTCGCTGACCGCCCGCACCGAACTCACCAGGCAGGATGACGGTTTTTCCGGCAGTTTCAACGGACGAATCGGCAGTCTGCGTTACAAAAGATACACATATCGCGGAGTCAAAGTAGACGGATCGTTCACTCCTGACATGATTCTTACCGACCTCAAATTCGCCGACAGGAACGGAGCCCTTGACCTGACCGCCGGAATAGGCACAGGCAACATCCCCTACTACGCCATAAAGGCAACGGCCGATTCGGTCAACCTGGGAGCCTATCACCTGGTTGACAGGGACAGCATGTCGCTGACCACCCGTCTGACCGCCACTGTCATCGGCCATAACATCGATGACATCATCGGTAAGATTTCGGTTGACAGCCTCTATTACGCTGACACATCGGGAGACTGGTCCATGGGTAACATGACTGTAGCCGTCGGCCAGTACAACGATTACATCAGGGCCACCACAATCAACAGCGACTTCATGAACGCCACCCTGATAGGAAATTACCAGGCCTCACGCATACCGGCTTCAATAGCCAAGGCGTGCTCTGACGCACTACCAACAATAGGTAAAATGGTGGGTACCAATCTCAAAGCCGGCAACTACGCCAAGGCCTCAAACAGTTTCACGGTTGATGTCAGCCTGCGTAATACTGACTTCATGCAGAAGGTATTCCACTCCCCCGTATCCGTTGACCAGCCCGCACACCTTCAGATGACCTTCATAGACGGCAAGAGGATCTACAACGGAACCCTCTCCGTTCCGGAACTTTCTCTGAGCGAGCAGAGTGTTACCGATGCCCGACTCACCATGAAATCATCCGATGGAACCAGCAATGTGGAACTCTCGGGCTCATACGGCGACAAGATGGGTGAAATGACCTATCTCAACGCAGCGCTCCAGGCATCGGCCGATATCGTCCGTGGAGACTACTCATGGGCCAACAATTCCCGCACCATGAACGGAACAGCCCAGACTCTCACCCAGTTCCTCAAGTATGACCGCCGCCACGGACTGCAGTCACTTTCGGTTGTTGACACCACCAGCATCACCGTGAACGGCACCATCTGGGATCTCTCAATCGCCCAGTTGGTTACCGATATGCACAAGGTCACAATAACTGACCTGAGCGCAAGCAACAACGACCAGTTCCTCTATGCAAACGGAACTGTATCAACCGATTCCAGCGATGTTATCGTGCTTTCAATGAAAAACATCGATCTGGCGCAGACCATCGCCACCCTGCATCTCAAGAAGGCACCGCAGGTTAACGGACTTGCCTCCGGACAGGTGTTTGCATCATCAGTTCTGGCCAACCCCGCTTTCTCAGGTTCTTTCAGGATTGAGGACTTCGGCTTCCTGGATTCCTACCACGGACTCCTGGAAGCCGACTGCCGATGGAACCGCAACACCCGCCAGGTTGAACTGCAGGGAACCATGACCGATGAAGGCGTCTCCTCAACCGGTTTCACCGGCTATTTCATACCTGACACCAAGTACTTAGACGTATCCCTTGATGCCAATCATACTGACCTGCATTTCATCAGCAACTGGACTGAATCGGTCTTCAGGGATATGGGCGGCCGCGCCGTAGGCCAGTTACGCCTGTTCGGTGAACTGCCCCAAATGGACATGGAAGGTGAAGCCATACTCGAGGACGGCTATTTCATACAGGATGTCATAAACACCACATTCCTGGTCAAGCGTGACACATTGTGGTTCGAGCCCGGCAAGATGCTCTTCAAAGACGTGGAATTCTACGATGAAAAGGGACACGACGGTATTCTCAACTGTTACCTCTACCATGACAAGTTCTCCGACTGGAGAGTTGACATGACAGCCGATGTGGCCGATATGCAGGTATACAATCAGTCCAGGAATGAAAAGAGTGACATATTCGCTTCCGTATACGCCGAGGGTTCCATGACGCTCAGGTTCGATGCTTACAACGGACTCAACATTTCGGTCGATGCCCGTACCGCCCCGGGAACACGTATAGGTTACAGCCCCAGGTCCGGTTCAGTTGCTGACTACAACTTCCTGACGATTGTTGACCGCGGAACGGTCAACATTGATGAAGAAACAGTCCGGAAAATCATTCCCGACAAGACCAGGAACAACAAACCGTTCCGTCTGGACCTTAAGATTGAGTGCAGTGAGGATGCGCTCATTGAAATGTCCATGCCATCACTCAACGGATACTTTAGAGGAAACGGCAACATTTCAATGGTTTACACCCCCAAGGACGGACCGTCGCTGAACGGTATCTACAATCTCAGTTACGGACAATGCGCCGTATCCATCGAGGATATCATACGTAAGAACTTCACCCTCATGGAGGGCAGTTACGTAAGGTTCAACGGTGCGCCTCTTGACACCGAAATCAACCTGCAGACATACCACAACGTGAATTCCGCATCCATATATGACCTTGATCCCAGCGCATCGTCCAACAATAAGGTTCACGTGCGCTGTCTTTTGGGTATAACCGGAAACGTAACTGATCCGCGCGTAACATTCGATATCGACATGCCCAGCGGAACACCCGAGGAAAAAGCCGTCCTGGCCAGCGCCACCGCCACCCAGGAACAGCGCGAGAACCAGTTCATTTACCTGCTGGCTCTGGGACGTTTCTATACCGATGACATGAATTCCGACCGTATGACACCCAGTGCCGTAGAGTCAATCGTAAACAACACCGTGAGCGGCCAGATAAACAACCTGCTTTCAAAGGTGATGGATAATGACAAGATAACACTGTCAAGTAATGTCAGCGCCACCAGTTACTTAACCAACGATGCCACCAACCTTAGCAATAAGGAGCTTCAGGGAATACTGGAGGCCCACCTGCTCAACAACCGCCTGCTTATAAACGGTAACTTCGGTTACAGGGAAAACACCATCAACAACACCTCGAACTTTATCGGTGACTTTGAGTTCAAGTATCTGCTCATCCCCGACAAACGAGGCAAAGGAATAAGCATCAAAGGCTATAACAAAGCCAATGATAAATACTTCTCAAAGACCACGCTGACTACTCAGGGCGTAGGTCTGGTACTCGAAAAAGATTTTTAATAGGAACGTGCAAAGAGTACACGGCGTGCAGCGGGCTTACCGCTGTAGACATCGGTACCCGGCTCCTCCTTCATGCCGAAAGGCAGACAGCGGATGGTAGCCTTTGTCTCCTCCTTGATCTTGGCCTCGGTCTCGGCGGTGCCGTCCCAGTGAGCCAGAACAAAGAAGCCCTGCTCTATCTTCTCCTTGAACTCGTCATATGAGTTAACCTCAACCATGCGTGCGTCACGCCAAGCCTTGGCCTTCTCAAAGATTGCGGTCTGCATATCGTCAAGCATAGAAGGAATCAGGTTCTCAAGACCCTCAAACGGAACTGTCTCCTTCTCAAGAGTGTCACGGCGCATGATCTCACATGTACCGGCCTCGAGGTCACGCATACCCAGGGCAACGCGTACGGGAACACCCTTAACCTCGTAATCGGCAAACTTGAATCCGGGACGCTTGTTGTCTGCGTCGTCATACTTGACGCTGATGCCCTTCTTACGGAGAGCCTCAACAAGAGTGTTGACCTTGGCGCTTATCTGTGCCAGGTCCTCTTCATTCTTATAGATAGGAACAATTACTACCTGTATGGGAGCCAACTTAGGAGGCAGAACAAGACCGTTGTCATCAGAGTGAGCCATGATCAGAGCACCCATCAGACGTGTTGATACACCCCATGAAGTAGCCCATACATACTCCAGCTTGTTCTCCTTGTTGATGAACTGAACATCAAAGGCCTTGGCAAAGTTCTGACCCAGGAAGTGTGATGTACCGCACTGCAGGGCCTTACCGTCCTGAGTCATTGACTCGATGGTGTATGTATCAAGGGCACCTGCAAAACGCTCGGTCTCAGACTTTACGCCACGAACTACCGGAACAGCCATGTAACCCTCTACAAAGTCAGCATAAACCTGCTGCATGCGGCGTGCCTCCTGCTCTGCCTCCTCACGGGTGGCGTGTGCGGTATGACCCTCCTGCCAGAGGAATTCGGCGGTACGCAGGAACAGACGCGGACGCATCTCCCAGCGCATTACGTTAGCCCACTGGTTGCAAAGGATAGGCAGGTCACGGTATGACTTGATCCAGTTCTTATATGTAGCCCAGATGATTGTCTCGGATGTAGGACGTACTATGAGTTCCTCCTCCAGCTTGGCTGCGGGATCAACTATAACGCCGCTTCCGTCCTCGGCATTCTTAAGGCGGTAGTGTGTCACTACGGCGCACTCCTTGGCAAAGCCCTCAACGTGCTCGGCCTCACGGCTCAGATATGACTTTGGGATAAGCAACGGGAAGTATGCGTTCACGTGACCGGTCTCCTTGAACTTGTCATCAAGGGTACGCTGTATCTTCTCCCAGATTGCATAACCGTAGGGCTTGATAACCATGCAGCCGCGAACAGGAGCCTGCTCTGCAAGGTCAGCCTTAACTACCAGTTCATTATACCACTGCGAGTAGTTCTCGCTTCTTTTGGTAAGATCTTTAAGTTCTTTTGCCATATCCTAAGATTTTTCGGAGTGCAAAGGTACTCTTTTTTTGTTAAATTTGCAGAGTACAATAGTCAAATTCAGTATGGATAAAAGACAGCAACTGCTCATTCAGTGCCATGAGGCGTTCAGTACTACAGAGAGCGCCAGGATTCTGACACTGTACCGCAGCCGTGACAACCGCCTCTCGTTTGATGAGCGCCTGTTCATCACCAAGGAGATTGAGAAGGTATTCTACCCCGTCTTTCTGGAACTGCGTAATGTCAACCCCTCTCTTACCGACTGGGACCTGCTTCTGAGTGTCCTCTCCTATGAGGGTTTTTCTGTTTCCGTAATAGCCGAATGTTTCTCAGTATCGAACGATGCAGTCCGAATGCGCAAGAGCCGTCTGCGCGAAAAACTGCCCGAGGAGTGGTTCTCGCTCATATTCCATACTGTAACAAAAATGTATCAGGACCAATGTCACGATTCTGTTACGGATAAAATTTCGGCCTCTGATGATGCCGCCATACCTTTGGCCTCAGAAAACCAAAACCAATCCGAAATGGAACAGAACGAACCTATCAAAATGACTTTCGGGAAGGCAATAATCAAAGGCCTTACCGGAATCATAAAGTTCAGAGGACGCGCCTCACGCGCCGAGTTCTGGTACTACTCTCTTTTCTGCCTCATTACGCAGATCTTTTTGTTTGCAGTCTTTGTGGCTAAGGAAAACATCAAAAACTTTGATGTAGACTATTACATGGGACTTATACTGCTTGGTGTATCAATCCTTGTAGCAATATCACACTGCGCAGCCTCTGTAAGGCGCATACAGGACACAGAACGCAACGGATGGATGTGGTTCGGCACATACCTTACGCCCTGGCTTATCCTGATAGTCTCATTCGTATGGAAAATTGAATATGACGTATCGCTCAGGAACAGGATGCCGGAACCCGGGCTGCCGGATAAGTTTGTCATGAACTGGTGGACCGTCATCTTCATCATTGACCTGATTGTTCTTCTTATCGTAATGATAGCGACTGTCATACAATACTGCCGCAAAGGCACTGAAGGCCCAAACATCTATGGACCGGATCCATTGTTCCGAAACAATCCCAAACTAAAATAACCTACTAAGATGAAAAGAATCATTCTTTCAGTCCTGATCATGATGATCGGGACAGCCCCCGCCTTGTCTCAAAATGACAACAGTTACACCGGAAAGTTCATTCCCAGGAAATACATTCCGGACATCAAAAAACCGACCGTAGTTATGCTCACAGCCTCTTGGTGCGGGCCCTGCAAGATAATGAAAACCCAGATTATGGAAGTACCTGAGGTGAAAAGCTGTCTTGACAGCCTGAATGTCCTGATAATAGACATTGACCAAAATGACGGCAAGATCTACAGTGAGAAATTCACCGATGCCGGTTATGAGGGAGCAATCCCCTACTTCGCCCTGCTTGACACCCGTGGCAATCACCTTGATCACTTTTCAGGAAGTGCCGGCGAACAGACATTCCTCTCATTCTTACGAAAAGCTTTAGCAACCGATAAAAAAACCGAAGACGATGAAAACAAATAAGTTTACAGCAATACTCCTCCTTTCATTTATCCCGTTCGCATCAGTAAACGGAAAGGAAAAAGATAACCGTTTTGCAGTAGCCATTGACACTGTATCATCCTGGCTTGGCACCATGGACACAGACAAGCTCATAGAGATGATCCCTGAAAACGCTGAGGGCAAACAGATGATATGCGTAGGCAATAAAAAACATATGCAGTTTACAGATTTCATTGAGGCGGCCGATACATCCCGTGTACTCAAGACTCTGATTGACAGGTACAATCTGATAACCGTTAATCCCGATTCCATTCCCGATTCTCTCTCCGACTACTACTATTACTTCAAATTACTGCGCGCTTACCCCTTCTTTACGGTATTGAACAGTGACGGTGATATGGTATCGGCCGGTGATATGGGTTACAGCACTCCGGAAAGGCTCGTTGCACTGGCAATGATGTCAGTAATGGAGCCTGCAAAAAAGGAATGGGTTCACGAGGAATTCCGTAAGAGATACAACAAATACCAGAGAAGGCTTAAATCCGGTATGCGTTACTATGACATGATTAACAAAGGACACCACTTAGACTTCTCTCTGGGATACGGCCTTTACACCATGTCCGGCAACTCAGGTATCCTGTCGGCCGATATCGGATTCCGTCAGGATATCAGTAAGAACCGAAGGGTAAGACTATGCTCGGGTATCGGCATTGACCAGATCTTCGATGCAGCGGCCCAGACAAGGCTCAGCATCCCACTGGAGACTGAATTGGTTGTAAAGAGAGGCTATCCGCTAATAAAATGCAGAGCCGGTGTCTGGGGCGGACGTACATTCGTAAAGCAGCAGTTCAGTAGTGATTACAGCAAATACGAGGCCGGAGCAGCCTGCAGCCTGACTGCCCAATTCGGAAGCTTTGATTTCACATTGGGATACAAGAGAGGCCTGACAGACAGGTTTACTGCGTCAGACCTCACCGGATATTCCAATTCCCTTACCCTCTCAATGCGTCTTCTCCTATTTGATTGACAAAAAAGACACAGTAGGGACGGTTCCTACTGTGTCATTTGAAGAGAAGCTGAGCAAAGGTGTTCAGGTAGAGGCGCCAGTTTGACCAAACGTGACCACCGTCTGACTTGAAGAATGTGTGCTCCAGACCGCAGTCAGTCATGGTCTGATCAAGGGTTACGGACTGTTCCCAAAGGAAATCACTTGTACCGCAAGCCAGGAAGTAGAGCTTTACGCCGGCCTTCTTGAGGGCGGTAATCTGCTCGGGGGTTGAACTGCCGGCTGCAGACAGCGGGCAGATCCAGTCAAACATGGCGGGATAGAGGTTTGTAGCGGTAATGGTGTGGCCGCCGCCCATTGACAGACCTGCAATGGCACGTGACTCAGGCTTTGCAATGACGCGGAAGTTCTTCTCAATGAAGGGAACAATCTCGGTGCAGAGGCTCTTTACGTATGCATCGGCCATAGCGGGATCACGACGGTCAATCTGCTTCTCAGGCAGGCCCAGAGGCTGTGCAGCCTGCTGTCCGGGGTTACCGTTAGGCATAACCACGATCATAGGCTGAGCCAGACCCTTCTCAATCAGATTGTCCAGGATCTGAGCAGTGCGGCCCATTGATGTCCAGGCCTCCTCATCACCGCCTGCTCCGTGAAGCAGGTAGAGAACGGGATATTTCTTGCCGCTGGTCTCATAGCCGTAAGGAGTATATACGGTCACACGGCGGTTGATGCCCAGGATCTTGCTGTCATACCAGCGATATGTCACTGTACCGCGCTGATTGGCTTCAAAATAGTTCTCTGAACGCTCTCCCGGAACCAGGAGCATATTCAGGTAACGTGTTCCGTCACGCTGTACCATATAGTTTTGAGGGTCATTCACTGATACGCCGTCAACTACGAAGTTGTAGGTGTAGATCTCAGGTGAAGGAGTATCGACCGTTATCTCCCATACACCGTTCTGTCCCTTGGTCATGGGAATGCCCTCGCCGTACGGATTTTCCATCCAGCTTCCTACCAGATTGACGATGGTTGCATAGTTGGCATTGAGACGGAATGTGACCTTTTCACCGTTGATTTCGGGTGATACTATCTGCCGGCGGCCGCCAAAGTTGAAATTGTTGAGTTCCTGTGCCAGAGCCGGAACAGCCAATACGATAAGCAATGATGCTAATGTAAAGAATTTTCTCATAAATTATAAGTTAATAAGGTTAGGACTTCAAAGTGTTGTTACTGCAAATATAATATTATTAGACAATAAGCAGTATCTTCACAACGTTTATATGTAAGCATGACGTTGATCACTCACATAAGAAAACTTGTATCGGCCGCATTACTGATGGTGCCGATGATGCTCCACGCCCAGTGGTTCGGCAGCAGGTCCGATATGATCAACACGCTCAGGGTCATTTCCAACGGCGACTGGGAACGACCCCAGATAATCCGGCTTAACAGTGACGAGACCATTGAGTTCTCATTTGACGAAATGTCACATGAGTACCACCGTTTCACTTATCACATCACCCACTGTGACGCCGGATGGAAACCCTCAAACCTCATCGAGTCAGAGTATATGGACGGATTCAACGATCAGCCCATTGACAACTGGCAGAACTCGCTTAACACCACTTTTGACTACACCCACTACTCTCTCACCCTGCCTAACGACGAAGTAACGCTGAAGCTTTCCGGCAACTACCGCCTGTCCATTCAGGAGGACGGCAATGAGGTGGCATGGTTCAGGTTCATGACAGTTGAGGATATGCACAATCTGCAGGCTACAGTTGACGGCAACACCGATATAGACACCCACAAATCTCACCAGCAGGTCAACATGACCGTCAGTCTGAACGGCCTGAACGTGACCAATCCCGACCGTGAGATATACACCGTGGTAATGCAGAACAGACGTCTTGACAACGCCGTCCTTAACTCCAAGCCCACCTACAACGCCGGCTCCAGACTCACATACGAGCATTGCCGCGACCTCATATTCCCCGCAGGCAATGAATTCCGCCGTTTCGAGATAGTCAATATGTACGATTATTTCAAAAACGTAGACCGTGTAAGCTTCCACGATCCCTACTACCACGCCGACCTCATGGAAGATACACGCCATCACGCATACTCATTTGATTATGACCATAACGGCCGATACCTGATACGCTACAATCAGGCCCGTGACAACGATACCGAGGCCGATTATCTCTTTGTCCACTTCAGCCTGGCAAGCCAGCAGTTGAGCGACGGTCACATGTATGTATCAGGCCATTTCAACGGCGGAAACACAGGTACCAAATGGGAAATGGAATATAACCGGCAGACCGGCAGATACGAGGCTACCATTCTGCTCAAGCAAGGCGCCTATGATTATCAGTACATCTGGGTTCCGGACGGAGAGACAGTCGGGCAGACCAAGCCCGCCGAAGGTGACTGGTACGAAACCAAGAACGAATACCTGATTCTGCTCTACTACCGTCAGCGCGGCTCCAGATACGACAGACTCATCAGCACATTGAGTATGGAATGACACATTTTTGTGTTTATCTCACCGTTAATATAAATAATTCTTATATTTGCCCAATCAACCGATAGATACAACAACCAATTATAACTTGATTATGAAGAAATTATTCTTATTGGCACTTGCCGTTATTCCGTTTGCATTCTATTCATGCGACGTAGAAAAAGAGGGCGAAGAAGAAGCTGTAGCTGTAACCGGACTCGAAGGTACATGGTATTATGAAGATTCTCACCATCCGTTTACTATCACGTTCAAAGGTGAGACCTATATTTTTGAAACAACCGGATTCAAGGATCAGGGATCATTCACCTACAAAGACAATGTGATTACCTGCCGTCCTACTGACCGTTGGAGCAGTGAAGGAGTCGAATGGGTTGACGGAAAGAGAGTGAACGTCGGAGGTTGGGAGAAAATCGACCTTGATGGATACAACGGAAGAACATTTGAGGTCAGCCTTCTTGAAAACGGTGTTTGTGTAGGCACACTGCTGGATGATTTCTATGGCGGAGAGCCTTTTGAAATCATGCTTTTGTGCCAGGGAGCAAAAATCACCATAGATGCTTCTGCACTTAATGGAGAATGGCTTTTCAAGCAGGATGGTAAGCTGCTTGCACGCCTTGTAGTAAACGGAAACAACTACCAGATCTGGCAGGTACAACCATATTTCCAGGAGCTGGCTGTCATAAAAGATGAGGGACAGTGGACTTACTCAAACGGTTATATCAACCTCACTCCCACCTCAAAAGGTTTCTCCTATGAAAACTCAAACACTGGCGGTTATGTTTATTCCCAGATAAACCCTGAAACACTTGAAGCTACAGAATGGCACTACGCACAGTATGAACTGGATGAAATGAAAATACCGGCATACAAGAGCAATGACACATTCTATATCAGCATTCCCGAAAATCAGATTGTATATAAGTTCAAGAAAAAATAAACGCTTATAGACGCAGATAAAAAAGAACCGGCCGGATCATTTCCGGCCGGTTCTTTTTTGTCATTTCCTTTTCCAGAGAGCGTCCATGCGCTCTTTTATCTTCTCTTCCTGAGCATTGTTCTGTGGTTCCCAGAAACGCTCATTCCTGATTTCGTCGGGCAGATACTGCTGGTTTACAAAATTGCCGGCATAATCGTGGGCATATTTGTAATCCTCGCCGTATCCCAGGTCCTTCATCAGTGATGTAGGTGCATTGCGCAGATGCAGCGGCACCGGAAGGTTACCGGTCTCTCCCACCTTGGCAAGCGCGTTTGCGATACCCATATAGGCTGAATTGCTCTTGGGACTTGTTGCCAGATATACCGTTGCCTCAGCAAGCGGGATACGTCCCTCGGGCCATCCTATCTTCATCACAGCATCAAATGCCGCATTGGCCATCAACAGAGCGTTCGGATTGGCCAGGCCCACATCCTCAGAGGCCGATATCACCAGACGGCGTGCAATGAAAGCGGGATCCTCGCCGGCCTGCACCATGCGTGCCAGCCAGTAGAGAGCCGCATCGGGATCACTGCCGCGTATGGACTTGATGAAAGCCGATATGATATCATAGTGCATCTCACCGTCCTTGTCATAAGCCAAGGGGTTCTGCTGCAGACGTTCGTTTACGATTTCATCGGTGATTACCACCTTATCGGAGCTGTCGGCCTCAACCACAAGTTCCAGTATGTTGAGCAGTTTGCGGGCATCGCCTCCGGAGAAACGCAGTATGGCGGTTGTCTCCTTAAGTTCTATGTTGCGCTCCTTGAGTAAGACATCGGTCTTTATGGCGCGGTCCAGCAGTTTGAGCAGGTCATCCTTCTCAAGTGAGTTTAGAACGTACACCTGCATGCGTGACAGCAGCGGACGTATCACCTCGAATGAGGGATTCTCGGTCGTAGCACCTATCAGAGTTATGTCTCCGCGTTCAACGGCACCCAGCAGAGAATCCTGCTGTGCCTTGTTGAAACGGTGAATCTCGTCAATAAAGAGTATGGGGCTGCCCTTGGTGCGGAACAACGGGTTGCTGCGGGCACGGTCAATCACCTCACGCACCTCCTTGACACCTGCGGTAACGGCGCTCAGTGTGCTGAACGGCAGTTCCAGCTTTGTGGCCACAATCTGTGCCAGAGTAGTCTTTCCTGTACCCGGAGGGCCCCAGAGTATGAATGATGACAGCCTGCCGGAATCAATCATGCGACGCAGCACGGCACCCGGACCAACCAGATGCGTCTGTCCTACATAATCATCAAGAGACCGGGGTCTCATTCTTTCGGCTAACGGCTGCATGGCTTACAGGACTGAGATGTAACAGAGTTTGTACAATGAGAATATCTTCAACTTGGGCTTGGGTCCAAGCAGGTTTCTTTCCATGCTCTTCTGGAAAAACGCCCATATGAAACGGAACACCCACCTCATTCCCAGTTTTCTGACCTTGTTGTAGTTGGTAAGCAGTTTTGAACTGTCACCTATTCCTTCCTTATGGTCAAACGCATTATGAACGGCCTGACGGGTCTTGTTAAGGTAAGACGCACTGTCATCCAGTCCTATATGGGCCAGAGGATTGTCAATATGCAGTATGCTGACGCCATTTTCTTCCAGTTCATGTCCGAACTGCACATCCTCGTATCCGTAACGTACATATGATTCGTCGAATCTGATCTTCATGAACACCTCCCTCTCTATCAAAAAAGAGAACGATGTGAACCTCAGGTACGGGTTCTGACTCCTGAAACCGGCCGAACGCTCGAATGCTGCATTCTTCTCATACAGATAACGGAGTTCCTGGCCCTTCATGGGTATCTCATCCGGATGTGTCAATCCGCCGCATACGACCGATGCCTTACCGGATGCCTCCATGTATTTCTTAAGGAACTGCTTATCCTTAACCTCGGCATCACAATCCAGGAACAGAAGTTTATCATACCTGGACTGGTCTGCCATGAAATTACGGATGGCTGCACGTCCAATGTTGTGAGGGAGTGCAAAATAGCGGCAGTTTTCATGGGTCTCGGCAACCAGACGGCTCTTCTGTTGGAGATCCTTATCGGTCGAGCAGTCATCGGCAACGATAATCTCGTAGGGAATTCCCAATGTAAGACCTTGGAAATGCAAGTCCTTGATCAACCGGGTGCAATCCCAGTTAAAGACCGGAATGAGTATCGATAATGCTTCCATTAAATGTGCACGTCGTTTTGCAAAAGTAATTATTTTTGTGGAGCATAAAACAAATAGTGCAATGAATATTGGCTTAAAGGCTTCTGACAGACAGAAAGAAATTTACAAAGTGACGCTTCTGGGCGGTGCGGTCAACGTCGTGCTGCTGGCGTTCAAGTTTGTTGCAGGCATACTGGGACACAGTGCCGCCATGGTGGCCGATGCCATTCACTCTTTGTCCGATTTCATCACGGATCTGATTGTACTTGTGTTCGTCTACATAAGCGGAAAACCGCAGGACAAATCACATGACTACGGACACGGCAAGTATGAGACCCTGGCCCTGATATTCATAGGCATAGCACTGCTGGCCGTCGCAATAGGCATCTTCACCAACGGAGCACAGAAAATTGCCGCCTGGTATAACGGTGAGCAGCTTCCCGCTCCCGGAATGCTGGCTCTCTGGGCTGCATTGGTATCCATAATTCTAAAGGAACTCACCTACCGGTACACCATACGCAAGGCCCGTCAGCTGGATTCATCGTCAATGGAAGCCAACGCATGGCACCACCGCAGCGACGCCCTCTCGTCAATAGGTACCGCAGTGGGTATAGGAGGCGCCGTACTGCTGGGCAAGCGCTGGACCGTGCTTGATCCGCTGGCATCAGTTGTAGTGGGTGCATTCATCGTCAAGGTCTCCTTTGAACTGATCCACAAAGGCATCGGTGAACTTATGGAAAAATCCTTACCGGACGAGATTGAGGACGAGATCATGCGCATAGCCGCTTCCGAGCCGGACGTCATTGAGCCGCATGACCTTAAGACACGCCGCATAGGTAACCGCTACGCCATTGAACTGCACATACTTATGAGCGGAGACATAACTCTGGCCAAGGCGCACGACCACGCTGACTCGATAGAGAACCAACTCAAGGAAAAGTTCGGTGAAAACACCCATGTGGCCATTCACATGGAGCCTAAGGAGACCGAGAATCCTACATGACCTGACTTCCGTACAGCGCAAAGTCACCGCGCGCCGGGTCATCGGGCCAGATTTCCGCCATTTGACCGGTGATTTCAATGCTTGTCTTAAGATCCGCACTGCTTCTTGCGGTCAGTCCCAATGACTTGGCCACGGTATAAACATGTGTATCGACCGGAACCAGCAACTGCGCAGGTGTGACGCGGCTCCAGATACCAAAATCTACCGGACTCTCCTTACGCACCATCCAACGCAGGAGCATGTAAAGACGTTTGTTGGCCGATGCGCTGCCGGGCACGGGAATGCCGTTCACGCCGTCAAACTCACGGCACAGGTTCAGGACACCCTTCTCAAGCGGCTCACCCGGCACGAACAGTTCCTCAAGACTCTCCATGCGGGAATAAACGTCCGCCAGCCTCTGGCACAGTACGCTGAAATCGGCCCACTTATAGAACCTGTAGAGACACCCCTCGTTGCTCAGGTAACGCCACGACTCGGATACTATGAAGCGATACGGACCGCCCGCTGCGTCCATCATGCAGTGCAGTCTGTCAAGAACGCCCAGGAACACCTTGCGGCTGCCGTAAGCCATCCACGCCGATATGAAGGCCGATACCTCTATGTCCTGACGGCTGCTGTAGCGATGCGGAAACTGCACGGGATCACCATCTATGAATGACGCACATTCACAGCGTTTTGCGTTATTTATGAGTTCTTGTATGGTCTTTGGTGTCATATAGTACTTCAAAAGTAATAATATAACCGCAAAAAGAGGTAACTTTGCACTCTCAAAAATAAAACTACAGAAATGACAGAGAATACTGTAACAGAAAACAGCGAGAAGAAGAGTCTGAACTTCATTGAGGAGATGGTTGAGAAAGACCTTGCCGAGGGCAAAAACGGAGGCCGCGTACAGACACGTTTCCCGCCGGAACCCAACGGTTATCTTCACATCGGACACGCCAAGGCTATCTGCATGGACTTTGGAATGGCCGAGAAGCACGGAGGCATCTGCAACCTGCGCTTTGACGACACCAACCCCACCAAGGAGGATACCGAGTACGTTGATGCCATCAAGGAGGACATCGAGTGGCTGGGATTCCACTGGGCCAACGAGTTCTACGCATCTGACTACTTCCAGCAGCTGTGGGACTTTGCAGTAGATCTCATCAAGGAGGGCAAGGCCTACGTTGACGAGCAGGATCAGGAGACCATCCTTTCACAGAAGGGAACCCCCACCCAGCCCGGTATCAACAGCCCCTACCGCGACCGTCCCGTTCAGGAGAGCCTGGATCTGTTCTACAAGATGAACAGCGGCGAACTTGAGGAGGGCTCAATGGTGCTGCGTGCCAAGATTGACATGGCACACAACAACATGTTGTTCCGCGATCCCATCATTTACCGCATAGTAAAGACTCCGCATCACCGCACCGGTACCAAGTGGAAGGCATACCCCATGTATGACTTTGCACACGGCCAGAGTGATTTCTTTGAGGGTGTTACCCACTCTCTCTGCACACTGGAGTTTGTACCTCACCGTCCTCTCTATGACCTCTTCATAGACTGGCTCAAGAAGGGTCAGGACCTGGATGACAACCGTCCCCGTCAGACCGAGTTCAACAAACTGAACCTGAACTACACCCTTCTGAGCAAGCGTAACCTGCTGGCTCTGGTACAGAACGGCATGGTATCAGGATGGGATGATCCCCGCATGCCGACCATCTGCGGTTACCGCCGCCGCGGTTACACCCCTGAGTCCATCCGCATGTTCGTGGACCGCATCGGTTACACCAAGTTCGATGCACTGAACGACATGGCCCTGATGGAGTCAGCCATCCGCGAGGACCTGAACCGCCGCGCCACACGCGTATCGGCCGTAATCAATCCTGTCAAACTGATTGTGACCAACTACCCCGAGGGCAAGACCGAGGAGTTCGAGGCTATCAACAATCCCGAGGATCCCGAGGCAGGTTCACACAAGATAACCTTCAGCCGCGAGCTCTGGATTGAGCGTGAGGACTTCATGGAGGATGCTCCCGCCAAGTATTTCCGCCTGTCACAGGGTCGTGAGGTACGTCTCAAGAGCGCCTATATAGTACTCTGCACCGGTTGCAAGAAGGCTGCCGACGGCACCATCGAGGAGGTTTACTGCGAATACATACCCAACACCAAGACCGGTGAGTCCGATTGCAACCGCAAGGTAAAGGGCACCATCCACTGGGTCAGCGCAGCCCACGCCGTAAAGGCTGAGGTCCGTCTGTACGACCGCCTGTGGAAGGTTGAAAACCCGCGTGACGAACTGGCCCGCCTGCGTGAGGAAGGTATGGATCCCGTAGATGCACTCAAGCAGATGAAGAATCCCGATTCACTTGAGATCCGCGAGAACTGCTACGTAGAGAAGTTCCTGGCCGATACCAAGCCCATGGATCACTTCCAGTTCCAGCGCATTGGCTATTTCTGCACCGATAAGGACTCAACACCTGAGCATCTGATATTCAACCGCACCGTATCACTCAAGGATACCTGGAGCAAGGTCAAGGACAAAGCCTGATGAAAGACGACTCGGCATCATACTATGACAGCAAGGAGTTCACCGAACTTCTGGCCTCGTATGAAAACATGCTGTCGGACGGAGGTTCCGTCTACTTTGACAGCATGGACATAGCCAATATTGCCGAGTATTACTCCATGAACGGTGAACTGGACAAATCCGACACCGCCATCGAATACGGTCTCAGACTACATCCGTCCGATGCCGACATACTTATCTCAAAGGCCAACAACCTGTTGCGCCGAGGTCTCAAGGAGGAAGCCAGAGTTCTGACCGAGTCCATATCGGACCCCGATAATCAGGAACTGCTCTATCTCAAAGGCGAGATTGAACTTGCATTCGACCGTCCCGATGACGCCGACGCATACTTCATGCAGGCCGTCCAACTGAGCGACGACGATCCCGGCATGCTCAACGACATCATCGTCAAGTATATGGACAACCGCAACTATGACCTGTGCCAGAAATGGCTGGACATGGCTCTGGTACTGTCACCTGACTCCCGCAACTTCATTGAGCTGCAGGCCGACCTGTTCTTTGACACAGGCCAGGCAGACACCGCCATTGAGTGGTACAACCACCTGCTTGACGAATTTGCATATGACACCTACTATTGGGATCAGTTGGGCCGAATCTACTACGAAAAGAACGATTACGCCAAGGCCCGCGAGTGCTTTGAGTTCATCGAGGCCATTGAGCCCGATGACAAATCGTCCCGCATGATGAAAGCCAGCTGCATCTTCAACATGGAGGACTGGAAAGGTGCATTTGACATCTACAAGGCCCTTCTGGACGATGACCCTTCATCATACACCCTCCTCTACTACTGTGCACGCTGCCTGTATGAGATGGAGCAATATGAGGAGGCTTATGACAAGTTCATGGACACCCTGGCCATGCTCATGCTTGATGAGGACGTTCCTGTCGAAATGTATGTTGAACTCTATTACTATCTGGCCGACACATCCCGCCGGACAGGACGCGCCGAACAGGCCGAAAGGCATCTGCGTGAAGGCCTTGCGCTTGATCCCGATGACGAGGACCTTAACAAACTTGCTCAAACGATACTACCCCAGAACTTATGAAAAAATATCTGATCGTCTTTCTTGTATCCATGGTTCCGCTCATTGAACTGCGTGGTGCCATACCAATAGCCGTTGGATATAACCTGCCCATAGTACCCTCAATCATAGTTGCACTGGTCGGCAACATGCTGCCTGTACCGTTCATATTCCTGTTTGCACGCAGGTTCCTTGTTTGGGGCAAGGACAAGAAACTCATAGGCGGATTCTGCCGCTGGTGCCTTGAGAAGGGCGAAAAAGGCGGTCGCAAACTTGAAGAGAAAGCCGGAATGGGACTTTACATGGCACTTCTGCTCTTTGTGGGCATTCCTCTGCCCGGCACCGGCGCCTGGACAGGAACACTGGCAGCCAGCCTGCTTGACCTGGACTTCAAGAAAAGCATTCTCTACATCCTGATGGGCCTGCTGCTGGCAGCAGCCATCATGCTTGCAGCCAGTCTTGGCGTATTCGGCGCCATATCCCTGGTAAAGTAAATCACTCCTTGAAATAGAGTGAGAAAGACTCGGCCGAAATCTTTGATTTCAGGCGCGACTTGATGCTGCGCATATTTGAGCGTGAGGTACACATGATATCAGCCACCAACTCCTGGTCAAACCCAAGTAACGTACAGAATATAAGGTTGATATCCTGCTGACCAAGTTTACCGGCCTCGGCGCGCAGGGCTGCAATGGGACCTGCAAAATACAGGTTGATATCATGTACCACCACATCCCTCTCCTCCTGACGGAAGGAGCGTTTTTGCAGGGCAACATCATTCACCAGATTGAATGCGATACCGGTGCGGAATGCCTCGCATGCCTCCATAAGACGGTTACCTTCTGAGTTTGACTTCTCCTCAATCTGTTTCTGGATCAGGTCATCATACTTTTTCAGATAGTATGCTTCTCTCTTGCGGTCACGCTGAATACTGTAGATGATAAGCGCCGCAATCAGAATGATAATAAGAGATATGCTTATCCAGATTACTCTGGACACTCTGGTATGGTACCTCTGGTTCTGTATCTCGTCATTGTGCTGAAGCTGAATCTGGGTGATTTCCAACTGGTTGGACCTTTTGTTTATCTTGTCCATGTACTCCTTGTTGAGAATCTCAGCGTTCCATGCGGCCTGATAGTTGCGCCTTTGGGTTGCCACCCACTCCAGTCCTGTCATGGCCAGAATCTTGGTACTCAGATTATCCGACAGACGGTGCGCTTTCTCCAGATATACGAAAGCCGAATCATTCTCACGCTGATAATAGAGCGAAATGCCCTTGATTGCATATCCGGGTGCCTTGTCACGCTCGGTCCTGCAGCCTGCCAGATACTTGTCGGCCAGTTCCTCCACACGCTCTGCAGCATCCATATAATAAAGGTCATTCTCTATGTATGCCAAATGCAGGTAGCAGGCGTTACGGTTTGCTCTGTCAAGGTTAGTATTATCCAGAAGTCCCTCAAAAATGCTACGGCTCTGCAGATAATCCTTTTTGCCGAAATAGGCCACACCTATATTGTAATCCATCAAAGCGACCATATAGTTGTCACCCATCTGTTCATGGAGTCTCCTGCTGGTCATGAAAGTGTTGATGGCATCATCGTACAGACCTCGGTCATTGTAATGCTTTCCTAAGAGGTCCAATGTGGAGACATATTCAATTGTGAGGGTATCGGTATAGAGTTCACGGGCTTTCAGAAGTGCGTAAATAGCCTCGGGATCCCTGTTCATCGATGAATATGTCTTTCCCAGTTCATACCATCCCATAGCCAGGCAGTATCTCTTGTTATGACCCTTGCGGTTAACAGAGTACACACTGTCCAGATTCATTCCGGCTTCCTGGGATTTTTCAATCAAAGACTGCTCAACGGACTTAAGGCTGAAATTCATTCCATTCCTGGCGCAACCGGTCAGGACAAGCAAAATCGGCAATATAAACAGGCACTTCTTCATATATTGCCAAAAGTAGCCATTTATCGGGAATAATCGTTATATTTACGGCACTTAAAAATTCCGGACTATGACATTTCTACAAGCTACAACCGTTGATCCTAACGCGGTCATCAACGTGAATGATTCAATCAAAGCGGTTACCAGTAACCTGATCTCACAAGTCAAGGAAGACCCCAACACCCTTCTCAAAGACCTGTTGCAAAGCGCCATCGATTTCGGCCTCAAACTCCTGGCCGCAATCGCCATATATATCATCGGCGCATGGCTCATCAAGAGAGTCAAGATATGGCTCGGCAAGTTCTTCACCAAACGTAATACCGAGGCGACCCTCTCAACATTTATTACGTCGCTTGTATCCATAACGCTTACCGTACTGCTCATCATAGTAACGATAGGCGCCCTGGGCATAAACACCACATCGCTCGCAGCACTTCTGGCTGCCGGAGGTATGGCCATAGGTATGGCACTCAGCGGAACCGTTTCAAACTTTGCCGGCGGCCTCATGATCCTGGTGTTCAAACCTTTCAAGGCAGGTGATTTCATCAGCGCACAGGGTTACAGTGGCACCGTAAAAGCCGTTTCAATCGTAAACACCAAGATGGTCACCCCCGATAACCGCGAGATCATAATCCCCAACGGAGCACTCTCAAACGGTAATATCGACAACTACTCGGCCAAGAACATGCGCCGTCTTGACATAGAACTCCACATGGCATACAACACCGATGCCGACAAGTGCATCGAGGCCATACTCAATATCTTACATGCCGACAAGCGTGTCCTTGACTCCAAGACCAAGGGCGCTGCCGATCCCATGTCAGTACTGAGCGCCATGAATGAGAGCACAGTCACTTTCCTGGCACGCGTATGGGTAAAGTCTCCTGATTACTGGCCGCTCAAGTTCGACCTGAACAAGGCCCTCTTCACCGAGCTGCCCAAGCAGGGATTCCATTTCGAGTATCCGCATATGAACGTAACCCTGAGCAAGTGATATGGTCATACTCATAACGGGTATTACCTCTGGATTCGGCCGCGCCATGGCCCGTCAGCTCAGCCTTGACGGCCACAAGGTCTATGGCACCTACCGCAGGGACTCCGATCCCCTGCCCGGCGTCACCTATATCAGGGCCGATGTCCAGGACCAGGAATCACTTAAGAATGCCGTTGCACACGTAGTTGAGGCCGAAGGCCGTATCGACACCCTTATCAGCAATGCCGGAATGGGCATAGGCGGACCGCTTGAGTTCACATCCATTGAGGATGCACAGCGCCAGATGGACGTAAACTTCATGGGTATGGTAAGGCTAGTCAGTCTGGTTGTACCCATAATGCGTCAGCAGCGTCACGGACACATTATCTGCGTAAGTTCAATAGGAGGACTTATGGGACTGCCCTATCAGGGTATGTACTCAGCCAGCAAATTCGCCATCGAGGGCTATTGCGAGGCCCTGCGCCTTGAGGTCCGTCAGTTCGGCATCAAGGTAACGGTAATCAACCCCGGAGACTTCGCAACAGGATTCACCGCCCAGCGCGATAAGGTTGACAACCCCGACGCACTTGCAGCCTACCCCGGCTACGCCCAATCCATGCAGAGCATAGAGCACGACGAGAACTCCGGCCTCCAGCCCGATCGCCTGGCCCGCCGCATCAGCCGCATCGTCCGCAAACGCCATCCCCGCAACCGCTACATCATCGCAACACTCGTACAGAAGGCATCGGTAGTACTGAAAGCTATCCTCCCAGCCAAATGGTACGACAGGATCCTAGGCTCCTACTACAAACTATAAATAAAAAAGGTCCGGAATTGCTTCCGGACCTTTTTTGATTGCTTTGCTTAAGCTTATGCGTACATGGCAACGATAGCCTCGTACAGCTCCTGCTTGCCGCTGGTCTGCTTGGGCTCGTCTACCTTCTTGCCGTACTCGTAAGCCTCCTCGAAGGTCATCTTGCCCTCCTCAAACTTCTTACCCATACCGCTGTCGAATGAAGCGTAACGCTCAGCCTTCATCTTCTTGTAGGGTGACTCCTCAAGCAGCTTTGCAGCTGACTCAAGAGCGTGAGCCATAGCATCCATACCGCTGATGTGAGCGATAGCGATGTCCTCCAGGTCTGTTGAGTTACGACGTGTCTTAGCGTCGAAGTTTGTACCACCAGTGCCAAGGCCACCGCCACGGATGATCTCCATCCAAGCCTGTACAAGCTCGTACTGGTCAATTGGGAACTGGTCAGTATCCCAACCGTTCTGATAGTCACCGCGGTTAGCGTCGATTGAACCGAGCATGCCGGCGTCAACAGCGCAAGCCAGCTCGTGCTCAAATGTGTGGCCGGCCAGAGTAGCGTGGTTAACCTCGATGTTTACCTTGAAGTCCTTATCCAGCTTGTGAGCCTTGAGGAAACCGATAACGGTCTCGGTGTCAACATCATACTGGTGCTTTGAAGGCTCGCATGGTTTGGGCTCGATCAGGAATGTGCCCTTGAATCCCTTGCCGCGTGCATAATCACGAGCCATACCGAGCATAGTAGCCATGTGCTCTTTCTCACGCTTCTGGTCAGTGTTCAGAAGGCTCATGTAACCCTCACGGCCGCCCCAGAATACATAGTTCTCAGCACCGAGCTCGATACCGGCGTCGATAGCGTTCTTAATCTGAACGATAGCGCGAGCTACAACGTCGAAATCAGGATTGGTAGAAGCACCGTTCATGTAACGCTTGTTACCGAATACGTTAGCGGTTGACCAAAGCAGCTTGACACCGGCCTCTTTCTGCTTCTCCTTGAGGTAAGCAACGATAGCCTTCATGTTCTTCTCATACTCTGCTACGTTTGCGCCCTCTGAGATGAGGTCAACATCGTGGAAGCAATAATATGAAATACCAAGCTTGTTCATCAACTCGAAACCTGCATCAACCTTGTTCTTAGCGGTCTGAAGAGGATCAGCGTCCATCCAAGGGAATGACTTGGTACCACCACCAAACTGATCAGCACCCTCTGCGCACAGTGTATGCCACCAGCACATTGCGAAGCGCAGCCAATCCTTCATGGTCTTACCCATGATAACCTTGTTCTCATCATAGTAATGGAAAGCCATCGGGTTCTTGCTGTCCTTACCCTCGAATTTGATCTTCTTCAATCCGGGAAAATACTCTTTTGCCATAATTGATTTTTTATTAATAAAACGTGAATAAATACTCTATATAACGCTCTTTCCGTGCGCGAAAGGCAAAGTTACACTTATAATTCAAATTAGCAACCTTTTTAGGTCGTTATTTTTGATGTTCAGAACTCGTTGATGTACATGTTGAGAATGCGCTTCCAACGGGCGTATGCCTCCTCGTACTGCGGGATAAGTTTCTTGTCCGGCTCGATGACGTTGATCTTCTCCAATGATGCGAAAGCCTCGTTGTGATCCTTGTATACGCCAGCACCCATACCGGCACCCTTGGCAGCACCTACAGAACCGTCAGTATCATAGAGTTCGATGGTTGCACCGGTGATTCCGGCCAGTGTCTCACGGAATACGGGGTTCAGGAACATATTGGCATTACCGGCGTGGATCTTGGAGATCTCCATACCCATCTCAACCATTACGTCCATACCGTACTTGAATGAGAATACGATACCCTCCTGCACGGCGCGGGCCATGTGGTTACGGTTATGTATGTTGAAGTTGAATCCGTGGATGCTGCAGCCTACGTTGCGGTTACCCAGAACACGCTCTGCACCGTTACCGAACGGCAGAACGGATACACCGTCGCAACCTACGGGAACGCTCTGTGCAATCTTGTTCATATCACCGTATGAAAGACCCTCCAGCATGATGTTACGGCGTGTCCATGCATTCAGGATACCTGTTCCGTTGATGCACAGCAGTACGCCCAGACGGGTCTGCTTGTTGGTATGGTTAACGTGAGCGAATGTGTTTACTCTTGACTGCGGATCAAAGTTTACGGCACCGTTTACACCGTAAACAACACCTGATGTACCTGCTGTTGCGGCAATCTCACCCGGCTCAAATACGTTCAGTGAGAGAGCATTGTTAGGCTGGTCACCGGCACGGTATGTGACAGGAGTACCTGCCTCGATACCCAGTTCCTTGGCAGCGGCGATTGAGATTCGGCCCTGCTCTGAGAATGTAGAACGGATCTCGGGGATGAGAGACTTGCTGAAACCGTAGTAGTCAAGCAGGAAGTCTGCAACCTCATTCTCCTTGAAGTTCCACATCATACCCTCTGAAAGGCCAGATACTGTGGTGCAGGTGGTTCCGGTAAGACGCATTGCGATGTAGTCACCCGGAAGCATGATCTTATCAATCTTCTCATAGATCTTGGGCTCGTTCTCCTTTACCCATGCCAGCTTGGCGGCGGTAAAGTTACCCGGTGAGTTCAGGAGGTTGGTCAGGCACTGGCCCTTACCTATCTCGCGGAAAGCCTTGTCACCGTAAGGAACGGCACGTGAGTCACACCAGATGATTGCGGGACGCAGAGCCTTGCCGTTCTTGTCAACGCATACAAGACCGTGCATCTGGTATGAGATACCGATAGCCTCGATCTCGTTACCCTTGGCACCTGACATCTGCATGACCTTGGCGGTCACGTTCTTAAGGTATGTCCACCAGTCATCGGGTTCCTGCTCAGCCCAACCCGGATTGAGAGCCTTGATGGGGGCCTCTGAATCGGGATAGAAAGCTGATGCTACACTCTTTCCTGTCTCAATTGACACCAGGCTGGCCTTCACTGAGGAACTGCCTATGTCATAACCTAACAGATACTTCTTCATAAGTTTATTATTGTTTGTTTTAAAGTTATTATCTCACGGCCATATAGTAACGTGTTGCACGTCCGTCTGTATAATCCATTTCCGCCTCCACAACCCTGTCAGGCATATGATAGCGTATTTTGAACTTCCTCTTGTCTGCCACTTTGTATGTACCCATACGCAGGCCTATTGTGACAACAAAGCCATGCTCATTCTCCGTAAACGATATCGGTATCACAGAGAATTTGCCGTTTTTATAATCGTTGCTGGTACCGTCATCCTCATATAGCATGAAACGTCCCTCACTGCCTGCATAACAGTCAACGGTGAGTACGTCAGCCGGTTTTTCATCAACATAATTCACATCGTTGCCTGAAACCAGAATGGCTCCAGAAGGCACGAACAACGGGATACGCTCGTAAGGAGCATCGGCAACGACGGTCTGTCCTCCCGCAAACACGGAATCCGTGTAATAATCATACCAGAGCTTACCTTCCGGAAGATATACGTCTCTTGATGTAGCGCCGTACTCATAGACAGGACACACCATAAGCGACGGACCGAACATATACTGGTCCGATACATTACCGGCAACCGGATCATCGGAATAATCCATTACCAGACCACGCATTATGGTTCTGCTGTAAAGATAGGCCTGACCTGCCAGAGAGTAGATGTAAGGCATCAGGCGGTAGCGCATCCTGTTGTAGTAAACGATTGACTTGTAAGCCGGATGGTCAGCCGGGGCTATATTCCAAACCTCACGAAGCGGGAACTGGCCGTGAGCCCTGTAAAGCGGGCAGAATGTGCCGAACTGGTACCAGCGGGTCTGGAGTTCACGCCACTCCTTGAGATCCGCAGTCTCCACACGTGAGCGGTCATAGAAACGCTGGGCGTTGGCATATCGGTTCTCAACGCAGAAACCGCCTATATCCATTGTCCAATAGGGATTACCGCACAGCGAGTAGTTCATTCCGGCAGTTATCTGTGAACGCATATCCTCCCAGCGTGTACCTATGTCACCGCTCCATGAAGCGGTCGAGTAACGCTGCAGTCCCGCAAATCCGGAACGTGTCAGCTGGAACACGCGCTTGGTTGAATCCTCCTTGATAAGACCCTCGTAAATGGCCTGTGCATTCATAAGCGAGTAAGCCATCAGGTACTCGGTCGATGACCCCAGCGCCGTAGGTCCGCAAAGGGCCTTCCAGTAGTCCATGGGCACGCAATCACGTATGTTGGGCTCACTGGCATCCATCCACCAGGCATCAATGCCGTAGCCGTAAAGATGATCCTTGAGCTGGTTCCAGAAGAGTTCACGTGCGCCCTCGGCATAGGCGTCATAGAATGAGCCGATGTAACCGGGACCCACCCAGTCACGTATACTGTCCTCGACGGCACGGGTATACATCCAGCCGTGAGAGTCAAATTCCTTGTAATGCTCGGTCGATGCGTAGAACTTGGGCCATACAGATATCATCAGATGGGCGTTCATGCCATGTACACGGTCCATCATACCCTTGGGATCGGGATATCGGCTCTTGTCAAACTCATGTGAGCCCCACTCGTCCTCCTTCCAGTAGTTCCAGTCCTGAACGATATTATCCAGGCCGATGCCTCTGCGGCGGAACTCACGGACAGTCTGTACCACCTCATTCTGGTTCTGGTAATGCTCACGGCTCTGCCAGAAACCCATAGCCCATTTGGGAAGCATGTTGGGACCACCCACCAGCCAATGGAGTTCGTTTATGACACCGTCCATGTTATCGCCCGATATGAAGTAGTAGTCGGACTCCTGAACCATCTCGTTCCACATGGTCAGCCTCTCCTTCTCCTCCTTGTCCATGGGAGCATATGCGCGCAGTCCGCAGTAAGATGTACCGCCGTCAGGCCGCCACTCTATGCGAAGGTCGTATTTGCGGCCTTTCTCCATGTCAAAACTGAACTTGTATGAGTTGGGGTTCCATGCCGTACGCCAGCGTTCCTTTACGACCTCCTCGTCACCCAGGAACACCCTGATGTAACCGGCGTAGTAGAGAATGAAATCATATGTGCCTGACTCGGGAGCCTCGAGAGCACCCTCATAGAGCACGTTCTGTCCCAGACGGGGAAGATTCTTTACCGTCTCCGAATCAACAAAATAGATTGAATCCTCCTGCCTTACCTGAGAGCGTCCTCGCATTCCCGAATAAGTACCTGTCAGACTGCCCTCGTTTCCGTCCTTGTCATAGAGTTTGAAGAGACGGTTAAGCTGCTGGTAGGGCTCAGTATTGCCGAACCTGCCCTGAGAATATGAGTCCCAAAGGATTCCGTATCCGTTTGATGAGATTACGAACGGAATACTGATTTTGGTATTGTACTGGTAGAGTTCCTCGTTCTGGCCTTTATAGTTCCACTGGTCCGACTGATGCTGTCCGAGTCCGTACAGACCCTCTTCATCGGAAGTGTCAAAGCGGTTGATTGTAGAATAGCCGTGTGTGCCGTCCACTGTTATCGGAGTAAACATTGCAGGCTGTGACTCGTTCGATATCCTGTTTCCGCCAGCATCGGTAAAACGTACTTTTCCGTCGCTCTTGTTTACTATGGCACTGAGGCCGGCAGTCTGCAGTTCCACCTCATCCTTGCTGTTGCGGACCGCAAATCCGGTCTTTCTGGCGGCTTCAGGCAGAATGATGAGGCTGTTACGGTCATGAAAAGCCTTGTCAGGAGTAGCCGACACACGGATTACACGGTCCGACATAACTGTCAGCCTTACCTTCTGCGGACCACCCTCGACGGGCTGTTTTACGTTTACAATTACACCGTCCTCAAGAGTCTTGTACTCCTGCTTCTGACATGAAGCCAGAGTCAGGACCAAAAAGACGGGAACAATATGTAACAAACGGAATTTCATACACATGCCAATAAGCCTACAAACTTAATGATTTTTCGGAATTTGAATGGTCCAAACCTTATTTTATTTAAGCCGAAGCAAAAAAAATAATGGAGAAGAACCAGTCCTCTCCATTATCAATGTATGTGTGTTTATGGTGTGTCTTACTTCTGCAAGAGCTTGCCGTCTGAACCGAGTACCTCTACAATCTTGTGGATGTACATCTTCTTCATGTTCTCGCGGGCGGGCTTGAGATACTGACGGGGATCAAAGTCTCCGGGGTGCTCAGCCAGATGCTGACGGATGGCAGCGGTCATAGCCAGACGTGAGTCTGAGTCGATGTTGATCTTGCATACAGCGCTCTTGGCAGCCTTGCGGAGCTGCTCCTCGGGAATACCGATGGCAGCCTCAAGCTTACCACCGTACTTGTTGATGGTATTAACCTCATCCATGGGAACTGATGAAGATCCGTGCAGTACGATGGGGAATCCGGGGAGTTTCTTCTCAATCTCGGCCAGAACATCGAATGCCAATGGAGGCGGAACCAGAACGCCGTTTACAAGTGTGCACTGCTCGGGAGTGAACTTGTGTGCGCCGTGAGATGTACCTATTGAGATAGCCAGTGAATCGCAACCGGTGCGGGTAGCGAAATCGATAACCTCCTCAGGCTTGGTATAGTGAGACTCTGCCGATGAAACCTCATCCTCTACACCTGCCAGAACGCCCAGCTCAGCCTCAACTGTTACATCATACTTGTGTGCATAGTCAACAACCTTCTTGGCAAGAGCGATATTCTCCTCATAAGGAAGTGAAGAGCCGTCAATCATAACTGATGAGAAGCCCATGTCGATGCAATCCTTGCAGAGCTCGAAGCTGTCACCGTGATCAAGGTGAAGAACGATCTCAGGATGAGCGCAACCCAGTTCCTTGGCGTATGCTACAGCACCCTCTGCCATGTAACGCAGGATGGTGGCGTTAGCGTAGTTGCGGGCACCCTTTGATACCTGCATGATAACCGGAGACTTGGTCTCGACAGCAGCCTGTACGATAGCCTGCATCTGCTCCATAGTGTTGAAATTGAATGCCGGAATAGCATATCCGCCCTTAACGGCTGCGGCAAACATTGCGCGGGTGTTAACAAGACCCAGATCTTTGTAGTTGACCATAGTTTTGATGTTTTATTTAGTGAATATTTTGCTCTAATTTGATTTACGCCGCGAAATTACACTCTTTCTCTCTATTTTTATATAATACTATCAAAAGTTATCCACAGTTTCACAAAGTTTAAGTAGAAGCCCACGTTTTTGCATACCGGAGTAAGCAAAACAGATTGTAAAGCAAAAAACAACAGCAAAATGATTGGGCGTAATGGAATTTGTTGTATCTTTGCGCGCTGAAACCCCCATAATCATGTTTCGCCTATATTCCGGCGGACGCTAAATGGAGTAATTAAAAACAAAATAAGTTATGAAAAAAGGTATTCATCCCGAAAACTATCGTCCTGTAGTATTCAAGGACATGTCTAACGGCGACTGCTTCCTGTCACGCTCTACCTGCGCTACCAAGGAAACAATCGAATTTGAAGGTCAGACCTATCCCGTTATCAAGATTGAAATCTCTAACACTTCTCACCCGTTCTTCACCGGTAAGTCAAAGCTGGTCGATACCGCTGGTCGCGTCGACAAGTTCATGAGCCGTTACGCAAAGAGCCGCGGTGGCAAGTGATACCACTGGGGACGGTTCCGTTTGGTACTGTTTTCTATAAAAGCAACAAAAGGTTCGGACAAACATCCGAACCTTTTTATTTTTCAAAACAGTACCAAACGGAACCGTCCCCAGTGGTATCACCTCATCAGCGCTTGAAGATTTTGCCGTTCCAGTTAAACCTCAACGGCGTCGGTTTAAACCAGTCCCGGTATTTGTCAGCATCCTCACCAAGATCATCAAGTGATGTGTATCTGAATTCCAGGGCTCCGTCTGCGGGGACAATTGACTGGAGTCTGAGCAAGGACATTTTCTTGAAATAGTCCAATGAATCGTTCTTGAGGGCCTCTTTGGTAAGATAATCGTCAATAACCGGCAGTTCTATCAGTTCATCGGCCGGAACAGATTTCCAATCCTCAGTAAAGAAAGAGAGGCATGAATCCTCATATTTGGCATTTACCGTACGGATTATGCATATCAGGTTCTCATCCTTACCCCTTTTAAGAAGCAGCATGTCCATGCGTCCAGACTGGGAGGTCTGAATGCTCAGCATATTCTCCTCAAACCGGGTCATCACGCTCTCGCCGCCCAGTTTGTTACGCACGCGGGCTTTCATTCCGCTGTCCATGTAGTCCAGGAAATCCAGGCGGTCGCTTTTGGTCAGCGTAGGGGTTATTGAGTCCGGCATGGTGATGAACAGGGTTCTCAGGTTATCGGCCCTGCCGGCTGTCGCCATAAGCGCCAGTATGATTATGGTTGCAAATCTCTTCATGATTTAAAATATATGTCATCCGGATATTCTATTCTGTAAAGGAACAGGCCCTGTGCGGGAGCGGAATCACCGGCCTGACAGCGGTCCTTCTTTTCTATCACTGACTGGAACTCACTGACAGTCATTCTGTGACGGCCCACCTCCATCAGCGTTCCCACTATGGCACGGACCATATTACGCAGGAAACGGTCGGCGGTAATGGTGAACACCCAACGGCCGTCAGGGAGTTTCTCCCACTCCGCCCGGGTTACATGGCAGTCATTAGTCTTGGTATCTGTGTGAAGTTTGCTGAAACTTGTGAAATCCACCGTTGAAAGCAGCAGTTCTGCAGCACTGTTCATCAGCCCGAAATCCGGCTCGTTTACAAGATACCACGAGTACTCCCTATGAAACGCACTCTTGTCAAGGGTCACATAGTATTTATATGTCCTGGCTACCGCGTCAAAGCGGGCGTGAGCATCGGGCCTTACAGGATAAATGCTGTGGACGGCTATGTCAGGCGGCAGTATTCCGTTCAGCTTATGCAGCATCCAATCCGGATCCTGAGGCTCGTCAAGGTCAAAATGGGCTATCATCTGGGCTGCATGGACACCGGCATCGGTACGTCCGGCACCTGTCACGTCAACTTTCTGACGCAGAAACAGCGCAAGCGCCTCCTCGAGCGTCTGCTGTACAGACGGTGACTGCGGCTGAATCTGCCATCCGCTGTACGCCGTTCCGTCAAACTCCATGTCGGCAAAGTATCTCATTTCTGTCCTGCCAGATTCATTATATGTACGGCAACCAGTGCAGCCGTCTCAGTACGCAAGCGAGACGGTCCAAGTGATATCGGCTTGAAACCGGCCTTAAGCGCCATCTCTATCTCCGCCGGGCTGAAATCGCCCTCAGGACCTATCAGAACAAGGCTGTTATGCCCCGGAACCACAGCATCCTGAAGCAGCACCTTATCCCCCGGCTCACAGTGGGCAATGAACTTGTCACCGTCAAAACCGCGCTCTATGAAACTGCGCAGTGATGTCATGCCGTTGAGCACCGGGAGAGCAGCCTTCTGTGACTGCTTCATGGCCGATACCGCTATCTTCTCTATGCGGTCCATCTTTATCACGTCACGCTCGGAATGATCGGTCTTGAGGAAAGTAACCTCATCCACACCTATCTCTACGGCCTTTTCCAGAAACCACTCATTGCGGTCCATCAGTTTCGTCGGGGCCATGGCTATATGCAGATATCCTCTCCACAAAGGCTCCTGAACCTCTTTCTTCTCAATATGCACGAAACAGCGTTTCCCCGCCACGGCACTTATTACCGCATCGTAGAAAGCGCCCTTTCCATCGGTCAGACGGATACGGTCACCCTCCTTCATGCGTAGCACGCGGATGCAGTGTCCTGCCTCCTCTTCGGGAAGCTGCATCTCATCCTGTATGTCGGGAGCATAGAAAAGCCACATATGCTGTCAAATTAAGTCCATATCTGATTCATCGGTCTGTCCGCGGCTGTTTATCTCGTCACGCAGACGTGCCGCAAACTCATAATTCTCGGTGGCAATTGCCTGTTCCATTGCCTCTTTGAGCACCTTTGTGCTTGCGGTTGTAATTGGAAGCGAATATGCGCCGTCGGGCTGCAGGCGGACACAGTTGCGTTCAAGCAGATCCTCCTCTATGTAAATAGGCACATTGCTGCGCACTGCCAGTGCCAGGGCGTCCGATGTCCGGCAGGTTATGAATGATGTGTTTCCGTCATGCTCAATGAACAGATGTGAGTAGAAAATGCCGGCGCTTATCCTGTATATGTCAACCTCAACAAGATGACCGTCAAACTGCTTGAGTGTATTCAAATAGAGGTCATAGATACCCGGATGCGGTATTCTGTGGCGGAACAGACTTACTATAATGGCCTGAGCTTCAAGAGGTCCCACCAGAACCGGCAGGCAACGAAGCCCCTCTCCCTCACCGTTCTTCTCCTTGAGCAGCGCAATAAGGGCCAGATCCGAAGGTTTCCGGTTCAGAATCTCCCCCACAATCATCTCGATTTTCCTCTTCTCATTCATATCACTACAAAGATATGAAAAAAAGGTATTTTATCTCTCGCTTTCCGCGTTTTGACAAACGCAGAAAGCGAGTTGTCATCACGACAACTCGCTTTCAAATTAAATCTAATACCATGAAAAACACGTAGCAAAGATATGTCTTTAATTTATATACAACTCTTATTCAGAATAAAAATCTCTACATTTAACAATATTTCACATTACTCTACTGAAACGACAAGTCCTTTCAGGTATTCTCCTTCGGGGTGAAATATGTTAATGGGATGATCTGCGGGTTGATGAAGCTGATAAAGAATCTTCACACTGCGTCCTGCCTGAGCCGCAGCAGTGAATACTGCGGTACGGAACTGATCCTTGCTTACAACCTGTGAACATGAGAATGTAAACAGGATTCCGCCCGGCTTGATTTTCTCCATCGCCTTCTGGTTGAGACGGCGGTAACCTATCAATGCATGCTTGAGAGCATCCTTATGCTTTGCGAATGCGGGCGGATCAAGTATTATAAGGTCATATATGGGATCCATGCGCTCCAGATACTTGAAAGCATCCTCGGCAAATGCAGCATGACGGGTATCACCGGGGAAATTATCCTCCACTCCGCCTGCAGTGAGTTCAATTGCACGGGCCGAACTGTCAACAGAGTGAACCAGTTTGGCACCGCCTCTCAATGCAGCCAGTGAGAAACCTCCGGTATAGCAGAACATATTGAGAACGGAACGGCCCTTTGAATATCTCTCAAGCAGGGCACGGTTCTCACGCTGATCAATGAACAGACCGGTTTTCTGACCGCTTATCCAATCCACAGGCATCTTCATGCCGTATTCCAGCGGAGTGTCATCGGTAGGACCTCCCAGTATGTAGCCGTTTCCGCGGTCGATATCGGCCTTGAACGGAAGCGTAGTCTCTGACTTGTAGTATATGCCCTTAATGCGGTCACCCATTACGCGCATGAGTGCCTGGGCTATATCCATGCGGTTGCAGTGCATGCCGACTGAATGGGCCTGCAGTACTGCGGTATGGCCGTATACGTCTATTACCAGACCGGGCAGATTGTCACCCTCTCCGTGTACCAGACGATATATATTGTGATCCTCACGGTCAGTAAGGCCAAGTGAACTGCGCATCTCGAAAGCCACGCTCAGACGTCTGAACCAGAAGTCTGCATCTATCTTTTCCTGCTTGAAGGAAAGTACGCGTACGGCAATACTGCCCACCTGGATATGACCTACGGCAATCCATTTGCCGTCATGGGTATACACATCCACAACGTCACCTTCATCGGGCTCGCCCTTGATATCGGCTATGGCACCCGAGAACACCCAAGGGTGGAAACGCAGGAGCGATTCCTCCTTACCTCTCTTCAGTATTACACTCTTCTGCATCTTTCCTGATTATTCTGTAATCGCCGGTACGTTTGAGTTCCGAAATATAGTGATAAATCCTGAGACAAGCCCACGCGTCAATGGCCGCATACTGGCGCTGACTCTCAGTCAGACTGTCTATTTCCCAATTGCTGAGCTGCTGGTTCTTTGATATCCTCTCGTTAAACAGCAGGCAATAGAGTTTCTGCAGTCCCTTCTCCTCAATACCCATTTCACCGCATAATTCCTGCAATTCCACAAAACCGGCGGGAGTGAACTTGCGGCGGCTTGACATTGAATGGAAATCATCCTTGATGGATATTCCCACCTTTATAATATCGGGGTTTGACAGAAATTCAGCTACACAGTCCGGAATGCCCATCTTGTTGAGACGGAACAGATAACCGTATTTGTCCGTCGAAAGCTGAAGCAGGGCAATCTTATGCGCTACGCCTCTGGTAAATGAGGGTCTGGTTTCGGTATCAAAACCCACAACGCTCTCTTTTGAAAGCGTTTCAATGGCCTTTTGAGCCTTTTCCTCCGTATCTATTTCCTCTATTATACCGTCAAACACGACTCTGGGTTTGTCGGCCAGATATGACTTTTCTATCTTGTTGGGCAGTTCAATCATAAAAAGAATTATCAATTTCCAGGTCAGAATTGAATCTGACGTTATGCACGGCACGCAGGGTGTTTGCAAGTGTCTGGCCCCAATAGGTGCGGAATCCTTCTGCACATACAGCCACGGCCTCGGTCATAACCTCATCCAGACCGCTGCGATAGGACTGCACGAAATTGCGGAGCGCCTGATAGATATCGGCCAGATCCTCCGAAATGCACTTGCGTACCGGGGTGTCGCTGTATTTCATATCCTCCACGAACACCTCCAGATAATCATCGTTTTCACCGAGCTTTTGAGCAAGAAGAGTACGTATCTCCTCATAATCGGCCTCTGTCACGCTTTCCTCCAGGTACAAGCCCTCGGGTTCAGCCTCAGGAAGCATGGTTGCCTTGAGATAAACAAGTGGCAGAAGTTTGCAGAGTACATCCACAACCCTCTCGGGTTCCTTGTCGAATATCTGTTCCAGATAGGCGCAGTACTCGGCAGCCACCGTCACGAACTCGACCGTATTTTTGTCAAATGCCGCTGATGATTTCATAAACTCACGTTTTCGACTGCGAAATTACTCCTTTTTCCGCTATAACGCGCCCTTTTTGTTCTTTTATTATTAACTTTGTAACCTATAACTGCAGATAGTAGTATGGGACTCAAAGGGAAAGAAGCAAAACCCCGCACAGGGACACAGAAACCGGAAATAAGGTTCAATCTAAACAGCATATCAGACACATTCCGCAACGAGACATTCCTCTTTGTGAGCGGAGCCGTGCTTACCATCATAGCCGTTTTCTTTGTGATAGCATACATCTCGTTCCTCTTCACCGGAGGTACTGACCAGAGTGCCGTCCTGAGCGGTACACAGGAGATTGAAAACAGCACCGGACTGCTGGGCGCCCGAATGTCGGAATCCATCGTAAACGGATGGTTCGGATTTTCCTCCATACTCATACCCGTATTCCTGACCGTCTGCGGCCTCAACATGATGCGCATTACCCATGTAAGGCTGTTCCGCTGGTTCGTAAGCTGCGCTTTCCTCATGGTATGGTGTTCCGTATTCCTGCAGCTGGTGCTCTCACCCATGATGCAGACCTCATTCATCGTTCCCGGCGGAAGCCACGGAATGAACCTGACACTGATGCTCAAGGGCTACATAGGAATACCCGGTCTTGTACTGGTGCTTCTGCTTACCATGCTCATCTATTGCGTATATCTGACACGCCGCACCATACAGGTTATCCGTGACGGTGCCGACCGCATGAAAAACGGCATACGCAAGCATGAGAGTGAGGCCGATACGGAGGCCGATGTCCAGGAAACGGCCGATGAGGAGACCTTCAATGAGCAGGAAGATGAGGCCGATGACAACCCCTATGCACCGGCACCAGATTTCCAGCCCGTAGAGGAGGAACCCAAGCCGGAAAAGAAGCCTGCCAAACCCGCAGCCGCCGAGAAGCCCGAGACTCCGGCCGAAGACATAACCATGACCATCACTGCAGCCGAGGGTGACGAAAAAGCCGAGGGTAAGATCCAGGAGCCGTATGACCCGCGTCTGGACCTGTCACACTACAAGTTCCCCACCCTTGACCTGCTCAAGCACTATGACAATGACGCCCCCGCCATTGACGAGCGCGAGCAGGAGGCCAACAAGAACCGTATCATCAAGGTTCTGCTTGACTTCGGCATCGAGATTGAGACCATCAACGCAACCGTAGGTCCCACCATCACCCTTTACGAGATCACTCCCGCCGCAGGCGTACGTATTTCAAAGATACGTAACCTTGAGGCCGACATAGCCCTGAGCCTTGCCGCCCTGGGCATCCGTATCATCGCACCTATCCCCGGCAAGGGAACCATAGGTATCGAGGTACCTAACGCCAAGCCCGTCATGGTATCCATGGAGTCCATCCTCAACAGCAAGAAATTCGCCGAGAGCAAGATGGAACTTCCCGTAGCCCTGGGCCGCACCATCACCAATGAGGTCTTCATGTTCGACCTGGCCAAGATGCCTCACCTGCTTGTTGCCGGTGCCACCGGTCAGGGTAAGTCAGTCGGTCTGAACGCCGTTATCACCTCACTGCTCTACAAGAAACATCCCGCAGAGCTCAAGCTGGTAATGGTTGACCCCAAGATGGTAGAGTTCAGCATCTACGCCCCCATCATCAAGCACTTCCTGGCCAAGATGCCCGATGAGACCGATGCCATCATCACCGATACCACCAAGGTAATCCATACCCTCAAGTCACTCTGCATTGAGATGGACAACCGATACGAGCTCCTCAAGGAGGCCAACGTACGCTCGGTTATCGAGTACAACAACCTGTTCAAGGACCGCAGGCTCAATCCCGAGAAGGGACACCGTTACCTGCCCTACATCGTAGTTGTAATCGATGAGTTCGGTGACCTTATCATGACCGCCGGCAAGGATATCGAGATGCCTATAGCACGTATCGCCCAGAAGGCACGTGCCGTAGGTATGCACATGATCATCGCAACACAGCGTCCTACCACGAACATCATAACCGGTACCATCAAGGCCAACTTCCCGGCCCGTATGGCATTCCGCGTAAGTTCAATGATTGACTCCCGCACCATTCTGGACCGTCCGGGCGCCAACCAGCTTATCGGCCGCGGTGACCTTCTGTTCCTGTCAGGCAGCGATCCCGTACGTGTACAGTGCGCATTCGTCGATACCCCCGAGGTCAACGCCATCTGCCAGTACATCAGCCGTCAGCAAGGTTACACCGAGGCATATCCGCTGCCCGAGTACGTTGACGAGAATGAGGGCGGACCTATCGAAGGCGGCGTAGAGATGGGCAAGTTCGATCCCATGTTCGCCGAGGCCGCACGTCTGGTGGTTGTCAACCAGTCAGGCTCGACATCACTCATACAGCGCAAGTTCGCCATCGGCTACAACCGCGCCGGACGTCTTATGGACCAGCTGGAGGCCACCGGAATCGTAGGCAAGGCCGACGGCAGCAAGCCGCGTCCCGTACTTGTAACTGATGAGGTTCAGCTTGACCGTATCCTTGAAACATACAATCTGCTGTGATAATGCGTAAATACCTGCTCCTGATATTCTCATTATGCATCCTACCGCTGTCCGCACAGAACAGCGCCGAGAAACTGCTGCAGAAAACCGTCTCCAAGCTCCAGAAGGACGGCGGTATTGCCATGACTCTGGATGCAGAGATAAAGTATGAGCACGGCACCGACCGCATTGACCTGACACTCAAGATGTCCGGAAACAGCTTCTACGCCCAGGAGGATGACAACACCATGTGGTTTGACGGCAAGACCCTGTGGAACGGCAAGGATTTCGGCGACGGAATCGAGGAGATTTACATAACCGAGCCCACCCCCGAGGAAAAAGCCCGTTATGACATCATCAACCTGCTTGGCAAGCACCAGGGATTCAGCGTAAGCGGAAACGGGACCGATACATTCACTCTCACCGCCTCCAATGCCGAGCGCAGCGTAGAGGGAATACGCAGCGTCACCGTTCAGGTTGACCCCGCCACACTGGTATTCAAGACACTCAGCATCACATTCGCCGAGGAGCTTGGAAACATATCGGCCAGGATACTTGTAACTGACTACAAAGCCGGACAGACCTTTGACAAGAAGACATTCACCTGCCCCGTCAGTGACTACAAGGATGCCGAGATTATTGATTTGAGATAAAAACAAAACACAATATGGAAAGAGTAAAATGCCTTATCATCGGTTCCGGTCCCGCCGGATTCACCGCATCTATCTATGCTTCACGTGCCAACCTGAGCCCCGTCCTCTATGAGGGCCCGCAGTCAGGCGGTCAGCTCATAACCACCACCGTCGTCGAGAACTTCCCCGGCTATCCGCAGGGAGTAAGCGGCTACGACATGATGGAGGATATGCGTGCTCAGGCCCAGAGATTCGGCGCCGATATCCGCATGGGCATTGTTACAGCCGTTGATTTCGGATCGGCCCCCTACACCGTCACAATCGATGACGGCACACAGCTGCAGGCAGACACCGTCATCATATCGACGGGTGCATCGGCCAAATATTTAGGTCTTGAGGATGAGAAGAAATATGCCGGACGCGGAGTAAGCGCCTGCGCCACCTGTGACGGATTCTTCTTCCGCAAGAAGGTCGTAGCAGTTGTAGGCGGTGGAGATACCGCTTGTGAGGAGGCCAGCTACCTCTCCACCCTGGCCGAGAAGGTCTATCTGATTGTACGCAAGAACTACCTGCGTGCCAGCGACATAATGCAGAAACGTGTGCTTGAGAACCCCAAGATCGAGGTACTCTTCGGCCACAATGCCGAAGGCCTTACCGGCGAGAGCAAGGTTCAGGGCGTAAAACTGGTCAAGGACCTTGGCCTGCCCACCGAGGAGCACTACGAGCGCGCCATCGACGGTTTCTTCCTGGCCATCGGCCACAAGCCCAATTCAGACGTATTCAAGCCTTGGATTGAGACCGATGAGAACGGATACATCAAGACCGTAAACGGAACACCCGTGACCAACGTGCCCGGCGTATTCGCCGCAGGTGATGTGGCCGATCCCGTTTACCGTCAGGCCATCTGCGCCGCCGCCAGCGGATGCAAGGCCGCCATTGAAGCAGAAAAGTTCTTAAACAAATAACATCCAATAATTTAGAAATGAAGATCTCTGAGATTCTTGCCAAGAAAAAGACCCTCTCTTTTGAGATATTCCCTCCCAAGAGAGAAGAGGATACCTTTACCCTGATTGACAAAACCATAAAGAAACTGGCAAGCTATGAACCTGACTTCATGAGCGTAACATACGGAGCGCTGGGCAACACCCTGAGCAACACCGCCATGATAGCCAAAACCATCAAGGACAACACAAAATCAGAGCCTCTGGCCCACCTCACCTGCGTAGCATCCACACGTGGCAAGGTTGACAGCGTTTGCGACGAACTCCAGAATTACGGAGTCCAGAACATACTGACCCTGCGCGGTGACATACCCAAGGAGGCCGACGCCCCCCTATTCTCTGATTTCAAGCACGCCAGTGACATGGCTTCATACATAAAGAGCAAGTACGACGGCAAGTTCGGAATGGCCGGTGCCTGCTACCCCGAGAAGCATCCCGAGGCAGAGAGCATCACCTCCGACATCGAGTTCCTCAAGGTAAAGCAGGATGCCGGCATGGAGTTCTTCAACACCCAGCTCTTCTTTGACAACGAGGTGTTCTACCACTTCCTTCTCAAAGCCCGCAAGGCCGGTGTAACAGTGCCCATAATACCGGGAATCATGCCCGTGACCAACTATAACCAGATCAACCGTATGATCCAGATGAGCGGCTGCAAGGTGCCTCTCAAGCTGCTCAACCAGTTTGACCGGTACAAGGATGACAAGGATGCCATCGAGGAGATCGGCCTTATCTTTACCAGTTATCAGATACTTGACCTCATGGCCAATGATGTTGACGGAATCCACATCTACTCAATGAACAAGAGCGGATTCATAAGCAAGCTTATGGACAACATCAGCTATGTCGCATCAGGTTTCTTCAAATAAAACACAGGAATGATAATAGACAAGATACAGATATTTGACGGAGCGCAGGGAACAGTCCTGGCCGATGCCCATCCCAAAGAGCCCGGCAAGGACGGCAAGCCCAAACACAACGGTGTGGCTGTACTCAACCTCACCAATCCGGAGCGTGTACAGAAGATGCACACGGACTATCTGGAGGCAGGTGCACAGTACATAACCTGCAACTCATTCGAGCTCAACCCCGTCAAGTGGCAGTCACAGGAGTATACCTGGCAGGAGATTGCCGATGCAGCCATAAAAAACGCACGTACAGCCGTAGGCAACCGCGCCATGGTTATGTTCGATGTCTCCACATCGGGCCAGCTTATGGAGCCTGTCGGCCCGTTCACCTTTGAGCAGGCTTACGACAACTACCGCCAGGTTGCAGAATACACATGTGACCGCGTTGACGGTTACCTGCTGGAGACCTTCAGTGACCTTTACGAACTCCGTGCAGCCATTCTGGCCATCCGTGACGTATGCAGCAAGCCCATCTTCGCCTCAATGACTTTTGATGAGCAGGGCCGCACACTCACCGGTTCAACCCCTGAGATAGTATCGCTCACCCTATCTTCGCTGGGTGTAGATGCACTTGGAGTCAACTGCTCCAACAACCCCGCAGGTGTTGTCGATGTGGTACGCCGCATGAAACCCTTCGCCAACTGCCCCATCCTGGCCCAGCCTAACAAGGGTCTTCCCGAGATGCGTGACGGCCAGGTAGTCTATAACTGGACTGACCAGGACTTTGTAAAGATAGGAAAGGAACTCATCGAGGCAGGCGCCTCCATATTGGGAGGATGCTGCGGTTCATCACCCTCAACCATCAAGGCCATTTCAGTCTATAAGGGACAGCCCGCACCGGAAATATCCAAACCCGACGGCACATACATATGCTCATCGACCATAATGCTCCGCCTGGAGAAAGGTCTTATCTGCGGTGAGCGACTCAACCCCACCGGTAAGAAAAAGCTCAAGGCAGCACTTGCCGAGGGCAATTTCGAGTACCTGCAGCATGAGGCACTCGCCCAGAAGGATGCCGGGGCCGATTTCCTGGACCTGAACTGCGGTGTACCCAACTCCGATGAGAAGGCCCTGCTCTGCCAGGCTGTACGTAAAGTTCAGGAGGTCTGCGACCTGCCGCTGCAGCTTGACTCATCCAACCCCGATGCCATCCAGGCAGCCATCCGCCTGTACAACGGTGTTCCCATGATCAACTCCGTAAACGGAGCCGAGGAATCCATGTCACGCCTTCTGCCCATCATAGCAAAATATCAGGCCCCGTCAGTTACCCTTCCGCTCGACGAGCGTGGTGTACCTGAAACCACCGAGGCCCGTATAGACATAGCAAAACGTATCATTGAGCGTGCCGAGAAAATGGGCATTGACCGCCGTCTGCTGGTATTTGACGGACTTGTAATGGCCATCTCCTCCAACCAACAGTACGCCAAGATAACCATAAACACCCTGTCGGCCCTTAAGGAACTGGGTGTACTCACCACTGTAGGTCTGTCAAACGTATCATTCGGTCTGCCCGAGCGCGGCACACTGAACCGCAACTTCCTGGCCATGGCCTTCATGGGAGGTCTGGACATGCCGATCATGAACCCTCTGGATCATGATACCGTTGCCACGGTGCGTGCATCAATGGCTCTCACAGGTAATGACCCCGGTTGTGCCGGATTCATATACTTCAACACCCAGTCGGCCGAGGAACAGACTGTTGACAACCTCTTCAACGCCGTATCGTTAGGTCTTAAGGACCGCGTCAAGGATTGCCTGGAGCGTGAGTTGCCCGATATGGGTAAGGACCGTATCATCAACGAGATACTTATTCCCGCACTGGGTGATGTAGGTGCCAAATTTGCGCGCAACGAGGTATTCATGCCGCAGCTGATACGTTCAGCCGAGGCCGCAAAACTGGCGTTCGCAGTAATCTCCGAGCAGTTCAGCAGCGCTGATACCGAGGCAGCCAAGGGACACCTGGTCATTGCAACCGTCAAGGGCGATGTCCACGACATAGGCAAGAACATTGTCAAGGTTGTAGTTCAGAGTCACGGATTCACCGTAACCGACCTAGGTAAGGATGTACCCAAGGAGACTGTTCTTGAGGCCGCACAGAACGAGAAACCCGATGCAGTAGGACTCAGCGCGCTCATGACCACCACGGTCGATTCAATGAAGGAGACCATTGAGCACCTTCGTGCAAACGGCATAACCTGCCCCATCATCGTAGGCGGTGCAGTCATGACTCCCGATATAGCATCGGCCATCGGCGCCACATACTACTCCAAGGATGCCTTGGAAACCGCTCACATTTTGCAGCAGATCTGTGGATAAACTCTGGAACGCAAACTACATAAAGATATGGACCGTGAATTTTCTGGTCCATTTCTCTTTTATGCTCATCGTTCCACTGCTGCCGCTGTATCTTAACGAGACATTCGGAGCCACCAAGGACACCATAGGAATGGTCCTCACCGGCTATACCATAATGGCTCTCGTCATCCGTCCGTTCAGCGGATACATGGTTGACAGTTTTCCGCGTAAGACGGTACTGGTAATATGCGGCGCACTGTTCTTCAGCATCTTTTTGGGATATATAGTAGCCGGATCGCTTGCCGCATTCGCCATATTCCGCACCCTGCACGGCGCCCCGTTCGGAGCAACCACGGTAGCAGCCAGTACGGTTGCCATTGATGTTGTTCCCTCCTCCCGCCGCGGTGAGGCCATCGGCTATTACGGACTGAGCAACAATCTTGCCATGGCACTGGGCCCGGCACTTGCAATAGTGCTTTTAGGAGCATTCAACGGCAGTTACAAGGCCCTGTTCTGGGTGTCACTTGCCGCTTCACTCATAGGACTCCTGCTTGAATTATCAATCCGTCTGCCCAGGCGTGATTTCGTTCCGGAAAAGAAAGTTCTCTCACTGGACCGCTTCTTTCTGATTGAAGGCTGGCGCGAGGCAATAGGAATTGCAAGCTTCGCATTCAGTTACGGAGTGCTCTCCACATACGTTGCCATTTACGGCAAGGAAGAGCTCGGAATCACCGGTGGAACGGGACTTTTTTTCGGTCTTTGCGCCATCGGCCTCATACTTTCACGACTCACCGGAGCACGCCATCTGCGTGACGGAAAGGTATCCCGCAACGCCACCATGGGCATGTGCGTATCCATATTCGGCTATCTGCTTTTTGCCGCCGTCCACAACCCTATCGGCTATTACGGCGCCGCCCTGATCATCGGCCTTGGAAACGGTCATATGTATCCCGCATTCCAGACCATGTTCATCAATCTGGCCGAACACTCACAGCGAGGCACCGCCAACTCATCGATTCTGACCTCATGGGATGCAGGCGTAGGTCTGGGCGTACTAATAGGCGGTCTTTTCAGCGAATTCTGGGGTTACCACAGCGCCTTCTGGACCGCCTGGATAGTCAATGCCTTCGGAGTGGCGTTCTACTTCCTGCAGATCCGCCGCCACTTCGAGACTCACAAGCTGAGATAAATATTAGTGCTTTTTGATCTTGCCGGAGCGGCCTGCGCTTCCGTAACCTTCTGTTTCACTGGCGAGTACAAATGTCACCTTACCGAACATTTGCTTATCGCCATTATATCGCTGCGCGGTCCAATCATCAAGAGTTTTCATGTCATACCACTCATACCCGGCATAGGGCTCAAGAGTTTCAGGATCCAGACCTGGAGCAAACCATGAAAGGTGATCAGGCTCTGAACTCAGGCATTTTCCTTCTGTAAAATTCATTGTCAGTACACCGTTCTCATGAGTAAAGGTTCCTGAAAGATGCTCACCCCATGCAATGATGTAGAGATCAACTTTGTTGCCATTGAAGATATAAACAGCCATTGTATCATCGGCCGATGCGTCTGTGAACAGGTCATATCTGCCGTCGGCAACCTTACGACTGAAGTTTCCGCCCTCTTTGTACCATATCTCATAAGAAACGTAACCGTTCTCCTCGGTATATGACCATGTCATTATGTCTCCAAGGAATGTTACTTTGTATGAAGTTATCTCCTCATGACCCTCACCGTAGACATTACAGATATGGATAGAATCCAGTTTACCGTCATAGGTAAAAGTAAAATCTTCCCTATGAAGTGAACCGGTTCCGTTTTCATTGATAACCAGTACGTCTTCTGATTCATGAGCCAGATCGTTCACCCATGTACCGTATACACTGCCTGCACCGTTTGATGCATCTTCAATATTATCCTGGTTTGTCTCATCACATGATGTAAATGCAACTAAGGATGCTGCTGCGAGAAAAAAAAGAAATCTTTTCATAAGACTAATTGGTGTGAAGTTTTGAGTTATTTTCGGCAAATATAAGGTTTTTTAATTGATAAACGCATCAGTTTTGAAACTAACTGGAATCACTCCTTGTTTAATATAAAAAAACAACCAAAATATTTTGCCATGACGGTGCAAAGTACTAATTTTGCGCCCGATTAAGTGCCGCAGAGGTCAGAGAAGTGTCAGCAGCAGAGTGCCGACCACCTCACGGAGAAACGAATAAAAGCAAGATTTAATGTACGTTATTGCTGAAATTCAGGGACAGCAGTTCAAGATTGAACAGGGAATGAAGCTGTTCGTGCACCACATTCAGGACGTTGAGGCCGGTGCAAGCGTAGAGTTCGAGAAGATCCTTCTCGCCGACAAGGACGGAAAGGTCACCGTAGGTGCTCCTACCGTTAAGGGCGCAAAGGTAGTATGTGAGGTCAAGACCCCGCTCGTAAAGGGTGACAAGGTTCTTGTATTCCACAAGAGAAGAAGAAAAGGTTACCGTAAGCTGAACGGTCACCGCCAGCAGTTCACAGAGCTTCTGGTTAAGGAAGTAGTAGCATAACCCTAAAAACTAGAAAGAAATGGCACATAAAAAAGGTGTAGGTAGTTCTAAGAACGGCCGTGAGTCTGCCAGCAAACGTCTGGGCGTTAAGATTTGGGGTGGACAGTATGCAAAAGCAGGTAACATTATAGTACGTCAGCGCGGTACACAGCACAATCCGGGCGAGAACATCGGTATGGGTAAAGACCACACTCTGTTCGCACTCGTTGACGGTGTTGTTCAGTTCAAGAAAGGCCGCAAGGACAGAAGTTATGTTTCAGTAATCCCCGTAGAGGAGAAAGCTGAGGCCTGATAAACCAAACAACTTAAAAGAGGCTCACTTATTCTGTGGGCCTTTTTTATTTAAAGATTAAAAATTTCCGATGCTCACACTCAAACAGATCACAGAACAGACCGATCTCGTTATTGCAGGTCTGAAGAAGAAGCATTTCAAGAATGCAGAGGAGGCAATTGCCCAGGCTATAAAGCTGAATGACGACAGAAAGAAGGCCCAGGCACAGTTGGACAACAATCTTGCCGAAGGCAAGGTGCTTGCCGCCAAGATCGGACAGGCTATGAAGGCCGGCAACAAGGAGGAGGCCGAACAGGCCAAGGCCAAGGTTGCAGAGCTCAAGGCTGCAGCAACAGAACTGGAGTCAAAGAAGGAGCAGGCAGAGAATGATCTGACCGCTCTCCTGTGCACCATCCCCAACATTCCCTACCCTGAGGTTCCCGAAGGCACATGCGCCGAGGACAACTGGGTGGTTAAGTCAAACCTCAAGGAGTGCGTAATCGGACAGGATACAGTAGGCAACTGGACATGCAACCCCGAGAACGGCGAGGCCAAGGTTCCCCACTGGGAACTTGCCAAGAAGTACAACCTGATTGATTTTGACCTTGGCGTAAAGATCACAGGCGCAGGCTTCCCCGTATATATAGGAAAAGGTGCACAGCTGCAGCGTGCTCTCATCAACTTCTTCCTGGCCGAGGCCAACAAGGCAGGATACACTGAGATCATGCCTCCCACAGTTGTCAACCAGGCATCAGGTTACGGCACAGGCCAGCTTCCCGACAAGGAGGGCCAGATGTACCACTGCGAGGTTGATGACCTCTATCTGATTCCTACCGCCGAGGTTCCCGTAACCAACATCTACCGTGACGTTATTCTGGATGAGAAGCAACTCCCCATCAAGAACTGCGCTTACACAGAGTGCTTCCGTCGCGAGGCCGGTTCATACGGAAAGGATGTACGCGGTCTGAACCGTCTGCATGAGTTCTCAAAGATTGAGATTGTTCGTATCGATACTCCCGAGCATTCTGCCGAGAGCCACAAGGAGATGCTTGCTCACGTAGAGGGCCTGCTCCAGAAGCTGGAACTCCCCTACCGCATTCTGCGTCTTTGCGGCGGTGACCAGAGCTTCACTTCAGCCATCTGCTATGACTTTGAGGTTTACTCTGAGGCACAGCACCGCTGGCTTGAGGTTTCATCAGTATCAAACTTCGATACATATCAGGCCAACCGTCTGAAGTGCCGCTACCGCAAGGCCGGCGAGAAGAAAGCCGAACTCTGCCACACACTGAACGGCTCAGCACTTGCACTGCCCCGCATAGTTGCAGCACTGCTGGAGAACAACCAGACCGACAAGGGAATCAAGATTCCAAAGGCGCTGGTTCCTTACACAGGATTCGAAATTATCGACTGAAAACAGTACCATTGGGGACGGTTCCGTTTGGTATCGTTTTGCTAAACAAGAAACAGCGGCTTAATTGTAAGTCGCTGTTCTTTTTGTATTTAATTATAAAACGATACCAAACGGAACCGTCCCCAATGGTACTGCTTTCAGAGAGCGGCGCGGATACGCACCAGTTTTGTAAGCAACCCTTCAAGCAGGTCAAGCGGAAGCATGTTGGCTCCGTCACTCTTGGCCTGAGAGGGATTCTCATGAGTCTCCATGAAGAGTCCGTCGGCTCCTACCGCTACGGCTGCCTTTGAAATAGTCTCTATAAGTTCGGGCTGACCGCCGGTAACGCCGCTGGTCTGGTTGGGACGCTGCAGTGAATGGGTGCAATCCACAACTACAGGATATCCGAACTGCTGCATTTCGGGGATGCCGCGGAAATCAACCACCAGATCCTGATATCCGAATGTACTGCCGCGCTCTGTGAGCATGATATTCTTATTTCCTGCATCAGCAACTTTCTGAGCTGCAAACTGCATGGCCTCAGGAGCCAGGAACTGTCCCTTCTTTATGTTTACGGTCTTGCCTGTACGGGCAGCAGCCACCAGAAGGTCTGTCTGACGGCACAGGAATGCCGGAATCTGCAGGATATCAACATATTCCGCTGCCATGACAGCATCTTCCTCGCGATGGATATCGGTCACTACGGGAATACCGAACTCGCTGCGTACGCGGGCCAGTATCTTGAGTGCCTTCTCGTCACCGATTCCGGTGAATGAATCTATGCGTGAGCGGTTGGCTTTCTTGAAAGAGCCCTTGAACGCATAGGGAATACCCAGGCGTGAGGTAATATCGACACACTTCTCAGCAATGCGCATGGCCATCTCCTCGCCTTCTATCACGCAAGGACCTGCCAACAGGAAAAAGTTCTTTGAATCCTTAAAAAGTGCCATCTTATCAGGGAATTATAAAGTTGATAACTGCCGGCTCAAGTGACACCTTGAGCGGGAATGTATGATTCAGCGTACGGCCGTCAATACATGTCAGGGTACCGTCGGCCTGCATAATCTCAATCTGTTTGGTACGGTAAGGACGAACCTGCTCATGGTTCAGGAACTTACCGTGCAGGATCATGTACAGACCGCGTATGGTCTGCCAGAACTTAGGCCTGTAAACTACCGAAAGGTCCAGCCATCCGTTGTAAGGCACAGCGCTCGGAGTCATACCGTAACCGCGTGAGTTACCTATACAGATGGTCATTATCTTGTCGTTGATCTCCTCACTGTTCACCTTGATACGCATCTTGTACTGCTTGCGCTCCTTGAACAGGCTGAAGATTGCAATCAGATATGCAGGGTTCTTACGGCCGAAACGCTTACAGATATCCGACAGGCGGATAGCCTGAGCACCCAGGCCAACGTTCACAGCCATAAGGAAATAACGTACGCGCTCGCTGCCGTCCTCCTGGAACGAGCAGTATCCCACGTCAATCTTTTTGGTCCGATGCTCGATAATGCTGTGAATGGCCTTCTTGTAGTTGTCCACCTCAAGACCCCAGAAACTGGCAAAGTCATTACCGATACCGTTGGGCACAATACCGAAAGTGAGGTTCTGGCGAACTTCACGGGGAGAGAACATAATGGCATTGATGGCATCGTTAAGAGCCTCGTCACCACCCACGACCACAATCGTCTTGTGGCCGCTGTCGATAAGCATACGGGTAATGCGCTCGATGGAGCCTTCGCCCTCGGACTGCACTACGTCATACTTGACCTTGCGGAACTCCAGATACTCTCTTATCTGCTCCCACCTCTTGAGTGTATTGCTTACACCTGCACGGGGTACATATACTATTCCCCATCTCTCTTCTTCAACGGTCATCATTTTTTCTGCATTAGTTCAGTTATGCGGTTAACCTTATCGTCGGTACTCCACTCAAACGGAATCCACTCGATATGTATGCCGCGACGTTCCATACCACGGAACCATGTCATCTGCCTCTTAGCGAACTGGTGTATGGCAACCTCCAGTTCCTGAAGCAGATATTTATATTCCAACTGTCCTGTCACATACAGTGTGACATACTTGTATTCAAGTCCGTAATAGATGAGGTCCTCGGCCGGTATTCCTCTGTCCAACAGGCCTTTGATCTCATCTATCATACCTTCCTGAAGTCGTTTCTCAAGGCGGCTGCTTATAAGTTCACGCCTCATGTCACGGCTTATGTCTACACCTATGTTCAGGCTCCTGAGTTCAGGAAACGCACCCGCCTCGACCGGAGTGTTACGGTAGCACTCCTCAATCTCGATGGCACGGATGGCACGCTTGCAGGTATCGACATCGGTAGTGTTATGCAGAGTCTTGTAGCCCTTGAGTATCTCCGTCAGCTCCGCCAGAGACTTGTCCTCCAGTGACTTACGCAGTTCTGGATTCTCCGGAACAGGGATAAGCCTGTACCCTCTGAGGACCGATTCCAGATAAAGGCCGGTTCCGCCACACATTATGGGCCGGACACCGCGTGACACAACATCCTTGTACGCCTTGAGGAAATCCCCCTGAAACTCATACACATTGTATTTGCTTCCCGGCTCGGCAATGTCAATCAGGTGATAAGGAATCCTGTGACCGTTAATCTCATAATCAGCCAGATCCTTCCCTGTGCCGATATCCATACCCCTGTACACCTGACGGCTGTCAGCACTCAGTATCTCACCTCCTATACGGTCGGCAAGCGCCACTGCGAGTTTTGTCTTGCCGCAGGCGGTAGGTCCAAGTATGGTTATCAGGTCAAAATTCTGCATAGACTAGGCGAAGGTAAAAAAAAATCCCCGCATTTCTGCGAGGATTTCTTTATAAAGAGTTGGTATAATTACTTGGTAATTACGCGAGCCATTTCGCAAACCTTGTTGCTGTAGCCCCACTCGTTGTCATACCATGCGCAAACCTTAACGAAAGTAGGATCGAGCTGGATACCTGCCTTAACGTCAAAGATTGAAGTGTGTGAGTCGTTGCGGAAGTCAGTTGAAACAACAGCCTCGTCGGTGTAACCAAGGATACCCTTGAGCTCGCCCTCTGAAGCCTCCTTCATAGCAGCGCAGATCTCATCGTATGTGCAGGGCTTCTCGAGCTCAGCAGTCAGGTCAACGAAAGATACGTCTGAAGTGGGAACGCGGAGTGACATACCGGTAAGACGGCCGTTCAGAACGGGAAGAACCTTACCTACAGCCTTAGCAGCACCTGTTGAAGAAGGAATGATGTTCTCCAGGATACCACGGCCACCGCGCCAATCCTTCTTTGAAGGACCGTCAACAGTCTTCTGAGTAGCAGTAGCAGCGTGAACGGTTGTCATAAGACCGCGCTTGATACCGAACTTGTCGTTCAGAACCTTGCTGATAGGAGCCAAGCAGTTGGTGGTGCAAGATGCGTTGGAGATGATGGTCTGACCAGCGTATGTCTTGTCGTTAACACCGTATACGAACATAGGAGTAGCATCCTTTGAAGGAGCTGACATGATAACCTTCTTGGCACCAGCCTTGATGTGAGCCTCAGCGAGCTCAGCGGTCAGGAAGAAACCGGTTGACTCAACAACTACGTCAACACCCAGAGCACCCCAAGTGATGTTTACGGGATCCTTCTCAGCGAAGACCTGAATCTTGTTGCCGTCAACGATCATGTAGTTACCGTCAACCTTGATGTCGTGGTTGAACTGGCCATGAACTGAATCATACTTCAGCATGTAAGCCAGATAATCGGGATCCAGCAGATCATTGATACCTACGACCTGAATGTCGTTACCAAAGTTCTCAACAGCAGCACGGAAAACCATGCGACCGATACGGCCAAAACCGTTAATACCGAGTTTGATCATTTTGTTTGATTTAGGTTGTTTATTATATCAAAAAATTCTCTTTCTCTCTAAAAACGGCGCAAAATTAAGAAATTCTTTTTACTTTCGCGCACAATTACGAAAGTAATAAGGTTAAAACAATTTAAGATTAAAGGAAGAAAAAATATGGGCTTTTTCAAGAACCTATTCGGCAAGAAGACAGACGAGGTGGAAAACGTCGGTGGAATGGAGGACTTTATGACTCTTATCCGCGTTTACCTGCAGGCTGAAATAGCAGGAAACCTGGGTATTACCAACATAAACATGCTCCCCGACCTGGCCACTTTCAAGCGTGGTCTCAAGATACAGACCCAAGGAAACAAACTTGGTGTTGCGGAGAAAAACCGCTGCAAGAAGATGATGGGACAGATGTACGGCATATCGGATGATTTCTTCAAGGAGATTGACACCTGCATCCGCAAGAACTGCCGCAACGTAAATCTGCTCCAGCCCTTTATGTTCCAGTTCCAGGGATTCAGCTCAGACCTCATGATGCAGGTCGGAACCATCCTCAAGTGGAAGTTCCGCGTACCTTCTTTTATGCGTGGTGCCCTGCGTACCATGACTGAGGATGCCGTCCACAAGATCATGACCAACAACTCATGGAAGGACGAGGCCAGTTACAAGACCGTATTCAGCATCCGCCAGTATCAGCAGCACCTTGGATTCAGCGAGAAGTGGATGAGTGAATATGCATTCAACACACTCATTCTGGCCAAGAAGGAACCCCGCAAGAAAGAGGATCTGGAGGCAGCCCGCGAAATGCTGAGAAACAGATAAAAAAGCGGCCTTTCCATTGGCGCTTTTTATATTATTTGACTATATTTGTGCTTCAAATACTGATATTTTAATCAGAATATGACTGAGGACGATTCCAGACTGATTGAGCAGTTCGAGGGGAAAATCAGGAAACTGGTTGATCTCTATGATACTGTCAAGAGCAACAATTCCGAGCTCCAGGGCCAGATAGAGGCCAAGGATGAGGAAATCAGGCAGTTGAAAGAGCAGCTTGCCAGCCTCAAGGAATCATATCAGAATTTGAAACGGTCTAAAGTCCTTGAAGTTTCGGGTCACGACATTGATGACACCAAACGCAGGGTATCAGGACTGGTGCGCGAGATAGACCATTGCATTAAACTGTTAAACGTGTAAGCTATGGCAGAAGAGGCAATGGATGAATTGTTTGAAATCAAACTGATGGTAGGCGGAACGTACTACCCTCTGACCATCCGCAGAAAGGATGAGAGGCTGTACCGTGAAGCTGCCAGACGTATCAATGATAAACTCAACCGTTACCGCGAGCATTTCCCGCAGTTGAGTGAAGAAAAATACTACGTGATGGCCGCCGTGCATATCGCAATGGTGAACGTCATGTTGGAGGACTTCAATGATACGGCTCCGTATAAAGAGAAGATACAGCAGATGGACAAGGAACTGGATTCCTACCTGAACATGCTGTCTCCCGATCAGGAGTAAATTCCAAACATTTCAAAACGAGGTTTACGCGCACTTTCCTGTCAGAAAGGTGGTCTCCCAACCTTTCCGTAGCAGGTCAGTGCGTATTATATATACAACATAACGGGAGATAGACTATGTTATACATTATTTCAGCATTTGTTGGACTGATGGTTGGCGCAGTGATTGCGTACATCCTCTCCAACAGCAGATTAAATAAGAAAGTCCAGATTCGTCTGGAAGAGGCTGAGAACCAGGCAGAAGCCATCAAACGTGACAAACTGCTTGAAGTTAAGGAGAAGTTCCTCAATAAAAAGGCTGAACTTGAGAAAGAGGTCCAGATCCGCGACCAGAAACTCCAGCAGAACGAGAACCGTCTGCGTCAGAAAGAGATGCAGCTCAATCAGCGCCAGGGTGACCTGCAGCGCAAACATCAGGAGGCCGATGCCGTTCGTGAGAACCTCGAGGCCCAGATGTCAGTAATTGAAGGTAAAAAGGAAGAACTCGAGAAACTCCAGATGCAGGAGCGCGAGAAACTTGAGGTAATAAGCGGTCTTTCAGCCGAGGAAGCCAAGAACCGCCTGGTAGAATCACTCAAGGAGGAGGCCAAAACCGAGGCTGCATCATACATCAACGAGATTATGGATGACGCCAAGATGACCGCCAGCAAGGAAGCCAAGAAGATCGTTATCCAGACCATACAGCGCATCGGTACTGAAACCGCAATCGAGAATTCAGTAACCGTATTCCACATTGAGAATGATGAGATGAAGGGCCGTATCATCGGCCGTGAGGGACGTAACATCCGCGCAATCGAGGCCGCTTGCGGCGTTGAGATCGTGGTTGATGACACCCCCGAGGCTATCGTCATCTCAGCATTTGATCCCGTACGCCGTGAGATTGCCCGTCTGGCTCTGCACCAGCTGGTAGCCGACGGCCGTATCCACCCCGCCCGTATCGAGGAGGTTGTAGCCAAGGTACAGAAGCAGGTTGAGGATGAGATCATCGAGACCGGTAAGCGCACCACCATTGACCTGGGTATCCACGGTCTGCACCCCGAGCTCATACGTCTTATCGGTAAGATGAAATACCGTTCATCATACGGTCAGAACCTGTTGCAGCATGCACGTGAGACCGCAAACCTCTGCGCCGTAATGGCTGCAGAACTGGGTCTCAACCCCAAGAAGGCAAAACGTGCAGGTCTGCTTCATGATATAGGTAAGGTGCCCGATGAGGAGACCGAGATGGCACACGCCGAGTACGGTATGCACCTGGCCGAGAAGTATAAGGAGAAGCCCGATATCTGCAACGCCATCGGTGCCCACCATGAGGAGTGTGAGATGACCAGCCTCATAGCACCTATCGTACAGATCTGCGACGCCATTTCAGGTGCACGTCCCGGTGCCCGCCGCGAGATTGTCGAGGCATACATCAAGCGTCTGAACGACCTTGAGAAGATTGCCCTCTCCTATCCCGGCGTAACCAAGACCTACGCCATCCAGGCCGGTCGTGAACTCCGCGTAATAGTTGGAGCCGATAAGATCGACGACAAGCAGACAGAGCAGCTCTCGGCCGAGATTGCACAGAAGATCCAGAACGAGATGACCTATCCCGGTCAGGTTAAGATCACTGTCATCCGCGAGACACGCGCCGTCAACTACGCACGCTAACAACCAGAGGATATGAAAGGCAGGAGTTTGTACAAACTGCTGCTCCTGACTGCAGCAGCAATACCTCAAACCAATATTAAAGCCGACCCGGCTCCGGAGTCGGCTTTGGTCATTAATGAGATAATGCCGGCCAATATTGACGTATATCTGGACCCCTCCATGAATTACGGCAGTTGGATTGAGCTCTACAACACATCCTCGCAGGACATAGACATAACAGGCTGGTACCTGAGTAAGGATTCCACCAACTTAAAGCAGTGTCCGTTGGGTAACCGCTCCAGAATTGTCAGAGCCAAGAGTTATCTGACCCTCTGGTTCGGCCATCAGGATGACTACTGCCTGGATCAGATCGAGTTCAGCCCGGATTATGAAGGAGGTATTGTCATACTCTCCGACAAAAACGGAAATGAGGTCTGCAAAGTCCGCTACAACACCATTCCCGCCCGATTGTCATACGCTCGTACCACCGACGGCGGTAGCACCTGGAGCATGACTGGCTACCCCACTCCCGGTACCACAAACAACACCGGCAGGTACGCATCGGAACAGATACCCGCTCCTGCGGTCAGCGTACAATCCAAACTCTTCACGGGACAGTTCAGTTTCAGTGTCACCATACCTCAGGGTGCCACACTCTATTACACACTGGACGGTTCCGCTCCAGCCCCCTGGAATGTCAGTTCCCAGACAAGCAACGGCAGCTTCACGGTAAACGACACAAAAATCTACCGTTTCCGTCTGTTCAAGGACGGCATGCTTCCCAGCCCCGTAACCACACGCTCCTTTATCAACACTTCCAACAGTTACGGTGTGCCCATCGTATCCATAGTAACTGATGACAGGGGTCTCTACACTTCTGAATACGGAATGTGGTCAACAGGTCCGAACGGAAAAGCAGGCAACGGACAGACCGACCTGTGCAACTGGAACCGTGACTGGGACCGTTCCGTCAACATTGAGATATTCAATACCGACGGCACCCTCATTTTGAGCCAGGAAGCCGAAATCACCCCTTCGGGCCGATACAGCCGCGCTTACAATCCGCACCCCTTCAAGATCAAGGCAAAGAAGAAGTTCGGCTACGACAACTATTTCCCCTTCACTCCGTTCAGCGACAAGCCGTACAACAAGTACCAGTCACTCAAGTTCCGAAGCGGCGGAAACAGTTTCCAGGCACGCCTCAAGGACGCCGCCCTTCAGGTTATCATTCAGCGTTCCGGAATCAACATCGACTGTCAGTCATATCAGCCTGTACATCATTATGTCAACGGCGTATACAAAGGAATAACAAACATACGCGAGCCTAACAACAAGGATTACGCCTACTCCAACTACGGTTTTGACGAGGATGAAGTTGACTGCTTCAAGATAGACCACAATAACGGCGGCGGCGGTTTCACCCTGACCGAAGGTAGCCGTGACGGATGGGACGAATGGGTACGTCTGTCAGAGTACGCCTCGCAGAGCCAGTCATACCAACGTATCTGTGAGATTGTAGATGTAGAGGAGTTCGCCTACTACATGGCAGTTGAATTCTACCTGGGCAACGAGGACTGGCCAAGAAACAACATCAAGGTGTTCCGTCACAAGGATGACGGCAGGTTCCGTTTTGTTGTCTTTGACCTTGACCACTCATTCGGATCTGTAGGTCAGGCCACCGACATAAATCCTTTCACCGCATTTGACTCACAGGAGTATTATCCTGAGGGCGGTTACAAATCCGCAATGGTTACAGTCTTCCACAACATGCTCAAGAACAGTGAATTCCGCAAGTTGTTCATAGACTGCTACACCATAGTTGCAAACTGGGTCTTCACCCCCGACCGTGTCAAATCTGTTGTCAACGAGCTCTCCAACAGGGCCTCACAGGAGATGGCATTCAACAACGAATCACCCGCATCCGATGCCAACCTGATCATCAACACGCTCACCAACAGCTCCTACAAGACCAACAGGACCACCCAGTTGCTCAACTGGTCTCACGCAAGGCTCAACGGCGCAAAACAGGTATCAAGAGTCGTTGCTTCAAACATATCCAAAGCCACTTTGAGCCTGAACGGTCTGGACATCCCAACCAACAAGTTCTCGGGACAGATAATCCTTCCTGCCAAGGTCACAGCAAAAGCACCGAGCAACTACACCTTCGTAGGATGGAAAAACTTAGATGACGAGCTCATATCGACAGATTCTGTATTTGACCTCCAGACCAATGAATTATACGTAACTGCTTATTTCACCACCGAGAAAAAGATTCAGCGTCCCATCAGAATCAACGAGGTATGTGCCGATAACAGCGTATTCGTAAACGAGTCTTTCAAGAAACATGACTGGATTGAGCTCTACAACGCCACCTCGAACAGAGTTGACGTAGGTGGCATGTACCTGTCGGACAAACTCTCAGATCCTGAAAAATGGACCATTCCCTCCGGCACCGTCATCCAGCCTTACGGATACCTGGTCATATGGTGTGACAAGGAGGAAGGATCACAACTTCACGCACCCTTCAAACTCGACAACAAGGACGGAGGTGTAGTGGTACTGACCGCACAGAACAAATCATGGGCCGATACTCTTATCTACCGTAAGCATACGGCTTTCCAGAGTGTCGGACTCTATCCGGACGGAGGACACGTCTCATACGTCATGAACCGCCCCACCATCGGCAAATCCAACAGGTATAACAGTTACGACATAAAGGACAGGCAGATAATATCAGGAATAAAGGCACTGCTCAGCACGCCTAAGAATGAGAGAATCTACAATCTGCTTGGACAACCCGTTGACGATCCTCAGCCGGGTCAACTGTACATAAAGAACGGACGCAAGTTCTATTTCAGACCCTGATGGTCAACGCATTCCGAATAAGCCGCTTCAAACATCGCTCTGAGGCGGCTTTTTTCATGTATAATGGCACGCAGTTCAGCCAGTCCCAGGGCATTGCGTGACTCCGGAATCCACAGTTTCAGATATCCGCCCTCATCATATTTCTCGGCCATATGCTCACAGGTACGTGCCCAATGGCCCTCCTTGTCAAATTCCGGATAGTGTTTGAATCCGTACTGTACCGTACGCAGGATGATACTTTCAGGAATGATCTGGCGGTCTGCCTCGGCAATAATCTTTCCGTATATGGTTCTGGGCTCATGGTCCGATGACGCCCTGTGATCCTCGGCAGCCTGGGCAATCACCTCAATCTGATCAGGGGTGAACCATCGGTCAAGTTCCCTATCCTCCCTTATGATCCTGCCTGACTCCAGGTGATGTGTCTTTCGGTCAACGCACAACCCCGTATCATGATAAGCCGCCGCAGCATAAACCATCTCCTCATTCACATCATAAAACGTAGCCAGACGCAAAGCCTCCTGGGCGACAGCATTCACATGCTCCCGTCCATGCCCCGCATCAAACCCATCATACATAGGAATGATCCGCCCCTCAACATACTCCACCAGCGATTTATCCATAAGCACTTCAAAAATAGGGAAACTTTTTATAATTTCGCAGCCGGAACAGATATTCCATTACATACTCAGGGGCTGTTTGGCTTTGACAGCGGGCAGGAATGGTATGTAAGCAGGCAGTGCTCTGTCGGTCCGCACTATAAAAAGAACGTCAACAATTATCTGGCAACAACAACTTTGCTCTTGCTGCTTGATCGAAGTACAGTAGATCTGCTTAATCACGATACAAGGTATTGTGACAAGACATCACCCGGAAGCTCTTGCTCCGAAGCTCGTCGATACGGTGGTGCAGTCAAATCGGGGATAGTTCCTTTCGGCTTCGCGTCAGGGATGAAATTTTAGAAGATAAGGTTATGGCCCGGTAGCTCTATCCAAGTCATAACTCGAAAATCCAAGTAGAGATAAGCCTGTAGAAAGCATATGGTTTCCCCGTTTGGACGAGGGTTCGACTCCCTCCAGCTCCACGAACAAAAAAAGGGTCGCAAAACTGCGACCCTTTTCTATTGGTTATTTCAGATTAGAAACCACCAAAGCCACCGAACTGGCTCATGTCAAATTCCTCAACCTTTACACCAGCGGGAACCTCGAACATAGCAGCGTCAACTGCCTTCTCCTCGAACTTCTTGCAGGTCTGGCCGAAGGTACCGAAATCAGAAGTCATCTCGTTCTTAAGCTGGATGCCTTTGTAGATCCAAACGGTCTGCTCTGACTGGTTGCCCATCATATCAACGGTCATGGTGTACTTTGTGCACTCCTTACCGGCGATGGTCTCCTTACCTACTTCCTTAATGTTGTTCTCCTTCTTAACCTGGTCGGTCAGGTTGTTCCAGTTGATCTGAGCACGGTTGCCACCGCCAAAGCCCATACCCATGCCACCAGCAGGGAACTTGGTAGCGGTCTTCTCAGCATCGTTGATGCGGATCTGAGCGCCGTCCTTATCTGTAATTGTGCGGGTCTTGCCTTCGCCACCCATGAAACCACCTTCTGATACCTGAGCGGTCTTCAGACCGTAGTCATCAAAATAGGTCTCAGTGATCATCTCGTTACCCATCATATCCATAGACATGGTGATAACACCTGACTTAACTCCGTAAGGAGCGTTGGCCGGAGCCTGAGCGTTGGCCAGAGATACTACTGCCAGAAGGGCAGCTGCCAAAAACATCTTTTTCATTGTTGTTTGTTTTAGTTATTAATTAGTAAAAGGTGAATTGTCAAAACAAATTCATACAACTATCATATAAGCCGTAAAAATGAAAGTTAAAACGGAAAAGAACTTTTTTTAAAAAATATTTTTTGAAAAAGCGTTTTTTAATCCAGTTCGACCTCAACCTCCTCCAAATCATCGTCAAGTTCATCATCGGGCAGGTCATCAAAATCAAATTCAAAGTCAGCTCCGGCAGCCACCAGTTCGCTGTGCAGTTCACCTGCATCCTTTGAACGGTGAACGATATGCTCGGTCTTCCAGGTGGCGTCAAGTTTATTGCTTTCGCTGTTGAGTTCCTTCCAAAGGATATCCTTAAGCTGCTGCAGTCCCAGTCCGCTTACGCCCGATATGAACACATGAGGGATATCGGCCGGAAGATTGGGCTCCAGCATTGACATGAGTTCTTCATCTATAAGGTCACACTTGGTGATGGCCAGCACACGCTGCTTGTCAAGCATCTCGGGGTTGAACTGTGCCAGTTCATTGAGCAGGATCTCATACTCGCGCTTAATGTCATCGGTATCACCGGGAACCATGAACAGCAGCAGAGAGTTGCGCTCAATGTGACGCAGGAAACGGAGTCCCAGACCTTTACCCTCGCTGGCACCCTCAATTATACCGGGAATATCGGCCATTACGAATGATTTGCCTTCGCGGTATGAGACGATGCCCAGATTGGGCTCAAGTGTAGTGAACGGATAGTTTGCAATCTTGGGTTTTGCGGCCGATATTGCTGACAGCAGTGTGGATTTGCCTGCATTGGGGAATCCCACCAGACCTACATCGGCCAGCAGTTTAAGTTCCAGGACAACCATAAGTTCCTGGGCGGGCTCACCCGGCTGTGCAAAGCGGGGCGCCTGACGTGTGGCGGTACGGAAATGCCAGTTTCCAAGGCCTCCGCGGCCACCCTTGAGCAGAACCACTTCCTGACCGTCATCGGTTATGTCGCAAAGATACTCGCCTGTCTCGGCATCATAGGCAACAGTTCCGCAAGGCACCTCAATGATAACGTCATTGCCGTCCTTGCCGAAGCATTTGTTGCTGCCGCCGTTTCCGCCGTTCTCAGCGAATGCGTGGCGCTCATAGCGCAGATGCAGCAGTGTCCAGTAGTTGCGGTTACCCTTTAGGATAACGCTTCCGCCCTTACCGCCGTCACCTCCGTCGGGACCGCCGTTGGGAATGTATTTGTCATGACGCAGATGGGCCGAGCCGCGACCGCCCTTGCCTGACCTGCAAAAGATCTTTACGTAGTCTACAAAATTCGATTCTGCCATATATACAAATGTAAAGTGGAATCAGATTGACTCCACCTTCTCTATTATTTCCTTGATCATCAGATCCTTGTCACCCTTAAAGGTGAATTCTGACAACACCCCTTCCTTCTTGAACCATTCAATCAGGGGATGTGTCTGGGTATAGTAAACGTTGAAACGTTTTTTGATGGTCTCCTCATTGTCATCGGACCTGCCCTCTACCTTGGCACGGTTCAACAGACGTTGCATGAGTATTTCCTCACTTACTATGAGGTTGAGTGTAACCGATATCTTTTCGCCACGCTCATGAAGCATCTCCTTGAGGGCCTTGGCCTGAACAATGGTGCGGGGAAACCCGTCGAATATCACTCCGGGACCGTCACGCATGGTGTCATAGACGCTGGCGAGCATGTCAATGATCAGATCATCAGGTATGAGTTGTCCTTTTTCAATATAACCTTCGGCTATCCTGCCGAGTTCCGAGCCCTCCCTGATTTCAGCACGGAGCACATCACCCGTTGAGATGTGGTTATAACCGAATTTTTCAACAAGGGCAGCACTGTATGTCCCCTTACCTGAACCGGGGGCTCCAAAGATTACGATGTTGTCCATTCCAAATACAATTATTCCTTTACAATCTTATAAATATCACGTGAGTTACGGCCGAATCCGTCATAATCCAGTCCGTAACCTACAATAAAACCGTTGGGAATATTCATAGCCAGATACTTGAGGTTGATGTCCACCTTCAGTTTGTCGGGCTTGCACAGCAGGGCGCATACCTGAACCGATGCGGCTTTCTTCTCGGCAAGTGAATCCAGCACGTCACGCATGGTGTAACCGGTATCCACGATATCCTCGACTATGATAATGTGGCGACCCTCAACATCCTCCTGGAGTCCCATCAGTTCCTTTACCTTACCGGTAGTGTCAGTTCCCTGATATGATGAGACTTTCACGAAAGAAACGTTACAGGGTATGTTCACATCCTTGAGCAGGTCTGCGGCAAACATGAAAGAGCCGTTGAGAATGCACAGGAACAGCGGTTCCTTGCCAACATAATCACGGTTTATCTCAGCGGCTACTCGCTTTATCTCCTTCTGGATATCCTCCTCTTTAAGAAAGACCTCAAACTCTCTGTCCTTTACCTGAATGTGTCCCATACTGTCTTGATTTTTTATTATGCGAATATACTCAAAAATGCACTCCAATACAGTGACTATGTCCATTTTTAACAAAATAAGCGTACATTTGCCAAGTGCAATTGCCAAACTATGGATAAAGTAACCGTAGGTCAGGACTATGTAAAATCCCTCATCAGGCCGCGTGATCCCAAGGCTCACAAGGGTGATTTCGGTCATGCGCTGCTCTATGCAGGCAGTCTGGGAATGGCCGGTGCGGCGGTACTCTCTGCAAGAGGCTGCCTGCGCTCAGGAATAGGCCTGCTCACCGTCTGCTCTCCGTCATGCAACAATGACATCCTGCAGATATCGGTACCCGAGGCCATGACAATCCCCGCCGATGACCTGTACGCCAATACAGATCTGAGCCGATACAATGCCGTTGGTGCAGGTCCCGGACTTGGCAAAGGCGAATCACAGACTGCCATACTTGAGAAACTCCTCAAGAGCGCCTCATATCCTATGGTTCTGGATGCCGATGCACTCAACATCATATCCCAAAGCAGGTATCTGCTTGAGTATGTCCCCGCAGGTTCGGTATTCACGCCCCACCCCGGTGAACTCAGGCGCCTGACAGGTGATTTCAGTGATCCCCAGGATATGATTGACAAAGCCATCCGGCTTGCAGCAGAGAATAACATTACGGTTGTAGTAAAAGGTGCGCCCACCGTTACCGTATCACCTGCAGGAACACTCTATGTGAACACTACCGGCAATCCCGGCATGGCCACAGGAGGCTCAGGTGATGTGCTGACAGGAATGGTTCTGGCCCTACTCGCACAGGGTTACAACCATGATGAAGCCGCCTTTATTGCAGTATATATGCACGGACTTGCAGGAGACATTGCGGCACGCCGCTTAAGCATGACGGCCATGACATCGGCCGACATTGCCGATTCACTTCCTGCAGCCTGGTTACAAATGACAGAAACATTATGACTATGAATATCAGGAAAATGGCCCTTACCGCAGGGCTGCTGTTATCGGTTGTTACCGTATCATCACAAGGACTGTCATCAGCCTATCAGCCGGGAGTGACACAGGACGGTGTCTCCTACTGGCTCCCCAAGACCATGATCACCGTAACCGTGACAGCCCAGAAGCAGACCTTCAAACCGGGAGAGTTCTCACGTTATGCAGAGCGTTACCTTCGTCTGAGCGATGTCAAGGACAAGGCAGAGGAGGTTTGGTCAATATCGGACGTAAAGATATCCACCTCAGGAGTTCCCGACAAGGAGAACCTCTATACATTGGCATTCCCAGCCAAAGGCAACCGCCCCTACTTTGAACTCACCAACGACGGAGTGATATCGGCCGTAAACGTACGCAGGAAAGAACAGCCTGCACAGAACGTTCAGACACCCTCACCCAAACAGGTAAAGAAGGTCAACCCGCAGGAGTATATGACCGAGGAGATCCTTATGGCAAGTTCCACCGCCAAGATGGCCGAACTCACCGCCAAGGAGATTTACAACATACGTGAGAGCCGCAACAACATAACCCGCGGTCAGGCCGATTTCGTGCCCACTGACGGCGAATCGCTCAAGTTCATGCTCGAGTCACTCACAGCTCAGGAGACAGCGCTGCTGACCCTCTTTAACGGCACCAACGAGACTGAGGATGTTACATTCACCATCAACGTAACTCCTGATGAGGCCCTCAACAAGCAGGTTCTGTTCCGATTCTCATCCAAACTTGGCGTGCTCCCCATTGACAATCTGGCCGGCGAGCCCGTATGGATAGACCTTACAGACCGCAAGATGTCTGACAACTACACCATAGACCCGGACCAGCAGAAGAAACTGCAGTCTTCAAAATCCAAGAAGGAGGCATCATTTCTTTACTACCGTCTGCCGGGACGTGCCGCACTCAGGATTTACAACAACCGCACCACATTCCTTGAGCAGGAGATTCAGATTGCCCAGTTTGGAAACGTAGAGACCATCTCATCATCCATTATGGGAAAGATGGCCGATACCAAGATCACCTTTGACACCACAACCGGTGCAGTGCTCACGATAGAGTGACAGACTAGTCACAAAATAATAAGGGCGGCTCCAAACGGAACCGCCCTTAATCTTTCTGTCATCTTATTTACAGTAGTATGTAACGTAGTATGAACAGAACTGCCAGTATCCACATCATAACGCTGATCTTCTTGAACTTGCCGGTCAGGGCGTTCAGAACAACGAATGAAATCATACCCAGCATGATACCGTCAGAGATGCTGTAAGCCAAAGGCATTACAATCATGCAGATGTATGCAGGAATGCACTCTGAGAAATCATTGAAGTCAACATCCAGGATTGAAGACATCATCATTACACCTACCAGAATAAGAGCAGGAGCAGTTGCTGCTGACGGAATTGCAAGGAATACCGGAGCAAAGAACAGTGCAATTGCAAAGCAGATAGCAACGGTGAATGATGTCAAACCGGTACGGCCACCCTCTGCTACACCCGATGCGCTCTCAACGTATGTGGTAGTTGTGCTGGTTCCGCAAATAGCGCCCCATACGGTGGCTACTGCATCGGCCATAAGAACCTTCTTTACACCGGGAATAGTACCGTCAGGATTTATTGCATTTGCCTTCTTTGATACGCCGATTACAGTACCGATGGTATCGAACATATCAATGAAGAGGAATGTGAACACTACGATAAGCATGTCCCAAGAAAGAATGTTATGGAACTCGAACTTGCAGAAAATGGGAGCAACTGAAGGCACGCTGCTTACAACGCCGTCAAACTTGGTAATGCCAAACGGAATACCTATGATAGCGGTAACAATGATACCTATCAGCATTGCGCCGGGAACCTTGAGGATCATCATCACTGATGTGATAACCAGACCTACGATGGCCAGCAGAGCCGGACCGCTGGTAATGGTACCCAGAGAGATGATTGTACCGCCGTCATCAACGATGATTCCAGCATTTACAAGGCCGATGAATGCAATGAACAGACCGATACCGGCTGATACTGCACTCTTCATAGCCTTGGGGATAGCATTGATGATGGCCTCACGAACATTTGTAAGAGTAAGGATGATAAATATGATACCCTCAATAAGTACAGCTGTCAATGCGAACTGCCAACTGTAACCCATAGTCAGACATACGGTGTATACAAAGAATGCGTTCAGACCCAGACCGGGAGCCAGGGCATAAGGCTTCTTAGCATAGAGAGACATTACCAGAGTACCTACAATAGCAGCCAGAGCGGTTGCAGTGAAGACTGCGCCCTTAGGCATACCCATACCCTCCAGTGCACCGAAAATATCGGGGTTAACAGCAAGGATATAGGCCATTGTCAGGAAAGTGGTGATACCGGCTACAATCTCAGTCTTGACATTGTGCTTGGCGGGATCAAAACCTAAAACTTTCAGGAATGACATAATTGTAATGAATTATAGTTAAACCTTATTTTAGAATGCCCACTTGACACCGACGCAAGGATTAACCATGAATCCCTCGTTTCCTGCAAAGTTGTTGCTCAGCTCAACCTCGGTACCTACATTGAAGTTGGGGCAGCCGAAGAGTGAACCTACGTTATACCAAAGCTGAGGCTCTGAAATGAAAGTAAGAGACTTCTCGCGGAGATCCTTGTCAGCATAGGGACCGTTCTCGCCCCACAGATCAGCAAAACCTGAGAAGTTCAGGCCTTCGACACCGAACAGGTTGTTCATACCCCATACGAATGTCAGCTGAAGAGGCAGATGGCTCTCTGAACCCTTGAAAGTCTTGTAAAGGAGTTCAATGGTGAAAGTATTTGAAAAATCATCATTGTGCAGGAAATACTCAGCACCGAACAACCAGTTGCGGCTGCCGAAACCAACGCCTGCATTGAACTCAACATGTGCACTCAGAGCACCCAGAGCAGACTCCTGCCAGAAATTGAGTGAACGTGCAATCTCAAAATAACTGCCGAAAGCCCTGGCACCATATGTGTCCGGATGAATCTTAATACCTCCAACTTCCTCATCACGGAACTTCTTGTTGTAATAGTCATAGTCAACAAAGAAGAATGTGCTACCCCAATCATCGCCCTTGAACATCTCAAGAGTAGTGGTAACATACTGCCTGTCCTTACCAAGGTCATAGAATACCTGTAAGTTTGTCTGTGCGAATGCACCTACTGACAGCAGGGCGAAACCTGCAAATGCAACAAATTTTTTCATACTAAAAACTTGATTTAGTTAATATAATGAGTTAATAAGTTAACCGTTGTACTTGGGATCGTCATGCAGAGGCTTCTTGAACTCCTCGGGCAGATCCTGACCCTCAGCCGTAGCACGCTTACCGCTTGCATACTCGCTTGTAAAGTGGAAGTCGTTACCGGGAAGAACTGCATTCAGGATGATACCTACCAGAGCGGCAACTGCCAGACCTGACAGAGAAATCTTACCGAAGGTAATGCTGCCGGGACCGAAGTTGATACCGATTGCAAGAACCAGGATCAAAGCTGCAATCAGGACGTTGCGGTTGTTTGTAAAGTCAACCTTGTTCTCAACCAGGTTACGTACACCGACTGCTGAAATCATACCGTAAAGTACCAGAGATACACCACCTACAGTTGCGGTAGGCATAGCGTAGATGATCTGGGCGAACTTGGGGCAGAATGAGAATACGATAGCCAGACAAGCTGCAATGCGTACAACCTTGGGATCAAATACCTTTGTCAGGTTGAGCACGCCTGTATTCTCACCGTATGTTGTATTGGCGGGAGCACCGAACAGGGCAGCCAGAGCGGTAGCGCAGCCGTCACCCATAAGAGTGCGGTGCAGACCGGGATCGGCAATGAAGTTACGGTTGCAGGTTGATGAGATGGCGCATACGTCACCGATATGCTCAATCATGGTTGCAAAAGCGATAGGCACGATTGCGATGATTGCAGTCCATACAAATGACCAGTCAGGGTTCTGCAGTACTGAGAAAGCAGTGTTCTCCCATGCGAAAGGCATTCCGAACCATGCGGCTTCCTTAACGGCAGAGAAATCAACCTGGCCGAAGCAAGCAGCAACGATATATGAACCGATAACACCCAGGATAATGGGGATAATCTTGATCATGCCCTTACCGAAGATGTTGCATACTACGATGATAACAATGGCAAGAAGAGCAATCCACCAGTTGCTCTGGCAGTTGTTGATGGCGCTTGATGACAGGATAAGACCGATTGAAATGATGATAGGACCTGTTACTACGGGCGGGAAGAAACGCATTGTGCGGCGAACACCGTAGAACTTGAACAGGGCGGCCAGTACAAAGTAGAGCAGACCTGCGCAGAATACGCCGATGCAGGCGTAAGTAAGAGCAACGCTTTCTGTCAGACCAAGACCTACACCGAACTCCTTAACGGCGGCATAACCACCCAGGAATGCGAATGAAGAACCCAGGAATGCAGGAACTTTCATCTTAGTAAACAAATGGAAAATCAGTGTGCCGATACCTGCAAACAGCAGAGTGGCCGAAACTGACAGACCGGTGAGAAGCGGAACCAGAACCGTAGCACCGAACATAGCGAACATGTGCTGACATCCCAGTACGAACATTTTACCACCACCAAGGGTACTGGCATCGTAGATGCCCTCCTGTTTTAACTCCATGATTGATAATTGTTTTGGTTATGAAATGTTTAATTCTGTTTTAACGTGTTAGCAAAAATAATTTCGCGTATAAAAATGTAAAAGAAATTACTGCGCTTTTTTGGTAATTGTTAATAACTTTACGGGAACGGTTGAAAACCTTATTATACTTTTGTAGAGCATTCTTTTTCGTGGTCCGATGACGATACACTTTCAGATAGAGTACATAACCCGCTGGGGTGAGAACCTTTTCCTTTGCCTTAACATGAGTGACGGTTCTCAGTTGATCCTGGATATGGCCAACAACGGCGCTGGGACATGGTTCACCGACTATGAGATAGACGATGACGATATCGCTGCGGGTGACATAACCTACTGCTATGTCGTCCAGATTGACGGCAACATAACCCGTCGGGAGGAGGGCTCGCTCCACTCCATCCCCTACACCCGCGCCAAACGTCTGGTATTGTCGGACCGTTGGAAGGATTACGGCGGACAGAGCATAGAGCAGCGAACCGTTGCGCTTCCGTACGTTCATCATAACAACCGCCCCCGCTGGAAAGGAGCAGGAACGGCAATCCCGGTATTCTCACTCCGTACGGAGAGGGATTTCGGAATTGGTCAGTTCACTGATCTGAAACTGCTCGTTGACTGGGCCGCAGCCACGGGCCAGAGCATCATACAGACCCTTCCTGTCAATGACACCACAATGACCGGAACCTGGCGCGACTCATATCCCTACAGCGCTAACTCATCGTTCGCACTCAACCCCATATATCTGGACCTGGAACTTATCGGCACCGTTGACGACCGCAAGTTCATGGCACACGTCCGCAAGGAACGCAGGGAACTCAACGCCCTCACGGCCATTGACTACGAGCGCGTATTCAGGCTCAAAAGCGAATATCTGGACCGCCTATACACATCCTTGGGTGACCGATGCTGCAAGAGCCGCGAGTTCCAGAAGTTCTTCAGTGCCAACCGCAGCTGGCTTGAGCCATACGCCCTTTACTGTTACCTCCGTGACAAGTACGGCACGGCCGATTTCAGCCAGTGGAAAGAGTCCGAGTACACCCCCGCCCTGCTTGACAGATACTGCGCTCCCGGCAATGACCGTTACCGCGAAATCCGCAAGCATTACTTCATACAGTTCCACCTGGACAAGCAGCTGACAGATGTCAAGAAATATGCCAATAAAAAAGGTATACTCCTGAAGGGCGACATACCCATCGGAGTAAACCGTCACAGTTGTGACGTATGGATACATCCCGAACTTTTCCATACCGACTGCCAGGCCGGTGCACCGCCCGATGCCTTTGCCAAGGATGGCCAGAAATGGGGAATGCCCACTTACAACTGGGAGAATATGGCCCGTGACGGATATGCATGGTTCGTAGAGCGTTTCCGCAAAATGGCCGATTACTTTGACGCCTACCGCATTGATCATCTGTTGGGATTCTTCCGTATCTGGGAGGTTCCTCTGGAATATAACAGCGGACTCATGGGACGCTTCAATCCCGCCCTTACCTACACCCCGCAGGAGCTGTGGGACAAGGGCTTCCCGTTCAACCCCGCCCTACATGCCAAGGCACCCGAAGGTCAGCCTGAGACCGATGTCCTGTTCCTTGAGGACACCCACCGTCCCGGCACCTACCATCCCCGTATAGAGGCCTTTGATACAGATATGTTCAAGGCCCTGGCGGACAGTGAGAAAGATGCATTCCGCCGTATCCATGACGACTTCTACTACAGCCGTAACAACAAGTTCTGGAGTGACGTTGCAATGTCCAAACTCCCGGCTCTGATTGAGGCAACCGATATGCTTGTATGCGGTGAGGACCTGGGTATGATTCCCGCCTGCGTTCCGGAGGTTATGGACCGTCTGCGCATCATCGCCCTCGAGGTACAGCGCATGCCCAAGAACATGGGTGTGAGCGTATCGGACCCCTCAACCTACCCTTACATGTCGGTATGCACCACATCGACCCATGACATGAGCGTCCTGCGTGCCTGGATTGAGGATGAGATGGAGCCCAACCCCGTTATAACCGCCAAGCAGGCAACAGTGGCTGCATGCACCAGTGTGATATCGGCCCACCTGGCATCACCTTCAATGCTGGCAATATTCCCGCTACAGGACTGGCTCTCCATGAGCACCATGCTCCGCTATAAGGATCCCGCATCAGAACGCATCAACGTTCCGGCCGATTCCAACAACTACTGGCGCTACCGCATGCACCTCACAATAGAAAAACTGCTCAAAGCCCGCAAATTCAATGACGAAATACGTCAGATGCTCTACTTGTCTGGCAGATAAGTCAGCGACTTGCCACTGGGGACGGTTCTCTTTGGCAAGTACATAATTAAGCGACTGTCGCCTACAAAAGCACTTGCCAAAGAGAACCGTCCCCATGGCTGCAAATTGCAGTTTTTTGCTAACTTTGCAGTCTCAAATTAGAATTCAATGTTTGAAAATCTATCAGAAAGACTTGAAAGGTCACTTAAGATACTGAAAGGTGAAGGTAAGATCACCGAAGTCAACGTCGCCGAAACCCTCAAGGACGTACGCAAGGCCCTGCTCGACGCCGATGTCAACTACAAGGTCGCAAAGCAGTTCACCGATACCGTAAAGGAGAAGGCCCTGGGCATGAACGTGCTCACATCTGTCCGCCCCGGCCAGCTGATGGTCAAGGTGGTTCATGACGAGCTGGCAACCCTGATGGGCGGCGAGGCCGTTGACATTGACATAAAGGGACATCCCGCCGTCATCCTGATGGCCGGTCTGCAAGGTTCCGGTAAGACCACCTTCAGTGCCAAGCTGGCTAACCTCCTCAAGACCAAACGCGCCAAGAAGCCCCTGCTTGCTGCCTGCGACGTTTACCGTCCCGCAGCCATTGACCAGTTGAAGGTTCTTGGTGAGCAGATTGGCGTAACCGTTTATACCGAGGAAGGCAACAACAAGCCTGTTGAGATAGCACAGAACGCCATAAAGGAGGCCCGCGCCAAGGGTTATGACGTAGTCATCATCGATACCGCCGGCCGTCTGGCCATCGACGAGATGATGATGCAGGAGATTACTGCGATCAAGGAGGCTGTCACACCCAACGAGATACTCTTCGTAGTAGATTCAATGACCGGCCAGGATGCCGTAAACACCGCAAAGGAGTTTAACGAGCGTCTGGACTTCAGCGGCGTGATTCTGACAAAACTTGACGGTGACACCCGCGGTGGTGCCGCCCTCTCCATACGTACCGTAGTTGACAAACCCATCAAGTTTGTAGGTACCGGCGAGAAGATGGATGCCTTTGACGTATTCCATCCCGAGCGCATGGCCGACCGCATACTCGGCATGGGTGATATCGTATCATTCGTGGAGCGCGCCCAGGAGCAGTTTGATGCCGAGCAGGCCAAACGCCTCCAGAAGAAGATGGGCAAGGGAAAGTTTGACTACGATGATTTCCTGGAGCAGATAGGTCAGATCAAGAAGATGGGTAATGTCAAGGATCTGATGGGCATGATTCCCGGCGTAGGCAAGGCACTCAAGGATATTGACATCAACGATGACGCATTCAAGGGTATCGAGGCCATGATCCATTCCATGACCCCCGCCGAGCGCGCCAATCCTGAACTCCTTGAGAAGAGCCAGTCACGTAAGAACCGCATAGCCAAGGGCAGCGGTCAGTCACTCCAGGAGGTAAGCCGCATGATCAAGCAGTTTGAGCAGACCCGTAAGATGATGAAGAACGTGGCCGGCGCCAAACTCCCCAACCTGGGTGGAATGATGAGAAGATAAACATTACAGCATATGCAGTTAATCGACGGAAAAGCAGTAGCCGAACAGGTTAAGCAGGAGATTGCGGCACAGGTAGCCGCAATGGTAGAGAGAGGTGAAAAACGTCCCCATCTGGCCGCCATTCTGGTTGGTCATGACGGAGGTTCCGAGACATACGTTGCAGCCAAGGTAAAGGCATGCGAGGTATGCGGTTTCAAGTCAACACTTATCCGCTTTGAGAGTGACATCACTGAGGATGTACTTCTGGCAAAGGTTGCCGAACTCAACAACGACCCCGATGTTGACGGATTCATCGTTCAGCTCCCCCTGCCCAAGCACATCAACGAGCAGCACGTAATCGAAGCCATTGACTACCGCAAGGACGTGGACGGATTCCACCCCATCAACGTAGGCCGCATGAGCATAGGTCTGCCCTGCTTCATCTCAGCCACCCCCAACGGTATCATGGAGCTGCTTAAGCGCTACAACATCGAAACCCGCGGCAAGAAGGCCGTAGTACTGGGCCGCAGCAATATCGTAGGCAAGCCAATGGCCAGCCTGCTCATGCAGAAGTCCAACCCCGGTGACTGCACCGTAACCGTTTGCCACAGTCACACCGTGGGCATCAAGGAGGAGTGCCTCCAGGCCGATATCATCGTAGCAGCTCTGGGCCAGCCCGGTTTCGTAAAGGCCGATATGGTCAAGGAGGGCGCCGTAATCATCGACGTAGGTACCACCCGCGTTCCCGATGCAACCAAGAAGAGCGGATTCCGTCTGTGCGGTGACGTTCAGTTTGACGAGGTTGCTCCCAAGTGCAGTTTCATCACTCCCGTTCCCGGCGGCGTAGGTCCCATGACCATCTGCTCGCTTATGAAGAACACCCTGCTTGCAGGTCAGAAGTGCATCTACGAATAAACCGTGACCAGGTCTGCCATATTCATCGGGATATGGCTGGTATGCACGCTAGGAGCATCGGCCCAAACCCCTGACAGTATCTCCCTCTATTTTGCAGGAGATATCATGCAGCATAAGGCCCAGCTTGACGCGGCGTTCGGGTCCGACGGTACATATAACTATAGCGGCTGTTTCACTCAGGTAACCCCTGAGATTGAGGCAGCCGATATTGCTGTCTGCAACTTTGAGACCACGCTTGGCGGAGCACCCTACACCGGCTATCCGCAGTTCTGCTCGCCCGATGCTTATGCCGAGGCGGTCCGCGATGCCGGCTTCGACATCTTCCTGACAGCCAACAACCACTGCATGGATACCCGCACCCGCGGCCTTGTGCGCACCCTTGACGTTCTTGACAGTCTGGGAATCAAACATTTGGGCACATACCGCAACCAGGCCGAAAGGGATTCCCTCTACCCGTATTTGATTGAGCATAACGGCTTACGCATAGCCCTGCTCAATTACACCTATGACACCAACGGAATTCCGGTTGCCCCGCCCTGCATAGTAAATTACATAGACACAACTGTCATAAAGAATGATCTGGTCCGTGCAAGGGAACTGAATGTCGACTGCATCATAGCCTGTATGCACTGGGGAACGGAGTATATGCTCCAGCCCGACGCTCAGCAAAAAAAGCTTGAAGACTGGCTCTACGCCCACGGCGTGGACCATATCATAGGCAGTCATCCCCATGTGGTACAGCCCGTACGCACCCTGCCAGACTACCGTAACCGTCCAATCCGCCATCTTACCGTCTGGTCACTGGGCAACTACATATCAAACATGAGTGCGCCCAACACCTACAACGGCCTTGCAGTGACACTCTACCTGAAGAAAAACATTCTGGATACAAGGATGATCCGTTACGACATTCACCCCAACCACACTCAACGTCCCAGGTTTGTTGTAGTACCCGAATAAATAATTGTTATCTTTGCGCTACTGATAACAATTAGTGCTTATGAAATCCTTTGTAACCTTATCACTTGCTATGCTGATGACTCTCTCAGCAAGCGCCAAACTAACCTTTCAGGAGATCCGTACCGCTTCCAACAACGTCATTGAGCTGTTCTACATCAGCGACACCCTTGATGTAAATGAGGTCGATATCTCCGATCCCGCACAGTGGAAAGTCAACGGAACCCAGGTTCTGGCTGTAAACCGCGTTGCCGCCGCTGCCGATCAGTGCGACCACTTCATCTACCTGACCGTACCCACTCTCAAGAGCGGCCAGAAGTACAGCATTGAGACTCCCTACGGTTCATACAGCTTTAAGTTCGATCCCAAGAAGATCTACTGCGAGGCCATCAAGACCAATCAGGTTGCATACAGCGCCCTCTCAACAAAGCGCTTTGCCAATTTTGCCATCTATCTGGGTGACGGCGGCGTAAAGAAGATTGAAGGTGATCTGCCGGGTTACACCGTATATCAGTTCAAGAAAAACAAGATAGGCAAGAAGGTCTGCTCAGGTCAGTTGAAGGAGATCGGCCAGGACCAGTCATCGGGCGACTATGTATACCGCATCGACCTCTCACAGGTTCCTGAGGGCGGTCCCTACAAGATCGTAGTTGACGGCTACGGCTCATCCTACCCCTTCGGCGTAGGCGGCCAGTTCTCACAGAAACTCTCATACATCAGTTTCCGTTCACTCTTCAACCAGCGTTGCGGTATCCAGATCATTGAGCCCTACTCAGACTTCAGTTACCGCACCAAGCGCTGCCACGAGACTATCTATCAGACCTATGACCGTATTGCCGAGGCCCGTTTGGTCGTAAAGGGAACCGAGCCCACCATCCAGGCATGGGGCGGTTACCACGACGCAGGCGATGCTGACCGCCGTACCTACCACATGGACGTGCCCAGCACACTGCTCACCACATTCGAGGCATTCCCCGACCTCTTTACAGATGACCAGTTCAACATCCCCGACAAGTTCGACGAGCAGTTCAACATCCTGGGTAAGGGCAACGGAATACCCGATATCCTTGACGAGGCCGAATGGGGCACAATGTTCTGGAAGTACTTCCAGGAGGAGGACGGACAGATTCCATGGGGTACCGAGACCAACGGCTACTCACCCTTCACCACTTATGACTTTGAGGACCATCTGTTCGGTTCAGAGTCACTTGATCCGCGCACTTCATCATGGGCATCGGGCCTGTTCTATCACTTTGCCCGCATAATCAAGCCCTATGACGAGGCCAAGAGCAAGGAGTACGTAGAGCGTGCAGAACTTGCATACAGCGCATCAGTAAGGGTTTATGGAGAGCGTAACCGTGAGATGCCGGCATCATTCCAGATGTACTATAACGTTGAGAAGTACCTCATGACCGGCAATGCCCAGTGCCATGAGTACATCAAGGCCCACGCAAAGGATGCCGAGCAGATTCTCACCACCTACAACCAGGGTTCCGAGATATTCGCAGAGCGCGGCTGGCTCACCTCATATTTCTTCAGTTACATACTGGCACCGGCCGATAAGACCGATCCCGCCACCGTTAAGGCATTCAAGGATATCCTGCAGGCTACAGTTGATAAGCAGTTGGATGCATTCGCTCAGAATGCCTACCCCAACGGCGCACCCATGAACGTGAATTGGTGGGGCAGCAACGTGGCACAGGGTCAGTACACATTCCCCATCGTGCTTATGTGGAAACTCACCGGCAATCAGGATTACATCGACGCTGTAAGCCAGATGATGGACTACGCGCTTGGCCTGAATCCGCTTGGCAAGTGCTACATGACCACACTTGGATTCAACCAGGTATGCTGGCCGCATGACCGCGAATCGGCCTATACCATTGAGCAGGGCTGGGGTCCGCGTCCGGGTATCCTGGTATTCGGTGCCGGCAACTACGTTCGCAACTATCCCAGTTATCCGACTATCAGCCGTAACACCACTCCCCGTGAGCGTGCTTACATTGATGTTCTCGACAACTATCAGAACAACGAGTATACAATCTACCAGAGCCTCTGCTTCCCGTCTGTAGTCTACCCCATCCTGGCTAATGGCTGCACATGGAAACCCGGTTCTAAGGACCCATATAAGTAATTGAGAATTGAGAGATGAAGAAACTCATATCCATAATCAAGGACAAGGAAAGACTGCACAGAATCCTGTTTGAAGGAACGGATCCTTTGTCAAAACCCGTTGACATAACCATAATGATTGCCATTGCGCTATGTATCGTAATGGCATCATTGGAGAGTGTGGTCAAGGTCGATGACTTTTCGTTTCAGGCGCTCATCCATCTTGAGTTGAACGGTGCCGGAATACTTAAGGCCGCGATTATTGTCCTTGAATATGTATTGAGTATACTGTTCGCAATTGAGTACATACTCAGAGTCTATTGCTCACCAGTCAAACGCGAATACGTTCTCAGTTTCTTCGGTATAATTGATTTTTTGGCCACTGTGCCCCAATTGCTCAGCGTATTCTTCCCGCCACTCAGATACCTTGCACTTATGCGTACATTCCGACTGTTCCGCATCTTCAGGGTACTCAAGCTGTTCACATTCCTCAATGAGGGATACCTCCTGCTGGAGAGTATACGCAAGAGCCTTAACAAGATACTGGTCTATTTCATGTTCGTGGTAGTCCTGGTATGCATCTTAGGTACCATCATGTATATCGTGGAGAGCGGCACACCCGGCACCAGGTTCACCAGCATACCCACAAGCATCTATTGGGCTATAGTCACCCTTACCACAGTAGGCTATGGCGACATTACGCCCGTCACGGCATTCGGAAAGTTCCTGTCGGGAATTGTGATGATCTTAGGTTACACAATCATTGCCGTTCCCACCGGTATCGTATCGGCCACCATGATTGACACCACTAAAAAGAAAGGTAAGGACGGCCGATGCCCGCGCTGTAACGAAAAGACGGACCTCAACGCCAACTACTGCAAGCACTGCGGCGAGCGCCTGTAATCACTTCTTGATTTTTTCGAATTCCTTGAGAGCCTGGATTGCTTTCGGGCAGAGAATCAGGATTGCTATCACGGTGAACCATGCCATGATACCTACGCCTATGTCACCGAACTGCCAGGCCACATCGGCCTCATAAACGGCGCCGATTACCACTGACACCATCATCACAACCTGCAGGATGCGGATCATAAACTTCTCCCTACGGGCATTCTTACCCTTGAACAGGTAGATGATACTGGACTCGGCATAGAAGTAATATGCCATGATTGTGCTGAACACAAAGAATACCATTGCGACCGATACAAACTGGCTGCCAAACCCTGAGAATACGCTGTCCACTGCACTCTGGGTGAAACCTGCATAGTTGTTTCCAAGTTCGGGAGCATTGGCAAGCAGCAACTCGCCTGTTGATGAATCAATGACATTATAGGTACCCGATGTAAGTATCATCAGAGCTGTAGCGGTGCATACAAACAGCGTATCCACATATACCGAGAATGACTGGGCAAGACCCTGCTGAGCGGGGTAAGGAACATCGGCCGCTGCCGATACGATTGCGCCTGTACCCTGGCCTGCCTCATTTGAGAATATGCCTCTCTTTACGCCCATTGCTATTGTGGAGCCTATGATACCGCCGCATACGGGATTAAGGCCGAACGCGCTTGTAAATATATCACCCAGCACTGCCGGAACCTCCTTTATGTGGAATGCCACAACAACCAGTGACAGTGCAATATATCCTAAAGCCATGAAAGGAGTCACGATTGATGCAACCCTTGCAATACGCTTAACACCACCTATAACAACTATGCCAAGCACTATTGCCAATGCCACACCTGATACCCAAGTAGGTACTGGGAATGAGTTCTTTATAGCCATTGAGACGCCGTTTGACTGAACCATCGTCAGGCAGAAAGCGCAGGCAACTATTGTCACTATGGCAAACAGTATTCCCAGCCAGCGCAGTTTTAATCCATCCTCTATGAAACTGAACGGTCCGCCGCGATATCCGCTTGAATGGGGAAACTTGTACATCTGCGACAATGTGGACTCAACAAAAGCGGTCGATGCTCCCAAAAAAGCAACCACCCACATCCAGAACACAGCTCCGGGACCGCCAAAGGCAATTGCAGTGGCTACACCTACTATATTACCGGTTCCCACACGGCCCGAAAGTGCAATGCAGAATGCCTCAAATGATGATATACCCTGTTCCGTGCCTTTACGCTTGCCAAAAAGAGAGCGAAACATCAGACCGAAACACCTTACCTGCACCATACGGGTGCGGATAGAAAAATAGAACCCGGCCAGCAGCAACAACACAACCAGACCCGGGTTCCATACAATATTATTGATTGTAGATACTACGTTATTCATTGATTTGCAAAGTAACACAAAATTTGTTTGAATTATGATGTCATTCATTTATATTTGCAGCATACTTTTTAATCAATATGTCTATGAAGAAAGCCTTATTTGCAATTACCGCACTGGCCAGCGCCTTTCTGTGCGGATGTGAGAAAGACAACTACGGTAAGATTGTTGACTGGTCTCCGGTCAATATCGAAATCTATGCAACAGACCCCCTGGGCAATTCTATCATCAGCCCTGATATGCCGGGCATGACACTTACCTTCCAGGGTGAGACCTACACCGTTCAGGACGGCCCCATGCACACCAAAGCATATCTGGCCCAGATGTACGGACTGTACACACAGGCCATTGACACCACAGCCTCACCCCGTCAGTACAAGCTTTGTTTCGGTGAGATAGACGGTGCAAAAGACATGGATGAGGATATCACCCTGAACTGGCCCGACGGCACCACAGACGTGATCCACTACCACTGCTCAGATCACAACGAATCCAAGATCACAGTCAAACGTTCCTGGAAACTGAACGGCGCCAAACACGAGGGCAGCACCTTCAGATTCACAGACAAGAAGCTGAACTGAACAATTCTAACGGACACAAAAAAATAGAGGTCGATTTGACCTCTATTTTTCTTTTTGGGGTGCCCGGTGGGACTCGAACCCACGACATTCAGAACCACAATCTGACGCTCTAACCAACTGAACTACGGGCACCATATAAACCGGTGTTCCGGTTAAAGCGGTGCAAAGGTAGTAATTAATCGGAATAAAGCAAAAGGTTGAGGCGATTTATTTCTCTTTGTTTTCCTTTTGTGCCTTGAGTTCAGCTAAGTTTCTGGGTTGATCCTTACTAAGAACACATTTATCATGAAAATAGAAGTTTCTCTTGGGTTTGCCCAAGATCTTGATGTCTTTACTAAGATTCCAAAGTGACATATTGAGATGGATTTAAAAAGGTTATTTTCATAAGCATATATGGCAAATATACATAATAATCCTTTGATGTTTGATTATTTATGCGTATTATTGCGTATACACTTAAACATTATTGCCATGTTGTGGAACAAATTACATTTTGCAAATCAGATGCGTGACCTTGGCGCAAAGAGACGTTTCAATTTCCAGCAGAAAGGTATTGGTGATTATTATATCAAGCACAAGGAAGAGGAGAATAAGGGATCTGAGGAGAAAACAGCCGAGTAATGAAACGTTTCAGATTATTGATAGTCCTGGGCATTCTGGCTGCTACAGTGGCTTGCAGCGAGAAGGGTGATAAGTATGCTTTTCAGTATGTGAGGTTTAAGGAGACTTTGCCGTATACTCATGGCAAGGATCATCCTTCATGTGTTTTTGATTTGAACGTCCTCAAGGCTCAGGGTACCGATACGGTTTTTGCCGATGCCTTCAACGTGGATATATCGTACTACCTGTTTGACAAACGTACTACCGATGTTCGCGGAGCAATGATCACTTTCATCGACTCCATAATTGAACTTTTCAAGGAGGAGAACAAGGAGGAGATCCGGTTTGCCAAGGAGGAAGGTTTTGAGCCGCGCGACATCGACTATGAATACATAATAGAAACAGAAGTCCATTACGGAAACAACCGCGATATCATCGGCCACTTTATAAAGTTGTATCAGTACACCGGCGGTGCTCACGGCGGCACATTCATTACCTGCCGCAACTACCGCCTGGAGGACGGCAGCGTAGTTACGCTTGACAACTATTTCAAACCCGGTTATGAAAAGGTTCTGATTCCGGTTCTGGAGAAGAAACTGCTTGAGTACGCCGAATGCAGCAGCCGTGACGAGCTTGACGAGCACGGCTATTTCAGCAATGAGCCGATGTATGTGTCAGAGAACTTTGAAATCCGCCAGGACACAATAGATTTCATATACAACCAGTACGATATTGCGCCCTACTCTACAGGCATAACCACCCTCTCCGTAGCCAACGACGAAATCCGCGCTATTTTACGCTGATGATGTCGTGGAGGTTGGTGGTGTAACAGGGAGTACGCAGATTATGGAGAATGGCATCCTTGAAATGGGGTGCCTTTCCTGTTTTCGGGTCGGCAGGATACTGCTGGGCCGCAAGCACCAAAGTCTCGGTTCCCATGCGACGGTTTATGCTGTCGGCAGTACGTGATATGCTGTCCAGACGTTTGCGGCGCTCCTCGTCACTCAGGAACAGATCCAACTGCACAGCGCTGTCAGGTGTTATGCCCGATACAATCACGCCGGCGCGCTTGTAACTGAGTCCCTCGCGGAAAATACGGTCCATCGCGCCCGATGCCGCCGCCACCAGATCAGTGGTTGAACTTGATGCGGTATGCAGTGTTACGTTTATCATGCCCTGATACCACTCCAGGTCCTTGCGGAACCAGTTGGTGGCAATGAAAACGGTCACTATGTTGCAGACGGTATGCTGACGGCGCAGTTTCTCGGCGCAGCGGCAGGCGTAGTTTGATATGTGTGTGCGCAGTGACTCGCGGTCCGTTATCATGCCCGGGAAACTACGGCTGGTACAGATGCTCTTCTTGGTGTCGGCCACGATATTCTCAATGCAGCTTACCCCGTTCAGTTCACGCCAGGTGTTCTCAAAAGGCAGCGGGAACAGCATGCGGATCCATCCTTCGGGCTTATCGGCCACATCAAGGGCGGTTTTGCAGCCATAAAACTTTAATTTGGCCTCGTATGCACGGCCTATACCCCATATCTTCTCGGGCGGAAGACCGGCCAGAGCCTTGCGGCGCTTGTCTTCATTGTCTATCACGCAGCATTTGTTGTAGCCCGCATACATCTTTGCGTATCGGCTTGCGACCTTGGCCAGCGTCTTGGTTGGAGCAATGCCTATACTAACCGGCATACCCACCCATTTGAGTATGCGGGCCGACAGCTCCTCACCCCACTTCTTGAGGTCATGCGTCTGCTCCATACCGGTCAGGTTGCAGAACGCCTCGTCAATTGAATAGACCTCAACCTGCGGGGCATACATACGTATTATGGCCATGATGCGGGCCGATATGTCTCCATACAGTGTGTAGTTGCTGGAGAGCGCCTCGATCTTTACGCCCGGGAACTCATCGGCCAGCTTGAAATAAGGTGTACCCTCCTTTATGCCCAGTTTCTTGGCCTCGTTGCTGCGGGCCACCACACAACCGTCATTATTGCTCAACACCACGACCGGCTTGCCCTCAAGGTCAGGCCGGAACACGCGTTCGCAACTGACAAAGCAGTTGTCACAGTCAATAATGGCGTACATGGCGCAAATATCAGATGTGATTAATCCTTTTCTTAATGGTGTAACTGACTACACCCCAAATCCTGAAGTCACGCTCAGGAGTAATTTTGATACGCGGATAACTGCTGTTGGCGGGCACCAGCCAGATGACGCCGGTATCCTTAAGCGACAGGTCCACATACTTGAGCGTGAACTCACCGTCCAGATAGCCCACGATCATGTCACCGCTCTCGGGCTCTATGGATCGGTCTATCACCAGGATATCGCCGCTCTCCACGCCCGCATCAATCATGGAATCACCCTTTACGCGGCCGTAAAATGTGGCCATAGGATTATTGATCAGCTCCTTGTTAAGATCAAGAGCCTCCTCCAGATAGTCCTGCGCAGGGCTGGGAAATCCCGCCCTGATACCCCCGTTGGCAAACGGAAGACTAAGCGTGTGAGTCAGATCGGCTGACAGTAATTCCACCTCATCCATAGTGATACAAAAATACGCATTTCAAAAAAATTCTCGGAAAAATTTGGAGGGTATTTTTTTCTGCTTTACATTTGCAGTGTCATAGATTAATATGACACCATTAGACGACAAAAACAACAGTACTATACAATGATTGAAGTTAAAAATTTAACCGTAGGTTACAGCAATCCCGCCAATACCCCGGAAATATTCGAACACTCTAATGATTACGACTCACCCGAGATTGTACTCCGCAATATCAGCCTCAAATTCGAGTCGGGAAAAGTATATGGTCTGATAGGCCGTAACGGTGCCGGTAAGACCACTCTCCTTAACTGCATAAGCGGTCTGATATGGAGGCCTTCCAAGAAAAAAGTATTCCTGGACGGAATGCCGTTATCCAACGGAAATCCGGATATGACCTCCAAAATATTCTACGCAATCGACACAACCCCCACCCTGCATATCCGCGTAGACAAATTCGCCAAGAAACTCTCCCTGTATTATCCCGACTTCAGCATGGAATGCTTCAACGAGTGTGTTGAGATGTTTCATATCAATTACAGTGAGTACCTGGACAGGTTGTCTTTAGGACAGAAAAAGATGACATACCTGAGTTATGCCTTTGCATCGAACGCATCCCACATAATCCTTGACGAGCCCACAAACGGTCTGGACATCACAGCCATGAGGACACTGCGCAAACTGATTGCCTCAAATATGACCGATGACAGGACAATCATCATATCCACCCACCATATCAACGAAATAAGTTCCCTGCTTGACCACATAGTCATCCTGAACAACCGCAAGGTGGCGTTTGACCACTCGGTAAATGAAACCGGCCGTGTTCTTTCATTCGTGGAGGCCGATAAGGAAACCGACAAACAGAATGCCCTATATTCCATGTCATCGGCCTACGGCAACCGCCTGATACTGCCCAACACATCGGGCATTGACAGTGAGATAGATTATGAGCTGCTGTATGAGGCAGTCCTGGATGACAGCAAGAAGATCAACGCACTTTTTTAATTGAACCATTATGAAAAGAAGCAACATATTCAACATGGAGAGATTCCTGGGACTTATCGGAACAGGAATCAACAGGAGAAATGACGTCTATGCTTATAACTTAATTGTTGCAATGTCTTTTTTTCTGGTTATAGTATTAATCACCGAACTGGCCAAGAGGTTGGAGTTTGACACGGCAAGAGTTGTCGTAACCCGAGTGTATCAGTTTGCATACATCACATTCCTGTCAACACCCGTATTCAGGCTGACCTCCAATAAGGAAAGGTATGAACAATGGAACTTGCTTCCGGCGTCGGCATTTGAGAAATATATATTCATTACCGTGCTGTCATTTGTATGGAGAACTATAGTGTTTTTCTTTGCAATTTACGCAATTGACTGTCTGATATGGATTGAGACTCCATATGACCAGACTATGGGTCTGAGCCAATGCCTCTTAAGGATGAGTGATTTCTTTCTGCTGGAATTTTTTCCCGGCAACGTACCTTTGTGGTTATATTATTTGATGGTATTCTTCTTTTTCACCGCATTACCAATCCTCATCGGGAGCGAAAGCAATACCTCTTTCAACCGCGCAAAGCCCTTCTGGCATGCCTACATAATGTACATGTTACTTAGAATGTTGTTAGACGTAGGTTTCAAACCCGACAACCTTATACCTTATGTTGTGATTCCGGTCATAGCCGCATTTGTTTTCGTGCACGACCTGATTCTATCCATCAGAAGAAGCCGTTACGCAAAAGCATGATATTCAAGGAGAGACAAAGCATATACCTTCAGATAGCAGAGCGCATATCTGATGAGATTCTGGCCGGGACATACGCTCCCGGCGCCAGAGTTCCGTCAGTAAGGGAATACGCAGTGATGATTGAGGTAAACCTGAATACGGTGATGCGCTCGTATGACACCCTGCAGTCGTGGGGTATCCTGGATATGAAACGCGGACTGGGTTATTTTGTGGCCGATGATGCCGTCCAGACCATTCTGGCACGCCGCCGCGAGGCATTCATCTCATCTCAGGCCACCGAGTTCTTCGAGACCGCCCGCACCCTTGGCGTCACTCCCGATGAGCTTGCCGAGATGTACCGCAAATACCTCAAACAGTAATCCACTCAACTTCGCCGCCCCAGATTTCAAGGAAGCGAAGGAAGCCGGCGTTCGATACCACTACGCTGGCGGTGTTCTCGCAGGGATGGAATGATACGCGCTCTGCGGTCTTGAGGTCGGCGTCAAGGAAGTACTTTACGCGGTGACCGTTGTCAAAAAGTTCTTTGGGGTTCACACCCTCCTTTACCCAGCCAAAGTCACGTGAACCGTCAGGATTCAGTATTGCGGGATGCTCTGCCAGATTCATATCGTTTATGAGGCCGTATGCGCAGACAGATCCGGGAGCAACGCCCAGGCATCGGTCCATACGTTCGGGACTGGCAAAACTCAGCTTACCCTGCCTTACAATATGCTCCAGCCCGTGTATGTCCAGGTTCTTGTGGCATTCAAAACTGGCCATATAATGGCGGTTGCCCTTATGGTTACGGAAAAACAGGTTCTTGCAGTGAGTTGAGTCAATGGTCTTCCAGTAAGCCAGCGCCTCCTCAATGGTAGGCAACGGCGGATGATAGTGTACCTGGTACTCTATTTCGTGGCTTTCAAGCCAATTAAGTACAAATTCTGTTTTTGTCATACCGCAAAGATACAATTTTGTGTAAATTCGCGGCAGCCGTTGCCTACATATGAGACCTTTTGTAATATTCCGGCACTGCGGGATATCGCTACTGATTGTATCTGTCCTTATCCTGATATCGGCCCTGATAGCATTGTTCACACCGTCAGACAACAGTTTCTGGCCTCTTGCTATCGGCGGCCTTTCGGCATTCATCTGTGGTCTTTTGGCTGTAATCTACACTAAGCCTGTTAATTACATCTATACGAACGAGGGTTACACCATAGTCCTAATGGCCTGGCTAACAGCCTGGCTGTTCGGTGCCCTGCCTTACTATCTTTACGGCGGCGAATTCACCTTCGTCAATTCGCTGTTTGAGAGTATGTCCGGATTCACCACCACTGGAGCATCGATACTGAACGATATCGAGGCTCTTCCTGCAGGAATGCAGTTCTGGAGGATAGCATCGGCCTGGATTGGCGGAATCGGAGTAGTGCTTCTTATCACTCTGGCCATTCCCGATGACCGCAACGGACAGGTCATACTGGTTAGCTCCGAGACATCAAGTCTGGCCAGAGAGTATTTCAAAGGTGGAAAACGCGGATTCGTACGGATGATGCTGATTACTTACACCGCAATAACGCTCATATCATTCTTCTGCCTCAAGATGGCCGGAATGGATTGGTTCGATGCCCTGCTCCATGCTATGTCCGCCTGTAGCACCTGCGGATTCAGCAACAAGAACAGCAGTATAGCCTTTTTTGACAACCCTGTCATTGAGACGGTTCTGATACTATCCATGCTGTCAGGAGCCGTAAACTTCACCCTGCTCTACTCCACAATTATTCCGGGCCGACGCAAACGCTATTACATCCTCAAGTCCGAGGTGTTCAGGGTTTTCATTGTATTGTTGGCCATTGCTACGCTGTTCATCACCTTAAGCCTCAGGATCAACCATCTGTGCGACACCACCCATGAATCATTCCGTGAAGCAGTGTTCCAGACCGTTTCCATAGCCACCACGACCGGATTCGCCACGGCCGATACCAATGTCTGGCCCGATTTCTGTATAGGAATCCTGATAATATGCTCCGTAATATGCGGATGTGCAGGATCCACATCAGGTGGAATAAAGATTGACCGTATTGTACTGATAGGCAAAGAGGTGCGTCTCAACCTTCATCAACTTAGAGACCCACTGCTTATTACACGCAACCGAGTAGAAGGAAGACTACGCAAACCGGTTGAGATTAATCAGGCAGCTGTATTCGTAATGATGTATTTCATCATGATATTCTTAGGCATGTTAATCAATACCACCGCCGGCATGGACCTGCGTTCGGGCATATCGGCCGCCATTGCCTGCATGGGTAATGTAGGACCGGGATTCGGTGATGTAAGTTCGTTTGGAAACTATTCCGGCATGCCCGAAGGCATCAAATTGACAAGCATAGTGCTTATGCTTGCCGGCCGATTGGAAATATATCCCTTGATTCTTGCTTTCCGCAGGCGCTAAACTCACTCGTGAGTGGCCATACGCTGTTCGGCCAGAGCCTCATACTTGGTACCCTTACGTCCGTAATTAGCGTAGGGGTATATTGAAATGCCGCCGCGCGGAACAAACAGTCCGGTAACCTCAATATATTTAGGATCCATCAGTTTGATAAGATCCTTCATAATACGGTTCACGCAATCCTCATGGAACCCGCCGTGATTACGGAAACTGTGCAAATAGAGTTTTAGTGACTTGCTCTCAACCATCTTAACATCAGGGATGTAACTGATGCGGATCTCAGCAAAGTCCGGCTGTCCTGTTATAGGGCAAAGAGTGGTGAACTCAGGGCAGTTAAAGCGAACCCAGTAGTCATTCTCCTGATTCAGGTTCTCAAAAGCCTCCAGTACATCGGGATTGTATGTATTTGAATATGTGGTCTTGCCACCAAGGGCGGTCAGGCCCTCCTGCTTTCTGTCTTCAGACATGATTATTTCAGTTTAAAGGGGTTGTACTTGACATCGATATCAAATGTGTCGATGCCCTCTCTCTGCTTGAGTTTCTTTGATATGAGTGCTGTAACCGGCAGGATTACGATCTCATAAAGAGTCTTTACGGTAACCTGAGTCACAATGATTGACAGGATTGTCTTGACAGGCATGGCGCCCAAGAATGCCAGCGGGTAAAAAATGATGGAGTCTGACAGTTCACCGGCCACGCTAGATACAACCGCACGCCAGCCAAAACCCTTACCCTTGGTTGCAATCTTCATCTTTGAGAGCACCCATGCGTTCATGTGTGAGCCCAGTATGAATGCCAGAAGTGAAGCGGCCGTTGTACGCGGAATAAGTCCGAACAGATGATTGAAACTGTCAGCCACGGCCTGGTTTTCAGGATCAATGGGAGAAGGCAGGATACTTACCAGACCTGCGGCAAGTGCCACGAATGCACTCATGGCAAAGCCCATCCAGATAACCTTCATGGCCTTGCGGTAACCGTAAACCTCGGTCAGCAGGTCATTGATTATGTACGATATGGGGAAAATCACAACAGCACCTGAAAGCTGCATCCATGTGTTCCCTACCCGCCAAAGCCTTGGCACAAAAAGATTTGATGTAATGAGGCAGACACAGAAGGTTACTGCCAATACCACAAACGTAACGGACAGCCCCTGCTGTCCTGCAGAATTTGATTTTTGAGTCATTTTACTTGTTTTTATAGTGGTTCCAAGCACACTTGCTACGGCACACTTCACCGTAACTCGCTGCAAAGATACAACTATTTTTCAAAATGTTGGTAATCTTTGAGCGAACGCCAGTCGCCGCCCCACTTGAAACCACGCTCCATGAAGAGGTTGTAGCAGACATCATCCTCCTCAATGCTGTACGGGAACTCCCACATGCGGTCCACATACGGCTCACCCTCCTCGGGCTTGATAGTCTCCACGCCACGATGGAACTTATAATAAGGATTATACAGCGGATTGATATCGATAGCCATTCCCATGGCATGTCTTGAAATCTTTGTCGTAGAGCCGGTCAAAGGACGCCAGTTAAAGGCCGATGAGTTATTGGCCGCCATTGAGAGCTCATCATCGCCCTCATAGTAGTCCACAAGACGAACCTGCTCTATCGGATAGTACAGATCGTAGAGATCATGCATGATTGCAAGGATATCGTCCGATATCTCCTTGTTCACCACCAGTTCACCCACTACGGCCTGGCCGTCCATATTGCGGTGCAGTATGATCAGATAGCGCAAGTCACTGCGCGGAATAAGGCAATCCTCCTTATAGGATCGCCCCTGCATGAACTCGAATATGGTATCTGGAATCTCGCTGATTGTAAAATATCTGTCAATATTCAAAGTGTCCAGTACCTCTTCAGGCACAATGTCACCGGGTTCAAAGGTGTACTCGATGACCTGTTCTTCCTTACAGGCCATGGCAAGAATTACCGACAGAATAATAAACAGTCCTTTTAATTTCCTCATTATCAATTATATCATTCCATTGCATTGGAAGCACCGGGAGTAACTTTTGACGTGTATGCAATCTCACAGAGAGCATCACGGTCGTTACCGTCCGGGAACCTCACAAGCGAATATGTCGGAGCCGCGCCCTGATTCATTCCGCGCGGCGCACGTATCTGCGGAACCTCAGCAAGGCATCCTCCCTGGGTCTGCTCACCTTCCAGCACAGCCAAATCAGGCCTGCATATTGTGCCGTTGGCGCTTGAGTTGCTCTGCTTGGAGCCGTAAATAACAGCATCAACAACAACATCGCCGTGATATAGTGCAATGGCGCCTGCCCTTGTTGAATATGTATAGCTGTAACTGCCGTCCTGAGCCAGCGGAGCAGCCGGAGCCGATATGGCATCACCGCTCATATGGTCATACCTCAGTGCGGGTGTAAACTCTATTCCAGTGCCGAATGCCCATACATCGACACCTGCAATCTGGTCAATTGTAAGCGGCTTGTCAATCTCCACAACACCAGGCTCATGAGGCTGTGACTGCTGTCCGAAACCACGCCTGGGTGCCGGAGCCTGTGACACCTTGACCACCTTTGTGACTTTGCGCACCTCCTTTCTCTGACCGGTACCTATGGTTATCTCCATACCTTCACTAAGGTTGGCTGTGACCTCAAGATTCAGGGTCTTGTCACCTGCCTTGGCCGGGCCAACCATAACGGTCTGGGTACCGGGAGTTCCAACTTTGGTCAATGTCACCTCCTCATACTTGCCTCCCAAATCAATACCAATCTTCTGACCTGCCTGCAAACCTTCAACCGATGTTACGGGAAGTGATGTACTGCCAGCCTTGAAAACGCTCTTGGGAGCCGTTGATACGGGGATAAATATCTTGGTAAGCGCAGATGCGTCAAACTGAAGGGCTGCTGCATTGGGGCGCATTACAAGGAAATCATTTGCCTTGATTACAGTACCTGACGGCAGTTTTGCGGCACGGACAGGTGCCCATCCGCTACGGGTAATCTCAAGTTCCCAGCCTGACAGGTCAACGGGTGCAGAGGATGAGTTGTAAAGTTCAATGAACTGATCGCTGCCCAGACTTATCTCGTTAATGCTAACTGCCGCAGCACTGCGGATCCTTATCGGCAAACATTCATAACCGCCGTTATCCCATTTGGCAATAACCTTTGCAAAACCTGCATAGTCTCTGTCCGGACCGGTTATCCTGAATGATGCGACAGTATTGCCCGGCATGACATTTTCATTCACATCAGAATATAAAGCCTCTGATTTCCATCCGTTGTCCAGTTCTATTGCAAGATCCAGATGCTGAATGGGAGCGCCGGTAATGTTACTGAATGTCACAACCAGTGTCTGCGGTTCACCCTTGCGGAATGTAAGCAGTCGTGTAGCCTTGAGTGTAGGCTCTGAATATTTGGCCGATGCTATATTAGCCTGAACAGCCTTTACTGCCTCAAATGACGGATAACCCACAGTCATAGCACCCTCATAGAACGTGCCGGCTGATCCGTTTCCGTTGTCACCGCCGTTGGCCAGCAGCAGACCGCCCTTCTTGCTCATGGGGAAATAGACATCAGTCTGGCTGGGTGATGAAGGACGCTCGCCTTCATAGTATGTAATAACATCGGTCTTGGTGGCATCGCCTCCACGCAGATCCCACTTGTTGCCGCCTCCGCCGTTAACGTAAGCAGCCACAAAACGCCAGTCAGTTATGGACGGGACATCATTCTTCTTTGCATTGTAGCCGGAGAAAAGGCCCGATTCCATATCGGCCATAATCCACGGACCGTCACCGTTTCCGCTGCCCCAGTTGGTCGATGTGCCAAAGTATGTGGTTTCCATTGTGCCCCTGCCTACCGCACGGCCGTTGGTCGATGAGTTGCCGTAGTCAAAGCAGCAGCCGCTGTCAAAATGTGTTCCGTCAACCACGTAGTAGATGCCCTCCGGCTCATCATTGATGGCCAGATATGAAGCGTTGTTGTTCCTTAGACCCATGCCGGGCATAAAGTATGCTCCATAAACCTTGTGGCCGTTCAGTACTGCCGGTGCCATGTCAGCAATGGGCAAGGTGTTGAATTCACCCTTTGCCGGACCGTTGAATGTACCGGGAGAAGCCTGAATCAGGTGATTTCCGTGACCTGTCTGGTCATATATGATACTTATGTAACCTATAGTTCCCTCCAGGAATGCATCCTGGGCGGCGGCATCGGCATAACCTCCGTCAACCGTTCCTATATCAAGAGTTTTACCGTCAGAATCACGAATTACCTGATACAACGGTCCATTATACTTGGAATAGAGCTTGCGGGTGGTGCTGTGAGCAGCCACGCACTCCGTACCATAGTTCTCATAAATATCACACGGCCCCTTAATTTTGCCGTTGCAACTTGCCAACACTAAGATGGCAGCAATGTAAATGGAATAATGCCTCATAATTGGTAGTTAATATCAGCAAATATAGATATTTTCTATCTTTGTTGTATGTACAGGACAATGAACGAGTATCTTGCGGGTATTTTCCCGGGCAGGGTCATCAAAGTTGCGGTCAACGCAGGGCTTGGATGTCCTAACCGGGGCCGATGCATATACTGCAACAACCTTGCGTTCAACCCAAGTTATGCCGCTCAGGATGACTCCGGTAGCATCACGGCACAACTGGAAAAGGGCATTCAGTTCAACAGACGCAAGGGTGACTGCTACGGATATCTGGCATACTTCCAGTCCTATACAAACACTTTCGGTCCCACGGACAAACTCATTCGGTTATATGAGGAGGCGCTGCAGTACCCGGGTGTGAAAGGTCTGGTCATTGCCACCCGCCCCGACTGCATCAAGCCTGATCTGGCCGATTGGTTTGAGCAGCGTTTCGGGCGCAAGTCTCCTGAGGGCCACCCTCACCTGCTTCTGGAGATTGGAATAGAATCAACCATTGACCGCACTCTTGAGCTCATCAACCGTCATCACACCTACCAGTGTGCAGTGGACTGCATCAATGACCTCAGTAAGCGCGGAATAGATATGGGAGCCCACCTCATACTGGGCCTGCCCGGTGAGACTGAGCAGGATTTCATGACGCATGCAGAGCGTGTATCGGCCCTTCCTATCAAGACTCTGAAGTTGCATCAACTGCAAGTTGTAAAGGGAACAAAACTTGCCCAGATGTATCACGAAGATCCCTCACAGATAAAATTATTTACAGCACAGGAGTACGCAGACGTGGTCTCCCGTTTCATAAAGACCGCCCGCCAGGACATATTCTATGACCGTTTCGTATCAGAAACCCCATCCTCCATGCTTATTGCCCCCGCCTGGGGCATCAAACCCCAAGCCTTCAACCTCCTGCTGAAATGACACAAAATGACACAAAAGGGACAGTCCCTATTGTGTCATTTTTTAAAATTCGTACATTTGCCATAAGGACTGATTATTTTTTGCTTATGAGTTTTGTAATGATTCTTCAGCTGCTCATTGTACTGGCAGCGCTTTATGTGGGTTCACGTTATGGAAGTCTTGCACTGGGTGCCATATCCGGTATTGGACTTGCAATTCTGGTTTTAGGCTTTGGAATGAAACCCGGAACCCCTCCTACTGACGTCATTTACATCATAATAGCAGCCGTAACCTGCGCCGGAATAATGCAGGCCGCCGGAGGTATGGACTGGCTCATACAGCTTGCCGAGAAGCTGCTCCGTAAGCATCCGGAGCATATCACATTCCTGGCACCGCTCTGTACTTTCTTCCTTACAGTGCTGGTTGGAACAGGCCATGTAGTCTACACCCTGATGCCCATCATCTGTGACATCTCCCTAAAAAAAGGCATACGCCCGGAGCGTCCCTGCGGCGTGGCATCCATCGCATCACAGGTTGGTATCACCTGCTCGCCCATTGCCGCGGCAGTAGCATCGTTCGTAATCATAAGCAACGACAACGGATTTGACATAAACAACCTGCAGGTTATTGCAGTCACCATTCCCGCATGTCTGTGCGGACTGATGGCAGCCGCCCTCTGCTCTTACAAGCGCGGCAAGGACCTTGACAAGGACCCCGTTTTCCTGGAGCGCAAGGCCAACCCAAAGATGTACAAGTACATGTACGGCGAGACCCAGTCCCTGCTTGACCAGAAGATTGACAAGAGCGCAAAAATCTCAGTTTACATATTCCTGGGAGCACTTTTGCTTATCACGCTCTACTCATTCTTCCAGATAATTGGCTGTGACATCCGTCCCAAGGTTTCGGGCAAGCCCATAGGCATGAACATAATCATCCAGATTGTTATGATTACAGCCGCCGCATTGATGATAATAATTGCCAAGGCCAATCCCCGAAGAGCCATTGCCGGCGCCGTATGGCAGTCAGGAATGGTTGCCGTAGTAGCCATTTACGGAATCGCATGGTTGGCCGATACCTACTTCAGCAACTATCTGCCTCAGATGCAGGACGGCCTGCAGGGAATCGTTAGCAAGTATCCTTGGGCTATCTCACTGGCATTCTTCACGGTATCAGTACTTGTCAACAGCCAGGGAGCCGTTGTGGTTGCCATGCTGCCTCTGGCCTACTCTCTTGGCATTCCGGGCCCGGTTCTGTTGGGTGTGTTGCCATCGGTCTACGGATACTTCTTCATTCCCAACTATCCGTCCGATATCGCAACGGTTACATTTGACCGCTCCGGAACCACAAGAATAGGAAAATACCTGCTGAATCACTCATTCATGATGCCCGGTATGGTGAGCGTCATCGTGAGCACTATTGTGGCGACACTTATCACCAAAATGATCTATTAAGAGGCAGGAAAGAGTTCTTTCAGATCCTTCTGATATTTGCGGGAGACGGGGAGTTCCTCGTCTCCCACTTTTATTGTATCACCTTTGTACGATGACACGTATTTGCTGTTTACCAGAAATGCCCTGTGGACACGTATAAATGGTTCTCCAAGCAGAGCCTCCCATTGCGAAATGGAGGTGCGGTTACGCAGGATTCGACCATCGGAAGCATGTATAAGGACCTCAGTGTCACATGATTCCACATATACTATCTCGCTGGGCAACAATGTCACTTTTTTGCGCTCCGAGCAGAATGTGACGGGAGTCTCAAGTTCGGGATGATTTATTTTAAGCCATCGGTCTATCAATGAACCACCTATAGCAAGTACGGATATTATTAAGGAAATAAAGAAGGGGTTCAGTATCATCCCGGGAATAGGCATTTCATATACTTCAAATTCATTGTATCTGCGCCCTACCTCAAGAATGTGCCTTTGATTCTGAATTACATTGTTTGCAAGAATGATGATCAGGAACTCAAATACCAGGATGGCCAGAACAATGTAAATGACTCCCTGTATGCCTTCACTGCGTTTCTTGAAAGAGACCTTAGGTAACAGGTACTTGGCTGCGATGGCTCCAGGCAGGAACATGCTGCCCATAAAAAGAGACTCCTGAAAAGTGTATCCCGCACTTGTCACGACCAGTGCGGCTATCACCATTGACAGCATCCAATATAATATGGTTATCCAGGTTCTCATATCACATCACGAAGATATGAAATTGCTGACATTTTCCGCAATAAAACTACATCCAATACCCTCACTTTAAGGATTCGGACCTGAAACGTGGGATTTGACATCGTCTTTTGAACCAATCTTGGGGATTTGACAGTCAAAACATGGGGACGGAGTAAACATCGGCCATTAACTTTGCATCAGTTCAAACCTAAAAACCAAAAATTATGAGTTACATCTTTTCCCAACTACCCGGATGCTTATTAGCTATCCTGACAATTCTGCTGGCACTCATGTTCCTGTGTGCCTGGAAAGCGCCCAGATGGGTAAGGCCCATCGGTTCCATTGCTTTGGCCATCAGCGCCATACATTATATATATGGTCTTATACTGGGATTTCATGACATACAGGTTGCCGGTGACATAAGTCCAAATGTAATGGTCGGTGGATTAAAGTTTATGTTTATTGCATGGGAGTATATTCTATTTATCTATCTGATTTCACGCATTATCGGTGTTATCCAGAAACGGAATTCATAACAAACAAACAGTTACCATTATGAATAACATTCAATTTATTCTGCAATCAACCACAGCAGTTGCTGCTGTCACATTCATTATTCTGCTGATAATAACCTGCTTCATTGCCAAGAAGAATCCAAGCAAGCTTTATGCTATAGGAACAATTGCCATCATATGGGGATTACTTCTTTTCGTTGTGTATGGAGTTCACACATTTGATGAAATACAAAAATGGGAATTTTCATGGCGAACTGTCATTCCTACACTAACAAAATCTTTTTCCTCTCTCTTGTGGGCATTTATAATCTACCTGATCTCGCGGATTCTCTACATCATCCGCACTCCAAGGATTTAAAGGCGGGACTTGAAGTCCTGGTAGGTGAAGGATTTGATCAGAGAGTAGTCTGAGCCCTGTTTAAGATAGATTGACGGCAAGGGCATACCGTTAAAGGTGTTGTTCTTGACCATGGAATAGATGGCCATATCCTCGAATATGAGGGTCTGGCCTTCTTTTAACGGGGTGTCAAAGGAATAGTCCCCTATTATATCGCCCGATAAGCAGGTCGGGCCGCCAAGACGGTAAGTGTGTGCTTTCTCCTGAGGCTGGCCGCTGTCACGAAGTGGCGGACGGTACGGCATTTCAAGAACATCGGGCATATGGCATGCGGCCGATGTATCCAGAATGGCAATGTCCATTGCACCCTCATGATGCTGCACCTCAAGAACCTTGGTATGCAGATAACCTGCATTGAGAGCTATTGCCTCACCCGGCTCCAGATATACGGTAAGGCCATAGCCTTTACTCATACGGCCGATGCAACGCTCCAGACGCGGAATATCGTAATCCTCGCGGGTAATATGGTGACCGCCGCCAAAGTTCACCCACTTCATCTTGGTGAGCCACTCACGGAACTGCTCCTCAAAGGCATTCAGTGTAGTTTCCAGGTCATCGGAGTTCTGCTCGCAAAGAGTATGGAAATGCAGTCCGTCCAGCAGACCTATGGTTTCGGCCGATGCCTTGCGGAACTCCTCCAATGTTACCCCCAGCCTGCTGCCGGGAGCGCAGGGATCATAAATGGCGTGCTCTGCGGGTTGTGTTGAAACCTGCGGGTTTATTCTCAATCCAACCTGCAGTCCAGCCTGTTTGGCGCGAGGCCCGAACAGTTCCAACTGGCGGATGGAATTGAAAACTATATGGTCGCAGATTTTAAGAATTTCAGAGAAATCCTCCTCGCGGAATGCGGGAGAGAAAACGTGATTCTCGCGGCCTGGCATCTCCTCGTGGCACAAGCGGGCCTCAAAGAGGCCGCTTGCTGTTGCTCCACAGAGATATTTTGATATTAAAGGATAGACGGCATAGCAACTGAACGCCTTCTGAGCCAGCAGAATGCGGCAACCGGTACGTTCCATCACCCCGTTCAGAATCTTGAGGTTGGCCTCAAGACGGTCACGGTCAATGACGTAGCACGGAGTCTGCAATTCAGTCGCTTTCATCGGCCTATTTAGTCAACCATTACGGGGTTCTCATCAACAACCCAAGGCAGACCCCACTTGTTCAGGGCCTCCATGTAGGGATCCGGATCAAACTCCTCAACGTTGAATACGCCGGCACCCTTCCACTGGCCGGTCATAACCATCATGGTGCCGATCATTGCGGGAACGCCGGTGGTGTAAGAGATGGCCTGTGAGCCCACCTCCTTGTAGCACTCCTGATGGTCGCACACGTTGTAAATCTTGATGGCACGCTTCTTGCCGTCCTTGATACCGGTATAGATGCAGCCGATGTTTGTCTTACCTACTGTGCGCGGGCCCAGCGATGCGGGATCGGGCAGCAGAGCCTTGAGGAACTGGATAGGAACAATCTCCTTGCCCTCAAACATAACGGGATCGGTGCGCAGCATACCTACGTTCTCAAGACACTTCATGTGGGTCAGATAGCTCTGGCCGAATGTCATGAAGAAACGGATGCGCTTAACGCCCGGAATGTTCTTGGCAAGTGACTCAATCTCCTCATGATGAAGCAGATACATATCCTTCATGCCTACTTGCTCAAAGTTGTACTCGCGCTTTATCTCCATGGGCTTGGTCTCAACCCAGTGGCCGTTCTCCCAGTATGAACCGTTGGCCGATACCTCTCTCAGATTGATCTCGGGGTTGAAGTTGGTAGCAAAGGGATAACCGTGGTCACCGCCGTTGCAGTCCAGGATATCGATGGTGTCTATCTGGTCAAAGTAGTGCTTGAGGGCATATGCTGAGAATACGCTGGTTACACCCGGGTCAAAACCGGTGCCCAGGATAGCGGTAATGCCTGCATCCTTGTACTTCTTCTGATAAGCCCACTGCCATGAGTAGTCAAAATATGCGGTAAAGCCCAGCTCCTTGCAGCGCTTCTCATAGATGGCGCGCCACTTGGGATCCTCGGTATCCTCGGGCTCGTAGTTGGCAGAGTCAACGTAATGTACGCCGCATGCAAGGCAGGCATCCATGATGGTCAGATCCTGATACGGCAGAGCAAGGTTGAGCACGACATCGGGCTTTACGCTCTTGATGAGGGCAATCAGTTCGTCCACGCTGTCGGCGTTCACCTTAGCAGTGGTAATCTTGGAACGGCTCTTACCCTCGGCCTCAATCTTCTTCTTAAGGTCGTCACACTTGCTAACCGTACGGCTTGCAATGCAAATCTCGTCAAAAACTGCGTCGTTCTGGGCGCACTTCTGTATCGCAACTTGGGCTACGCCACCGCAGCCAATAACCAATACCTTTCCCATTTTATTTAATGCTTAATAGTAATTCTCTGATAATCTTGCAGGCCGCAGCGGTAGAGGCTCCGGTCTGGTCATAAGGCGGGCAGAGTTCATTGACATCAAGGCCCACAATGTTGCAGCCGTAGCAGACGTTCTTGAGTGCCTCATACAGCTGCATGAAAGTAACGCCACCGTACTCAGGAGTACCTGTGCCGGGGAATACTGACGGATCCATAACATCCAGGTCGATGGTGAAATATACAGGCTTACCTGCCAATCCGGCAACAGTCTCTGCAAGTCCGTCAAAGTTGAAAGGATGCAGGTCAGTGTGACCGGCACGTGCCCACTGCCACTCGGCACGCTCGCCTGAGCGGATTCCAAACTGATGGATTCGGCCGTCACCCACAAGATCATGGCAGCGACGCAGAACGCATGCATGTGAGAGTTTCACATCCAGATAGTCGTCACGCAGGTCTGTATGAGCGTCAAAATGTATGATATGCACATCTGGGTACTTCTTGAAAACCTCACGGAATGCGCCCAGAGTTACCAGATGCTCACCTCCTATCATGAAAGGAATCTTACCGTCCTTAAGAATCGTAGCTGTACGGTCCGATATCTGATCAAGAGCCTTCTCTGCACTACCGATGCAAAGCTCAATGTCACCGCTGTCAAATACGCTGATGTCCTCCAGGTCACGGTCCTGCCAGGGGCTGTAGGTCTCCAGACCGAATGACTCGCTACGGATTGCATGAGGTGCAAACCTTGTGCCCGGACGAAATGACGTTGTGGAGTCAAACGGGGCGCCAAACAGCACTATGCGGGCATCGGCATATGAGGCATCACAGCCTATAAAGGTCTCTACATTTCTTTCCAACATCGCTTAGTCCTTTATGGTCTCCACATCGGCCAGCATGCGCTCCACATATGCGGGCAGTGCAAAGCAGCCTTTGTGCAGATTTGTTGTGTAATAGTTGGTCTTTATTCCGAGCTTGTTCCAGGCATCGGCATCCAGATCCAATACCGGACGGTACTTCTTTGATGCAAAGCCAAAGAGCCAGTAACCCGAAGGATAAGTCGGGATATGTGCCTGATACACGCGGCTTATCGGGAATCGGTTCACAATTCGCATGTGAGCCTTCTGGGTCTCCAGACGATCCTCCTCGTAGAAGGGGCTCTGATGCTGGTTCACCATGATGCCATCGGCCTTGAGTGCCTTGTAGCAGCTGCCGTAGAACTCACGGGTTAGCAGACTCTCGCCAGGACCGTAGAATCCGGCCGAGTCAACCACGATCAGGTCATACTCATTCTCAATATGACGTATATAGCGCAGGGCATTCTCAGTGTAGATGGTTACGCGGGGATCATCAAGTGACTCTGCCATTTCAGGGAAGTACTCACGGCAAGCCTGAACCACGCCCTCGTTTATCTCAATCAGGTCAATCTGCTGGATGGATTTGTATTTGAGCAGCTCACGAACCACACCTCCGTCACCGGAACCGAATACCAGGACCTTCTCGGCATTAGGATTCACAGCCATAGGTATGTGTGACAGCATCTCATCATAGATGAATTCGTCTCTCTGTGTGAAGATTATGTATCCGTCAACGGCCAGGAATCGGCCAAACTCGGGTGACTCAAAGATATCTACACGACCCAGATCATTCTCAGCGGTATAGAGGTGCTTATCAACCTTGACTGAGAACTTTACGTTAGGAGTATGCAACTCAGTAAACCAGAATTCCATAGGCAGTCAGAATCAATATGTTGTACTTTCCTTAATCACATTCAGACGCTCTACCCTCTCATCCTCGGGACCTGTCAGCTGACATCCCTTGTCCTTTGCGTAGAGGATATAGTCAATGATTTCCTGCGTGATGCGCTCACCCGGGGCCAGGATAGGAATTCCGGGAGGATAACACATCACGAACTCCGTACATATACGTCCGTTGGTCTCACGGATGGGAATCATCTCCTCCTTGGGAGCGTAGAAAGCCTCCTGCGGAGTCATGACCACAGACGGATTGATATACTCATGATCGAACAGACCTGAACGGTCCTTGCTGTAACGGCGCTTGACATCAACCAGCGCGCTCACCAGACGCTCAACCTCACGCATACGGTCACCTATCGATATGTATGCCAGCACGTTACCCATATCACCAAGTTCCAATTGGATGTCATACTCGTCACGCAGCAGGTCATAAACCTCAATGCCTGCAAGGCCGATATCCAAAGTGTAGACTGTCAGTTTGGTGGGGTCAAAATCAAATACGCTGTCACCGTTTATCAGCTCCTTGCCGTAAGCGTAGTAGCCGCCTATCTTGTTTATCTCGGTGCGGGCGTAATTGGCAATGCGCATAACCTCCCTGAAGAGCTCCTTGCCGCGCAGGGCCAGGTTACGGCGTGATATGTCAAGACTTGAAATCAGCAGATACGATGCGCTGGTGGTCTGAGTGAGGTTTATCACCTGACGCACATAACCGGCGCTCACATCGGGACCGGTAAGCAGGAACGAGCTCTGCGTAAGGCTTCCGCCCGACTTATGCATTGAGACCGATGACATATCGGCCCCGGCAGCCATAGCGGTAAGAGGCATGTCCTCACCAAAATAGAAGTGGGTTCCGTGAGCCTCGTCCACCAGCACCATCATTCCGTGCTCGTGAGCCAGCTCCACAATCTTCTTGAGGTTGGAGCAGATTCCGTAGTATGTGGGGTTGTTCACCAGGATGGCCTTTGCCTCGGGATTCTCCTCGATGGCGCGCTCCACCTGTGATATCTTCATGCCCAGGGCTATACCCAGACGGCTGTCAGTATCAGGATTTACGTAAATGGGAGTTGCGCCGTTCACAACCAGCGCATTGATGACGCTGCGGTGCACGTTACGCGGCAGGATGATCTTCTCGCCGCTCTTGCAGGCGGTAAGCACCATAGTCTGTACGGCCGATGTCGTACCACCCACCATCAGGAATGCGTGTGCGGCACCGAATGCCTCGGCAGCCAGTTCTTCGGCCTCTTTGATTACGGAAATGGGATGACAGAGGTTATCCAGGGGTTTCATTGAGTTTACGTCCAACTCAACGCACTGCTTTCCCAGCAGCGAAACGAGTTCGGGGTTGCCCCTACCTCTTTTGTGACCGGGTACATCGAACGGTACCACTCTGTTCCTGCGGAACTCCTGCAGAGCCTCATAAACGGGAGCTTTTCGCTGATCCATCTACTCAAAAACGTTTTAAAAGTTCAACCATCCAGCCTTTTTTCCATCCCTCATCTGAGGGGATAAAAAAAAGACATAAACAATAAAACCTCTCTTGTTTACGTCTTCGGTACGCGGGCAGTAAGGCCTTTGTACTTTCAAATCAGAGTCTATATAGTAAACAAATACTTTTACTACTCTTCTTATTGACCGTTTTCCAAGTCGGGCGGTTATAAAGTAACCAACTTTAAAAAAGGGGTACGTTTCCGTACACAATGTGCGTTATGCGCACAACTCAATAATAGGAAAACTCTGATTCAATCCATTCTGCTTTCCTGACCGCAAAGTTACTGCTTTTTTATTACCCCCCAACCTTTTTTATTAAAAATGCATTATCTTTGCACCGCTTTTCTGGAAAGAGAGGCTTTCGGGATGTAGTTCAGTCCGGTTAGAATGCCTGGTTTGGGACCAGGTGGTCGAAGGTTCGAATCCTTTCATCCCGACGAAAAAAGGAGCCGCTTGGCTCCTTTTCTTATTTCAGGATTTCGTATGCCTTGAAGCACTTGACCAGCTTCTCGGTAGCGATGTCGATCTGCTCTTTGGTGTGAGTTGCCATGAGCGAGAAGCGGATCAGGGTATCCTCGGGGGCGCATGCCGGCGGAATAACCGGATTCACGAACACGCCCTCCTCAAACAGCATCTTGGTAATAAAGAATGTCTTGTAGAAATCCCTGATATACAGCGGAATGATGGGGGTCGATGTGTTACCGATCTCAAATCCCAGCTGACGGAAGTTATTGAGAGCGTAGTTGGTAAGGTCCCACAGATGAGCAATGCGCTCGGGCTCGTTCTTCATAATCTGCAGTGCGGCACGTGCGGCTGCGGTTGCTGCAGGAGTGTTGCTGGCGCTGAAAATGTATGAGCGTGAGTGGTGACGCACCCAGTTGATTATGGAGGCATCGGCCGCAATGAAACCGCCTATGGCAGCCAGTGACTTGCTGAATGTACCCATAATGATATCCACCTGATCGGTAAGACCGAAGTGGTTGCAGACGCCGCGTCCGTGGTCACCCATAACGCCCAGTCCGTGAGCCTCGTCCACCATGATGGCACAGTTGTACTTGTCCTTCAGGGCTACGATTCCGGGCAGATCGGCCAAGTCACCCTCCATGCTGAAAACGCCGTCCACCACTACCAGTTTGAGCGAATCGGGCTCACAGCGTTGCAGAGTCTTCTCAAGCGATGCCATATCGTTATGCTTGAACTTGAGCGGCTTGGCAAATGAGAGGCGTCGGCCATCCACGATTGATGCATGATCCAGATCGTCACAGACAACATAATCATCACGACCCATCAGACATGAAATGGTGCCAAGATTGGTCTGGAATCCGGTGCTGAATATCATGGCATCCTCCTTGCCCACGAATTCGGCAAGTTCGGCCTCAAAATCCTTGTGCAGGTCCAGTGTACCGTTCAGGTAACGCGAACCGGCGCAACCGGTACCGTATTTCTTTGCAGCCTCAACTGCAGCCTCAATTACTTTTGGATGATTGGTCAGTCCAAGATAAGAGTTGGAACCGAACATAAGGACCTTGCGTCCCTCCATGATAACCTCCGTATCCTGCTGGCTCGAAATACACCTGTGATACGGATATATGCCCTGTGCCTTACCCTCCTGTGGGAGAGTATATTGTGCACATCTTTCGCTAAGTTTGCTCATAACGGCGCAAAATTAGTCATTTTGCCGATTGCTGCAATCTTTTTCGCTATCTTCGCACCGCTATTTATAATTATGCTGAATTCATGAATCCCAAGAGGAAAATAGTGTTTGTTTACAACCCGACGTCGGGAACAATCAGGCTCATACCTGTCATTCCGATTATAGAGCGTTTTGTAAACCGCGACCTCTATGATTTCAGCATAGTTTCAACCCAGTACAGCGGACACGCCACCGAACTTGCCCGCCAATATGCCGCCCAAAACTACGATGCGGTCATAGCCGTAGGAGGCGACGGAACCGTCAACGAAGTTGGTCGCGGACTGATAGGAACAAACACCGCATTGGGCATAATCCCCTGCGGTTCGGGCAACGGTCTTGCTCGCCATCTGGGAATCCCCATGGATCCCTTCAAGGCAGTAAAATGGCTTGACAAATCAATATTCTCCGAAATCGATTACGGAATGATTGATAATCATCCCTTCTTCTGCACCTGCGGAGTCGGGTTCGATGCCAAAGTAACCGATACGTTCTCAAAAGCCGGAACCCGCGGAGTACTCACCTACATGGAGAGCATTCTCCGGGAAATAGCGACCTATAAGGATAAGACCTACAAGCTCTCATTCGACAACTCGAGCGAGACATTTGACTGTTTCATAGTAACCTGTGCCAATGCCGACCAGTGGGGCAACAACGCCTTCATAGCACCCACGGCATCCATGCAGGACGGTCTGATGGACGTAGTCGTGATACATCCGTTCACGCCCCTGGATGCACCGCTCATGGCCTTCCAACTGTTCAACAAAATGATTGACCGCAACCCCAAGGTAACAGTGCGCAAGTGTTCCCATATGACCATAACACGTGACTCGGACGGACCGGCCCACTACGACGGCGAGCCCGTGACCCTGGGTAAGCAAATCCATGTGAAGATGATCAAGGGAGGGCTTAAGGTACTCATCCCGGACAAACGCCGCAGGATCTAGTATTTAAGGTAAAAATCCCTTACAAGATTAATGTAGTCCGATGTCTCTTTCCCATCGGATCCGCACATGGCAAGAACCTCAGTTATGAGTTCTGTTTTCTGTTTGCCGAAAGCCAGAAGCGAGCGCTTGGGCTGCTTGCCCGGAGCGGTGATGACATCGGTCCTGCGGCACAGGTTCAACCCTTGGGTTGCGGCACACTTTGTAAACTCACCTACCGCGTCAAAGGGAAGCACTACACAAAGCAGTCCGTCAGGTGCTAAAAGAGCGGCCGAGCATCGGACCAGAGTCTCGTAACTGAGTGAGTCATTGTGACGTGCGGCATTGCGGCCCGAATCTGGGCAGCGCAGGGAGTCGCGGAAGTACGGCGGATTGCTGACTATGCGGTCAAACCTGATTTCGGCGGTGAAATGGGCATAATCAACACCTTGCACAAAAATCCGGTCGCTCCATTCTGAATTTGCGGCATTCTGAAATGCCTGTTCTGAGGCTTGTGGGTCAATTTCGACCGCCGTTACGCTTGAGGCGCCGCGTTGAGCCGCCATGATTGCCACCAGTCCGGTGCCGGAACCCACATCCAGGACGTTTTTTCCCGATTCCATCGGAAACCAGGCACCCAGCAGGACACCGTCGGTTCCCACCTTCATGGAGCACTTGTCCTGCTCTATCCTGAAACGTTTGAAATCAAAGTACTGGTTCGACATCGGGAGTGACAAAATACACTGCAAAATTACTTTTTTTGTTTTATTCACCCCTTTTGACGGCATAAATAGCTGTTACGTGCGCGTAATTATCTAAATTTGCAGAATATTTGCAGAATGATTTATGTGGACGAAGAAACAATCTGAAGAAACTTTCGACGAGTCAAATCCCGCTTTCTCAATGATAGCAGACTTTGACGGCAACGAAAACGGACTTTTTGACGCTGAACTGGACGAGGTTGTACCCGTGCTTCCGCTCAGGAACATGGTACTGTTCCCCACTGTTGTGATGCCCGTAACCGTAGGCCGCAAATCGTCACTCAAACTCATACAGAACGCATCGGCAGAGAGCAAGCAGATAGCTGTTGTATGCCAGAAGGATCCCGACACTGAGAATCCGGGACTGAACGACCTCTACACAGTCGGTGTACTGGCTAAGGTCATCCGCGTATTCGACATGCCGGACCAGACCACAACGGTAGTACTCCAGGGCATGCAGCGTATCAAACTGCGCAGCATTGTCAGTGACAAGCCCTACCTGGTAGGTACAGCCGATCTCTTCCCCGAGGTTCTGCCCCCTACCCGCAGCAAGGAGTTCAAGGCGATAGTTGATTCCTGCAAGGATGCCGCAATCAAATACGTAAAGCTGTCCGAGAACATTCAGCCCGATGCAGCTTTCGCACTCAAGAATATCTCCAACGGACTGTTCCTGATCAACTTCATATGCGCCAACCTGCCGTTTGAGGTTAAGGAGAAGGCACGTCTGCTGCGTGAAGCGACATGCTCAAGCCGCGCTCTGACACTGCTCTCACTGCTTAACCGTGAGATACAGCTGGCCGAGCTCAAGATGAGCATCCAGCGCCGCACCCATGAGGACATTGACAAGCAGCAGAAAGAGTACTTCCTGCAGCAGGAGCTCAAGAATATCCAGGACGAGCTGGGCGGAAGCGTCCAGGACCAGGATATCGAGGAGATGCGCCTCAAGGCAGGACAGAAGAAATGGAGTGAAGATGTCCGCAAGATATTTGACAAGGAACTCCTCAAGCTGGAGCGCACCAACTCACAGTCACCTGACTACAACGTACAGCTCTCATACCTGCAGACCGTACTGAGCCTGCCGTGGGGTGAATATACAAAGGATAACCTTGACATGAGCAACGCCCGCAAGGCCCTTGACAAGGACCATTACGGACTGGAGAAGGTTAAGGAGCGTATTCTTGAGCACCTTGCAGTAATGAAACTGCGCGGTGATTTCAAGTCACCCATCCTCTGCCTTTACGGCCCTCCCGGAGTTGGCAAGACATCACTTGGACTTTCAATAGCAAACGCCCTGAAGCGCAAATACGTACGTATATCGCTGGGCGGTCTGCATGACGAAGCCGAAATCCGCGGACACCGCAAGACATACATCGGCGCCATGCCCGGACGCATAATAAAGGGGCTGGTCAAGGCCGGTTCATCCAACCCCGTCTTCATACTTGACGAGATTGACAAGGTTAGCCAGATGACCAACCAGGGTGATCCCTCATCGGCCCTGCTTGAGGTACTTGACCCCGAGCAGAACAACGCATTCCACGACAACTATCTGGATATTGACTATGACCTGTCAAAGGTTATGTTCATAGCCACCGCCAATAACCTCAACACCATCCCCGCTCCTCTGCTGGACCGTATGGAGATAATTGAGGTGAGCGGATATATCACCGAGGAGAAGATTGAGATTGCCAAGCGCCACCTCATTCCCAAGGAGATGGAGGCCAACGGTCTCAAGAAGGGCTCTCTGGCCATTACCAAGCCGGCCATTGAGTCAATCATCGAGAACTACACCCGTGAATCAGGTGTACGTGAACTCGAGAAGAAGATCGGCAAGATATGCCGCAAGACCGCATGCCGTTATGCCGATAACGCCGAGCAGGCCAAAATGACGGTGAAACCTACAGATCTTAAGGAACTTCTGGGTACCAAGCCCTACTCCCGCGACAAGTATCAGGGTAATGACTATGCCGGTGTGGTAACCGGTCTTGCCTGGACTGCCGTTGGCGGTGAGATCCTGTTCGTGGAGACCAGCCTGAGCCGCGGCAAGGAGGGCAAGCTGACACTTACCGGTAACCTTGGCGACGTGATGAAGGAATCTGCAATGCTGGCAATGGAGTACATACGCTCACATGCAGGACTGCTCAAGCTTGATCCTACCGTATTCAACTCATGGAACGTTCACATCCACGTACCTGAGGGTGCCATTCCCAAGGACGGTCCGTCGGCAGGTATTACGATGGCAACGTCAATAGCATCGGCCTTCACTCAGCGTAAGGTCCGTGCCAACCTGGCCATGACCGGTGAGATAACGCTTCGCGGAAAGGTTCTGCCCGTAGGCGGTATCCGTGAGAAGATTCTGGCCGCCAAACGTGCCGGCATAACCGATATCATACTTTGCGCCGAGAACAAGCGCGACATCGAGGAGATACCGGCCGAGTACCTGAAGGGCGTTGAGTTCCACTACGTCAGCGAGATAAGTGAGGTCTGGAAGATTGCACTGCTTGACGAGAAGGTCAAGAACGCCCAGGAGATAGTCCCAATAAAAGAAACTCAAAAGTAAAGCCTTGTCTGAGAACAAACTGACATTCGAGCTTCAGCACACTGACGCCACCAGCCACGCCAGAGCCGGAAAGATAACTACAGACCACGGAGTTATCCAGACTCCCATTTTCATGCCTGTAGGTACCGTAGGCTCCGTCAAGGCCGTGCATCTGCCTGAACTGAAGGACGATATAAAAGCCCAGATTATATTGGGCAACACCTATCACCTCTATCTGCGTCCCGGACTTGAGGTCCTGGAAAAAGCCGGTGGATTGCACAAATTCAACGGATTTGACCGTCCCATGCTGACTGACAGCGGCGGCTTCCAGGTATTCTCGCTGACCGGTCTCAGAAAGATGACTGAGGAGGGCGTGACATTCCAGTCACACATCGACGGTTCACGTCACCTGTTCACCCCCGAGCGTGTGATGGACATAGAGCGTACCATCGGAGCCGATATCATCATGGCATTTGATGAGTGCTGCCCCGGCACCGCCGAATTCAAGTACGCCAAGCAGTCAATGGAGCGCACGCACCGCTGGCTGGACCGCTGCTTTGACCGCTTCAACGAGACTGAGCCCAAGTACGGTTATCACCAGGCCCTGTTCCCCATCGTTCAGGGTTGCGTCTACAAGGATCTCAGGGCCAAATCGGCCGAATACATAGCTTCAAAAGGGGCCGAAGGCAATGCCATTGGCGGTCTTGCCGTAGGTGAGCCCACCGAGGTGATGTATGAGATGATTGACCTGGTTCACGGCATCCTGCCGCAGGACAAGCCGCGTTACCTGATGGGCGTAGGCACCCCCGCCAACATACTGGAAGCCATAGGATTAGGCGTAGATATGTTTGACTGCGTAATGCCCACCCGCAACGGCCGCAACGCCATGCTGTTCACCAAGGACGGCATCATAAACATACGCAACAAAAAGTGGGAGGATGTATTCGAGCCTATTGAGGCCGATGGCGCATCACGCGTGGACACTCTCTACACAAAGGCTTATCTGCATCATCTGTTCAAGGCACAGGAGTACCTGGCACTGATGATTGCATCGGTTCACAATCTGGCATTCTACCTGTGGCTGGTCGGTGAGGCACGTAAGCATATCCTGGCCGATGACTACCACACCTGGAAGGATGTAATGGTTAAACGAGTAATGCAACGACTCTGATGAAGAAGAATCTGTTCAGACATAGACTGCTGTCCCGCCTTGACTGGTACATCATCAAGAAGTTCCTGGGTACATATTTCTTCTCCATCCTGCTCATTGTGGTCATTGCCGTGGTATTTGATTACAACGAGCACATAGACAAGCTGAGCAAGGCCAGCACCCACGAGATAATATTCGAGAATTACCTCAACGCCATCCCCTACTTTGCCAACATGTTCAGTCCGCTGTTCGTGTTCATTGCGGTAATCTTCTTCACGTCAAAACTGGCCGAGAACTCCGAGATCATTGCCATGTTCTCAACCGGCATGAGTTTCAAGCGTATGATGGTGCCGTATCTGGTATCGGCCGCGGTAATATCACTGCTCACTCTCTATCTGGGATCGAATGTCATACCCAAGGCCAATGTCATAAGACTGAACTTTGAGCAGCGGTACGACATGAAACGTTCGTCGCGAAACAATTCGGACGGCACGTATAACATCCAGCTGGAGGTAGAGGACGGCGTGATTGCCTATATCGAGAGTTTCCAGACTTACAATATGACAGGATACCGTTTTGCCCTTGACAAGTTTGAGGGAAAGAAACTGGTATCACACATGACAGCCCGTACCGCCGCATATGACACCCTGTCGACCGAGAAGTATCATTGGAAGATAAAGAACTACATGATACGTGACCTGTCCGGCACGGTCGAGACCATCAGCCAGGGAAACGAGCTGGATACCATAATCCGCTTTGAGCCAGGCGATTTCCTGGTCAAGAACGGCCAGCAGGAGACCATGTCATCGGCCGAACTCCGCGAATACATCCAGAAACAGAAACAGCGCGGAATGGGCAACATACAGGACTTTGAAGTTGAATACCACAAACGTTACGCCATGTCATTCGCTTCATTCATCCTGACCATCATGGGAGCATCGCTCTCCAGCCGTAAGCGCAAAGGCGGAATGGGACTCTCGCTGAGTATCGGCCTGGGTCTTAGTTTCGGTTACATACTGTTCCAGGAAGTGACGCAGACATTTGCCATAACAGGCTCAATGTCAGCATTCTGGGCCGAGTGGCTCCCGAACGTGATATACATTCCGATAGCCATCTTCCTATACATAAAAGCACCTAAATAGCCTTTTCACCGTGAGATTTGACGAGTTTGATTTCCAGCCCGATCTGCTGGACGCTATAGATTCAATGAACTTCAGGGAGTGCACTCCCATTCAGGAAAAAGCCATACCCGTTCTGCTTGAAGGACATGACCTTATAGGCATAGCACAGACCGGTACCGGCAAGACCGCAGCCTATCTGCTGCCCGTACTTGACAAGTTGTCATCGGGCCGATATCCGGAAGGTTCAGTCAACTGCCTCATCATGGTCCCCACCCGCGAACTTGCACAGCAGATTGACCAGCAGGTAGAGGGCTTCTCCTACTTCACCAACATATCTGGCACCGCAGTCTACGGAGGTAATGACGGCATACGCTTCGAACAGGAGAAACGCGGCTTTGCCATGGGAACCGATATTGTTGTAGCCACCCCCGGCCGACTTATCAGCCATATCAGTCTTGGCAACATCGATCTGTCCAAGGTATCGTTCTTTATCCTGGATGAGGCTGACCGCATGCTCGACATGGGATTCTACGATGACATCATGCAGATTGTCAAGCAGCTCCCCGCCAAACGCCAGAACATGCTGTTCTCCGCGACCATGCCCGATGAGATCCAGCGCATGGCCCGCACCATACTCCACAACCCCGTCGAGGTAAAACTGGCCGTATCAAAACCGGCCGACAAGATACTGCAGGCAGCATATGTCTGCTATGAAGCACAGAAACTGCCCATCATACAGAGCCTGTTCAGCAACAACTCGCCCAAGCGTGTCATTGCATTCGCCTCATCAAAACTCAAGGTAAAGGAGATAACCAAATCCCTGCGCCGCCTGGGACTCAATGTCGGTGAGATGCATTCAGACCTGAGCCAGGCAGAGCGTGACGAGATAATGCACAAGTTCCGCAACGGCCACATCAACATACTGGTCGCAACCGATATCGTATCACGCGGAATTGACATCGATGATATAGATCTTGTCATCAACTACGACGTTCCTCAGGATCCCGAGGATTACGTACACCGCATTGGCCGTACGGCTCGTGCCGGTGCCGAGGGCTGCGCAATCACATTCGTCAGCCTTGATGACCAGAGCCGTTTCCATCACATAGAGAAGTTCCTTGGTAAGGATGTGTACAAAGTCCCCATTCCCGATGAACTCGGCGAAGCCCCGGAATACTCTCCCGAACGCAAAAAACCTCAGGGCAAAGGAAAGAGACATTTCTACCACAAGCCCCGCAAAAAATAATGCTTATATGAGAACAAAAGACCTTTTCCGTATCTGTGCAGCACTCATAATCATGGCAGGTGCTGCGTTAACTTCATGCAAGGATCAAGTCAAGGATGCCGCATGCATTGACATCTATGCTCCTATCCTTGAAAAGACCAACCCCGACAATATCCCCACCATCTCCAAACTGGGTTTTTCAGTCGACACCATCCGTCTTAAGACATCGGGCGCAAACAGCTTTGTCAGCACTGTCAATGACATCAGGATGACCGATGAATACATCTTCCTGCTCACTACAGACGAGAGAGTTTTACAGTTCTCCCGTACAGGAGAGTTCATCAGGCAGATAGGTTATAAAGGACGTGGACACGGAGAATATTTAAGCGCAAGATGTTTTGACATCCTGCCGGAAAAGAAAGAGCTGTATGTAGCAGGGATATTGGATGGGGATATGGAAGTCTATTCATTTACCGGTCAGCACCTCAGAACCATTCCATTGCCGTTCCTACATTATGAATTTGTCGTAAAGAGTAATGGTAATTTCCTGTTTTATGAACGCTACGGTAATTTCGATCCCGAAGCTCCGGCCGGTTTAGCGGAGTTTAATACCCAGGGTAACTATATTAAGACCGTTATCCCTAACCATTACAATCTTACCGACCATGACATCAACCTTTTCCATCTGGCTCCCGATGTAATCGGGTATTACAATACATGTGCAGGCGATTCCGTCTTCCATATCACCGATGACAACGTTTACGTGGCTTACTCCATATCGGGCGACAGGCAGTTGACCAATGGTGTTGCGCTTAATGAACGCAATCTACGCGGTCCGCACCAATACAAAATCATGTATTGCAACGAGACATACAGGGTAGTACATTTCGGAGTGCTGAATAATGAAACTGTACTAAGGGTTTACTACGATAAGATCAACAACAAGACCTACACCTATAAGGACTGGGAAGACACGGCAATCCCGGCCAATGACAGGGCTTATCTGGTTTTATCGGTATCTGACGGATATACATTCAAGGTTCTGGATGCAGGAAACATCCTGACGAACCCCGAACTCTCAAAGCAGTTCCCGGAAATCAACGAGGACTCAAATCCGGTCCTGCTGATCATACGATAAATAATCAGTATTGTTCCTTCTCGTTGGGGAAGTCGCAGTTCTTGACATCCTCAACGTAGCGGCCTACTGCATCGGTAATACCATTGGGGACGGTTCCGTTTGGTACTGTTTTATTAATCAGTCTGTTTTAAAATCCAACTTCACAGAGCCATCGGCCCCATAATATACCGTTTTCATAATTTGTAAAACCCAATTTGTTGAGTTTTGATACTGTGGCATTTAGGGCAAGTCTCTATTCCAAGAAGCCTGTACACCCAAGCCCTTGATTCTCTCTTTGATACAAACAAATGCCCACATTTGTTGCATCGGCATAAATGGTCACCGCCGGACATCATCACTAACTCAAGTGCCATTGGGGACGGTTCTGTTTGGTACCATTTTATAATTAACTGCAAAAAGGTGAGAAAAGAACCGTCCTCGCCTGATTATATTAAAGTTTTATATCGGTTTTTTACCCAAACCATTCTGAAAGTTTTTCTTCCGCTTGTTGCTTTATCTCGGGCGTTATATTGTTTTTTACGGCCTTATAAGCTATTGCTATAGCGGATGCATCATCCGTAAAACCCAATACAGGAATCATGTCAGGAATCAAATCAAGAGGTAAAATAAAGTAACCTAACGCTCCAATTATTATTGCTCTATCACGGGCCGAAACATTACCGCTTTTCAAAACATAATACAACAACAACGCTGGCCTGACTACTGTTTCTCCTGCCTTTGCAAATACAGAGCCTACCTTCTCCAAAAAACTCTTGTCTGAATAATAGGTTTCATACTCTTTTAGTTCATCTACATTCTTAACTTTTTTCTCATCCATATCGAATCAATATTTAACAAGTAACACATATCTAACGACTATATATTTTTTCCAACTCGCCATCTTTCTTTAGCTGCATGAAACGAGCTTGCCAATATTCTGATTTTTCGCAACTGAACAGTTCACGGTTTATCTTTGATTCGTCACCGAATCTGTGAAGAATTACATTATTGCCATCACCCATATGTTCTGCCCAGGTTAATTCAGCAAAAGGAGAATCTTGTCTTTGACCAATATGATGAAGCTCATACGGATCACCGTTAAGATCTCGAGGAGGAAAGCCCTCTCCTATCAAATCAGCATTATTATATTTTGCCCATTCGTCATAGTCTGAGAGTTTACCCCTTAACCAAGTATTACGCTTAATGCTATAATCAGCCCAATCAATATCTTGACGAATAAGTGCAGGTTTCCCTCCAATTATCGCCTCTTTTAATCCAGCTTTTGAATAAATCTCAGCCTCCTCTTCTGAACAGATATAGTCAAGAATTGTACTTGACCAACCTAAATCCTTTTTATAATCACCCATTCTTGCCGGACAACTTAGCTATAGCACCTATTGCCATTCCGCCAATTGCGATTACACCTATTGCTATACCTCCTATTATTTTAACCGGATTACCGCTGGTTAAACAATCCTTTGCTGTTTCCGCAAGAGTATTGTTTGATTTGCCAGGAAGATTTTCACTACTCATAAGCCTATATATTTATTAATTTATACTGTATTATTACCAGGAGTAACCACTTGAACTTCCATGCCGCGTTATATATTGACTCCGTTACAGCATTTTCGCCGTTTTGTCCTTACTTTATAAATAACCATAAGCATTATTTCAACTGGTTTGTATTGGCAAATATATATTACGAATTTTTGAGACCCAGGTTCACAATTGGTTCAAGTTTAGTCCAAGTTATGTTCTCAATCCGCCGTTATATGACATTGAGGCGGAATAGTTGTATATTTGTGGAGGTTGAAAGAACGCATCCCGTTCACCTATATTGTTAGATGCTGATGTTCAGTGTTTTCCGGAAGACAAGAAGTATAGTAGCAGGCTGCATGGTTGCTTTTGGGGTTATTGTAGCCTGTGATGAAAGCTATCTGCCGCAACCTCCTATTGCTGTGCCCAAGTTTGAATCGGTATATGCAGACAGCATCGATTTGAATAGCGCCCGTCTTAATGCTTTGGTATCAAATCCGGGAATGCTTACATCTTTCGGATTCGTAATTCAGACGGACAGTAGCACTCAAGAAATCACACTCAAAGCCCCAACAGACAGCTACATCTTACGGGCGTGGGCCGATAATCTCAAACCTCAGACCAAGTATTTTTTCTGGGCTAAGGCCGATAATGGAGGTGGAATTACTATCACCAGTGACACCGTTTCTTTTGAGACCTTGTCAGTTCCTGTGGACACTTCAAGCACTATTGTGTTTGAAGACGATAATCTACGTAAATGGATTGTGTTGAGGTATGACTCAAACAACGATGACAAAATTGACACTATTGAGGCCAAGAGCATCAATACAATTGAGATTAACACAGACAACATATCTACGCTGAAAGGTATTGAGAGGCTGCACTCATTGACTAAGATTACCGCTCACGGCACACGCATAGGAGATTCCGTTTGCGGCAAACTTGAACACATAGACCTTTCAGGCAATCCTAATTTATTAGAGCTGCATGTTGAGCACAACGTTATAAAGGATATAGATTTCAGTCACAACACCAAGCTGACCTTTGTAGAGTTGAATCTTAACAGTATTACCCAGATTGATGTATCCATGCTCAAAGAGGTTGACCTGTTGTCGGTAGAGTACAATCTGATCAGCACATTTGACTGCAGCGGCCTGGACAAACTCAGAGAACTGCATGTAGGTCACTGCCCCAACCTGACCTCCATAACATTAGACAATAAGGTTTTGGAGAGTCTTGACTGCGCCGATGACGAGGCTCTGACCGAGATTGACATATCCAAATGTCCCCTGCTCAACGGCGTTGATTTCTGGGGATGCAAGAACCTGAAGAAAGTCATTATGTCCCGTGACCAGGCAATAGGAAGCATCAGGACCGAGCCCGATAGTAACATTGAATTCACATATGAATAACTCCGTTGAATTTGATTTTCTCAAGGATGAGATTTGCCGTGTTTATGGAAAACCTGTCAAGAACCCGTCTGATTTTGAAGGTCTGGCATCGGCCATAGAAAACGCAGTAGCTCAGCCAGTTTCAGTATCCACCCTAAAAAGGCTATGGGGGTATGTTACGTATGGTTCTGACCCGCGCAATTCAACACTCGATATCTTATCCCGATATGTGGGACGCGCTGATTACAGGACCCTTTGCCTTGAGTTGCAGCAGACATCATCATTCTTTGATTCAGAGAAAGTCATATCATCTGAGCTTAAAAAGGGAGCAGTCATTGAAATAGGTTGGATGCCTGACCGAACAGTAAGGCTGGAATACATCGGTGAGAACAGGTATAACGTCAAGGAGTCTTTGAACTCAAAACTCAAAGAAGGTGACATTATTGAGACTGCCCAATTCATAAAAGGCCAGCCTTTGTTCATAGGCAGCGTCTTACGCAATGGGCAGCAATTACAGTCCTATGTAGCAGGAAAGAGCAAAGGACTTACCAAACTGACTGTAAACTGATTATCTGTTACTTCCCGAATTCACCATATCGGTAGCCTGACGGAACAACTCATCTATTACCGATGGGTCCGATATGGTTGTATCAGTTGACATTTCCGCAGGTTGGGCTATGGTAGCCGGAATAGCCGATGGAATGGGATTGTTATCGGAAGTATTCATTATTCCCCAAACAATAACTGCCGCAATAGCGACCAACATATATGGGGCAGATTTGAGCCAAGGTTGTACACGTATCGCGTCCTTGACAGATTCGATATCCGGATACCGGTCATCAGGATTGTTTTTTGTACATTTTCTTGCAATGCGGACAAAACCGCCTTTAAGCAACGACAGTATCTTACCCAACGAGTAAATATCGGTCCGGGCATCGACAGTACTCCCGTTTGTCAGTTCCGGAGCTGCGAACGATGCGGTACCCGCCGGCGATTTAAGAATGCTTGAACTGTCGGTATCGGACAAACCAAAGTCTATCAGTTTTACATTCCGGCCGTTATGGGTGACCATGATATTTGACGGCTTAAGGTCACGATGAATTACCTGCTTGGAATGCAGATATGACAGCACATCACAAAGCTGCAGAGCAATCCTTCGGGAAATGCCAGACGTCAGACGGCCGGTTTGAATCAAATCCGACAGTGTCGTACCGTCTATCCACTCCATTTCTATGCAGTTTCCAAGGTCAGGAATCTGGCTATAACCGTAGACCTCACATATTCCGGGATGCTGCAGATTATAGCCTATCTCAAACTCCTTACGCAGAAGCATCTCATACATAGGCTCTCCACGGTACTGGGCCTTGAGGGCCTTGAGCACACGGAACTTTCCGGACCTGTCTATGCGGTACAGTTCCGTCCATCCGCCGTCAGAACTGTGAATCAGTTCCCTGTAACCAGCCAGATCAGTACTCTCCAATTTTGCATTGACAAAGAATGCCGAGTCATCATTCATTCCAAAAGTAAAGGTAAGAATTAATTCTCTATTTTTGTGAGCGAATAATGAAAAGAGCGGTATTATCACTAATTGCACTGTTACTAATCAGTCCAGCCTACGTAATGGCCCAGAATACCGATTGGGACAAGGTTCTGGACCGGTATGAGGATATTTGCGGGCAGTGCATTACACTCAGAGACAGGATCATGGCAGGCGAACCCGTTTCTGACAGAGCCGTCACATCATTGCTTCAGGAACTCAGTCAACTACGCAACACTTTACAGAACGCATCCGGCTCCATGACCGATGAGCAGAAAAAGCGCTTTACAGCCATCCGTGACAGTTATTCGGGAACTGCCAATGTCCATGAACCCATCGACGAGCAACAGGCATTCCCCACCAAGTCCCATGCCCATAAACCCCAATCTGAACAACTCACTATCAATGAGCCAGTCCAGGTACCGGATTTTTCCGGATTAACTATAGCCCGCCCAACCGTATCAGAACAACTAATCATGGTTCCTTCAGAGATCGGGGCCGATGAAAAGTTAAGCCAAGACCTGTTAATAACGGAAACTGCCGCCAATCAAGTTTTTGATTCCAATAACAGATTCCCTGATATTGAGGTATATATCATAGCAGGATATAACAGGAGCCCGGTATTTGGAGGCATGATTGCAGTTGGCCGCAAGCCATTCAGGTCAGGTTTCATTTCTGTACTTACTAACGGTTCACTAAAAAGTTCTGATTACTCCTGTCTAAGCAACGGAAACATCCAAGGAGGTGGAGTTTTCTGGGGAGAAGGAAGTGTAACCGACAATGAATTATTTATAACCGGTGGATTATCCGTATGGAGCAACCGTTCCGGAATTGTATCCGTTTATCTGGGAACCGGTTACGGGATCAACGAGCATCTATGGCGTGACATAAGCAAAAAATGGGCCGTCGTATCTGACCTCTCCGGTCGCGGAATAGTATTTCAGGCTGCCGCAGCATTCCGTTTCAATCATGTTGCTCTATCCCCCAGCCTCATCTACATGCCATCCACCAACTATTTCCTCCCATCCATCGGCCTGGGATACTCGTTCTGACTACCAATTGGTCAATAATATTGCACTGATAATAAAAACAATGTATATTTGTATCATCTGATACCAAAGGGTATTCCACAAGGCAATGGTGTCAGACTGGAATACCCTTTGTTATTTAATACCAATTAATGTATAACCTAAAAGCCTTGATTGCCTATGGAAAAGACATAGTCCATCTCTACAAAAGTATTAATTCTCATACTTTTTTTCGCCATTTTCTTTGTGAGTAATATTAATATTCGTACTTTTGAAAACGCTAATCATGAAATACAGCGAACTAGAACGGCTTTTAAAGAAAGCTGGATGCTATGACACAGGCGATCAGATGGCAGGTCATCCCTTATGGCATAGCCCAATAACAGACAGAGAGTTTATGATGAGTAATCATGGTAGTGAAGAGGTCGCTTCAGGAACACTGAACAAGATCTTGAAACAGGCCGGATTGAAATAAAAACAAAAAGACACTATGAGAAAAGTAAATGCAATAATAGAACGCGCAAGTGACGGATCCTATAGCATCTACAGTGATGCCGATGATTTATCTTATCTGATAACCGGAACCGGCAAGACGGTAGCCGAAGCCAAGAAATACTTTGAGGGTGGTTATGAAGATATGCGCCGCCATTACCAGAAGATTGGCAAAAAATTCACCGAGGTTGAGATGGTGTACAAATACGATATGGCATCGTTCCTCTCCTACTACGCCAGTTCATTCACTCTGGCTGGCTTGTCGCGCATAACAGGCATCAATCAGGGACAGTTATCCCATTATGTTACGGGCCGAAGCGTACCCACCCGTAAGACCGTGCAAAAGATGGAAAATGCCATCCACGCTTTTGCCGATGATCTCAAATCAGTGCAGTTCATCTAAAAATGATACCATTGGGGTCTGACCCCTTTGGTATCATTTTAGTACTGTTCTTTCTCGTTGGGGAAGTCGCTGTTCTTGACGTCCTCCACGTAGCGGCCAACCGCATCGGTGATGGTCTCGTAGAGGTTGGCGTAACGGCGCAGGAATCGGGGGCTGAAATCGTTGTTCATGCCCAGCATATCGGCGCATACAAGCACCTGACCGTCCACTCCGCCACCGGCACCTATGCCGATGATGGGAATTGAGACCTCCTTGGCTACGCGCTCGGCCAGCTTTGCGGGAATCTTCTCCAGTGTGATTGAGAAACAGCCGGCCTCCTCCAGCTTGTGGGCATCGGATATCAGTTTCTCGGCCTCGGCCTCCTCCTTGGCGCGTACGGCGTATGTTCCGAACTTGTTGATTGACTGGGGTGTCAGACCCAGATGTCCCATAACGGGAATACCTACTTCAATAATATGACGTACCTGAGGCAGTATCTCCTCGCCGCCCTCCAGCTTGAGGGCATCGGCATGAGATACCTTCATTATCTTTATTGCGTTTGTAACAGCCTCTGAATCGTTGATCTGATAGGTACCGAACGGCATGTCAACCACCACGAGGGCGCGCTGTACACCACGTACCACAGACTTGGCGTGATATATCATCTGGTCAAGTGTGATAGGCAGTGTGGTCTGATTACCGGCCATGACATTTGAAGCCGAATCACCTACCAGGATAACGTCAATGCCGGCACCGTCAACCATCTTTGCCATAGTGTAATCGTATGCTGTGAGCATTGCAATTTTCTCACCACGCTGTTTCATCTCTCTGAGACGCTGTGTGGTCACTTTTCTCTTGTCCTCAGTAATATATCCCATAATAATTGAAATAAATTTTGACTGTCAGAGTATATATAATTGGACCGCGAAGATAACGCTTTTATAAAAAGGAATCACTAAATTTGGATAGTTTAAACTCCTATGGGTAACAATTCTCAGCTGACTGTGTATAAGGCATCGGCCGGATCGGGCAAAACGTTCCGTCTGGCCGTTCAGTACATTACCATGCTTGTGAAAAACCCTGAGGACTACCGTAATATCCTTGCCGTTACCTTTACCAACAAGGCCACAGCCGAGATGAAACAGCGTATCCTTTCGCAGCTGTATGGCATCGGACACGGCCTCAAGAATTCTGAGAGTTATTATCTGGAGGTAAAGAAGGCTGTTACGCTTAATGAGCAGACCATCCGTCACAACGCCCTGCTGGCGCTAGACATGATACTGCAGGATTACGGAGGCTTCCGCGTGGAGACCATTGACAGTTTCTTCCAGTCCGTACTGCGCGGCCTTGCCCGCGAGCTGAACATCGGCGGCAATCTCACACTTGAATTGGACATAGATACCGCCATAGAAGAGGCTGTCGATGCATTTCTGGCAAATGTCGAGCCGGACTCCCCCGACAAGCGCAACATCATGAAATTTGTGGAGAACAACATTGAGAATGACAAAAGCTGGTCAATAGACAAGACCATCAAGAATTTCTCAAGGGAACTCTTCAGCGAGATATTCATGGAAAACGGGCAGGAACTGCGCCGTATCCTCACGGAGAATCCCGATGCGGTAACGGACTACAAAGAGAATCTCATAACGGCACGTGACCGCATCCTGCCGCCCATGCTTGAGGAGATCAAGAATGCAGGACATCAGATTGAATCGGCCCTTTCAGGCGCCGGATTCGGACTGGATATACTGTCAAGCAACCCCGCCGGTGAGGTCCGGAAGGTTATAAGCGGTGCAATTCTTGACAAAGACTTGGGCGCCACATTCACTAAGTGCATAGACCAGCCTGAATCATTCTACAAGGTCGATACCAGAAAGAAGTATCCGTTCCTGGTAAACCTTGCTCAGGAGCAGTTCTCCCCGCTGTTTGCCAGAGTCCGTGACCTTCACGCAGAATACACATTCAAAAGCAATTCTTACGAGGCGGCACTCAAATACATGCACGAACTGAGCCTGCTTCTGAGCATCCGCAAGGAGATTGACAGCCAGAGCCAGGAACAGGGCCGGTTCATACTGGCCGATACCCCGCAGCTTCTGCACTCAATGGAGGAAGGCGACACGTCATTCGTATATGAGAAAACCGGCAGTTTCACCCGCCATCTCATGATTGATGAGTTCCAGGATACCTCAAACCTGCAATGGAGAAACCTGGCGCTGTTACTGAAAGAATGCCTTTCCATAAATCAGGACTGCCTTGTAGTAGGTGACGTAAAGCAATCCATCTACCGTTGGCGAAACAGTGACTGGAACATCCTCAACACCGGCATAGAAAGGGAACTCGCAATATATCATCCCCACGTTGTGTCCATGGACACCAACTTCCGCAGCCGCCAACAGGTAATAGACTTCAACAACACCCTGTTTCCCATGGCCGCCGACATATTGGCACAGCATTACACCGAGGAGACAGGTTTGGAATATCCCGACCTCCAGCAGGCCTACAGCGGCGTTCAGCAGAAGTCCACGCACAACGACGGAACCGGCTATGTCTATGCCGAGGTAATTAATGAGAAATACAATTCAAAAGAGCTGGTCGAGGCCATCTGCCCCAAGATAGCCGATCAGCTTGACAAACTGACTGAAGCAGGAGTCCTTCAGACTGACATAGCAATACTCTGCCGCAAGAAAGACAGGATAGCCGATATAGCCGCATGGTTTGCCCAGAACCGTCCGGAGTACAATATGATTTCGGGCGAAGCATTCCAGCTGGATTCATCGCCTTCAGTCAGGGTACTGGTCAACGCATTGCGCTGGCTTTCCGACAGCACGGACCGCATAGCTCTGGCTCAACTGGCATGGGAATACTCATGCTCTGTTATCGGAACAGAACTATCATTCGACCGGATTTATGCGCAGGGACTGGAAGATACATTACCGAAAGCATTCATCGGACAGGCCGAGGCATTACGACATCTGCCTCTCTATGAACTCACGGAGAAACTCTACACCATACTGAACCTGGACCGCATCAACGGCCAGAGCCAGTACGTAATGGCATTCCAGGATACCGTCTGCCAGTGGCTCAGCCGCAGCCCGGGTGATCTGGCTGAATTCATCACCCAATGGGACGAAAGGCTCTACAAGACCCCCATCCCTGCTCCCGATATCAACGGAATACGTCTGCTGACCATCCATAAATCCAAAGGTCTTGAGTTCCATACCGTAATTGTACCTTTCTGTGACTGGCCTATCATTGATGCCGGCGGATTCCATGAGAACCGTCTCTGGATAAAGCCCCAAGCCCAGCCTTTTGACGGAATGCCGTTCATTCCGGTCGGATTCAACAGCAGTCTGGCCAACTCGGTATTCAACGAGTATTACAAACGTGAAGCCGGCCTGCAGACAGTAGATAACCTTAACCTGCTATATGTAGCCCTTACTCGTGCCGAGAGCAACCTTATTATACTCTGCGACCATCCGCATAGCGGCTACACGGTATTTGACGTGCTTCAATTCTGCCTTGGCAATGAACCCTTCCAGAGTCAGATAAGCAATGACGGCATAATCTATGAGACCGGACAGATCTGCCCCCATTCAGAGAAAGCCCGTACAGACAGCCGTAATCCGTTTGATGCCAAGCCCACAATCCAGGAACTTGCACTTGAAACCTATCCCATAAACGCCCGGTTCCGCCAGTCCGGCGAATCCACCCGTTTTGTCCATTCCACCGATGACCCTGATGATCACCAGGAGGAGTACATACAGACCGGCAAGCTTCTTCACAGCATCTTTGCCACCATCCGCACAATGGATGACATAAATACGCAGGTTGACATCATGTACAGCCAAGGTCTCATTGAATCTTCCAAAAAGGCCGATGAAATCAAGAAGATGATACCCCAACACATAGAAGCATCGGGCGTATCATCATGGTTCAACGGAGACTACCGCCTTTTCAATGAGGTCTCGATTATCTACCGTGACGGAGGCGTGCTCCAGACCCGTCGCCCCGACCGTGTAATGATTGCCCCCGACGGCCACGCCATTGTAGTGGACTTCAAGTTCGGCCGTGACCGCGAGGAGTATCTCCACCAGGTACGTGAATACATGGACCTTCTCCACAAGATGGGCTACCCCTCTGTTGAGGGCCACATCTGGTACGTATATTCAAATAAGATTACTGACTGCTAACACAATAAGCTTATGACTATCCAAAAAGTTCTTTTGATTACAGCAATAGCATGTCTGCCCATGGTTACAGCCCAGGGAAAACGTGCCAAGAGTTATGCCCCAAAAGGTTACGACCTTGTATGGCAGGATGAGTTCAATGAGGGCACCGAGCTTGATGCCGCCAAGTGGACCCACGTAGTAATGCGTCAGGGCATGGTCAACCATGAACTCCAGAACTACGTAAACCACCTCACTCCCGCCGGCACACCGGTAACCGAGGTTAAGGACGGCACACTTCGCATCAACTGCTTCAAGGAGGACGGCAAGGTCTATTCAGGCCGCATCAACGGCAACGCCCGCACCGGCTGGCAGTACGGCTACTTTGAGGCACGTATCAAACTGCCTGAAGGTAAAGGTACATGGCCCGCATTCTGGATGATGCCCGCCGCCAACCGCATGCCCAACAACGGCTGGCCACGCTGCGGTGAGATTGACATCATGGAAGAGGTCGGATTCACTCCCAACGAGGTATCATCATCCATCCACACCCAGGATTACAACCACACCAAGAACACCCACAAGAACCACGCCATGACCATCAAGAAGGCCGAGGGAGACTTCCACGTCTACTCCCTCCTCTGGACCGAGGATGAGATCATAACCTACGTGGACGGCAAGGAGCAGCTCCATCTGGAGAAAGCTGTTCTTGGTGAAGACCACGACCAGTGGCCCTTCCACTACCCCTTCCACATAATCCTGAATCTTGCATGGGGCGGCGACTGGGGCGGCCAGGAAGGCGTTGACGAGGATGCCCTTCCCGTCACCATGGAAGTGGATTACGTCCGCGTTTACCAGCAACCTGCCCAGAACTGATCATATGAAGAGAGCATTGGTGATAATATCGGCTGTACTGATGTTGGCCGCCTGCGGCGACAGTCATAAGCAGCTTATGAACCGCGCAGAGGAACTGTGCCAGTACATTCCGGACCATGAGTTGCTGGAAAAGTCAAAGGACTTTATGACGGACGATTTCTATGCGCTGCTGGACACTATGTTCTACCGGCTGCCCGCCCATGAGGCTTTGGACCATGAGTGGCTCTATTACTTTGTGACCGGTAATGGCGGAACTATTGCAGACTACACTGTCGTTGATGTCAACAAGACCGATGACACTCATGCCGTGGCCACAATAAACGTACGCCAGATGTGGGAGGACGGCTCCTTTGATCCCGAGACGGACATTGAGGAGCACAGGCTCTATATGGAGAAGGTAAACGGAGTGTGGCTGATGTGTGACTTTGACGAGCATAAGCAGGACTGCATCCAATATATAGCCAACAACCGCAAGGAGCAGGCTCTGCGTGATGCCATTAGCGATTATCTTGTAACGGAGATTGGACCGCAGTACAGTCATGGTGAACTATGCATCCCCACCCTGATGATAATAAGAGAGGAAGAAAAGGCCGACCGTACTCTTGTCTGGGGTGATTTCTGGATATGGTGGTACAATTTGTCCGGTGACACTCTTAAGACTGTATCAGGCGGCAATCACTCCGGATACATGACTCTGCACAAGCAGAACGGAACTGTCAGGGTTACCGGATTTGTGCAGGCTGCTGACGGTGCAGGTTATGACGCAAGTGTAAGGCGACTTTTCGGTGACTATTATGACATTTACCAGAACATGCATTCCAACCAGGATGTTCGTGAGGCTGTACGCCGCGAGCAGCTTGGCGAGTATGTAAAAAGCCATAATCTGGACATCCGATATTACAAGGATTATGGTTGGGATGCAGTGAAACTATAAAGACTATGGAACCGTTCCTTAAGATAGTAGCAGAGGACCTTTACAGCAAGTTCGGTGCCGAGAACGGACTGGCTGATGTTACGGTGGTATTCCCTAACCGCCGCGCTAGGCTGTTCTTTGACGACAACCTGTCAAGTTGCTGTGCGCAACCTGTATGGTCACCTGGGTACACTACGATCGAGGACCTGTTCCGTTCTCAGTCTGACCTGCGTCCGGCTGACCGCATCGAGATGGTCACCCTACTCCATAAGATCTATCAGGAGGAGTTACATTCCGAGGAATCTCTTGACAGTTTTTGGTCATGGGGCGAACTCATGCTTGCCGATTTTGATGACATAGACCGCAACTTAGCCCCTGCAGATCAATTGTTTAGCCTACTCCGCGAACAAAAGGATATGACAGACCTCTCATTCCTGACCCCGGAGCAGACCAAGGCTTTGGAACAGTTCTTCGGCGAGATGAAGAACTCCAAACCCACCGCTCTCAAGAAGAACCATACTGCTATCTGGAGCATACTCGGCAATATCTACAACCGGTTTACAGCGTTACTGGCGGAAAAGGGAATCGGCTATAACGGAATGATTCAGCGCAGGGTCATTGAAAACATAGATCCGGGCAAATTTACAGCCCGCAAATACGCTTTTGTGGGATTCAACAGCCTGGACAAGGCCGAAAGGGCTCTGTTCCGTGCGATCCGGAGTGCAGGCAAAGCAATGTTCTATTGGGATTATGACCCCTCTTACACGGAGGGCAGCATGCACCATGAAGCAGGACGTTTCTTAAGGGACAATCTCAAGGAATTCCCCAACGAACTGCCTGCCGAGCTCTTCCAGAGCTTGCACAAGGCCAAACTCACCATCGTTGAGACATCGACCGATAACGCCCAGGCACGCTTTATTCCGCAATGGCTTGATTCACTGGGACTTGAAGGCAAAGCCGGCCGCGAGACCGCAATAGTCCTGGCCGATGAGTCCCTGCTGCAACCCGTTCTGCACAGCGTTCCGCAGGACAGGATTGCCAATGTCAACATCACCATGGGTTATAACCTGACTGAGACCCCGCTCTACAGTCTGGTATCGGCCCTGCTTGACATGCAGCGTCTTGCAGCACGCAACAAGGGACGTTACAGCATACAGACACTGAGTCGTGTATTGGGCAACCCCATGACAGCCGCACTGTCAAAGGATGCGCTCACCATACTTGAAGAACTGCGCAAATCACGCCGTATGTTCCCGGATACCGGTGCACTCACAGCCAGCAAAGAGCTTGCTGTGCTGTTCACACCTGCCGCCGATAATTTATCACTGCTACAGTACCTGCTTACCGTGCTCAAGGCATTTGTGCCGGTTATTCGTGAGCGTGATGATGACACCCTCTTCCAGCCGCTCAACCAGGAAGCATTATACCGCATCTACACGCAGATAAGCCGTCTGCACTCACTCGTAGAACAAGGTGGCCTGCAACTGCAGACCGAGACATTGTGCCGCCTGATACGCTCCATACTCTCCTCTACCACCGTTCCGTTCCATGGAGAACCGGCCGTAGGCATGCAGATTATGGGACTTATTGAGACCCGTAACCTTGACTTCAAGAATGTACTGCTGCTGTCGGCGCAGGAGGGAACCCTGCCCAAATCCGGACAGAACGCATCATTCATACCGTATAACATCCGTCTGGCGTTCGGACTTACCACTTTACAGGATAAAAGCGCCGTTTCATCGTACAATTTCCACCATCTGATACAGCGCGCCGATAACGTTACGATGGTCTATAACGGCAATGCCGATGCACCCGGAATAGGCAAAGGCCAGATATCACGTTACCTGCTGCAGCTCATTGTAAGCGGACGTGACATAGAACGCAAGCTGCTCAAATCCGACCGCACAGACTCAGCACCGACAGTCTTATCAGTAAGCAAGACCCCTGAAGTCCTTGAGCAACTCTGCCGTACGTATCAGGAGACCACCCTGTCGCCATCTGCCCTGAACAAGTATATGGACTGCAAGCTCAAGTACTATCTGGCTCAGATTGCAGGCCTCAGAAAGCCCGATGACACTGACACAGAGATTGACTATGCAATGTTCGGAACGCTGTTCCACAAGAGCGCTGAGCTTGCATACAATGAACTTGCATCACAGGGAGGAGGCACTATAACCCGTGAGGCTATCGAGTCATTGCTAAAGGACAAACAACGCCTGACAGGATTTGTAAAGCAGGCTTTCACTGAAGATTATTTTGATGAGAAGCAGATTGCCCTGGCCGATTACAGCGGCATACAGTCCATAAACTACGAGGTTATTGTGCAGTACCTCCGTCAGATACTTCAGATGGACGCTGATCTGTATGCCCCGTTCAAGTATGAAGCCAGTGAATCCAAGCAATATGAATTACCTATCCAGGTTGATGATCCACTGAATAAGGGAAGCCAGTACACCGTCCGTCTCAAGGGAATTATTGACCGAATGGACAGCAAGGACGGAATACTGCGGATTGTCGATTACAAGACCGGAAAGGATAAGGGTATGCCTAAATCCATAAACGACCTGTTCCCTCCCACCAAATACAAGTATCGCAACAGCCAGGCATTCCAGATTCTGTACTATGCCTGTATAATGAGCCATCAGGCCAAATACAGCGCACATAAACTTGCACCGGTCCTGCTGTTTACCAGATCATCCTCAAAGCCTGTAAAGGAGGATATCTATTACAGCATAGGCAACAATGTGATCTATGATTACAAGACCCAGTGCGGACAGGAGTTTGAAGAAAGGCTCAAAGGGATAATCTCTGAGATATTCAATCCCGATATTCCCTTTGAGCCCACAGATGATGATGAGGCCTGCAAGAACTGTGATTTCAAAAGTCTCTGCGGCCGCAATTAAATCAGTGCCCGGTTATCTGGCAAGCGGATTGCCCAGTTCCGATGCTTCCACGTCATTCTCATCCAGCTTGAAGATCATGAACTGCTGATTGTCCTGAGTGAACGGTTTCCATTCGCCGCCGTCGGGACCACAGGGATCACCGTACTTGGCAAAGTTGGACCATGCAGTCAGCATCTTCTCAGACAGATCCCAGTCACCCTGGGTCCAGGGACGCCAGCAATGCTTCAATGACTTGAATACGAACCAGAGGTCCGATGAGTGGAACGCGCCACGCAGTCTGTTGGTTACCAGAGGATTCTCACCGGGCAGCGGACGGGCAAACTGATAAGCGTATGCCTTGCCGCCCATCTCCTCGCGGTTGATACAGAAATCAGCAATCTGGGTTCCCATATTGCCAGCATCATTCAGAGTGTAGCCAATCAGATAAGGAACCTGAGCCAGAGAACCGTCCAGGCATGCATCATCAAATGACTCTTTCAGAACATATCCGTCAATATAAGGTGATATGGGTGAAGCAGTCAGGACGCTGCGCTTTCCGGTAACATTGGTGTAGAGAGTAGCCATAGCGAATATGGTCTCGGTGCTGGCATTACGCAGCTGACGCAGAGTAGTCATGTTTGCCCAGTCACATACCTCCTTGGTCGATGCCTCGGCATCAGCCAATGTGGTCATGCCCTGCTGCGGCATACCCATACCCATGCCCATTCCACGTCCCATAGGTGCTGTAGCGCTCTGAGGACGGGGCTTAACCAGTCCGCTTCCGCTCATGATTACAGCCTTGTTGAACAGGCCCTTGGTCAGCGGTGATGAGCAGAGGAACTTGACGCTGCGTGATCCGGCGCTCTGTCCGAATATCATCACGTTATCAGGATCACCGCCAAACTGAGCGATGTTCTTCTTGACCCACTTCATAGCCTCAATCTGGTCCAGAGTACCCCAGTTTCCTGTTGCATGCTCAGGATCCTCGGCAGAAAGTTCAGGATGTGCAAAGAATCCGAACGGACCTACACGGTAGTTGAATGAAACCAGCACAACATCCTTGTTGGCCCACTCCTGACCGTCAAACTCAGGCTCCGAACCCCAGCCTTCACGCATGCCGCCGCCGAATATCCAGATGGCAACAGGCAGCTTGGCATCGGTCTGACCCGGTTTCTTGGTCCATACGTTCAGGTAAAGGCAATCCTCGCTGTAAGGAGCCTCATCGCCGTAACCCCACTCAGTGGTGTAGCCGCCGGGATAATGGGCTGCCTGGAATGGCGGATGACCGAACTTGTCACACAGTCTTACGCCTTCCCATGGAACAACAGGCTGCGGAGCCTTCCAGCGGTTCTCTCCTATAGGAGGTGCAGCAAACGGAATACCACGATAAACGGTAACTCCCTTGATATCAGCAGCAACGCCCTGAATCTGTCCTCCCTCAATGGTAAGGACGGGACCGTTATCATTTGTGCCGCACGCCACAAGTGTCAGCATGCCGGCCAATGCAAAAAACAGTTTCTTCATAATGCTAATATATTGTTTTACCTGTAGGATATTCATCGGTGACAATTGAAATATGTCCATCTGATATGGTTATATGGCCTAACTCAGGGCCGTTATATTCTTTTTGGATTGTGATTCTGTCATTATCAACCTTTCCGATAAAATACTCCTTGTTAAATACAACTTTTACATCATTTCCGGATACAGCAAAGATTGTAAGATTAGGTACTCCTGCGGCATATGCTCCACCCCTGAATACCACAGCAGTGCAATCATCATCAATCCTGAATGATTTGAACATTATTGTCTTTGAATTCTCAACTCCAAAATAAGACCATCCTTCGTCGTCAACAAATGACTCCAGAATCTTGTTTCCTTTTTTGAATTCTATTTTTGCGAAAATATGATTGGTTTCAGGGTCAAAATCCCATTCTTCAGTATCCACATACCAATTGACTGAATAGTTACCCGTTTCCATGCCGGAAATGGTCTGCGTATCGGCTATCCTGTATGTATGAGGACGTTTAGCATAATAAAACCGATCAATCATTAAAGAGTCAATCTCGTGAGCAAGGACCTGAGAGTTATTCCTGGCGCTGCATGACACCAATGCCAACATGCCGGCAAGTGCAAAAAGAAGTTTCTTCATAAAGCATTTCTGGTTTAATGGTGTGAAATTAAGCAAAGTTGCACTATTTTCCTAAATTTGGGACTGCAAATCCAAAAAGGGATGGAAAACAATAAGACAGAACATTTTATCCGCGAGCACCGAACTGACGATGTCCGCAAACTAGCTCTTGCCAGCCATCCCAAAGAAATTGATTTACAGTACGCTCTGACGCAGATATCAGGATGGCAGGCCGCCAAATCCAAACTGCCGCTTTGGGCCGATACAGATGGCGTCATCTATCCCAGGCATCTGTCTATGGAGCAGTGCACGTCACAGTACATAGCACAATACAAAGCATCAGTCGTAGAACAGTTCATAGGCAAGGATTTCAAAATGGCCGATCTCACCGGCGGATTCGGAGTAGATTGCTTCTTTATCTCAAGGAGTGCCTCCAGCACCTGCTACAACGAGATGTCCAGTGAACTTTGTGACATAGCATTAAACAACTACAAGGTTTTACAACGTTCCGATATTGCTGTCACATGCGGATCAGCAGAGGATTTCATAGCACAACAAGGCACCTTTGACCTGCTGTATCTTGACCCCGCAAGACGTGACGGCGCAGGCCGCAAAGTGGTATCCATATCAGACTGTCAACCTGATATCAAAGCTCTTCAGGACAACCTGTTGAAAGCAGCAAAATACGTCATGGTCAAGCTCTCACCCATGCTCGACATAAGCCGTGCGCTAACAGAGCTCAGAAACGTAAGCCGCATCCTGATAATTGGTTTGGAGGGTGAATGCAAGGAATTGGTGTTCATCCTGGAGCGCGGCTATTCTCAAGAACCTGTCATCAAGGCCGTCGATATCAATGCTGACGGAACGCCGGAAATGGCGGTTTCATCGGCCAAAAGCGCCGATAACGCCCTGCCTCTGCCCATTGCAGCCCCGGAGCAACTGCTACCCGGCACTTATATCTCAGAGCCATCGGCCCCATATATGAAAAGCGCCCTATTCCGCACAATAGCCGCACAGACCGGTACCGCCCTGCTCCATCTGGACACCCATCTCTTCTGGAGCAAAGAAAAGCCGGAGTCATTCCCCGGCCGTATATTCAAAATTGAAGGAATTATTCCGTTTGACAAAAGATCGTTGTCTGCCTTAACCAAGACCCAAGCCAATCTCTCCGTCCGCAACTTCCCCGAAACCGCCCCTGCGCTACAGCAGAAACTGAAACTCCGCGACGGAGGCCCTCGCTACCTCATTGCCACCACCCTAAAAGACGGCAAGCGAGTTTTGCTAAACCTCCAAAAAGAGAAATAGTATAAAAAAGGGGGTATACCTCTCAGGGAGTCTCGCACCCACGCGTGACCAGTGGGAGGGGCCCGCGACAGGTTGTAGCTATTTTGGAACTGGGAGCTTGCTCACAGTTTCGAAATAGATACAAGATGTTGTGGGAGGGCATTCTCCCGGAGGGGTATACCCCCTTTTTTATACTATTTCTCTCTGATTAGTTCCTCAGCGAGGAATTTAGAAGTGTAGCCCTTCCCGGAGGCTGCAACCTGCTCGGGAGTGCCCTGAGCAACGATCATACCGCCGCCGCGACCGCCTTCGGGGCCGATGTCAATGACCCAGTCGGCCTGTTTGATTACATCCATGTTATGCTCAATGACTATTACGGTGTTACCCTTGTCAACCAGACGGTTAAGCACGTTCATAAGCACGCGGATATCCTCAAAGTGGAGTCCTGTGGTAGGCTCGTCAAGGATGTACAGAGTACTGCCTGTATCGCGTTTGGCAAGTTCCGTAGCCAGTTTCACACGCTGGCTCTCACCGCCTGATATCGTGGTGGAGGGCTGTCCCAGCTTGAGATAACCCAGGCCCACATCCTGCAGCACCTTTATCTTGTTAAGTATGGTAGGAACGTTCTCGAAGAACTCAACAGCCATGTTGATCGTCATGTCAAGAACATCGGCTATGGACTTGCCCTTGTAGCGGACCTCAAGGGTCTCACGGTTGTAACGCTTGCCGTGGCAGACCTCACAGGGAACCATCACGTCGGGCAGGAAATTCATCTCAATGGTCTTGTAGCCGTTTCCGCCGCAGGCCTCGCATCGGCCTCCGGATACATTGAATGAGAATCGGCCCGGCTTGTAGGCACGTATCTTGGACTCCGGAAGTTCAACAAAGAGCTGTCGGATATCGCTGAATACACCGGTATATGTGGCGGGGTTGGAACGGGGTGAACGGCCTATGGGCGACTGGTCCACATCAACCACCTTATCAATGAGTTCAATGCCTTCTATTGAGTCATATGCAAGCGGTTCTTTCAATGAATGATAGAAACGCTGCGAGAGAATGGGCTGCAGAGTCTCGTTGACCAGGGTTGACTTGCCGCTGCCCGATACACCCGTCACGCAGATGAGTTTGCCCAGCGGGAACTCCACGTCAATACCCTTAAGGTTGTTGCCGCGGCAGCCGTGCAGCACAATGCTCTCTCCGTTGCCTTCACGGCGGTCAGACAGGTTGCCGGATGCGGTATCAAGTTTGCCGTTCAGATAACCGGCAGTCAGGGTCTCGGTCTTGAGCATGTCACCGATGGTTCCCTGGAACACCACCTCACCACCCTTGCGGCCGGCACGCGGACCCAGGTCAATTATCCAGTCAGCAGCCAGCATCATGTCACGGTCATGCTCCACCACAAGAACGGTGTTGCCGCCGTCACGCAACTGTTTGAGAGATTCAATCAGACGAACGTTGTCTCTCTGATGAAGGCCGATGCTCGGCTCGTCAAGAATATAGAGTACATTGACCAGTTTGGAGCCGATCTGCGTAGCCAGACGTATGCGCTGCTCCTCACCGCCGGAAAGTGACTCTGCCGGACGGTTCAGAGACAGGTAATCCAGGCCCACCTCAAGCATGAAACTGAGTCTGGTACGTATCTCCTTGAGAATCTCGGATGCTATGGTACGCTGACGCTCACTCAGGCGGGGCTCCACATTGCAGCACCACTCATAGAGGTCCTGAATGTCCATCGAAGCCAGTTCGTAGATGTTCTTGCCGTCAATGCGGAAGTTCAGAGCCTCCTTGTTCAGTCGGGCACCGCCGCACTCAGGGCAGACACGGGTTACAGCAAACTGATCGGCCCACTTTTGCTCGGCAGCCGTCAGGTCTGTCTGCTGCTGAAGAGAGCGCACATACTTGAATATGCCCTCATACTCCATGAATACGGCATCGGCCTCGCTGTTGATACCGGTTATCTGTACCTTGATGCGTTCGTCACAACCGTTCAGGAGTTCCTCGATCACATCATTGGTCATCTCTGATATGGGAGTGTCGAGCGTATAGTCATATTTGGCAAGCAGAGCTGTTATCTGCCTGAATATTAGCGTATTCTTAAATGTGCCCAACGGGGCTATGGCACCCTGACGCACTGAAAGCGAGCGGTCTGGTATAACCTTCTCCTCGTCAACGGCCGATATGTAACCCAGGCCCTTGCACTTGGGGCAGAATCCCTGCGGCGAGTTGAATGAGAAGTTGTGCGAAGCGGGTTCGCGGTATGAGAGTCCTGTTACAGGGCACATCAGTCGCTTGCTGTAGTGACGCAGCACTCCGGGCTCCGGGCGGCCGGGAATGGTCTCCTTGGGCATTGAGAGAACCATCATCAGTCCCTCACCCTGCTTCATGGCCAGAGCCACGCTGTCAGCCAGACGGTGCTTGTATTTCTCATTGACAACCAGTTTCTCTATCACAACCTCAATGTCATGGTTGCGGTAACGGTCCAGTTTCATGCCGGGCTTGACCTCGCGCAGTTCGCCGTCCACACGCACATTCAGGTATCCCTTACGGCGTATGCTCTCAAAGAGTTCCTTATAGTGTCCCTTACGGTTGCGTACCAGCGGAGCCAGCACATATATGCGCTGACCGTCATAGTCGCTCAGTATCAGGTCTATTATCTGCTCCTCGGTGAACTTTACCATCTTCTCACCGCTCAGGTATGAGAATGCCTCACCCGCACGTGCAAAAAGCAGACGCAGATAGTCATAAACTTCGGTCACCGTACCCACTGTAGAGCGCGGATTCCGGTTGGTTGTCTTCTGTTCAATTGAAATTACGGGGCTCAGTCCTGTAATGCGGTCCACGTCGGGACGCTGAAGGTTCCCCAGGAAATTGCGTGCGTATGCAGAGAAAGTCTCGATGTAACGGCGCTGACCCTCAGCATAGATGGTGTCAAATGCCAGTGAAGACTTTCCGCTTCCGCTCAGTCCGGTAACCACCGTGAGAGACTTGTGCGGAATCTCCACATCTATGTTCTTCAGGTTGTTGGACCTGGCACCTGTTACTACAATCTTAGACTTCTCCATTATCAATCAATTCCCTAATCCGAGTCCCTTAAGCACGTTGATATCGGCCTTCTTCTCAAAGACACGGCCTCCGGCACCAACGGCCTGTACATTAATGTAATAGACTCCGTCATTCACCACGTCACCGTTGTGTGTGCCGTCCCATATCTCAAACAGGTATCCGCCGTCGTTGTCGGGCTCGGCATCGGACGGAAGGATCTGGTCCATCTTGCCCGATACGGTCTTTATGGTCTGTCCCCAACGGTTGAATATTGCCACATTCAACGTCACGATGGAGCGTACATATATCTTGTAAACGTCATTTATGCCGTCACCGTTGGGTGAGAAAGCATTGAAAAGACGTATCTCGGAGTCACCGATCGTAAACTGCATGGAAGCCACATCTGCACCCGGAATGGTCTCCGTATCATCCTTCTCCCTGTATGACCAGGCATAGAACACATGGAACTTGCCGTTATCGGTGAACTCATACTCAGTAACCCTGTCCTGACGTTTCAGGAAGTCGTTAAGTTCCGATGTCTCCGTATCCTCACGCTTGACCGTCCATTCGGGAAACAGCACGTAATCCTTGCCGTCATCGGTTATAAGTTCCGATATGAATGTCGCCTTCAGGGGCGCATTGAGTTCAGAGGGTGACACCTCTCCCGGAGAGATCACGGTTGAATCGCCCGAGGCGGATACAAGGATAACCTTCACCTGCACCTGAGGGATACCGGCAAAGGCAGTGAAACAAGGTGCCGCAGCCAGTGCCGCAGCGCACAAAAACTTTCTGAAAGCGCTCTTTTTCATATAGTCTCGTTTCAAAACGCAAAGGTACTCAAAATATACGTTGATTCTAACTTGTACCAATGTTATAGATACTATATATAAACGCAGATTAAACGCTTTTTTGTATTTTTGCCCTCTGGAAAGATATTCACTTATGAGAAATCTCAAGACAATCATAGCAACGGTACTGTTCTCAGTGCTTTTCAGCATTCAGGCAGGAGCGCAGGAGTACTTCATGCATACCGTTACACAAGGACAAGGACTATACTCCATTTCAAGAATGTACGGCGTAACCGAGGATGAGATCATAAGACTCAATCCCGGCAGCGAAAAAGTCATACGTACCGGCGAGCAGTTGCGTATCCCCAACAAGAAACAGACCGCTTCAGGAAAGTTCCACACCATCCAAAAAGGCGAGACACTCTTCCGCTTATCGGTCCAGAACCGCATATCGGTCAAGGAGTTGTGTGACGCCAACCCCGGCCTCTCAGTAGATAACTTCAAGGTCGGTCAGGTAATCACCATCCCCGCCCCCTCCGACAAGGATCCGCTTGCATCAACCATCGAGAACGCCGGCGAAAACGCCCCCCAGGAGATTCAGACCGATGCCCAGACCATCAAGTCCGATACCGCCGTCTACAAGACAACCCATGTGGTAAAGAAGCGTGAGACCATCTTCCGCATCTGCCGCAACTACGACATAACACAGGAGGAGTTCCTTGAGGCAAACCCTGAATACAAGTACACCAAGCTCAAACAGGGTGCCGTAGTCAAGATACCGTTCTCGAGCAGGGAAATAGCCCAGCGCAAGCAGCGTATCCTTGAGGCCAGGAACCGCATGGAGTCCATCCCAGACAGCATGCTGTTCAGCATGAACGAACTCCAGGAAGAGAAATCGGACGGTACCTTGACAGCCGCCCTCATCCTGCCCTTCTCACTTGAGGACTCAACCACCACACTCCAGAAACAGATGGTTGAATTCTACCAGGGAATACTTCTGGCACTTGACAGACTCAAGGAAGAGAACATATCAGTAAACCTCAAGGTTTTCGATTCACAGGGTGAAGGCAATTCCCTGGAACCGTTGCTTGAGAGCGGCAAGCTGGATGACGTCAATATCATCTTCGGCCCCAGATGGACAAACCAGATAACCGAGGTCGCCCGTTGGTCGACAGTACATCAGGTTCCCCTGGTACTCCCCATGAACGCAGGTGCCGATGACGTATTCAACAACCCCTATGTCTATCAGCTCAACACCCCGCAGTCATACTTCAACCAGGAAATTTACAACCACTTCCTGGAGCAGTTTGACAATGCCAATGTTATACTGCTGGATGCCGATGAATACCGCAGGAATGAATTCATTGACGGTCTTAAACATACGCTTTCCGATCACGGGATACCTCTTACCACTCTGATGGTGGACACCACCTACCAGATTCTCATGGATACCCTCGTGCCCGGCAAGCAGAACATCTTCATCATCAATTCTGATGAGAGCGGACCGCTCAACACCATGCTGCCCGTCCTCCAGATCATTAACCGCACCAAGGCTCCCGAGATAGAGACTCACCTGTTCGGCTATCCCAAGTATCAGATATACGCAGCGGACCATCTGGAAGAGTTCTATGAGGTTGACACCTGGTTCTACACCTGGTTCTATACAAACAACATGCTCAAGGAATCAGTCGAGTTCAACACCCTGTTCCGTCGCTCATTCAGCCGCCAGATGATGATCAGTTATCCCAGTTTCGCACCGTACGGCTATGACACCGGCTACTTCTTCCTAAAGGGACTGGCCACCTACGGCAAGGACTTCGAGAACCACCTCAATGACCTTGAGACAGACCCCGTCCATGTAGGATTCAAGTTTGAGCGTGTCAACAACTGGGGAGGTTTCATAAACCGCAAAGTATTCTTTATCCACTTCTCAAACGACTACAAGGTCGAGAAGAAAGACTTTGACAGATGAAGCGCAGACTCGCCATACTATTCACTTTAGCGTTCGCATTCACCACCGCCTACTCTCAGGTCGGTGATTCAAGACATACCGTATCAATAGGCGTTAACGGCGGCATGGGTACCAGCCAGGTCTCATTCATACCGTCCATCAAGCAGACACTGAGCCTGGGCCCCACCTACGGTGTGAGCATCCGTCACATATCCGAGAAATACTTCTTTCTCATATGCGGCACACAGTTGGAGTGCAACATCGCCAACCGAGGCTGGACCGAGCTTATCGAGGACGGCTCAGAAAATGAATACACCCGCGTCTCCACATATGTAGAGGTACCGTTCCTGGCACATCTGGGTTTCGGACGCGAATTCCGCGGCGTACAGGGCCATATCAACCTGGGTCCCCAGGTGGCATATCTGCTCGGTGAAAGGGAAATATACGGCGGAAAGAGTCCCTGGGACACCTCCAACCGTCCCAATCAGGTTACTGAACAGTACGGTAAGGGAATAGAGAACAAACTGGACTACGGTATAACCGCCAGTGTCGGAATCGAATTACGTACGGGAGTGGGAAACTTCGGAATAGAGGGCCGATACTACTTTGGACTCGGCAATATCTACGGCATCACAAAGAAGGACTACTTTGCCCGCTGCGCGAACAGTACAATCTCTGTCCGCGCCACCTATTCCTTCAATCTTCTCAATTAATCACGCAGGCGGAAACCGCTTGCTTTTGCGATGATGGCAGCCTCAGCCTTGGCTACGCCGCCTATTGTCATGTACTCAAGCACAAGACTTATCAGAGGGAATGCAGTTGCAATATGGGGTGCGAAAGATGCATCGCCCTTTACCAGCAGCACATATACCACCAGAAGGATATAATAGCCTACCGTAAGCAGCATCATGAACACCAGCAGACGCTTCTGAAGCACGAAGTTACGGAAGCCTGACAGCAGCAGTTCAAATACGCCCACAGCCAGTATCACTATCATTATCACTCCCAGTGCCCACATGGCGCCGGCACTGTCACCCTCAATGAAATTGATGCGGAAATTAGTGAGTTCCGCCGATGCTCCCTCCGCATTGGACAGTTGTCCTATGGGAAGAAGAAGGCCGGCAAACATCAATACACAGATGAGAGCCAGCCATACCTGATGGAGGTAGAGTTCTATCTTCATCAAAGATTCTCTTTCTCCTTAGCGGGATTGCGGAAATAGATCTTACCCTCCTCGAACTCCTGAGCAGCGATCAGGGTCGGTTTGGGAAGACGCTCGTAGTAACGTGAAATCTCAATCTGCTCCCTGTTCTCGAACATCTCCTCCAGATTGTCGGTAGTTGAACTGAACTCCTCAAGCTTTGACTTGAGTTCCTCCTTCATCTCAACGGAAATCTGATTGGCGCGCTTGCCCATGATAGCAACACTCTCGTAGATGTTGTTGGTGTCCTTTACAAAATTGACCAAGTCACGGGTTACCGTGTTGGTCGGAGCATTTGTCTTCTTGAAATCCATTTTAGTCTTCTTCTATTATTTGATTCTTGTTTCCTAAGTTTTTGGTGGAGATACGGAACATTTTGTCCGCCTCCTTCATGTGTGTGCTTTCAGGAAATTCATTCTTGAAAGCGTAATACTCGTCGATAGCGTCGCGATATCGGTCATCCCTCTTCTCGAGAACGCTCTCCTGAGCCATCTGGAACTTTGCCTTAAGCACCAGCAGTGAAAGCTGCTCACGGTACTTGGTGTAAGGGAAGTCACGCAGGGCATTCTGTGCAACAATTATGCTTGAGCGGTAATTGTTACCCATATAGTTGCCCATATTGTAATAAAGCTCCGCAGTACCCAGCTCCTTCTCTACCAGACGGTCATACATGGTGTAGATCATATCCTCCGCCTCAGGACGGTACTTGCTCATAGGATATGTCTCCACAAATCTCTGCAGCTGCATGATGGCGTTCGTAGTACTGGTAGCGTCAAGACGCGGATCCGGAGTATCCAGATAGAGGCTCTTGCCTGACCAGAAGAGACAGTTCTCTGAGTACGTACTGTTCGGATATGACCTGTAGCAAGCCATGTAATACTGGGATGCTGACAGATAGTCATTCAGATTGTAGTAGCACGAAGCCAGCAGATACATCGACTCCTCAGCCTGTGCAGTACCGCGCTGATATGCCACACACTCCTCAAGAATTGAACTGCAACTTGTGTAGCGGCCCTCCATGTAGTATGTCTTTGCCAGACTGTACTTGGTGTTGTAGTCAGACGCTTTCAGGATCTTGTTATAGCCTGAACAGCCCGACAACACTGCCAGAACAAGGGTGGAGAACAATATTATTGACGCAGTCTTACGCATGCTGTGAAATTTCAACCTGCAAAAGTACCTATTTTGAGTGAACGGAGCAAGTATGCGCCCGTTATTTAATATTATTTACGTATGCGGAGCACATCGCCGTTGTCACGGACCACGTTCTCCTTCCACTTGTCTGAGTAATCCTCCCAGATGGGATATTCGGGAATGGCATCACTGTAGCCGTTGGTTACAAATGATCCGTCCTCATTCTGACGCTTAATGTTTCCGTCAATATATTTTACCAGAAGATACTTGTCCAGATCCTTCCATCTGTCGAACAGTGCATTGGCATTGTCTACTCCGAACTTGGACAATGCGTCGGCAGACTCTGAGTCAATCACGGCATCAACCTTTGCCATCATCCCGTTCTCATACTCATCTATTATGCTGCGCACCTCGGCACCTATCTTGTCATAACGCAGGTATGCGAACTGTGCTATGCGGCTTACAATCCAGAACATAGATGTCTCCGAGTACTCCAGAAGAGAACCGTTTCCCTCTCTGAGGCATTCCGGAACGCTGTTAGTGCAACTGAAGAAAGGCATGAGCGGAGATGTGCCGGCATCATCGACACCGAACCAGAACACACCGTACTTGCTGTCCGAACGGGTCTGGGCCACATACCACCAACCGGTCTGCTGGGTTGCGATGGCACGCTCGTTCACGTACTCCCAACCCTGATACTCAAACTCCATGGGACGCCAGCGGTAAGGCAGATGGCTGCCGCCTGCGCCTATGTCGGTGGTCATGTCCATGGGTGTTCCCTCATAGTGGTCACGCATCATGTCAGCCAGGTCTTTTGTTGAGATTTTTCTGTTAGGCTTCACATAAAGCGGCATATGGTTCTTAAGGTCATAACCCATTGCATAATCCAGATATTCATCCATTCCATCGGCGAATCTGTTGAAGTATGACCATACTCTTGCCTCGCATCCGCGGGCACCGCCGAAATCCAAAGGATTGTAAACGTCGCAGAAACTGAACTCCTCATCCTTGCCGCTGAATATGCCCTGCTCACGGGCGTGCTTGATTACATCCTTGGCATAGAGGCAGTTCTCAGGGTCATTGAAATCAATCGTGGTTATACGTGACTGGTTGGCGTGAGCCGATATGTAACCGTCAGGAATACGCTTTGCAACCCATACAGAGCCCTTGTTGATGTTACGGCCTTTCTTGTCGAACTTGGGGTTCTTGCCGATTATCTCCATGATCCACACCTCACTGGGGTCGCAGATGGTGAAAGACTCACCCTCGGAGGCATAACCGTACTGCTGCGTCAGCTTGTCGATAAGCAGGATTGCCTCACGCGCGGTCTTGCAACGCTCAAGGGCGATATAGATGAGTGAACCATAGTCCAATATAGCGGTGGAATCGATGAATTCGCGACCTCCGTATGTAGTCTCGCCTATCACCAGCTGATGCTCGTTCATGTTGCCTATCACAGCATATACATGGCTGGCCTGCGGAATCTCGCCAAGACGCTTGCCGCTGTCCCAGTCAACAATCTCACGCATGGCACCTGCAGGAAAATCCGCTGCGGCACTCTGGTGCAGGGTTCCGTAAAGCTGGTGTGAATCGGCCGCATAGGTACACATGTTGTAACCGCTGGCCGATGCACCCTTGGTAACTATAAGGTTAGTGCAGGCAAATGCACCTACTGTGCACAGCGCTGCTGACAGGGTTAAGATCAGTTTCTTCATTATTTCTTTTCCAATTTTCGTGCTACAATACCCGCAGCAATTGAGCAAAGCTCACCGCAGGGACGTTTCTTATAATACTCGGGAGTGCGGTCCGACGGCACCGGAGTACCCTCAGGCTTGCTCAGACCCAGCAGTTCGCGGCAAAGTATGCTGCCGCACATCTGCTTGAACTCGCCGGCCATCTCCTGAACCAGTGCGTAATTGGCGGTCTTGGCCTCCTTGTCGTTTACGTCATCAGCCGGAATCATGGCACCGGCTATCATAGTCATGGCCGATACGGTTCCGCAAACCTCACGCATTCTGCCCATTCCACCGCCGAATCCGCTGGCAAGACGTGCAACCTCGTCCTCGGACATACCCAGGACATCGGCAAAAGTCATAGCCACAGCCTGGCAGCAGTTGTATCCGGCCTTAAACAGTTCACCGGCCTTCTGTTCTCTCTCTTCAACTGTCATTTCAAAAACTTTTAGAGGCTCAAAAATACAAAAAAATGCCGTATCTTTACAGCTCGCTTTTACGTAAACAATGGATTTCAAGTTAGTATCACCGTTCGAGCCCACCGGCGACCAGCCGCAGGCCATTCAGCAACTCACCGAAGGGTTGCTTAACGGAGCGCATGCACAGACACTGCTGGGCGTCACCGGCTCGGGAAAGACATTCACCATAGCCAATGTCATAAAGAACATAGGCCGCCCCACTCTGGTGCTCAGCCACAACAAGACGCTGGCAGCCCAGCTCTACAGCGAATTCAAGGCATTCTTTCCCCATAACGCCGTTGAATACTACGTTTCCTATTATGATTATTACCAGCCGGAAGCCTATCTTCCCGCCACTGACACATACATCGAGAAGGACCTGGCCATCAACGACGAGATTGACAAACTGCGCCTCTCGGCAACATCGGCCCTGCTCTCCGGACGTAACGACGTGATTGTGGTTTCATCGGTCTCATGCATCTACGGCATGGGTAATCCGGCCGATTTCTACAACAACGTGATCGAACTGCGCAAGGGTGACCGCATAGACCGTAACGTACTGCTGCGCAAGCTGGTGGACTCACTCTACACACGCAATGACATCGAGTTGGGACGCGGCTGTTTCCGTGTCAAGGGCGAGAATGTGGACATCAACCTGGCATACAACGACACCGCCGTACGCATCCAGTTCTGGGATGACGAGATAGACTCCATCTATGAGTTCGATGTACTCACCGGTGAGCGCATTGACGATTACGATTTCTACCGCATATACCCCGCCAACCTCTTCATGACCACCAAGGAGAGCCAGGAGCGCGCCATCCGCGCCATCCAGGATGACCTTGTGGAGCGTGTGGAGTACTTCCAGGAGATTGGCAAACCGCTCGAGGCAAAACGCCTCAAGGAGCGCGTGGAATACGATATCGAGATGATACGCGAGCTGGGACACTGCAGCGGAATTGAGAACTACTCACGTTACTTTGACGGCCGCGCCCCCGGCACCCGCCCCTACTGCCTGCTGGATTTCTTCCCCAAGGATTTCCTGACGGTCATTGACGAGAGCCATGTGAGCGTACCTCAGCTGCATGCCATGATAGGCGGTGACCGCGCCCGCAAGAAATCACTTGTAGAGTACGGATTCCGTCTTCCCGCCGCATTTGACAACCGTCCGCTCAAGTTCGAGGAGTTCAAGGAACTCACCGGACAGACCATATACGTGAGCGCCACACCGGCCGATTACGAACTCGCCGAGAGCGAAGGCGTCGTAGTGGATCAGGTCATCCGTCCCACAGGACTGCTTGACCCGGAGATCGAGGTACGTCCCAGCAAGAATCAGATTGATGACCTGATGGAGGAGATAGCCGTGCGCTCCGAACGTGACGAGCGTGTGCTTGTAACCACCCTGACCAAACGCATGGCCGAAGAGCTCAACGAATACCTTCTGAAAAACGGAGTCAGAGCCAACTACATACACAGTGACGTAGACACCCTGGAGCGTATCCAGATCATGACGGATCTGCGTAAGGGCCTGTATGACGTACTTGTAGGTGTAAACCTGCTGCGTGAGGGACTTGACCTGCCCGAGGTATCACTGGTGGCCATCATCGATGCCGACAAGGAGGGATTCCTGCGTGACCACCGCTCGCTCACCCAGACTGCAGGCCGTGCCGCCCGTAACGTAAACGGAAAAGTAATACTCTATGCCGACAAGATAACCGAGAGCATGCGTCTGACCATTGCCGAGACCACACGCCGCCGCGAAAAGCAGATGAATTACAATAAGGAGCACGGAATAACGCCCAAGCAGATTCAGAAGGCTCTCAACACCTCAATGCTGATACCGGCCGGACAGGAGGCCGAACCCAAGCCTTACGAGATAAAGGACCGTACAAGAGCGGTTGCAGACCCTGTAATAGCCAGCATGACACCGCAGCAGCTTGACAAGGCGATAGCCCGCACCCGCCGCCTAATGAACGAAGCAGCCTCCAGAATGGACTTCATGGAAGCCGCTCAGTATAGGGATGAAATGTTTAAGCTTGAAGCGCTTAAGAAGGTCAACTGAAGACCACCGTTTTGTTCTTGTAAACCAGAATCTTGTGTTCTATGTGCTTTTGCACTGCGTGCGAAAGAACTATCTTCTCCAGGTCCTTGCCCTTGTTGACCAGATCCTTGGGCATGTCCTTGTGTGATATGCGAACCACATCCTGGCAGATGATAGGACCGGCATCAAGCTCGGCGGTAACGTAGTGACTGGTTGCACCGATAATCTTCACACCGCGGTCAAACGCAGCCTGATAAGGCTTGGCGCCCACGAAAGCAGGCAGGAACGAATGATGGATGTTGATTATCTTGTTGGGATAAGCGGCAATCATACGGTCACCGATTATCTGCATGTAACGTGCCAGAACAATGAAATCAATGTTATTCTCCTTCAGCAGGTCAAGCATGGCAGTCTCCTGCTCCAGCTTGTTCTCCTTTGTGATGGGGAACACATAATACGGAATGCCGAACATATCGGCCACGTGTTTCATATCGGGATGGTTGCTGATAATCAGCGGAATCTCCACGTTCCACTCCCCTGCGCTGTAACGTGCCAGCAGGTCAAACAGACAGTGTGACATCTTGGATACGAAGATTGCCATGCGCGGCTGCTTGTCACTGAAGTAGAGACGGAAATTCATGTCATACTTCTTGGCATAGAGTGTACCGAAATAATCCGCAATCTTGTCCTTAGGTATCAGGAACTCGTCAATATTCCATTCAATACGCATGTTGAACACGTTCTCCACGTGATCCACGAACTGCGCCAGATAAACTACGTTTCCGCGGTTTTCAGTGATGAAATTGGTAATGTCTGCAATGATTCCCGGTCTGTCGGGGCAGTGCAAAAGAAGTGTTACGGTCATTGTATTTTGTTTTTCAAGGCGCGAAAATACACAAAATGGCGCAATTTATGCGCATTATGGCTACGAAAACATATTTAAAGGCACCAATTCATGAAAAACGATTTATCTTTACTGAAATTTTAGATGAACCTGATGAACAACCAACGCTATTTCAAGGACAAAGTAGCCATTGTCACAGGCGCAAGTTCCGGTATAGGTCTTGCCACTGCCACCTTGCTTGCAAAATACCAAGCCAAAGTAGTACTTGCCGCCCGCTCAGTGGACAAACTGGAAGAACTCCAGAAAGGACTCTCCCAATACACCGAAGTAATAAGCATAAGGACCGATGTCTCCATCGAGGCCGATTGCCGCAATCTCATCGACAAGACGGTTGAAAGATTCGGACGCATTGACATCCTGATAAACAATGCGGGAATCTCCATGCGCGCCATGTTCAAAGACCTGGACCTGAGCGTGATACACCGCCTTATGGATGTCAATTTCTGGGGAACGGTTTATTGCACCAAATATGCTCTGCCCTACCTTCTGGACACAAAAGGCTCAGTGGTGGGAGTGATATCCACCGCAGGTTACAAGGGTCTGCCCGGCCGCACCGGATATTCGGCATCCAAGTTCGCAATCAACGGATTCCTGGACACCCTGCGTTCCGAGCACCTCTATGACGGACTCCACGTTATGATATACGCCCCCGGATTCACCGCCTCCAACATACGCAAGACCGCTCTCATGGCCGATGGAAGCCAGCAGGGCGACACCCCTCGCGAGGAAGGAAAAATGATGACATCCGAACGTGTGGCCGAGATCATGCTCAACCATATCCGCCGTCGTTCACGCCGTGCCACACTCACATTCACCAGCAAACTGCTGCTGGTACTGACACGACTCTTCCCCATTACCACAGACCATATGGAATACTGGTACATGGCACGGGAACCGGATTCACCTTTCAAACGCCGCTCAGAGATTATGAAGGAGCGCAAAAGATCCTCCCACTGATATTTTTGGCTTATTTTTGGATGATGATTTAATTAGCTTGAAGGGAGTAATGGGGTCCATTATGACCGAAAGCCAATGGAATAAGCGCCAAAAAGAAGCTAAAAATCACCAGGCGTAATTGAAGTTAAGGGTAAGAAATTCCTTGAACTGACCGTAACCCATCAGGTTACCGTCCTTATCCTTTTTGCGCTTTACGCTGTCGTCAAAACGCCAGTGGCAGAAGAACTGCAGCGACAGATACTTTGAAAGTCTGTAATCAATGGTATTCTCAAAGTTGATTTCAGTACTCTCATATGTAGTATAGAACTGTGTCTTGTTGGTCCAGGTAAAGTCCTCAAGGAAAGTCCACTTAAGGTTTCCGTCAAACCGGGAACCGAAACTGTGCTTGATCTGCTTACCCGCCTCAATACCGAAGCTTGTGGCAATGCTGTCCACAGCCGAATATTTGCAGTTATATGACAGAGGTGAAACCAGTACGGAAAGCGTGATTCCCTTCTTCTTGAACTTGGGTTTGTAATCCAGACCGATGGAGAGGTTACCGTATGCCGGAGCCATGAATCTGGATTTCAGCTTAGTAGGATCCTTAGTGTCCCAAACCGGGGCAAACTGCGTATATCCCTGGAACTGGGCCGAATAATACCAGTTGTCAAAGGCCTTCAGTCCATATTTCGAAGTAAAACGGATAAGGTCCTCATTGGTACGGAAAGAGCTCCTGCCGTTAACCTGTGATGTATTATAGTAACCCAGCTTCAGTTCCAGCTTGTTGTCGAAAGTGGTATGGTTCTTGGCATAATCGGCCTCCAGATTGATCTGACCCAGGATTGAGTGGTTGCTCTCACCGCCCTTATACCAGTTGTCCGAATAGTAGCTCTGAGTATACTTGCCCTGGAAATTGCCGAATGTCTTCCAATAGCGGAGTCTTGAACGAACCCTCTCAGGACTTACTGATGCAGGTTCATAACCGCCTCTGTTATCATTAAACTGGATTCCCCTGACCATATCCTCAGAGATAGGTATCACCGTAGGCACATCCATGAGTTCGGCTTCGGTCATCTTAACCAGTTCAGGGTGCTCCAGGTAGATCCTGACAAGCGCCTCATCAATCATCCTGGCCAGAGTATTGTCATAACCTATGTCCAAAGGTTTCAAGGGAAGCAGGCTGTCATTGTCGGCATTCCCCTCATCTGACGGTGAGATTGCTTCCGATACGGCCGAACGGTACAGAACCAGCGGCATGAACAGTCTGAAATACAAGGGATTGTCCGATATGTCATCAAACGTAACGTCCATCTCGGTATTCTCGTACTGGATAGACATGGTATCCAGACGCGCTCTCAGCCTGTTGACAACGATAGTGTCAGGCAGAATCCGGCGTAGTGAATCCCGGCTTTGCTGAGCGGCAACATCAATAGGCAATGCCAGTAAGGCGATAACCGCGATACAGAAGGATGTAAGTTTTCGCATCATGACAAGTGCAAAAATACAATAAAAACCCATCATATCTTCACACACGTATAATATGGTGTCTCTTTTTTGTGTAATTTCGCAGTCCGTGAACAAATAATAACATTTTAAAGTGGATAGAAGAACATTTATAGGCATTATCGTCATAAGCCTCCTTCTGGCAGTCATGTTGCTGTGGTCCGGTAACAGCCAGAAGAAAAATGCACCAGCCAAAGCACAGTACGAGCAGAAGATTGACTCCGCCAGGAACGCTCAGGATATAGCCGAAGAGGCTACCATCGTGATCACCACACAGCAGGATTCACTCTCTCCTCTTTTCCCCGCCATGAACGGCAAGGAGGATCTTGTGGTACTTGACAACGGACTTCTCAAAGTAGGCATCACATCAAAAGGTGCCACACCATGCTTTGCATCGTTGAGCAACTACAATGACCAGATAGGTCAGCATGTGACACTCTTTGGAGAGAACGAGATAAGCCTCAACTTCAAGATAGACGGAAAGAACCAGAACATACAGAGCCGCAACCTCTATTTCCAGACCGTTTACAACGGAGAGAATTCCGTTATCATGCGTCTGAACACCAACGGTTACGGTCACCTGGATTTCATCTACACTCTGATTCCTGAGAGCTACATGCTCAACCTTGACATCAAGGCAAACGGCATGGAGAACTTCTTCTCATCCAACCTCAAGACACTTGCAGTTGACTGGATACAGAACCTGCGCCAGCAGGAGAAGGGATTTGAGTTCGAGCAGCGTTACACCACCCTCACCTACAAGCGTGCCGACAAGATAAAGTCCAAGGTGATGAACGTGGCACCCGCCTCAACCAAGACAAGCAAGACCACCGGCAAGCCCACCGACAAGACCGTCGAGGAGCGTCTTGACTGGGTTGCATACAAGAACCAGTTCTTCTCATGCATAATGATTGCGTCCGATACATACGCCGAGAACACTGAACTGTCAGGAGTTTCATACGTCAAGGGACTGGGCTACATGAAGAAACTCATGGCCAAGACCAACGTCGGTTTTGACCCCGAAGGAAACCAGCCCACCAAGTTCCAGTTCTACTTCGGACCCAACGACTACAAGATCCTCAAGCAGAACAGCAAACTGGCTCACGGAGACCAGAAGGTTCGCCTCAACCGCGTTATCGACCTCGGATGGCCTGTAGTTCGCGAGGTTAACCGTTTCCTCATCATACCTCTGTTCAACCTGCTTTCAAAGTGGAACCTGAACATGGGCCTGGTAATCCTGCTCATGACTCTTATCGTCAAGGCACTGGTATTCCCCGCACAGGTCAAGAGTTATATGTCATCAGCCAAGACACGCGCTCTCAAGCCCTATATCGATGAGGTTAACGCCAAGTATCCCAAACCCGAGGATGCAATGAAGAAGCAGCAGGAAACCATGGCTGTGTACAGCAAGTACGGCGTAAGCCCCATGGGCGGCTGCCTGCCTTCACTGGTACAGATGCCTGTCTGGATGGCGTTCTTCTTCTTTGTACCCAACGCAATCGAGCTGCGTCAGCAGAGTTTCCTCTGGGCAACTGACCTTACCGGTTTCGATGACCTCATCAGCTGGGGCACCAACATACCTCTTATAGGTAACCACCTTAGTATATTCTGCCTGTTGTTCTGCGTAACCAACGTCATCAACACCATCTACTCAATGCAACAGCAGCAGACCGTTCCCGGACAGGAGGACACAATGAAGATGATGCGCTGGACCATGTATCTCATGCCGGTAATATTCTTCTTCTCATTCAACAACTACTCATCAGGTCTGTGCTACTACTACTTCATATCCGGTCTGGTAGGTATCATCACCATGATATGGCTGCGCCGTTCAACCGATGACAAAGCCATCCTGGCCAAACTTGAAGCCGATTATGAAGCCAGCCGCAACGATCCCAACAAGCGTAAGTCCGGCGGCAACAGTATGATGGCCCGTCTGGAAGCTCTCCAGAAAGAACAGGAAAGATTGCAGAAACAGCAACAACAGAAGAGATAAACAAAAAAGGCTCCGCTGATTGCGAAGCCTTTTTTTATTTGTTTTTCTCAATCCATTGAGTCGGCGTCTCGTTGTAGAACAGTTTGAAGTATCGGTAGAAAGTCTGAATCGAACCGCACCCGCACTGCATTGCGATATTCTGGATAACGATATCATCCTTGGGGGTAGCCTTCATCAGCGCCAACGCATAATCAAGTCTGAAACGGTTCACATAATCCGGGAAGTTGCATCCCTTGGCATCCTTGATTGCCTTAGAGACATATGTACGGTTTGTACCCACCTTTTCACACAATGTCATCAGTGACAGGTCAGGCTGCAGGAAAAGATTGTCTTTGCGCATTGCGTATTCAATCCTCTCCATAAGCGTAGACGGCACAGGTTCCTCCCTTTTTACAACAGTTACAGGCGAAGCGACATGGTCAACAACTGTCGGACGGGCTCTTACAATAGGTTGAACTGAAACTACAGGCTCATCTATGACCTCCTTAATCTCCTCGGCCGAATACTCCAGTTTCATGATGTAGGAAACAATCAGCGATACCATTACCACCTGACCTACAACAGCAACCGTTACCAGCAGCAGATGATCGGAACTCTCAGGAATCGGTATTGAAGACATTACAAGTCCGGTCGCCACAACAAGAATTGTCAGGACATGTATGCCGCGCATCTTGATTGACTTACCCGACACATATGACGAGCTGTAATCCTCCAGCATACGGGTGTAGGTATTAAGACGGAACTCTCCGTAAATCATAACCAGAATACCCTGAGCAGGCATGAACACGCTGAAAATCTTCTTACCCACCAGAACCATCCAGGTGTATGCCACCGATGACTCAATCTGTATGTTACGTCCAAGTATCTCATTACAGATGTAGGCGTGACGCTCTTCGCTGTTCATCAGTATCTGTGCCGAAATAAGCAGCACAGCGTATATGACGGCCGGCAGGAACATCGCTACGTTCAAAGCCGGACGGCGCTTGATGTCAGTCAGGCAGTTGATAGCCACATAATAGAGCGGAGCACAGAACGGAGTGATCAGGCAGTACAGGAAATCAAATCCCCATGAATATCTTGATGCCAGCTCTTGGTTGTAAAACTGAGCGTAAGAAAGCATACTGATTGCCACCACTATCAGCATAGCGCTCATAGACCTGGTTATTCTGGGAGAACATTTGCCCCTCAGGATCAGAATGATTGCACAGACTATAATGGTGAGTCCGGGAATCGAAAACAGTATGTATGTCAGTTTTTCAGCCATCTGTCAAGCCAGTTGAAATAAGTTCTCTGCCACAGCACGCCGTTCTGCGGTTTCAGAACCCAGTGGTTCTCATCCGGGAAGAGCAGAAGCTCTGCCGGAACGCCCCTCAGACGGGCTGCCTGGAAGGCCGATACGGCCTGTGAATAGAGTATGCGGTAATCCTTCTCACCGTGTATGCAGAGTATCGGCGTATCCCACTTGTCGGCAAACAGATGCGGTGATGTGGCGTATGTGCTCTCTGTCACCTTGTTCTTATCCCAGTACGGGCCGCCCAGGTCCCACTGCGGGAACCACATCTCCTCGGTCTCAACATACTGCTGTTCAAGGTTGAATATGCCGTCATGAGCAATGAAGCACTTGAAACGTCCCTCATGATGACCGGCCAGCCAATATACTGAATAGCCTCCGAAACTTGCACCTACACAACCCAGACGATCCTTATCCACATACGGCTCCTTGCTGACATCATCGATAGCCGACAGCAGGTCCTTCATGCACTGGCCGCCGTAATCACCGCTGATATCCTCCAGCCATTTCTTTCCGAATCCAGGCAGGCCGCGGCGGTTGGGAGCCACTACGATATAACCCTGGGCAGCCATGATGCGGAAGTTCCAGCGATAGCTCCAGAACTGTGAAACCATGCTCTGGGGACCACCCTCACAGAACAGTATCGTAGGATATTTCTTGGTCTCGTCAAAGTCAGGCGGGAATACCACCCATGTCAGCATATCCTTGCCGTCGGTAGTCTTGACTGCACGAGCCTCAACCTTTATATTCTCCAACTGGGAATAGATATGACCGTTCTCATTGGTCAGTTTGGCTGCAAGTCCGCGTTTTGTGTCAACAGAGTAAATCTCAGTCGCAAAGCGCATTGACTGACGGGTTACTATCAGACGGTTCTTGTTTCCAAGTGCCAGTGAGTTGTAGTCACAGGCATCGGTATTGATAGGCAGAACATTACCTTGCAGGTCGGCCGAAAATAGCGACATGCATCCCTGCCATGAGCCGATGAAATAGAAATAATTCCTGTCGCCGGCCCAGATGAAATCGTCAACATTGCTTTCAAAACTCTCGGTGACGAACTTCTTGCTGCCGTCTGTCAGATCCAGCACATAGAGACGGTTGATGTCACTCTCGTAACCGTCACGCTCCATGCTCTGCCATGCTATGTAACGACCGTCGGCGCTGAACTTGGGATTGATGTCATAACCCATGTTTAGATCCTCGGTACCCGGCAGTTTGCACAGGTTCTTTGTCTCGCCGTTCTCTATGTTATAAAGATATATGTCCGAGTCAGTGCTCTTGGTATACTCTGCGCCGGCCTTCTTGCGGCAGGTATAAGCCACGCTCTTGCCGTCGGGGCTCCATGCGAACTGCTCAATGCCTCCGAACGGCAGCATCGGACTCTCATAAGGCTCGCCGTCCAGCAGGTCTACGCACTTATCGGCCACCTTACCGCCGTCAAACGCAGCCACGTACGGGTGCGGAAGTGATGTCACCCAACTGTCCCAATGACGGAACATCAGGTCATCGGCAATCATACCGCTGGCCTTGGGCAGGTCCTCATACTGCTTCTCCTTGACAAGAGGATTGGGTACGCTCATTATCAGGAGCACGTTCTTCATGTCCGGCGAGAAGAGGAAACCCTCCACATCCTTATCCATGAAAGAGAGTTGCTTGCGATGCTTTCCGTTGGCGTCCATGCTGAAAACCTGCTGAACGCCCTTGCTTGACGTAAGGAATGCAATATGATCGTTGTCAATCCACGCCGGGCTGTGCTCAGACTTGGCTGACTTGGTCAGAAGCCGTGAGTTCTCACCGTTCTCATCCATCACATAGATGACGGTATGGCTGGCATTCTCCTGCACACTGTAATAAGAAACCTGGTAAGCAATCTTGGATGCATCGGGCGAAACTGCAACTCCTCCGATACGTCCCATGGACCACAGAACCTCAGGGGTAAAACGTCCGTCCTCTACTCTGATGTCACTCTTTCCAATGTTTACCTTGCTGTTTTCGTTCTTGTCTCTCATAAGATAAAAAGCAGTTACGACAACTGCCGCAAGCACTATGCCGATAAAGGCATTACGTCTCTGATTCATTTCTTAATGCTTATTTAAAAAGCAAATATATCATTTATTCTTTATAATCCTATAAGTGATTTTTGATAACTTCGCGCAAACATTGAAAAAAAGATGACCACATTCCTGACAATCTTATTGACCTTCCTCCAGGCTCTGCCTTTCGGTCCTGCCCCAAAACCTGTCACTTCCACAAACCGCATCGAACAGGTTGCCGCCGATACAGTCCGTCTCTCCTTTGACCTGAAGATATCTGACGGCTGGCATGTCTATTCAACCGGTCTTCCCGTCGGAGGTCCGATATCCGCCGAGCTGAACCTGGACGCATTTGTCGGCCTGGAACCCGTATCCAAACTGCTTTTCAAAGGAGATGAGATCGAAGTGGACGATCCGGTATTCGGCATGAGAGTGCGATATTTCGAGAAGAAGGTCACATTCTATCAGAATTTTAAAATTACAAGGACCGGATGGAGCATCGAGGGCGCACTCACATACGGTGCCTGCGATGACGAAAGCTGCCTGCCCCCTCAAAGGGTGGAGTTCAGCCACGCTGACGCAGCCGCTGTACTGCCCGCAGCCCAGGAGGAAGAGAGCATTTCGGACATAGACGGATTCGACTACCTGCTTTGGAAACCGGTAACCTACAGTGATGCAGGCGCCATGACAGGTGGCGGAAGCCTCTGGGGACTTTTTCTTACCAGTTTCATCGGCGGCCTGATCGCCCTGCTCACCCCGTGCGTCTGGCCTATCATACCCATGACGGTCAGTTTTTTCCTGAAACGCTCGCAGGAGCGTCGCAAAGCAATACGTGATGCCATCGTCTACGGACTCTCCATCATAGCGGTATACGTCGCACTGGCACTGATCATAACCCTAATATTCGGCGCCAATGCACTCAACGCATTGGCTACAAACGCCTTCGTGAACATACTGTTCTTCCTTATACTGGTGGCGTTCGCCCTCTCCTTCTTCGGAGTGTTTGAGATAACCCTGCCCTCCAGCTGGAGCACGGGAACCGACCGCAAGTCTTCATCGGCCGCAGGTCTTGGAGGCATATTCTTCATGGCGCTCACACTGACCATAGTGTCATTCTCATGCACCGGCCCCATCATAGGTTTCCTGCTTGTTGACGCAGCCTCCACCGGCAGCATCCTGGCCCCCACGGTTGGAATGTTGGGATTCTCCGTGGCAATGGCCATACCATTCACTCTCTTTGCAATGTTTCCCGGCTGGCTTCAGACGATGCCCAAGTCAGGAGGATGGATGGACCGCGTAAAGGTAAGCCTGGGAGTGATTGAACTTGCATTCTCGCTCAAGTTCCTCTCAGTGGCCGATATGGCATACGGAAAGGGCCTTCTGCCCCGTGACCTCTTTATAATCCTGTGGATACTCATGGCCCTGTTCCTGGGCATCTACCTCATAAGACACCGCTCAGGAAAGGCGGGGCTGGCTGCAGGCATAGTATCACTGGCATTCGCAGCCTGGATGGTTCCGGGTCTCTGGGGAGCACCGCTCAAGGCCATCAGCGCCTTCACACCGCCCATGAGCACCCAGAAATTCGGTCATAACGACCAGACGGTTGAGCCGCAGTTCACGGATTACAGTGAAGCCATAATAGCGTCAGAGATAAGCGGCAAGCCCATACTTGTGGATTTTACAGGTTACGGATGCGTAAACTGCCGTAAGATGGAGGCTGCAGTCTGGACAGACTCCAATGTATCGGAAACAATAAAGAGAAATTACATACTGGTTTCACTGTTCGTGGATGACAAGACTCCCCTGCCAAAAAGCTGGAAGATAAACGAGAACGGAAACACAGTCAAGATACGTACCGTCGGTGACAAATGGAGTCTGCTTCAGCGCCACAAGTTCGGCGCCAATGCCCAGCCGTTCTATGTAATAATTGATTCTAAAGGCAAGTTGATATCGGGACCCTATACGTTTGATCCCGACCCGGAGAAGTTCCTTAAGTTCCTTACTTCTTCTCTCTCTTGATCACCTTCTTCTTTCTGACGGACCAGCCAAAGAAACCCTTGGGGTTTGAGACGTCAAAATACTCGCCGTGCGTGTAGGCGATGAGATTCATCGCAGCCATGTCGAGTTTGTCATCCTTGTCAATATATTTCGCATCAACAAGAACGTTTACGACTTCTGCCAGGAACATGTCGTGTGATCCCAACGGCCTGATGTCCACAACCTTGCACTCAATCGAAACCGGAGCCTCCTCAACTATGGGAGCAGCAACAACCTCAGCCTTTCCGGGAGTGATGCCCGCCTCCTTGAACTTATCCATGTCACGACCCGAGCGCACACCGCAAAAGTCCGTTGCACGTGCCAGGTCCTTATTGGTAAGGTTGATTACAAAACAACCGGTACGCTTGATGATATCGTACGAATAACGCTCCGGGCGAATGGAAACGTAGCACATCGGAGGATTGCTGCATACTGTGCCAGTCCATGACGCTGTCATGACATTATACTCATCAGGGGTTGCACCGCAACTTACCAGAACTGCGGGCAAGGGGTATATCATTGTACCCGGTTTGTAACTCTTTTTCATCTATCAGGAGTTGTCAGTTTTCGGAATACGGTTGGTGTCGGAAGCGAGAAACGCATCAGCTCACCGGTTACCGGATGGATGAATGCCAGACGGTAATTGTGAAGCATGAGACGACGGGCCGGATTGGTCTCTGCACCATATTTAATATCACCTGCTATGGGACAGCCCATCTCAGACATATGAACCCTTATCTGGTTCTTCTTGCCGGTGAATATCTCAACATCCACAAGGGCATAACGTCCGCGAGACTGAAGTACACGGTAATGGGTTATTGCAAGACGGCCGTTCTCCTCGTCATTAGTAGAGAACACCTGCATCCTGTCATTCTGAGTGAGCAGGCTCTGGATGGTATCCTCATTCTTGGGAGGTATATTCTCGGTAACGCAGACATACTTGCGCTCCTTAACGTAGAAATCCCAGTTTGAACGCATCTCAAGCATCATATCCTGATCCTTGGAGAAAAGCAGGATGCCTGATGTGTACTGGTCCAGGCGATGACATACGTAGAGTTCAGCCTCAGGATTCGTATGGCGCACGTAATCACGCATTATGTGGAAAGCGTTCTTCTCGCGGGCATTGTCGTTTGCCACGGAGAGCAGACCCGAAGCCTTCTCGATAACAACCATGTACTTATCCTCGTACAGGACCTTCACCTGAGGGTTGTTGAACTGATAGAACGAACGTCCGAAATTGATTTCGACACTGTCTCCCGGCATGAGCGGCGTGTCAAACTGAGTCACTGCGGATCCTTTGATTGCCACATGCTTGTACTTGAGCATTGACTTGACCTCAGTGCGGCTCAGATTGGGTAATGATTTAATAAGGAAAGGAAGCAGAGTAGTCTCCTCCTCCACCTTATATGATTTAATATTATCAGCCGTGTAAAGTCTTCTGGTACCCATTTTATAGCCAAAACATATTGCTGCACAAAATTATGAAAAAAACTCCATATCTCTTGGAAATAAGAAATCCGGAATATATCTTTGCTACGTGTTTTTCATGGTATTAGATTTTATTTTAAGGGAAGCGGAACTGTGAAGTCCCGCTTCCCTGCTTTTTTAAGCCTATCACACTCCCGGCAGACTCTCAAAATCACAAATTCTATTCTCAAAACGACAAAATATTAAAATTCTCTTCATTTTTTTTAATAATGTGTGCGCGTATGAAAAAAAACACATATATTTGTAGTGCAAACAAGGAGAGAGAAGATTGGTTGTGAAACCGGTTCATCTAAATTTCAATTATTGGAAAAGGACTATTGAGAACGAGAGACCCGCTGTGCAGCGAGTCTCTTGTTTTTTTTATTTGAACGGTGATTTGGCCTCAGGCCTCCTGATTCTTGAGCAGTTCCAGTTGTCTGTCCTTCCAGATCTTGGGGGTTACCCCATTCTTCTTGCTGAAAGCCGAATTGAATGATGAAGCACCGGAGAAACCGCACTCCATGGCAATCTCGTTCTGGGTTACACGGTCATGGCTCATCAGATACTTCTCGGCGTATGTTATACGAAGCATGTTAATATAGTTTTGGAACGACATGTCATACCTATAATTTATATAGTCCGAGAGTTCGTCTTTGAAAACGCCCAGCTTGTCAGCCACATAACTCAAAGTCAAATCATGCTTGAGGTACAACTGGTCTTCAACCACATATTTCTCAAGTTTGACACCGATTGTCTCACGGAGTTTGTCCAAAGCCTCCTCCTTCTCCTGGTCTGAAATCCGGAAAGCAGGCTCTTCGGTTTTCCGGCCGATGCCGTTTTCTATGCCAGAACCGGGGTCCGATGCAATTCCGACATCTTCAAGTCCAAGATCCTCATCCTCAAACTCCCTGCCGAAACGGACGGCATTCAGCAATCCGGGTATTGACTGATACTCTTGAGTACCGGCGGTACCGACGAATGCAACCATCGACAGAAACAGAGCCACCAGGAAAGAGCCCAATGCAGTCAACGGTATGGTATCCAATGAGTTATCCCTTCCAAGAATAAGTGCTGTAACAACAATGAGGAACAGCAGAAGCGCCATGAAATACTGAACCGGCTTAACCGGAGCCTTCCTGCGTTTGAACAGGAAATCCATCACCTGATTGATATTGCAGACACCACTCACTGCGCATTTCATGAGGTTTATTGAGAAAAACATGAAATCCGCAAGAAGCAAAGTCCTGAACATATAGGTGTAGCAGGCATAGAAGAGCATCTGGCTGCGGTCAGACAGATACGGGAACATCGGCCCCTGGAAAGTATATGAATCGATAAGGATACCTACCGCATTCTCATAACCTATTGAGAAAACCGACTCTATACCGACTACCAGCTGAAGATATGGAGCTACGCTGAGTACATTATAAAATATGCCCGAGGGCTTCTTTCCTTCAAGAGACTTGATGTATTTAAAGAAATACGGTATCATCATAAGGGCAGTCACCTGCTTGAACAGCGTGAAATGCATCAGCATGAACGCGTCATTATCCAATGACAATATCGTAAAAAGAAGGAAAAGCGAAAATACCAGAAGAAACTGCGACACTTTACGGTAGCTGGAGCCCTTCGGAGAAAAAAGAACAAAAGACAGGAACCAGAAGAAACTGGCTACACATGGTATGAACAGAAAAATCGCTTGAATTTTCATCAACAGATATTTGGTTGTGATAAATACGGCACAAAGGTAGCCAAAAATATTTTTCCAAAGGGTATAGTAATAGAAAAATTATTCATAAAATTTTTCAAAAAATCTCTCTGAATAATTCAAAATACTGATAATCAGCGCTTTTAAATTTTCACTGGCGCTGTTTTATTCCTAAGCCATTCTTTCTCCTGTGCCGACAGATAAGGACTCACCTCATCAAACACGGTGCGGTTAAAATTATTCAGCCATTCCGTTTCACGCCTGTCAAACATTGAAAAATCCAGCGCCGAGGTATCCAGATAGGTTCTTGTCAATGTCTCAAAACCAAGCCAGCTGCCGAACTCGTTCTCACCCTTGCGCGTGCACAGGATCATGTTCTCATGACGGATTCCATGATAGCCCTCACGGTAAATGCCGGGTTCATCGGACGTGATCATTCCGGGCAGCAAAGGCTGGTCCTTCAGATTCTGACGGATGGACTGCGGCCCCTCATGAACGGAGAGTACGTTCCCCACTCCATGACCGGTTCCGTGACCGAAGTTACGCATGGCGTTCCACAACGGACGTCTGGCAATTGCGTCAATACGGCATCCGGGCGTTCCTTCAGGGAACAGCGCCATTGCCAGGTCAATCATGGCCAACATGTCAAGAGTGTAATCCTCGCGTTCCAGATCAGTCACAGGACCCAGCGGGACGGTGCGTGTAATATCGGTCGTACCGTAACTGTAGTGAGCGCCGCTGTCATTCAGATAGAGTCCGTGCGGCTCCAGTACTGCATCTTTACCGCGGACAGTCGAGTAATGGGGCAGCGCGGCGTTCTTTCCGTATGCAGAGATGGTTTCAAAACTCTCGTCCAGGAAATCAGGCATTGAAGCACGCAGTTCATGCAGTTTGTCCGATGCATCCGACTCCGTTATCCTTGCCCCTGATGAAACCTGCTCCTCAAGCCACTTGAAGAAACGGGTCTGAACGATTCCGTCCTGGATGTACGCCTTGCGGAAACCCTCCACCTCAACATCGTTCTTTACCGCCTTTGCCAGTTCCACAGGAGAAACGCCCTCAACGATATTATCCATGCCGAACGATTCAGCTATGGCCTTGCCCGTCTCATAATTGAGCGATTCCGAGTCAATGAGTATCTTTTCCTGCGTTTTAAAGGACTTTATGTATTCACCCACCTCCGCATAGGGATGCAGGGAGATATTGGCACATTTGAGCTTAAAAAGCGTATCTGCGTCAAATTTCGAAACGTCAGCGAACAGTTCGACGCTGTCAGGGCCCACAAGAGCGAATGAAATGACAAAGGGACAGTACTCTACGTCATTGGAACGGATGTTGAGCAGCCATGCAATCTGGTCCAGGCAGTTCAGGAACATATAACGGCATCCCATGCCCTCAAGTTCACCGCGCAGCCACGACAGTTTCTCCTCCCTGCTGCGTCCGGCATACTTATCCTCATGAATCCACACCTTGCCCTGCGGCAGCAACGGACGGTCAGGCCACAGAGCCCCCAGGTAATCCGGCTTGGAAATCACGGCTGCACCCTTGCACGCAACGGCGTTTTCCAGCTGCAGGGCCTCATTCATGCTCATGCAAAGGCCGTCAATTCCCACCTTGCCTCCGGCCGGGACCGAATCTGCTATCCAGCGGATCCAGTCCTTGTCCTCGACAGACACCATCTTGTGCAGTTCTATTCCGCTGCCTTCAAGTTCACGGGCAGCCTGAATCCAGTAACGCGAATCGGTCCACAGTCCCGCATGGTCCCTTGAGACCACTACGACTCCGGCCGATCCGGTAAAACCGCTGATAAACTGACGCTGGCACCAGCGCAACGGAGTATACTCACTGTTATGGGGATCCTCACCGACCGTTACGGCAACATCCCATCCCCACTCCGTCATCTTCCGACGGAGAGCATCTATTCTTTCTTTGATCATATTATCCCAGGAAACCCTGCTCCAACATAGCCTGGGCTACCTTCATGAAGCCCGCAATGTTGGCGCCTTTCATATAATTCACATAGCCGTCAGGCTCGGTTCCGTACTTGACGCACTGCTCATGTATATCGGACATGATAGTGTGCAGACGGGCGTCAACCTCATCGGCCGACCATGAGATATGCATTGCATTCTGAGTCATCTCAAGGCCCGATGTAGCCACGCCGCCGGCATTTACAGCCTTGCCCGGTCCGTAGAGCACGCGGGCAGCGATGAATGCATCTATGGCCTCAGGGGTGCAACCCATGTTCGAAACCTCGGCCACGTACTTGACACCGTTCTTTATCAGCATTGCGGCATCCTCGCCGTTCAATTCGTTCTGTGTTGCGCAAGGCATGGCAATGTCAACCTTGCACTCCCAGGGCTTGCGACCTGCAAAAAACTCGGCACCAAACTTCCTGGCATACGGCTCGATCACGTCATTGTTGGTTGCGCGCAACTGGAGCATGTATGCAATCTTCTCGTCGTTGAGTCCCTCCTTGTCATAAACGTAGCCGTCAGGACCGGACAGGGTGACCACCTTGCCGCCCAGCTGGGTAGCCTTCTTGGCAGCGCCCCATGCAACATTTCCGAATCCGCTGATTGCTATTGTCTTGCCCTCAAGTGAATCGCCCTTGTCGGCCAGCATCTGACGCAGGAAATAGAGAGCGCCGAAACCGGTTGCCTCGGGACGTATCTTGGAACCGCCAAAGGTAAGGCCCTTGCCGGTCAGCACACCTGTATTCTCGCGCGCAAGCTTCTTATACATACCGTACAGATAGCCTATCTCACGTGCGCCCACACCAATGTCACCTGCCGGAACATCGGTATCAGGGCCGATGTTACGCCAGAGTTCCAGCATGAAGCTGTGGCAGAAACGCTCGATCTCGGCAGCCGAACGTCCGCGTGCGGAGAAATCGGAACCTCCCTTGCCGCCGCCCATGGGCAGTGTGGTCAGGGCATTCTTGAACGTCTGCTCGAATCCCAGGAACTTGAGGATTGACAGGTTGACCGATGAGTGGAAACGCAAACCACCCTTGTAGGGTCCGATGGCGTTGTTGAACTGTACACGGTAGCCGGTATTGACATGGATCTCGCCGTTGTCATCGGTCCATGGCACCTTGAACGTAAATATACGGTCCGGTTCAACCATGCGTTCCACAATCTTGGCATCCTCGAATTCCGGATGCTGGTTATAGATAGGTTCAACACTAATAAGCACTTCACGCACTGCCTGCAGATACTCCTTCTCACCCGGATGCCTGCGCTCCAGGTCTGCCATAATGTTGTTAATGTTCATATCGCGTTCATTAATTGGTTTTCCGTTTCACAAATATAGAGCAATAAAATGAAACGATGTTTCACAAACATGTATAAAAATAGACACTTTATTCGGCTGTGTGGCCAATGGCCGAAACAGCAAACACTTTTTCAGACATTAACAATTGTTCCTGAATCATTATGTTTTTTATGGAATGAAACAAAATTTAAGTTTCACGTTTTGGAGGTATAAAAGAAAGCTTTACGTTTGCGTAGTTTGTGAAGCAGAAGAAAGGTACCAATAGCCTTTCCGAAAGTGAGTGAGAATTACATTATAGTCCTTTAAAAACCTTGTAATAACCTAGTTATTAACCCCTTAAGACCCTTTTCCAGCTCAAGCAAAAATAGCATTTTCAATAGTATTTACCCTAATTGTTTAACTTTATCCTTTTTAATCCTTTTTTATGAATCTCAAAAAACATGTGTTAGGCATGCTGTTTGCAATTGCAGTGCCTATCTGTGCAACCGCGCAGAACGTGACTGTTAAGGGACAGGTTAAGGATGACGCAGGCGAACCGCTTGCTCTCGTCAGCATCGCTGAACAGGGAACATCAAACGGTACCGTCACCGACTTGGATGGTAACTACTCCATCTCGGTTCCGTCAAACGCAACCCTCCAGTTTTCATTCATGGGTTACACGACTGTTACCGAACAGGTGAACGGCCGTACAACCATTAACGTAACACTCTCCGAGGATGCTGAGCTTCTTGACGAAGTAGTCGTAATCGGTTATGGCGTCCAGAAGAAATCCGACCTGACCGGTGCTGTTGCATCAGTACGTGCCGATGACCTTAAGAACCGTCCGATGGCAGATGCCGCCGCAGCTCTTCAGGGTAAGGTATCAGGTGTGCAGATCCTGACTTCATCAGGTGCTCCCGGTAGTGGTGCTGAGATCCGCGTCCGCGGTTATTCTTCAAACTCCGGTAACATCGGCCCTCTCCTTATCGTCGATGGTCTCCAGGTTGACAACATCCAGTACCTTGATCCCGAAATGATTGCCAACATTGAGGTATTGAAGGATGCCGCTTCAGCTGCAATCTACGGTGCTCAGGCAGGTAACGGTGTTGTTCTTATCACAACCAAGTCCGGTTCTGCTTCAAAGGGTTCCGGCCGTATTTTCTACAACAACCAGTTCCAGCTCTCCTCACTGTCACGCAAGCTCGACATCATGGGAGCACAGGATTACATCGATTATGGTATGGCACAGGGATTCCTGAACCAGACTATGCTCGACAAGTACTATGACGGCAAAACTGACGTTGATTGGGGTAGCGAAGTATTCGTTCCCACATGGAGCCAGCGCCACACCGTAGGTTTCCAGGGCGGAAGCGATCGCGGTAGCCTGTTCTTCTCAATCAACTCCGTTCACAACGACGGTATCTTCAGAGGAGACAAGGACGTTTACGACCGTCTCACCATGCAGATCAACGCCGACTATAAGATTAAGGATTGGCTGACCATCGGAACCAACAACTCTATCGAGAAGTGGGACACCAAGTCCGTATCACAGCAGAATGATAACGGTTCAGCCATGCTGGCCACCATCACTTCATCACCTCTGTTCCCCGTACGTGGCGATTCAACCAACCTCTCACAGTCACAGAAACTGGCTATGAGTAACGGCGTCAAGATCCTTAAGGATTCAGATACAGGTCTCTACTGGACTCTTCCCCTTATAGGTGAGACACAGTCAGGTAGCCCGTTCACTCAGAGAGATGCCACTGATTCAAGAAGCGGCGGTTTCAACATCCGTGGTGTCGCCTATGCGAACTTCATGCCTCTCAAGAGCCTGACCTTCACATCACGTCTGGGTTACAGACTCGCATACAACACTTCACACCAGTACACTGAGCCTTACTATGCCAACGCATTCGTAAAAGCCGATAACTACACGATTGCCGCAAACGCATATACAAGTTACTACTATCAGTGGGAGAACTTCGCCAACTTCAACAAGAGCTTTGGCAAGAACAGTATAAGCGCCATGGCCGGTATGTCTTACATCGAGAACAACTGGGATAACGTTGAGGCATCCGCAACAGGTTCCAACATCCTCATGGGTTATGCAAGCAACTTCCTTTATATGGATTATCTGCTCAATGACGGTGTTACCAAGACCATCCGCAACGCCCCCGGCCGTTCAGCCAGCCTTTCATACTTCGGTCGTATAGGTTACACATATGATGACCGCTACAGCGTTCAGGCCAACTTCCGTGCTGACGCATTTGACTCTTCAAAGCTTCCCAAGGAATCACGTTGGGGTTACTTCCCTTCAGTATCCGCAGGTTGGACAATCAGCAACGAGTCATTCATCAAGGATAACATTGATCCCAGCGTTCTCTCATTCCTTAAGCTTCGTGCTTCATGGGGTCAGAACGGTAACGTAAACGTACTTAGAGACTATCCTTATTCGACCTCTGTACGTTCAAACGTTCTCTGGTATCAGTACAGTGTTACCGATCCCACTCTCACCACAGGTTCAGTTACCACCGGTGCTGCCAACCCCAGCCTCAAGTGGGAAACATCCGAGCAGCTTGACTTCGGTATCGATGCACGCTTCCTGGACAACAGACTTACTGTTGGTATCGACTACTTCGACAAGACCACAAAGGATCTTCTCGTAGGTGCTCCCGTTGCCATTGAGGTAGGTCTTCCCGCCTTCGGCGATAAGGGCTTCTCAACCACTCCGACCATCAACGCCGGTGAGGTTAGCAACAAGGGTATCGAGCTTGAGCTCGGCTGGAAGGACAAGATCGGTGACTTCTCATATGCAGTAAACGGCAACGTTGCCCACCTCAGCAATATGGTTACCTACATCATCCCGACCGTTGACCGTATCCAGGGAAGACAGCCCCAGGGTACCCACCTCTCAACAACATTTGAGCAGGGTCACTCCATCTGGTACATGCTGGGTTATATAGCTGACGGCGTCAACCCGGACGGTACCGCAAAGATCCGTGATCTGGACGGAAACAATAAGATCGACGAGGCCGACCGTACCGATATCGGTTGCGGTATTCCTGACTGGACATTCGGTCTGACCATCAACCTCGCATGGAAGAACTTTGACTTCACCGCATTCGGAACAGGTGTAGCAGGCAACGAGATCTATCCTACTTCTTTCCGTGTTGACCGTCCTTCATGCAACACCTATTCATACTACTGGAACAACTCTTGGAAGCAGGCTGGTGACGAGGCTACCGCAAAGTTCCCCGCAGCCAACCATTGGACCACCGAGGCATTCAGTTCTACTATGAATGTATTTGACGGTTCTTATTTCAAGATCAAGACCATCGAGCTCGGCTATACTCTGCCCAAGCAGATCATCCGCAAGGCTTACATGAGCAACTTCAGAGTATTCGCTTCACTTGATAACTTCTTCACATTCTCCAAGTATATCGGCCTTGATCCTGAGACCGCTACTACTGGTGGAAATGCTATTGGCATAGACATGGGTACATATCCTACATCTAAGTCATTCATCTTCGGTGTTAACATTGACTTCTAAAAAAAAAGCTATATGAAAAAGATATTATTAGCTTCAATCGCATTGACAGCACTCGTTTTCTGCGGGTGTGAGGACAGGTTGGACATTCCGCAAAAGGGTGTTGTACTTCCTGAAGACTACTACAAGACTGATGCTGATGCAGAATCCGCTCTCGCCTCTGCTTATTACACTGCAGGACGTTTCTTCTCTAACACCATGTGGACCTCCGCAGGTTGGAATGAGTGTCCGTTCCTGTCAATGTGGGAGTATGCATCTGACAATATTTATGCTGCCGGTAACAACAAGGCCGATAACCTTGACTGCAACGCTATCAACTCGTTCCGTCATGAGACCAACAACAGCCTTATTACAGGTACCTACGAGTGCTATTACATGATTGCCAGAGTTGCCAATCTTCTGATTGTCAATTTCGACGGTGACAAGGCTGACACCCAGACCAAGCAGAGATGCGTTGCCGAGGCTCGCGTTCTTCGCGATCAGGCCCAGCTTCTTCTTACACTCGGTTGGGGAACCGCTCCTATAGCAGACCACGTATTCACTTCAGATGAGAAGCCCGGAAACGCAGCCTCTCAGGAAGCTTCATTGCAGTGGATTGCTGATGACCTTGACAAGGCTATTCCCTTCCTGACATCAAAGGATTCTATTGATGACATGAACGGTGCTGTTAAGGTTACCAAGGAGTATGCTCTGGCTCTTAAGGGCAAGGCTCTCCTCAGCAAGAAGGATTATGAAGGTGCCAAGGAGGCCCTCAAGAAGGTAATTGTGTCACAGAAATATGATCTGGTACCCTCATCAGACATGACCAAGCTGTATCACTACTCAGGCCGTGGCTGCAAGGAGAGCGTTTTCGAGCTCAACCTGGTTTACAGCGGACAGAGTGACTACTACGGCCGTTGCCAGCCTAACTGGAAGATTCTGTGGTCATGGCGTTCAGAGAAGATCAATCCTCCCACAGGCCCCGGAACAGAGTATGTTCACAACGGTTGGGGTGAGGTTTGTCCTTCCGAGAAGTTCGTAAACACCATCCTGGCATACGACGGCGCCAACTCAGCCAGACGTAAGGCTTGGATCAAGAGCTATGACGAGGTTCTTTATGAGATGCCTTATGTAAGTGATGCAACCTGCCCCACTATTGATGACAAGAAAGCCGATCAGAACCGCGGTATCATTGCAGGTGACGGCCTTTACGGTAACGTAGGTTACTTCATGTGGAAGCACCTGTACCGTGTTGAGGACCAGACTCCCACCAATGAGATCAGATGGAACATGTGCCTTATGCGCTATGCTGAGGTTCTCCTCATGTACGCCGAGTGCTGCGCTATGACTTCTGACGCTGACGGTTCAGGTCTTGCTGCCCTCCAGAAGGTTAACCAGCGTGCTTTGTCACAGACTCCTGTTACCACACTTGATATGGCAACAGTAAAGACTGAAAAGTACCTTGAGATGTGGCTTGACGGTACACGTTTCCAGGATCTGGTACGTTGGGGTGATGCAGCAACAGAGCTGGCTCACAACGGTGAGGATTATCCTTCATTCTGCGACGCCATGTTCACCAAGAACGAGGCCATTCACCGCGGTTATATAGAGCGTGGTGATGCTGACTGGTGCAAGAAACTCTACGATGTAGGTTTCAAGGCTAACAAGAATGAGGTATTCCCCTTCCCCTTCAAGGAGATTCAGATCAATCCTAACCTGAAGCAGAATAACGGTTATTAATCCTTTGTGATTATAATTCATAAGAGAGAGTGGCCCGTGCCACTCTCTTTTTTTGTATATTCGCAATGTATATGAAACTCAATGTCCGCAACATAAACCGCATCACTGCTGTTTCGGCTTTTCTGGTCGCATTCTGCTTTTTTCAGTTTGCATATCCGTACCATCTTATACGCCGTGAGCAGATGAATCTGTTTCTGTTTGACTGGGATTACATATTTCAGACATATCAGGGTTCGGGATGGCTGGCACGCCTTGTCAGTGACTTTCTGGAGCAGTTCTTCCATCTTCCGGCTGCCGGTCCGCTGGTAATTGCCTTTCTTCTTACAACAATAGGCATAACCGTATTCAAGATAACCAACCGTTTCTTTAACCGGCCGGTATCTTTCGCAGCATCTGCGGCATTCTTTATATGGTCATTTCTGCGTGAGACCGGTAATCTCTACATAACACGCTACACGCTCGTTATGCTGGGATACTTCTCTCTGATTCTGATAGTATTGAATATCAGAAATAATTGGGCAAAGCCTGTCGCTGCCGCCATTCTCCTGACATTCGGAATCTGGACCTTGGGAGAGCCTTTCCACAAACACTACGGCAAGCCATGGGGTGTACCGCGAATTCAGTATGACCGGATTATCGGACTTGATGTTGAAGTATCAAAAGAGCATTGGGACAAGGTACTGAAACTGTCCCGGAAAGATTTGCACATGGCTGAGACCAGTTACTGCTTCAACTTGGCCCATGCCATGAAAGGTGATCTCGGCCAGACTCTGTTCAACCATATCCAGCAGGGTGACGCCACCCTTCTGCTCAGGGTTACAACCGATAAGTCCCCGTTTACTGTCTCCCTTGCCGGTGAAGCCTGGTTCCAGTTAGGCGACATGACCATAGCCGAGCAGAGTGCAATCATAGCGCTTCAGGCATCGCCCAAGCATACCGGAACCCGTTTTCTGGTCCGATTGGCGCGTGTAAACCTCATTTCCGGCGAGGACGCCGCCGCGCAAAAGTATCTCGGCATACTCAGCAAGACCCTATTCTACAGGAAATGGGCCATCAGCATGATGCCTGAATGCCGGACGCCCCAGATAAGCAGACAGATAACAGAATCACGTTTGAATCTGGCTCAGACCGACTTTGTACACCGTTCCATCGATCTGCGCCCCATCCTGCTCGGTCTGCTGGAGGCTAACCCGGACAATCTGATTGCGCGGAACTACCTGCTCTGCCTTGACCTACTGAACTATGATCTGGATCATTTCATACAGGACTACACACCCAATATGATTCCGGCTCACAATTACCAGGAAGCCGTACTCATCTGGCTGAGCCAGGAGGATAAGATGACTCCTGAGAATGCCGCCGCATACGGAATTGACCAATCCCTGATAACCAGGATGGAATACTTTTTCCGCACACCCCAGAAGTACCGCAACACCTACTGGTATTATTATCTCAACGCTATTGAAAGGAGTGACAGATAATGCGTGACATATTCAACAACATACTCAAAGCCGCAGCTGTTTGCCTGATGCTTTCAACCTGTAACGGCGAATCGATATCAACGGCCGTTGACGGCAGTCAGGGACCTCTGGTCATCTATCCCGACTACAAGGAGGTCACCATACCCTCCAACATAGCACCGCTCAATTTCCGTTACGTAACCCGTGGCGCAGGCAAAGCCGTGACCACATTCACACTGGCCGATAAGACCGTCCGCATCAAAGGCACGGAGGTTGAATGGTCACTCAGGCAATGGAAATCCTTTATGGCCGATGCCGCCGGCAAGACCATAACCGTAAATGCCCAGGCCACAGTGGACGGCAAGACCGTAACCGACACCTGGTCCGTTTACGTAAGCAACGATGACATAGACGGTTACCTGACCTACCGCCTCATCGAGCCCTCCTACCAGATGTTCAATGAGGTCTCCATCATGGAGCGCTGCATTGAGAACTTTGACGAGACAATCATCTGCGACTACAGACGTACCGACAACTCCTGCATGAACTGCCATATTCACGGTCAGCAGCGCGGAGACCTGTCCATGTACTACATACGCGGTCCCAAAGGAGGCGCCATCCTGAACCGCGACGGCAAACTGCGCAAACTCTCGCTCAACGCCGACGGCATGCTCTCAGGCACCGTTTACGGCGAGATACACCCCTCAGGACGTTTCGGAGTCTTCTCCACCAACATCATACTGCCCAGTTTCCACGCAATGGCAGGCAACCGCATGGAGGTCTACGATTCCGCATCGGACCTTACCGTAGCGGATTTTGACAACAATCAGATGATCAACCTGCCGCATGTGGCACGTCCCGACAGGTTCGAGACATTCCCCTGCTTCTCGGCCGACGGTAAATCCGTTTTCTATTGCGTGGCCGATACCTTCCCGCTGCCGCAGGAGATTGAAAAAGTCAAGTATGACCTGGTTCGCGCCGACTTTGACCCCGACAACGGGCATATCGGCACACAGATTGACACCATCTGGAACGGAAATGCCAATAACGCATCGGCATGCCATCCCAAAGCATCGCCCGACGGCCGCTGGCTTATGTTCACCGTGGCCGATTACGGCACTTTCCCACTCTTCCACACCGAGTCCACCCTCTATCTGGCAGACCTGCAGACCGGTCAGATCACGGCGCTTGAGAGCATCAAGGGAGACAAATCGGACACCTACCACAGCTGGTCATCCAACGGCCGCTGGTTCGTATTCGCCAGCAAGCGCGGCGATGGTCAGTACGGAAAGCCCTATTTCTGCCATATCGATGCAGACGGCAATCTGACCAAACCGTTCGTGCTGCCGCAAAAGAGTTCACGCTTTTACCTGTATAACTTAAAGTCATTCAATGTACCGGACCTGGGAAACGCCTCAACAGGCATGACCGCACGTGATGCCCGCATCATGTACCGCCTGCCCAGCGAGCCCTTCAGTCAGGCCAAATAAAACGCATGGAAAAGAAAAGGATTATTTTTGTCTGCCACGGTAACATCTGCCGTTCCCCGATGGCAGAGTTCATCTTCAAGGAGTTAATCCGCTCACGGGGCTTAAAAGAGCAATTCTACGTGGAATCCGCCGCCGTATCGACCGAGGAGATCGGCAATTCCATCTATCCGCCCGCCAAACGCTGTCTCAACGCCCACGGAATACCGTTCGACACCTCCAAGACAGCCAGGCAGATAACCCGTGCCGATTATGACCGTTTTGACCTGATAATCTTAATGGACCGCATGAACCTGCGCTGGCTCAAATACATAATACCGGACGATCCCGCCGGCAAGGTGCATATGATGATGTCATATGCCGGCAAGGACCGTGACGTAGCCGATCCCTGGTACACAGGTGATTTCGAAACCACCTACCGGGACCTTAAAGAATCTACCGAAAAACTCTTGGAATCAGCGATCCAGGAGGCCTGAGTCAAGACCGCGGATGGTCTTGAAGGTCATATTACCCTTCTTGTCAATGATTATGGCAACACCTGCCAGGTAGTTGATCCACTTGCGGTTTACCCAATAGTGAAGGTCAACCTGTCCCGCCGATGCATACACGGCCATCGGAGTAACCATATAGTCATGTGATACCAGCACGTTGATACGCTTCATTGAAGGCAGATGAGCCTGGAGTGAATCCAGCCACTCCTTACTGCGCTCCTCCAGATTGTAGAAACCCTCCTCTTTGCCGCCTTCATAAGCCCACTGTGACAGTGACTCCCAGTTATCCCAGCCGTTACGGCGGATAGCAGGAATATCCTTGCGGTACCAGTCACCGTTCAGAATACCCCACTCCTCATGGATGAATTCGTCACCGCGGCCGATGGCAATGTTCTCACAAGTCTGCTTGGTGCGGTCATAATCCGAGTGAGCGTAGAATGCAGCCTCATCGCTGTCAATCTTCTCACCTACCATGCGTGCCTGCGCCTTACCGTTCTCGGTCAGCAGTCCGGCCTTGGAGTAATCACGACCGCGCTCTCCGTGACGCAGCAGGAACACCACCGTCTCATTCTTCTTGAGACCCGCAAACACATCGGCAATATCATTGAAACCTATATCGGTATAGGTAGGTTGAGCACTGAGATTCACTGTGCCGCACATGATCACTGCGGCTACCATAAGCATTAACTTCTTCATATCTTCACATTTTTTGCAAAGATAGCAAAAGATGCCATTGGGGACGGTTCTCTTTGGCACCAAAAAGGGCCAAAGAGAACCGTCCCCAGTGGCTCACTCGCTGTAGCCCTCCTGAATGATATTCAGCAGCATCCTGTGGCGAATGGTCTCTTTAAGGTCCGAAATCACTCCCATGAGAACATCGGGCTGGATTTCAAGGCGGACATATCGGATCTTCGTTCCATCTGAAATTGCCTGGTCAATGTAATCATTAAGCTTATCCAAACGCATTTTTTCAGATTCGGTCTCATTCTTTAAAAGATCCTGACCGTTCTTATTCTCAAACAGCTGTGTCGATGCATATAACCAGGCGGGATTACCATCGACCCTGATATGCAGATCCTTATTGACCGTATTTTTCTCGGCCTGTTGGAGACTGATGGCGGCCGACCTTACTTCAGTTTCAATGAGGTTACCTTCACGATCGTATGATTTGGGTTGAGCCTCACTTATTTTCATAGCATACATGCCACGTGCAAAGCCTTGCTCGCTCTTGGAACATTGGTCATAACCCTTACCGAATGTGCTCAAACACCAATCATCGCGCAGTTCATTATATGCTTTCATCAGCTCATACCTTACATCACCCCAGACAGCAGCTGATGAAGCACGGTCATACTGTAATGAGAATACATGTTTTATCGTGGTCTGAATAGTTCCAAACCCTTCCATATCATAATCTTCTATAACAGGGAGTTTGGGGTCATTATCCGGATTCTTAATGAACTGTTTGGCAAGGTCCTTGAGCTCATCAACAGATACCACTCTTGCCACTATTCCGTTTTTGACATATATGTCATTCAGTTTGTTGATCTGTATGGTCATGACGTTTCTTTGGCGTATGAACATCTCATTCTTTTTCTCCGCCTCACTTCTTAATTCGTCAGTTATCACCTCATCATCTTCTATGACCCTTATGTACTCGGCACGAGTTACAGCAGCAGGAGGTGGAGGAACGGTCCTTGGAGAAACAGAAGAAACAGAAGAGCCAGAAGAACTATAATACAACATAGGTTCTGGCAACCTGTATCTCATTTCAACTTTACCCGATGAAAAACGCAAATCATCATCAAGGTTAATGGCCTTTTCCGTACGGGCAAACAGGACAGAAGTAATTCCCAGCATGGGAATCAGGATAAGCAGCCACATGAGGCGGCTTTTCCCGGTTTGGTTCTTGTTCAACATAATGATTCTCTTTTTGATGTTTAGGTTAAAGGAACTTGCCAGCGCATAGGCCTCTGCGCCGACTGTTCTCAATATCAGCAACTTCTGATAGTCACTGTTACGGATGCCGTAATGAGTGATCACTTCATGGTCGGCCTCATATTCGTGGACTATCTTTATCTCTTGGAGTACAAGCCAGCACACAGGATTAACTATGGTGCAGGCCAGAAGGAATACCAGATCAACAGAGTGCAGCAACTTTACGTGCGAATACTCATGACGCAGGCTTGCACGGCGCGCAAAACCGCTCTCCGCATCGGAAATCACAATGAAATTCATCCAACTGAACGGGCCGAAGGCATCGTCGTGCGTAACCAGCCAGACGGTATGGCTCAGGCGGCGGCGCGGTTTGCCGTGCAGGAATCTTGCGGCACGGATGACGCTCCTTGCCCATCCCACCATCAGCATGATGAAATAGCCAGAATAGATGCAGACCAGGATCACGGCCCACAGACTGGACTTGCGGACCGGCACTACGTGTGCATCGGACTCAGTCAATATGAACTGGGGCTGAGCAGGCTCATCCGTGAGGGCAAATGTGCCTGAAAGCTCCTGGGCGAACTCCGTCTCGTGAATGGAGATTTCGCTTACCAGAGGAGTGCTTTCAGGAACAGTAATGTGCACAAGGGGGAGAAGGGCCGAGAGCACCGTGGCTCCCAGCAGGAAAAACCGGTTGAAGCGGTAGAATGTGGTTCTGCTGAATGCTGCCTTGTAGATGATCAGCAGCACTGTCAGGGCAAACGCCCACTCCAATATGTAAAGGACTATGCTACCCATAAAAATCTTATTTTGCGTTTTCGGCCATGCGGATAAGCTCCTTAAGCTCATCGATGCTCACCTCCTGCTGCTGGACAAGACGGGAGATGAAATCCGTGTATGAGCCGTTGAAGAATCGGGCCACGCTCTCCTTGTTCATCTTTTCAAAGTAGGTGTCACGGTCAAACGCGGCTTCGTAGAGGAAGAACCTTGCTCCCAGTTCGCGGTGCTTTATCATACCGCTAACCTCAAGACGGCGCACGAATGTGGTGAGCGTATTGAAGTTGGGCTGAGGCTCGGGCATATGATCCAGAAGATCTCTCATTGACAGCGCTCCGTTGTCCCAGAGCACGTTCATAATTGCAAGTTCCTTATCGGTCAGTTTCTTCATATATATTGTTTTGTTTCAGGTTTCCAATGCAAATAAATTACATTTTGTAAAAACAACAAAACATTTTGACAATTATTTATACTTAAGTTGTAAAAATAAACATACAGTGCCATTGGGGACGGTTCTCTTTGGCACCAAAAAGGGCCAAAGAGAACCGTCCCCAATGGACTTGTCCCGGGTGGAACTTATTTACCTTCCGGATTTTCGGGATTTACTGTGAGCATCGGCGGAACGGCACTTACCGCGCGACCGTCGGGAGTAATGAGCTCATGATGAGGTATGGCCGAGAAGTTGAACAGGCCGGCCATAGCGTTGAAATCATCCTTGGATACCTTATAGCTCTGGGCTCCTTCAAGCCACTCCTGGCGGAACGGCTCGTATGCATAGGTGGGATCATCAGTTATGAATACCATCACGAATTTGTCATGGTCATCTGTCATGAGCTTGCGGTTGTTTTGGTACAGATTCTTTATATCCGCCATGCAGGGGCCGCATCCGGTTGACCAGAAATCAAGATAGACATACTTGTCGGGATATTTGGCCAGGATGCTCTTAAGTACTTCTGTGCCACGGCAGTCGGGCAGATCCCAGTAAGGTGTTTTGGTTCGGATGAAATCCTTATAGATAAGGTCTGCCAGAGCGGCAAGATTGTCGTCATTAATAAGCTCCTTCATCTTTGACAGGTATGACATGAGCACAGCATCGGGATTAGTTCCACCCTCAGCAGAGACTAACGTCTTGAGTGAATCAAGATGGCGTGTCATATCCTGCAATACGCATATCTTACCCAGCAGTGACGGTTCATCCAGGCCAAACAGTTTCATGTCATTGACCAGATGCGTGGAATCCGTCAGATACGCCTGCCATGCGTATTTAAAGACAGCATTCGGTTGATCATCGGCAGTCACCACAGCCGGTGCAAAGAAAGGCTGGTCATACTTATACCTGTTGAACAGAGCCCACTCCACCGGCAAAATCACCATAAGAGTATCATTAGCCGAAAAACCGGACAAAAACTCCAATGCATCAGGCTTGGTCAGTTTGCGGTCGATGCCAAGCGACAGAAGTTTACCCAAGAAGCCCTTGCCTCTGCTATAGAAATCACCTTCAGTGAACAACATCTCCTGGGCATCCAACCTATAATCAACATATGCTTCAAAGGCTTCCTGATCGGCCATTATACGGGCAAATTCATATTCAAATGCCGTAAAACCATATTTGGCGGTAAGGTAATCAACAAACTCCAGGCCAAGAGTCTTCCACAGGCGTGCGTAGTCCAGAGCCTTTGACAGATTCATGGACTTATCAAATTGGATTGTCCAGCCATCAACGGTATTTATGTTCTGGGACAGACGGTTGTATCTATCCAACGGATACTCACGCCCATCGGACAACGAATACTTTGTTGAGCCGTCCTCCATGAAAACGACATCAAGCGTATCACCGGCCAGGGCAATGAATGAATGCCATGTATTCCTTTGGTCGATAATCGATGCGCCGATAGCGTGATTAACATCAAACGATGTCTCAAAATGGCCTAAGGAATCAATTTCCAAGGCGATAGTAGAAGTTGTATTATTATCATCCCGGAAATAGTCGGAATAAAGCAACTGGAAGGTCCGATAATTATGGCTGCGGTCATAACCCTGGATAGTACCACGCAGACAGACAACTCCCTTATTGAAGATAGCGCTCCGAATCTTCCGGGCCTCCTCAATCTCCTCCTGGCTGAACTCAGGCTTAGCGGGTTTGTATGAAGGGGCATGAATACCCATAATCTGGAAATCACTGCTGGCTTTACCCTCTATCATATCGAATATCTGCACGCCGGCTGCCAAAGGTTCGAATCCCACATGGAAATAAGTCCCATCCTTATCCGGGAAGAAATACTCGCCCAGTGGATGCTCAACCCCGAACAGGGCCTTATAATGGCGGTCCTGCTCATCGGACAGGTATGTCTGCGGCAGAATACATATGGTGCCCGGCATCAGGCGATTCTTAAAAAAGAAAGTCAGGATAGTTGCAGTATCGGTATACTCAACATCAGTCACCTCAACGATTCTCTCAAAACCATGGGTGTTTGATGCGTAAGTCAGGACTTTGGACTGTTCTTTCGCGGCGGTAGTGGTACAGGCCGCAAAAAGAGCTGCAAAAATAACCGGCAAAAAGGCTTTTTTCATCATGGAAACATTAATGGTTCTTCTTTATATAATCAACTATCGGATTGAAATCAAACTCATACAGTTTTTCAGTTACACGATCCAGGCCATACAGAATATGGTTCTCCTCATCATACGCGCCCCTGCATATATTCAGTTTTACTTTTATGCCGCACAGATATCGGCCCTCCCAGTCAAACAGGACAAACTCGGTGTAGTAATTCCCATCTTCCTTACCTTCCTGTAAGAATGAACCTCCGCAATAATTCGTAATGATGAAATCATTGGTCGGTGTTGAATTGGTAAACGTCATCCTGCCGTATTCATAGTCGTACTTGGGATACTTGTCGTCAAAAGTGCTCGCGCCTTTTTGATGTATGGCAAAACGTCTGTCATTATCCAGGTCAAAATAGAGGATGTAATCCCTGCTCTCAAGGGTGTATGCATACAGATTCCTGGCGGGATGTTTGTATAAAAGGCCCGAATAGGTCGCGATATAATAGCCTTCGTCAGTAGCTTCGGTCATCTCTGAAAAGACCGGAATCTCACGAGTCTCACCATTGCTTATGATACTGAATGTCGGAACATTCCATTCATCCGTCTCATAATCATGTGTTGCGACCGATGCCAAAAACAGTTTTGACAAATCATTGTCCAAAATTGAGAAAGAGCCCTCGTCCAATCCGTCATGTAAGTACAACTCAGTCTTTTCCACTACGGCCGATCCGCTACTGATGGAATTGGTCAGGTCCAACTCAACAAAAAGATGTCTGCTGTCCACTATCGGGATAATGGTCTTCCCCTCTCTCCTGTATTGCACATAGTTCAGGAATTGGGGATATGTGAATTCGTTCTTGGCTCTTCCCAGATAGCCGAAACTGGCCGTTTCCTTGCCTGTTTCAGGGTCATACACCTTGAAAAGACCTTGCGGATCTTCGGTGAAAGCCACAAGGAAAGAGTCGCAGAACATGATGTCGTCTATTCCTATCGCCTCAACGGCAATCTCCCTACCCTCCATCTCAAACTCGGACTTGTCAAGGTAATCAACCTCTGTCACGTCCATCAACAGTTTGCTCCCGGAGTTTTGGCAAGACACAAACAACAGTGCACCTGCCAGCAAACAGATAATCTTTCGCATAAATGATTACGGGACTATATAATTATCGGACGGTCTAATTATCTGGGAAATCTTGTTATCCTTATTGACCTTTACATATATCGAGTCTTTTCCGGGCTCGTTACTGACGGGCCATTTCTTATACTCAAACGACACCACATACTTGTCTCCCCTTTTAACTACCCTGAAAGACTCCGGGTATATGTCCGCATAACCGTTGGTGGCAAAGTCATAGCCAGAGGTGTTTATTGTCTCCAATAAACAATCCTTGAGTTCCGGGGTGCAATACACTGTCATCAGAGAATCAACCTTCTTAAACTCAGTCTGATACCCTCTATAGAACCTCAAAATGTCTCCCGATGCATTATATGACGTTGGCTCCCGACTCATAAACTTGAGCATGTTACCCTCCTTGTAGATTCTGTATACGGTGTGGCGGGCCAGCCTTTCGGGTGTAAAGATGAACCCTCTCTCTTCATCATATAGCCCTATTGCGTTATCAACAAATTCAATTGAGAAGTTATCCGATTTGAAATCTACAGGAGCTATGACGCAAGCAGGACCATTGTAAACCAATGTCGCCCTGTTCTTGCTGACCACAATAATCATCATATCTCCGGGTTCCTGCGGACAGCATGAGAAGAACCATTTACCAAAAAACAGGGCAAAACTGTTATCGTCCAGATCTATCTTCTCAAAATAAATGTCACGATTCTGGTCACCCCTTAGAAGAAATGTTCCACCGAACATCTCATCATAATCCCTGAACAGCTCCTTACCTTTGGAATCTACGATGGTAATCTGTTCAAAACGGTCTTCCTCAACTTTTTCCTGAAGACCTTCTATCCTGACCGTACAGTGATATTTATTGTTTTGAGAGCTGATGGGATAAGCCTTGAAATCGGTAACCTTGAAGCCCAATGAATCAATCCATCTGTCATCACTGTTAACGTATGAACTTGTGTGTTCAGGTTTGGCAATAACCTTCCCATGAGACCATTCAAACAGGTTGCTATCATCATATTGCGGTGCAGAGCATGATGCAGCTGCGCACATCAGCATGAACAAAAGAAATTTGGGTTTTTTCATCTTAAAGGTTAGAAAAGGATTAGGTGTCACAAAATAACAAAAAATTTAGTTTAAATGCAAATCACCATGTGACAAAGGGGACGGTTCCGTTTGTCTCAAAAAAACAAGTGCCTCAGAGGAACTTCTGAGGCACTTTCTCGGTGATTCCGTTGAAATTCGCCAAAACTACGTTTTGACGCATCCCGCCCCCTGCGGGGGCTAATTTTCACAAAGCCAAAAGTACAGATCCCACTACGTGGGCTCTCATTTCGTCTCCATGACTCCGCCGGTATAAATCCTTTGGCTTTATCCCAACGGAGTCATGGAGACGAAAATGCCCCGGATTGACATCCAGGGCACTTTTGGCTTTGTGATTCCGTTGGGATTCGAACCCAAGACCCACAGCTTAGAAGGCTGTTGCTCTATCCAGCTGAGCTACGGAACCAAACCTTGAGCCAAACGAACAAAGGAACTTGTTCCTTTGTATTCTTTCGAATTGGCGGGAAAAAGGAACTTGTTCATTTTTCACGTTAATTTGAAAGAATCAAGCGAGCTTGCTCGCTTTGTCGTGGCGTGGTGAGGTCAACGAAGTTAACCGAACCAGTTTGCGGGTGCAAAATTAGTTGAATAATTCTACATTTCAAACCTCTTTCCGCGATTTTTGACACCATACCAAAATAATAGGCAGAGGGAGCCAATAAACCACGAAGGAAATGATACGCATGGCGCCCGCTGATATGCCCAGAAGAGCATCAATATTGGTATACTCCAACGTCTGCAGGAGCTGTGCGGCCACGAGCATAGTGACCAGGAAATGGGCGAACGGAGGCAGTATGGTGCAGAATGCATCCACGCAGTCACCTACAGTCCGGAAGGTCTCGGTTGAGAGGCCGTACACAAGTGACGGTAGGCCGATGCCCAGCATCACAAGGAACATGAATCCGTCGTACAGCGGACTGCCTTTCAAAGACCCTGTTATACCCAATAGCAGATGGCTGCCGGCATAAACGCCCAGCACAATCAGGAAAATGAAAATGGCCAGCACCACCATGCTGATGTAGAAAGCGGTGCTCTCCTTCGGCGAGAGGCTGCGAATGCGTGAGAGAGCGCGGAACAGACCGCTGCCCCTACCCGCTCCGATTGCTATGAAGAGCATCAGCGCGTTGCCCACGGGAGCGTTACCCAGGCATGTTGCGGCGGTGCGGACAGCCCAGCGCAGGCCGGGTACTCCCAGCACGCTGCGGAGCGCCAGTTCGCCGTTGCCGCCTACCCTGCTTATCTCCACGATGCTGCCTATCCAGGATACTACGATAACCAGGATGAGCAGAATCAGATAGATTACCGCAGGATGCAGCCAGCCTGTAAAACGCTTATTCATCGGCCTCAAGATTTGACGGATCAATTATGTGGAGTTCGATGGCACGAACCACCAGACGTGTAACGTTTACGCCGCGCTGCTCGCCCTCGGGGAACAGGCGTGCTATCAGGTCGGCCTGACGTTTCTCAAGTGACTTGGTGCTGAAGGGCATGGTGTGCAGCTCGCTTATCATATCCTTGGTGTAGCCAAGCGCCAGATGACGCAGGAAACGCTCGTCATACTCATCAATCTCATACTCGATGCTGGCGCTGCGACGCAGTCCCTCATCGGTTACGGCGTTACGGAAACGCTCCACCAGTTTCTCCAGGATGGGCTGGTTGAACACGTAACGCTTTCCGCTCATCACATCCATGATCTCGTTGCGGGTCAGCAGTTCGCCGGTCTTGAGCACGATGCCGTGCGCTCCGGCGTCCAGGACATCGGCCCAGAGTTTCTCGTTCAGGAGCTCACCGGTAAAGATCAGGACTTTGACGCCGCCCTTCTGAGTGAGTTTGCGGCAGATGTCAACGCCTACTGTGGTGGAGCCGCCCAATCCCAGGTCCAGCAGCACCAGGTCAGGCTGTGCGCCGCCGTCCATCAGGGCCCAGAACTCACGCTCGGTCTGAGCAGTGCCTATAACCTCCACCTCGGGGATGTCATTACGGATGATTGACAGTGTCCCTTTAAGCTCAAGTGACACATCCTCAACAACAATTGTCTTGAATTTCTCCATATGTCGTAATCATTTTAAACTACCTCAGGGACGGTAAACCATATCAGGATACCATCCTCAGTACTCTCTGCATTGATTCGGCAGCCGGGATGTCCGAACGCCTCGTCATGCTCGCGTATTATCTGACGGCACAGCACGTATGCCATATTATCCTTGTTCATAAGCGGTGTGAACAGGCCGTCCAGCACCTCCGCCTCAGGCACAGCACACTTACGGTGCAGCATGAACTTGACAAAACCGCCCTCCGACACAGCTGCAAGCGTCATGTCACCACCCTCGGCCATACCCCTGTCAAGCAGATTCTCCAGCAGATACTGCAGCATCATACGGTCAGCCGATACGGTCTTGTCAAATGGTCCGATGCTCACGTTGCCGTTGTATCCGTTACGCGTCTTAGCCTTCTTGATATAGGCCGATAAGCCATCACTCAGCTCACTGACCTTGAACACGTCACGGTGCAGCAGCTGTCCCTTGGTCTGTGACAGCGCATACTGGCTCAGGATGCCGAATATCTCGCGGTAATAGTCCACAAGTTCCTGCATATCGGCCACCTGTCCGCTCTCCACCAGCTGGACTATCCTGTTGGGATACCAGACGGTCTCGTGTTTGAGTGTTGACAGACAGTTGTCAAGTATCAGGTTGCTTACGTGCAGGCGGTTCTCCTCATATCTGATGCGCTCCGACTCCTCCTCTATCTGCTCGATGTCGCGGAATCCCGATTCAAAACGGATCACGCAGCTGTACAGGGCCGTTGCCAGATAACTTACAATCATACCCTTCACGATCTGCCAGGTCTCATCGGCCTCATGCTCCAGACGGAATCCTACGGCACCTATCTGCTGCTCCTCACCGTCAAGAGTCAGAACCAGAGGCAGCGCGCGGCACAGACCGTCGGCCGAACTCTGCTCCTCACCGCCCGCCATGCAGGCGTTCACGCGGTCAGCCAGACGCTCGTCCTGCGGGCCGTCATTGTGTACGGCAGTGATAATCCGGCCCTCGTCGTTGAGCGCAATCATGAACGAGCGCATATCGACCAGATGATCCAGTTCAACGAATATGCCGTCGGTCAGACGCGTCACCACATCCTCGGCGTTGAAGTTGTCAAGGTCAGTCACAGCCGTAATCCTGGAAATGCTGTCAACCACACGGATAGCCTGCTGCAGGTCACTGCGGAACTTGAGCCAGTGGCGCGAATGGACCACATAACGCACAAGCAGCACCGTAATGAATATCAGCACGAAAATGATGACCGATATCGACAGGTTGCTGTTGGTACGCTGCAGTTCACGGCAGTCCTCCTCGATCTTCCACTCACCGTAGTAGAGTTTGAAGAGTTTAAGGTAAGCGTCATCATTGTAACGGTAAACATCCCAGTCACGCATAGCCAGGGCCGATACCGCTATCTCGTTACGCAGCCACAGCACCGTCTCATAGTCAGTGGCGTAACCGTCCTCCAGCCAGTAAGTCTCGGCCGGAACAAGCACATCCATCACCGACAGCAGCATATCCTGGGATCCGCCGTTCAGCAGATAGTCGCGGTTGAGTGCGTCAAACGCCGAATCAGCATAGAGCAGTGCCTCCTCGAACTGTCCCTGAGTATTGCAGATATAGGTCTGGTTGGCGTAGTTATATGCCGTAATAAGCAGGCTGTCCTGCTCCTGTGCCCGTGCCGTCACACCCGCACAGAGTATGATCAGCAGGCTCAAAGCACGCTTGATACCCTTAGGCAGACGGAACGAGAAACGGCTTCCCTTGCCCGGAATGCTCTCCACATTGAACGAGCAGACCTTGAACAGGTCATCGGACTTGCGGTATTTCTCAATTATGCCCTTGCAGTTCATAAGGCCGAATCCGCTGCCCTTGCCCTGATGCTCACCCTGACCTATCTTCTCGGGGTCAAACACCTTTGAGTCACGTATCTGGCTGACATCGGCCTCACTCAGGCCCACGCCGGTATCGGTGACCGATATCTCAACGTAATCATCACCCTGATCGGCCTGAACGGTTACCTTACCGCCTGCCGGGGTGAACTTGCGGGCGTTATCGGCCAGAGTGTTAATCATAAACAGCGTCAGCACGCGGTCGGCGCGCACGATGGCGTCGCTCTTAAGCACCTTCAGTTCCACACCCTTCTGGCTGAAACTGCGGCCGCCCTTGCTTACTATGTCGAATATGCCCTGTACCGGGAAACTCTCCACATTCAGGGCAACCACACCCTGACGGATACGAATCCACTGTGACAGCAGGTCATTATACTGGTTTATACGCTCGGCAAGTTCACGCACGTACTGCAGGCTCTGCTCGTACTGCGGACTGCCGGCCGGAATCTCGGAGAGATGCCTGATCTCGGAGCGCATACGGTCAATGTACGGCAGACACTCGGCCACCACCTGACAGCAGGTCTTGCGTACCAGGTTCTCGCGCTTGTTGGTCTCGGCATGCAGACGGTACAGATAGTGCTGCTTCTCGGCCTGTTTGAGCCTATCGGCCTGACCCACCAGCTCATCGGCGTTACGCAGAGCGGCCTTCAAGTACGGAGCCAGGTCAACACCCTTAAGGTCCGGTATTTCAATGCTGTTAAGCCATTCAGTGGTATCCTGTCCCTCAGGAGCCGGTTTCAGAATACGCTCGCACAGAGCCACCGTCCTCTGCATCATCTCCACATACTTCTTGTTTGCGGCAATGATGCGCTTATGGAAAATCAGCAGGAATACCGTCAGCAGCAGAATCGCCGCAGCCACAGCATAAAGCATGCCCTTCAGACGCAGGTTGGACTGCTTGAGCAGAATGGTACGCGCTTCATAACGGCGGTCCAGACGGATGTTCTTCTGAATCTCCAGGTAAACGGTACGGTTGTAGTCCGATGCCAGCTTGTCATTCAGTCCGGAGTAAGCCAGGCTCATCTGCTCACGCAGCGAAGCCATGCACTCAGGCACCACGCCGTGAGGCATTGCATCCATCCACTCCTCCTCCACGATACGGCCGTCGCTGCGATAAGGCTCCAGCGGCTCCTGCTCGGTACGTCCCGCGCTGTTCAGACGGAAGTTGGCGTTCAGCAGATCCAGAGCCGTACCCAGCACGCCCAACGCCTCCTGATAGAGTCCGCGCTCAATGTAACAGGAAGCCAGCAGACGCTCGCACTCAATGATCTCATACTGACCGCCGTAAGATGCCGACAACTGCAATGCCTTCAGTGCCAATTGGGTAGGCAGAAGTTCCGGATTCACGTCCGATGCATTCAACCTGGAAAGCATATCGCTGCTTACGCCAGACAGCACATTCTCAGTGCCGTACTCCAGCAGCAGAGAGCAGATGGCGCTTATGCTCAGCGCCTGCATCCTGACATTATTGTATCGTGTGGCACTGCGCAGGCAGTTATCCAGACTGCGCAGCCTGTATGAAGCAATATCACTCTCCTCTATTCCGATGCCCAGACCATGCATGTAAGTGTACATCAGGTATCGGTCATGATCGTCACGCAGGCGGTTGTCAGGTACCACATAAGCCATCTCACGGCCCGCCTGGCCCAACTGCTCCAGTTCGAACCAATACTGAGCCGACTCCATGCGGAACGAACGCTCCAGCGACAGCAGACGGTCCAGCTGGGCGCTGCTGAGCACCTCCTGCTCCTCATGAAGGGCACGCAGGTTAAGCAGAATCTCGTTACGGTACTGATAGAAGGAGACATTGTCCGATGTACGCTGGCAGATCCTCATCAGACCTATCTGCGATGCCACCACCTCAAGCGTATTGCTGGTGATTGAAGGCACGGAACTGTACAGTTCCCAGGCCTGAGTATAATCCATGCGCATGAACGCTATGCGCGCCAGGGTGTTGACCGCCTTGGCGTGCTCGTCGCTGTGACGGCGCGTCACATCAAGTGCAAAACGGGCATACTGCTCGGCGCTGTCCAGGTTGTTCCACAGGTACGATATGGCCTTCTCATTCAGGTCAAACGCCGTCAGACCCGAACCCTGTGCCCCCGCCCGTCCGCAGAAAGCCAGACAGAGCAACGCACTCAACAGCCAAAACCTAAGTCTATTCACCTATCGTAATCACTACAGCGGCCTCCAGCCCGTATTCAGTATAGGCCGATACCACCGCATGCTTCAAGTCCTTAACCTCTGCCGCATAAACCCTGCAGCCCAGCCCGTCAGCGTCAACCGTCAGTTTCAGTCCCGCATCCGATGACTGCCAGCCCACGAACATACCCTCCTCCAGGCCGCGCAGATGCAAGTATGCAATCTCACCCTTCCCGAGTACGTTCTTATCGGCACTCATTATCATGAACAACGGCCCGTCAGACTCACCCAGAGCGCTCTCGGCCATCTCCAGACCGTCAATGTCAATAATAGTCTCCTGCTCATCCAGCACCGTACACTCCTCACCGTTCACGGTAACGCCGGTTATGTAGTTCCTGGATGCCGGGCTGTACTCCCCGCATATGCTCAGGGCGTCGCAGCCGTTCACCTCACAGTCTGCCAGGATAATGCCGTCACCGCTCTCCGCAATGCACAACTGCCCGCCGGCACATTCGAACTTGCAGTTACGGAACACCGCACCGTAAGAATGTTTTATCACCGTCCCGTCTGTCTTGAACGTACAGCCGTCAAACAGCACCGGCCACGACACGTCTAACGTACCCTCAAACGTCCTTCCGCTGAAAGTGTTCATCACCGGAAGAACCTGGGCCGATATGCCCGACACGGCGGCAATCAGCATCACCGCACAGAGCACCGACAGTCTATGTAACCGCTTTGGCATGACCATAACTTACAAATGTATTCTTTTTTTCCGTACCTTCGCCTCTACAATGCAGAAAATGCAACCTATAGCAACTATACGGACCGGATTCGCCAGCAAGTTCGGAATCCCACGCCAGAGCGGGCTCGTACCTGAGCTCAAGGGAACCGTCGTCTTCAACCCCGAGTACCGCAACCCCGATGCATTGAGAGGTCTTGAGGGATTCAGCCATATCTGGCTCATCTGGGAGTTCTCGGAGGCCGTACGTGAGGAGTGGTCACCCACCGTCCGTCCGCCGCGTCTGGGAGGCAACACCCGCCTTGGGGTCTTCGCCACCCGCTCGCCCTTCCGTCCCAACCCCATCGGCCTTTCATGCGTAAAACTTGAATCCATCGAGCTGAGCACCCCCGACGGTCCCGTACTGCATGTAAGCGGAGCCGATCTCATGGACGGCACCCCCATCTACGACATCAAGCCCTACATACCCTATACCGACTGCGTACCCGACGCCACCGCCGGATTCACCGGAAACGTCAGCATGCACAAGCTCAACGTCATCATCCCTGAGCATCTCCAGGCCAAAATAAAACCCGGAACGCTCAGTGCGCTCCGGGGTATTCTTGCCGAAGATCCGCGTCCCCGTTACCAGGATGACCCTGACCGTGAATACGGATTTGATTTTGACGGCTATTCAGTAAAGTTCACCGTACCGGATCCCGATACGCTTGTGGTTACTTCTCTTCAGGCTTGATCCTGTCAGCAACCAGTTCCTCCACCATCTCACCCTGGATGTAAAGGTAGCATGAGTTGACCTTGCAGTTAGTTGTAAGTGCAATGGTCTTCTTCATCTTGCCCACCCTGCGGGTAGAACCGGCGTATGAAACCTTTATGGAATCCTTCTGACCCGGCTGAATGGCGTTCTTGGGGAACTCGGGAACAGTGCAGCCGCATGTTGAATTGGCTGACAGGATCAGCAGTTCCTTGTTACCGGTATTGGTAAACACGAACCAGCATACCTTGTCACCGTGCTCCTTGTCGAACAGGCCGAAGTCAACAGTTGTCTTCTCGAAAGTGATTTCAGGATACTTTTCATCCTCGTTTGCATTCTCGCCCCATGCGGGCAAAGCCAGCGCAGCAAACAAAAACAGGGGCAAATACTTTAGTTTCTTCATATAGTTTAAATAGGTTGATTTGGGTGCTAAATTATGAAAAAAAATTCATTCGACATTATAAGTCACTTTTCTTTGTAGAATCCAAAAACAGCACTACATTTGAATTCGCAAAAAAGGACTTACAAACTATTGTATTGCGTATATGTTTGACGAGAAAGATCTGCAACAGTTTAAAAAGAAAGGAACTACCGCTGAAAAAGTACAGGCACAGTTGGAACTGATAAAAAACGGTTTCCCGTTCCTTGAGTTGGACGCCGCCGCATCCATAGGCAACGGCATAATGGACCTTGATGAGAGTCAGTCTGACAAGTACATAAAGACCTGGGACGCCTACTGCACAGGCAGCAAGCACATTATCACCAAGTTCGTACCCGCTTCAGGTGCCGCCAGCCGCATGTTCAAGGATCTTTTCAGTTTCCTGGACGCATCCTATGACGTCCCCACCACCCCGTTTGAGAAGACCTTTTTTGACAACATAAACAAGTTCGCTTTCAACAAGGAACTTGACGATGCATGCCTTAAGAACGAGGGCAAATCCATAAAGGACCTTATGGCCGATGGCCGATACAAAGCCGTCGTATCCAACCTTCTGGAAGCCAAAGGACTCAACTACGGCGCACTGCCCAAGGGACTGCTCAAGTTCCACAAGTACGGAAGCAGCGCCCGCACACCGCTCGAGGAGCATATGGCCGAAGGCGCCATGTACGCCACCGGGTCCGATGGCTCCGTACACATCCACTTCACCGTATCGCCCGAGCACAAAGAACTCTTCAAGGCACTCTCAGAGAGCTGCTCCAAGAGTCTCTCCAAGCGCTACGGAGCCACCTACAACATCACCTTCTCCGAGCAGAAGCCCAGCACCGACACCGTCGCTGCAGCTGCCGACGGCACCCCCTTCCGCAACGACGACGGCTCCATCCTGTTCCGTCCCGGAGGTCACGGCGCCCTCATTGAGAACCTCAATGACCTGGACACCGACATCGTCTTCATCAAGAATATCGACAACGTGGTACCCGATCATTTCAAGACCGATACCATCACCTATAAGAAACTGCTGGCAGGCATCCTGGTAAGCATACAGGAAAAGGTATTCGAGTACCTGCGTCTGCTTGACACCGGAAAGTATACCGATGCCCAGCTCAAGAAAATCACCGCTTTCGTCCAGAAGACCCTCTGCTGCCGATGCAAGGATCTGGCCTCAAAGAGTGACAAGGAGCTGGCTGCATGGCTTCATGGCAAGCTCAACCGCCCCATCCGTGTGTGCGGTATGGTCAAGAACGTCGGTGAGCCCGGCGGCGGTCCGTTCCTGGCATACAACGCCGACGGCACCGTATCACCCCAGATACTTGAAAGTTCACAGATAGACCTCAGTGACGAGCGCAAGAAGGAGATGTTCACCAAGGGCACCCACTTCAACCCCGTTGACCTGGTCTGCGCCGTACGTAACTACAAGGGCGGAGCCTTCAACCTGCCTGACTACGTTGACAAATCCACCGGATTCATATCGGCCAAGTCCAAGAACGGCCGCGAGCTCAAGGCACTTGAACTTCCCGGCCTCTGGAACGGAGCCATGAGTGACTGGAACACCATCTTCGTAGAGGTTCCCCTCACCACCTTCAATCCCGTAAAAACTGTGAATGATCTGCTGAGACCTCAGCATCAACCTGCGTGAGCGATAGACGGGGCACGATCCCGCGACCTTCGGCTTGGGAAGCCAACGCTCTACCAACTGAGCTACTATCGCGATTGCGTCTGCAAATGTAGCAAAAATCAAAAAAGGCCGCCCGAAAGAGCGACCTTTTTCTTTTTGTGTTTTTATCTTATTCGACTTCCAGTGTTACGATACTTGCAGCAGGAATCTCAAGGATCAGGTCACCCGTCTTCTTGTCGATGCGTGCGCCGTCAAAGTCAGCCAGCTTGATCTTGTCGGGATTCTCGAAAGAGTTGTAGTTGCTGGCCTTGTCGCTGGTCAGGATCTTACCGGAAACCTTCTTGGCCTTGATGCCATCCAGTTTTACGGTAACGCTCTGAGCCTCGTTCAGCTTAACGTTTGACATTGAGATATGCAGCTTGCCGTTCTTGGTCGATGCAGTTGAACTGAACAGCGGCAGAGGACGTGTAGCGGTCTCATCAGGATTGGCAGCATAACGCTCGTTGGGAGTCAGCTTAACCTCAACACCCTCCAGGTCAGTGGGAATGTAGGTAGCGTCCATATGAGGCTTGTACATATCAAATATCCAGTAGGTCGGAGTGAGCACCATCTTGTCATCCTTGGTCAGGATCATAGACTGGAGCACGTTTGCAACCTGAGCGATGTTTGTCATCTGGATGCGGTCGCAGTACTTGTGGAACACGTCAAGTGACAGTGAAGCAACAAGAGCGTCACGCATGGTGCTCTGCTGATAGAGCTGAGTGCCGGGCTCCGGCTCCCACCATGTACCCCACTCGTCAACCAGCAGCGGAGTCTTGTGCTCGGGATCATACTTGCTCATGATGGCCAGATGCTTCTGGATAACCGGCTCAATACCCAGGCACTTGCCAAGGCACCAGTAGAAATCCTCATCGCTGAAATCCAGAGCGGGCTTCTTGGCACCTACCCAACCAGATACGGTATAGTAGTGCAGAGAAACGGCGTTCATCATAGAGCCTATCTTCTTCATCAGGACATCGGTCCACTCATAGTCGTAATCGGTAGCACCGCTGGCAATCTTGAACAGCTGAGTGCCGTTGTAGTCGCGGCAGTAGGTCTGATAACGACGGAAAATGTCTGAGTAGTACTCAGGCAGCATGTTACCGCCGCAGCCCCATGCCTCATTACCGATACCTATGTACTTAACGTGCCAGGGCTCCTCACGGCCGTTCTGCTTGCGCAGCTTGGCCATCGGACCGTCAGCGGCGTTCATATACTCGATCCACTTGGCAGCCTCCTCTACAGAGCCGCTACCTACGTTCAGTGAGATGTAAGGCTCGCAGCCAATCAGCTCACACAGGTTCAGGAACTCATGTGTACCAAAGCTGTTGTCCTCGACAATGCCACCCCAGTTGTTGTTAACCATAACGGGACGGTTCTCCTTGGGTCCGATACCATCCATCCAGTGATACTCATCGGCATAGCAGCCGCCCGGCCAGCGCATTACGGGAACCTCAAGCTCCTTAAGTGCAGCTAGCACGTCATTACGGTAACCGTCGGTGTTGGGAATTGATGACTCCGGACCAACCCACAGACCGCCGTAGATGCAGGTACCCAGATGCTCTGAGAACTGTCCGTAGATGTTCTTGTTGATTGTAGCACCCGGTTTGTCGGCGTGGACATTGACCGTAACTTCATTCTTTGCGCTAACTGACAGAGCTGCCGTCAGTGTGAGCAGGAAAAAGATTTTTCTCATTGTATAATTGATGTAGTTTGTACAAAGATAGTGTTATCTTTGCAAAGTATGAAAAAGGGATTATTGATAATTGTAACACTGCTGTTCTTTACCGCATGTTCGTTCAATAAACCTGTATCGGAATGTCCCGACTACAGGATATACATCTATCCGTCCGATACACGCGAAAGCGTCATCCAGTCCATCCTGGAGGCCGATCCCGCCGCCAACATCAAACCCCTGAACTTCCTGCTGGAACACCGCGACTACGATGAGCACATCCACACAGGATGCTACACCGTAAAGAGCGGAGCCACCCCCAAGGAGGTTTCAAACATGCTCCTGAGCGGCAACCAGACCCCCGTGCGCCTGACCATCAACAGCACCCGCACCATCGGCCAGATGTCCCGCGCCATAGCAAACCAGTTGATGGTTGACTCGGCAGCCATAGCCGGCCGCCTGACCAGCCCCGCGTTCCTGGATTCCATGGGCTACACCCCCACCAACGTCTTCTGCATGATCATCCCCAACACATATGAGGTCTATTGGAACTCATCGGCCAGCGCCATCCTGTCGCGTCTGGTAAAGGAACGCAACCGTTTCTGGACCGATGAGCGCAAAGCCAAAGCCAAATCCATAGGACTAACCGAGGATGAAGTCATCATACTGGCCTCCATCATCGAGGAGGAGACCGCCAAACTTGATGAGTTTCCCATCATAGCAGGCGTCTATATGAACCGCCTCAAGCGCAAACTCCCCCTGCAGGCCTGCCCCACCGTAATCTTCGCAATGGGCGGCGAGCGTCCCAAGCGTGTCCTCAAGAAACACCTTGAGTATGACTCACCTTATAACACATATAAGAATCCCGGACTTCCTCCCGGCCCCATCCGCTTTGTCAGCACCCAGTCCATCAACGCCGTGCTGAACTACACCAAGCACAACTACCTCTACTTCTCGGCCAAGGAGGACTTCAGCGGATCACACTATTTCTCCACCACCCTGTCGCAGCACAACGCCTACGCAGCACGCTATCAGCGCGCCCTCGACAAGGCCGGAATCCGTTGAAAAATCATTACATCATTTTTGCCGCGTAAGATGTGTATTTATACGCATTTTATATATCTTTGTAGAGATATACACTAACCATACTTAACTTAATTATGTTTTCAAACCCTAAACTTAACCGTCTATTATCAGCAGCACTGTTGGGCGCACTCTGCCTGACCAATGCAAATGCCCAACTGTCACAGAACCCCGACAAGTTCCTGGGCAACATCACCACAAGATATCAGGTCGATGCCGGAGGCGGCGTACCCGCATACTACACCCTCTGGAACCAGATCACCCCTGAGAACGAGTCCAAGTGGGGCTCCGTCGAGGGCACCAGAGGCAGTTACAACTGGGGCAGTGACACACCGTTCAACTACGCAAAAAGCCACGGCTTCACCTATAAGTTCCACGCTTTGGTATGGGGTTCACAGTATCCCGGTTGGTTCACCAGCAGCCTGCCTGTACAGGAGCGTTATAACGCAATGGTAAAATGGTTCGACGAGGTCAAGAAACATTACCCCGACCTCCCCATGATTGACGTTGTAAATGAGGCCGTAGGAATGCACCAGCAGGGCAACCCGCTCATGAAGGAATCACTCGGTGGCGGCGGCCGTACCGGTTATGACTGGCTCATCAAGGCATTCGAGCTGGCCCACGAGCGCTGGCCCAACGCCATCCTTATATATAATGACTACAACACCTTCCAGCATGACACCGATGCGTACATCGACCTTGTACGTACTCTCCGTGATGCCGGTGCTCCCATTGACGCTTACGGTTGCCAGTCACACGATGTGGACAACATCACTTATGACAATCTTAAGAGTTCAATGACCAAGATCCAGAATGCCGTCAAGATACCTATGTATATAACCGAGTTGGATATCAACTTAGAGAGTGATGCCGCACAGAAGGCACAGTACGAGAGCATCTTCCCCCTTATGTGGGAGGCCGATTACTGCGCAGGCGTAACCATCTGGGGATATATCTACGGTGCCACATGGGTTGACCACTCAGGTCTTTACAAGAACGGAACAGCACGTCCCGCTATGAATTGGCTTATTGACTACATGAAAACAGACAAAGCCAAGAACGCCAAGAGCCCGTTCCCCGGCGGAAAGAAGCAGATATCACTCTATATCAAGCCCTCAACCATCAAGGCAACCCGCGGTGACACACTGGACATTACCGTACGCGCCGAACTTGTTGACAAGAACCGCAGCATCGACAGCGTAAAACTCTATGTCAACGGTGTACTTGACACAATTATGACCGATGCCCCCTACATCGCCAAGTATGTACCCGCCGCCAACGGCAAGTACTCACTCAAGGCAACCGTTTACGCTGACACTGCAATCTATGAGCGTGAAGGCGCCTTCACTGCATACAACCCCCGTTCCACATACGGAACACAGCCCATCACCATCCCCGGAACCGTACAGGCCGAATATTTCGACAAGGGAGGTGACGGCGTTACCTATCACGACTCCAACAGTGAGAAAGAAGGTAATGACGGCGTTTACCGCAGTGACTGCGAGGGCGTTGACATTGTCAACGGCAACGGAGGCAAGGTAATAGGCTACACCAACACCGATGAGTGGCTGGAGTACACCGTAAACGTAACCAAAGCCGGATACTACAACTATGATGCCGTAGTGTCATCAGGTACCACCGGTTCAGGTTTCCGTCTTGATGTAAGCGACATTGACGGTCTGAGTGACCTTACCGGCAATATCAGCGTTCCGCAGACAGCCGACAGCGACTGGGGCACCTACAAGACCATCTCCGGCAGAACCATCGCTCCGCTCAAGGAGGGCGAGCAGGTAATCCGCCTCACCATCACAGGCAGCAGTTGCAACATCGACAAGTTCACACTCAAGCACCTTGAGATAGACCCGTCGCTGAATCTGACCATTACATCCAACCCCACTACCGCTTTGGCCGGTCAGCAGGCAACCCTTACCTTCACACCTGCCGATGCAACAAAGAAAGACTCAATCGAGCTTATAAAAGTATATATAAACGGCAGTCTGGTCTCCGCAATAACAAGTCAGCCGTTCCAGTACAAATACACGCCTAAGTCAAAGGGAACCGTAGCATTCACGGCCATCGCAATCGACAATAAGGGAAGGGAATCTGAGATAAGCAATTTCACACTCAAGGTTGACGCCGTAAGAGAGCCCTTCAAGAGCATGAGCCTGCCCGGAACCATCCAGGCCGAAGACTTTGACAAGGGCGGCGAAGGCAAGGCCTTCCATGACAAGGACTCCAATGACGAGGGTAAGTCCGGCTACCGCAGCGACAACGGCGGCATGGATATCGTAACCGGAAACAGCGGATATGCGCTTGGTTACACCGCAGTCGACGATTGGACAGAGTATACCGTTAACATCACCATTCCCGGCACGTACAGGTTCGTAGCGACAGTAAGTTCAGGTACCGACGGCTCCTCATTCCGTCTGAGCCTTAACAAGAACGGCAACCTGCTCACTCTTGCCAACGTATCAGTACCCAACACCGGAAGTTGGGATACCTATACAACCAAGACCGGTAATATCGGTTATGACCTGCCTCAGGGCACATATCCCCTCCGCATTACCATAACCGGTGCAAACTGTAACATTGACAAACTTGTATTCACCAGCACCAATGAGGTCAAGTACGTCACTGAGGATGATTACAACGCCAACGGCACACGTTACAACCTGGGCGGTCAGCGCGTCAATGGATACCAGAACGGCATATCAATCAAGGACGGAAAGAAAGTCCTGATACTCAAGTAACTGCCAAATTCTATATATATGAGAAACGGGCTGGTCCGAAATGGATCAGCCCGTTTTATTTCAAAAAAAACCGCATCGGTGATGTGATGAGAACTCCGGAAACATAAGTTTTGAGCGCCCGGCCTCCTTTGTAATCCACCGACCGAAGGTTACCCCGTAAGGGGCGTGGCCCGCCATTGGAAACCGAAGCAATCCCGGTTCTACATTTTTATTGATGAGTCTCCCGATCTAACCCGGTGCGGTCATACAAATATAAAACAAAAAGCGGGCGGAAGCAACTTCCACCCGCTTTTTAACGTATCTGTCCGGTATTACTTAACCTTTTTAACGATAGCCTTGAAAGCCTCGGGGTTGTTCATAGCCAGGTCAGCGAGCACCTTACGGTTGATCTCGATACCAGCCTTGTGGATGGCACCCATGAGCTGTGAGTAGTTCATACCCTCCAGACGGGCAGCAGCGTTGATACGCTGGATCCACAGTGCGCGGAACTCTCTCTTCTTGTTCTTACGGTCACGGAAAGCATAAGTCAAACCCTTCTCCCAAGTGTTCTTGGCAACGGTCCAAACGTTCTTTCTGGCACCAAAGTAACCTCTGGTAAGACCTAAAATTTTCTTTCTCTTTGCTCTTGAAGCAACGTGATTTACTGATCTCGGCATAGTTTTTTGTTTTTTGAATGTCAGCGCCCGTTAAGATTCAGGACTTAAGGCTGACAAGTCGGTTAATTTTCTTTTTGACTGATCTCTTAATCGGGATTATCTCATGCAGAGCAGAGACTTAACTTGCTTGGCGTTAGCCGGGTCAAGAAGTGTGAAGTGATCCAGATTTCTTTTACGCTTCTTAGTCTTCTTGGTCAGAATGTGGCTGTGATAAGCGTGTTTTCTCTTGATTTTGCCCGATCCGGTAAGAGCGAATCTTTTTTTAGAACCGGAATTAGTCTTTGATTTCAACATTGTAATTAATTGTTTGGTTTGTTATTTATAACCGTAAGCACCATGCCGGAGCTTAGCGGTCGTTTATTCGTTATTCTCTTCCTGCTTGGGAGCGTCGGCCTTCTTGGGGGCTCCACCCTTCTTGGGTGATATGAATATTGTCATACGCTTGCCCTCCAGAATGGGTGCCTGTTCCTGCTTTCCGTACTCCTCAAGGTCTTTTGCAAAACGTGCCAGGATGTTCTCACCCTGCTCCTTGAACAGTATTGAACGACCGCGGAAGAAGACGTATGCCTTAACCTTGTCACCGTTCTGCAGGAAACCTATGGCGTGCTTGAGCTTGAAGTTGTAGTCGTGATCATCGGTCTGGGGTCCGAAACGGATCTCCTTCACGTCAATCTTGACCTGCTTTGCCTTGGCCTCCTTCTGCTTTTTCTTGAGCTGGTATATGAACTTGGAGAAATCCACGATTCTGCATACCGGAGGAACTGCATTAGGTGAAATCAGGACCAGATCCAACTCCATATCATCTGCAATTTTCAGAGCCTCACGCAGTGAAACCACTTTGGGTTCAAAGCCTTCACCGACTATGCGGACCTCACGGGCACGGATCTCGTCATTTACCTGATACTGATCACTCAAATTGTCTTTCTTCATTCAGAATCTTTTATAGTGTAAATTTCTCTTTTTATCTTATACCTAATTCAATATATTATTCCAAGCGGGCGCAAAATTACCATTTATTTATCATAGAATTAACTTCATCGGCAATTTTTTTACCGAAATCGTCAATTTTCATGTTTCCAAGGTTCTCAGCACCCTGCTTGCGGACGTTAACCTCGCCCATTTCTGCCTCCTTCTCACCGACAACGAGCATGTAGGGAATATGCTTAACCTCGTTGTCGCGGATCTTACGTCCTATCTTCTCGTTACGGTCATCTACGAAACTGCGTACCTCATACTTGTCCTCCAGTTCCTTCTGTACCTTGTGTGCGTATTCGTTGGCCTTCTCAGAGATAGGCAGGATAGCAACCTGGTCAGGAATGAGCCACAGCGGGAACTTACCGGCGGTATGCTCAATCAGCACGGCCACAAAGCGCTCCATTGAACCGAACGGTGCGCGGTGGATCATAACCGGACGCTCCTTCTGGTTGTCTGAGCCGATGTACTCGAGCTCGAATCTCTGCGGCAGGTTGTAGTCAACCTGGATGGTACCCAGCTGCCAGCGGCGGCCCAGGGCATCCTTAACCATGAAGTCCAGTTTAGGACCGTAGAATGCAGCCTCGCCGTACTCAACGGTAGCCTTCAGGCCCTTCTCCTGGCAAGCCTCTACGATAGCGCTCTCAGCCTTCTCCCAAACCTCGTCGCTGCCTACGTACTTCTCGTGGTCGTTAGGATCACGGAGTGAAATCTGAGCCTCGAAGTTGTCAAAGTCAAGAGCCTTGAAGATGATCTCGATGATCTCCATTACGCGGATGAACTCACCCTTAACCTGATCGGGACGGCAGAAGATGTGTGCATCGTCCTGTGTGAAACTGCGTACACGGGTCAGTCCGTGCAGCTCACCGCTCTGCTCATAACGGTATACGGTACCGAACTCAGCAATACGCAGAGGCAGGTCGCGGTATGAACGGGGCTGTGACTTGAATATGCAGCAGTGGTGAGGGCAGTTCATAGGCTTGAGCAGGTAGCACTCACCCTCCTCGGGAGTGGTGATGGGCTGGAAGCTGTCCTTGCCGTAGTGATCCCAGTGACCTGAGGTAACATACAACTGCTTTGAACCGATATGCGGGGTGATTACCTGCTGGTAACCGTAACGCTTCTGAATACGTGAAAGGAAGTCCTGAAGACGCAGACGCAGTGCTGTGCCTTTGGGAAGCCAGATGGGAAGACCCTTACCTACCATGTCGCTGAACATGAAGAGCTCCATCTCCTTACCGATCTTACGGTGGTCACGCTTCTTGGCCTCCTCAAGGAGTTCCAGATACTCATCCAGCATCTTCTGCTTGGGGAATGTGATACCGTAGATACGTGTCATCTGCGGGCGCTTCTCGTCACCGCGCCAGTATGCGGCCGATGTAGCCAGCAGCTTGATGGCCTTGATGGCACCGGTGTCAACCAGGTGCGGTCCGCGGCACAGGTCAGTGTAGTTACCCTGTGTGTAGGTGGTGATGGTACCGTCCTCCAGGTCGGCAATGAGCTCGTTCTTGTAGCTCTGACCGCGTGAAGCGAAGAACTTAAGGGCATCGGCCTTTGAGATCTCCTCACGTACCAGTTTCTCCTTCTTCTGGACCAGTTCCTTCATCTTGGCCTCGATGGCGGGGAAATCGCTCTCCTTGATGACTACGCCTTCGGGGGGCATGATGTCATAGTAGAATCCCTTCTCGATTGCCGGACCGATACCGAACTGTGTACCGGGATAGAGTTCCTGCAGGGCCTCTGCCATAAGGTGGGCGCTGGTGTGCCAGTAAGCGTGCTTGGCCTCCTCATCCTCCCACTTGTGCAGCTTGATGGTAGCATCGGTAGTTATGGGGCGGTTGAGCTCTGTAATCTGGTCATTCACACTGCAGGCCAACACATCCTGTGCCAGTCTCTGGCTGATGCTCTCAGCAATCTCATAACCGGTTACGCCGCTTTCATATTCGCGTACGGAACCGTCGGGAAACGTAATCTTTATCATGTTGTTTTATAGTAATTTCTATTTGAGCGTGCGAATTTATCAATTTATTCGGACTTGGAGAAGCGTTTTATTATATTATACGCTGAATAAATGCCAAGTTCGCCTGCGTGGCTCAGGTCACTGAACGCTTCGTCCATGCGGTTAAGGAGCACCAGCACCAGTCCGCGGTTGTACCAGGCCTCGGCCAGAGTCTCGTCCAGCTCTATCGCCTTGTCGAAATCGGCCAGTGCGGCGGGCATGTCATTGGTCATGGCATATAACGTAGCACGGTTATAGTATCCGAATGCGAATGAAGGCTCCAGTTCTATGGCCTGTGTCAGGTCCCTGATGACGCTCTGATAACTTATCTCGCCTATGTTCTCGCCCTCCTGCTCGGCACGCTTCACCTGGATGGAGCGGAACTTTACCTGTGCACGGCAGAACCATACGGCCCAGTTGTCGGGATCCACCTTAACCGCCAGATCCAGGTCCGATTCGGCATTCCTGAAATCCTGCAGCAGGAAGAAATCAATCGCTCTTGCCAGCAGCAGACAGCCTGCGTTCGATGCGTTGTCCGATATGTACTGGGTGCGCAGACCTATGTCGGCAAACAGACGGTCAATCTGCCTCTCGCTGAGCTGAACCTCATGATTCTCCAGTTCGATGGCCGACATGAAACAGCCGGTATGTGAGAGCTCCTCGATGGACCTGCTGCTATATACAAAACTGATTTCCTTTGTGTTATCCTTGTAGTATGTCAGACGGTACGGCTCCAGATACTGGACATCCACGTTACGGTTCTGAACCTTTCCGCGATACTCGCTGGTGAATCCCGTCGAGTTCTCCAGATCCTCGTCAACCACTATCTTGCGGTAGTTGCGTACGTTCTTGTCACCGCGCTCACGTGTCTTGCCCTCATCCTCCTTGTCCTCATCGTCATCGGCATAACCCATCGCGTTGTTGAAACGGCGGTTCTGCTCACGTATCACCACCATGGCGTCCTCTTCGGCACCGCGCATGTTACCCAGTTTCTCACGCACCTCACTGCGCATCTGGTAACCTTGGGTAAAATGGGGATACTCCTCGAGCACGCGTGTAATATCCTGTTCAGCACCGCGGTAATCGCCGGTCTGGTCGCGCAGGATGCCGCGATAGAATATGGCCATCAGGTTGTCCGGCTCAGCCGCAATCACAAAGTCAAAATCTTCGATGGCGCGGTTGTCATCACCTATCTGAGCTCTCAGGTTACCGCGGTTGTAGTGTCCGGTCACAGTTGACGGGTCGATGTTGATGGACATGTCGTAATCATCCAGCGCACCGTTCAGATTATCACGGAAATAGCGCACCATCGCGCGTGCGATGTAAGTGCCGGCAATGGTAGGATCCAGATAGATGGAACGGTCCATGTCGGCCTCGGCCTCCTCATAACGCTCCATGCGGGCCAGCATCACTCCGCGGTGATAGAGCATCATGGGATCGTAACGGTTCACGTCAAGGGCCTTGTTCACCCACTCCAGCGCACCCGTGCTGTCACCCATCTCCCAAAGGACGTCCGATCGCATTGCCATCACGGGAGCGTACTTGGGCGATGCCTCCAGCAGCGTGTCGCTTGCATGGATCACCTCCTCGTTCCGACCCAGACGCATCAGGCACAGGATCAGGTTGTGCTGCATGGAGATGTTGCTCCTGTCCAGCCGCAGACCCTCCCGGAATGCCTTCATGGCATCCTCGTATCGGCCCTGATAGACAAGGGCCAGGCCTCTTACCTGATAGGCGTTCACCATGAACGGGTTACGGCTCAGGCAGTTGTCACAGTCCTGCTCGGCGCCCCTGTAATCCTCGAGCGAGAGTTTGGCTACGGCCCTGTAGAAATAGGGCTCGGCCAGATAGGGCTTGGCGTTGATTACCTGGTTGAAGTATTGAATCGAGAGTACGTAATCATCAAAATAGAGAGCGGTACGGCCCACCGACATCATACGGTCAGTGTTTATCTGGGCCTTCATCGGGGCGCACAATCCCCACAGGAAGGCGGTTAAGGCAATGATGACCCGCCCTATTCTCATGATTACTTGCGTGCTACCTTGACTTTGTAGTCACAGTTGAACTTACCGGCGGCAATTGAGCTCAGCGCTTTCTTGTTCATCTGACGGCGCAGCGGTGACATACGGTCTATGAAACACTTGCCGTCCAGATGGTCAATCTCATGCTGCAGCACACGTGCGGGGAATCCCTCGAACCACTCGTCGTGCTCCTGGAAGTTCTCATCCTGCCAGCTCACGCGTACGCGCTCGGGACGATTCACCTTCTCGTGAATGCCCGGGAAACTCAGGCAGCCCTCCTCATACGGAACCATTGCTCCGTCGGTCTCCTCGATATAGGGGTTGATGTACGTACGGAAGTAACCCTTGAACTCCGGCTGGTCATCGGAAATGGCATCCAGATCCACCACGACGAGTCTTATTGAAAGACCCACCTGAGGAGCAGCCAGGCCCACGCCCTCGGATTTCTTAAGTGTCTCAAACATATCCTGAATGAGCTGAGGCAGTCCCTCGTAACTGCTGTCAATCTCCTCCGCCTCTTTCTTCAGGACGCCCTGTCCATACGTGTAGATTGGTAAAATCATATCTCTTTATACTGTTTTGAATCCATAAACGACTCCAGGATGATGGTGGCGCTCACCTCATCCACAAGTGCCTTGTTACGGCGAGCCATACGTCCAATTCCCGAGTCAAGAATCGCTCTCTGCGCTATGACAGATGTAAACCTCTCGTCAAACATCACCACCTTCTTGTCGGGGTACTGTTTGATGAGTTTGTCCACGAACGGACGTATCTGTTTCATGCTGGCCGATTCCTCTCCGTTCATGTTGGTGGGATAACCCACGACTACCACGTCCACGCTCTCCTTGCTGAAATAGTCAGCCAGAAAAGCGTTCAACTCATGCGTAGCCACGGTCTTCAATCCCCCCGGCACAATGCGCAGCGGGTCTGTCACCGCGATTCCGGTACGCTTGGTGCCGAAATCAATAGCAAGGATCCTGCCCAAGGTTACTTTCTGTAGAGAATCCAGGCGCTCTGGAAATCCTGATTGTCAGGATATCTTGCCTTGAACTTGGTACGCTCTGCGACAGCCTCCTCCTTGGTATCGAAACTTGCGCAGACCACACGGAAGGTCTTGCCGGCCTCATTAACCACAACGACTGCCTTATATCCATCGTTCACAAGGCGCTCTCTCAGTGCATCGGCATTGGCTCTCAGTGAGAAACTGCCGCATACTATACCGTATGCCTTGATCTCCTGTTCGCCCGATACAACCGATACCTTCTCCTCGCGGACGGAAATGTTAGCTACATCTTCAGCCTTGGGTGCCTCATTGTCAGATACTACAGGCTCCTCGATGACAGTCTTGGGGTCATCGGCTACAGCCTTCTCATATGCCTCCTTATAGGCGTTCTGGCTTGACTTGCACGCTGAAAGTGAAAGGACTGTTCCAGCAATCAGCAAATAAACTGTTCTCTTCATAGTCATAATTATTTAATTAGTCCCATTTAAGCGACGTACGTGTCTGTATAATGTTATAGTTCACTGTATCTTTAGCCAGGCAGCCGGAAACCACATCCTCGGGAACCAGTTTCCAGTTTGCCCTGTTCTTGACCGATACCTCCGCCCCCACCTCATGCCTCAGGGCCAGGTCGGTCAGGATGAAGTAACGGATATCGGCCCTTGACGAACCGTTGAAACGTGCCTTCATATCCTCGCGGCTCATGTTCAGCACCCCGAACAGAGGCGACTCACCGCTTCCGTACAGGAATGAGTTGATGGTGGTTCGGTACATCTTGTCCGGGTTGAACGCCTTGCCGTCCGACATCCGGATTATCCTTACGCGGCTGCCCGCAGGCTTGGTCACGTCAATCTCGTAATCCACACCTGCAGCCGTTATCAGTCTCTTGATTTTCTCTCTGCGGAGCAATCCCCCGCTGCCGTCAGTCACGGTGTTGTAGAACAGGGAGGCCGAATACTCCAGCACATCCCTTATCTCGCTGCCCTTAAGCATCACCGAAACCATTGTGTTGTCAAAGAAGTACATGCTGAAGGCATCCCTTATCGTGATGTCTCCCGCCGGAATGTAAGTCTGAGTAAACACGGGCGATGAAAGCGACACCTCGGCTCCGAGCGCATCCATCTGGAAAGAGTGGACGTAGTTCATCATCGTGGAACTCCTCCAAAGCACACCGCCGGCCTCCATCGGGACCGATGTACGGCCGATCACGGAGTCAGAGTAGTGCTTTACGTCATCATACCAACCAGACAGTTTCTTGAGGAAACGCTTGTCGGGCTCCAGACCGGTAATGTCGGCAAGCTCGCCCTTGGTCCTGACCGCCTTGGTGCTGCGGGTTACGTTCACCGTAGCCACAGCGGCCTTCTTTGCGAACGGTCCGGGATTCATCAGCAGAACCGAGTCACCCTTGCAGTCCACAGCCTTGAAGCAGCGCTCCTTATGGTCATGTCCGTAGATTATCATGTCAAAGCCGGGCACCTCACTGAGCAGCCTGCTTACAACATTCTCATAAAGGCCCTCATCATCCATGCGTCCGTCATCCAGACCCGAATGAACCAGACCTATCACCACGTCCACACGCATCTGGTTCCTGAGTATCGGCATGTAATGCTTTGCAGCCTCAACTGCATCGGCCACATCCAGTTCCATGCGGTCCGACGGGATCGAATAGTTGACTATGGGTGTCGTCAGTCCCAGCACGGCCACGTTCAGGCCCTTCACGTCACGAATCCTGTAGGGGAACAGATAATCGCCGTACTTTTCAAAATAGACGTTGGCGCCCATGACCGGAGCTTTGGTCGTCCTGAAGAAACGGTCGTAACTGCGCGGTCCGATGGCGAAATCGTGATTGCCCATGCAAATGGCATAACAGTCCAGCAGATTGTATGCCTCGGCGGCAAGTGACGGACGCTGAAACTGGGCGGTCACATCCTGATAGACATCGACCGAACCCTGCAGAATATCACCGGCATCCAGATAAATCACGTCCCTGTTTTCCTTGCGCACCCCTTTGAGGAATGTAGAAACCTTGGCCAGGCTGCCCTCACGGGCCTCTCCGGTCAGACAGTCAGTGTCGAAAATGTGTCCGTGAACATCGGTCGTAGCCACAACCTTGAACGTCACGCTGTCATTATCGGCGCAACCTGCCAGAACCGCACCGGCCAGCACGGTCAACAGAAACCTTATCTTGGATTTACCGCTCATCAGATACCCAGATCCTTCTTGAATGCGTCAATCTTCTTGAGTGCCTCGGCCTGAACCTTGAGGTAATCCTTCTTGTCAGCCATAGGCAGCTTAGCCTCCATGTAGAACTTGATCTTGGGCTCTGTACCTGAAGGACGGACCGATATCTTGTCACCTGCGGCGGTAAAGTACTGCAGCACGTTTGACGGCTCCGGCATAACCAGGTCGGTAACCTTACCGGCGGCATCGGTCTGCTTGAGCAGCTTGAAATCCTTGATCAGAACCACCTTCTCGGCTGCCAGAGACTTGGGCGGGTTGGCGCGGAACTGCTCCATCATGGCCTTGATCTCATCGGCACCGCTCTTACCGGGCTTAACTACGCTTACGGCACCCTCCTGTGAGAATCCGTACTCCTGGTAAGCATCCAGCAGCAGGTCGAACAGGGTCTTGCCGTTCTCCTTTGCCCAAGCGGCGATCTCGGCCATCAGTGAGCAGGCCGATACGGCATCCTTGTCACGTACAAAGTCCTCGGCCAGGAAACCGAAGCTCTCCTCACCTCCTCCGATGTAGTGCTTACCCTTGGCGTTCTCATCGGCAATGACCTTTGCAATCCACTTGAAACCGGTGTAGCAGTCAAACATCTCCAGGTTGTTCTTCTCGGCGATGCGGCTGATAACCTCGGTGGTAACGATGGTCTTCACGATGTACTCCTTACCGGTCATCTTGCCCAGCTTGGTGTACTGTGTTATGATGTAGTAAAGGAAAATCATTGCGGTCTGGTTACCGTTCAGAAGGGTCAGCTCACCCTTGTCGTTGCGGCAGGCCACACCCAGACGGTCAGCATCCGGGTCCGATGCCATAACGACGTCGGCGTTCAGCTTGCGGGCCAGAGCCAGAGCCATAGTCAGAGCCTCGGGATACTCGGGGTTGGGTGATACTACGGTCGGGAAGTTGCCGTCCGGAACCATCTGCTCGGGAACGCAGTTCACGTTGGTAAAGCCCCACTGCTTAAGTGAGCGCGGGATCATCACGCGGCCGCATCCGTGCAGCGGAGTATAAACGATGCAGAGGTCGTGGTTACGCTTAACCAGAGCAGGATCGATGCAGATACCCTCGATTGCATCCAGGTAGGGTTTGTCAACCTCCTCGCCTATGATCTGGATCAGAGCGGGATTACCCTTGAACTTGATATCGGCCACCTTAACCTTGGCAACCTCGTCGATGATGCCGGTATCGTGCGGAGCCAGCACCTGAGCGCCGTCCTCCCAGTAAGCCTTGTAACCGTTGTACTCACGCGGGTTGTGGCTGGCGGTAACGTTCACACCGCTCTGGCAGCCCAGATAACGGATTGCGAATGAAACCTCAGGGGTTGGGCGAAGGTCATCGAACAGATAGACCTTGATGCCGTTTGCGCTGAATATGTTGGCTACGGTCTCGGCGAACAGACGGCCGTTGTTACGGCAGTCATGACCTACGACCACTGAAATCTGCTTGAGATTCTTGAAGTTTTTGTTCAGATAGTTGGCAAGACCCTGGGTAGCCATACCCACGGTGTATATGTTCATACGGTTGGTACCTGCGCCCATGATGCCGCGCAGACCGCCGGTTCCGAACTCCAGATCCTTGTAGAAAGCGTCTATAAGGTCTGCTTTGTCTTCCTTGGCCAACAGAGCTTTTACCTCCTCACGTGTCTTCTCGTCGAATGAACTGCCCAGCCACTCCTGAGCCTTGGCAGTTACAAGTCCTAATAATTCGTCCATATATTGCTAATACTAATAGTTTCTCTATACGTAATTAGCAAAGGTACGGATTATTTTCCTAACAACCGCCTTAAAAGGAAATAGAATTGAACCTGCAGGAAATAAAGCCTGAATGAATGAAACGGAATATAGCCCAACTTCATTTTAAGTCCGGCGGGCAGCAGACTTTTGTCAATATCCTTCCATACTTTGCGGAACCTCTCGAGGGCCGATTCCCGATCAAGTATCTCCCTGTTTCTGAGCCAGATACCTATGATGCCCGTAAGGTTCACCCAGCGTTCGCGCTCAAACAGAGCCAGCACCTCCCTGCCCTGTCCCGCCTCACGCAGCTGGCGCGCCATCGACATATTGGCCTCAAGCAGATCCAGTCTCAGGGCCGATATGCGATTCGTCATGCTCTCGCCATGCTGGCGGTAATAGTAAACGCCGTCACACTGCTTCACCTTGCCGCTGTGCAGATAGTGCATGCGGGTGGTGTTGTCATCGCTGTAAAGACGGCATGAGGTATCATACGGGAAACGCTTAAACAGTTCTGTCTTAGAGACATACAGCCCGTGGATCGACCAGTCCAGACTCAGGCGGAACGCCTCCTCGCCGCTCCATTCCATCTTGTCAGAGCGCATAGGGTATGGAGACTCTTCTGTGCCGTCCACATAGACCAGCTTGAGCAGAACGGATCCTGTTTCGGGGTCAGAGTCAAGAATGTTTACCGCTTTCTCAAGGGCATCGGCCCCGAGCCGGTCATCAGCGTCCAGCATCGTGATGTAATCACCTGTGGCAACCTCGATGCCCATGTTGCGGGCTACGGCCTGACCGGCGTTTTCCTTGCGCTGCAGGATCTGTATACGGCTGTCCTGTGCCGCGTATTTCTGGAGGATTGTGAGCGTAGAGTCAGTCGATGCATCATCGATGCAGACAATCTGAATGTCCTTCAAAGTCTGGTTTACAAGCGAGTCCAGACACGCCTCCAGATACTTCTCAGCATTATATGCCGCCACCAGAACCGTCACTCTACTCATAGGCCAAGTTTGTTTTTCACCTTGTCACTTAAGGACCTGATGAATGAAGTATGCTTCTTGAGGTAGTAATACGAATGCAGTGCCGATACCGCCAGCAGCACCAGGCCTGCACTCCACTGCCATAATCCGTCCAGATAATTGAGAGCCGCCCAGGTTGCCGCAATGATTGGCAACTGTGCCAGGAACACGCTCAGCGCACGTTTTGAGAAAGTAATGCCGTATCGGATGTGGGTAATTACATAGACAATCGCCATATCGGCAATGGCAGCAATCGTCAGCGCCGCACCCGTCATAGTAACGCCGCCTATGTTGAATGAAATCAGCACCGCAGCCACAAACACGACGTCGTAAAGCACCTCCTGCAGCATGAAAGTCTTGGAGTCACCCTTGGCCAGCGATACGTATGACAGCGGAGTGGTCATCGCCTTGAATGCCAGTCCCATAACCGCCAGACGCGCCATCGGGATAGCCTCCAGGAAACGGGTGGTAAGCAGCAGGTTCACGATGATTCCCAGGAACACGATGAAGCCCACAATCATGGGCGCCATAAGCAGTATGGCAACCTCCGCCTGACTGTTCACCAGTTCATTCACCTTCTGACGGTCCTGATTGACCGCCGAGAGCCTGGGGAAATAGTCCGATTCCATAGCCGAGAAAACGAACATTCCCAGATATGAAATCAGCAGGTAACCCGCACTGTATATACCTGTTATCTCGGCGTTTCCGTGCTTCATCAGATAGTTTGCGATGATTGAGAATGCACCGGCGCCGAAGAATGACGTGATCGTAAAGAAAATGCCCAGCCGGATCATCCCGAAACCCTTTCTCAGAGTCCTGCCCGAGAACGGTTTGACCCTGTAGGGATAGGTGCGGAACGTGTATCGGCACGTAATCACCATCGATGCGAAAGCCACCAGCACCAGTGACGGAGCAATACCCTGCAGTCCGAACTTCCATAACAGCGGGATTGAGATAAGCAGCGTGGCCACAACGGTAATCAGCTGACTCTTGGCCAACTCACGCAGCATACCCGTGCCCTTCATGATGGCCGTCTCGCCGCCGGTTATGGCGCTGAACGCAGCCATCGGTGACAGCATCAGGAACGACAGCGTGTAACCCCAGTCACCCTCGAACGCCCAGTAACTGAACAGCGGAGACAACTGAGCGCACAGCACCATACCGGCCAGAGCCGTCAGGAAAGCCCACGTGCGGGTAATCAGCACGCTCTCCTCGAGCCGGGCATCGGCCCCACTGCTCTTGCACTCCGACACCGTCTTTACGGCGCTGAACGGAACGCCCAGGTCAGTGGTGCTCTTGACCAGGTTCAGGGTGCGGTTGAACGACTCCGTGATACCGAATCCGGTAGGTCCCAGAAGCATCGAGACCAGTTTGGTGCGCACAATGTTAATCAGGACGACAATGCCCTGCACGCCGCCGAACAGACCGGTATACTTGATAATCCTGTCGTATGAGTCAGTTGCCTCTTTCTTTCCCACGTTACAATAAACGCGATTATAACTGCAAAAGTATACAGAATCTGAAATAATAACCGTAAATTTACGTTTTAGAGTAAGTATGGCAAAATTATCGGTCATAGTCCCCGTTTTCAACACCGCCGGCACGCTGGAAAGATGCGTTCAAAGCATACTCTCACAGCAGGTTGACGGCCTTGAACTCATACTCGTTGACGACGGCTCCACCGACGCCTCTCCCGCCCTCTGTGACAAGCTGTCCGGGGCCGATGACCGCGTCCGTGTGATTCACCGCCCCAACGGAGGTCTGAGCGCCGCCCGCAACAGCGGAATCGATGCCGCCACAGGCACCTGGATCGCCTTTGCGGACAGCGATGATGAACTTGCTCCCGATACCCTTGCCGCCAATCTTAAACTGGCCACCGATGACGTTGATTTAGTGGAGTTTCCCGTATCCGTCCACTACGGTGCGCCCAACTGCTGTCAGCTTGATTTTGAACCCCTGACAGTATCCGGTGATCAGGTATTCAGCCACTGGATAAAGTCCGGCGGATACAACCACTGCTACGCCTGGAACAAGATATACCGCTCCACCCTTTTTGAGGGCATTAGATTCCCTGAGGGTGAGAACTTTGAGGACGCCGCAATCTGCCCCTCCGTAATACGTAAGTGCCGCGCCGTAACTTATTCTGACCGTGGCCGTTACCTCTATTACAGTTCCGACGGAAGCATCACCCTGCAGTACCGTTTTGCCAATCAGGAACCGCTGTTCAGACATAACCTTGAACTGCTTCAGCTGATCACTGAAAAAGGCTTTGACGACGAGAGTTTGGGCAGGCTCTGGAACGTAACACTGAACCTGCTGATTGACCTTGCCCGATGCAAGGATGCAGACAAGAAATATATTGCTCAGAAGGCTGAGGTTCTGGCCTCTTTGAAGCCCTTGAGCGCCAAGCGTTACGCCGGTTCCCTCAAGCAGAGATTCAAGGTTGCCCTGGGTCCGGCGGCAGCATGTAAGTTACTCAGTATAAGCAAATACAAATGAAACTGTCCGTCATCATACCCTACTGGAATCCTGACAGCAACGCACAGACTGATGCGCTGCTCATGAGAGCCGTAAGGTCTGCTCAGGACAGCCGGCCATTTGAGATAATCGTAGTCAATGACGGCTCACCCTCTGACCCCGATCTGAGTTCATTCACTGAGGTCAGGTACCTGCGCCGCGAGCACGGAATGCTGGGCGCAACCCGCAATACCGGAATCCAGGCCGCAACGGGTGATGCAATCGCCTTCCTGGATGCTGATGACTACTACTATCCCGGCGCTCTGAAACCCTGCCTGGAGGCAATGGAGAGTACCGGCGCCGACCTGCTTGGATTCGGACACAGCATAACCGCAAACGCCGATTCCATAGACTCCGTAAAGACCTGTTGCGGGCCATCATTCAGCGACCCCGTTACAGGCGATGAGTTCATGCGCTCCAACAATCTCTTTGGAAGCGCCTGCCAGTATCTGATAAGCCGCAAGCTTATAAATGACAACGCCTTACGCTTTAAGGAGGGCGTTTATATAGAGGATGAGGAGTTCACTCCAAGACTCTTGTTTTTCAGCAAAAAGTTCATCCGTACCGACTATCCCGTTTACGCCTATTACGTACACTCAGGCACCATCATCACCACACAGACACAGCAGATGACGGACCTCAAGGCAAAGCACATGATCGGCGCAATCGGGAGCCTGCAGACATTCTGTAACGAACACTCCGCCGAGCCTCATCAGGGACTCGACCGCAAGATAAAAACCCTTGCCATAGACCATCTGCGCCGCACATTACGCCGCAAAGACTGGCGTGCTGCAATGCCCGCTCAGATACAGGAACTCCAGCGGCTGGGACTCTTCCCAGTCCCGACCATCGGACTGCCTTTCAAGTTCAGGCTCTTCGGCCTCTTTTCACGCTGCCGTTTTGGGCGATATTTACTCCATTTAACTGAATCGCTTTACAAATGAAGATACTGCTCATAGGCGAATACAGCAACGTGCACAACACTCTGGCCAAGGGACTCCGTGAGCTTGGTCACAAGGTCACGGTTGCCAGCGACGGAGACAGCTGGAAAAATTACCCACGCGACATAGACCTCAAGCGCGAGTCCGGTCACCGCATGCAGTTCCTGTGGCGCCTCATCAAAGCCCTGCCCCGCATGCGAGGCTACGACGTAGTGCAGATAATCAACCCCATGTTCCTGGAACTCAAGGCCGAGCGTATCCTTCCCGTCTACAAGTACCTGCGCCGCCACAACAAAAAAGTGGTAATGGGCGCCTACGGAATGGATTACTACTGGGTGAACGTCAACACGCAGATCCGTCCGCTCCGTTACAGTGACTTCAACATAGGCGATCAGGTAAGGACCGATACCCAGGCCCACCTCTACCGCACCGAATGGACCGGCACCCCCAAGCAGCACCTGAGCGAGTACATAGCCCATGACTGCGACGGAATCCCCGCCTGCCTCTACGAGTACTGGGCCACATACAATGAGGTTCCGGAACTGCGCGGGAAGATGCGTTTCACCCCGCTCCCCATCGTGATGCCCGACATCTACCGCACCACCTTTTTTGGGGGTCCGCTCAAACTCTTTGTAGGCATCAGCAAAGGCCGCTCAGTCTATAAGGGGACCGATATCATGCTCGACGCCGCCCAGACCCTCAAGGAGAAATACCCCGACAAACTGGATCTGCGCATAGCCGAGGGCGTACCCTTTGACGAGTACCAGCGCATGATGGACGGCAGCGACGCCATCCTGGACCAGCTCTACAGCTACACCCCCTCAATGAACTCCCTGCTGGCAATGTCCAAGGGAATCATCGTCATCGGCGGCGGTGAGCCTGAGAACTATGACATTCTGGGTGAGAAGGAACTGCGCCCCATCATCAACGTCCAGCCCGACTTCCAGAGCGTCTATGACGAGCTGGAGCAGCTCATACTCCACCCCGAGCGCATATCGGACCTTAAGGAACAGTCCGTAGAATACGTGCGCCGCCACCATGATTATCTCAAAGTGGCGGAGCAGTATCAGAAATTCTATCAGGAATTATAATTTGGGTGCGTGTTTCTTACGCACTTTCCATCTTACGTCCGATATCCACCTGCGGAAGTAAGTCCCGTAATCATACAGATACTTGAGTGACGGCAGCGACAACAGCAGCAGTCCCAGTGCGATGTACCACTTGAATATCAGGAAGTAAACCAGTGCCCATATTATCAGTGCGGGAATGGCCAGCGCCAGACGTACGCCGTAACGGGCGGTGTTGTAGAATGCGTCATCCTTTACGCCGCGCAGGATGTAGATTATGGGAATCCACTTGATTGCGCCCAGCACGCCGGCCAGCAGATAGAACGGTGCTCCCAGCAGTGCGACCAGAGTCTTGAGCAGCAGCTTGAAACCGCCCGGCTCACCCGCAATTGAATAGACCGAAATGCCGTTCTGGATACGCCACAGGCGCTGTGCATCCACCTTTGCAAAGAGGTCACGGGCTTTGTCGGGATCCTCCTCACGCAGTTTCAGGGCCTCGGCTACGGCGTACTTATCAACTGCCTGTATCTTGAGCAATCCTTTGAGCTTCTTGCCGTCGCGTGCCTCAATATCGGCCAACGCCTTTTTGAAGTATTCGGGGTTATCGGCCTTGAGTTTGGCGTACTCCCAGATGGCGTCGTAATCCTCGTCGTCGGGAATGAAAACGATCTCCTTGGCAAGGGCGTCGGTCAGCAGGCCGCGCATCTGCAGCATTGCTACGGGTGTGGGTTCTTCGGGATGCTCCTCAAGGAACTTGTTGACGTTAATTGGCTCTCCGAACCTTACCAGAACCTTATTGCGGAAACGGAAATAATCGCTGTATTCTATGCCGATGGGCTGGATGTAAACCGTGCGGCCGTTTGATTTCTCAATGGCGTTCTCGGCTATGTGGAAAATGCCTTTGCTTAATTTGAGCAGCGAATGTTTTGCGCGGTGGGTTGCCTCCGGGAAGATAATGAACGGAACGCCGTCCAGAATTACTCCTGTTGCCTGGTCAATGCACTCGTTGTTGTGCTTTACTGCATCAATGCCGTCACGGATGCGGTAGATGGGCATCACGCGCAGGAAGTAGAGCGCCCTCTTTGCCCAGTTTTTCTTGAAGATATCGGCCCTGGCCACAAACACCTTGCGGATCTTGTTGGCCGGCAGCATCACCATCGGGTCCATCAGCGCGTTTGTATGATTGGCTGCCCAGATTACAATACTGCCCTCTTCGGGAAGGTTCTCGATTCCCTCTACCTGATATTTACGGAATGAACTGCGTACAGACCAGTCCACAAAATGCCTCAGGAAGGTGTAGAACCAATCCTTATCCTGTATATGCTGCTTCATTTCTCTTTACGCCAGAATTTTAGGCCTGTCGTATCAAAGGCCGAAAAGCGGAACGCCGTTCCCAGCAGAAGGCCCGATATGATATGCCAAACGCCCCACCATGCAGTCACAAACACCATTCCGCCCTTGGCAATCTCCGGCGGGAAGATTCCGGTGTTGAACAGCAGGATAAGGCCCAATCCCGAATTCTGGATACCGGTCTCGAGCGTCACAGCGCGACGGTCCTTCACAGGAACCTTGCCTATAGTGGCCGCAGTGTAACCAATGCCGAAACCAACCAGATTGTGGATGAAAACTATAATGAAAATAAATCCTATGAACTCCTTGAAAAGGATGATGTTCTGCGAAATCATCATGCCGGCCACGCTCAGGAAGATCAGGATTGACGCATAACGCATAATCTCCTTGAGTTTCTCAGCAGCCTTGGGTGCCAGCTTGACCGTGATGTAACCCAGCAGGATGGGAATACCTATTATTACAATAACGGTAAGCGCAATCTGCATGGGCGGAACCTGAAGCGTGCGCAGCACCTCGCCCGCAGCCGAATCCATGTACTTGGTGTAGAGGCCGCCCCAGATAGCGTAGTTAATCGGCGTGAAGATGGGAGCGCCCAAGGTTGTGATGGTGCTCATGAGCACTGAAAGCTCGGCGTTACCCTTACCGTAAGAGGTCATGAAGTTCGACACCGCGCCGCCCGGGCATGAAGCCACCAGGATCATACCCATAGCCACCATCGGCGGAACAAAATTGTGGAACAGTACGCAGAGCAGGAAAGTAATCAGAGGCAGAATGATCCACTGGCAGATAAGGCCGATGAACATGCCTCGCGGGCGGTTGAATACGCCCCTGAAGAACTGAGGTCTCAATCCTAAAGCCACGCCGTACATAACTACGGCCATGAAAATCATCAGCAGCCAGTTACCTGTCCTGTTGAAGTTGATATTAAGCGCATCAAGCTGTTGAAGACTCTCGTACATTAGGTATTACTCCAGTCAAAAGTTTCGCAAATATAACAAATGTCCCACAATCCTCCAAAATCACGCGGAATGATTATAACTTTGTCTTCAGGAACAATTGATATGAAGATTCTCCTTATCGTCATAGGCAAAACAGACCAGAAATGGCTCATTGACGGCATCGGCCAGTACTCCGAGCGCCTGACCCATTTTGCCCAGTTTGAGATGCAGGTAATACCCGACATCAAGAACACCAAGAACATGGATTTTCAGACCCAGAAGGTCCGTGAAGGCGAACAGATATTGAACTTGCTTCAGCCCTCTGATGACGTGTGGCTGCTGGATGACAAGGGCAAGGAAATGACATCGCCCGAAATGGCCTCGTGGCTCGAGAAACGCATGGCTCAATCTACAAAACGCCTCGTCTTCATCATCGGCGGTCCCTACGGCTTCTCCCCCGACGTCTACGCCCGCGTTCCCGGCCGCCTCTCACTCTCCAAGATGACTTTCTCGCACCAGATGGTACGCCTCATTTTTGTAGAGCAGCTCTACCGCGCCTTCACAATCCTGAACAACCTCCCCTACCACCACGAATGATGCCATTGGGGACGGTTGACTTCGTCGAGCTAAACCTTCTCTTTGGCCACTTTTGGTGACACTGGGGACACATCTCTAAAACAGAATCTCGTAAGTATCGTATACTACTGATCTTGCGCCGAAACCTTCCTTCTGGAAGATAAGGCCCTCGTTGAGGTAACCGCCGCCGTTCTCGGTCGAAACGCCGAAATCAAAATAGGTGCGGTCCGCATAGACATCGGTAATAAGATTGTGCAGCAGCATATCCAGGGCGCCGTTGTTCTTGCCGAACTCCGATGACGCCAGATACTGCGTGTGCACCACATGACCCATATCATAAATGAGCGCACCCGCCACAACCTCCTGACCGTTGCGCACAACGTGCAGTTTGATGCGGTCCGGGAATCGGCCCTGAAGAAGACGCAGTTCAGCGACAGTATGGACGGGTTTCTTCTTGTGCTTAGCCATCAGAATGCCCGCCAGGATATTCCAGAACGCCTCCAGATCGGCCTCCATATTACCGGTATCCACAGTGAGTCCCGCCTTCTGAGCCTTCACGAGGCCCGATTTGCGCGACTGCCGCATGGGAAGTTTCTTAGCCAGGTCTATGACCGATGACACTCCCCTCTCCTTCAGAGTGCCGCCGCTGCGGAACAGCGCGTAGAGGTCCTCCTCGGCCGGGAGCGTGCTGTATATATAAGGAATGGGCTTGTAGAGCCAGCGGTGCGCGCCCAGTTGGCGTTTCATCCAGTCGATCGCGCAGCTGAACACCTCGAGCGCATCGACCGCAATCATCTCCTTGGGCACAATCAGGCCGCCGTAGGTCAGGCCGCCGTGTGACTGCACCGTACCCTCTGATTCGCGCCAGTTGGCCGGCAGCATTGCCAGCAGCTTGCCGTGCTTGTAGAACATCAGCGAGCAGTCTTTGAATCGGTCGCTGTGGTAATCCATGTAGTTACGGTCAAACAGGAACGTGCCGTTCTTGGATTTGCTCACAAAATCGTTCCACTCCTGCTTGCGTGAGGCGTCGTATCGTACAATCTGGAGTTGCTCGGTCAGGTATTCGCTGTAGTTGTTGATGTAGCCCGATGCGTTATACGGGTGCGATGCAAACACCACGCAGACCGTCCCGGGCGCGAAATCGCGCAGGTCACACCATACGCCCGGCGGAATCAGTATACCCTTGCGCGGCGAATCCATCCTAACCGCAGCCTTGTGCGTGCCGTCATCGACCATCATCGTGAAGCCGCCCGATACGGGAACCACCACTTCGGCCGATTCGCTGTGCGAGTGGCCTCCGCGGGTCTTGCCGTCGGGTACTCCGTAGATCCAGAATACGCGTTCTATCTGAAAAGGTATCTGATGTGCGCCCTCTGCGAACGCCAGCGCTCCGCGGTCATCGGCCGACTCCGGAAATTCTATAATTCTGCATCCACGAGGGAGTTGCTCCATTTCTGATTCTTTCATAATTATCGTAAAGATAACGGATTTTTTTGGCGTATGTTGTTTTTTCAAAAATAATCGCTTTAAAACTTGCAGAACTCAAAACATCGCCTTACCTTTGTGCCCGCTAAAGGATTCCGAACCGACGGTTCCCAGGGAAGTTTGGGTGAGTGGCTGAAACCAGCAGTTTGCTAAACTGCCGTACGGGTAACCGTACCGGGGGTTCGAATCCCCCAGCTTCCGCCTCCTTTTGGCAAAACATACATAACCGCATGGCGCTTTCATCTAACGGTTAGGATACAAGATTCTCAATCTTGGCATACGGGTTCGATTCCCGTAGGCGCTACAAAGAAAGGTCCGATTTTTCGGGCCTTTTTCTTTGTAGCGCCTACGGGAACCGAACCCGTCTGTTCGGGTCCCCTTTTTTAGTTTGCTCCGCCAAAGTGTCCCACATTAGCCCGCGTCAGAGCGTATTCTCGTCACGGTTCGTGTGGGACACATGCTCATTTCGAGGGTGTGTCCCGCGCTCATCGGCCCCACACGCACTCTCAGCGCCCATCACCGTGGGAGACTTTGGCGAACTCACCAAAAACTCCTATCTTTAGGCAGATAAATCGAAATTTGACGGTTATGAAGAAAATAGGTCTTTGGCTCCTTAAGAACAACATCCACATCATGACTCTCATCTTCCTGTGCTGGGCGGTGTGGGGAATCTGTAACTGGAACAGTATCGGAATCGTAAGTAAACTGGTTCTTGGCATCTACTTTCTGCTGATTTGCCACGAGTATGAAGAAACCTTTGAGGGAGGCCTGATGGCACTTTTCGGCCCGGTGGTGGGTATCGACCCGGCCACTCTCGTACCCGGCAAATCCCATCTGGCACAGGCGGTCTATATAACCGTCCTGTTCTCGCTTGCCCTGCTTTTCCCGAATGTGATGTGGCTGGTGTTTCCTGTGTTCATCCTCGCTATCTTTGAGGGCTTCGTTCATACGATGGGCAGCTTCATCTTCAAGCTTGGAAAGCCTTCCCCCGGCTGGTACACGGCCATTCTGATGTGTGCCTTTGCCATCTGGGGTCTTGTAGTACTGAACCGGAACGTGAACTATCCCGGCATCCAGTGGCTCTGGGCAAGTCTATACTATGTGGGCCTTTTTGTGCTGCTGGAGACCTGGTTCCAGCACCTCATCGGCAGCAGCCTGCCTCATTTCGCCCGCAGCATGAGAGCGTTTGTGTTCGGAAAGAAGTAAACAATCAGGGACGGTTCTGTTTTGCTCGCGAATAGATTCTATTCGCTAACTGATCTTGCGGGCAAAACAGAACCGTCCCTTTTTGTTCACCTCCAGAGGTCGTTGGTTTTGGCCTCCAGGTATTCGGGATACCAATCGGGGGCTGCTGCAAAGAGAGATTGTTTGGTTGGTTCTACTCTATCAAGAACTTTGGTTACGGCCTCCAGATCTTTGGCTTTGACGGCCTTATACAGAGCAATTCCAATATCTACCAGGTTTTTAAGAGGACCCTCTCCAAACTGGTTGCGGCACATTGCGGTTCGGCCCTCGGAGTAGAAAGTGTATGAGTTTCCGTCCACCAACACAGCTTCGGGTATTCCGCCCTTGAGTGTCTTGTTGCCGTTCTCATCGGTAAGCACCAATCTGCGGTATGGCATGAAAGTTGCGGTCTCGACTGCCACGCGGAACAGCGCGTCCAACTTACCGGCCAGTTCCTTGCTGACCTTGAGCGTATCGGATATTACCTTAACGCTTTCGCGTTTGTTGTACCAGATGTTCTTGCTTGCAGTGACGGCTACAAGATACGGCTGTCCGTCAATGCCGATGCACTTGACCGCGTACTCGGGATCGAACGACGGACGGTCCTCGAACGCCCACTGCACCCTTCGGCCGTATAAGTCTAACATATCCTCCACAATCGCGTGGTAACTGTCCGACTCCGGTATGCGATAAGAATAGGTCGGAGTCAGGTGCGCGGGTCCCGGATCGGGCAGCTCAATGTCGAAAAGATTCTCAATCCTTTCTCTATCTGATTCAAAATTCTGGGCCGATGCGCATACGGCCTGCGCAAACACTAAGACAATAAGGAATAACTTTCTCATAATACAATCGGTTTTTATTTTTATATCTAAACCCGAAAACGCCCCTAATGCGTCTTCCGATGAGGCAAAATTAGCGCCTCAAATGGGCCGAATCAAGAAAAAAGCGTTGCAAAAACGTTGCAAAATGTGTTTTCCTAAAAAAGGTTGACTCGGATTGTCTTATTCCTAAGAGAAGTTGACTCTGGTTATTCTTATTCCTGTTATAAGTTGACTGGTGGTTGGATTGTTTCGTATGCAACCAGAGTTGATTGCAAAGGTAATGTG
>JAFYYH010000015.1 GCA_017557635.1 Bacteroidaceae bacterium | reverse complement strand
GATACCGGTAACTCCTTCAGTAGGTCGTGCAGTTCCTCGTCCATCTTGATATAGATGGCAGAGGCCTCATCGGTCCATTCCCCATAGAACGTACAGTTTCGCGGGTAGGTGATACCCGGCTGCCAGTCTTTCCACAACGTATAGAGACGTGCCGGGTGCAAAATAGGATTGCTGTTACTGATGCTTGCCTCGTAGTAGCTGTCCAGCACCTCCACAGGAATGTGGAATAGCTCCTCCAGCTGCTCCTTCAGTCGTTCCCTATTCACAACCCGTTCCATCCCGATGCGCATCAGCGGTCGTCGTCCCAGCAAGTGCGCCGAGTGCCCGTATTCCTCCATTCGTGAGATGAAAGGAACGCGCTGGAAACCGAACAGGGGTGTTCCCTCGGGTAGGATGTGCAGGGCTTCCTCGAAGAACCCCGTGCTTGAAACGATGCTGCCCACAGTGGTTTGCGGTGAGAGAGTAGGGGCAATCTGACGGAGCACACTGGCGATGGAGAATCCCGGCAGACAGAGCAGTACGATGTCTGCTCCCCTTACCACCTCGGCAGGTTCTGAAGAAACCGTTTGCAGTCGTCCTTTCAACACCTCCCCCTCGGGAGTTGTGATTTCCAGTTGTCTCTGCCAGCGTTCCGGTTGCCGTGTCAGCAGGCTCACCTCACAGTTATCCTGTGCTGCCAGGAATCCTGCCACCACATGTCCCAGGTTACCGCCGCCGCAGATGCAAACCCTGTATTTCATCGGCTTGAGAATTGTAGAAGGGCATCTACCAGACGGGTATTGTCCTCATGGTTACGCACAGCAATACGCATATACTGTTTCTTCGGATCAAGACCGGGCTTCCCGCTGCAGTCGCGCGTCAGGATATTGTGTTGTCTCAGCATATAGATCACAATCTCCTTTGCCGTAAAGGGCGGCAGTATCTCACACAGGAAATAGTTCGCCTGTGAGGGCATCACGCGGAAGAAAGGAACCGTTTGCAGTCGGCGTTCAAACGCATCCCGCTCTGCAACGAACTTCTCGCATGCTTTCAAGTAGTCTTTCTCGTGCTTGTTGTAGATCTGCATGAAGAACTCGGCAAACGAGTTGAGGTTCCATATCGACACCTCTTTCTTGATATGTGCGATGAGCTCTTTGTCGGCAGAGGCAAGAATACCTAAGCGCAGTCCGGGAACGCCATAGCTCTTGGAGATACTCTTCATGACCGCCATATGGGGATAGGTCTCAAGGATAGCGTCACTGAGCAGGGAGTTGGTGGCGTAGTCCTTACTGAAATCCACAAAGCTCTCGTCAACCACCAGACGGATGTTTCGCTCCTCGCACCATGCCGCCAGTCTCAACACATCCGTCTTGGGGATGAAGTTTCCCGTGGGGTTATCAGGATTGATGAGCATCAGTGTCTGTATATCCTTGTTGGCAAAGAATGTCAGCAGGTCATCGGCCGTGTAACGGTAGTCCTCGTTTTGGGGAAAGAAAGTTACTTGATGATCCTTGTTATATCTATTAGGATACTCCTCGAACGTAGGACGAATGAAACCTACTTTGAACTTTGAACTTTGAACTTTGAGCTTTGTGATATCCTCCATCAGTACCTTGATGAGCTCTGCGGCTCCGTTGCCTGGTACGATGTAGGATTCGCTCACGCCAAAACTCTTGCTGGCAATGAGCGTGTTCACCTTCATGCCTGAGGGATATTCCGTGAGTAAGGTGTCGAAGTTACTGCGCAGCTCATCCTTCAAACGCTTACTGGGG
>JAFYYH010000014.1 GCA_017557635.1 Bacteroidaceae bacterium | reverse complement strand
TATGTTCTAATTGCAAAGAAATATTAAAATCTTTTAATTTCCAAACGAATAAGGTACATTTTTATAACAAAAATATGGAGATAAAAAGTTGCAGGTATCAAAAATCGGCATTACCTTTGCACCCGCTTATCAAGCGATGGCGGGATAGCTCAGCTGGTTAGAGCGCATGATTCATAATCATGAGGTCCCCGGTTCAATCCCGGGTCCCGCTACGAAAAAGAAAGAGAGGTCAAGCCTCTCTTTTTCTTTTTCTCCGCGTGCCCCGGGCTTGAACCGAGGACCTCCGTCCCTTATTTTAGTTCGCCACAGCGAACGGGGCGGCCTCCGGCCGCTCTCGCTCGCATACTCGCTTCGCCCCAATACGTTTTTACCTGCGTAGTGCGGGCGTATTTATTTATAAATAATTAAGGTGGGGGTTACGGGAAAAAGTGTAATTTTGCGGTGCTTTTGCTAAGTGGAGTTTACAATTTAAGCTATTATATATGGAATTAATGGAGCAGATTATTGCGCGTGCTAAGGAGAACAAGCAGCGCATTGTGTTGCCCGAAGGTACTGAGGAACGTACTCTCAAGGCAGCCGACAGGGTTCTGGCAGACGGTGTGGCAGACCTTATCATCATAGGTAACAAATCAGAGATTGAGGGACTTGCTGCACAGTGGGGTCTTAAGAACATCTCAAAGGCCACAATTATCGATCCCGAGAACAACCCCAAGAAGGACTTTTACGCAAACCTGCTGTTCGAGCTGCGCAAGAACAAGGGCATGACCATCGAGGAGGCACAGCAGAAGGTGCTCGATCCCCTCTACCTGGGTTGCCTCATCATCAAGAACGGTGATGCCGACGGTCAGCTTGCAGGCGCACGCAACACCACAGGCAACGTGCTCCGTCCCGCTCTCCAGATAATCAAGACCGCTCCCGGCATATCAGTTGTATCGGGTGCGTTCATCATGATAACCAAGACCCCGCAGTACGGCGAGAACGGTATTATGGTATTTGCCGATTGCGCTGTCACTCCGGTACCCGATGCTGACCAGCTGGCACAGATAGCAGTTGCATCGGCCGGCACAGCTACCGCAGTTGCAGGCTTTGCCGAGCCCCGTGTTGCAATGCTCAGTTTCTCAACCAAGGGTTCAGCCAAGCATGAGGTTGTAGACAAGGTTACTACCGCCCTTGCCAAGGCCAAGGAACTGGCTCCTGACCTCAAGATTGACGGTGAACTCCAGGCTGATGCCGCCATCGTACCTTCAGTAGGTGCAAGCAAGGCTCCGGGTTCAGAGATTGCAGGTAAGGCAAACGTACTTGTATTCCCCAACCTCGAGGTAGGCAACATAGCATACAAGCTGGTACAGCGTATCGGTAACGCCGAGGCCATCGGCCCTATCCTTCAGGGTATCGCACGTCCCGTGAACGACCTTTCACGCGGCTGTTCTGTTGATGACGTTTATAAAATGATCGCTGTCACCTCAAACCAGGCAATGGCAGCAAAAAAAGCATAAGACAAGATGAAGATTCTGGTATTGAACTGCGGCAGCTCGTCAATCAAGTACAAGCTGTTTGACATGGACAAGAACGATGTCATTGCACAGGGTGGAATTGAGAAGATAGGCATGAAGGGTTCCTTCCTCAAACTCACCGATGCAAACGGCGAGAAGGTTATCATTGAGAAGGAGATTCCAGAGCACACAGTAGGTGTAAAGTTCATTTTTGAGGTGCTTACAGGCAGCCAGTACGGCGTAATCAAGTCACTTGATGAGATCAATGCCGTTGGTCACCGCATGGTGCACGGAGGCGAGAAGTTCAACAAGAGCGTTATCCTTACCCCCGAGGTACTTGAGGCATTCGCAGCCTGCAATGACCTGGCTCCCCTGCACAACCCCGCAAACCTGAAGGGTGTGAACGCCGTAAGCGAGCTCCTTCCCAACGTTCCGCAGGTTGGTGTATTTGACACCGCCTTCCATCAGACCATGCCCGACTACGCATACCTCTATGCAATTCCTTACGAGCTGTATCAGAAGTATGGCGTACGCCGTTACGGATTCCACGGAACATCACACCGTTTTGTATCAGGCGAGATCTGCAAGTACCTTGGCATCAAGGCTGAGGGTTCCAAGATAATCACCTGCCACATCGGAAACGGCGGTTCTATCACCGCAGTCAAGGACGGCAAGAGCGTTGACACCACCATGGGCCTTACTCCTCTGGAGGGCATTATGATGGGTACCCGCAGCGGTGACATCGATGCAGGCGCAGTAACCTTCCTCATGGAAAAGGAGGGACTGGACAGCACAGGCATGTCAAACCTTCTGAACAAGAAGTCAGGTCTGCTGGGTATATCGGGCGCATCAAGCGATATGCGTGAGGTTACCGCTTCAATGGAGGCAGGCAACGAGCGCGCTGCTCTTGCCAAGAAGATGTACGCTTACCGCATCAAGAAATACATCGGTGCCTTTGCTGCAGCAATGGGCGGAGTTGACGTAGTCGTATTCACCGGCGGTGTCGGTGAGAACCGTCATGAGGTTCGCGAGGCCGTATGCGAGAACATGGAGTTCCTGGGTATCAAGCTCGATAAGGAGCAGAACGCCAAGATCATGTTCGGCAAGGACGGAATAATCAGCACTCCCGATTCAAAGGTCAAGGTAGTTGTTCTGCCCACTGATGAGGAGCTGATGATTGCCTCCGATACAATGGCGCTGGTAAAGTAAGACGAAAAAGCCATATAAATAATAAAGCTGCCCTGAAAGGCAGCTTTATTTATTTGTTATCACCTCCTTCGAGGTAATTGTGCATCGTGAGAGTTTTGCCGTCAAACACGGCGTAAGTGTATTGCGAAATCCAGTCGCCGAGAATGAGCATCCGGCTTGAATGGCTCAGCATCAGATCAAGTTCTATGTGGCGGTGTCCGAATATGAAGTAGTTGATATCGGGATGAGATTTGAGGTATTCCTTGGCGTATATAACCTGAAACTCCTTGTCCTCGCCAAGATACTTGTCAACTCCGTTAAGACGATGCTTCTCCATGCTTTTTTTTGCCCATGAAAGGCCGAACCACATGCTCCACCTTGTGGGCAACAGGGAATAGAGGAACTGGCATACACGGCTGCGGAAAATACCTCTGAGGAAACGGAACGTACGACTGGGGTCACCCATACCGTCGCCGTGAGCCAGGAAGAACTCCTTGCCCATGATTTCGACAGTCAACGGTTCCTTATGAAGAATTACACCGCATTCGCGCTCCAGATAACCGAAAGTCCAGATATCATGATTGCCTATGAAATAGTGGACCTCGACGCCAAGGTCAGTAAGCTCGGATATCTTGCCCAGAAAACGGGTGTAACCTTTGGGGACGACATACTTGAACTCATACCAGTAGTCAAACATGTCGCCCAGCATGTAGATGGCCTGAGCCTTGTCCTTGATGTCGTCAAGGAAACGCACCAGGCGTCTTTCCTGCATCCGCCTATGGTCAATGGCCCATGAGCCCAGATGTGCGTCAGAGATAAAATAAACCTGTTTCATATCAGTCCCAATTCAAGTTTGGCCTCCTCGGACATCATATCCTTGTCCCATTCCGGTTCAAAGACAAGATTTACCGTAGCCGATTTGACGCATTCAAGACCCTCTACCCTGAGACGTACATCCTCAACGATGAAATCAGCCAGAGAGCATCCGGGCGCTGTCAGCGTCATATCGATGACGACATTCGCATCATCATCGACATCGACCTTGTATATAAGCCCAAGGTTGTATATGTCAACGGGTATCTCAGGATCATATACGGTCTTGAGTACCTCTACGACTTTCTCCTCAATATCAAACTTTTCACTCATCTCCTTTCAAAGCCGACCGTGGTCAGCATAACTGTAATATCCTCCGTCAGTGAATATCACATGATCCAGCAAAGAAATATCCATCGTGTAGCAAGCCTGGCGGACTGCTGTTGTCAATCCGTCATCCTGACGGCTCGGAATCAGATTACCCGACGGATGATTGTGGCATAAGACGACAGCTGTTGCCCTGTGCACAATCGCTTCCCTTACAATAAGACGGACATCGACCGAGGCGCTTGTAAGACCTCCCTGGCTGACAAGCATGCTGTCTATCACTCTGCCGGCCTGATTGAGCAGCAGCACATGGCATTCTTCAACCTGCTTGTCGGCCATGACGGGATAGAACCAGTCATAAATGTCACGCGATGTCCTGATAACGGGCTTACGCATAGGTTTCTCTTCCTTACGGCGTCTGCCCAACTCACATGCGGCCAAAATCGTTATCGCCTTGGCCTCACCTATTCCTTTAAAAGAGCATAGCTCCCCGACGCTAAGTTTTCCAAGTTCGGAAAGACTGTTGCGGCAGGAAGCCATCACTTTTTGTGTCAAAGCCACCACCGAATCTTCAGTGTTTCCAGTGTGTATTAGAATCGCCAATAACTCAGCGTTTGTCAGCGCACTTGCGCCCTTTTGCTTCATCTTTTCACGGGGGCGATCCTCTATGGCCCACTGCTTAAGATTCAGCTTGTCTGGCTTATACATCCATTTCTTATGCCTTTACGCGGCCCTGGTATGATCCGTCGCGGGTATCGACCTCTATCAGCTCACCTTCATTGATGAACAGAGGTACGCGAACCTCGCAACCGGTCTCAACCTTAGCGGGCTTGGTAGCGTTGGTAGCTGTATCACCCTTAAGGCCGGGTTCTGTATATGTAACCTTGAGTACAACCTTTACAGGCAGATCAGCGAACAGGATCTCACCGGTATTGGCGTTTGTAACAACATCAACAACCTCACCCTCCTTGAGGTAATCAACACCGTTGATAAGGTCCTTGATGATAGTTACCTGCTCAAAATCCTCCTGATTCATGAATATGTAACCCATCTCGTCCTGATAAAGATACTGGTAAGGACGACGCTCTACGCGGACATCCTCCAGTTTGAAGCCGATCTGGAATGTACGCTCCAATACGCGGCCGTTAACCACGTTCTTAAGCTTGGTACGTACGAATGTGTTTCCCTTACCGGGTTTTACATGGAGAAAATCAATGCAGAAATAAAGCTGGCCCTCCAAATTGATGCAGGTACCGATCTTAATGTCTTGACAAAGAATCATAAAAGTCTGTTTGTTCTATTATTAATAAAATTCTTTTCGCATTGCAAAAGTAGTGCAATGAGACAAATAGACAAAACTTTAGACAAAAAAAGAGATGCAATTTGCATATTATGAAAAAAGAAACTACCTTTGCCCTCCGATTCCCGAACAGATAGGAAAACAATAAAAATATATAACGATGAAAAGAACATTTCAGCCTTCCAACAGGAAGAGAAAGAACAAGCACGGATTCCGTGAGAGAATGGCCACAGCAAACGGCCGTCGTGTACTTGCTTCACGCAGAGCCAAGGGCCGCAAGAAACTGACAGTATCTGACGAGTACTGCGGAACCAAGAAGTAATACTTTATAATCACATAAGGTATATATGAAAGGGTCGGACATCAAGTCCGACCCTTTTGTTGTATCCTGTCCAAAAAAAAATTGAGTCCGGTATGAACCCAAGCCATACCGGACTCAAATTATTAGCAAAGCAGATTACTGTACGTCGCTGAAATCAATCTCGAAGGGTATTGCTGAACCCCAAGTGAGTGAATAGCCGTCATACGCACCACCCTGGATATACCATCTTACAAGTACAGTGAAAGAGAGTACGTTGGTCTGAGTGTCAAGTTCGCCGTTGAATGATTCGAACTTAAGAGGACCGCCTTCGCCGTAAACTGCATAGATCCATCCGGGATAAGCCTCAGCAACAGTCTGTGTAGGAGCTGATACTGAATAATCCTTCTTGTTGATGAAGACGTTGAACTCAGCATCAACACCCAGTCCGAGGAAATCGAAACCGATAGTCAGACCGATGTAATCATCAGCTGTGAATCCAGCCTTTACTACATCAGCAGGAATCTCGGTCATTTTTGTAATTGTAACGGCCTGGGTTGCATCGTCTTCAATATAATCGTCATAACCGGTCCAAGCTACAGAGTTGCCGCCAGCATAGTAGGCTGTCTGCAGAGGAGCAGCAGCTGTAAATGTTGCGCAGTAGCTGAAGTCTGAACCATCGGCCATTGTGAAGAATGAAGGAGCGCGATAGTTGAAGCCCATGGTCGGAGACCAACCCGGAACTACAGTACCGTCCTTATGTACAATATTTGCTGCAAACTGCATCTTATCACCGATAGCAGGTGCGGCGATACCAAGTTTATCGCACAATGCAGCCATATCGATCTGAACCTCGCCGGGAATAGTGGTGATACCTTCGGCAGCGATAGCTGAAGAAACGTCACCGTTAACGGCAGTGTAAACGCAGAGAAGCTGAACCTCCTTAAGATATGATGAGAAGTCACCCATATTCTCGGGAACATTCAGATTGACATAGAACTCACCATCAGTAGAACCTGCATTCAACAGAAGATCGTGCTGAGTTGACTTTGTTACTGATACGGCAAATGTGTGCAATGTGCCCTGAAGATCATAAGGAAGCTCAGGCTCCTTATTACAACTTGCAAGCACTGCAGGAATAGCTAATGCCAAAAATATTTTTGATGTTTTCATAATCTTGAATCAGTTTAAGTTAATCACTGAACATCCCAGAATACGTTAGTGTAATCGCTAACAGTACGATTTGTATTGTTAATGTTCGCTTTGTTAAGCTGTGTCTCTGATTCCGGATACCACATGATTCTAGGATAATCCAGAATTACTGAGCAGTCATAAGCTAAAGGCTCAGGCAGCGGACTTGCGGCAATAGTCTGATCATAAGGAGTATAAATCTTTCTATCAGCATTTCCCTTGAAGAGTACAGGATAACCGGTACGACGGATATCGCTATAGGCCTCAACTGAATTGAAGAAGTTTGCAATCCACTTCTCGGTCATTACTATCTCAAGTTTCTTGTCATTTGTGGCAGCATTGTCATATGCATTGTTTACGCCCAACATCAAACCTGCGATAGCAGTCTCTGTAATAGCAGGAACTGCAGGATTAGAAGCCTTGGATACAGCATTTACATGAGTGATTGAAGCACGGATACCAGCCTCAAGGAGAGCCTTGGCATCACCAGTTACACCCTCAGTAAGAACCAACTCAGCCTTCATGAAAGGAACTGAATAAGCCTGAAGCATCTTATCAGGAGCTATACCGTTACCGGAGCTTGCACCAATGGTGCCACCCAGACCGTCATCAAACTTACCGCCTACGGGGTAGATACCGATGCAAGTCATAGAGCTTTCCTGTGAATTTGAGGTGTAACCTGAGTTACTACCGGTAAAGATTGATACAAAAGCACCATCACGATAATCAGTCTGATTAGAAGCGTTAGATGTAGCGGTTAGCTGATTTACATAGTAATAAGGAACACGGGGATCAACAACACCGGCAAGAGGATTCTGCTTGAAGTTGTAGGTCTTACCGTTCAGAACCTCATAGAACCAAGGATTGATCCAAACGCTCTTCTGACCACCCTCATACTCATCAACGAAACCGAACTTACGTTCATCGGTAGGAGTCTTGGTAGCAGAATGCGGGAACTGGAGGTCCTCACCGTCACCAATGAAATTATCCTCAGCAAGGAGAGCATCCAATTCAGTCTGCCAACCTGTGATTTCGGCCTTAGCCTTACGGCACTGAACGAGCAACTTCAGCTTAAGTGTATTAGCAGCCTTAAGCCATTTTGCAGCGTCACCGCCATAGAAAAGATCATTAGCACCAATCAGCAGAGGATTGGCAGCCTGAGTATCCTTAAAGTTGGCGATAGCCTGATTGATTACAACCAGAAGGTCATTGTAGATATCCTTGCTGGCATCAGCCTTAGGAGTCTCAATACCGGCTACGTTTGCCTCTGAATAAGGAATATCACCCCAAAGGTCAACCATATTCAAATAGGTGTAAGCCCTGAGGACACGACCTATACCGGCGTAAACTGCATCGTTAACGGCATCACCCTGCTTAATAAGTTCGTCGCAGTTCTTGATAGCATATCTGTAAGCCTGCTCCCAAGTATTGCCAAGAGTTGAATAACCGGCAACCAGTGAATAGTTATCTACCTCACGGCTGGTGGTATGCTGAACATATGACTCCAGATGAGCATTAATGTAATATCCCTCGGAGAAAGTGGCAGCCACCTCATATTCAGTGCAGGTGAGCAACTGAGTAACATCAAGGTCAGTCACTGCATACGGATCCTGGTTGATATCCAGGTCGCAACCGGTCAGTGAGAACGCCATGACTCCGGCTCCAAGCAAATAAAATATTTTATTTTTCATAATCATCAGTCAATTAGAAAGTTAAACTCAGATTGAAAGCAACCCTCCTGGTTGAAGGAGCTCCTGTGTAGTCAATACCCTGAACGTTGGTATTACCGAATGTGTTCACAATAGGATCATAGTTTGAATACTTGGGAACATTCGGAGCAAAGTACCAGAGGTTACGTCCAACAACTGAAACCTGTGCATTTGAAAGCTTCAGCTTGCTGATGAAGGTCTTGGGAAGATCATAAGCAAGAGTAACCTCTCTGAGGCGCCATACTGTTGCATCGTAAACAGCAACCTCGTCGCAAGAGTTAATAGCGTAAGTTGAGTATGTACCGTCTGAGAACCAGAGGTCAGCCTCACTGATAACTGTAGTATTCCAGATGTAATTGTTGTTCTCATCAAGGATAGGCTGCAGAGTATTGGCATCACCGTAAACGCCCTTGATTACGCGAGTACCAAGACGATCCTCGGTATCCTTTGTAACACCACGGCCAAGAAGGTCAGTCAGATAGGAGCTGAATACGCAACCACCCTTCTGATAGTCAATCATGCAGCTCAGTGACAGGCCCTTATACTTGAAAGTATTGGTAAGAGCTGTCTTGAATTCGGGGTTAGGATCACCTATTACACCATATTCAGAATCGTTGATATACATACCGGTTGAAGGATTAACCAATGGAATACCATCGGCTGTGCGAGCCAGTTTCTCACCCTTAAGAACACCGTAAGGCTGTCCCTTGATCAGAACTGCCTGAGGAGCGCTGAAGTCACCACCAATTACGATCTCATCGACACCGTCGGCAAGTTCAACAATCTCTGACTTGTTCTTGGTATATGTAAGATACATACTCCATGTGAAGTCCTTGGTTACGATAGGATAGAGGTCAACACCAAGCTCAAATCCCTTGTTGCTGATAGAACCAAAGTTTGTAACATAAGACCTGTAACCGGTTGAAGGAGCAGAACTCTTGGCACCGATCTGGTTCTCTGACAGACGGTTGTAGATGGTAGCATCAATACCTATGCGGCTCTCAAAGAACTTGAGTTCAAGACCGGCCTCAACCTCAGTTGTGAACTCGGGCTCAAGCTCGGGATCATACAGAACTGTGGGAAGCTCCATCATACCCTGATTCATGTAGGGGCTACCTACAACATATGTACCGTTGTTGTAATATGCACGTGCATCATTACCAACCTTAGCCCAACCTGCACGGATCTTACCGAAGTTCATGAAGCTGTCGCTCATTCCAAGAGCATCGGTAAATACGATAGATCCTGATACGGCAGGATAGAAGAAGCTGTTATGGGCAATAGGAAGTGTTGATGAAACATCATTACGACCGGAAATGTTCAGGAATGCCCACTGCTTGTAATCCAAAAGGATATCAGCGAACAGACCATACTTGCGGGTTCTTGAGTAAGACTCACTTGCAGTCTGACCCTTTGTATTGGCAAGATCGAATATTTTGGGGTTGATGATATCGGTACCTGCGGCACCCATTGACTCATATGTATCCTGGTTGTAGTTGTGACCTAAGGTAGCTCTTACACCGAAGTCTGAGAATCTCTTGTTGAAGGTCAACAGTAAGGTTGACTCAATCTCCTGGTCACTTGACTCTGATTTGCTCAGATAACCGTTTCCGGCATAACCACGTGAACCCAGGTTAACGATGGTCTTACGTGAGAACATATACTCGTTGACACCCAGAGTGTAATCCAATGTGAGCCACTTGGTGAATTCGAATGAGAAGTTTGCATTGGCAACAATACGCTTCTGGATGGTCCTGAACTTATCGTTCTCCCATGCCCAATAGGGGTTGTTAGCCTGTGAAGAAAGCTGGAACAGCAGGTTGCTGCCATCTCTCTTCTGATACGGGTAGTTCTGGATATCCCAGCTACGAGGCATAATGAATGCACGTGCCAGAGAGTTCATACCACCGTTGGTAGCACTTGACTGGTTGTTACCATACATAGGTGAGAACTGGTCGGTGTAAGAGTAAGCCAGGTTACCACCTGCACGGAATCTCTTACCGAACTTCTGGTTACCACCAACTGAGAATGAGTAACGGTCAAATTCTGAACCGGGGATATAGCTGTCCTGATCAGTACGTGACATTGTCATGTTGAAGTTACCCTCCTCGGTAACCTTCTGGACATTGGCAGACAAATCAAAGATGTGACCCTTCTGGAACAAATCCTTAACGTTGTTGGGATATGCCTTATAAGGAATATCACCGTTAAGATCGGGATACATCTCAAGAGCCAGGTCAGGATACTCAGCAGCAATTGCAGCATACATAGGAATGGTCATGCCCTCCTCAAATGCAGCACCCCATGAACCGTTTGCGCCACCGATATTGAAATCACTACCCTGTCCGTATGAGTTCTGATACTCAGGCAGAGAAGCGATAGTCTCTATAGCATATGATGAATTGACGTTTACAGTGAAACCGCTCTTGGCGTTAGCTTTCTTGGAGCCTGACTTGGTGGTAATAAGGATAACACCGTTAGCAGCACGTGAACCGTAAAGTACAGCAGCTGCAGCGCCCTTAAGAACGCTCATTGACTCGATGTCATTAGGATCAAGAGTTGAGATACCTGAACCGAAAGCACCGCTGTTACCTGAACCACGACCACTTGCGCTAGTACCGTCATTACTGTAAGGAACACCGTCTACAACATACAACGGCTGGTTGTTTCCGCTGAATGATGAGTTACCACGGATTGTGATACGGGTAGCACTACCGGCGTCACCACTAGGAGCGCTGATCTGCACACCGGCAATCTTACCTTCCAATGCACGAAGCATATCGGGCTCAGCCTTCATGATGGCCTCTTCAGCATCAACCTTTGTTACGGTATAACCAAGAGAACGCTCGGAACGCTGGATACCTACAGCGGTAATCAGCACCTCGTCCACCTCAATTGAACCGGGGTTAAGGGTAACATTGATAACTCGTCTTCCGTTCACGGGAACAGTCTTGGACTCATAACCCATGAAAGAGAAAACCAAAGAACCGTTTGAAGGAGCGGAAATCGTGTAAGAACCATCCAAATCAGTGGTTGTTCCGGTTGACGTTCCCTCTACAGATACTGTAACTGCCGGCATGGGGCTACCATCGTCAGCAGCTGTTGCAATACCTGTAACTTGCACATTCTGAGCATAGGCAAGTCCTGCACACAGAACAGCAGTCATCATTAAGAGAATTTTTCTCATAGACAATTTATTTAGTTTGACAATAGTTTTCAATGCAGCATGTACTCCAAAGTCAGGGTTAAACTTTGTGCCTTTTTTGTTGCATAAATATCAAAAAACAATACCAATAATGGGGCAAAAGTAAACAAATTGGTGATATGTTAGTCACTTTTTTAAAAAAAATGCAAAAGACATAGCAAAACTAATGCACCGCAGAGCGTTTTTGTAACATATCCACACTGTTTCAAAAGCATGTTAAAACAGGGGCTGGACCATGGTTGTCATACACCATTGACACCTTATATGAATATAGCGTAGCAAAAGAGAAAAAATGCACTATCTTTGTGCTCAGTTAAGATTTCCTTTATACAATATGAGCAAGGACACAGGCAAGAAAAAGCGTACGATAGGCTGGATACTGCTTAATCTGCTGATTATGATAGTATTGGCAGTTCTGCTGGTTCTCATCACATTCAACCGGATCAAATCATACACACGTCACGGAGAGTACATTTCGGTACCTGACGTACACGGAATGTTTGAGGAAGAAGCAGGTAAGACACTTGCCGCTGCCGGACTCAAATACGAGGTGCTTGATTACAAATATGATAATATGATGGTTGAGGGAGGAGTGATTGAACAAAAGCCCAAAGCCGGATCATTTGTCAAGGACGGACGCAAGATTTATCTGACTCTCAACTCCGGAAAAGTTCCCATGAGAGCCGTACCCGATATTGCCGATAACAGTTCCCTGCGTGCCGCCGAGTCAAGACTATCGGCCGCCGGTTTCAAACTGGGCAAAACCGTTTTTATAGACGGAGACCTTGACTGGGTATATGAAATAAGGTATCAGGGTGCTGTAATTGAAGCGGGGACTGAGATACCCGAAGGTTCTCTGCTGACTATTGTGGCAGGTAACGGCAACCCGGTGGAGCGTATTGAAGAGGTTGATTCAACTGCAGTTATCGACTCGGATTTCTTTGAGTAACCCATGACTGACCTCGAAGACGAGATAGAAGAGTCACTTGACGACCTGGAGCCGACCTCTGACACAGCGGAGCTGTATGAGCATTTCCGTGTAGTGGCCGATAAAGGGCAGAGTCTGCTCAGAGTGGACAAGTTCCTGTTTGACCATCTGGAGCATTCGTCCCGAAACCGAATACAGAACGCCGCCGATGCCGGAATGGTGATGGCAAACGGCCGGCCGGTCAAAAGCAACTATAAGGTAAAACCGTTGGACGTGATAACGGTCATGATGGACCGTCCGCGTTACAACAGCGACATAGAGCCCGAGGATATTCCTCTGGATATAGTGTATGAGGACGACTGCCTGCTGGTGGTGAACAAGCCCGCAGGTCTGGTGGTACACCCCGGATGCGGCAACTTTCACGGCACGCTGGTCAACGCAGTGGCATGGCATCTTAGGGACAACCCCGACTATGATCCCAACAGCCCGCAGGTAGGTCTGGTACACCGCATAGACAAGGATACGTCAGGACTGCTTGTAGTAGCAAAGACGCCCGATGCCAAGACCTGTCTTGGAAAACAGTTCTTTGACAAGACAACCAAGCGAGCCTATCAGGCTTTGGTGTGGGGAGTTCCCGATCCCGCAGAGGGTACCATCGAGAGCCAAATAACCCGCAATCCCAAGGACCGTCTTCAGATGGCGGTTTCATTTGATCCTGAGGTAGGCAAGCATGCCGTGACCCACTACACCGTTCTGGAGCGTTTCGGTTACACCTCTTTGGTGGAATGCCGTCTGGAGACCGGAAGGACGCATCAGATAAGGGTGCACATGAAGCATATCGGACACCCCCTGTTCAGCGATGAGCGTTACGGAGGAGACCAGATACTTAAAGGCACCACGTACAGCAAGTACCGCCAGTTCGTACAGAACTGTTTTGAGACATGTCCCCGTCAGGCACTGCATGCCAAGACCCTGGGATTCGTACATCCCAAGACCGGTAAGGAGATGTTCTTCAATTCAGAACTCCCGGCCGATATGCAGACCCTGATTGACCGCTGGCGGGATTATGTCAGTTCAAGAGACTTTGAAAAATAGATATAGATAAGAATGAAACGCAAGATTGCAATCGTAGCAGGAGGCGACTCAAGCGAGAATCCCGTATCACTCCGCAGCGCCGCAACCATCCTTGAGTACATGGACAAGGATAAGTACGAACCCTACATACTTGAGATTGAAGGCAAGAACTGGCAGGTTCATGTGAGCGAAAGCATATCGGCCCCCGTAGACCGCAATGATTTCAGCTTCACCTGGCAGGGAAAGAAGACCGTATTTGACTACGCATACATAATCATACACGGAACACCGGGTGAGAACGGCGTGTTCGAGGGCTATCTCAGACTCATGCGCATACCTTTCTCCACCTGTGACGTACTTCCGTCGGCCCTCACCTTCAACAAGTTCGTCTTAAACAAGACAATGAAGAGCTGCAAGGTGAACGTGGCCGATTCACGCCGTCTGCGCAAGGGTGACAAGGTGGATCCCGACAAGATAATAAGCAAAGTAGGTCTGCCCTGCTTCATCAAGCCCACTGACGGAGGTTCAAGCTTCGGCACCACCAAGGTCAAGACACGCGAACAGATCATCCCGGCCGTTGAGGAGGCGTTCAAGGAGAACAGCGAGATTATGATCGAATCATTCATGCAGGGTATCGAGGTAACCAACGGTTATTACAAGACCCGCAAGCATGAAGTAAAGCTGCCGGTTACCGAAGTGGTTCCCAAGACTGATTTCTTTGACTATGACGCCAAGTACAACGGCAAGGTCGAGGAGATAACTCCCGCCCGCATACCGGATGAACTGCGTGACCGCATTCAGGACCTGACCGCAAAGATCTACGACCTGCTGGGCTGCCACGGAATTATCCGCAACGACTATATCATTACTGACGGCGACAAGATCAACCTGCTTGAGGTCAACACCACCCCGGGCATGACCGCCACCAGTTTCATACCGCAGCAGATCAGGGCAGCCGGCCTGAACCTGACTGATGTACTTACAGAGATTATTGAGGACAGTTTCTAAGAATGAAAACTACAGATATTCCCGCCGAATTCGAGAAAATGCGGTCCCTTGAGGACGATGAGGTGCGCGGTGCCGTGCTCTCATTGCTTGACGACCCTGCATTTGTAAAAATTGTAAAGGGTATCATCAAAGGTGTACCCATCTGGGCGCACAAACTCTACACCAGACGGTTCAAGACCGTGAACAGTTTCCAGTTGGGTATGATTTGTCCGTTCCTGACCAGAATACTGAAGAAGGCCACTACCGGTTTTACCCATGATTTCTCAGCACTGCCCCAGGGACGTGAGGATTTCATTTACCTCTCCAACCACAGGGACATAGTACTTGACTCGGCATACCTGGATTATATACTCCTAGTGCTGAGCGGCAAGAAGTCAGTAGAGATAGGAATAGGCAACAATCTGCTCATACATCCCTGGATTGAGACTCTGGTAAGACTCAACCGCAGTTTCGTGGTAAACCGCTCGGCCACCGCCGCTGAACTGCTGGAATCATCAAAACAACTCTCCAGATACATACGTTTTGTAATTGAGGAGAAGAAGAGCCCCGTATGGCTGGCCCAGCGTGAGGGACGTGCCAAGGATTCCGATGACCGCACCCAGAAGAGCGTGCTCAAGATGCTGGCCATGTCAGGGTCCGATGAGATGTCGCTGTCAGAGAAACTGCAGTCACTGCACATCTGCCCGCTCACCATCAGTTACGAGTATGACCCGTGTGACTGGCTCAAGGCCGCCGAGTTCCAGCTGAAGCGTGACAACCCCGACTACGTAAAGAGCGAACAGGCTGATCTGGACAACATGAAGACCGGCATATTCGGATTCAAGGGACACCTGCATTATCAGGTATCGGCCCCGATAGACAAGGAGATTGCCGCACTTGACAGTGCAGTGCCGCGCAACCAGTTCCTGGACCAGGTGGCACAGATCATTGACAGGCACATTTTTGAAGGTTACCGCATCTACCCCTGCAACCGTATAGCATTGGATATGCTGCGCGGCGACAATGCAGAGGCCGATAACTACACACCCGAGCAGAAGCAGGCTTTTCAGACCTATCTGGACGGTCAGCTTGCCAAGATTGACATTCCCAACCCCGATTGGGATTTCCTGAAGGAACGCATACTCACCATGTATGCCAACCCGCTTATCAACCAAAAAAGCGTATCGGAACAATGAAAAGAACAGCCTTGTTACTGGCCCTGACAGCCATATTGCTGCCCGCCGTCATCTCCTGTGATGAAGAGGAGAATAAGATTGAGACCATGTTCTCCGGTTTCATGTCAGGATATACTGACAGTGAAGGATATGTCACTGTCCTGAAAGATGACTACGGCGTACAGTATATGGTAAACGAGAAGTCTGAACAGCTTCGTCCCGACACACTCTACAGGATGGTTGCAACAGTCGCTCTTGATGAGAACAAGACAGCACGCATCCTGCAGATGGAGCCCACCAAATCATTTTATGCCCCCGCGGACTCTTTAGTTCCGGATTCAGTTAAAGTGACAGATCCGGTGGAGATCATCAGCATGTACTTGGGAGGCGGTTATATCAACATCTATCTGGGCGTCAGAGTATCAAAAGAGAAAACAGTCCACAGACTGCTCTATACCCATAAGGACAGCATCGGAAGGAAAAAGTTCACCATCTATCACAATGCCTACGGGGATGAGCCGGTATACACCAAACATGCATACCTTTCAATTCCGCTTTACGGTTACGGACTGGCCAAAAACGACACAGTCTTCCTGAGCTGCTGCGGCTACGAGGAAGACTATGAACGTAAGTTGGTTTTCAAATAATCCTATTTAAGTCCCTCAAGGATTTTCTTAAGGACGACTGTGGCCGATATCTCTCTGTTGGCGGCCTCAGGAATAACCAGTGAGCGCGGACTCTCTATCACGTCATCGGTTACAATCATATTGCGGCGTACGGGCAGGCAGTGCATGAAGAATGCGTTGTCGGTAACAGCCATCTGACGGTCGCTGATGGTCCAGCTGCGGTCCTTGCTCAGCACCTCGCCGTAATGCTCGGGGCTGGCGCATGACCAGTTCTTTCCATAGATGAAGTGTGCGCCCTCGAAGGCCTTCATCTGATCATACTCTATACGGGCACCTGCGGTGAACTTGGGATCCAGTTCATAGCCTTCAGGATGTGTAATCACTACGTCATAGCCGGCAGCAACCATCCACTGTGCGAATGAGTTGGGAACGGCCTGGGGCAGAGCCTTGGGATGCGGAGCCCAGCTCATGACAACCTTGGGACGCTCTACGGTCTTGTGCTCCTCGATGGTGATCCAGTCAGCAAAGCTCTGGAGCGGATGTCCGGTAGCGGCCTCCATTGAGAATACGGGACGGCCTGAGTACTGGATGAACTGGTTCAGGATCTTCTCCTCATAGTCATCCTGACGGCTCTCGAAACGGGCGAATGAACGGACGCCTATTACATCGCAGTAGCAGCCCATAACGGGGATGGCCTCAAGCAGATGCTCTGACTTGTCACCGTCCATGATGACACCGCGTTCGGTCTCCAGTTTCCATGCGCCCTGGTTCACATCCAGGACAATCACGTTCATGCCCAGGTTGAGGGCAGCCTTCTGTGTGCTCAAACGGGTACGCAGGCTGGAGTTGAAGAACACCATAAGCAGGGTCTTGTTACTGCCCAGCTCTACATATTTGAAACGGTCTCTCTTTATCTCAAGGGCCTCCTGCAATGCCTGATGCAGATCGCCCAGATCCTTAACGCAAGTAAAGTGTCTCATCATCAAAAAGGATTTATTGTCTTGTCTGGCCGTCACCGTTGATCAGCCATTTATAAGTTGTAATCTCTTCAAGTCCCATGGGGCCGCGTGCATGCATCTTCTGAGTGCTTATGCCTATCTCGGCTCCAAGTCCGAACTGTGCACCGTCGGTAAAGGCGGTCGAAACGTTCACATAGACGCAGGCTGCATCAATGTACTGCTGGAACTTGCGTCCGTGTTCAGCATTCTCGGTCACGATGCACTCGCTGTGGTGTGAGGTAAAGTGACGTATATGCTTCAGGGCCTCCTCAAAAGAAGCGACGGTCTTGATTGACATGCGGTATGCCAGGAACTCCTTGCCGAAGCTCTCATCGGTGGCAGGCTCCAGGAGTTCTGCCGGATACTTGCCGTCAAGAGCGGCGTATGACTGTTCATCGGCCTCGATGACCACGTTCTTTTGGGCCATGCGTATGCAGAGTTCCGGCAGGTCATTCAGGCGGTCGGCGTGTATTACCAGTGAGTCAAGCGTGTTGCATACACTGGGACGACGTGTCTTGGAGTTGAATATGATATCGGCTCCCTTCTTGAGGTCACCCTCTTTGTCAAAGTAGGTATGGCATACTCCGGCTCCGGTCTCTATGCACGGAATCTGAGCCTGCTCACGAACTGACTTGATAAGACGTGCGCTGCCGCGGGGAATGAGCAGGTCAACCATACCGACTGCCTTCATAAGCTCTGCGGCAGCCTCATGACCGGCGGGAAGCAGTTCCACCACATGGGGATCTATTCCCTTCTCTGCCAGGACGCGGTGTATCAGGTCAACTATGGCGCAGTTGGAGTCATAGGCATCGCTGCCACCCTTGAGGGCACAGGCATTGCGTGACTTGAAGCAGAGTGAGAAGACGTCAAAACTTACGTTAGGACGGGCCTCATATATTACGCCGATGACACCGAACGGAACACGTACACGGGTCAGTTTCATGCCGTTGGGACGTACACGCTCGTCAATAACCTTGCCTACCGGGCTCTCCAGGTCTGCAACGTGACGCATATCGGAAGCAATGCCCTTAAGGCGCTCCTCGGTAAGCAGCAGGCGGTCATAGACTGGGTTGCTGCGGTCCATGCGGGCCAGATCCTTGGCGTTGGCCTCAAGCAGAACGGCAGAGTTGCTCTCAATGGCATCGGCCAGTGTGAGCAGCAAGTCATTTATCTGATTCTCCTCCAACATGGGAAGAGAGTATGATGCATCTTTAAGGAGTTGTAGGGTTTTCTCAATCATGGTTACTTTTTTGAAGCATGGAAACGTGTGCAACGGGCATTCTCAGGATCGGAAAGGACTTCAATGAGCACATCCTGACGGCGGCCGTTGGCTATGCGGACCTCGATGCCGTCAGCGGCAACACCCAGGGCCGTCTTCATCTTAGTCATCATGCCGCCGCGTCCGTACTGGGACTTTGTACCGCTGATGCATGACGAATAGTCGTCATCGGGATAAACGTCATGGATGAGTTCCGATCCGGGCTCATCGGGGTTACCGGTGAACACACCGTCCACGTTGCTCAGGATCACCAGTATCTCAGCCTCCATCATACGGGCCACCAGACCTGACAGTTCATCGTTATCGGTAAACATCAGCTCCTCTACTGATACGGTGTCATTCTCATTGATGACGGGTACCACTCCGTTGTCAAGCATTGCGGTCATACAACGCATCTGGTTGGCGTGAAGAGTCTCGTTGATAAAGTTCTCCTTTGTGGTAAGGATCTGTCCTACGGTTATACCGTACTCCTGGAAAAGGTCATAGTAGTGCTCAATCAGTTTTGCCTGGCCTACGGCGGCAAAAAGCTGGCGGCTGGTCACGCTCTTCTCATCCTTGAGCATGGGTAATGCTCCACGGCCTGATGCCACAGCACCCGAAGATATAAGCAGCACCTCGATTCCGCGATGTCTGAGTTCGGCTATCTGATCCACCAGAGCGGCCATACGGGCCAGGTCCAGACGACCGTCCGGACGGGTGAGCACATTGCTGCCCACTTTGACAGCTATACGTTTGGGATTATTCATTGTTCCTGCAAAAGTTGTTCGGCACGATCCTTATCCTCGGGGTTAACAAGGACACCTACAGGACCCGCCATTGCGGTATATGTTGAAAAGATTGCACTCATGGAATTGTTCATGATCATAGCCGGTATGCCGTCGGCCTCAAGACGTGACCTCACGACCTCTGCTTCAAAGGCCTGACCCTTGAAAACGCATACCAAATCCTGTTTTTCATTCATGATTACTATGTATTAACTGTTGTGAACTCGCAAAGTTAATGATTTTTCCATACCTTTACGACGATATGTCATTCAAACGCTTTGTAATACTCTCATTATTGTCTGTAAGCTTCCTTGTAGCACACGCTTCAGCAATCAATGATTCCCCTGCCGCAACTGACACCATCCGGTTTGATGACGGTGCGTGGTATGCGGGTGAAATAGCCGATTCCCTGTTCAACGGAAACGGCAAGATGGTCTATTCTGACAGCACCGTTTATGAAGGCGGCTGGAAGGACGGCCTATGGGACGGAAAGGGAACGATATACTATCCCGACGGAGATTATTACGAGGGCGATTTCCGAGAGCACGAATTCAACGGATACGGCACCTACATCTATTCGGACGGTGCAAAATATGAAGGTAACTGGAAGAACGGAATGTTCAATGGTGCCGGCACCATGAATTATGCCGACGGCAGCGTCTATGCCGGTGAATGGGAAGATGACATGCGTAACGGCTACGGCGTTTTCTATGATTCCCAGCTGGGGGTTCTGTACGAGGGCGTATTTTCCAGGAACAACTTCGTGGGATCACCGTCCCGGAACAACACGGACATCCAGAAATATAATGAGCCGGACATTCCGTCCGTTGACATCTGGAATCCCTATTTCAACGCCCCCAGGCGTCCTGACTCATGCTGGCATTACAAAGGCGACTCTTACATCAACATCACATACGGAATAAACCATATTCTGTCACTCCACGCCGATTTCAGCATATCAAAACGATACTTTGCAGGCTTCTCTCTGGGATTCAACACAGCCAGCCACAGAATCGGCGAAGTCTCGGTTACCTATGACGACGAAACAGGCGAAAAGAACGTCTTGGTGGACTGGGACTGGTATCCGGACGAAATCATGACGGAGAACACCTACAACATGCTCAAGATGACCGGCGAATTCGGCGTCAGCTGGGGCTGGTTCTCACTGGGTACCGCTGCAGGCTTTTCACTGAGGAATACCGTCCGCAATTGCCGCAGTCTGGAGCATAATGACAGTTATTATGAACCGGGCACTCTCTATTACAGGGAAAAAGTGACCGGTGTAAAGTTTGCATACGACATTTTTACCGACTTCATTATCAGTCGTTCCATTCCTAACATCATTTCAGCCTCTATGAGAACCGGATACAGCAACATTGACGGCTTTTACATAGGAGCAGGCTTAACCTTCTGACTTTTGCACAAATGACACTACGCAGACTCATAGTTCTATCCGTTTCCGTTCTTGCCAGCCTTACAGGATATGCCGGGAATTCCAACGACAGCATTCCCGTTGACACGCTGCTGTTTAATGACGGCTCCTATTATGTCGGACAGGTACAGGATTCACTGAGCAACGGCCACGGACGTTGCATATACGCCGACGGCACCATATATGACGGAGAATGGAAGGACGGATTATGGAACGGCGAGGGAAATGTAGTCTATCCTGACGGAGACATATACAGGGGATCTTTCAAAAACCACGTCAAAGAGGGCAACGGCACTTACATCTACGCCAGCGGAGCCAGTTATAAAGGGGAATGGAAGAACGATATGTTCAACGGCGAGGGAAAACTGGTGTTTGAAGACGGAGGCATATATGAAGGCACCTGGAAGAATGACATGAAACACGGATACGGCAAACTTGTCTCATATGACGGTGAAACCAACATAGGATTCTTTTACAATGACGAATTCCTTGGCATGCCCTATGACACTGACATCCACAGGGACAGCACTTTGACCGAAGAACTGCAGGGCTGGGGGTTCAAGCATGAAGATCCCAGAGGATTCAACCTGCTCGAGATGGGCTTTTCATACGGTCCCAGAGGAATGGTTACGACAAGCCTGTGGCATAATGCAAGTGATCATTTCTATTACGGTCTGTCCATCGGATTCTGTCTTGAGCCACCCACTAAAGGTATTCCCGTAGGAGGAATGAGTTTCGTATCCTTCCTCAAGGACATACACCTTACCGGTGAATACATCTCTTCGCAGTATCTGCTTGATGCTGGATACACCTTCCTCAACAGGTACTCCATAGGCGGCGGCATAGGTATGGGAGTCGAAACCGAATACATGAACTGCAGGGCCAACTCCGCCCCTGGACTGTACAGCGCATATTGGATTGAATACGGCGACACTTATTCACGCAGAAGCAGTGATAACATGATCATTGCATACAGGGGATATTTCAAGTTCAAGCTCCAGAAAGAAAAACCCAAGGCACTGCTGTACCTTGGGTATGGTAATGCCGACGGCCTGTTCTTAGGCGCCAGCTTCTATCTTTAAACAATCTTAGACCAGATGTCTTACAAGATCCTCCCTGTCACCGTAGAGATAGTCGATGACGGGCATCTCGATCATTGTATAGCAACCGGGTTTCTGAAGCATTGATGCACGGGCTGCGCATACCAGGATCTGACCGGTCAGAGCAGGATTGTTGATTTTCATGTCAAATTCAAAGAGCTGGTTCTGTGTCTTGCCCGATACACCCTTGCGGGTCAGGTTCACACCGTGTCCCATATCCTTGAGAGCATCTACTGACTCAACCTGCATTACATGAGTCTCATCATTTACAAAGTAAGGATCAGCCTTAATGGCAGCAGCCACATCCTCAAAACGATAACCGTCAAGAATCTCAACATATACCATACGACGGTGAATGCCTGTGCCAACGGGAATTGTCATTGAAAGGGCAGCCTTTACACCGGGAATGGCCTTTACTGCAACTGAATGTCCCATTGACATGCCGGGTCCGAAATTGGTATAGCTGACACCCTTGGGGGCCATGGCCTGCATCAGGGCGCGAACGATTGAGTCCGATCCCGGATCCCATCCTGCAGATATCACAGCAACCTTTCCGGCTTCCTTGGCAACCTGCATAAGACGCTTGCGTGTCTCAGGGATGAGTGTATGAATATCAAAGCTGTCAATTGTATTGATACCTAAGGGAAGGATATCCTTAGCGTACTCCTCGGTCTTACGTGAAGGAACGCAGAGAATAGCAACATCAGGCTTGGGGAGTTCTGAAATATTCTTTACAATCTTATAACCCTCAATCTCCTTGGGGCAGTCTGCTGCACCGTTGCGGCGAACTATACCTGCAACTTCAAAATCAGGGGCAGTCTCAAGAGCCTCAAGCACGTATTTTCCAATGTTTCCATAGCCTACAATGGCTGCTTTAATCTTTTCCATAAGGTTTGTTTTTTTGATTCTGGCTGCGAAATTATTAAAAAATCCGCTCTTATGTATACGCGCACGTGCAATAATCGGCCATTTAATGCGTTTAATAACAGTAACTGAAAAAACATACAAAAATGATAGAATTCATTCAGGGAAAGATTGAGGAACTCACACCTACCCAGGCTGTTCTGCTTACACAGGGCGGCGTAGCTTACGATCTGAACATATCCCTTTTCACATATTCGGCCATTCAGGGCAAGGAGCAGACACGTCTGTATGTCTATGAGGCCATTCGCGAGGACGCATACATACTGTACGGTTTCAGCGGAAAGCAGGAGCGCGAGCTGTTCCTTATGCTCATATCCGTTCCGGGCATCGGCGGCGCATCGGCCAGAATGATACTCTCATCATTCTCTCCTTCAGAACTGATAGGTATCATCAGTTCCGGCAACGACTCATTGCTCAAGAAAGTCAAGGGTATCGGAGCCAAGACCGCCCAGCGAATCATCGTGGACCTGCATGACAAGATTGCCAAGACCCAGTCCGATGAGATGCCGCTTGACCTTCAGACAGGAATACAGACCGGTCAGGTTGCTACCGAAGCCATCACAGCAATGGTTACCTTGGGATTCCCTCAGGCCGCATCACAGAAGGTGGTACAGGCCATACTCAAGGAGCAGGACGGTCTGACTGTCGAGGCCGTCATCCGCGAAGCCCTGAAACGCATCTGAACAACATCCTGAAAACTTGATGATTAAGGGAAGACACCTTGCTGCAGCACTGCTGCTCATGGGCTCCTGCTTATGCGGGTGCCTTGACTCTCTTTATGCGCAAGGTGTAAAGAGGACTCTTCCCAATCCCGAGAACATCACGGAGGAGATAACTTACGATGATAAAGACGAGACATTCAGCGTAGGTTACAAACTGGGGGACTATTACATCGACGTTCCCATGGTCATGACTCCCAACGAGTACAACCGGATGATGATGCAGCGCTCCCTGCAGTCTTTCTACAAGGAAAAGTACAGTGAGGAGTTCAAGGCACAGGGTGACAACAAGTTCGACTTCACCGACATGCGGTTTGACCTGGGACCTGCCGAGAAAATATTCGGCCCCGGCGGTGTTCAGGTAAAGACAAGCGGATCAGCAGCCATAAAGTTCGGATACAACCGCAACAAGGTAAACAACCCGTCTCTGTCTGTCCAGAACCGCACTACCGGCGGTTTCGACTTTGACGAGCAGATAAACCTGAACGTCAACGCCCGCGTCGGAGACAAGATCAACATGAACCTGAACTACAACACCGAGGCCACGTTTGACATTGACGCAAAGACCATAAAACTGCGTTACGAGGGTAAGGAGGATGAGATCATCAGACTGTTGGAGGCAGGTAACATAAGTTTCCCCACAAACTCGTCACTCATACAGGGCGCATCGTCACTGTTCGGTATAAGGTCCGACCTTCAGTTCGGAAAACTGAATCTGCAGATGGTCCTGTCACAGAAAGAGTCTACATCATCCACCGTAAGTTCACAGGGAGGACAGCAGATAAATGACTTTGAGATTGACGCCAGCAGTTACGATGAGAACCGCCACTTCTTCCTGGCACATTTCTTCCGTGACAACTATGACGCCAACATGGCCATGCTGCCGAGCATAGTTTCGGGAGTTCAGATAACCCGAATCGAGGTATGGGTTACGAACAAGCGCAGCAACTATGACAACCCGCGCAACATCGTGGCTTTCACCGATCTGGGTGAGACCGGCCACATAAGTAACAGCATCTGGAGCGCTCAGGGAGGACCGGCCCCCGCCAATGCAGCCAATGACCTGTACAGCCGTATCGTAAACGACTATCCTGCCGCTCGCGACATCGACCAGGTGGCAACGTCACTGGGAACATTCCTTGAAGGAAGCACCGACTACGAGAAGATATCAAACGCCCGCAAGCTGGGTTCATCGGACTTTACCCTTAACAGCGAGTTGGGTTACATATCACTTAAGAGCGCCCTGGCATCCGACGAGGTGCTGGCCGTAGCATTTGAGTACACATACGGCGGCAACAGTTATCAGGTGGGTGAGTTCTCATCGGACAAGACCGATGCAAAGGAGACGCTGTTTGTCAAACTGCTTAAGTCAAACTCCAACTCACCGGGCAGCGGAACATGGGACCTGATGATGAAGAACATCTACTCCATCACACAGGGTAACATACAGAGCGCACAGTTCAAGTTGGGTATTTACTATAACAGTGACAGTACTGGAAGCCGCCTTACCTACATTCCCGAAGCCGGTCTCAAGAACACTCCGCTGCTGCGACTGCTGAACCTGGACCGTCTGGATGACAAGAACAACCCCCACCCCAACGGCAAGTTCGATTTCATTGAAAGATATACGGTGCAGGCATCGAACGGAAAGATCATATTCCCCGTTGTGGAGCCGTTCGGAAGTCATCTGCGTAAAGTGATAGCCGACGATGCCATAGCCGACAAGTATGTGTTCCAGGAGCTCTACGACTCCACACGCGTGGTTGCCAAGCGTATAGCCGACAAGGACAAGTTCATGCTCATAGGCCAGTATTCGGGCACGAGCGGCAACGTAATACAATTAGGTTCGTACAATATCCCGCGCGGATCGGTTGTAGTGACCGCCGGAGGCATGACTCTGATCGAGAACAGCGACTACACCGTGGACTACAGCATGGGAACAGTCACCATAATCAACCAGAGCATCATTGACGCCGGTACCAGCGTAAGCGTGCAGTTGGAAAGCAACACGGAGTTCAGCATGCAGCGCAAGACTATGGCAGGAATCAACTGGATGTATGATTTCACCCCCAATTTCCAGATGGGCGGTACATTCATGCATCTTAACGAGAAGCCCCTGACCAGTAAGGTCACCATGGGCGACGAGCCTCTGGTCAACACCATGTACGGACTGAACCTGAGCTGGAAGCATGAAAGCCAGGCTATCACCAATATCATCAACAAGATTCCTTTTGTAAACGCGACACAACCCTCAAGCATAAACTTCAAGGCCGAGATGGCCGCACTGCAGTCATCCGTATCAGATAAGGTACAGGGAAGCGCATCATACATCGATGATTTCGAGGCTGCTGAAAGCGGCATAAGCATTTTACAGCCTTCGGCATGGGGATTGTCGGCCGTACCTAAAGGCATGAAGGGTTACGGCTTGTCCGGTCAGGTTGAGGCAGGATTCAACCGTGCTCTGATCAACTGGTTCACCATCGATCCGCTGTTCACCCGCCGCAACTCTCCGCTCACTCCGGCCCACATCAAGACGGATCTGGACCAGCTCTCCAACCACTATGTACGTGAGGTTTACGAGCGTGAGCTCTACCCCAACAAGGAGTCCACATCCAGTGAGTCAACCACCCTGCAGATACTCAATCTGGCATATTACCCCAATGAGCGCGGCCCGTACAACCTGAATCCGAATCTGGATGCCGACGGTCATCTGCCCAACCCGAAGGATAACTGGGGAGGAATAATGCGCCGTCTCACCACCACTGATTTCGAGGCCGCAAACATTGAGTACATAGAGTTCTGGATGCTCGATCCGTTCATCTATAATCCCGGTGCCGCAGGCGGTGATCTCTACCTGAATCTGGGTGAGGTTTCCGAGGATATCCTGTTGGACGGCAAGAAGTTCTACGAGAACGGACTTCCCGTGGACGGCGATTCCGCGAAATGGGCATCGACCGTATGGGGAAAGGTTCCGGTAGGCAAGAGTCTGGTCTATGCATTCGACAACAACGCTGCTGACAGCCGCGACCGTCAGGATGTGGGTCTGAACGGACTTTCATCCGAAGAGGAGCGCAATTGGCCCGCTTACGCATCATACCTGAGCCAGATACGTGCCAAGGTAAAGCCCGAGGTTTATCAGTCAATCTATGACGATCCGGCTGCCGACACCTATCATTATTACCGCGGAGGAGATTATGATGACGCCCGTCTGTCGGTCATGGACCGTTACCGCAAGTACAACGGCACCGAGGGTAACTCACCCAACTCAGCTGAGAGCGGCAGCCGATATGACCAGTCGGCACGTACCACTCCCGATGTGGAGGACGCCAACGGAGACTACACCATGGATGAGTATGAGAAGTTCTTCCAGTACCGCGTATCACTTCGTCCCGCCGACCTCGAGATAGGACGTAACTATATTTCCGACAAGCGTGAAGTAAAGGTCAAGCTGCGCAACGGCAACACTGAGACCGTGAACTGGTATTGCTTCCGCATACCGATAACTGAATATGAGAAGGCCGAGGGAGGTATCCGCGACTTCAGTTCAATACGTTTCATGCGTATGTACCTTACCAATTTCAGTGAGGAGGTTCACGTACGTTTCGGCTCGCTGGATCTTATGACCAGCCAGTGGCGCAATTACGAGCAGCCCATATACAGCGCAACCAACCGCACTCCTTCCATTTCGGGCAAGTTCTCGGCCACATCGGTCAACATTGAGGAGAACGGTGACCGCGCTCCCGTGAACTATGTCGTTCCTCCCGGCGTGACACGAATCCTGGATCCCAACCAGGTGCAGCTGGTACAGGATAACGAACAGGCCATGAGCCTTAAGGTTATGAGTCTTGGAGCAGGTGAGGCACGTGCCATTTACAAGAAGAGTTCACTGGATCTGCGTAAGTACCAGCGTATCCAGATGTTCAGCCATGCCGAGGCAGTCATTCCCGATGACGGAACGCTTCAGAACGGCGACATGTCTGTATTCATACGTCTGGGATCGGACTACTCCGGAAACTACTATGAGTATGAGATTCCTCTGGAACTCACACCCGCCGGCCATTACAGCGGAACCAATGAAAATGACCGCCGCATGGTCTGGCCTGAACGCAACATGCTGGATATAGACTTCAACATACTTACTCAGGTCAAGAACAACCGCAACGTCCAGAGAAATCTGGGTGCGTTAAGTGCATCGGACGTATACAGCGAATATGACCCGAACCATCCTGCCAACCGCATCACCGTTGTCGGAAACCCGTCAATCGGTAATGTAAGGGCTATCATGATCGGTGTCCGCAACAACTCAATGAGTGCCAAGAATGCCGAGGTATGGGTTAACGAGTTGCGCCTGGTAGGTTATGAGAGCAAAGGCGGTATGGCCGCTCTCAGCAAACTGGGTCTGAAACTGTCAGACCTGGCCTCAGTTGACCTGTCCGGACAGATGAGTACCGCAGGCTATGGCGGTCTGGAACAGAGTGTCAAGGACCGTAAGACCGATGATTACTACAAGTACTCGGTAACCACAAGCACGAACATCGGACGTTTCCTCCCGGAAAAGACACAGATCTCAGTGCCTGTTTACTACTCATACACAAAGGAGAAGACGTCACCCAAGTACAGTCCTTATGATACGGACCTTCTGCTGGACGATGTCATTGAGTCTTATCCTGAAGGTAAAGCACGTGACTCCATACAGACCATCACTCAGGATCTCAGGGAGAGCCACAACTTCAGCATTTCAAATGCCAAGGTCAACATAAGCAGCGACACACCCATGCCTTATGACCCGGCCAACTTCTCATTCAGTTACTCCGAGAACATAAGTGACCGCAGCAACAGCACCATTGACTATGAGCATGATGACAACTGGAGGGCCTCGATCGATTACAGTTACTCACCCGGAATCGAAGGATGGTCACCTTTTGCAACTGTAGGTTATGACGCCAAATGGTTCTCATTGATAAAGGATACAAAGATCGGCCTGCTGCCGCAGAGCATCTCATTCAACACCGGACTGCAACGCAGTTATCACGAACTTCAGGAACGTGACCTTGAGGGTTCAGAAGGTATTCCCGTCATCTTCTCACAGCAGTTCTACATGAACCGTGATCTCTCTGTAAGCTGGAACCCGCTGCAACTGCTCAAACTATCGTTCAGCGCCAGGACAAGGGCCGAGATTGAGGAGCCCTACACGGTAGTCAACAAAGACCTCTATCCTGATCAGTACGAGCTTTGGAAGGACTCCGTCAAGACGAGCCTCAGGAACATGGGACGTCCGCTTGACTACAACCAGTCATTCAGTGCCGCCTATACTGTACCTCTGAATAAGATTCCGCTGCTGAACTGGGTTACGGCCGATGCCTCATACAACTCAGGTTACTCATGGAACCGCGGTACCACATACGCCGACGGCACCAACTTCGGCAATATCATAGCCAACTCACGTACCGTATCCCTGAACGGCCGATTCAACCTTCTGAACCTGTATAACAAGTCTGATTATCTGAAGAAGATAAACAACCGTTATGCATCCGGTAAGACATCATCCAGTGATTATGTCCCCGCCAACAAGAGATTCCAGCAGGAGGTGACTCTTTTGCCCGGCAAGAAAAACGTCATAGTACACTCACTCAACACCCGCCATCCTATAATCACTGCCACTAACGCAGAGGGTTATACCGTCAAACTCAAGTATCGCGGGATGGGTTCCGACAGTCTGTGGATCAAGGTCCCGGATTCAGTTGACGTAGTACTCAGAATCATCCATGATCCGGACCTGCCGTCACGCACCAAAAAGTTCGGTCTCAAGGAGGCAACGAACATTGGAGTGCGTATGCTCATGATGGTACGTAACGTATCAGTCACTTACCGCGACAATTACACAATGTCATTGCCCGGATTCATGCCCAACTCACAGTTGTTCGGACAGAACAGCGCATCGGGACTTATGGCACCCGGACTGGATTTCGCATTCGGTATGACGGGAGACAGTTATCTGTACAAGGCTATTGACAACGGCTGGCTGCTGAGTGGTGACAGCATAGCCCACACCGCAACATCCAACTCTACTCAGGACCTTCAGGTCAAGATGTCGATTGAGCCCTTCCGTGACATAAAGATCGATGCCAACGCCAGTTGGAACCGTTCCGGCAACAACCGCATCCAGTATATGTATGCCGGTATGCCCACCAGCAAGGGCGGCAGTTTCAGCATGACCACCATCAGCATAGGAAGCGCCTTTGAGAGACACTCGTCAAAGAACAGCTACCGCTCACCCAGTTTTGAGCGTTTCATTAAATCACTGCCGACAGTGCGTGACCGCATCGAGTCACAATATGAGGGTGCCCAATACCCGCAGCGCAGTTCTCTGGCCGGTCAGACATACAATACTGCCAACGGTGGAGTTGACATGTACTCATCGGATGTTCTTATCCCGGCGTTCCTGGCTGCATATACCGGCCGTGACGCAAAGAAAGCCTCTCTTGACCTGTTCCCGAATGTGCTGAACATACTGCCCAACTGGTCATTCACCTACAGCGGACTGAGCAAACTGCCGTTCATCAAGAAGTACTTCAAGAGTTTCAACCTGACACATGCATACAAGAGCGTCTATTCCGTAGGCAATTTCAATACCTTCAACAGTTACATGGAGTATATGAACGGACGCGGATTCATTGAAGATGTGACCAGCGGCAATCCCGTTCCGAGCACGATTTTCAATATAGGTTCCGTCTCCATCAACGAGACATTCGCTCCGCTGTGCGGCGTGAACATGACATTCTACAATGACATATCGGCCCGTCTGGAGTTCCGCAAGACACGTGTTCTGACTCTCAGCACCACGGCCGTTCAGGTTGTTGAGACCTCGTCCGATGACATTACCGCAGGTGCCGGCTACAAGATCACCGGAGTCAAACTGTTCGGAGCACAGCCGGGTACAGGACGAAACCAGGTCAGCAATGACCTTAACATGAACCTGGACTTCTCATTCCGCAACCAGAACGCTTTGTGCCGTAACCTGCGCGAGGAGACAACCCAGGCCACCAGCGGTAACCGCGCAATCAAGCTTTCGTTCACGGCCGATTACACCTACAGCCGTATGCTTACCCTGAACTTCTACTACGATTTCCAGAGTAACTTCCCGCTGGTATCTACATCGGCCTACCCCACCAGCACCCATGATGCAGGAATGACTCTCAAGTTTACTCTTACGAGATAAACCTGAGAGTCATTCCGTATACCTTCAATACACTTGTCAGAGTGTACCTACTGCTTTGAAGGTCTGCTCCTCGGCGATGGTGAACTGGGCCTGGCAGCGGATATCCTGGGATGATGCGGCGAAGTCTGCCTTGTAATCACCCTTTACTGTCTGCCATGCAGATGCATTCAGATTGAATGCGGCCAGGTCATAACCTGAGAGTCTGAATTCAAGAGTCTCGCTCTCACCCGGCTGCAGAAGTTCGGTCTTGCCGTAAGCCTTGAGCTCCTTGGCGAGTTTGTTCAGACCTCCCTTGGGAGCCTCGATGTAAACCTGAACGGCCTCCTTACCTGCAACAGCACCTTTATTGGTAACCTTGACAGAGAGGTTTATCACACCGTCTTCAACTGTTGCCTGAGGCTCGCTGTACTCAAATGCGGTGTAGCTGAGTCCGAATCCGAAAGGATATGAAACCTGCTCGGGATGACGGTCATAATAGCGGTAGCCGATATCCAGACGCTCCTTGTACTCTGTGTAGTCATACAGGGCAACGGGCTTGGCATCGGGATTGCCGCGGTTGGCGCGGGCCTTTGACTGCAGGTCACGTGCATCGACCGGGAAGTTTGCGGTTGAAGGCATCTTGTTGAAGTCTACAACATAGGTGTCAACCAGTTTACCTGAAGGATTGACAGCACCCTTCAGCACATCAGTGATTGCATGGCCGGCCTCCTGTCCGGGCAGTCCTGCCAGCAGGATTGCATCGGGACGTGCCTTCCAGCTTGCAGTCTCGATGGGAGCACCGATATTAAGGATGACAACCACCTTCTTGCCTTTTGAATGGAAAGCGTCGCAAACGTCCTTGATAAGACCCTGCTCAATGTCGGTAAGAGTATAATCGCCCTCATAACCGCGGTCTGCAGACTCACCGCAGCTGCGGCCGATGGTGATGACTGCGATGTCGCTTGCTATGGCATCAGCACGATACTGGTAAGGCTTGCGAACCAGTGACTGCGGGATTACATGGTTGGTCAGGTTGGTACGCATGAAGTTACGTGCGCTTACGCGGCTGTTGTTCTCCTGAACGTATTTGATATAGGCCGATGAAACCGACGGCTCCAGCTTATATCCGGCAGCTGTAAGGCCTTCGTTAAGACCTACTGCATGCTCGTAGTTGACACTGCCGCTACCGGTACCTACAACATACATGTCATATGAGCTGGTTCCGTAAAGGGCAATCATCTGGCAGTCCTTTGCAAAAGGCAGGGCACCTTCGTTCTTGAGCAGGACCATACCCTCGGTTGCACTTGAACGTGAAACCTGAGCATGTGCCTTAAGGTCAGGATCGTTTTGGAACTCATAACCCTGCATCTTGGGTGAGCGGGCAACGAACTCAAGGATTCTGGCAACATTGCGGTCAACTATCTTCTCATCAAGAGTGCCGTTCTGGACAGCCTCAATGATAGCCTTGATCTGATTTGCGCTACCCGGCATGAGAAGGTCGTTTCCGGCATTTACGGTGGCAACGGCATCGCGTCCGCCGCCCCAGTCGGTCATAACCATACCCTCATAACCCCACTCCTCACGAAGTATGCCTTCAATGAGAGTCTCGTTCTCAGGTGCGTAAGTACCGTTGATCTTGTTGTATGATGTCATAACGGCCCAAGGCTGTGACTCACGTACTGCAATCTCAAAACCTTTCAGGTAGATCTCACGTGAGGTCTGCTGGTCAACCTGTGCATCATTTGCCATACGGTTGGTCTCCTGATTGTTCAGGGCGAAGTGCTTGATAGTGGCACCTACACCGTTAGTCTGCACGCCACGTACCATTGCGGCAGCGGTCTTACCTGATATCACGGGATCCTCTGAGTAGTACTCAAAGTTACGGCCAAGAAGAGGGTTACGGTGAATGTTCAATGCGGGAGCAAGCAGGCAGTCCGCACCGTAGCGCTTAACCTCATCACCTATGGCCACACCTACCTCCTCGACAAGCTGCTGGTTCCAGGTCTGGGCAAGCATGGTTGCTACGGGGAATGAAGTGCAGTAATAAGTCTTCTCGTCACCCTGACGTGTGGGGTTGATTCTCAGTCCGCCGGGGCCATCAGGCAGCATAACTGACGGGATACCCAGTCTGGGGATAGGATAGGTCTGTCCTGCACAGCCGGGAATCAGGTTCTTTGCATCCTGAATCTCCTGAGCGATGTCGGGGCCGTTCCAGGCACCCACACCAATGAGCAGGTTCACCTTTTCTTCAAGTGTCATGGCAGCCACAACCTTCTTTATCGGTGACTTGCCGAACTGAACCTCACGGTTACACGATACGAAACCAATTGCTACGATAGCAGCAAGAGCAACGGGAATAAACGCTTTTTTAGTCATAATAGGGTTAGTATACAGTTTAGTAATTACTTAAATCGGTTCCAATCCGCGTTTACTCGCCTCATTTATCAGAAACTCGTATGCGGCATCATGTTCATTGGGAATCACTCCATCCAGGATGGCATCCTTTATCGAGGCTTTGAGTTCACCCACAATGGCTGTCGGTTCAAGTCCAAAGATACGCATTATTTCCAATCCGTCAACCGGCGGCTGGAAGTTGCGGATGCGGTCCTTCTCCTCCAGGTCAACCATCTTCTGACGTACCAGTTTGAAGTTCTCCAGATGGCGTTTCTTTTTCTGCTCGTTCTTGGAGGTGATATCGGCCTCACAGAGGGTCATCAGGTCATCGATGTCATCGCCTGCATCAAACAGAAGACGGCGTACGGCCGAGTCGGTCACCTCATCATCGACTATGGCTATGGGGCGCATGTGCAGTTCAACCATCTTCTGCACATATTTCATCTTCTCGTTCTTGGGCAGTTTCATGCGCTCGAATATGCCGGGAATCATCTTCATGCCCACATAGTTGTGGTTATAGAAGGTCCAGCCGTGCGCAGGCTCCCATTTCTTGGTGCGGGGCTTGCCGATGTCATGCAGCAGAGCGGACCAGCGCAGCCACAGATCATTGCTGCTTCGTGCTACGTTATCCAGGACCTCAAGAGTATGGAAGAATACATCCTTGTGTCCGCGGCCGTTGACCGTCTCCACACCCTGCAGAGCTGCAAGCTCGGGGAATATCAGTTGGAGCAGTCCGCATCGGTCCAGGTCAATGAATCCCTTGGACGGAACGGGTGCCAGCAATATCTTATTGAGTTCTTCCGATATGCGCTCCTTGGAGATGATGCCTATTCTTTCACGGTTCTTCTCAAGTGAGGCGAATGTCTCATCGGCTATGTAGAAATTGAGCTGGGTGGCGAACCTGATGCAGCGCATCATGCGCAGAGGATCGTCGCTGAAGGTTATCTCGGGATCCAGCGGAGTACGGATGATACGGTCCTGAAGGTCATCTATTCCGCCGAACGGGTCAACCAACTGACCGAACCGGTCGGCGTTCAGGCAGATGGCCATGGCGTTAATGGTAAAGTCACGACGGTTCTGGTCATCCTCAAGAGTGCCGTCCTCGACAATGGGATTGCGTGATTCGCGATGATAGGACTCCTTGCGCGCTCCTACAAACTCCACCTCCAGGTCACCACGCTTGACCTGCGCCGTACCGAAGTTCTTGAACAGACTTACATGCGCACCGCGGCCCAAAGCCTTGCCGTATGCCTTGGCCATCTCAAGACCGCTGCCTACAACGACTACATCAATATCTTTGCTGGGACGTTCCAGAAACAGATCACGCACATATCCGCCTACAACATAGCACTCCAGTCCCAGACTGTCTGCAGTCTGAGAGAGCAGCCTGAACTCCTTACGGTCAAGCAGTTTGGCCAGTTCCTCGTCACTGTATATCTTCATATGATGCAAAAGTAGTAATTTTGCAAGTGACAAAAAACAACACTTAGTCAGATATGAGAAAATCACTGATATTATTGGCAATTATGGCTTTGACCATATCCTGCGGAGAGAACGTTGAGAAATCGGCCGGTCGTCATCTTAAGAATGCTAAGGAGGCGTTCAGCATAGGCAATTACAATGTGGCCAAGCAGGAGATTGACAGTATAAAGATCCTTTACCCCACGGCATTTGAGACACGCAAGCAGGGCATAAAGCTGATGCAGCAGATTGAGGAGGCCGAGCAGATGCGAATAATTGAGTATGAAGACAGCGTAATCGCTGTGGCTCAGGCCGCATTCGACAAGATCAAGGGAAACTATGCTTTCGAGAAAGATGAGCGTTATCAGGATATAGGACTCTATACCATAAAGAGTCAGGCTCCACAACGCAACACCGACCGCACATATATCCGTGCTCAGGTGGATGAACTGGGCCGTATGACACTTATCTCATCCTACCGCGGAAGTTCATACATCCATCATGACTGGCTCAAGCTGACCGTGGGTGATGTTTATGTGGATACCCCGGAGTCAAGGGACCGCCATGAGTTCGAGGACCTGGGAGTTTACTACGAGTGGCTGAGTTTCATCAACGGAAATGACGGCGGAGCGGCTGCATTCATCAATGCCAACAAGGATGAGAACATCACCTATACGCTCTACCGCAAGACCGGCCCTGACAGCAGCCGTCCCGTATACCGTAATCTCAAGTTGAATAAGGATGACCGATACGCGATTTCGAGTCTGTATAACCTCTCACAGGTACTTCTGTCATTGAACGAACATAAGAACCTGCGTGACGAAGCAAACCGTCACCTCATCTTCATCCGTTCCAAGATGAAGGAGGAATCAACTGAAGAAGGTGTTCAGGAAGATAAGTAGGATTCCTATCGGAGCCACCAACTTTACCAGATAATAGATTGTAAGACTGAGCCAGCGGGGAATCCTGAGTTTTCCGCTGTTGGTCAGTTCATCCAGGAAGTTGGCACGCCTGAGGCGCCAGCCGGCAAAGACAGCCAGCAGAAGGCCTCCAAGAGGAAGCATTATGTTTGATGTGATGTAATCAAAGAAGTCAAACACGCTCAGTCCGAACAGCTTGAAACCGGCAAGCGGGCCGAATGACAGTGAGCAGAACGCTCCTACCACACCGCAGACCAGAAAGCATAAAGCCACAGCTTTCTTGCGTGAACGGTGCATCTCCTCGATAATGAACGCCACTACCACCTCCATAAGTGATATGGCCGATGTCACAGCAGCCAGCAGAAGGGCCAGGAAGAAAAGTATTGCTGCCAGATTACCCAAAGGCATCTGACTGAACACACCCGGAAGCGTGATGAACACCAGTCCGGGACCCGCGCTTACATCCGGCTCCACGCCGTTCATATAGGCAATGGCATAAACGGCCGGAATGATGGCAAGTCCTGCAATGATTGCGAACATGGTATCAAAGAATGACACCCATGCAGATGATGCCAGGATGTTCTCATCCTTCTTGACATACGATGCATATGTAAGAATGGTTCCGCAACCTATGCTGAGCGAGAAGAAGGCCTGTCCCATGGCCGCGATACAGGTATCGGCCGTAACCTTGGTGAAATCAGGTACGAACATATACTTGACGCCCTCTATCGCACCCGGAAGGGTAAGCGAGCGTACAACCACCATCACTATGATCACAAACAGCATGGTGATCATAACCTTTGACATACGTTCAATGCCCTTGCGGACTCCGAATACTATGATCGCTCCGGTCAGGGCAAGGAAAATAAGGGTGTAAAGCAGAGGTTTCCACGGGTTGCTGATGAATGACCCGAAACTGAGCGCATAGTCACCCTCATCCGAGAATGCCAGGATGCAGCTGTCGGCCAGATACTTGACTGACCAGCCTCCCACCACGCAGTAGAACGACAGGATACAGGCCGATGCCAACACGGCCAGAAAACCGATCCAGCGCCATTTGGAGCCTGGAGCAAGACGGTCAAAACTGCTGAAAGGATTGGATTCTCCGCGACGGCCGATGAGGTATTCGGATACCATAACCGGCAGGCAGAGCACAACCAGCATTATGACGTACAGAAGTATGAATGCAGCCCCGCCGTTCTTTCCCATCATGTAAGGGAAACGCCATATATTACCCAGACCGATGGCAGATCCTGCCATAGCCAGAAGCATGCCCATGCGGCTGCCGAATGTCTCACGGGGCTTGCGTACCATCAGAACAGTCTTAAGATATCATTCAGATTGGCAAAGATCAGCAGGCCGAACAGAATCACCATGCCTATGGTGTTTGCCACTTCAAGGAACTTGTCTCCGGGTTTCTTTCCGGTTACCACCTCAACCAGCAGGAACAGCACATAACCGCCGTCAAGTGCGGGAATGGGCAGGATGTTCATGAAGGCCAGGATGATTGACAGGAACGCGGTCATGAGCCAGAAGGCATGCCAGTTCCACTTCTCGGGGAAGATGCTGCCTATGGTTCCGAATCCGCCCAGGCTCTTGGCTCCCTCCTTGGTGAAGACGTAGCGGAAATCACCGACGTAGCTCTTCAGGGTGTTCCAGCCATACCTGATACCAGCAGGTATTGAACTGAAGAAACCGTATTCAAGATTGACAGGCTCGTACTCATCGGAGAAATGTACTATTCCGATACGGAAGTTCTCATCGGCTGTCACTGTAAGTGTATCACGGCCGGCACCGGGACGACCTATTACCAACAGAAGGTTACGGTCTACATAACTCTCTTCGGCACGTCCGCGCATATCGGACAAAACGGTCTGGAACTGAGTCCAGGTGCATGTATTGTTTCCGTTAACCGTCAGTATCGTATCACCGGCCAGAAGACCAGCGGCGTATGCTCCGCCTGTACTTGAGACAACGCTGTCGACAGTCATGGGGCTTAAGATCGATACAAAGGGAACGGTACGTGTAAAGTCAAAGAGTGAAAGGTCAGACGGCATTGCCAGGTCCACCTTCTGTCCGTCACGCAGTACGGTCACCTGCTTGGCTTTGGCAACGGCGCGGTAAAGGTCACCGTCAAACTCACGGGTAGCCTTGCCGTCGGTGGCTATGATTACATCACCGTCACGGAAGCCTATTGACTCGGCCTGCTCGTTGAACTCCATGCCGTGCTTGAGTCCCTGAGCGGGAATGTAACTGTCACCCCATTTGCAAAGTACCATGGAGTAGATGAAGAAGGCCAGGATAAGGTTGAACAGCACACCGCCAACCATGATGAGAAGACGCTGACCGGCTGACTTGGTGCGGAACTCCCAGGGTTTGGGTTCCTGCTTCATGGCGGCAATGTCCATAGACTCGTCAATCATACCGGCTATCTTGCAGTAGCCGCCGAAAGGTACCCAGCCCACACCGAACTCTGTGTTCTCGGGTGAACGACGCCAGTCATCCTCGGGCAGTGACTCAATATCTATGGGTTTATAGGTTATCTCCTCCTTTCCTTCATAATTGAAGTGTTTTACCTCCTCGTAGCTTTCGGGTACGTTGGGAGCAAAGAACTTGACGCGGATCTTACCGTTCACACGCTTGATTCTGAATATTGAGAAACGGGGATTGAAAAAGGCATAGAACTTATCCACTCTTACACCGAACAGACGTGAAAAGAGGAAATGTCCGCATTCATGGAATACTACAAGAATGGTAAGCGAAAGTACTAGTTGGATAAAACGGATCCAGAAAGTTGACATATCTATTTGGTTTTGTTAATCATTTAATCAGTGATGCGGCCAGACGGCGTGCCTGGGCATCGGTTTCTATATACTCGTCAAGTGTGGACTTGAGACGGAAATCGGCACGTTCCATAGTCTCGGCTATGACGTCGCTCATCTCAAGGAATCCTATCCTGTCCTGAAGGAAAGCTGCCACACAGACCTCATTGGCTGCGTTCAGGATGCAGGGCATGTTGCCGCCCCGCTCAATGGCCTTGTATGCCAGTGCCAGGTTGCGGAAACGCTCGGTATCGGGTTCCTCGAATGTGAGTGTTCCCAGAGTGGTGAAATCAACACGCGGGAAATCGGCCTGCAGACGGCGGGGATATGAGAATGCATACTGGATGGGCAGACGCATATCGGGGGCACCCAACTGAGCCTTGACGGCACCGTCGGCAAACTGCACCATGGAGTGGATGACCGACTGCGGATGAACCACCACCTGAATCTTGCTGTACGGCACGCCAAAGAGCCATTTGGCCTCAATCACCTCAAAGCCTTTGTTCATCATGGTGGCCGAGTCAATGGTTATCTTGGCACCCATATCCCAGTTGGGATGTTTCAGGGCCTGTGCCTTGGTGACTGTCTTCAGCTGGTCCATGCCGAGTATGCGGAACGGGCCTCCTGACGCAGTCAGAAGTATCTTTTCAACGGGGTTCATGGTCTCGCCGCTCAGGCACTGGAATATTGCCGAGTGCTCTGAATCGACAGGAAGTATGGGAGTCTTGTACTCAAGCGCAAGGGATGTGATGAGTTCACCTGCCACCACCATGGTCTCCTTGTTGGCAAGAGCAATTGTCTTACCAGCCTTGATGGCCTCTATAGTGGGGCACAGACCTGCGAATCCCACCATCGATGCCAGCACAATGTCAATGGGACCGGCAGTTACGATCTGGTTGATGGCATCGGCCCCGGCATAGACCTTTATGGGCTGTCCGGAGAGTGCCTCCTTGAGTTTGGAATAATGCTGCTGATTCGCTATCACCACCGCCTCAGGTTTAAACTTCAAGGCCTGCTCAATAAGCAGATCAACGCTGTTATTGGCAGTCAAAGCATAAACCTCATATTCATCGGGATGGGATGCAATGACGTCAAGCGCCTGCTTCCCTATTGAGCCTGTTGAACCTAATATGGCTATCTGTTTCACTGGAACAATATATATTTTTCGGGATCGAGGGGCTGGCCCTGATACCACAATTCAAAATGAAGATGCGAACCCTGCAGCGCACGGTCGGTTCCGCGGCCCACAAGTGCAATCACATCACCCTGTTTTACACGGTCGCCGGTCTTCTTGAGCAATGACTCGCAATGCTTGTAGACCGATATGAGTTCACCCGGATGTACCACGCAGATGGTATAACCGTTGTCCGATGTATACGTAGACATAAGCACGGTACCGTCAAGAACGGAAACCACACTCTGGTTGGGGCTGGCTGCTATGTCCACACCCAGATGCTCGTCAAGGGCATTGTAACTCTTGGTTACCAGACCGGCTGTGGGACGGAATATGGATATGCTGAGCACATCGCTCACAGGTTGTGACTGTGAGGTGATGTTGTAACGCTCGGCCTCCTCATACTGGCGCATGAATGTCTCCTCACGCTCGGAACGCTCCATGAGCAGTTCAGTGCGTACGCGGGCCAGTGAATCGACCGAATAGACCGTGTCAAGAGATATGGAACCTGATATGATATCCTGCAGGACCGATACATATCTGTTCTGCATCTCAAAGACCTGTTCAAGGGAGTCAATACGCAGCGCCTCGTTGACGATGGCCTGACGTATCCTGTAATCCTCAAGGGTGGTACCTTTCTGCTTGGGCAGGCTGCGGAAAACGGCGATGCCGCCCCAGGCACCGAGTCCTGCAATAATGACAACGGTCAGCGCCAGGATAAAATGTGAAATCTTCATCCTGAATACACGGCGCTGTTCATCCTCATTGACTACAGTGAGTCTGTACAGATAGACGAATCTGCGGAACAGGCTTTTGCGGCCCACCTCCTTGCGTTTCTGACGGATACTCTTCATAATCTCTTATAGTTCTGCAAGTCCCTCGGGAAGGTTATACAATAACGTTCTGTTCTTTCGGTCCACCTTGGTAATCCACTCCGGATTTGCCGGTATGATCCTTTCACGCTCACCGTCACGCACCAGAAACAGTATGTTCGGAGTGCTGTCATCGACGGCATGAACCGATCCTAACGCTCCGGCATGGGAATCAACGACTTTCCAGTCAAGGAATGTGCTCCATGAAGGCTCTTCGTCGTCACTCTCAGCCAGATACTTGAGCGGCATGTAAACCGTCACGCCCATGAACCGGCTGGTGGATTCAACCGTGTCATAACCCTCGAACTTGACCAGTATGGTGGTGCCATTCTTGGCGCGGATGGACTCCAGGAAGAACGGTACCAGTATGCCGTCAAGCGAGCATACCAGGCAGTCAATATCATCGGTCCAATCAAGTGATGCGGGTACGGTGACAGCCATCTCGCCGCCAACTCCATGGGGCTTGACAATCTGTCCTATTCTCTGTACCTCGCTCTGCTCAATCATGTCAATCCTCTCTTGTTATATGGGCACCCAGCGCATTCAGACGGCCGTCAATATTCTGATAACCGCGGTCAATCTGGCCGATGTTATCGATGCGGCTGGTGCCCTTGGCGCTCATGGCTGCAATCAGCAGTGCGATACCGGCACGGATATCGGGCGATGACATACGGCGGGCGGTCAGCGGGAACTGACGGTCATGGCCGATGACAACGACGCGGTGCGGATCACAAAGTATTACCTGAGCACCCATATCTATCAACTTGTCCACAAAGAACAGGCGGCTCTCAAACATCTTCTGATGTATGAGCACGCTGCCCTTGGCCTGGGTAGCCGTTACCAGCAGAACACTCAGCAGGTCAGGGGTAAGTCCCGGCCAGGGTGCATCGGCCAATGTCATAATGGAGCCGTCAATGAATGAATCTATCTGGTAATGTTCCTGTGCTGGGATATAGATATCATCGCCGCGCTGCTCCATCATGATTCCAAGACGGGCAAAACTCTCGGGGATGATTCCCAGGTTCTGGTAAGAGACATCCTTGATGGTTATCTCGCTCTGGGTCATGGCGGCCATGCCTATGAAACTGCCCACCTCGATCATATCGGGCAGGACCTTATGTGAGGTTCCGTGAAGTTCCTTTACACCGGTGATGGTCAGGAGGTTGCTTCCGATGCCCTCGATCCTGGCACCCATGCGTACCAGCATACGGCACAGCTGCTGCACGTACGGCTCGCAGGCGGCATTGTAGATGGTCGTTACGCCATCGGCCAGGACAGCGGCCATTATTATGTTGGCGGTACCTGTTACAGATGCCTCGTCCAGAAGCATGTAGGTACCTTTCAGTTTATCTGCCTTGAGTTCAAAATAGCCACGCTCCTCATTGAGCACGAATGTGGCACCCAGTGCCTGGAAACCCTTGATATGGGTATCCACACGGCGGCGTCCGATCTTGTCACCTCCGGGTTTGCTTACGGTGGCATGTCCAAGACGGGCCAACAGCGGACCAAGCAGCATCACCGAGCCGCGCAGGCCGGCGCTCTTGGCTACAAAGTCCATGCTCTCGGCATAACTGCGGTCAATGGTATCGGCCTTGAACGTCCAGCATCCGGGAGCGGTGTTTTTTACCTTTACGCCCAGGTTGGCGAGCATGTCTATCAGGTTCCTGACATCAAGGATATCAGGTACGTTCTGTACCGTCACCTCATCAGGAGTGAGCAGTACGGCACAAAGAATCTGCAGGACCTCGTTCTTGGCGCCCTGCGGACAGATGGTCCCCTTAAGTCTGTGACCTCCCTCTACAAGAAATGACGGCATAGCGTAATATCAATATCTGCGTTTGTTCTTTTTCTTTCCGTGCTGCTGGGCGCGCTGCTGAGGCGGAGCCTGAGCAAACTGTACGTCCAGATCACCCTCCTGAAGACGGATGCGTCCGTGTGAGAAGTAATCAATGTCGGCGGCAATGCGCTCGTCACTGACCAGTTCCTTGTTCCATGTCATCAGATCCTTCTTCATCTGCACTGCTAGCAGGCGTACCAGCTGACTGCGCTCGGGACCTTCGGGCATATCGACGGCAACCTTGATCAGAGAGGGTACGATGTGACCGTAATGGCGGTAACGTATGTCACCTGCCGGATAGTCTATCTGATCCGGTTTCTGCTGGGTCTTCTCCAGACGGGTTATCTCGCAAGGATAGTCTATGTCCAGTTTATAATCCGACATGAATGCCAGATGATCCCACAGCTTGCCCTGAAAATCAGGTACGTCACGCAGTGTGGGGAACATGCTGCCCATGATGTTTATGATTGTATTGGCGCAATGCTGACGCTCCGCACGGTCGGGGATTGTCACTGCGTACTCAACCATCTCCTGTACGGCACGTCCGTACTCGGGCATCGGCATTTTCTCTCGTTGGGTATTGTAGTTCATCAAACCAGTTTTTTAGGTTTAACAGCTATGAAATCTTTCAGGTAATAGGGCTCAAAGTAAGCCACGTCACGGAACTCCTCCTTGTTGAATGACTGCTCTGCCAGCGGGAACATCCAGCGTGCCTCGGGGTTGATGTCATCCAGGAAATGAGCGTTGGGATGGTTGATGGTCTCCTTGCACTTGGCGGCACCGTTGCCCATGAACCATACGGGATGCTTGTCAAGGAACTCCTTATAGGTATCAGCCTCTACGATATCTGCACGGATCTCACGGACCTCATTAAGCGCACGGTCATAGACGGCTGAGTAAACCTCCATGCGACGGGCATCTATCATGGGACAGAGCAGAGCGTCATCGGGAAGTTCCAGGCTTAAGAGCGGCTGCACGCACAGAAGTTTGAGAGTTGAGACCGATATCAACTTTATGCTGCGGCCGTAACATATACCCTTGGCCATGGACACGCCGATACGCAAACCGGTGTATGAACCCGGACCCTCACTGACTGCCACGGCATCCAGTTTGAGCCCACGGCTGTCTATGAGTGACAGAGCCTCATCGGCCAGCACTCCAAGTGACACGGCATTGTTATGACCTTCACGGTCTGCCTTGTCAAAGACCAGATGGCCCTCATCGCTCACCGCTACTGAACAACCGTCGGTAGCTGACTCTATGTGCAATATTACACTCATCTCAAATTATCACCCTATTAACTTGCGAAGATAAAGATATTTTTCCAAAGGAAAAGGCCGTATCGGGGTCTAATTTCCGCCCCGATACGGCCTTTAAACTGATTTAATACAAATTTCAGTATTACTTGCCGAAATAGCGTTTGTAAAGAGCCTCGAATCCCTTGCCGTGGCGGGCCTCATCCTTAGCCATCTCATGAACGGTGTCGTGAATGGCATCCCAGTTCTGGGCCTTGGCGGTCTTGGCAATCTCAAGCTTGCCGGCGCAAGCTCCATGCTCAGCCTTCATACGCTTCTCAACATTGGTCTTGGTATCCCAAACAACCTCGCCCAGAAGCTCAGCGAACTTGGCTGCATGCTCGGCCTCCTCAAAAGCGTAACGCTTGAAAGCCTCGGCAATCTCAGGATAGCCCTCGCGGTCAGCCTGACGGCTCATGGCCAGGTACATGCCCACCTCGGAGCATTCGCCCGTAAACTGCATGCGCAGGTTGTTTACCATCTCCTCATTACCAACCTGGCCGTCGCCAAGAATATGCTCGCAGGCAAACTGCAATGATTCGCCGTTCTCAACTACCTCCTTGAATTTCTCCTTGGGTGCTTTACACTGTGGGCAACGCTCGGGTGCCTCGTCTCCTTCATGTACGTATCCGCATACGGTGCAGATGAATTTCTTTTTCATAATCCTTTATGTTAATTGGTTCGTTAATGGTCGGATTGCGAATATATGATTATTTGAGGGAATTCACTAATTTTGCACACAAATAAATTGTACAATATGATTCAGTCAATGACAGGTTACGGCAAGGCTGCTGCCGAAGTCGGAAACCGCAAGGTGATAGTTGAAATAAAGTCGCTCAACAGCAAGGCCATGGATATATCGACCAAAATCATCCAGGCTTACCGCGACAAGGAACTTGACATCCGTTCACGCATAACCGCTGCACTGGAGCGCGGAAAGGTGGACTTTTCACTTTATATCGATGCTGCCGCCGCAACAGGTGCGCAGACCATCAACGCAGCCATTTTCAACAACTATCTGCAGCAGATTGAATCAATTGCAGCCCAGACTGACTATAATGTTCCTGAGGATATCATAACCACCGTTCTTCGCATGCCTGACGTGATAAGCACGAACCAGCAGGATGAGGTTAGTGATGAGGAGTGGGCAGCCGTTTCAAAGGCCGTTGACCAGGCCATAAACGCCCTGGTTGAGTACCGCAAGGTCGAGGGTGCCGCACTGGAAAAGAAGTTCCGTGAGAAAATTGCCAACATATCGGCCCTGCTTAATTCGGTTGAGCCGTATGAGAAAGAGCGTGTAGCCAAGATCAAAGACCGTATGCGTGCATCGATGATTGATGCCGTCGGTAAGAACTATGATGAGAACCGCTTTGAGCAGGAGATGATATTCTACATCGAGAAGCTGGATATAAGCGAGGAGAAGCAGCGTCTTTCAAACCACCTGGAATACTTCATCAAGACTCTCGAGGAGGGCCACGGACAGGGCAAGAAACTGGGATTCATTGCTCAGGAGATGGGACGTGAGATCAATACCCTGGGCAGCAAGAGCAACCAGGCCGAGATGCAGAACATAGTAGTCCGCATGAAGGACGAGCTGGAGCAGATCAAGGAACAGGTACTCAACGTGATGTGATTATGCGCGGCAAGTGTCTCATATTCTCAGCCCCTTCAGGCTCAGGCAAATCCACAATTGTACAGTGGCTTCTGCAGCATCCCGAACTCAAGATGGTGTTCTCCATATCGGCCACCAGCCGTGCCCCGCGCGGCACCGAAAAGAACGGTGTGGAATACTTTTTCCTTTCGGCCGATGAGTTCCGCGCACGCATAGCCAATGGCGAATTCCTGGAATACGAGGAGGTCTATTCCGGCTGCTTCTACGGCACGCTCAAGGAGCAGGTCGAGAAACGTCTGAACGAGGGCATGAACGTAGTCTTTGACGTTGATGTGGTAGGCGGCTGCAACATCAAGAAGTTCTATGGCGATGAGGCTCTCTCAATGTTCATACAGCCCCCGTCGGTTGAGGAACTGGAACGCCGCCTCAAATTCCGCGGAACAGACAGTGACGAGATGATTGCCAAGCGTGTGGCCAAGGCCAGCTACGAACTCACATTTGCCCCCAAGTTCGATGTCGTTATAGTAAACGATGTCCTTGAGGAGGCTCAGCAGAAAGCACTCTCCACAATCAAGTCATTCCTTAATGTCTGAGCCCATCAGGACAGCACTCTTCGGGGGCACGTTCAATCCCCTTCACAATGGTCATCTGACTATTGTCAAAAGCGTTCTGGAACAAGGCCTGGCCGATGAAGTCTGGATTCTCATCACCCCCTGCAATCCCTGGAAAAAGGATCATGAACTCCTGGATGACCGTCTGCGCTATGACATGGCTGTCCAGGCGGTAAAGGATTTGGACAACGTGAAGGCATCGGACTATGAGTTCCGCCTTCCCAAGCCTTCATACACAGCCAATACTCTGCGCAGCATCAGTGCCGATTATCCCGACCGGGAATTCATACTCACCATAGGAGCTGACAACTGGGTCAAGTTCGGCAACTGGAGGGAGTCTGATTTCATCCTCAGCAACTACCGGATAATAGTCTATCCGCGCACCGGTTATGAGACCGTCGCCACACCCGATGGCGTTACCCTATTGGAATGCCCGTTGGTTGACCTGTCATCAACCGATATCCGTAAACGCGTGGCCAAGGGTGAGCCCATAAACGAAATGGTCCCGGCGTCAGTTGCCAGGACCATTGCAGATCTTAAACTCTATCTTTAAATCTTTTCGATAAGAGCTACGGCGTGGGCCGAAATGCCCTCCTCGCGACCGGTAAATCCAAGTTTCTCGGTTGTAGTTGCCTTTATTGATACCTGATCCGGCTCCACACCCATCACCTGGGCCATGACACGCTGCATCTCGGGGATATGAGGATTGAGTTTGGGACGCTCGGCACATACGGTTGCATCCACATTTACCACCTGCCATCCCTTGGACGCCAGCAGTTCAACAGTACGCTTGAGCAGTATCTTACTGTCAATGTCCTTGTACTGCATGTCTGTATCGGGGAAGTTATAGCCTATGTCACGAAGGGTTGCCGCACCCAGCAGAGCATCACATATGGCGTGGATAAGTACATCGGCATCAGAATGGCCAAGCAGGCCAAGGGTATGCCCGATCTTAATTCCGCCAATCCAGAGTTCACGACCCTCCACCAGACGGTGAACGTCAAATCCGTATCCTACACGTATGTTTGTCATCTTCCGATAATCTGTTTGATGCCGTCCATGTCAAACGACAGGGTGAAACGTAATGTCTGATCCAGAGGATTGCTCTGAGCTGTTGAAATCAGGTAAGCAGCATCCAGAGAGAAGACATTCATATGGAAACCTGCACCGACAGTGAAATACTTGCGGTTACCCTTGTACTCATTCTCGTAGTGGTAACCTCCGCGCAGGAAGAACTGGTCATTGTAATTGTACTCGGCACCTACACCCCAGTATATCTCACGCATCTCCTCCTCGAAACCGCCGGGAGCATCGCTGAATGACTTGAATATACCTGCTATGGGTGAGAGTTCATTGTAACCTATCTCTGTCAGCCATCCGTTGTACTCTGAGATATACTCCATATAGTCGTTCGCATCAGAACTGACCTCTGCGTGACGCTCCTGCATGTACTGTCCGTAGGTGGGCTTTGTGGGAACCATCAGCTTGTTGGCATCGGCACTTATGGAGAATGAGTTGAACTCGTCAATGGGCACGGTCAATGAAGCACCCAGGCGCAGGTTGGTAGGTATGAACTCGTTGGTCTGACCGCCGTCGTAAGATATCTTGCTACCTATGTTCGATGCATTAAGACCCAGACCCAGGAGACAGTCCCTGCGGCCGACGCCGATGTAGTTCTGATAGAACATGGAGATATCGGCCGAGAAAGCCTTGCCGGGGAAAACGTCATCGTCGTAGTTATACTGAAGGTCCGAGTAGATGAACCTCATGCCGACTGCTGCCGAGAAGCTCTCAGACAGTTTACGTGAGTAGTCAAAGTCAAGGGCCATCTCATAAGGATGGATTGCGAAATTGCTGATTGACTGTCCGCCGTCAGTTGAAACGAACACCTCACCAAGTGAGAAGTAGGTCAGTGATCCGCTCAATGCAGAGTAGTCATCAAGCTTGTAGTAGCCGGTAAGGTTTGCCAGGTCAATGTCACTCACCAGTTTCCTCAGCCAAGGGGTATAGCAGAGTGAGATACCTGCCTGACTGTTGGTAAACGGATACTTTGATGGGTTCCAGTACTGGCTGTTGTTGTCCATGTAAGGATCGGTGGCACAACCTACATCACCCATGGCTCCTGCTCGTGAGTCAGGTGCGATTGAGAGTGATGTAACGCCTGTATAGACCGGGTTGAATATCTCTTTCTGAGCATGGAGAGCCTGGGCTGACACAATCAGTCCTACAGCAACCATGACAACTCTTGTTATTCTGTTTCTTTTCATCATAATATTAACTGCAAAAAAGGCCGTTTATTGTATCACCGCCCCACTATGACCAGTTTACATGTGGCTGCAGCGCTGCCGCCTCCGTCCGTTCCGACTACCGCTCTCACGATGTAGAGTCCGGGCTGCATCCTGTGACCGGAATTGCCGTGCAGGTTCCAGTCAACGACCGTCACGCCGGAGCCGGACTCGTCCCTGCATGTCTTGCTCCACTGGAGCATACCGTCAGAACTTGAAACCTGTATGGTGACACTTGCATTCTGTCCGGGACGGTCATGCGTTATCACGAACGATGTACTCTCCCGTGCAGGACTTGCCGTGACATCTATCGAGAACTTGGGTTTAAGGTCATTTACGACCTTGAATCCCAGATAAACCGTTGTAGAATTGTTCATCACATCCCATGCACGCAGCATCAGCTCATGCTTACCCTCAGGCAACTCAGGTATGGTGAACATAACCCTGCCGCTGGTATAGTCACCTGCCGTCTGTTCAAAGTTACTGTTGAGCACCCATGTCCAGTTGGGATTGTTGTCTATCACCAGAAGTATGTCATGTCCCAGACCGTTTCCGGATGTGTTAAGACCGGAACTGTCAAAGAGTTCGGCAACAAGCATCGGAGTGGCGTTGACACTGGCGCCGTACTGGAATGTAGGAGTATTAAGATAAAGTCTTATCTCCGGACCGATGCTGTCCACAGCCATTCCGTCGGCTGTTCCGCCCACTGTAAAGTTGTCATAAACACCGTTGGCGTTACGTCCGTCATTGCCGTTCGCATAGAGCAGTATCTGTCCGTTACTGTTGGAGTAGTTGATATCCAGGGGAACAGGGAAACTGAATGTAAACTCACCGTTCCTGACAGAGTCTGCACCCGAATAGAGCACGCGGTCACGGTACTTGAAGGTGAACGGTTCATCGGCCAGCCTCTGATTGTCACGGCAGGTTATAAGGCGTTCGTTGTCAAACACAGTGCTGTAAAGCAGGCCCCTGTAATCGGTTACACGCTCACCGTTGCACTCTATGTGACCGCTTACGGTAACTACCGAGCCGGCTTTGGCCTCACCTGTGACATTGGTATCGGCATCATTGAACTGATCCACCACCGCCGTGAGTTCGGCTGCCGCCAGGCGCAAGGCGGGATCACCCAGAAGTACAAAATGTATCTTGTTCTCAGTATGGTCAGTCTCACCTACACCCGATGTGACAAGCTCGTTCTTAGCCAGACGCAATGCATCGCCAAGCGTATTGAAACGGCCGTCAGCCGAGCGTGAAAGCACATATTTGCTGAAACTGCGGTTCATGCAGCCGTTCAGACTTGCATAAACGGTTCTGGTGGTACCCAAAAGGCCTATTGCGCCGCCTTCGGTGTTATTCACCAGGTTCAGGCCCATGCTCTCCAGAGGAGAATCAAAGGGAGCGATGTCACATGACGCGGTGATCCAGAATGGCAGACGCTTTGATTTGAGTTTACCCATGTCGGTCTTGTTCATGACCAGTTCATGTGACAGGTCCTCGGTACTGCCGTGACCGGAATAGTTGACTATGAGAGCGCCCTCCTCAAACTGCTCCATCAGAAGTTTGCGGACCGAAGGATATCCCACAAATGAAGATGTAACCTCCATCTGGAAGGCATCCCAGTATATCTTGCGCACATCTACTGCGGGATTGGCATTCTGATATATACCGGCAATCTTGTCGGCATCGGCCATATGGGTATTGTTGTCACCGTCATCGCCCAGCACAAGAATCCTGTTGCACCATGCGCCGGAATTGACGCCCTGCATATACTCGATGATCCTGTCAACCTTAGCCCTTGCCAATGAGGCCGATGTGAACGGCAAACGGCCCACGCCAAGATCCACTTTCTCTGTCAGAAGGAAATTGCCTTCAGTGTCATCCAGAAGTCCAAAGTAATCCTCCATAACGTATGAGGCGGTATGGCTCATGGATTCGTATGACTCATAGCACAGCAGATAGTCATCAGGATTCTGACCCGCCCAATCCGATACATGCATGCGGTTATCCCACGCGCCGTTACCCATAAGCAACAGATAACGCGGGGCCGAAGAGCCGTCATTGCGGTCATAAAGCATTTTCATGAAACGGCGTATGGCGGTGGCATCGGGAGTACCCGATGAGAACTCGTTATAAATCATGTCGGCACGCACCACTGCAACCGTAAGGCTGTCAATAGTGCGATGGGCAGCGGCCAAACGCTCTGCTGCAGGAGTCAGCTTATCCGAAGCCGGCACCACAATAACCATGTCGGCCGACTCAATGGCATGCAGATTCTGGTTCCTCACCTCTCCCACTGCCTGGGGTTCCGGGAAACTGCCCTTTACGTTAACGGCCACCAGTATGTCATCAGGAGTGTAAGACGCTCTCATAGTGACAGTCGTTCCGTTCTCATAGACTGACGGCACTAGGGAGCATGTTCCGTCCGGCGAGAGTTTCCAGATCTGAACATCGGCATTTGACGATGTGACTCTGAAATTCACGTCATTCACATTCCTGTCCACACGGAAGATGGTACTCGAACCGTACAACGCCAGTTTGCGGATGAAATTAAGCCTGATATAATCAAGATGGCCCGATTCGCCTGACGGTCTGTTATGAACCAGTTTCAGACTGTTTCTCTCCCTGAACTGGCCATGGCTGACAAATGATCTTTCATTGACTACGGCCGATTCGGTTGAATTGTGCGCACCAATGGCCATCGCACCCGTCTCAGTGCCGTTTACGCTCAACCTTACAGTAGTTGACTGGGCCGATGATGCCGAGAAGGCCACCCTTACGCCAACGCTGTCACTGGCCAGGCCTTTAATCTCAAAACCGTATGTCTTTGAATTTCCGTTGGCATAGTCATACTTCTCGAACAGACGTCTGCCTGAACGGAACCAGCTGAATTCTTCAGGATCATAAGCCATGAAGTCGGGATAGGTATCGATGGTATCACCGGGTACGGTATCGCTGGCCATAGCCGTAAATGATGCACAAATGGAATCAGCACGGTCAGTCAGGAAGTAATAACCCCAATCGGAGTATGTATTGACCTCATGCTCATATCCTTTGGCTCCTTTCTTCCAACTCACGGGTCCCTGACCGTAAAACAGCATATAACCGTCACCTCTCCACAGCGGCTGCTCCGGAAGGTCATCGGTCAGATCCTGTATGTTTTTCTCGGGCAGGACAGCTCCTCCGTATCCGAACAGACGGACCTTGGAGGGATCACTGAAACCCATGGAACGCAGTGAACTGAATGACAGTCTGTAGATGCCGGTTTCTGCAATCCTTATCTTGACCCATTTACCTTGGGAGAGTACGGAGTTGCGTGTGTATCGGTCCTGCACGGATACAGGAGCTCTATGGCCCGTCTGCCGGGCGCTGACCTTAGCCTTATATGAAAGGATGGCGTAATAACTGCCGTCACGCTTGATAATCGGCAGGAATCCGGCATCAAGAGTAGCGCTGCCGTGCGATACGCCAAGTGATGTTCCCACTGCCGGCCATTCCGGGATTTCGTCAGCCCTGAGATTCCATCGTGAAAGATCAGATTCACTGATTGCGGAGAGTTCGGGAAACTCTATTGTTGCCGAATAGGCCGAATCCTTCCAGTCTCCTTGCAGTGCTGCTCCGAAACTGCTCCAGGGACGGACAGAATCTGATCTCATGGATGTCCAATCCACATCCACGAAACCGGACCTTTGCGCACGCACACCGGCGCCCGCGCACAGAAGCAAAATCAGAATTAAGGCCGACTTTCTGTTCAAGTCTATCTAATATGAAAATCCAAAACGTTCTTATCCTCAAGGAATCCCTGCAAATGCTGTCCGATGCTTACCGGGCCCACTCCTACCGGAGTTCCGGTGAATATCAGATCGCCCGTCTTGAGGGTGCAGAAAGCGCTTACGTACTCTATTATCCTTGCTACGGGAAATATCATATCGGCCGTATGTCCCTCCTGAACGGTATTACCGTCAATATCCAAGCGGAAATGCAGATTCTGCAGGTCTCCTATCTTATCCTTCGGTATCCAGTCACCAACTACCGCTGACTGGTCAAAACCCTTGCAGAGTTCCCACGGCAAACCTTTCTGGCGGAAATCATTCTGCATGTCGCGTGCCGTGAAATCAATGCCCAGGGTGACAGCATCTATATAGCGGTCTGCAAAGCGTGCGCTGATGCTCTTGCCCAGACGGTTTATCCTCACCACAAGTTCCGTCTCGTAATCCACCCTACCCAGATGATCGGGAAGGAAAAAGGGACGGCGGTTCCTCAGGATTGAAGAGTCCGGCTTCATAAAAATGACCGGATTCTCCGGAGTTAATAACGTTTCCCCCAGTTCTTTATTGTGCCTGGAGTAGTTCATTCCAACGCAGATGATTTTCATAATTGGCTTATTAATTGGCACAAAGTTAGTAATTTTACCGCCGTTATGGGAAAGAAAGACAACGATTGGAAGGATAGGTTGGGAGTCATGTACTCCACCAATCCCGATTTCAACTACGAGACCGATGATGAGCCGGAGCAGGAACTCCTGCCTCCTCAGCAGCAGAAACTGCGTCTCAGGATGGAAAAGAACGGCCGCGGCGGCAAGACCGTGACCGTTATAAGCGGATTCCAGGGCCCTCAGGCCGATATGGACAACCTGGCACGAACCCTGAAGACTTTCTGCGGATGCGGCGGCTCAGCCAAGGACGGCGAGATAATAATCCAGGGTGACTTCCGGGAGAAACTAAAAGCCAAACTCCTGTCTCTGGGATACACCCAGACAAAGGGATAAAAAAAGAGGTTTCCAATCACGGAAACCTCTTTTCATATGGAGAAATCTTGAATTAATTATTCTGACTTCAGAGTGAATCTGCGGAAAGCAGTTACGGTGAGGTCCTTATCCAGAGCCTTGAGGTACTCGGCAACGGTCTTCTTCTCGTCAACGATGTACTTCTGGTTCAGGAGGCAGCTCTCATCGTAGAACTTCTTCATACGACCCTCAGCGATACGCTCGATCATGTTCTCGGGCTTGCCCTCCTCGCGTGCCTTGTCAGCAGCGATCTCCTTCTCGCGTGCAACGATGTCGGCGGGAACCTCCTCCGGCTTTACAGCGATAGGATTCTGAGCGGCAACCTGCAGAGCGATCTCATGAACATACTCCTTGTCGGCAACCTCCTTGTTGAAGGCAACCAGGCAGCAGAGGAAGTTCTTACCCTGGTGGTTGTAAGAAGCGATCTCAGGAGCCTCGAGGTAGTTGTAACCATCAAGCTCAAGCTTCTCACCTACGATACCGGTACGCTCCAGAACGATGTCAGCAATGGTCTTGCCCTCGAAAGGCAGAGCCTTAACCTCATCAAGTGACTTAGCCTTAGCAGCAACAGCAGCATCCAGAATGCTCTGAGTAAGAGCAATGAAATCCTTGTTGTTAGCTACGAAGTCGGTCTCGCACTTAAGAGCGATGGTAGCACCGAAGTTGCCGTCAACCTTTACCAGAACGCAACCCTCAGAAGCCTCACGGTCAGAACGCTTAGCAGCAACTGCCAGACCCTTCTTACGGATTATCTCGATAGCTTTCTCAAAATCGCCTTCAGCCTCAGTCAGGGCCTTCTTGCAATCTGACATACCGGCACCGGTCTTGGTGCGCAGAGCTTTAATATCATCAAGTGTTACAGCCATTTTCTTTAAGTTTTTAGCGTTAAAAAATTAAGCCTCAGCCTCCTTCTTGTCATCCTTGGGAGCAGCAGCCTTGCGGGTGCGCTTGGGCTTTGCAGGAGCCTCCTCAGCGGGAGCCTCAGCAGGAGCTTCAGCAGCGGGAGCTTCCTCAGCAGCAGCCTCGGCGGGAGCCTCATCAAGAGTCTCTTCCTTCTTAGCTACCTTGCGGATGCGCTCGCGGCGGGGCTTCTCAGCCTTCTCACCAGCCTCATCATCGGCTGCCTCGTCACCCTTCTCAGCCTTACGCTCAGCCAGACCCTCGGCGATAGCCTCGCAGCAAGCTGTCAGGATAGCGTCAACTGACTTGGTAGCGTCATCGTTGGCAGGAATAACGTAGTCGATGTTTGAAGGATCGCTGTTGGTATCAACAATAGCGAATACGGGGATACCCAGACGGTTGGCCTCACGTACGGCGATGTTCTCCTTGAGAACGTCAATTACGAACAGAGCGGCCGGCAGACGTGACAGGTCGGCGATAGAACCGAGGTTCTTCTCCAGCTTGGCGCGCTGACGTGTGATCTGGAGGATCTCACGCTTTGAAAGGTTTGAATATGTACCGTCCTGAGTCAGCTTGTCGATAGTGGCCATCTTCTTCACAGCCTTGCGGATTGTGGGGAAGTTTGTGAGCATACCACCGGGCCAGCGCTCAATAACGTAAGGCATACCTACTGTTGATACCTTCTGGGCAACAAGCTCCTTGAGCTGTTTCTTGGTACCTACGAAAAGAATCTTCTTTCCGTCGCGAGCCATACGCTTGAGAACCTCAGCAGCCTGATCAATAGCGGCTACAGTCTGGTTAAGATCGATGATATGAATGCCATTACGCTCCATGAAGATATAAGGAGCCATAGCGGGATTCCATTTGCGGCGCAGGTGGCCGAAGTGGCAACCAGCTTCGAGAAGCTGTTCAAAATTTGTTCTTGACATAAATAGTTTGTTAGTTTGTTTACATTCTTTTTTAAATCAACCGTCGGGTAGCTGTCCCTTAAGCGGCAGATCCCGACAGTTTAGATACTAAACACAGATTTCCAGAGGCCCGCATATATAAAACGGTGCAGGCATGGGTATATATCCAGCGATTAACGCTTACTGAACTGGAATCTGCGACGTGCCTTGGGCTGACCGGGCTTCTTACGCTCAACAGAGCGAGCATCACGGGTCAGGAAGCCTTCTGAACGAAGAGCCTTCTTGTCATCAGGATTGATCTTAACAAGAGCGCGAGCGATAGCAAGACGCAGGGCATTAGCCTGGCCATTGTAACCGCCACCGTCCAGGTTCACCTTGATATCGTACTTCTCAGCAACATCAAGCTTCTTGAGAGGCTGGAGAACTACATACTGGAGCAGTGATGACGGGAAGTATACTGCGAGATCTCTCTTGTTGATGGTAATCTTACCTGTACCTTCTGAAACGAAGACACGTGCCACGGCGCTTTTACGACGGCCTATTGCATTGATTACTTCCATTCTCTTTCAAATTAACTAAGTGAATTGATATCGATTGCCTTGGGCTGCTGAGCCTCATGCTTGTGCTCTGTACCAGCATAAACATAGAGGTTGTCAATGAGCTTGTCACCAAGCTTTGTCTTGGGCAGCATTCCCTTAACAACTTTCCTCATAAGTCTCTCAGCACCGTTGGGCTTAGCCATCAACTGTGCAGGTGTGGTCTCGCGCTGGCCACCGGGATAACCGGTATAACGCAGATAAACCCTGTCAGTCCACTTCTTGCCGGTGAGAACGATCTTATCGGCATTGAGAACGATGACATTGTCGCCGCAATCAACATGCGGAGTGAAATTTGTCTTATACTTACCGCGGAGCAACTTGGCAACCTTAACGGCGAAGCGGCCCAGGACCTGGTCCTTGGCGTCAACCACTACCCATTCCTTATTTACGGTAGCCTTGTTGGCCGAAACAGTCTTGTAACTTAAAGTATCCATTCTAAACTTTAAATCAATAATTAAACAATTCATTCTACGCAACCTCCCGTCATCCCGACGAAACGGAAACTCCCTAACGCTTGTTTTCAGCGGTTACGCTATCCCGCAGAACCCGTACTCGGGGGTTTAACACGTTAATAACTAACCCTTTATGCAAGGGTTGATAATAATCGGCTCGCAAAATTACACTTTTTCAATGAAATAGCGATAAAATCTGTTGTTTTTTTTGTTTTTCCGGTCGCCTACGCATTGCGTACTGCCATACTTGCAAAAAACAGCCCTAAAACCAAGTAACTCTGCAAGTATGGCATCAAAAAAGCCCCAAAAGCCCGTTTTCCCAGCCATACCTGTCACCACAGCCCCCACAACCCACATTCTCTGCAAGTATGGCCACTTTTTATTATTTTTGTGGGACTACAAATTGGGATTATGAAGAAGGTACTGCTTTTCTTGATGTTACTTCCGGTTGGTTTGATGGCTCGTGAAACCCGCAGCATTGACAAAAACTGGGAGTTTGTGCTGAGTGAGGCTGCTATTGATGGGCTGGCCGATGTCGTGGGATGGCGCACGGTTGATGTACCGCATGACTGGAGCATTGAGGGGGAGTTTGACCGGAGTAATCCCAGCGGACAGGGCGGTGCATATCTTCCTACTGGTATAGGTTGGTACCGCAAGACCATCAGGGCCGATATCGGGGCCGATGAGCGATTGTTCCTTGAGTTTGACGGCGTGATGGCCTGCAGCAGCGTATATGTGGACGGCCAGTTGGCGGGTTACAGACCTAACGGATATGTGGGATTTACATATGATATCACTGATCTTGTTACTCCTGGTAAGGAGGCCACAATTGCCGTGCGTGTGGACAATTCAGTCCAACCTGCATCACGCTGGTACACCGGCAGCGGCATAAACCGTCATGTGCGTCTGGTGCGCAAGAATGTATGCCATATCCCCACTCAGGGTGTGTTTGCCTGGTATGACGAAGGCAGACTTAATGTGCAGGCATCAGTCTCCAATACATCGGACAAGCCGGTTAAGGTAAGGTTACAGTATGTGCTCAAGGATTCTGACGGCAAGGTGAATACACGCAGGACAGGTCCCGAAATCCAGATCGCTGCCGGTTCATCGGGCCAACAGACAGAGACTGTCAATGTCAGGAATCCCCATTTATGGCAGATACGCGCCCCCTATCTTTATACGCTTGAGGTATCGGTGATGGAAGGGCGTAATGAACTGGACTCTGAGGTTATAACCACAGGCTTGCGCACCATACGGTTTGATAATGAGACCGGATTCTGGCTTAACGGAAAGAACATCAAGATGTACGGCGTGTGCCTGCATTCCGATGCCGGCGGACTGGGAACTGCTGTCCCTGCATCGGTCTGGGAGTACAGGCTGGGTATTTTGCGCAGACTGGGCGTTAATGCCATAAGGATGGCGCATAATCCTGCCGATCCTGTGCTGATGGAGCTTTGTGACCGCAAGGGGCTGCTGTTTATGGCCGAGTCTTTTGATACCTGGAATACTCCAAAGAACCATGCCGAAAAGGGATACAATCTCTATTTTGACGAGTGGTGGGAGCAGGATACACGTGCAATGGTGGAGCAGGCGCGCAATCACCCCAGCGTGGTAATCTACAGTGTGGGCAATGAGATACGTGACAATCTGAACAATCCCGAGGGTTTTGAAAAGTACCGCAAACAACAGGACCTGATACACTCTCTGGATAATACCCGCCCAGTTACTATGGCGCTGTTCCGACCCAACTCATCGGGGGTATATAGGAACGGTTTTGCCGAGATGATGGATGTGGTGGGACAGAACTACCGCGTGGATGAACTCAAGGCATATCACGATGCACATCCAGAGAAAGCCATCATCGGCACGGAGAATACGCACGATATCCAGTCGTGGTTGATGCTCCGTGATGACCCGTCATTATGCGGACAGTTCCTCTGGGCCGGTATAGACTATCTTGGAGAGGCCGCCTGGCCGCAGGTTATGTGGAGCACCTCACTGCTTGATGTGACAGGCGGTGTCAAGCCTGCCGGTCTGCAGCGTGCCAGCTGGTGGCTGAATTATCCCTATGTGGCATTTGCTCGCCATACCGATAATAACGGTGCCGGTCCGCTCATCTCTGACTGGACTCCGGCCGATATGGATACGTATGATCAGGCTGTCATAGAGGTCTATTCAAACTGCCAGGAGGTGGAACTGCTGCTTAACGGTGAATCATTAGGCCGACAGTCAATGCCCGATAATGCCCGCCCCGCATTGTTCACTGTTAACTTTAATCCCGGCAAGCTGGAGATTGTGGGCTATAACAATGATGTTGAAGCAACCCGATGCTTTGCCAGAACTGCCGGTGAGCCTGTACGCATACATATGGAGAGTCTTGGAGGAGGAAATCCAGTAGAACCAGATTCTGTTGAGATAGTCTCCATACAGATAACTGACAAGGATTACGTAGTATGCCCCAACAGCGACCGCAAGCTCCGGCTTGGAATAATAGGAGCCGAAATCCTAGCCGTTGACAATGCCGATGTCCTGGCACACGATACATCCCACAAGAGCCTGGAGTTCAGCACATATCAAGGTAAAATGGTGGTTTATATCCGTCGTAAAGCAGATTCATATACGATTACCGCTACCGATAGTCCGTGGGGAGGAACACTCACCAAAAAAGCCACCTTCTCGATTCTTCATTAGCACACAGGGTACAAAAGGGACGGTTCTTTTAGTGCCTCTTGTGATAAAAAAACCAAGATGCGCAGAACTTTTGGGGTATCGGTATCAGAAACCATGGCCGCCCGTGGGCTTGTGAACGGGAGGGGCCCGTGCCTAAGAAGATGCTCTGGAAGGTAGGAGTTTACTCATGCCTTTCAGAGCGTCTTATTAGGGATGGGAGGGATAGCGCGAAGCGCGTAGTT
>JAFYYH010000013.1 GCA_017557635.1 Bacteroidaceae bacterium | reverse complement strand
GAGCGTTAGTGGAGAGGCGTTGGGAGGGGCCCACGGAGGATCCCGTTAAGAACGGCGCATGTTTGACGAACGTTAGGCCCCGTAGGGGACTATAAGGAGGAGTTCGACGTTTAGGGTCCGGAGGGGTCCCGAGTAGACTCGGAACGTCGTCTCCCGAATCTGTTGTTCCAGCGGAGGCTTAATAAGTCACATAATCATATTAATGGAAAGGATTTTTGAGTATCTTTGCGTTTTGGCACGCTATTTGCGTACTTAGTGTTATCAGTAATCAATAGAAATACCGTATAATGGGATTTAATGAATTTATAGGTAAGCTGTTCGGTAACAAGCAGACCCGTGATATCAAGGAGATTCAGCCGTGGGTGGAGAAGATCAAGGCAGCTTATCCTAAGTATGAAAAACTTTCCAATGATGAGCTGCGCGCCGCAACACAGCAGATTAAGCAGAAGGTGCGCGATTTTGTCATACCTGAGCAAAAACGTATTGAGGAACTTAAGGCCAAGGTTGAGCAGACCGAGCTTGAGGACAGAGAGCCGCTGTTCAACCAGATAGATAAGTTGGAGAAGGAGGTTCTGGACCGCTATGAGGTGGTTCTGGATGAGGTCCTTCCCGATGTATTCGCCATCATCAAGGATACCGCCCGCCGCTTTACACAGAACGAGCAGGTGGAGGTAACCGCCACTGATTTTGACCGTGACCTGGCAGCTAAGCATGACTTTGTTGTCATAGACGGTGACAAGGCCCTTTGGCAGCAGCACTGGGTAGCCGGCGGTAACGACACCGTATGGAACATGATCCACTATGATGTTCAGCTGTTCGGTGGTGTGGTACTGCACAAGGGTAAGATCGCCGAGATGGCTACCGGTGAAGGTAAGACACTCGTGGCAACCCTGCCGGTATTCCTAAATGCCCTGACAGGCAACGGCGTACACGTTGTAACAGTGAACGATTACCTGGCCAAACGTGATGCCGAGTGGATGGGGCCGCTCTATATGTTCCACGGACTGTCAGTTGACTGCATCGACAAGCATCAGCCCAACTCCGAAGCCCGCCGTAACGCATACCGTGCCGATATCACATTCGGTACCAACAACGAGTTCGGTTTTGACTACCTGCGTGACAATATGGCCGGTCATCCCAGCGAACTTGTACAGAGAGGACATAATTATGCAATTGTGGATGAGGTTGACTCGGTGCTCATTGACGATGCCCGAACACCTCTTATTATATCAGGTCCCGTACCCAAGGGCGATGACCAGCAGTTCGAGCAGCTGCGCCCGCAGGTAGAGCAACTTTTCGAGGCTCAGAAGCGCCTGGCCACACAGTATCTGGCCGATGCCCGTAAGAAAGTACATTCCGAGAATCAGGATGAGGTAGCTGAGGGTTTCCTGTCACTGTTCCGCAGTTTCAAGGCCCTGCCCAAGAACAAGGCCCTTATCAAGTTCCTCAGCGAACCGGGTATCAAGGTAGGTCTGCAGAAGACCGAGGAGATCTACATGGAGCAGCAGAACAAGCGTATGCCTGAGGCTGTGGAGCCCCTGTACTTTGTGATTGATGAGAAACTCAACAGCGTTGACCTGACCGACAAGGGTGTCGAGCTGATAAGCGGCACCAACCAGGATCCCGATTTCTTTATCCTGCCCGATATAGCATCACAGCTCTCAGAGCTTGAGAACGAGAAGGAACTGAGTCAGGAGGAGCGTCTGGCCAAGAAGGATGAGCTCCTTACCAACTACGCCGTAAAGAGCGAGCGCATACATACCATCAACCAGCTGCTCAAGGCATATTGCATGTTCGAGCGCGATGTAGACTACATCGTTACCGAGGACGGCAAGGTAAAGATCGTTGATGAGCAGACAGGCCGTATCATGGAGGGTCGCCGCTGGAGTGACGGACTGCATCAGGCTGTCGAGGCAAAGGAACGCGTCAACATCGAGGCTGCAACCCAGACATTCGCAACAATCACACTGCAGAACTACTTCCGCATGTATCACAAGCTGGCCGGTATGACCGGTACCGCTGAGACTGAGGCAGGTGAGTTCTGGGATATCTATAAGTTGGATGTGGTTGTAATTCCCACCAACAAGCCCATTGCACGTATCGATCAGAATGACCGCATATACAAGACCAAACGTGAAAAGTACAAAGCCGTAATCGAGGAGATTGTACGTCTGGTCGAGGCCGGCCGTCCTGTACTGGTGGGTACTACATCGGTCGAGATCAGTGAGCAGCTTAGCCGTATGCTTACCATGCGTAAGATCGAGCACAACGTGCTGAACGCCAAGCTGCATCAGAAGGAGGCCGATATCGTTGCAAAGGCAGGTCAGAAGAGTATCGTAACCATTGCCACCAACATGGCAGGTCGTGGTACCGATATCAAACTGTCACCCGAGGTCCGTGAGGCCGGAGGTCTTGCCATCGTAGGTACCGAGCGTCATGAGAGCCGTCGTGTTGACCGTCAGTTGCGCGGTCGTTCAGGACGTCAGGGTGATCCGGGTTCATCAGTATTCTTCATCTCACTTGAGGATAACCTGATGCGTCTGTTCGGATCAGACCGTATCGCTCCGCTTATGGATAAGCTGGGTCTGCAGGAGGATGAGATGATTGAGAACAGCTTCATCACCAAGCGCATCGAGCAGGCACAGAAGAAAGTTGAGGAGAACCACTTTGGTATCCGTAAGCGCTTGCTGGAGTACGATGACGTGATGAACAAGCAGCGTACCGTAGTTTATGAGAAGCGCCGTCACGCTCTGATTGGTGAGCGTATCGGAATGGATATAGCCAACATGATCTGGGACCGTTCAGCAGGTGCCGCCGAGAACTGCGCCGATTATGAGAGTCTGCAGATGGAGGCTTTCCGCGTACTTGCCATTGAACTTCCGTTCACTGAGGAGGAGTTCAGCAAGATGAAACCCGATGAGGTATCGGAGCGCATCTTCAATGCCGCCATGGACACCTTCAAGCGCAAGTGCGAGCGTATGGCTCAGATTGTCACTCCCGTTATCAAGAAGGTATTCGAGGAGCAGGGTGACCGTTATGAGAACATCCTTATTCCCATTAACGACGGCCGTCGCGTATATCAGATTCCGTGCAATCTTAAGGAGGCATACGAGAGCGAAGGTAAGAGCGTAGTAACTTCATTCCAGAAGGCTATCCTGCTGCACCAGATTGACGAGTGCTGGAAGGAGAACCTGCGTGAGCTTGATGAACTCAAGCATTCCGTACAGAATGCAAGTTACGAGCAGAAAGACCCGCTGCTCATATTCAAGCTTGAGTCTGTGAACCTGTTCGACAATATGGTCAACAAGATGAATGACCAGACAGTATCCATCCTGATGCGCGGTCAGATTCCGGAGCCCGATCCCGATCAGGTACGTGAGGCACCGGCACAGAACCGCCAGCAGCGCCGTCAGTACACCGAGAACCGCAACAGCGACCTTGGTGATCCTAACCAGCGCGCAGCAGCCGGACGTGACACCCGTCAGCAGGTTCGTGAGCCCATCCGCGTGGATAAGACACCGGGACGTAACGATCCGTGCCCGTGCGGCAGCGGCAAGAAGTTCAAGAACTGCCACGGACAAGGTCTGTAAAACAAGATAAAACCATACAGCTATGAGATTAAGCGAATCATCATTCCAGGAAATCAAGACACTCCTGACAGGAGTCATTAACGAGTTCCGCCGTCCTCAGGAACAGTCAGTAGTGACGGACATACATATCATGCCCAATCGCGAGACAGGCGATGTGACGGTAAGTGATGATGACCGCGTTCTGGCTTCCACCCGTCTGTCGGATCTGGTCGAGATACCCGAGGAGGACTTCTATCAGGTGATGGAAAAGGCCCTGCGCAGTATCCTCAGGGATATCGATGCAAATCAACCGCTTGAGAACCTTGCCATTTGGAAACCCTTCTCGTTCGTACTGGTTGATGATGACGGTGAAACGGTGGCCGAACTGATGCTCTTTGACGAGGACAATACGCTTCTGAGTCAGAGCCTGATGCAAGGTCTGGACGAGGAACTTAATTCCTTCCTCAAGGATCTCCTGGCTGAATGAATTAAAAAACGGCTTTTGCAATACGCTTAAGCCGTTTTTTATTCCAAAAACCTTATCTTTGCCTCATATTCAATCTTTTTTTCAATGAAAGCATTAACTCCTTTATTTGTTTGCGTTACACTGTGGGCTTTGTCTTCATGCTCACCAAAAGTAACATCGAATGTTATTCACAGAGTAAATCCCCAAGAGTATCTTGATGATGTGGTTCTGATCAAAGAGAACGAACCGCTTCCGGCCGATGCCCAATGGATGGGCAGTATTGAGGTCAAAGGTTCAGCCAATTACGACAAGATGGCTGAGATGACCCGTACCAGAGCGTGGACCGATGGTGCCAAGTACGTCAAGATAAGCGATTTTAAAACCGATGGCGTGCGCTCGGACATTCATGTCATGAATTCCAATCTGTACTGGGCCGATACCACAGAACCCAACCCCGATGATGTAAAGGTGATAGACCGTAACGGCAATGTTGTAAGTTCTTATAACACCACAGGCGGGCAACCACAAATACCGGAGATTGTTTCTCCTCTCAGTAAACTGGGCCCCAACGAATTACGTGTTTTCGGAGGTTACGGACGCCGGTTGAATAGAATCGACCCCAGTCTGGATCTGTTTGCCAAACAGCACAACAAGAGACTTATGAACGGCGAGATTATCGGAATGGAATTCATTCAGTTTTTTGACCAGTCCCGTGGCAGCAGCGGCCTGGGTTTGAGATTCCAGCTCATGCATGCATCATCGGCCGATGTTGTAACTGTTTCATACGATAACGGTCTCACCTTTACTCAAGGAATACTTGATGAGACTGTCAATATCAGTTATATTGGCCCGGTTTATGCCGCCAGGGCGTTGAGCCGTAACGGCAAGCATCTGTTTGAGGATTATGTAGGATTGGGAGTGCTTTTGTGGTATGACAATGGTACCATAAACTCCGATTACATTACTCTTAGAGGCAAGACGCTTGGCCTGACTACAGGTTTCAACTATTCATATTTCCTGAGCAGAAACGTCACCCTGGGTGCCGAAGTATCCTTTACATCGGGCGTAATCAGGAAAGTCACCGCTACAGACGGGAAAGAGACTGTAACACAGGAGCGCGACAAAGAACACTATGAAGGCCTCGCCAATCTCGGCGTCTGCGCCCAGATAGTGTACACGTTCTGACACAGTAGGGACTGTCCCTATTGTGTCCACTGTGACAAAGTGCTAAAAATGGCTAAAGGTGAGCCGTTTTGGGCGGAAAACTCTGCGCGTTGCGTGGAGTTTTCTGTAATTTTGCACATCCTAAATTAAAGGACTGTAGTACATTTACTTTTGATACAATCAAAACCATATAATGAAAAGATTTCTTTTAGTAAAAACCGGATTCCTGATAGCGGCAGTGATGCTGGTTGCTACAGTGAGAGCGCAGGAGGCCGGCACTGTAATTAATCTAACACTTGATGATGCTCTTAAGATTGCTTTGAGCGAGAACCCTACAATCAAGGTGGCTGAACAGCAGATTGAGGTCAAGAAGATAAGCAAGAATGAGGCTTGGCAGTCACTTCTGCCCAGCGTGGACTTTAACGGTACGGTTCAGTACACCGTATTGGCAGCAGTTATGAAACTGAACGGCATGGAGTTCAAGATGGGTCAGGATAATACCAGCACATGGAACGGTCAGATTCAGGTGAGTCTGCCCATTTTTGCTCCTACGGTCTATGCCACGATGAACATGACCGAGACGGATCTTGCCAATGCCGTTGAGCAGAGCCGCAGTTCAAAGCTGGATCTGGTCAATCAGGTTACCAAGGCATACTACCAGGTTATTCTGGCACAGGACAGTTATGATGTACTCTGCAAGAGTCTGGAGCAGGCCGAGAAGAATTTCAATGTAGTAAAGTCACTGTATGATCTGGGTGGTACCAGTGAGTACGATAAGATAAGCGCCGAGGTGCAGTTGCGCAGCCTTAACCCTACGGTTATTCAGGCACGCAATGCTGTATCTCTTGCCAAACTCCAGCTGATGGTGCTGATGGGAGTTGACCCTGAGACCGAGATAGTTGTTGAGGGCAGCATGGAGGATTATGAGGATGAACTCTACGCCGAGGCCCTGCAGGCAGGCAGTTATTCACTTGAGAACAACACCAACATGCGTCAGCTCAGAATGAACGAGACCATGCTGAATCAGACACTCAAGGTGCAGAAGATGAACTTTATGCCGACTCTTGCTCTGGCAGGCACTTATGCATTCCAGTCTCTTTACAATGACAACTGGAACGTGTTTGACTACACTTGGGCCAAGAGTTCATCAATCGTGCTGTCACTGTCAGTGCCTATCTTCCGCATGGGTAACTTTACCAAACTGCGCAGCACCAAGTTGCAGATCAGCCAGCTCAGCGAGAACATCGGCTACACAGAGAAGCAGCTCAGCATGCAGGTTCGCAGTTATGTTGACAACATGAAGGCAAATGCCGAGCAGGTGGCCAGCAACCATGAGGCAATCGAACAGGCCGAGAAGGGACGTGAGATTGCAAGCAAGCGCTATGAGATTGGTAAGGGTACCATACTTGAGCTGAACAACAGCGAGGTATCACTCACTCAGGCTAAGCTTACATACAGCCAGTCTATCTACAATTATCTGGCAGCCAAGGCCGACCTAGACAAGGTGCTTGGAAATGAGGAAAACATTCCGGCTACGGAAGAATAATTACAGGAACAAAAACAAACAATAAGATATGAAAGCATTCAGATTTTCAGGAATCATGCTCTGCTCCATGCTGCTTATGGCAGCCTGCGGACAGAAACCCCAGGATGCAGCAGCCGGCCCTATGGCTCCGGATCCTAACGCAAAACCCAAGGTACAGCTTGCTACGGTTAAGTCAGAGCCGGTAGCACAGCTTCAGGTATACTCTGCTACCATTGTAGGTGAGATCAAGAACAATATCGCTCCTTCTACTCCCGGTCGTATCAGCAAGATCAAGGTTGAGGTTGGTGACAATGTCAAGAAGGGTCAGATTCTTGTCGAGATGGACGAGACAACTCTGAGCCAGCAGGAGATGCAGCTCAAGAACCTTGAGACAGAGTTCAACCGTATTGACCAGCTTTATCAGGTGGGCGGCGTTTCAAAGTCAGAGTGGGATAACGTGAACCTGCAGCTTCAGGTTGCCCGCAAGAGTTTCCAGACCCTTAAGGAGAACACACAGCTGGCAAGTCCTATTGACGGTGTGGTTACAGCACGTTATTATGACAACGGTGACCTTTACGGCGGTCAGGCTATCCTGGTTGTCCAGAAGATTGCTCCTGTAAAGCTGACCATCAACGTATCTGAGCAGTACTACTCAAAGGTTAAGAAGGGTGATGAGGTCAGCATTGAACTGGATGCTTATCCCGGTGAGACATTTACCGGTAAGGTGTCACTGATCTATCCTACCATTGACGCTATGACTCATACCTTCCCGGTTGAGATCAACGTTGCAAATGAGGACCTGAAGCTGCGTCCCGGTATGTTTGCCCGCGCTACCCTTAACCTGGGTACTCTGGACCATGTGGTTGTTCCTGACCTGGCTATTGAGAAACGTGCAGGATCCGGTGACCGCTTTGTCTATGTATATGAGAACGGTAAGGTAGTTTATAGCAAGGTTGAACTGGGCCAGCGCCTGGGTGACCGTTATGAACTTATATCGGGCGTGCCCAACGGTGCACAGATTGTAATTACCGGTATGGCCAAGCTGGCTGACGGCAAGGAGGTTGAAGTTGTAGAATAAAAAGCGTAGAGTACAATGAGTTTATACGAAGGCTCGGTCAAGAGACCAATCTTTACGGCTCTGTGCTTTGTGGCTGTGGTGGTTTTCGGTGTGTTCTCATACACCAAACTGCCTATTGATCAGCTGCCTGACATAGAGTCAAACACCATTATGGTGTTCACATACTACAACGGCGCCAACGCATCGGACATTGAGAACAATGTAACCCGCCCGTTGGAGAACACTCTGAACAGTTGTACGCATATCAAGCATATCACTTCACGTTCATCGGAAAACGTATCCGTAATTACTCTGGAGTTTGAGTACGGACATTCAATCGATGACCTGACAAATGATGTACGTGATAAGTTGAGTATGATTTCCAACTCGCTGCCTGACGGCGCGGGATCGCCTATCATATTCAAGTTCGATACCAGTATGCTGCCTATCATGCTGCTTTCTGTTCAGGCTGGTGAGAGCCAATCGGCCCTTTACAAGATTCTGGATGAGAATGTGGTTAACCCGCTGGCACGTATCCCTGGTGTGGGTACTGTGTCTGTTACCGGTGCCCCGCAGCGTGAGATCTATGTATATTGCGATCCTGCAAAACTGGAAGCTTACAACCTGACCATTGAGGCTATTGCGGCACTGATCGGTTCTGAGAACCGCAGTGTTCCGGGCGGTAACCTGGATGTGGGTAATGAGACATATGCCCTGCGCGTGGACGGTGAGTTCAAGGATCCGCGTGACATGGAGCATCTGGTTGTGGCATCAATCCAGGGACGTAACGTTTACCTGAAGGATCTGGCCGAGATCGTGGACCGCACTCAGGAGCGTGCCCAGGAGTCTTACAACAACGGTGTGCAGGGTGCCATGATGGTTATCCAGAAGCAGACCGGTGCAAATACCGTTGAGATATGCCGCAAGATAAATGAGGCTCTGCCTGCTTTGCAGAAGAACCTGCCCAGCGACATCAAGATAGGTATGATCAATGACGGTTCACAGGATATCATCCAGACTGTCAACTCTCTTGCCGAGACTATCGTATACGCTCTGCTGTTTGTGGTTCTGGTGGTTTATCTGTTCACCGGACGCTGGCGTGCAACCATGGTTGTGGCTATCACAATTCCGCTGTCATTGATTGCATCATTCATCTATCTGTTCGTAACCGACGGTTCACTGAACATCATATCGCTTAGTTCACTGACCATTGCCATCGGTATGGTTGTGGATGACTCGATTGTTGTATTGGAGAACATCACAACGCATATTGAGCGTGGCGCCAACCCCAAGCAGGCAGCCATACATGCTACCAATGAGGTCGCAGTATCAGTTATAGCATCTACCATGACCATCTTTGCGGTGTTCTTCCCGCTCACCATGATGTCCGGTATGGCAGGTGTGATGTTCAAGCAGTTGGGCGGTATGATCTGCGTCATCATTGCCATTTCACTGGCTGTGTCACTGACTCTTACTCCTATGCTCTGCTCACGCATGCTTAAGCTGGAGAAGAAGGGCAGCCGCCTGCATACATTCCTTTACCGTCCCATACAGAAGGGCCTGGATGGCTTGGACCGCTGGTATTCACGCCGCATCAATCATGCCGTGCGTCACCGCAAGAGCATTGTTGTGGCTTGTATCCTGCTGTTCGTGGCATCCCTGTTCACTGCCAAGAACCTCAAGTCAGAGTTCTTCCCGTCCGATGAGCAGTCACGTATATCGGCCACCATCTATATGCCGATTAACACCAACGTGAACCGTTCACGCGGTGTGGCTCAGGAACTGTCAGACCTTTGGATGGCACGTTATGAGAAGGATCTGGTTACCTGTAACTACCGTGTTGGTGCTGCCGATGAGAACAACACCTTTGCATCAATGCAGACCAACGGTACTCATATCATCTCATTCACCATTTCACTTAAGGAACTGGATGAGCGCAGCATCTCATCGGACCAGGTCGTGGCCGAGATGCGTGCCGATCTGAACGCCCGTCCGGAGATTGAGCGTTTCATGGTTACTGCCGGCGGCGGTATGAGCATGGGCGGTCAGTCTACTGCCGAGTTTGAGATTTACGGTTATGACTTTGGTGAGACCGATCAGGTTGCCGCTGAGTTCCTTGCTGCGATGAAGAACGTACCTGGTGTGGGTGAGGCTTACATCAGCCGTGACAACTACCAGCCTGAGTATGAGGTTGTGTTTGACCGCGAGAAACTGGCTCAGCATGGTCTGAACCTTTCAACCGCTGCTACATATCTGCGTAACCGTATCTACGGTGCTACCGCTTCTTATTTCCGTGAGGACGGCGAGGAGTACTACATCAAGGTACGTTATGCTCCCGAGTACCGTACACAGCTTGAGGATATTGAGAACATCCTGCTTTACGGAAGCGGCAACAGCGCTGTCCGCGTTCGTGACGTTGGTCATCTGGAGGAGGTGTTCACGCCGCCTACAATCCAGCGTAAGGACCGTCAGCGTATCAATACCGTTACCTGCGTCATTGCGGGTGGTGCCGCTCTGAGTGATGTTGTCAAGGCCGGTCAGGCTGTGATTGACGGCATGGAGCTGCCCGAGGGTGTGAACGTTCAGATTTCGGGTGACTATGAGGATCAGCAGGAGTCATTTGCCGATATGGCTACTCTGGCTCTGCTTATCATCATGCTGGTATTCATCGTGATGGCTGCTCAGTTCGAGTCTCTGACTCTGCCGTTCATCATCATGTTCTCAATTCCGTTCGCTCTTAGCGGTGTGCTGATTGCACTTTATATTACCGGTACCTCAATCAACCTGATGAGTATGCTGGGTGCCATCATGCTTATCGGTATTGTTGTTAAGAACGGTATTGTGCTTATTGACTATACTGGTCTTTGCCGTGAGCGCGGTATGTCGGCCATCACCGCTACCGTTACCGCAGCACGCAGTCGTCTGCGTCCTGTGCTCATGACCACTCTGACCACCATCCTGGGTATGATTCCTATGGCTCTGAGCCAGGGTCAGGGCTCCGCAATGTGGCGTCCTCTGGGTATATCGGTTATCGGCGGTCTGACAGTATCGACCATCCTTACTCTTGTGCTTGTTCCTACTCTGTACTGCATGTTCCAGAGTACCGGCATCAGGAAGGCTCGCCGCAAGCACCGCAAACAGTTGGAGCTGGCAGCCTTCTGGGCCGAGAACAAGGATCAGTTCATTCATGACAAGACGGCTAAACATTAATCTGACAGCACTATGAAATCAATACTGATAACTTTTGACCAGTCTTATACCGAGCGTATAATCGACCTGCTCACAACTAACAACTGCCGCGGATTCTCCATGGTGGAGCAGTTGCAGGGCAGGGGCTCCAAGACTGGTGAGCCTCACTACGGCAATCACGCGTGGCCGTCTATGTGCTCGGGCATCATCACCATGGTCGATGACGACAAGGTCGACATTATCCTGGAGAAACTCCACGCAATGGACGTTGCTACCGAGAAACTCGGCCTGCGTGCATTCGTCTGGAATATCGAAAAGAGTATTTAAGGGGAAATAGAGGGATAGTACCCTCTGGGACAATGCCCTCCCACAACATCTTGTATCTATTCCGAAACTATGAACAAGTTCCTAGTTCCAGAATAGCTACAACCTGTCGCGGGCCCCTCCCACTAGTCTCGCGTGGGTGCGAGAGTCCCTGAGGGTACTATCCCTCTATTTCCGCTCACTGGGAATCTTTTTCAGAGATTGGAAGTCCAGCCTTGGGCTTTCAGTTCGACTTCCTGCCCGGATTTGGTTACTAAGTGGCGACCAAGTTCGGGCTTTGTCATGTGGCCGATGAGTTTGACGTCCTTGAGCTGGATGATTTTGTCGTGGGCGGTCAGGGGGACGGTGAAGAGGAGTTCGTAGTCTTCGCCTCCGTTGAGGGCGCAGGTGTAGACGTCCATGTTGAGTTCCTCGGCCATGACTGCGGTCTGGTAGTCGATGGGGATTCGCTCCTGGTAGACGCTGCAGCCGGTGTTACTCTGCTTGCAGATGTGGATGAGTTCCGATGACAGGCCGTCGGAGATGTCCATCATGGCGGTGGGCTGGATTCCGGCCTCGCGGAGTTGCTTTATGATGTCACCGCGGGCTTCGGGTTTGAGCTGGCGCTCAAGCAGGTATTCCTTTCCTGCAAAATCGGGGTTGAAAGGCTCGTTTGCATTGTGCGGGGTGCTGTTGAAGACGGCTTTCTCACGCTCCAGCAGCTGCAGTCCCATATAGGCGGCTCCAAGGTTGCCTGATACGCAGATGAGGTCGTTCTGGCCGGCTCCGTTGCGGTATACGGCCTTGCCTTTCTCGGCCTCGCCGATGCAGGTTATGCTGATGGCCAGACCGGTCAGGGATGAGGTGGTGTCACCGCCTACAAGATCAACGTTGTGACGCTGGCATGCCAGCACGATGCCGGCATAGAAATCCTCCATGTCCTCGACCGAGAAACGCTTGCTCAGTGCCACTGAGACGGTCATCTGACGGGGTGTTCCGTTCATGGCGTAGATATCGGAGATGTTGACCATCGCGCTCTTGTAACCCAGGTGTTTCAGGGGTACGTAGGTGAGGTCAAAATGTACGCCCTCCATGAGCATGTCGGTTGTTACCAGAACCTCCTTGTCCTTTCCTGAATAGTCCAGTACGGCGCAGTCATCGCCAACTCCATAGAGGGTGGAGGCGTTCTGCGGTTTGAGGTCTTTGGTGAGGTGGTCTATAAGACCGAACTCTCCGAGTTCTGCTATCTCGGTACGTTTGGTATCTGCCATTGCTATGTAGTTATTTCTTGTTTACGAATGATTCCACGTGCTGAATGACGGTTTTTTCAAACTTGTCGGCATCGCGGAGGAAGCGTACTCCTACGGGAAGGATGTAAATCTTTTTCCTTAACTCCTCGGCAAGGTCCAGGTCCTGGAGACGGGCTGCGTCCTTGGCTGTCGTGACTATTACGGCATCCTGGCCCAGGCCTTCCAGACGGGTGGTGATATTGGCTATGTCCTGCTTGGTGAAGCGGTAATGGTCGGGGTAGTCCATGAGGGTTACCTGGTGTCCCTGACGCTCAAGTTCCGCCTGCATGAGGGCGGGTGATGCTATTCCGGTTACAGCCAGCAGCGGTACCTGCGGAAGGTCAAGCGGTGTGCCTGCATCGTCTATCAGATACGGTCTGTTGTAATGGGGAGTGGTAAAGAAGACCTGCTGCTCAGGGTTGACCTTCAGCTTAAGGGTCAGGTCTGCCATAGACTCCTTGTCCAGGTTCTCGGGACACTTGGTGACTACTATGATATCGGCCCTTTTGCGTCCTTTCACGCTTTCGCGCAGATAGCCGGCGGGCAGCATCGCGTCATCCAGGATGTTGCGGTGCCAGTTTACCAGAAGTATGTTCAGGGAGGGTTTGACGCGGCGGTGCTGGAAGGCGTCATCCAGTATTATCACCTGCGGGGCGCACATTTCGATAAGACGTCTGATACCCTGGGCTCTGTCTGAACATACAGCCACTTCAAGATCGGGAAAACGGCGCTTTATCTGCAGGGGTTCGTCGCCGATGAGGCCGCTGTCGGAATGGGCATCGGACATGAAGAATCCTTTGGTATGGCGTCCGTATCCGCGGCTCAGTACGGCCGTCTTGAAACGGTCCTTGAGCAGGGTGGCGGTATATTCGGCGTGAGGGGTCTTGCCGGTTCCGCCCACAGTTATGTTGCCTATGCTGATTACGGGGAGGTCAAACTGCTGGCTTTTGCGGACTCCTTTATCATAAAGGATGTTCCTGATTCCGGTAACCAGACCGTATAGCCATCCCAGTGGACGAAGCGCGTTGTTTATTCTGAATCCAGACTTCATTATTCGGTTATAATACCCTATCTTTGAGAGATATTTGATGCAAAAGTACGTAAAATATAAGATATAGGGTACATTTCAAGTTCAAGGCTTTGACGGAACGGTACAGATGACATCATTTTTACATGTTTTAATAACCTTTGGTTGTAATATTCACTAAAAATGTTGTAATTTGCGCCCGTTTTGGACGCTATGGGCAAATAGTGCCTGAAGGGAAAGATGCTCGAGTGGTTGAAGAGGCACGCCTGGAAAGCGTGTATACGCCAAAAGCGTATCCGGGGTTCGAATCCCCGTCTTTCCGCAGAGTTTGGAACTGATTACTATTTGAAACAAATTAAATATAACCAATAACTAAAAATTATCTCAAATGAAAAAGGTATTTGCATTCGTTGCAATGATGGGCCTCCTTACTTTTGGAGTGAACCAGACAATCAATGCTCAAGAAGAGGCAGCACCTGCCATCGAGGAGGTTGCTCAGGAAGATTCTGTTGCTGTTGATTCAATCGCAGCTGCTGAAGATGTAGAGGCTGACGACGTCATCGCCGAAGAGGAGGATGATGCAAAGGGTCTCCACAAGACAATCAAGGTTAAGTTCATCGAGGGTAGTGCAGGCTTCATGGCTCTTGTAGCTGTAGCTATGATTTTCGGTCTTGCTCTCTGCATCGAGCGTATTATTTTCCTCAGCCTTTCTGAGATCAACAGCAAGAAGCTCCTCGAGGACATTCAGGCTGCTCTTGAGAACGGTGACGTTGAAGGTGCAAAGGCAATCTGCCGCGACACCCGTGGTCCTGTTGCTTCAATCTGCTATCAGGGTATGCTCCGTATCGACGAGGGTCTTGACGTAGTTGAGCGTTCAGTTGTTTCTTACGGTAGCGTTCAGGCTTCTAACCTTGAGAAGAACCTCTCATGGATCACCCTGTTCATTGCAATGTCTCCTTCACTCGGATTCCTTGGTACTGTGATCGGTATGGTACAGGCATTCGATGATATCCAGAAGGCTGGTGATATTTCACCTAACGTTGTTGCCGGCGGTATGAAGGTGGCCCTTATCACAACTATTTTCGGTATTATCGTTGCTCTGATTCTTCAGGTGTTCTATAACTACATTCTGAGTAAGGTCGAGGCTCTCAACACAGATATGGAGGATTCTTCAGTATCTCTGCTCGACATCATCATGAAGTACAACCTGAAGTTCAAAAAGTAATAACTCCAAATTATGGAAAACGAGAATAAACAAATAAAGGCGTCCAAGTGGGCTCTTGGTATTCTCTTCGTACTTTCAGCCGTAGTACTCGTACTGTTCTTCGGCGTTGGTTACGGAAATACCACCTACCTGAACGGTAAGAACCTGACAGATCCTCAGTTTACCGGTCTGTTGCTGATCTGGCTCTATGCCCTTGTTGGCATATGCGTCCTGTCAGTTCTGGGATTCGGTATTGTTGCAGGTTTCAGGAACATGAAGACAAAGACTACCGGACAGCAGAGAACAGGTTTTGCCGGCTGGGTATTCATATTTACCTTCGTAATTCTGATTGTATCTTACTTCCTGTCAAGCACAAAGCCTATCCGCAAGGGTGACGGTGAGCTTGTAAGGACAGTATGGCAGCTTCAGCTTTCAGACGTTTGCCTGTACTCAATTTACGCTCTCGTAGTAGTATCAGTATTGTGCTCCGTTCTTTCTATGCTCGGAATCTTCAAGGCAAGAAAGTAACCGACTAATTGAAGCAAAAGAGTTATGGGAAAAGGAAAAAGAAAAGTTCCCGGACTTAACCAGTCTTCGACAGCGGATATCTCGTTCATCCTGCTGATCTTCTTCCTGGTGACCACATCAATGGACACTGACTCGGGTCTGTCCCGTCGTCTTCCTGAGTGGGATCCGGACGCAGTAGAGCAGGAGATGAAGATCAAGGAGCGTAACGTAATGACGGTCCAGGTCAACAAATTCAATGAGATCTATGTCAAGAATGGTGTAATAAATCGCCAGATTGAGGTCAGCGAGCTGAAGGATATCGCCAAGGAGTTCATTGCAAATCCTGACGATAACGTAAATCTTCCCATCAAGGAGGACTATGATATTGAGGGCTACGGCGTAGTTGTAACTACCGTAAAGCATGTAATATCACTTCAGACAGACCGTACGACCAATTACGAGATTTATTTCCAAGTCCAGCATGAGCTGTCAAAGGCTTATAGCGAATTGAGAGATCAGTGGGCCAGAAAGAATTTTGGCAAACCGTATGCAGAGTGTGATGAAAAGACTGAGCAGCCGGTAGTTAGAGGTGTATACTCTAACAAGATATCGGAGGCTGAACCTAAACAATATGGTACTGCACAATGAGTAAATTCAGAAGTAACGGAAAAAGAGAAATGCCGGAGTTGAATACTTCGTCACTTCCTGACCTTATCTTTACCGTATTGTTCTTCTTCATGATGGTAACATCCATGCGTGACGTAGAGGTAAAGGTTCAGGTCAAGACTCCTACCGGAGGTTCAGAGATTGAGAAGCTTGAGAGAAAATCACTGGTGTCACATATTTACATCGGTCCTCCCTCAAAGCAGTATCGCGCAATTTACGGTGGCGCTCCCCGTATTCAGCTTAATGAATTCTTTGCTGAGCCCGAGGCAATCCGTGAGTTCGTAATCTCCGAGCGTGAGAGCATGTATGAGAAGGATAAGCCTCTCATGAAGATGTCTCTTAAGATAGACCAGGGCGTTCAGATGGGTATCGTAACCGACGTGAAGCAGGAGCTTCGTAAGGCACGTGCTCTGAACATCGTCTATTCAGCCGGTAAGGATAATAAGGATAAATAACGTTTATACGTTCCTTTATAAGAAAGGCCCCTTTTTCAAGGAGCCTTTCTTGTTTTATCTGCGGTAGGTCAGGAACGAGTAGGGATAGGGGTTTTTCTCATCCGGCTGGTGATCCTCGCGGTTTATCAGATGCCAGCTTTCATCACTTCCGAACTCGGGGAAGAATGTATCGGCCTGGGCGGGAGAGTCATGAACCAGAGTGATTTCAAGTTCATCGGCCATGGGGAGTGCCTGAGTATAGACCTGCGCTCCTCCCATGATATAGACTTTCTCGTCACGTGAGCACTTGCTCAGGGCCTCGTCGATGGATGAATAGACCTCGGTGCCGGGAAATGATGCTCCCTGTTGGCGTGTGAGTACTATGTTGCGGCGGTTGGGCAGTGCGCCCTTGGGCAGTGACTCATAGGTCTTGCGGCCCATGATTACCGTGTGACCTGTGGTGAGTTCCTTGAAACGGCGCAGGTCAGCACTCAGATGATAGATCAAGTCCCCTTTATAACCTATGGCTCCGTTCTGGGCTATAGCGACAATTATTGATATCATACTGAAACGTCGGCTTTGATGTGCGGATGGGGATCATATCCTTCAAGCTGGAAGTCCTCATACTTGAAGTCGAATATGCTCTTGACATCGGGGTTGATGATCATCTTGGGCAGCGGGCGAGGCTCACGTGTAAGCTGCAGACGGGCCTGCTCCAGATGGTTCAGATAGAGATGTGTATCACCTGTGGTATGGATGAAATCACCGGGTTTGAGGCCGGTTACCTGCGCCATCATCATGGTGAGCAGGGCATACGATGCTATGTTGAAGGGCACACCCAGGAAACAGTCGGCGCTGCGCTGGTAGAGCTGCAGGCTCAGGCGGCCGTTTGCCACATAGAACTGGAAGAATGCATGGCAGGGGGGCAGGTTCATGTTCTTGAGGTCTGCCACGTTCCATGCGCTCACGATTATGCGGCGTGAATCAGGGTTGTGCTTGATGGTCTCGACTGCCTCGGAAATCTGATCTATGAAACCTCCCTCGTAATCGGGCCATGAGCGCCACTGGTAGCCGTAGATATGGCCCAGGCTGCCGTCGGGATCGGCCCACTCGTTCCAGATGCGGACGCCACGCTCCTGCAGCCAGTTTGCGTTGGTATTGCCGTCAAGGAACCAGAGCAGCTCGTAGATGATGGATTTAAGGTGCAGTTTCTTGGTGGTAAGGAGCGGAAATCCCTCCTCCAGATTGAACCGCATCTGGTGTCCGAACACACTGATTGTGCCGGTGCCGGTACGGTCACCTTTCTGCACTCCTTCACGAAGTATTCTGTCAAGCAGGTCGAGATACTGTTTCATTAAGTTTTCCTTTTTATTGTCTGCGAATATACTGATTTTTTGGCTTACCTTCGCGTTATAATTCAACTAAGGCATGGCATTTCCGCAGGAATTTATCAACATCTTACCGGCTGCAGAGCGTGACGCTTTGCTGGCCGCTTTGGAGACCGAACCGGAGGTAAGCATAAGGTTCAATTCCAAGTCTGCCGATGCCCAAAACCTTGTTCTTGAGTCACTTGAATGCAGGGCCGATGCACGCGTTAAGTGGATGGACAATGCCGTCTATCTGGATCATCGTCCGCAGTTTACGATGGATCCGCTGCTGCATCAAGGCTGCTATTATGTTCAGGAGGCTTCGTCCATGTTCCTGGCCCAGGCTTTGAGGAAATGCGTAAACGGTCCGGTCCGTGCGCTTGACCTCTGCGCCGCTCCCGGCGGAAAATCAACGCTGCTGGCCGGGCTGCTTCCGGAGGGCAGTCTGCTCATATCGAACGAGATTCAGCGCGGCCGCGCACAGATACTGGCCGAGAATATGGTCAAGTGGGGACGTCCCGGTGTGATGGTCACCTGCAACTCGCCCAGGCAGATCGGCGAGTCAAGCCTTATGTTTGATGTGATTGCCGTCGATGCACCCTGCTCGGGTGAGGGTATGTTCCGTAAGGATGAGGTTGCAGTACGTGACTGGAGCCTTAAGAACGTGGAGATGTGTGCCCAGCGTCAGCGTGAGATAATTGCGGATATCTGGCCTGCACTGAAGGCCGGCGGATACCTGATTTACAGCACCTGCACCTTCAACCGTCAGGAGGATGAGGATAATGTACGCTGGATTATGGACAGGTTCGGAGCAGAGGCCGTTGACCTGAATCCTGATCCCGAATGGAATATCGCGGGTTCACTGACTGATGACAATCTGCCTGTTTACCATTTCATGCAGCACCGCACACGCGGCGAGGGTTTCTTCCTTTGTCTGTTGCGCAAGCCTGAAGGGTCTCAGGTTGCATTGAAGGGCAGACCTTTCAAGGCAGACGGTTCAAAGATACCTGCCGAGTGCAAGGGATGGATTGCAGACGGATACGAGTTCTTCATAAAGAACGAATCGGTATATGCGTTGCCATCGGACCTTAAGGATGAGATGTGGCAGGCCGGACAGGATCTGTATGCGCTTGTGCCCGGTATCGAGGTGGCTGTCATGAAGGGTCGTGACTGGGTTCCGGCTCACGCTCTTGCCATGAGCAACGCTCTTAACCGTGATGCTTTCCGGCAGGTTGAGGTTACCCGACAGCAGGCTCTTTCATACCTTCACTGCGATGCAATCAGACTTGATGATGCACCGCGCGGCATATTGCTGCTCACATATAAGGACATACCTCTGGGATTTGCCAAGAATATAGGCAACCGTGCCAATAACTTGTATCCTCAGGAGTGGAGGATACGTAATTCAATATCCTGATTATTGTCCGCCGAACAGACCGTAGGTGGTGCGTATAACGCGGAACTCGGTACGGCGGTTAAGCTGGTTGCAGATCTCCTGCTGGGCATCGGGCAGGGTCAGGATGAAATCCTCGGTCAATACGGTATCCTCCGTAAGGAAATCATACTTTTCGGCCACCTTCTTGTTGATGGTCTTGGGCTGTGACTCTCCGTAACCGCGTGCGGTAAGGCGGTCTTTCTTTATGCCGTGTTTGATCAGGTAATCGACTACGCTCTCGGCACGCTGCTGTGAGAGGCGTTTGTTGTATTCGTCATCACCCTTATAGTCACAGTGGGCTCCAATCTCGATGGTTACGCCTGCGTTGTCTGTAAGCAGCTGTACCAGTTCGTTAAGTGACTCTGCCGACTCGGCACGCAGGTTTGCGCTGTTGAAGTCAAAGAAGATGTTGTCTATGAGCACCGGCTTGGAGATTGATGAGAGCGGGAACTGCAGCACGTATTCGCGGTCCTGGACGGTGCTGTCGGCAGTCATCTCCTGCTTGTAGTTCATGAAACCCTTGGCTGTGCCCAGCAGCAGGTAACTTACTCCCGGTTTGACTCGCTGTGTGAATGAGCCGTCTTCCCTGACGTTCAGTTTGAGGTTGGTGCCGTCATTGCCTATCAGGTAGACCAGCGCATCGGGCAGTTCATAACCGTCTTTCTCATAGACCCAGCCTATTATGTTGTGAACGGTTTCGGGCAGTTCAAAGGAGTAGATATGGTCACGTCCGCGTCCGTCGCCGCGGTTGCTGCTGAAGAATCCGCGTGTGTAGTCACCCTCAAAGGTCATGCCAAAGTCATCGGCCTGAGAGTTTACGGGAGTACCCAGATTGGTTACGGTCCAGGTGGTGTCACTGGTGCTTACGGCACAGAAGATATCCAGTCCGCCCATGCCGGGATGGCCGTTTGATGAGAAGTAGAGCTCTCCGTTACGGCGGAACATGGGGAACATCTCATTGCCGGGGGTGTTGATGTAGGGGCCAAGGTTTTCGGCTCCTATCAGACGGCCGTCAATGGGGATTCGCCACAGGTCCATTCCACCGAAGCCTCCGTCCATATCGGACACGAAATAGAGCCACTTTCCGTCGGGCGAGACAGTGGGGTGCGCAAAGTTATAGATGGAGTCTTTGGAACTGCCGAAAGGTGAGCCCTCTGACCATGAGGCGTCGGATCTGGCGGATTTGTAAATGGCGGCGGGACGGGGCTGTTGAGGGTCCGATGCACAGTAGGTGTAGTACATGGTGGAGAAATCGGGGCTCAGCGCACAGGTGCCGTCCTCAAATTCGGAATTCAGGCCTCCCTCAATCGGTTCCGGCTTTTTCCAGATTCCCTTGTCATCCTTGCGTGACACGAATATGTCACAGTTCTTCATTCCGGTTATTCCGTTTATCTCATCGCCTGCACACTCCTTTCGGGATGAGGTGAAGTAGATGACGTCATACTCTGCGCTGCCGAATACCGGTGACCAGTCGCTGTAGCGGCCGTTCAGTAAGGGATCCTTCTTGACGATATATCGGGTGGGGTTGTCCTTCCAGCCCTGGATGAGACGGCAGGATTCCAGACCGTTCCTGGCCAGCACATCAGTTGAGTCGTGCTGCAGCGCGATGAGGTAGTTCTTCTCGGCCTCGGCGGGTTTACCGTCAAGTCGGAGCATATCGGCCAGATGGCGATAGACTATGGAGTCGGGATAGTTGTAGCGGATGGCGTTGCGGTAGGCGGCAAGGGCACGCGGCACGTAGTTAGTGCGGCGGTAGCACTCGGCCAGCTTGAAGGCGGTCTCACCGCGCAACTGCTTTTCGGACGCGGGGGTTCCGGCGTAGGCTTTCTTGTAGAGAGCGGCGGCCTCGGTGTATTCGCCCAGGGCATAGCGCTGGTCACCCTTACGCAGACTGAGTTCAGCCCCGCAGCTGCAAAGCAACCACAGGGCTGACACTATAAGATATGCAGCCGTTCGTCTCATCTGTTGTAATAACGTGAAACGAACGGCTATATTGTTTTATTTTATGTTGTAATATATCAGTACGGGGTTATTGAAGGCTTGGGCTTTCATTGTTTTCTCCAGTTTGGCTGAGAACTCGCTGCGCACATCGGACTCTTCATCAAAAAGTGTCTCGGGGAGTCCTTCAACCAGAGCTACGTATTCGCCTTTCTCAGTTACGGTGGTTGCAAACAGTCCGGTTTTTGTTCCCGAAGCCTTGAAACCGCAGTATCTGACCATTTCATCGTTGTCGTTGATGCGGCAATAGGTGGCATCCTTTCCCTTGACGAGGGAACTATACCAGAAGGAGACAGAACCTTCGGTCGCAACGGCCTTGTTTATGTTCAGTATGGTTTCACTATTGGTTAAGATGGACTGCATGAAGTCTGTTAACAAGGAGTTCAGGTCATCTTCTAAGTTGATTGAATCGTATTTGGAGGAAATACTCTTGTCACCAAAGTCGAACTTACGTATGATTCTCTCTTTTTCACCTATCTTGGCCGGTATTTCCGATATGGTATTGACAGAGCCCGTCTCAAGCAGAATTCTGTGCTCGGGAGTGTAATAATTCATCTCGGTGTTGTACATCAGGGATGTCAGGCCAACCTCTTTTACAAAGCCGAGTTTCTCGCCCGTTTTTGTGCTGACGAAATAATCGGCAAACTTGCAGTCCTCTTCATAAGCCATTCGGCAGATCAGAGTGGAATCGTCATGCTCGGCAAAAGCTGTGAAGTCACCGCCGTCAAATGATCTCAGGAACTGCAGGTCAGGGAAGGAATAGACAAGTACATGGTTGATGCCAGCGGCTCCTTTGATATAAAGAAGTTTGTTCTTGGGAGAGTATACAAAATCACCTATGAGAGTGTATTCTCCACGGCCGCGGCCGACCTTGCACAGATGGGCTATCTGCTTGCCGTCTTCAAAGATGTAGAGGCTTTTTGCCTGATCGGCAAGTACCAGTACCATGGATCCGTAACATTTGACGCTGCTACAGCCGCCAACGGGCTCGTCGCTTATGAGAGGTACAATCCTGATATCGGTTGCAACATCCTCGAACGCAACTTCCTGGGCCTGATCGCAATCGGTTATTGAAACAAAGTTTTCAAAGGACGCGGTTTTCTTACACTCTGTGAACAGCATGACTGTAGCTGTCATGCAAACAAGAAATATAGTTCTTTTCATAATAATATCAGTTTTAGTGTTTTCTGGGCATTGTGTTAAGATACAATACCATTGTTGAAAGGAATGCAGGGAAAAGATCGGTGAACATTACTGAGTCATTGTTGATACACATACTTACGGCAGGTATTATTGTCAGTACGATGCTGGCTATTGCCATAATTGAAGTGACCTTGCTCATAATGGTGGCCTTACCGTCCCTGATCTTTCTCAGGAACATGCCTTGGAGTACGACGGTAAGGTAAGCGAGTCCATAACCTATTCTGTGCACTAACTTGATGAAATCAAATCCATTGTCTATCAAGTCTTTGACAAACCCTACGAATAATGGGATAAGTACAAGAAGCAGAATCGTGGAGAATATCCAGATGAATATCTGTCTGCCCTTTCCTATCTGTACGGGTTCTACGGGAGTGGAGAGAGACCTGACAAGACCTTTCTTGAATAATCCGGTTCTGGTCACAATCATCAGAAGCAGTATAGCTGAGAAGATTATTGCAATGGTGATGTTGAGGTATAACAGACTGTATGCAATCCAGAATGCGTATCCAAAGAATGCAATGGCGACATTGGCTTTCATAAATTTCTTCTCCTCTTCCAAGAGCGTTTTCACGTCAAGTACGGAGAAATCGGCCGTATACATCTTGCGTAACAGGAGGTAACGCAGTGTCAGCTCAATGGCATAATAAATGCAGAGTACAGACAGCGATGTGACCGTATATTTATGGTCAATGACCAGATAGAGGATGGTGATAGGTACAAATGCAAGGGTTGACCATTTAAAGTCTCTCTTGAAGATTGACCTGAAGAATCCGATATTCTTAATGGTGACGGTGCGGATCTGCTCGGTAGTTACGATCTCCTTGCCGTCCAGTTTCTCATCAATAAGCTGATAAGCCTGCTTCAGCTCGTTGAGTTCATCGAGGTTGAAAGTATTGTCTGTCATAGGTTCGTTGTTTTAATTGTTAGACATTGATTTGAGTTGCTCCTTGATGCGGAACAGCCTGCTTGTAACGGCCGATGTGGTAAGGCCTACAATGGCTGCAATCTCATCGTAACTCATACTCTCCAACCACAGAAGGATTATAGCGCGGTCAAACACTTCGAGTTTGTTGATCCTGTCATACAGCATCTTGATCTGATGACTTGACTCATCATTTCCGGTGCTGAGAATGTCGCTTTCAATGCCAAGCGGAACTGTTGGCGCTTTCCGCTTTTCGCCTCGGCTCACGGCACAGCAGGTGTTAAGGCTTACGCGCCACAGCCAAGTCTTTACACTGCTTTCACCGCGGAATTTGGGGTACCCTTTCCAAAGATTAACCAACACTTCCTGGAAAAGGTCATCGACCTCGGCAGGATTGTCAGAGAAGAAGTAGCAGACCGTATATATTGTCTTACGGTGCTCTCTGACCATTTTTGTGAATTCTAGCTCTAAGTTATCCATCTGTTTTTTGGAGTTCGTTCATACAATTAGTATCCGAACCCTCAGATTCCTTTCAGAGAAAATGAAATTTTTTTTCGATTTGGGTGAAATTATTTGATTTTGTAGTAAACAAGTACCGGATTATTAAGATTCTGGGCGTTCATGGCCTTCTCCAGATCGGAGGAGAATGAACTGCGCTCACTGGATGGACCGAACAGTGATTCGGGCGTACCTTCCATTATTGTGACATATGTCGTGCCGTCCACTGCCTTGGGTAAAAGAGGTCTGTTGGTTCCCTTGGCGCGGAATCCGCAATAGTTTAAGGTCTTGCCGTTTTCATAGCTGTAATAGTGGTCACGGTAGTGTTCCATGACATTGTGATACCAGAATGAGTATCGGTCTCCGTCAACGATTGGCCAGAATCCGCCTTCCAGACAGTATTTTGCCTGCTCCGTCATCATGAACTCAATCAATCCCATGAGAGACTCCTGCGGATCCTTGTCAGTATCAAAATAGTTTTGCGGGATATTCTTCTCACGGAATGTAAAGGCAAAGGCAAACTTCTCCTTACCGTCCTCATAATGGTAGAGCTTGTTAATGAGACCGCTCGTGCAGACGTTGTTGCTCAGATTGGTTCCTGATGCCTGTAATATGTCTGCCTGCATGAATTCATAATATGAAATGTTCCTGCATTTCTTGATGATCTGGCCGGTCTCTATGTCAAAAAGGACTATCCTGCTTGTGTCCAACGATGTACTTAAGTCATTGGGTGAGAAACTGGCGGCTGCGGTTACCGCAAGAACCTTGTCGCCGTCCTGGCATGACATGGTGGCTATCTTTCCTTCGACGGGCATCTTGCCTACAAACTTCATGTCAGGCACGGTGAATTTCATAATCATGGAGTTGGTCTGCTGCATGAATTCAGTTATGTCACCCACTGCGCTGACCAGAAGCAGTTTCTTTTCAGGTGAGTAGGTGAAGTGGGCGATGGTGGTATATTCACCGGGACCGCGTCCTACGGCATGCAGCGTTGACTGCAGTTTTCCGTCAACAAAGTAGTAGATGTATTCGCCGGTATTATCGGACATGAATACCTCATTGCCGTAGCAATGGAGCTCATTGCATGCTCCCAAGGGATCATCTGAAATGAGCGGTACGATACGGACATCGGTCGTGACATCTTCAAATGCCACCTCAACGGCATCGTCATCATCTACCTCAGGAACATCCTGAACAACGACTTCGGCGCATCCCATCAGGCACAGGGCTGCACAAATAAAGGAAAAGGATTTCTTCATATTAATCGGTTATAATTAGGTTGATTGTCTATAATCTTGATGAGTTGTCGGCCAGAACATCGTGGACCAGTGTGGTGACCATCTGCTTGAGTTCGTCCATGAACTGGGCGGGCTGGTATTTGCCGCGCTCTATCTCGCGCAGGTGCTTCTCCCAGATTCCCGTGAGTTCGGCGCTCTTGAGCAACTCCTCATGTATAAGGTCTATTAGGCCGATGCCCGTGGGCGTGGGATACAGGTTCTTCTTCTCCTTGCGCATGTACCCGCGTTTATATAAGGTCTCTATGATTGCGGCGCGGGTTGACGGGCGGCCTATTCCGTTCTCCTTCATGGCATCACGCAGTTCCTCATCGTTTACCAGCTTACCGGCGGTTTCCATTGCACGCAGCAGGGTTGCCTCGGTGTAGGGTTTGGGCGGGGTGGTCCACTTTTCCTGCAGCTCCGGCAGGTGGGGACCGCTCTCATCGACGGTGAACTGGGGGAGTATGCGTTCGTCGTCATCGGCCTTTTCATCGGTCTTTTCCTTGTCAAAGAGCACGCGCCATCCGGGTTTGAGGATCTCGCGGCCCGTGGTCTTGAACTCGGCGCGGCCGGCCTTTCCCATGACTGTTGTCTGGGCGTAGAGGCAGTCGGGGTAGAAGACGGCGATGAACCGGCGGGCTATCAGGTCAAACACGGCGCGCTCCTGCTGGGTCAGGTTGTTGGGGTAGACTCCGGTGGGTATGATGGCATGGTGATCGGTCACCTTGCTGTTGTCAAACACCTTCTTGGACTTGGGCAGTTTCTGTCCCTCCAGCGGGGCGGTGAACTGGGCGTAATCCTTGAGTCCCTTGAGTATGCCGGGGCACTTGGGGTAGATGTCATCGCTCAGGAACGTGGTATCTACGCGCGGGTATGTGGTGATCTTTTTTTCGTAGAGTGACTGGATGGTCTTGAGGGTGTCATCGGCCGAATATCCGTATTTGCGGTTGCACTCAACCTGGAGTGATGTCAGGTCAAACAGGCGCGGGGCGTAGTCCTTGCCTTCCTTACGGGATACGTCGGTTATGACAAAGTTCAAGGGGCGGATCTCCTCCAGCACGGCCTGGCCGTCCTCAATCTTGGTGAACTTTCCCTTGGTATAAGAGAAAGAGGTGTCGCGGTATGTGGTCTTGAGTTCCCAGTACTGCTCGGGCTTGAAGTTATCAATCTCTTTCTGGCGGTTGACTACAAGAGCCAGAGTGGGGGTCTGGACTCGGCCGATGGACAATACCTGGCGGCTGTTGTTATTTCGGTACTTGATGGTGTAGAGTCGGGTGGCGTTCATGCCCAGCAGCCAGTCGCCGATGGCGCGGCACAAACCAGCCTCGTAGAGTGACTTGAACGCATCCTGGTCCTGCAGATGGCTGAATCCCTCGCGAATGGACTCCTCGGTCAGTGACGATATCCACAAGCGCTTGACCGGGCACTTGGCACCGGCTTTCTGCATCACCCAGCGCTGTATGAGCTCACCCTCCTGGCCGGCATCACCGCAGTTGATAATGCCATCGGCCTTCTGCATTAGTGACTCAATTATCTTGAACTGTTTCTCGATTCCCTTATCCTCAATCAGTTTTATGCCGAACCGGGGCGGTATCATGGGCAGGCTGCCCAGACTCCAGTTCTTCCAGTTGGCAGTGTAATCATGGGGCTCTTTCAGGGTACAAAGGTGGCCGAAGGTCCAGGTTACCTGGTAACCGTTACCCTCAATGTACCCGTCGTGTTTTGTCTTGGCGCCCAGAACATCGGCAATATCCTTTGCTACGCTGGGCTTCTCAGCTATGCATACTATCATGTACGCGAAGTTACAAAATTATTTTGAGCGGAAGATTTGGATTATGGGATTGGATTCCTCAGTTATCCCCGGATATTTTGCTTTGAGATCATCATTGTTTGTGATTGAGAAGGTACTCAATTCATTGAAGAAATATTCCTTCTGGTTCAACAGGAAATTAGGAAGGCGATTGTCTTTGGGAATACCTGGATGATTGATGGTGGATGCTGTAAACAGATATGTGGCCTTACCGTTTTTCTTGTCAAAGACTGTTTTGACAAAACGGTAGGGCTCAACTATTGTCTGCAGGTTGAATGAAACCAACCTGTCGGATTCCAGGTAATTATCTTTATAATATGAACGCAACTTACCTTCTTCCTGTACCTCATCGGGATCAATGATTTCAGAGATTATATGAAATGCAGGGAAAATGGTGTCATTGGTCACATGGTAAATAATGTCTTCCAGCCCCGGGAATCCTATAATGGAATCATTTACATGAGTCAGCCATCGTGATCCTACTATGACACTGATATTTAAATCGTCATATGAAATCAGATTGCGCTTGAAATTGCCTTGAGCATCAACCATCCATAAGCCTCCTTCAGGGGTCTTGGAAAACGGAGAGAACAGGACATACCCGCCGTCAGGCAGTATTGCAAAATCCACAGCGTCATGTTCATATCGGACTATGTTTACGAATTTGCCGCTCAATGTATAACGCTTGAATCCTGAGCCTCTATCAAATACTATAATATGGTGCTGCTCCTCATCAACTTCAAAATGACGGATGATATTGATATACTCGCCTGGCCCACGACCTAATCTGTCTATCTTTCTGATAAATCGGCCGTTCATATCAAAAAGTTGAAAGACATTGTTTGAAAAGATTATCAGTGTGTCACAGCAAATCTTGATATCCGATATCGTTCCGCCGATAAGAGTCTCAATACCGCCGGTCTCCAGCACAATATTGACAGTATCAAACAACTGGGATATACTAGGCATCTGTATCGAATCATTCTCATAAGCGGGAACATCAATCGTGACAACGCCGTCAATTTGTGAAACACTGCTCCTGGAAGAACAGGAAATAATTGCAACTGTCACCAAAAGTGATAGACAATGGACAAGGACTTTTCTCATATTGTTTTGTTTTTGCGAAGATAGTGGTTTTTTGGATTCCCGCCAAAGTGTCCCACGGGTGGGTGGGCGAGAGAGGGTTGGGAGGCGGGTGAGTGTGGGACAGGGGGCCGAGATGAGGGGATGTGACACAGTGAACCCCGCTGCACGGGGTGTGAGCGGGGTTCTTGTGGGACACTTTGGCGAGCAGGGGAATTACTCCGCCAGGAGCAGTTCCATTACCTGGACAGCCGCTTTGGCAACGGAGGTGCCGGGGCCGAAGATGGCGGCGGCTCCTGCCTTGTAGAGGAAGTCGTAGTCCTGGGCGGGGATTACACCGCCTACGATTACCATGATATCCTCACGGCCAAGCTTCTTGAGTTCCTCGATTACCTGCGGTACAAGGGTCTTGTGACCGGCGGCAAGTGAGGAGACGCCAAGTACGTGGACATCGTTCTCAACAGCCTCGCGGGCTGACTCAGCCGGAGTCTGGAAGAGCGGACCCATATCTACGTCGAAACCGCAGTCGGCGTAACCGGTGGCTACAACCTTGGCGCCGCGGTCGTGACCGTCCTGACCCATCTTGGCAATCATGATACGGGGCTGACGGCCCTCCTTCTTTGCGAACTCTGCTGTAAGCTGGCAGGCTTTCTCAAAGTCTGCGTCTTTCTTGCTTTCTGATGAATACACGCCTGAAATTGTTCTGATTACTGCTTTATAACGGCCTACAACCTTCTCGCAGGCATATGAAATCTCACCGAGTGATGCACGAACTTTGGCGGCCTCGACGGCAAGAGCAAGCAGGTTGCCCTGACCGGTCTCGACGCACTTGGTGATAGCATCAAGAGCCTTCTGTACATCGGCCTCGTTACGGTTGGCGCGGAGCTGCTTGAGGCGCTCGATCTGCTGGTTACGTACGGCGGTGTTGTCAACCTCAAGGATATCGATGGGATCCTCGTGGTCCAGACGGTACTTGTTGGTACCTACGATTGTCTGGATGCCGCAGTCAATACGTGCCTGTGTGCGGGCAGCGGCCTCCTCGATACGCATCTTGGGCAGACCGGTCTCGATAGCCTTGGCCATACCGCCCAGCTTCTCGATCTCCTGGATGTGCTCCCATGCCTTGTGGGCAATCTCGTCGGTCAGTGACTCAATGTAGTATGAGCCAGCCCACGGGTCAACCTCGCGGCATACGTTGGTCTCCTCCTGGATGTAGATCTGGGTGTTACGGGCAATACGTGCCGAGAAATCGGTAGGCAGTGCGATAGCCTCGTCAAGGGCGTTGGTGTGCAGTGACTGGGTGTGACCCAGGGCAGCGGCCATAGCCTCGATGCAGGTACGTCCTACGTTGTTGAACGGATCCTGTTCGGTGAGTGACCAACCAGAGGTCTGGCAGTGTGTACGCAGAGCCATTGACTTGGGGTTCTTGGCGCCGAAGCTCTTGGTGATCTTGGCCCAGAGCAGACGGGCTGCACGCATCTTGGCAATCTCCATGAGATGGTTGGTACCGATGGCCCAGAAGAATGACAGACGCGGTGCGAATGTATCGATGTTCATGCCGGCGTTGATACCTGCACGCAGATATTCCATACCATCGGCCAGGGTGTAAGCCAGCTCGATATCGGCGGTAGCACCTGCCTCCTGCATGTGGTAACCGGAGATTGATATTGAGTTGAACTTAGGCATATTCTGTGATGTGTACTCGAATATGTCGGCGATGATCTTCATTGAGAATTTAGGCGGATAGATGTAGGTGTTACGTACCATGAACTCCTTGAGGATATCGTTCTGGATTGTACCCTGAAGTTCCTCAAGTGTGGCACCCTGCTCCAGACCTGATACGATGTAGAAGGCCAGGATAGGCAGAACGGCGCCGTTCATTGTCATTGATACAGACATCTTGTTAAGAGGTATGCCGTCAAACAGCACCTTCATATCCTCAACAGAGCAGATGGATACACCGGCCTTACCTACATCACCTACTACACGCTCGTGGTCAGCATCGTAACCGCGGTGGGTGGCAAGGTCAAATGCAACTGACAGACCCTTCTGACCGGCGGCCAGGTTACGGCGGTAGAATGCGTTTGATTCCTCGGCGGTGGAGAATCCGGCATACTGACGGATGGTCCAGGGGCGCATCACATACATTGTTGAATAAGGTCCGCGAAGGTTGGGGGCGATACCTGCAGCGTAGTTGAGGTGCTCCATGCCCTCCAGATCCTCCTTGGTATATACAGGCTTGACTTCAATATGCTCCGGAGTCTTCCAGATCTCGTCTGCACCTGCTTTCTTTGCCTTGCAGCCACAGAGCTTCTCTGCGGGAGCGGCAGCCTTTATGTCGATGTTCTTAAAATCAGGTTTCATAACTACGGATTATTTGATGTTAAGCTTGCTGTTGAAATCTCTCAGTGTCTCAAGCACGTTGCAGCGTACGTGAACATAGTTCTCAATACCTACGGCCTTGAGGTCCTCGATGCAGGCGGGATTACCGGCAATTACGAAGATTGCGCTGTCACCTACGGCCTTGAATGCGGCGGGACCGTACTCGGCATACTCGTCATCGCTTGAGCAGAGCACTACGATATCGGCACCTGCCTTGCGTGCTGCCTCGGCTCCGTCCTCGACGGTCTTGAATCCGAGGTTGTCAATAATCTCGTATCCTGCGCAGCCAAAGAAGTTGCCCGAGAACTGGGCGCGGGCCTGACGCATTGCAAGGTTACCTATGGTGAGCATAAATACCTTGGGACGACGGCCGCTGGCCTCGGTAGCCAGGCGGAGCTCCTCGAACTGTGAAGCTATGCGTGCGCTGTCAAGGGTGGCGATGGTGGGATTGCCCTCAGCCTTGCAGCAGCAGTTGCAGGTCTTGGGAGCGCGGCCCTCGGACATCTCTTTGATGTTGGGGAACTGGTTGGTTCCCAGTAGTGACTCCTTACGCTTGGCGGCGTTGTCATGACGTGCGGCGTTGGTGGCGTTGACTGCCTCCTGAACCTTGCCGGCCTTAACCATTGCAAGCATACCGCCCTCATCCTCAACTGAGAGGAACAGGTTCCAAGCCTGCTCAGCCAGAGCCTCGGTCAGATTCTCTACGTAGTATGAACCGCCGGCGGGATCTACAACCTTATCCAGGTGTGACTCCTCCTTGAGCAGCAGCTGCTGGTTGCGGGCCAGACGCTCTGAGAAATCATCGGGAGTCTCATAAGCGGCGTCAAACGGAGTGACTGTTATTGAGTTAACACCAGCCAGAGCGGCACTCATGGCCTCGGTCTGTGAACGCAGCAGGTTCACATACGGGTCAAAGATGGTCTGGTTGTATTTGGTGGTTACAGCGTTGATGTGCATCTTGCATGCGCAGCGGCAGATACCGTCCTCGGGCTTGTCTGAGCAGTGGCACTCGGGCTTGTAGGCCTCGACGATCTTGGCCCACAGCATGCGTGCTGCACGGAACTTGGCAATCTCCATGAAGTAGTTGGAGCCGATGCCCAGGTTGAACTGTATCTTCTTGGCTACTGCATCGGCGGGAACACCTGCCTCGGTGAGGGTACGCATGTACTCGTTACCCCAAGCCAGAGCATAACCCAGCTCCTGATAGCAGAATGCACCTGAATCAGTCAGCATTGAAGCCTTGACTGTAAGGGCGCGGAACTTCTTAAGGGGCTTGAGTATCTCAATCAGCTTGGCTGCATCCTCAAATCCGCACTCGATACCGCTCTTGAGCATTGAAGCGATGGGATCGTATGAGATTGAACCCTTCAGGGCACTCAGGTCATAACCCTTCTTGGTGAAGTAGTCAACCAGAGCCTGGGCCTGTGCACATGCCAGCTGGGGCTTGGTGCTGAAGTTCAGCTCAATGCAATCGGCGCAGATGTCCTTGAGCAGTGCTTCCAGATCGGCCCCTTCGATCAGACGGCCGCGGCAGCAGAAACTGAGTGAATCGACACCCTTGTTGAGGATGTCAAGTGCCTTTGCGTTAGCTTCCTTAATGTCTTTCGTGCTGATGCCTTGACGTACGAACCATGTGTTGCAGGCTTTTGTGCCGCGCTTGTAAGGAAATTCTCCGGGTTTGGTTTCTGTGTCAAGGCCTTGGAGGTCCTCCTGGCGGTAGAACGGCTGGACCTTGAATCCCTCGTTGGTTCTCCAGACGAGTTTCTTCTCAAAATCGGCACCTTTCAGATCTTCGGTGATCTTGGCCATCCACTCCTCGGTAGACACGGGTGGGAACTCTGAGAAGAGTTTTTCTTTCTTGTTTGACATAAAATATACTTGTTTGATAGGATAATTCTCTCGCTATGACCCCGTAAAGGGGGCACAGTTTCGCAAAGATATATAATTAGATTGAGTAAACGAACTTAAATCTTATAGATTTATATTCTATGAATAACTATAAATTTTTAAGGTTTTATAATAGAGTGCACACTGCCAATATCGGCAAAATGTAAGTAACTTTGCACCCGAAAATTAGGACAAAATATCTTATCTGGACAAAACACTGATTTATAATGGATTGGATTAGGACACTTCTTTTTGACACTGAATCAATAGCCCATCTGCTTCTGCTTTACTCTTTCGTGATTGCCGTAGGCATGCTGCTTGGAAAACTCAAGTTCCGCGGTGTATCATTCGGAGTTGCATTCGTACTCTTTACCGGTATCGTAGTAGCTCATTTCGGATTTACCGGCAACATTAAGACTATAAGTTTTATTCAGGATTTCGGACTTATACTGTTCGTTTACAGCCTGGGACTTCAGGTAGGTCCTTCGTTCTTCAGTTCATTCGCAAAAGGAGGCGTCCAGATGAACCGTCTGGCAGTACTGATGATATTCCTCAATATCGTGGTTGCAGTAGGCGCATACTTCCTGCTGTTTGACCGCACCGATCCCGACAGTTTCCCCATGCTGGTGGGCGTGCTGAGCGGTGCTGTTACAAATACACCGGGACTTGGTGCCGCCGAGGAGGCGCTGCGTCAGATAGGCGGAAGCAACGCCGATATTGCCAACGGTTACGCATGCGCATATCCGCTTGCCGTACTGGGTGTAATTATGGTGCCGATGATAGTGAAGGCCATCTGCCGCGTCAAGGATGACAAGGAGAACGCTCAGTTGGAGAGCATGAAGCAGCAGGATACCAGCACCAAGCCCATGAAGCAGTATCTGGAGGTGACCAATGAGCGTCTGGACGGCAAGACCATCCTTGAGCTGCGCCGTCTGATAAACCGTGAGTTCATATGCTCACGTCTGCTCCATGAAGGTGTTATGGAAACTCCCCACAGGGATACTGTTGTCAAACTGGGTGATCAGTTATGCGTGGTAAGCGCCGAGGATGACGGCGAGGCCATCCGCACCCTGCTTGGAACACCGGTTGAGGTTGAATTGGATAACGTGAAGGCTACCGAGCCTATGGTTTCACGCCGTATCGTTGTCACCAAGGAGAAACTCAACGGCAAGACTCTTGGACAGTTGCATCTGGGCAGCATATATGATGTTACCATCACCCGCGTGGTACGTTCAGGTACTGAGTTGTTTGCATCGGCCAGCCTGATACTTCAGATAGGTGACCGCCTGTCAGTAGTAGGTAAGGAGAGCAGCGTGGCTGCAGTGGCTCAGCGTGTGGGCAATGAGATGAAGCGTCTGGATGTGCCCAATATCGCTACATTGTTTATAGGTATTCTGGTTGGTGTCCTGTTCGGAAGCATTCCAATCGCTATTCCCGGTATTCCTACGCCGCTTAAGTTGGGTCTTGCCGGCGGTCCGCTGGTTGTGGCAATTCTTATAAGCCGATTCGGATATAAGCTGGGTCTTGTCACCTATACAAAAGCAAGCGCGCTGATGATGCTGCGCGAGGTGGGTATCGCACTCTTCCTGGCAAGCGTGGGAATCAAGTCGGGTGCCACATTCGTTGAGACAATCACATCGGGCGACGGCCTTACATTCATGCTGGCCGGTCTGCTCATAACAATCATACCGGTATTCGTGGTGGCGCTCATAGCAAGGAAACGTCATAACATGAATTACTACAGCATACTGGGACTTGTTGCTGGTGCCAGCACCAATCCTCCGGCTTTGGCATTCGCCAACAGCCAGACCGAGCATGACGCTCCTGCTGTAGCGTACTCCACGGTTTACCCCCTCACAATGTTCCTGCGCATACTTACGGCACAGCTTATGGTGCTGATTGGCTGCAGTCTCTTCTGATTACCAGTTCTGGTTCAGGATGTAAGGTGTGCCGGAGGCAGTGATGCCGGCACCGATGATTGTGTAGCGCTGTGAGTAACTGTTGTTGTAGAACTCCACGCGCGCGTTACCCTCGCTGTCGGTTATGACATTGGGATTCCAGTAAAGGGTGCGGCGGGCATCCACATCACCGTAAACGGCACCTTCGGGATACTGAGGCGCATAGAACTCAACAGGTTTTGAGAAACCGTCAATGGTGGTTACTCTTCGGCCCAGGTTACGGATGTCATTGTATGAAATCAGATCCCTTTCATTCTTGATCTGAATGTCTATGAGATAGAATCTGTCCGTACATGTATCAATCCATATGAACCAGTCAAAATCAAGTCGTTTATTGTGATAATCGACAAGCAGGGGAGTGAACTCTACGAATTTCTGGGGGTACATGGGCCTGTCAAACACGATGATGCTCTTGACGTCAATCATGTCAATCTGCATGGGTAGGTCGAAAGGCTTTTTGTCCAACACCTTACTCTGATCGTGGATATAGAAATAGGGCTGGATGACCTCATCGTCAAAACGTATTCCTTTTTCCAGGAAATAACCAGCGACATCGGTGGTATATTCACCAAGGTCAAGTTCCATCTCGGATTCCTTCTCGGCATCGAATGATGTGAACGTGTCGTAATCCACGAACTGGCGTTTCTCGGTAATATCCACATCCTCCAAAACTATTCCCAGGTCCTCCCTGATGACCAGCGGCAGTCCGTCATCGGTGAAATCAACCTCCTGTTTCTTGGGCTTGTTGTGCTCCAGGTCAATCTCCTGTTTCAGGAACGGTTTGGGCTCGGGCTTGTCGGAACGCTCGAATTTGATTCGTGTGCTCTTTTCAAACTTTGAATTGCCGTTTCTCTTCTTTGACATCAGGTTAATCTGCATTTTTGCCTTGCCGTAGAAGTCTGTAAGGTCAAATCCGAAATAACCGGTGGAATCCGTATGATAAGCGAATGTCTCGAACAGAGTCTTGTCTTCATTAGGCATGACCGATGCATACACATCAATGTTCGATACGGGGTTACGTTTGGCGTATGACAATACCCAACCGTTCATGGTCAGACTGTCCTCAACCCTGTGCTTCTCGGCAAAGAACTTCTGTCCTGTCATGAACTGCCATTCGTAACGCTCCCATCCCTGTACAAGCGTAAGCAGGTTGAGGGCCGTACGATGCTCCTCATCGTTCACCGTCAGATACCATGCCGGATCATGTATATAGCCTTTGAGGTCCGATGACAGCAGCAGGTTGGACTGCAGGTTCTCGGTAAGGCCGTTACCATAGTCGGTGGCGTCTCGTACCGAAAGGCAAAAACGGTCACGGATGGGTCTTCCGTCCTTATCGGTCAGTTTGAAGTTCATTATCTCCTTGCTGAATGGCTGGCGTGACATGCTGTCGGTGAAGACGGTTATGGTGGGACTCTTGAACTTGGCGTTGTTGTGGAAGATGCTGCGGGATGACAGTATCCTGCCTTCCTTGTTGTACAGCGTCAGACGGCATACTCCGATAGGCCAGTTGGAGCAGTCTATATCGAGTTGTGCGTCATTCTGTTCAGTAACCTCTCCAAAGTAAATGACATCACCCCTGCATGTAACGGCAATGGCCGTCTGTTCCCCGATAAGGTCCGATGTGCGGGCGATGCTTACCTGCAGGATGGAATCTGAGCAGGGCAGGGCGGTCATGGAATAGCCGCTCTTGAGTGCTTTGGGCAGAGTGAATCTTTTCCTCTTTCCCTCCTTCGTTACAAAATGAACGGCTTCACCGCCCTTGGATACGATGGTGAACATACCCATTCCGTCATGTACGGTAGGTGCAGGATCGGCTCCGTCCTGATATTCAAGCGTTCCCTCCAGTTCAAAACCGTCGGCACCGGTGGCTTTGAATGCTACGTTACAGGGCAGGCCTGCAATCAGGTCACCGCCTTCGGGGAAGAAAGACACATTGATCTTATTGTCATCCTCATCGGCCTCCACGCGGACATCGGGAATAAGAGGATTGTCATTCTTTAGAACTACGTGGGAGTTATCGAAATCGCCATCACGTTTGGGCTTGGTGTAGACCGGGATTACGCGTGAGAATATGGCTTCATGGCTGAAGTCAAGCATGTTCTGGGTATATGCCCTGATCTCATAGAAACCGCTGGGATACTCCTGTACGCCGACTTTCTCTCTGGCTTGTACGGTTCCTCCGTTCCACAGCGGAATTGCACCGTCACACTGACCGGCCACCACCTTGAGTTTCTGCTGGGAGATAAGTTGGCCTGTGGGTGCGATGAAATCGATGTACAACACCTTGCTGGGCGCACGTTTGAGAGTCGTGGCATGTGTCACGAACGCCTTGAACCATATTACCTCGCCTTGGAAATAGGCAGTATTGTCAAATTCCAGATATACTTTCTCCTGAGGAAACAGACTGTTGAACTGGTGTATGTTTCCTGAGAAACGCATCAGTTCGCGTGAATAATCATCGGACGCTTCGGGGCTATTGTCGGCTGACAATCCTGTACAGAGGAGTGCTAATGCCGTAACAAGAATCAAATGTTTCATGGCTATAAATGTATGCATTTTTTGGTATATTGAAATTTGTCGGTAGAAAAAAATAATAGCGGGGGTCCGGTTACCCGAACTCCCGCTGTAACTGTTTTGCTGTATGGGATTACTGGGGACGTCCGCCGCCGAAGCCGCCGCCCTGAGGCATACCGCCGCCAAAGCCGCCCATGCCGCCGCCGAAGCCACCCTGGCCTCCCTGCTGGCGCTGCTGACGACGCTGCTCCTGAATCTCGTCATATTTCTTCTTCTGGTCATCGGTCAGGAATGACTTGATCTTAGCCTCCTGAGCCTCACGCTGCTTCTGCATCTGCTCCATCATAGCCTGCATGTCACCCTCGGCGGGCATCTGACCGCCACCATTCTGCATCTGCTCACGACGAGCTGCCTGCTCCTTGCTGCTTGCAAGATAGTAGTTGTAGATTGAGTCATACTGAACCTTGGTGAGTTCGAGCTGCTCCTGCAGACGGTCAGCCTGACGCTTGGCCATATCCTCAGGATTCATGTTCATACCCTGGCCGCCGCCGAAACCGCCGCCAAATCCCTGTGCAAAGCTCATGGTTGAAACCATCAGAGCTGCGATTGCGAATAAAATCTTCTTCATTTTGATTTGTTATTTAGGTTAGACAGAATTTTCTGTTCACAAAGATAAGATATCAGGAAAAGCCAAAAGTTTAATTGACCTCATTAAAAAGTGTATCTTTGCATTGAAAAGATAAGAATTTAAATGGCAGAATTGAAAACACCCCAGGAACTGGGTACGGAAAAAATCGGAAAGCTTCTAATCAGGTACGCTGTACCGGCCATGATTGCTATGCTTGCGTCATCCCTTTACAACATTGTAGACCGTGCGTTCATAGGCCACGGAGTAGGGCCGATGGCTCTTTCGGGACTGGCGGTCACATTTCCGCTGATGAACCTTTCAGCCGCGCTCGGATCAATGGTGGGCGTGGGCTCGGGAACCATGATTTCACTTAAGTTGGGACAGAAAGACCATGAGAGCGCCCAGATGCTGCTGGGCAACTCAGTGACTCTGAACATACTCATTGGAGTGCTGTTCGGCGTATTCTCACTTATCTTCATCAATCCCATACTGACGCTGTTCGGTGCGACCGATGTCACCATCGGCTATGCCCGCGAGTATATGATCATCATTCTGGCAGGTAACGCCTTCACCCACCTTTATCTGGGAATCAACTGCATACTGCGTGCGGCCGGACACCCCAACAAGGCGATGGTGGCAACCATCGGAACTGTGCTTCTGAACACATTTCTGGATTACCTATTTATTATGGTGTTCCACTGGGGCATCAAGGGCGCGGCTATTGCAACCGTCATTTCACAGGTGCTGGCATTCTGCTGGCAGTGCTACCAGTTGTCAGACAAGAGTGAGCTGATTCACCTTAAGAAGGGTACCTACCGTCTGCGCGGTGACCTGGTAAAGAACATGCTCACAATAGGTCTTTCACCCTGTCTTATGAATGCAGCCGCCTGCTTTGTGGTACTCCTTATAAACCGCGGCCTGCTAAAGTACGGCAGTGACGTGGCCATAGGCGCATACAGCATCGTGAACAGCTTTGGATTCCTGATTGTGATGATGGTTATGGGATTCAACCAGGCCATGCAGCCTATTGCAGGCTACAACTACGGTGCACGTCAGTTTGACCGTGTGCTCAGGGTTCTCTATCTGACTATGTTCTTTGGTACGATAGTGACCACGCTGGGATTTGCCATCACTGAGTTCCTGCCGGGTCCGTGCATACGCATATTCACTGACGATCCTGAACTTACCGCCATAGCCATGACAGGTATGAAACTCACCTTCATAGTCTTCCCGCTGGTAGGCTCACAGATGGTAACCGGTAACTTCTTCCAGAGCATAGGCATGCCCGGCAAGTCTATCCTGATGTCTCTGTCACGCCAGTTGCTGCTGCTCATACCGTTCCTGCTCATACTGCCGCGCTACTACGGCATAAACGGAATCTGGTACAGCATGCCGGCATCGGACTTCCTTTCAGTGATACTGGGTGTGTCACTGCTCATTCCTCAAGTAAGAAAACTCAAAAAAATGGCATAATATGGACAAGCACTACTGTATATGCATAGGCCGCAAGTTCTGCAGCGGAGGCCGTAACGTAGCAGCTATCGTAGCTGAGAAACTTGGTATCAAGGTGTATGACCGTGACCTTCTGAAAAAGGCCGCCCAGGACACCGGTTTCAGCGAGCAGTTCTTTGCTGAGGCCGATGAGGAGAAGACCCGCAAGGGCCTGCGCTCGCTGTTCATGACCCACATGAGCAGCAGCAACGGACTGTCCAACAACTACCTGAGCAACGAATCCATATTCAACATGCAGAGCGACGCCATCCGCAAGATCCACGAGACTGAGGACTGCGTGTTCATAGGCCGTTGCGCCGATTACGTGCTGCGTGACAGCGACCGTCTGCTCAACGTTTTCATTGCGGCCGATATCAACGACCGCGTGGCCCGCGTGATGCGTCACGCCGGTGAGGATATGACCCAGTCAAAGGCCCTGTCGCTGATTGAGGACATTGACCGCAAGCGCTCATCGTACTACAACTACTTTACCGGCCGTACATGGGGTGACACCGCCGTTTATGACATTTGTCTGAACAGTACCACCCTGGGATATGAAAAGTGCGCCGATATAATAGTATCTTTGGCAAAGGAAAAGCTTGGAATATGAAAAAGATAGGAATCCTGTCCGATACCCACGCCTATTGGGATGACCGCTACGCCACCTTCCTTGAGGGATGTGACGAAATATGGCATGCCGGCGATGTAGGATCGTACGAGATTCTGGAACGTCTTTCAAAGATAGCCACCGTCCGTGCCGTCTGGGGCAACTGTGACGGACAGGACGTGCGCCGGTTCACCACTGAGATTTACCGTTTCAAGGTGGAGGACGCCAACATCATGATAAAGCACATAGGCGGTTCGCCTGACCATTATGACCGATCGGTGAGGGAGCAGTTGCTAATAGAGACTCCAGACTTGCTGGTGTGCGGCCATTCGCACATACTGAAGGTCATGCATGACAAGACATACGGAATGCTGTTCATCAACCCCGGAGCAGCCGGTCTGCAGGGCTGGCAGCAGGTCAGGACCCTGGTCCGCCTGGAGGTGGAAGGCAAGAATTTCAGGAACCTTGAGGTTCTTGAGATCAAGAGAGAAAACGATATCTGATTATTTGATACTATGGAAGCAATCACATTACTTGAACTCAACGGTCGCGTCAAGAGCACTCTCCAGTTTGAGATGCCCGATGCCTACTGGGTACAGGCCGAGATAAGCAGCATCAGCCCATCGGGGCAGGGACACTGCTATCTGGAACTTGTGCAGAAGGACGCTACAGGCCGTAATTTCCTGGCCAAGGCCAAAGCCAATATCTGGCGCGGCACATGGCTTAAATTGAAACCCTATTTTGAGGCCCAGACGGGCGAGACGCTGAAGGTGGGAATGAAGGTCCTGCTTCAGGTCACCGTCACATTCCATGAGGTCTACGGATACTCACTGGTGGTGCAGGACATCGACCCCACATATACCATGGGCGATATGGCACGCCGCCGCAAGGAGATACTGGAGCAGCTGGAGAAGGACGGCGTGATTGGGCTGAACCGCGAACTTGAGATACCCGCGCTGCCGCAGAGGATAGCCGTCATCTCATCGGCCACGGCTGCCGGTTGGGGTGATTTCCGCGATCAGTTGGCCAATAACATCTACGGATTCCGATTTTACGTGAAACTGTTCCCCGCCGCCATGCAGGGCGACGATGTGGAGCGCAGTGTGATATCGGCCCTGAATGCAGTGGCCTTGCGCAGGGATGATTTTGACGTGGTGATTATTATAAGAGGAGGCGGTGCCGTGAGTGAACTGAGTTGCTTTGACTCATACAACCTGGCATTCAACATAGCCAATTTCCCGCTGCCCGTAATTACCGGAATAGGACACGAGCGTGACGACACGGTGGCCGATGTGGTGGCGCATACCAAGGTCAAGACGCCTACCGCCGCAGCCGAGTTCATCATAAACAGGGTGTTTGATACTGCATCGGAACTTGAAAACCTGACCCGCAGGATGAGCGACGCCATAACGGAGAAGATGAATGCCGAGAAGGTGAGAATAGAAAGGATGTCACAGAAGCTGCCTTCTCTATTCGCAGTGCTCAAAACACGTCAGGAGCAGGTTCTGGAGACGCTTTGGATAAGATCGGTCAACGGAGTGCGCAATATGCTTACCGCACAGGCGCATAAACTGGAGATTGTGGACAAGACGCTTGCCGCCGCTGACCCGCATGTCATCCTGAAGCGGGGTTATTCGCTTACCCGTCTGAACGGACGCGCGGTCAAGTGTGTATCGGACCTTAAGAAGGGCGACAGGCTTACAACCGTGTTTGCCGACGGAAGCGTGGAGAGTGAAATCATCTGATTACAAACCTAAATACCAATAAGAATGAAATACGAAGAAGCAATGAAGCGCCTGGACGAAATTGTCTCAGGGATTGAAGAGAACAAGATGGACATAGACCAGATCGGTGAGAGCCTGAAGGAGGCCCGTGAACTGATCAAGTTCTGTAAGGATAAACTGTACAAGACCGATGAGGAGATAAAGAAGATTCTTGAAACAGAAGATTAACGCTATATGAGAAGGACTGTCAAGTGGTTGATGTGCCTGCTGTCAGCAGCGGTACTGATTGCGTGCAGTTCGGTGGCTTTTACGGGCCGAAACCGCATGCTGCTCTATTCAGACAGCGAGATTACATCGCTTTCAAACGAATCGTACAACGAGATGATGGCAACCGCCAAGGTATCGGACAACAAGGAACAGGCGGCTATGATTCAGGAGGTGGGCGAGCGTCTTACCGGCGCCCTGACCAAATATCTGGCCAGCAGAGGCCAGCAGTCACAACTGGACGATATCACCTGGAGTTTCAAACTGGTTCAGGACAGTCAGGTCAATGCATTCTGCATGCCCGGCGGTCAGGTGGTGTTCTATGAGGGCATCATGCCGCTGTGCGATACACCGGACCTGGTGGCTGTGGTAATGGGCCATGAGATTGCCCATGCACTGGCCCGTCACGGCAACGAGCGCATGTCACAGCAGGCACTTACCAGCCTTGTGGGCGGTGTTGCCGGACAGGCTGTGGAACAGAAGACATCGCAGGCCGGAAGGATGCTCTTTGAGGCTGCCTTTGCGGTGGGCAGCGAATACGGATACCTGCTCCCTTACTCACGCAAACATGAGTCAGAGGCCGATGAGATTGGCCTTTACATCATGGCCATTGCAGGATATGACATTGAGCAGGCACCTGTGCTTTGGGAACGCATGGCGGCCAATGAAAGCCAGTACGTGCCCGAGTTCATGAGCACCCATCCCAGCCATGCAAACCGCATAAAGAACCTGCAGAAACATATGGAGCAGGCTCGCAAAATCGCTGCAGAGATACAGTGATATTAAAAAAATGTAGTATGTTTGCAGAACGTGTGCATATTTTTTTAAACAAACCAATATTCAAAAATCAAGTATGAAAAAGATTATCCTTTCACTTTTGGCACTGGCTACAGTGTCAGCGTATGCTCAGTTTGGTGGTGGCCGTGGCGGTAATCCCACAGTACCTTCAGTAACCGAGAACGTAACAGAGGACTTCAAGCCCGCAGCAAACAATCAGAGCGGTCACCAGTATCCTATGGTAAACTCACAGCGTATGGTACGTGCTCAGATCTCAGCTCCCAATGCTACAGCTGTTGGTCTTGACATCGACGGTAAGATATATTCAATGACCAAGAACGAGAACGGTGTATGGGTAGGAACTTCAGCTCCTCAGGATCCCGGTTTCCACTACTATCAGTTGAACATTGACGGTGCAAGCGTACCCGATCCGGGAAGCCTCTACTACTATGGCGCAAGCCGTTGGGGCAGCGGAATTGAGGTTCCCTCAGACGACCAGGATTTCTGGCAGGTTAAGAATGTACCGCAGGGCAGCATGAACGAGGTTTACTACTGGTCATCAGTAACCGAGAAGATGCGTCACTGCTACATCTATTTCCCCAATGAGTACTACACCAACACAAGCAAGAAGTTCCCGGTACTCTACCTGATGCACGGTATGGGTGAGAACGAGCACGGTTGGGCAGAGCAGGGTCACACCGCTCAGATCATGGACAACCTGATTGCAGAGAAGAAGGCTGTTCCGTTCATCATCGTTATTGACTGCCTCGATGCACAGCTTCCCGGTCAGCAGGGTGGCGGTATGGGCGGATTCGGCGGCTTTGGCGGTCAGCGTCCCGGCGGTCCCTCAGCTGATGCTCAGGCACAGGGTCAGGCTCCTCAGGGCCAGGGCCAGCGTCGTGGCGGCTTTGGTGGCGGCTTCATGATGGGTGGCGCCTTTGGCGACGTTCTCATCAAGGACATCATCCCGATGGTTGAGAAGAACTACCGCGTAATTGCTGATCCTCAGCATCGCGCTATGGCCGGTCTGTCAATGGGTGGTATGACCACACGTTCAGTCACACTGGCTAATCCTAAGGTATTCGCATATGTTGGTATGTTCAGTGGCGGCACAATCTCTCTGCAGGACATCGAGGGTGCCGAGGGCTACAAGGAGACCAACAAGGCTCTCTTCATGAGCTGCGGCGGTAAGGAGAACATGGGTGTTATGGAGGCTGCCGAGAACCTCAAGAAGGCCGGCATCAACGCTACCGGTTACATCTCAGAGGGTACCGCTCACGAGTGGCATACATGGCGTCGCAGCCTGTACCAGTTCGTACAGATCTGCTTCAAGTAATTGAAAACCTATTTTAACCGATTTATAATATGAGAAAGTTTACAGTAGTTTTAAGTGCTGCCCTTCTGACCGCAGGTTTCTGCGCAGCACAGGAGATCAAGGAGGACTTCAAGCCCTCAACAAAGAATCAGCCCCAGCAGGAGTATCCTATGGTTAACTCTCAGGGTTATGCCCGTTTCCGCATTGTTGCCCCCAATGCACAGGCCGTATCAGTAGGTCTGGGTCTGGGCGGTACCAACGGTGGTACAGACCTTGTTAAGGATGAGAACGGCGTTTGGACCGGTACTACATCACAGCCCCTGGATGAGGGTTTCCACTACTATCATCTGACAATTGACGGCGGTACATTCAATGACCCCGGTACCAATAACTACTACGGCTCAACCCGTTGGGAGAGCGGTATTGAGATTCCCGCAAAGGATCAGGCCTTCTATGAGGAGCGCAACATCCCGCACGGCTTCGTACAGCAGATTCTGGTTTGGTCAGAGAGCACCAACAGCCTGCGTCGCGCATTCGTTTACACACCTCCTACATACTATGCTGACAAGGCCGATGTAAAGTATCCGGTTCTGTATCTGCAGCACGGTTGGGGTGAGGATGAGACCGCTTGGATGACCCAGGGTCACGCTAACCTCATCATGGATAACCTGATTGCCGAGGGTAAGATCAAGCCCTTCATCATTGTCTGCACCTATGGTATGACCAACGAGGGCTTCCGTCCCGGTGGCATGGGTGGTGGCATGCGTCGTCCCGCTGGTGGCGCAGGTGCTCCCGCAGCACGTCCCGCAGCAGGTCCCGCTGCTGATGCTCAGGCTCAGGCTCCTCAGGGCCAGCGTCCTCAGGGCCAGCGTCCCGCAGGTGGTGGATTCGGTGGTGGTTTCGGCAGCAACGCCGGCTTCCAGACATTCCTCTGCGACGAGCTTGTTCCTTATGTAGATGCACACTTCCGCACTATCGCCAACAAGGACAACCGCGCTATGGCCGGTCTGTCAATGGGTGGTATGGAGACTCACTCAATCACTCTTGCACGTCCCGAGATGTTCGGTTACTACGGTCTGCTTTCAGGCGGTACCTACAACCCCTCAGAGATTGCTGACAAGAACCAGGTTAAGAAGATCTTCATCAGCTGCGGTAGCAAGGAGGGTCCGGACAACATCATGAATGCTGCCAAGACTCTTAAGGAGGCTGGTTTCGATGCAATGGGTTATGTATCAGAGGGTACAGCTCATGAGTTCCTTACCTGGAGACGTTCACTCTACCAGATGGCTCAGTTCTTCTGGGGCACAGGTAAGTAATATTTCTGAATAATTATTTAAACATCCGGCTCCTTATGGGGTCGGATGTTTTTTTGTTCCATTTTAGTTCAAATTTGTGCAATATTATTAACTATTTGTTGTAACTTAGCGAGCCAGTTGTGCAAACTATCAATTTATTATAAACCTAATTTTTATCCAAAGTTCACTATGAACAGAAACTTCAAATTAATTCTGGCTGTAGGAATGACAGCAGTTTTAGTTGGTTGCGGTTCCAACGGTTCAAAGATTGACCCGTCTCGCATTGCCAACAGAAACGTTGAGTTCGACCAGTATTTTACTGAGATCAAGGCCGATGCCGCTCCGGCTAAGCCCGATGAGAAAGGCTTCATCCGTCGTTGGACTATCATTGAGCCTATCAACAAGCCTAACAGTGGCAATACAGTATTTACAGACAGCTATATTCAGGCTGAGCTGACCAAGGAGTATTTCAAGGGTCAGTTTACAAATGACATCAACGCTCTTCCCAAGACCGGTGATCAGGTAATCGTAGAGTCAGAGGCTCCGCGTGCCGGCGGTCGTGGCGGATTCGGCGGCTTTGGCGGTGGTGCTCCTCAGGGTGCAGGTGCCGGTCAGGCTCGTCCTCAGGGCGCTCCCGGTGCCGGTGCTCCCGGTGCTGGTCAGGCTCGTCCGCAGGGTGCTCCTCAGGGTGCTCCTCAGGGGCAGGGTCGTCCCCAGGGCGCTCCTCAGGGTGCTCCTCAGGGTATGGGCGGCTTCGGCGGCTTTGGTGGTGGCATGATGGGTGGCGGTGCTCCCGCTGCTGCAGCTCCCGCTACAGTTAAGGATACTCTTGAGTGGCATTCAGTTGACAGCAAGCTGTTCAACATCAAGCTTATCCGTTTTGCTCTCGGTTCATCAAACGGCCAGAAGCGTTACGGTCTTATCTTCAATGCTTTCACAGTAATCAACGTAGATCAGGATGTAGTTGTACGTCTGGCTGCCGGTTCAAACGCATCATCAATCTGGTGGGTTAACGGTGAGAAGGTCCTGACTCTTCAGGCTGACCGCCGTATGGTTGCCGATGACGGTATGTCAAAGCGCATCACCCTCAAGAAGGGTAAGAACCTGATTCGCGCCGCTGTCATCAACGGCCCGGGTATGAGTGATATGTGCGCACGTCTCTACAATGAGGACGGCACAATCTTCAAGAACTACACCATCACTAACAATTAATTATTGGATCAGAATATGAAAAAGATATTTCAGATGGGCTTGGTAGCCCTTGCTTCAGTCGCAATGTCTGAAACTGTAATGGCTCAGATCGGTGCTCCGTTCATTCACGATCCTGCCACTATTATGGAGTGTGACGGTAAATACTATACTTGGGGTACAGGCGGTTCACCGCTGGTATCAAGTGACGGTTGGGTATGGTCAAGCGAAGGTGGTGCCCGCATCAGCGTAGGTGCTGCTCCTGATATGATCAAGATCGGTGACCGTTATCTCTGCGCACACAGCTCAACAGGCGGTGGCCTTGGTGGTGGTCACGCAGGTACAATCCGCACTATGTGGAACAAGACTCTGGATCCCCAGTCACCTGACTATGAGTGGACAGAGCAGATTCAGGTTGCTGAGTCACTCGTTGACGAGGACTGCGATGCTATCGACGCCGGTCTTATCATGACTCCCGATGGCCGTCTCTTCGTAACTTACGGAACATATTTCGGCTTCATCCGCGTGGTTGAGCTCGATCCCGCTACCGGTGATCGCGCTGCAGGTGCTGTTGACGTAAACGTTGCAGTTGACTGCGAGGCTACAACAATGATTTATGAGGATGGTTGGTACTATCTGCTGGGTACTCACGGAACATGCTGCGACGGTGTTAACTCAACATACAACATCGTTTGCGGCCGTTCAAAGAGCCCCACAGGTCCGTTCATCGATAACGTAGGCCGTGATATGATCGAGGGTGGCGGTAAGATGGTTCTTGGCTGCCGCGACGGTTACACCGGTGCAGGTCACTTTGGCCGTTACATCGTAGAGGATGGCGTTCAGAAGATGTCATTCCACTGGGAAGCTGACTACTCAATGAGTGGCCGCAGCACCCTGGCTATCCTGCCTATCGTATGGCGCAACGGCTGGCCCGAGGCTGGTTACAACGTAAAGAACGGTGTTTACGAGATCGAGTCAGAGCGTCGTGGTTATGCTCTTGAAATCGCTACTGAGTATGTACGTCTTGGCGGCGGCCGCGGAATGTTCGGCGGTGGCGGTAACCAGGCTAACACCCAGGTTGCTTTCCAGAAGCTCGAGGACGTTATCGGCAACTGGCCCAAGGGTAACATCGACGTTCGCGTTATTGACTATCAGTTCCGTCCCAACCAGAAGTGGGAGTTTGTAGCTCAGGAGGAAGGTACTCTGGGTACTCCGTACTACAAGATCGTCATTGCCGGTACAAACCGCGCTCTGGCTGCTACCGCTGGTAAGGAGCTCACCACTGTTCCCGAGTTCACAGGTGCACCTGAGCAGCTCTGGAGCGTTGATCAGCTCGTTGACGGTACATATCGTATCTGCCCGAAGGCTGTTCCCGGCACTGATGAGAAGGTTTGCCTGATCTCAGTTGGTGACTCAAACGCTTCACTCGGCAAGTTCGATATCAACGACGTTAACTGCAAGTGGAATCTCCGTCAGTATTAATCTGACAGACTTTCAGATAAAAAGAGAGGCCTTCGGGCCTCTTTTTTTTGTCCCTATCACAGAAAATCCCTAATATTGCGGTGACCTAATAACCATTTAAAAATCTTTTACGCTATGAAACAAAAGACCATGAGGCAGTCTTCAGCCCCAAAGAAGACACGTGTTAATCAATTCTTTTCATTAATCCTTATCACATTCGGAGTGTTTCTATGCTCCTGCTCTGACCGTATTCATGTGATTCCTGTCGATGAAGGAACGGGCATACCCGTCAAGGTGCGTGTGGCGTCAATCGAGCAGGTACCGTTCGGCAGTCTGACCAAGGCATCGGCCTTGAACGAGGTCTGTTCCAGGATTACCTACTGCATCTACAGCGGAGAGGGTGAAAAACCCGACAAGATCCAGAAAGACCAGACTCTGGAGGCCGATAACTTCGGGTCAATGGACCTGTTGCTCGAGGAGGGGACATACACGCTGGTGGTGCTGGCACATAACGGTGACGGCAATCCCACAATGACAACACCCTCCAAGACAACCTTCAACAACAAGAAGACCCGTAAGGCAACCGATACGTTCCTGTACTGCCAGGAGATATCGGTCCATGAGAATATGGAGCCCGTTGAGGTGAATCTGGAGCGTGTGGTTGCAAAACTTGAATTCAATCTGACGGATCAGAATATTCCGGAGAGCATCAGGAAGTTCCAGATTGAGGTTGTGGGAACCAGCCAGTCACTCAACGTTTACACGGGACTGGGACTTAACAGCACCAAGATTACAGAGACGGTCGATGTACAGTCCGATGTCAGGACGTATGATATGTATATGTTCGTGCGTGAGGGACACAGCACCATGAACATTACTGTCACTGCCATTGACAGCCTGGATCAGGAGTACAAGAAGATGACTATAGAGAACGTGCCTGTGGCCAAGAACAAGATAACCCGATGCAGCGGTGAGATGTTCAGGAAACAGACTCAGACCGCAGGGGTGTCAGTATCGGTCAATGATGCCTGGGCGGGTACCGTAGAGAGGAGTTTCTGACCGTAATCAACGGACAGTAATGTGAAGGCAGGTCTGCTGTTTCTCGTATTTTACGTAGCAGCGGCCCTGCTGTTTCATATCATAGGCCACCTGGTAGAGTATCTGACGCATCTTGTCGATGGATGCCTCCTTGCCTACCTGGGGTGGACTGTAGGTGAAGTAGGATATGTCAAATGTGGTGCCGTAGCAGTGGCATGAGTTCTCGCTGGAGTTGACGTTGGTCTTGCGCAGTTGGCGGACGGTCTCCTCGGTGCGGAGCACGCTGGTTACGGTGAATCGGTGGTTACGGTTGTATCCGCGGTTAAAGAGCGAGTCCTGGAAGGCCTTTCCCATGTCCTCGAGCAGTTTGGCTGCCTTGGGAACCAGGTAGGGAACGGAGTGGGTGAGCTTCTGCACCACGTAGTAGCGGTTGGTCTCTATTTTCTGGAGCTGGCGGTTGGTCTCAGCTTCATCAAGGGAGATGGGCTTCTTTAATCCGTTCTTGCGTGCTGCCTCCAGCTGGGTGTCGTTCAGGTCGTTGAACAGGCGGTCGTACTGGCGTACGGGCTCGCGGTGATCGGTGTTGTGATTGATCTCGCCCTCATCAATGTACTGCTGGATATCGGCCCCTTTGTCCGATAGGGTTCCGGAGAGTTTGTAGCCGCCTATGAAGAGCATCACTACAAGTGCTATGGGTACCAGCATGAAGAAGAGGAATACCGGGCTTTGGATGGATTCCAGCTTGAAGATGCGTTTAATAAGGTTACCGTACCAGCGCAGGAATGATGTGAAGGTGGCCTCTATCAGGAAACCCCACAAGGGCATTATTGTGACTGAAAATTTATAACCGATAAGCGTGGAGCCGCCGTAATAGTAGAAGTCGCGCCATTTGAGCAGCATGGCGAACAGGATTACGTAGGCTATGGCGGTGGCCCATCGGAGCCATTTGAGGCTGATCCTGCGCCAGAAAAAGAACTGCAGGGCTCCGGTGATGAAACAGAGAATCCATATCATCATTGTGTAGAGTCCGGGCACGGAATCCTGGGCGGGAACGAACCATCGGCCGATGGCATCGGTCAAAAAGTAGAGGATTATGGAGAGAAGTATGAATCTGATAGTCCTTATTTTGCGGTCCATTCTGGCGTTATCGGGCCTGTTTTGCTTGCTTTGTGTCTCCATATTTTCCATAAACGTTACAAATTTAGTTTATTTACAGGTACTGCAGGACAATCTGATAGCATTTTTTGTAATTTCGCGGATGATTAAATTTATACTGTTATGAAAGAACTTGACTGGGCCAATCTGTCATTTGGTTACATGAAGACCAATTGGAATCTCAGAATTTGGTTTAAAGACGGAAAATGGGGTGAGATCGAGGAATCTGACTCCGAGTATGTACCCATGCATATTGCCGCCACCTGCCTGCACTACGGTCAGGAGGCTTTTGAGGGTCTGAAGGCCTTCCGCGGCAAGGACGGCAAGGTACGAGTGTTCCGTATGGAGGCCAATGCCGAGCGCATGCAGAGCACATGCCGTGCTACCATGATGCCGGAGCTTCCTACTGAGACCTTCTGCAAGATGGTAAAGCGCGTCATCGAGCTCAACAAGGAGTTCATTCCTCCTTATGAGAGCGGTGCTTCACTTTACATCCGCCCGCTGCTTATCGGCACAGGTGCAGAGATTGGTGTTAAGCCAGCCAAAGAGTATATGTTCCTTATTTTCGTTATGCCTGTAGGTCCGTACTTCAAGGGCGGTTTTGCAGCTAACGCTTATGCACTGGTTCGTTCTTACGACCGTTCAGCTCCTCTGGGTATGGGTAAGTACAAGGTAGGCGGTAACTATGCTGCCAGCCTCTACGCTCACAACATCGCTCATGAGAAGGGTTACGGAAGTGAGTTCTATCTGGATGCCAAGGAGAAGAAGTATATCGATGAGTGCGGTGCCGCCAACTTCATCGGCATTAAGGGTAACAGCTACATCACTCCCAAGTCGGAGTCAATCCTGCCCTCTATCACCAATAAGAGCCTTCAGCAGCTGGCTAAGGACAACGGCATGACTGTTGAGTGCCGTCCCGTACCTCTGGAGGAACTCAATGAGATGAGCGAGGCCGGTGCTTGCGGTACTGCTGCCGTTATTTCACCTATCTCACGTATCGATGATATTGAGCTTGGCAAGTCTTATGTCATTGGTGACGGTAAGCCGGGTCCTGTTCTGACAGGTCTGTACCATCAGCTGCGTGCCATCCAGTATGGTGACGCTCCCGATACTCACGGCTGGGTAACCGTTCTGGATATCTGATATGGGTAAGGGTAAACTGGCCAAGTTTGCCGATATGCGGACTTATCCGCACGTGTTCGAGCCGCAGGGCTCGTTCCGTGAGGATGTCCCGTTTGAAATGAGGGGCTGTTGGAACAGCTCCTTCTTTCATAATGACGGGCCTATTGTTCTGGAGCTGGGCTGCGGTCACGGTGAGTATACCGTGGGGCTGGCCGGGCTGTTTCCTGATAAGAACTTTATTGGGGTCGATATCAAGGGTGCGCGTATGTGGACCGGTGCCAAGCAGTCGCTTGAGGCCGGCATGACAAATGTGGCGTTCCTGCGTACCGTCATTGAGCTTATTGACCGGTTCTTTGCTCCTGGTGAGGTGAGCGAGATCTGGATCACTTTCCCGGATCCTCAGATGAAGAAGGCTACCAAGCGTCTTACATCGACCTGGTTTATGGAGCGGTATCGTAAGATACTTAAGCCGGGCGGTAAGATTCATCTTAAGACTGACAGCAACTTTCTGTTTACCTATACTTGTGCTATGGTTGATCATAACCGTCTGCCGGTGGAGTTCAGGACCGATGACCTCTACGCCAGCGGTGATGCGGACCACATCCTCTCCATCAAGACGCACTATGAGCAGCAGTGGCTGGAGCGGGGCAAGAGCATCAAGTATATCGTCTTCAATCTTCCGGCCGATGGTGAATTATCGGAACCCGATATCGAGATCGAGCTTGACGATTATAGAAGTTACGGGCGAACTAAGAGGAGTACTCTGCAAGTTGGGAAATAGCGCAATAGAGACTTTTTGGGGTATCAGTATCCTAAACTACGCGCTTCGCGCTATCCCTCCCATCCTCAATAAGACGCTCTGAAAGACGTGAACAAGTTCCCATCTCCCAGAGCATCTTCTTGAGCACGGGCCCCTCCCATTCACAGAGACATGGGCGTCTATGGTTTCTGATACCGATACCCCAAAAAGTTCTCTATTGCTTGCTCGCTGGAATAAGATTACTGCATATTTTGCAGTTATTAGAATAGTTTTCTTGATTTTTGGGTTTTCTTGTTGACTGTTTCCAGTAGAGGTAATTTTGCATCGGAAACGGAAAACAAACACAAAACTTAGATATTATGGCAATTTACAACTCCATTACTGAACTTATCGGTAAGACTCCGACAGTCAGTCTTAAGACTTTCACGGCTAATCGTGGTATCAAATCCAACATTGTTGCAAAGGTTGAGTTTTTCAATCCGGGCGGATCTGTTAAGGACCGTATTGCTCTGGCTATGATTGAGGATGCTGAGAAGAAGGGTATACTTAAGAAAGGTGGTACAATCATAGAGCCTACATCGGGCAATACAGGCGTTGGTCTGTCACTTGTAGGCGCAGTTAAGGGTTATAAGGTAATCCTGACTATGCCCGAGACCATGAGCATTGAGCGCCGCAAACTGGCTGCTGCTTATGGCACAGAGATAGTTCTTACTCCGGGCGCAAACGGCATGAAGGGTGCCATCGCCAAGGCCGAGGAACTTCGTGACGCTACTCCGGGTGCAGTAATCCTGCAGCAGTTCACCAATCCCAGCAACCCCGAGATTCATTCAAAGACCACCGGTAAGGAACTTGTGGCCGATGCCAAGGAATCAGGTATTCAGATTGACGCTTTCATTGCCGGTGTAGGTACTGGCGGTACCGTGAGCGGTTCTGCAATTGCAATCAAGGAGGCTTTCCCCAATGCACGTATCATTGCAGTTGAGCCCGAGTCATCGGCCGTACTGAGCGGTAACCCCAGCGGTCCCCACAAGATCCAGGGTATCGGTGCCGGTTTTGTTCCCGATAACTTTAACCGCAGCATTATCGATGAGATTCTGCCCGTAAGCAATGACAACGCATTTGAGACCGCACGCGCTCTGGCCAAGGAGGAGGGCCTGCTGGTGGGCATATCAAGCGGTGCTGCAGCATACGCAGCAAGCGTGGTTGCTTCACGTCCCGAGTTCGCAGGCAAGAACGTATTCGTACTTCTGCCCGATACGGGAGAACGATATCTCTCAACAGCATTATTCAGCGCTGAGTGAACAATTAGGGACGGTTCTATTTTGCACACATAAAGCGTGCAAAATAGAACCGTCCCTAATTGTTCACTTGCTTGTGCTGACTGCCTTGGTGGGCGGTTGCTGGTGATTCCGGGCATCGGTCGCGATGGCAACTGACTGCGCCAGGTCGCGGAATGCCAGACCAGTTATGGTATCGGGGTTCAGAGCAACGGGAGTACCGTTGTCGCCGCCTTCGCAGATGCTCTGAACGATGGGGATCTGACCAAGCAGAGGTACTCCGAGTTCATCGGCCAGACGCTTGCAGCCCTCCTTTCCGAAGAGGTAGTACTTGTTCTGCGGGAGCTCGGCGGGTGTGAACCAGGCCATGTTCTCTACCAATCCAAGTACAGGTACGTTCACCTTCTCGTTGCGGAACATATCGATTCCCTTGCGGGCATCGGCCAAAGCAACCTCCTGCGGGGTGCTTACAACAACGGCACCGGTTATGCCAAGGGTCTGTACCAGAGTCAGGTGGATATCGCTTGTGCCGGGAGGCATGTCTATGATGAAGTAGTCCAGCTCACCCCAGTCAGCATCGGCAATGAGTTGCTTGAGGGCGTTGCTGGCCATGGCTCCGCGCCACAGGACAGCCTGCTCGGGGTCAACGAAGTAACCTATTGAGAGGAGTTTGATTCCGTACTGCTCAACCGGGATAATCAGGTCGCGGCCGTCCTTGTTCTCAGCGTACGGGCGTGCACCCTCGGTGTTGAACATCTTGGGCATTGAGGGGCCGAAAATATCGGCATCCAACAGACCTACCTTATAGCCGATGCCTGCCAGTGCGACTGCCAGGTTTGCTGCAACGGTTGATTTGCCTACGCCTCCCTTGCCGGATGCTACGGCTATGATGTTCTTGACATCGGGCAACAGCTCGGGGCCCTCGGGACGGGGGGCCTGACGGGTCTTGACATTGACGATGACTGTTGTATCGTTGCCTGCCTTGAGCTTGATAGCGGTCTCGGCCGATTTTACGATCGATTTGATGAACGGATCAGTGGGTTTCTCAAAAATCAGTGAGAACGATACGCTGTTTCCGTCGATGCGGATATCGTCCTCAAGCATCTCCATGGAGATGATGTCCTTGCCGGTACCGGGATAGCGGACCGTCTGCAGGGCTTCTTTTATCAGATTGGGATATAATGCCATAGTGGCTGCAAAGTTAACAAAAAGATGCGATGAATTGGGCGGCGGATTCGGCGCAACGCTCTCCGTCGACGGCAGAAGATACGATTCCACCGGCATATCCGGCGCCCTCGCCGCAGGGGAAGAGGCCTTCAAGGCCGATGTGCTGGAGGGTTTCGCCGTCGCGGACTATTCGGACGGGCGATGATGTGCGGGTCTCGACGGCAATCATCACGGCGTCATTGGTCAGGAAGCCGTGGGAGCTCTTGCCGAACTGCAGAAATCCCTGCTTGAGGCGCTCTGTTACGAACTTGGGCATCCAGAAGTGGAGCGGTGATGAGATGAGTCCGGGTGAGTATGAACTCTCGGGCAGATCATAGCTCAGGCGGCCGTTTACGAAATCTGCCATTCGCTGGGCGGGTGCGGTCTGACGCATGTTGCCGGCCTGCCAGCAGTCACGCTCCAGTTGCTCCTGAAAACGCATCATTACGAGCGGGTCTTTCAGGTCTGCGTCTGATTGGGCTATATCTTCTATTCTTGTTTCGACCACCATTCCGGAGTTGCTCCAGCGCGAGCCTCGGTTTGATGGCGACATTCCGTTCACTACTATTTGCTGTGGGCCCGATGCAGCCGGAACCACGAATCCGCCGGGGCACATGCAGAAGCTGTAAACTCCGCGACCGTTCACCTGAGTGACAAAGCTGTACTCGGCGGCGGGCAGATATTTGCCTCGGCCGGCGCGGTTGTGGTACTGTATGCTGTCGATCAGCTGCGAAGGATGTTCCAGACGGCATCCTACGGCAAGAGCCTTCGCTTCAATGTTGAATTTTGACTCGGCAAAATAGCGGTATACGTCACGGGCGCTGTGACCGGTTGCCAGTATTACAGGACCCATGAATGTGCACTGCTGGCCGGCATGCGTAGCATTGACGCCAATCACGCGGTTGCCCTGCAGTATGAAACTGGTCATGAGGGTCTCAAAAAGGACCTCGCCTCCGCAGTTGATTATGGTGTTGCGGATGTTCTCGATAACGCGCGGTAATCGGTCCGTACCTATGTGGGGATGGGCATCGGACAATATCGTGGGGCTGGCGCCGTGCTGGCAGAATATGTTCAGGATGCGGTCGGTGCTGCCGCGTTTCTTGCTGCGGGTATAGAGCTTGCCGTCTGAGTAGGCTCCTGCGCCGCCTTCGCCGAAACTGTAGTTGGATTCGGGGTCGATCTTGTGAGTGCGGCTTATGGCGGCTATGTCCACCTTGCGGTCGTGCACGTTCTTGCCTCGCTCCAGTACTATCGGCCGTAATCCAAGCTCAATCAGGTGGAGTGCTGCAAAGAGTCCGCCGGGACCGGCGCCTACCACTACGACTGTGGGCTTGCCGTCAACAGGCTTATAGTCAATGCGCTCGAACTCTTCCTTTGGCGGCTGCTCGTTGATGAATACCCTCAGGGTCAGGTTCACGAAAATGGTGCGCTGGCGGGCGTCGATGCTCTTCTTGAGAGTCCGTACCGCCGTGATGGTGCGCACGTCAAGCCCGCACTGCCTTGAGACAGTCTCCTTGAGCACCTGCTCGTTATACGCAAACTGCGGCTCTACCCTGAGTTGTAATTCCTTGATCATATCCGACTGCAAAAGTAGCAAAAAGAGTCCATTGGGGACGGTTCTCTTTGGCTCTTTTTGGTGCCAAAGAGAACCGTCCCCAGTGGCTCTGCGTTAATCTCTGTTAGAGGGGCGGTGATATTTGACAATATTGAATAAATGACGCACTATTTAATGCAAATGATTTGGCAGGGCATCATCGGCCCCCATATTTTTGCGAAGTCCTACTAACTTAATTTACAGTAAAATGAAAAAACTTGTTTTTGCAGCAATCCTTGCTATTGCGCCTTTGAGTGTGTTCTCACAGAAATTCGGTAACTTGAATGTATCGGAAGTAGTAATGCTTATGCCTGAATATAGGGCGGCCGATGAAGAACTCCAGAAACTTCAGACCATGTACAAAGAGGAACTGGAGTACATGAAGAAAGAGTACGATAAGAAATGCGATGACTATGAGGCTCAGTATGAGAATCTGTCCGAGGATCTGAGAGCGCGTCGTGAAGAGGAGCTGGCCAACAGCATGAAGCGAATGAACGAGTATGTTCAGGATTGCGACGTCAAGTACCAGAATAAGCAGATGGAACTCATGAACAGCATTCAGGAAAAGGCGTTCAAGGCGATTCAGAGTGTGGGAGAGGAAGGCGGCTTTGTCTGCATATTCGACGTTTCCGGCGCTGTTCCCTATGTCAGCACCACTCTTACCACCGATGTCACTGAGCAGGTAAAAGCAAAACTCGGCATAAAGTGAGCCATTGGGGACGGTTCTCTTTGGCACCAAAAAGGGCCAAAGAGAACCGTCCCCAGTGGCACCTTTTGGTATCTTTTTTGTATCTTTGGAGATATGAAAGAGATATTGGCATTTTTGAGGGAACTGAGCGCTAATAATGAGCGCGAGTGGTTCTTGGCTCATAAGGATGAGTATAAGCGGGTAAAAGAAAGGTTCGATGCTTTTGCGCTGGAGTTGCTGGCTCAGATCCGTAAGTTTGACCCTGCAATAGGCGATTTGCAGTTGAACGATATCACCTATCGCATATACCGCGACGTTAGGTTTTCGGCCGATAAGTCCCCGTACAAGACCCACATGGGCGTGTATATCTGCCCGGGCGGAAAGAAATCGGCCTACAGCGGATACTACTTTCAGGTGAGTGCATCGGCCAGTGACAGTTGGGAGGGAACCCATATGCTGGCGGCCGGTGATTACTGGTGTGACCCAAAGGTGCTGGCTATTCTGCGTGAGGATATTGAGATGAGTGACGGCGGTTTCCGCAAGATTCTGGCTCAGGCTGATCCGCGTTTTGAATTGGATTATGAGGGCGCTCTCAAGAAAGTGCCTGCCGGATTCCCAACTGATACTCCGGACTCGGATTTTTATCGGCTCAAACGTTTCTGCATGGCTTTTACTCCCGATGAGAAGTTCATTCTGGAGCCCAATCTGGCAGAGCGTGTAGCGTCAATCTTTAAAACTACAAAACCGTTCTTAGACTTTATAAACCGTGCTGTCACTTGGTCAAAGGAAGAAAAATGATACCAAAGAGAACCGTCCCCAATGGTACTGTTTGGTTGTCTTATTGCTCCTGATGGGCTGTAGGATGGATTACAGCACCGTTGAGTACACTATTCCTGTGCTGAACAGGAGCAATGAGACCTTTTCTTTTGATGATTTCTTCAAGAAACCTAAGCGTGTGAACGTTGTTTTTGACGACGAATTCCCCGTTTCGGCAACGATCTGGGATATTGTGTTTGCCGGGAGATATGCTTTCATCCTGGATGGAAACAGCAGATTGTCCAAGATTGACCTGAGAAAACGCCGAGTGGTTGACCAGAGACAGTTCAAAAGGTCGCAGGTGGTTCTGTCTTATTATGATAAACATCTTTATGCCATAGGGGTGGATAATAACTGCATAGTCTATGAATATGACATGAACCTTAATATGACGGATTCGACGAGTGTCAGGAATATGAACGCTGCGTCATTCTGCAGGATAAAGGACGGCTTTATATTTCTGAACAGGCGCGAGACGGGTAGCAGGGGTAAATATGTGGTCACCAATAAAAGCCTGACCAAGGGGGTCTCTTTCGTGAAGGTGGAGGGACGTCAGTACAAAAGATACGATACCAGGCTGATATTGTCGTCGGAGGTTTTCATGCGCCGTCCTTTCGGGAAGGTTCTGTGTTTTGACATTGAGAATAATGACGGATACAGGTATGACGGCGAGAAACTCAAAAAGGTCTTCCATATCGGGACCGATATAAACGATCCCGCTCTTTCACCCCTTAATAATTTGCGGCTGATTTATGCGTCAAAAGGCAACCTTCTGTTCAATTACTACCATGATGACGGTACGGACGGAATGGCCTTTTTTGACAAGCATCATAATCTGGTAGGGCAGGGACCGTCATATGATGCTACTGTGGACGGGCTGTTCAAGTATAAATACAGGCAGGTGGGTAATAAGCTGGTCCGAATACATATGGTCACTCCCGAGGACCGCGGTCCTTATCCGTATAAAGCTTCCCAGGCTCAGTTTGAGTTTTTCAGAGCAAAATGATACCAAACGGAACCGTCCCCAATGGTACTATTTTGTAACTTCGCAGCAGTATGAAAAAGATAGAGATACCTAAGTTTTCGTGGTGGGATTGGTTCCTGATACTGGGATTCATGAGTGTTAGTGTGGCGGTGAGTGTGCTGAACGGTAATTTCAGTGTGCTTAGTTTCATTGCGGGAACGTGCAGTGTGCTTTGCGTGATTTTCGGCGTCAAGGGCAGCGTTCTCAATTTTTTATTTGGATTCTTAGGTTCCTGCATTCAAGGATATATGGCTCTCAAGAGCGGACTTTACGCCAATGCGGCGCTGTTCCTGCTCTATAATGTGCCCATGCAGTTCGTAGGCTGGGCGCAGTGGCGCAAACGTGCGCTGGGCGGCGGTCACGAGGGCATCAAGACGCGTTGGATGAGCTGGCCTCAGAGGGCTTTGCTCATTGTTTTGAGCGCTGCCGCAGTATGGGGTATCAGCCGCCTGCTGCTTAAGACCGATGACCCGCAGCCCGTATCGGACGCACTGGCCATGACAGTCGCCGTAGGCGCGCAGTTCCTGCTCACATTCGCATTCATAGAGCAGTGGTTCATGTGGATCGTGGTGAACGGCGCCAACCTGGTGATGTGGGCCATTGCAGCCACCCGCGGTGTGCAGTTTGCGCCCATCATGGTGGTTCAGTACGTATTCTACATGATGAACTCCATCTACGGAATAGTCTGGTGGAGCAAGATGTCAAAAAAGGCATAGCGTATGGCAACTATAAAGGACAAGACCGTTTTTGTGTGCACCGAGTGCGGCTTTGACTCGCCCAAATGGAGCGGCAAATGCCCGTCGTGCGGCATGTGGAACACGATGGTGGAGAAGACCATCAGGGCCGATAAGCCATCGGCCACGACAACACTGCGCAAGAGCGCATCGGGACTGAAGGAGGATACTCCGCAGCCTGAGACCCTGGACCGCATTGAGACTACCGAGGAACCCCGCATCGATATGGTGGATTCGGAGCTCAACCGCGTGCTTGGCGGTGGTCTTGTTCAGGGATCTATCGTGCTGCTGGGCGGTGAGCCGGGAATAGGCAAGTCTACATTGATTTTGCAGACTGTGATGCAGTTGCAAGGTCAGAAAGTCCTTTACGTATCGGGCGAGGAGAGTGCCCGCCAGATCAAGATGCGTGCTGACCGCCTGGCACAGGATGCTCAGAGCAGGAACAATGACCTGATGGTGCTGTGCGAGACATCGCTTGAAAATATCTATGCTCAGATTAAGGAGGTGCATCCCACAATTGTGGTGATTGACTCCATCCAGACCATAAGCAGCGAATACGTTGAGTCATCGGCCGGAAGTTTGACTCAGGTGCGTGAGTGTGCTGCCTCACTGCTCAAGTTCGCAAAGGAGAGCGGCACGCCGGTTCTGCTGATTGGTCATATTACTAAGGACGGCACAATTGCGGGACCTAAGATTTTGGAGCACATTGTTGATGCAGTGCTTCAGTTTGAGGGTGATCAGCATTACTTATATCGTATTTTGCGCCCCATCAAGAACCGTTTTGGAAGCACATCGGAACTGGGAATTTATGAGATGCGTGAGAACGGTCTGCGTCAGGTAAGCAACCCCAGTGAACTGCTGCTCACTGACAGCCATCAGGGCATGAGCGGCGTATCAATCGCCTGCACAATTGAGGGCGTGCGCCCGTTCCTGATTGAGGTTCAGGCGCTGGCAAGCACCGCTGTTTACGGAACTCCTCAACGCAGTGCCATCGGCTTTGATGTCAGACGCATGAATATGCTTTTGGCAGTTCTTGAAAAGCGCGTGGGCTTCAAACTGGGTCAGAAGGATGTGTTCCTGAACATAGCAGGCGGCCTCAAGGTCAGCGACCCCGCAATAGACCTGGCCGTAATCAGCGCAATCCTTTCCAGCAGCCTCGACATAGCAATAGACCGCACCGTCTGCATGACGGGTGAGGTGGGCCTATCGGGCGAAATCCGTCCCGTCAGCCGCATCGAGCAGCGCATCGCCGAAGCCGGAAAACTTGGCTTTGAACGTATAATTATACCATCGGCCAATATGCATGGACTTAACACCAAAAAGGCCGGTATTGAGGTGGTTCCCGTCAACAAAGTAGAAGAGGCTTTCAAGCAACTATTTAGCTAAAACAGTACCAAATAGAAGGTTTAGCTCGACGGCCCGAAGGGGAAAGTCAACCGTCCCCAATGGTACTATTCTCAAAAACAGTACCAAACAGAACCGTCCCCAATGGTATCGTTTATTTGGCAAAAAAAGAGTACTTTTGCAGTTTGTAAAATTATTGTCACTGTGAAAGTATTAAAATTCGGTGGCTCGTCCGTTGGATCAAAGGAGAGCATCACCAACCTTAAGCAGATTGTTGAGTCACAGCAGGATGATGTGATAGTAGTGGTTTCTGCCCTTGGCGGAATTACTGACAAGCTTATTTCCACAGCCAGGATGGCTGCCAAGGGTGAGCGTCAGTATGAGGCTGAGACCGAGGCCATGCTGACCCGTCACGAGGATATGATACGTGACGTGATTGTTCCGGAGCGCCGCCGCAAAGCGTACAATCAGGTGCGCAAGCTCTTTGGCGAGCTCAAGGAGATCATGCAGGGTCTGTACCTGCTTCACGACCTGTCAGAGAAGACCATGGATACCATTGTCAGCTACGGCGAGCGCCTTTCATCACAGATTGTGGCTCAGCTCATAGATGACATCAAGCTCTATGACTCACGCGAATTCATAAAGACCGAGCACAACGCCCATAACCACGCAATAGACAGCGACCTTACATACAAACTCATCCGCGAGACATTCAAGGATATGCCCCACAAGGGTCTGGCACCCGGATTCATTTCGTCCGATGCCCAGACGGGTGAGGTCACAAACCTGGGCCGAGGCGGATCGGACTACACCGCATCACTGATTGCGGCTGCTCTGGATGCCGATGTCCTGGAAATCTGGACCGATGTGGACGGATTCATGACGGCCGATCCCCGCGTGATCTCGACCGCATACACCATTGATGAGCTGAGTTACGTGGAGGCAATGGAGCTCTGCAACTTCGGCGCAAAGGTGGTTTATCCGCCTACCATCTATCCGGTCTGCCAGAAGAACATCCCCATTCTGATAAAGAACACCTTCAACCCCACGGCCCGCGGCACCGAGATCGTGAACGAACTCCCCGCCGGAACAAAGGCCATCAAGGGTATATCCAGCATAGGCGACACCGCACTTATCACCATGCGCGGTCTTGGTATGGTGGGCGTTATCGGTGTGAACTACCGCATATTCAAGACGCTGGCCGAGAACGGTATCAGCGTGTTCATGGTGTCTCAGGCATCGTCCGAGAACAGTACATCAATCGGTGTACGTAATGAGGATGCCGCTCCCGCATGTGAGCTCCTGAACCAGGAGTTCAGCAAGGAGATTGCGCTGGGTGCCATCTTCCCCATATCGGCCGAGATGGATCTGGCAACTGTTGCTATCGTTGGTGAGAACATGAAACGCAGCCCCGGTATTGCCGGTAAGCTGTTCAGTGTTCTGGGCCGAAACGGTATCAACGTGATTGCCTGCGCTCAGGGTGCATCTGAGACCAATATATCATTCGTTGTACAGAAGAGTTCACTGCGCAAGTCACTCAACGTAATCCACGACTCGTTCTTCCTGTCAGAGTATCAGGTTCTGAACCTGTTCATCTGCGGTGTGGGCACCGTAGGAAGCAGCCTGCTGGAGCAGATACGCGGACAGCGCGAGAAACTGATGCAGGAGCGCGGCCTCAAACTGAACGTGGTTGGTATAGCACGCGGCAGCAAGGCAATGTTCTGCCGTGAGGGAATTGACCTGGATACCTACCGCGAGCAGTTGGAGAAGGCTCCCGCAAGCAACATCAAGACTCTGCATGACGAGGTCATAGGCATGAACATCTTCAACTCAGTATTTGTGGATTGCACCGCAAGTGCCGATGTTGCCGGACTGTACAAGGATTTCCTGGATCATAACATATCAGTTGTGGCTGCAAACAAGATTGCGGCTTCATCGGAGTATGAGAAATACATAGAACTCAAGAAGATTGCCCGCCGCCGCGGTGTCAAGTTCCTGTTTGAGACCAACGTGGGCGCAGGCCTGCCGGTAATCAACACCATCAATGACCTGATCAACAGCGGTGACCGCATCCTCAGGATCGAGGCTGTGGTAAGCGGTACCCTGAACTTCATATTCAGCACACTGAGCGCTGACTGCACTCTGAGCCAGACCATCCGACTGGCCAAGGAAAAGGGTTACAGCGAGCCCGATCCACGTATCGACCTGAGCGGTAAGGATGTTCTGCGCAAGCTGGTCATCCTGGCCCGTGAGAGCGGTTACGCCATTGAGCAGAAGGATGTTGAGTGCTCACTCTTTATCCCGCAGGAGCTGTTTGACGGCACGATTGATCAGTTTTGGAAGAAGTTGCCCAAGCTGGATGCCGACTTTGAGCAGCGCCGCGCCCGTGTAGAGAAGGAGGGCAAGCGTATGCGCTTTGTGGCACGTCTTGAGAACGGCAAGGCAAGCATCGCGCTGGCCGAGGTCAACAAGTACCATCCGTTCTACAACCTGCAGGGCAGCAACAACATAATCCTGCTTACAACCGAGCGTTACAAGGAGTATCCTATGATGATTCAGGGTTACGGAGCAGGCGCCGCAGTTACTGCTGCCGGTGTATTTGCCGATATCATGAGTATTGCAAACATTTGATTCTAATCCTTTTCCAGATAACATGAAGTACATAATCATCCTGGGCGACGGAATGGCCGACTGGCCTGTCAAGGAGTTTGGCGGTAAGACCATACTCCAGAATGCCCGCAAGCCCTACATGGACATGCTTGCGCGCAAGGGTCGCACAGGTATGCTCAAAACCGTGCCTGACGGTTTCCACCCCGGCAGTGAGGTGGCCAACATGACCGTCATGGGCTATGACGTTACCAAGTCATTCGAGGGCCGAGGCGTACTTGAGGCCGCCAACATAGGCGTTGACATAAAACCCGGACAGATGGGTATGCGCTGCAACATCATCTGCATCCAGGACGGTATTATCAAGAACCACTCAGCCGGTCATATAACAACCCCTGAGGCCGATGAGCTTATCAAGGCTCTTGACAAGGAACTGGGCACTGATAAAGTGCATTTCCATACCGGAATCCAGTACCGCCATCTGCTGGTTATAGACGGCGGCCGCAAGGAGCTTATCTGCACTCCGCCTCATGATGTACCGGGACAGCCGTTCCGTGACCTCATGATCAAGGCTGCCACTCCCGATGCCCAGCCTACAGCCGACCTTTTGAACGACCTTATACTGCGCTCGCAGGAGATACTGTCCAAGCATCCCGTTAACCTGAAGCGTGTTGCCGAGGGTAAGGACCCCGCCAACAGCATCTGGCCCTGGTCACCCGGTTACCGTCCGTCAATGCAGCCCTTAAACGAACTCTACCCCAATGTACGCAAGAGTTCGGTGATATCGGCCGTGGACCTTATCAAGGGAATAGGTCACTACGCCGGCATGAAGGTTATTGATGTGGAGGGTGCAACAGGCCTGTTTGATACCAATTATGAGGGCAAGGCACAGGCTGCCATCGATGCCCTTAAGACCGATGACTTTGTATATGTGCATGTTGAGGCCCCCGATGAGGCCGGTCACGAGGGTAACTTTACCCTTAAGAACCGCACTGTCGAGGATCTGGACAGCCGCCTGATAGGTCCTATCTATGAGGAGGTAAGCAAATGGGACGAGCCGGTGGCAATTGCCGTGCTGCCTGACCATCCTACGCCCTGCGCACACCGCACGCACACATCGGACCCTATTCCGTTCCTTATCTATGCCCCTGGAATGGAGGCTGACAGCGTTACCGCCTTTGATGAGGAGTCTTGCAAGCAGGGCGGCTACGGCAACATTGAGGGCACAGAATTCACCAAGATATTCCTATCATTGAAATGAAATACTACAGCACAAACCATAAGTCCGATGACGTGACCCTGCGTGACGCAGTGGTTCGCGGACTTGCTCCTGACCGCGGTCTCTACATGCCTGAGCGCCTTAACAGGCTGGACAAGGAGTTCTTTGAGAACATAGACAAGATGACATTCCAGGAGATGTCATTTGAGGTTGCCAAGGCATTCTTTGG
>JAFYYH010000012.1 GCA_017557635.1 Bacteroidaceae bacterium | reverse complement strand
CGAGTCTACTCGGGACCCCTCCGGACCCTAAACGTCGAACTCCTCCTTATAGTCCCCTACGGGGCCTAACGTTCGTCAAACATGCGCCGTTCTTAACGGGATCCTCCGTGGGCCCCTCCCAACGCCTCTCCACTAACGCTCCCGAATCCATTGTTCCAGCTCCTGCAAATGGAAACATTCCCGAACTGGTCAAAATTTTTGACCGGTTCTCTGAATCGTACATTCTTATAACATATTTTGCATAAAAATGTTTTGTGCTATTTATAAAATAGGTATCTTTGCGGTCACATTTTGGAACGAGTTATGTATAACATGTCAGTCATTACCTTTATTGTGGACGTGGTGGTCGTTGGGCCGGCGCGCTAAGGGAGAGGTTATACCTGACATTTTGATACAGGCCCTTCTCCCACAAGGAGAGGGGCTTTTGATTGAATATATATACAAAAACAATAAACAGGAGATATGAGAATTCCATTACGCAGTGACCAGTGTACCGTAGGACGCCGCATGGCAGGAGCCAGAGCCCTCTGGGTTGCCAACGGCATGAAACCCGGTCAGCTGGGCAAACCTATCATAGCAATTGCAAACTCATTCACACAGTTTGTCCCGGGTCACACCCATCTGCATGAGGCCGGTCAGATTGTCAAGGCCGAGATTGAACGCCTGGGCTGTTTTGCCGCCGAGTTCAATACAATTGCCGTGGATGACGGTATTGCAATGGGTCACGACGGAATGCTCTATTCACTCCCCTCACGCGACATAATCGCCGACAGCGTAGAGTACATGGTAAACGCCCACAAGGCCGATGCCCTGGTCTGCATAAGCAACTGCGACAAGATCACTCCGGGCATGCTGATGGCAGCCATGCGTCTGAACATCCCCACCGTATTCGTAAGCGGCGGCCCCATGGAGGCCGGTGAGATGGGAAGCGCCCGTCTGGACCTGATCGACGCCATGATCAAATCGGCCGATGAGAGCGTATCGGACGCCGATGTAGAGGCAATTGAGCGTGCAGCCTGCCCCGGTTGCGGATGCTGCTCAGGTATGTTCACCGCAAACTCAATGAACTGCCTTACCGAGGCCCTGGGTATGTCACTGCCCGGCAACGGAACAATCCTGGCAACACACAAGAACCGCGTGCAACTGATGAAGGACGCAGCCGCCCTGGTTGTAAAGAACGCCCTCAAGTACTACGAGGAGGGTGACGAGAGCGTACTGCCCCGCAGCATAGCAAAGAAGATCAACTTTGAGAACGCAATGAACCTGGATATCGCCATGGGCGGATCCACCAACACCATACTTCACCTTCTGGCTGTTGCATATGAGGCCGGCGTTGACTTCAAGATGGATGACATAGACCGTCTGTCACGTCACGTGCCCTGTCTGTGCAAGGTAGCACCCAACACCCAGAAGTATCACGTACAGGATGTAGGCCGCGCAGGCGGTGTACTCAACATCCTGGCCGAACTTGCCAAGGGCGGTCTGCTGCACACTGACGCCAAGAGCGTGACAGGAATGACTTACGGTGAACTCATTGAGAAGTACAGCATACTCAAGGCCGATATCGACCCCGAGGCCAAGCGCATATACTCAACCGCACCTGCACGTAAGTTCAACATAGAGCTGGGCTCACAGGACTGCACATACAGCGAGCTTGATACCGACCGCGCTTCAGGGTGCATCCGCGACCTGCAGCACGCCTACACCAAGGACGGCGGTCTGGCAATACTGAAAGGAAACATTGCCGTTGACGGCTGCGTTGTAAAGACCGCAGGTGTTGATGAGAGCATCTGGAAGTTCTCAGGTCCCGCCAAGGTATTCGACTCACAGGAGGATGCCGTTGACGGCATACTGGGAGGCAAGGTTGTAGCCGGCGACGTAGTTGTCATCACCCATGAGGGCCCCAAGGGAGGTCCCGGCATGCAGGAGATGCTCTACCCCACCTCATACATCAAGTCACGTCACCTGGGTAAGGAGTGCGCTCTGATCACCGACGGACGTTTCAGCGGCGGCACATCAGGTCTGAGCATCGGCCACATATCACCCGAGGCTGCCAACGGCGGTGCAATCGGTAAGGTTGTTGACGGTGACATAATTGAAATTGACATACCCGCACGCAGCATCAACGTACGCCTGAGCGATGCAGAACTCGCAGCTCGCCCCATGCGTCCGCTCACACGCAAGCGTGTAGTTGCCAAGAGCCTCAAGGCTTACGCCAACATGGTAAGCTCAGCCGATAAGGGAGGTGTCAGAATTATTGAATGAACGTTATGACAGAACATATCACTGGAGCTGAAGCATTGCTCCGTTCACTGCTTGCCGAGAACGTAGATACGGTATTTGCATATCCCGGCGGCTCAATCATCAAGGTGTTCGACGCACTCTACGGTCACCGCACCGACCTGCGCCAGATCCTGGTACGCCATGAGCAGGGTGCCACCCACGCCGCTCAGGGTTACGCCCGCGTATCGGGCCGTACAGGTGTGGCCATCGTAACCAGCGGACCTGGTGCCACCAACACCATCACCGGTATCAGCGATGCCATGCTTGACAGCACCCCAATCGTTGTAATTGCCGGACAGGTAGGGACCGATGCCCTTGGCACCGACGCATTCCAGGAGATTGACCTGGTAGGCGTAACCCAGCCTATCACCAAGTGGAGTTATCAGATACGCCGCGCCGAGGATATTGCCTGGGCAGTGGCACGTGCATTCTATATTGCAGGCTCAGGCCGTCCGGGTCCCGTAGTGCTTGACTTTACCAAGACCGCCCAGATGCAGCAGATTGACTTCAAGCCTGCCAAGATAGACTATGTACGCAGTTACATACCCGCACCTGACCCCATTGATTCACAGATAAATGAGGCCGTAGCACTGATCAACAACGCCAAAAAGCCCCTTGTACTGGTAGGCCACGGCGTAGAACTGGGTAATGCCGAAAAGGAACTAGCCGCATTCATTGAGAAGGGAAACCTGCCCGCAGCACGCACCCTTCTGGGACTTGCAGCACTGCCAAGCGACCACCCGCTCAACATGGGTATGCTCGGCATGCACGGTAACCTGGCTCCCAATGTAAAGACCAACGAGTGCGATGTCCTGATTGCAGTCGGCATGCGTTTTGACGACCGCGTAACAGGCACCCTGAACACATACGCCAAGCAGGCCAAGATCATACACCTTGACATTGACAAGTCTGAGTTCGGCAAGAACGTAAAGCCCGATGTAACCGTACTGGGTGACTGCCGCCAGACACTGCAGCTCATCACCGAGCGCATGGAAAAGGCCGATCACAAGGAGTGGATCGAGAGCTTCAAGCCGCTTGACAAGGAGGAATTCGACAAAGTCATCAATATAGCCGTAAATCCCAAGGATGGCCCCCTCAAGATGGGTGAGGTTGTAACTGAGGTAAGCAAGCAGTCACCTGCCGATTCTGTACTTGTAACTGACGTAGGTCTGAACCAGATGTTCGCATCACGTTACTTCAAGTACCGCTCACCGCGCAGCATCGTGACATCAGGCGGACTTGGAACAATGGGATTCTGCATGCCCGCAGCCATCGGCGCCACATTCGGTGCTCCCGAGCGTATGGTACTGGCATTCTTCGGTGACGGAGGTTTCCAGATGAACATCCAGGAACTGGGTACCATAATGGAGAACCAGGCACCCGTCAAGATGATCCTGATGAACAACACCTACCTGGGCAATGTACGCCAGTGGCAGCAGATGATGTTCGACAGCCGATACTCATGCACCCACATGATGAACCCCGACTACAGCAAGATTGCCTCAGCATATGGTATCCCCTACCAGCTGGTTACCGACCGCAGTCAGCTGGCCGATGCCGTCAAGCAGATGATCAGCGCCAAGGGCCCGTTCCTGCTCGAGGCAGCCGTACAGGAGGAGGAGAACGTCATGCCTATGATCAAGCCGGGCAACTCTGTTGACCAGATGATCTTTTCAATTGAGAATTGAGAATTGAGAGTTGAGAATTATGGAGAACGAGAAGAAGTTATACACACTGATAGTTCATTCAGAGAACATCGCCGGTATCCTTAACCAGGTTACCGCAGTGTTCACGCGCCGTCAGGTCAACATTGAGAGTCTGAACGTATCGGCCTCCTCAATACCGGGCGTTCACCGCTACACAATCACCGCCATGGCCGATGCCGAGACCATAGTCAAGATTGTGGACCAGATTGAGAAGAAGGTCGATGTACTGCAGTGCCAGTACTTTACCGACGATGAGATATTCATGCAGGAGGTAGCCCTCTACAAGGTTGTCACCAGCGTGCTTACCGAGAACCCCGAGATGTCCAGGATCATACGCCGCTACGGCGCAAAACTGATCGAGGTCAACTCCACCTTCTCAGTAATCGAGAAGACCGGACGCACCGAGGATATCACGGCACTTAACCGCGAGCTCTCCGCCCAGGGCGGTATGCTCCAGTTCGTAAGCTCAGGCCGCGTGGCCATCACCCGCGCACGCATTGAGCATGTAAACGAGTATCTGGACAAGATGGAAGCCAGATACGGAAAGAAGTAAACGAGTATTTAACTACATAAAACTACTAGAAACTATGAAAATGAATTTCGGCGGTGTCATTGAAGAGGTAATGACACGTGAGGAGTTCCCGCTGGAGAAAGCCCGCGAGGTGCTCAAGAATGAGACAATTGCAGTTATCGGTTACGGCGTTCAGGGTCCTGGACAGGCTTGCAACCTTCGCGACAACGGTTTCAACGTAATCGTTGGCCAGCGTCAGGGCAAGACCTATGACAAGGCTGTCGCTGACGGTTGGGTTCCCGGCAAGACTCTGTTCTCAATCGAGGAGGCTGCTGAGAAGGGTACCATCATCTGCATGCTTCTGTCTGACGCAGCTCAGATGCAGCAGTGGCCCAACATCAAGCCTTACCTGACCGCAGGCAAGACTCTCTACTTCTCACACGGTTTCGCTATCACCTGGAACGACCGCACAGGCGTTGTTCCTCCCAAGGATATCGATGTTATCATGGTTGCTCCCAAGGGTTCAGGTACATCACTGCGTACCATGTTCCTCGAGGGTCGCGGTCTGAACAGCTCATACGCTGTTTACCAGGACGCTTCCGGCAAGGCTCTTGAGAAGGTTCTTGCATTCGGTATCGGTATCGGTTCAGGTTACCTGTTCGAGACCACATTCATCCGCGAGGCTACATCAGACCTCACCGGTGAGCGCGGTTCACTGATGGGTGCCATCCAGGGTCTGCTCCTGGCTCAGTATGAGGTTCTCCGTGAGAACGGTCACACTCCTTCTGAGGCATTCAACGAGACAGTCGAGGAACTCACTCAGTCACTCATGCCTCTGTTCGCACAGAAGGGTATGGACTGGATGTACGCCAACTGCTCAACCACTGCACAGCGCGGTGCTCTTGACTGGATGGGCCCGTTCCACGATGCTATCAAGCCCGTTGTTCAGAAGCTCTATGCAAGCGTTAAGAGCGGTAACGAGGCTCAGATCTCAATCGACAGCAACTCAAAGCCCGGCTATCGCGAGGGACTTGAGAAGGAGCTGGCTGCCCTGCGCGACAGCGAGATGTGGCAGACCGGTGCAGTAGTTCGCAAGCTCCGTCCTGAGAACAACTGATCCTTAAGACACATACAAAAAAGAATCCCTCGGAAATCTCCGAGGGATTCTTTTTTATTGTCTGTTCTAAGATCAGAAGATCTCGTAACGGTTGTCAACCACCTTTGCCTGGAAGTAAAGCTCCTCAAGCATAGAACTCATGATGCGGCTTGAAGCCATAGAACGTGTACGCAGCTCCTCAGACTTGTCATCGAACTCAGCTGAATATGAATCTTCTGAGATCTTCTTGGCAACGAATGCGCAGTTCTCACCCTTCATAGGAACGGTAAGTTCGTTCTCATCAAGATAGAATACGCTGGCACCAACGATAGCCTCGTTTCCGTAGATAGAAGCGATGAAGGCGTCATTGTTGAAGTTAACGAACTTGATGGTATCAATCTTAGCACCCTCCATGGCCTTAACCTCATTGAAGCTCTTACCTGCCATCTGGCCCTTCAGAATCTCAAACTTCTTGTTGTTGAGAGCTCTGAGTGTCAGAGTGGGAGTAACATCTTCAAGGCTGCGGGTACCGCGCTGATGAATCTTCTCAACACCTACAGCAAGCAGATGATCGTTTGCATCGCCAACCTCATATATACGTGATACCTCACCTTCCTCAGCATCGAAAGCCCAACGGATAGCCTCACGTGACTTGGCTACGCCACCGATAGTGTGGTTGTAGTTCTCATAGTTGGGATAGTAGAGCAGACGGAAATCTGAATCCTCAGCGTTGTTTCTCAGATCCTCAACTGTAGTATTCTGTGACAGGAATGCGCTCAGCTTGTTGTAAGCGGCATTGCTGGTCTCCTCGCTGAACTCAACGGGACGCTTAACGACTGCCAGGTTGTACTTCTTAACGGGATTCTTAACATCAACAACCTTGATGATAAGGATACCGCCGGCAACCTTAACCTTTGAAACTTCGCCCTTCTTCATACTGTTCAGGGTGTTTACAAAGTCAGCGTTGTCACCGGTGATAACGGCGGGCTCATATGAATCGGCTGCGATCCACTGCTCAGGAGCAGTCTGACCGTAGTTCTGAGCAATGGCAGCAAAGTCTGCACCTCTCTTCTGGGCAGCGGTAAGGATACTGTCAGCACGCTTGTCGGCCACCTCCTCGTCAGCAATTACCACCTGGATCATTGCATACTGGATTGAGTCATAACCGTTAGCGGTTGAGATGTACTTGAATGTGTTGTAAGTATCGTCATCAGCGTTGTAGTAAGGACCGAAAACGCCGCCGACCTTAACTGAGTCAAGTCTTGCAGCTACATCCTCCGGCAGGTTCTTTGCAGAACGTGGAACCTCGCTGAATGATACTATTGAACCAGAGCGACGTACGAATGCAGCGTAATCATCTACCTCTGACTCCAACTGGTCAACAATCTCATTAACCTCAACAAGCAGAGCGTCACGGTCAGCCTGTGTGGGAAGGATCTCATAGTCGATATATACGATGTCGCGGCTCTCTGCGTAGTTGAAGAGAGCGGGCTTGAGTTCGTCATAAACTTTCTTTACGTCCGATGTGGTAACCTTGGCGTCAGCATCGTTAACTGATGAATAAGGCAGCAGGGCCATTATGACATCGGTTCTCATGATGCGGTTCTTGAATGCATCCTTAGCAGCAACGGGATTGCTGATGATAGCACCGTTTACAAGGGCACCGTACTTTGCATAGAGCAGGTTGCTCTTGATGCTCTTCTCGATGAAAAGCCAGTAGTTATACATGCTCTTGTAGTACTGATACTCCTCGGCGGGAACTGTCTCAGGGCTAACCTCGTTGTAGAAAGCAAGGAAGTTCTTGAGAGCATCTGCGTCGAAACTGCCGTCAGCGTTGCTGAACGGAGTTCTGGCAAGCATCTGATCAGAGCCACGCTCAATCACATCCCTAACCTCTGCGTCAGAAACAGTAAGGCCGATACCCTTTGCCTCCTTTTCGAGGATACGGTTACGTACCATGGTAGCCCAAACCTCATCCTTGAGTGAGTTCTGCTCCTCCTCTGTGAAGTCCTGAATCTGGTTAGCGAACTTGACTACGTCTGTGTAAACCTCAAGTTCTTCCTGGAAATCCATAGCTGTGATATCCTCACCTGCGATGGTGCCGACATACTGGATTCCCTGGTTGGGACGGATAATCTTCCATGCATCACCGAGAATGAAGGCGAGCATAGCAAGACCGATAACGATAAGAAGCAGTGGTCCTTTGCTTCTGATTTTCTGTAATGTTGCCATTTTTATTGTTGTTTTTATTCGTTTTTGCCTGTCAAAAGCCGCTAATGCGGGTAAAAGCGCACAAAATTACTAAAAAATGTTCTAAAACTCCAATAAGGACTTATTTATTTAACGTAAGTTCCACCAGCTCAATCTTGGTATCACCGCGTTTGAGTATCCTGAATGAATAATCTCCTACGTTTATCTTCTCGTTGACCTTGGGAAAACCCTTGGTCTTGGTCAGTATCAGTCCACCCACAGTCATGTACTCGTCGGACTCGGGGATATCCAGTCCGAACATCGAATTGACGCGGTCAATCTCCATACGTCCTGACAGCAGGTATCCGTCATCGGTTTTCTTGGCAATGAGATTCTGAACATCGTGTTCATCCTCTATCTCGCCCAGTATCTCCTCGATGATATCCTCAAGCGACACGATTCCCGATGTTCCGCCGAACTCGTCAACCACTACGGCAAGACTCTTCTTGCGCGCCATGAGCTGCTTCATAAGTTTCTGGGCGGCAAGCGTCTCGGGTACGAATGGCACCATCTGTATGTGCTCGTGCCAATCATTCTTATGTCTGAACAGCTCCGATGAGTGTATGTAGCCGATGATATGGTCCATATCCTCGTCATAGACCAGGATCTTGGAATAGCCGGTCTCTATGAACCTCTCCCTGAGTGCGTTCCAGGAAACTCCCTTCTCGACGGCGCATATCTCATTGCGCGGAACCATGCAGTCACGGGTCTTGACATTTGAGAAATCAAGCACGTTCTGGAAAATACGCACCTCCTGGTCCGGCTCGCTGCTCTCCTCGTTTCCCGACAGGGCTGACTGGACAAAGTAATCCAGATCGACCTTTGAGAAGGCCTTCGCAGTGTTTTCCTTGTCAATGCGGACGCCCAGCATTCTGAGCAGCATCCTTGAAAGCCAGGTGGTAAACAGCGATATGGGATAGAGGATAATGTAAATCAGATAGATGGGGAATGCCAGGAAATTGAGCTTGCCGTTGGGGTTGAAACGGAAAACGGTCTTTGGAACGAACTCTCCTACCACTATGACGATGGCGGTCGATACCAGTGTCTCAATCACAATCAGCAGGAACTCATTGGCAATGATTCCATCAGGGATGATCATCTCTATCAGATGGGCCATCATCGTACTGTAAAGCACCAGCGCGATATTGTTGCCCACAAGCATGGTGGAGATGTAGATGTTGGGGTTACGGAAGAACCTTTCCAGAAGACGTGAGCTGAAAGTATGACGCTCCACATCCATCTCGAACCTGAGCCTGTCGGCCGATACAAAGGCTATCTCAAGCCCTGAGAAAAGCGCCGAGAAGAACAGCGCGACAAGCATTATGATGAGAGTGTGGCTCATTTGGTCTCAGTGATCGGGAAAATACCTTCGGTCTTACGGATAGTGTATTCGGTCAGTTTCTGGTTTGAATTGAAACCGCGGCCTACTATGATCTGCTTTTCCTGTTTGATATGGATGATGCTGTCGGAGTACATCCTGTTCGTATGGTTGTTTATGAACAGGTCAGGAGTATCAAACTCTTCGTTATTGATGTTCTCGGCATGGACATTACCGATAAGATGCCATATCTCATCCATGGAAAGATAGTACGCGGTGTCAGCACGCAGTTTTGACTCCACCTGCTGGAGGGTGTCCAGAATCTCAAGCAGGACACCCTTCTCCATGCTGTAGAACGGGGGTTCCATCTTGTCGAATATCTTCCACTCCTCGGCAATCACGTGATATCTTATCATGCCCTGCTCGGAAATGAGCATATCCACTCCGTAAGTGGTTACGACCGATGTCGAATCACGACTGGTCACGGCCGGTCCGAACTGCTTGTCCCGGTTTCCGCAGGATAGGCAGAAAAACGACGAGACAACCGCCAGTATGACGGTTGCCAGGTACGTTCTCTTTATCATCGGTTCGAGACCGGTGGTTTGTATCATTTATCTGATAGTGGTAGTCTCGTTGATCCAGCCCTTGATCTCGATCTGATCACCTACCTTGTAACCAAGCATGAACAGGTCGTTGGCATCCGGGCACTGTTTCTTATATGAGTTGATAAGTTCGTTGGCTTTTGCAGCAACTGAAGAATCAACCTTCTTAGCCTGCTCCAGCTTGTCGATTACTGCAAAGTATGCGCAACGGTTCAGAGCGGGCTCGTTTGACCAGTCATGCTTTACAGCGTAGAGCTGTGCCAAGAGGATGTATGCATCACCTCTGTTGGGGTTGTTCTGTATGCACTTCTGCAGGCATGAACGGCTGCGGTCGTAGTTATCCTTTGCGAAGTAAAGGGTAGCCATAAGATAATAGGTACCTGCGATGCTGTTCTTGTCATCATCAAGCTCGATAGCCTGGTTGTAGTACTCGATAGCCTTATCGGTATCGTCACGCTGCTTGTAGTAGAGAGCACCCAGAGCCTTAGCGGTTCTTGCAGAAGGCTGGATGGCGTGAGCATACTCTGAAGCTGCAAAGTAAGCGTCGCTTGAGTTGCACTCGAACATCTGCATGATCTTAACTACCTTGGTCAGATACTCCAGATTATCCTTGTTGGCCTCAATCTTGGGACCGTAGATGTTCTGAAGTGACTCGCAGTCAGCGGCACCGCTCTTTACAAAGTGACCGTCGATGTTCTCCTTAACTGTAGTTGCGTTAGCAAGGATCTTCTCGTCATCCTGATGATTTGCGATGAACTCATCGATATAACCGGCGCAATCCAGATAGTCCTGAATCAGGGCGTCGCGGTACTCCTCATTGTCCTTCTTGTTGGTATAACGCTGTGCAGAAACTGCCATCAGGTCATCCAGGACATAGTACTGTGTGTTACCCTTACCCAGATCAACTGCCTTGCGGAGCAGCTCATAAGCCCTGCTTACAGATACTCTGGGGTTATATATCCTGTATGCATGACCGTACTGGCCGTAGATTTCACCCTCTGTAACCTTGTTCTTGGCCATTGCGTTCAACTTATCCAGATACTTGAGACGCTGCTCGAATACCTCGAACAGTTCGTTTGAATACTGAGTCATGAGTTCAGTGTTCTTCTCCTTCTTGGCCTCATTGTACATGAACTGAAGGATCTGGATACCATAAGTATAGGTATTAACTGAAGCAAGAGGTGCATCGTGGAAGACCTCCTTCCAACCTGACTCGTAAGCCTCCTTGTAATTCTTGGTCTTGGCAAACTCAGAATAGATACTGATGTTTCTTAAAGTATTGATACTATCCTGTCCATGTCCATAGCGAGAACCGTCTTCTACGCCTTTCTGTGCATAAACACCTGATACTGTAACAAGCGCCAATGCAATCAATCCAATCTTTTTCATATCGTTTAGTTTAGAATTCTCAATAATAAGATATGTAAAATAATCAATAAGTTAAATCCGTCAATCGTCAGTCAACCATAAGTTTCATGAACCAACGCTCCATAAAAGTCACTCCTATGTTGATCCTGACATAGTTTTCGGTAATCATTCCCTTAGCCATAGGCTGCACTCTCACGAATTCTCCCGAAACATGCAGATATGACATGCTGTTATAAGCCGAACTGAAGGGAAGCGAGAAACCTGCGCTGACTCCGAACTGCAACGGTCCGTTGTTGTTACCTACTTTATAATAGGCCTGTGAGAAGTTCACACCGAACTCGTATGCCGTACGTTTCAGGATGTTCCTGCTCATATCATCAGGTCTGCGCATGTATCCTATTGCGGCCGATATCCTGTCACTGCCGGTCTTCTCGCCAAAGAAACTGGCCTTGGACCATGTCTGGTAAGAGACATCGGCTCCGATCATTCCCTTGTTCCATTTGTAAGTGAAACCTGCCGACATGAGTTCCGGCATTGAGAAGGCATCGGTTATGAAGGTGGTATCGCTGACCGAATGTCTGTCAGTCTTGTATGTCTCGCTTTTAAGGGTCTGGGCGGGAGCGAACGTAGCACCCAGCACCAGGCTTCTCTCACCGCGGTTTATGGTTCCCTGAATACCCATATCATACCTGAAGGCCGACATCTCGGCATAGTATGACTTTTCTCTGGACTGAACCTCTGACGATGAGTAGGTGTTGGTGATGTAATGGTTGATGTCACCACTCAGATAATAGGCGTTGGCACCCACTGACAGCCACTTGGTAGGTCTCCATCCGAGTCCGCCCATGAACTGACGCACGCCACCTGTTCCTGAGTTGGTTATGGTTGATGTGATTTCACCGTCCTCGTCACGGCGTACCGGCTCGGTCTTAGAGAAACCGTAACCCACGTTGGCAAAGGGCATGAAACCTACAGTCATTCCCACCTTGGGCAGTATCCTGAACTGCATTGTCAGGTGATCGATGTATGCGTTGCGGGCGTTGATGCTGACACCGTTCTCATTGTAGTTTCCGTTCTGGATTGCGAATCCCAGGTCTGCAATGAAGGTAAGGGTATCAACCGATGAGTATGATGCGGGGTTCTTGATATTCACTGTATTGGGATAACGGAAACCTGCACCAATGCCACCCATGGCCTTGATCATACCTGACGACGGATCAGACAACTGACCCATTCCATATCTCGAATACGGTGAATTGACGCCGGTTTGGGCCTTAGCCGTTACTGACGGCAGGCACAACAAAGAGAAAACCAAAACGGCAGTTATGTTCTCAAATACCCTTCTCATTGAATTCTGTAATCCGAGCCAGTCCGCGAAGAACCAGATCCGGAACTGCAAAAGTAGTGCTTTTGGCTTTTATATCAAAGAATTCGGCATCGCCTCCGGTTAAAAAAACCAAAACAGAGGGATATATGGAGGATAATTCGTTAACGTAGCCTTCAAGTTCCTTTCGGATGCCGTTTACAACTCCGCTCCGGATAGCCGTTTCGGTGTCATGGCCGAACATAGGGGCGTCACCCTGGGCCGATACCAGCGGCAGGGCACCGGTGTGATCATGTAACGATTTGAGTCTCAGTTCTATGCCGGGCGCTATGTTTCCTCCTTTGTATGTACCGTCAGCCGATACGAAATCATATGTAACCGCTGTTCCGGCATCAACCACCAGAAGGTTGTGACCGGGTTTCATGGACCATGCTCCCACAGCGGCGGCAAGACGGTCCATGCCCAGTGTACGGGGCGATGAATATGCGTTTTTGAGCGGGATGGGGGTATCGGCCGTAAACTGTTTCATGCCGTGTGCCGTCATCCATTCCGTGACCTTGGGATCCAGGGGATGTACGGAGCACCACATGCCTCCGTCCACATCGGCCTTCATCATGTCATCCACATGACGCAGGCGACCGTTTTCAAGAACGGCGGCTTTCACCCTGGTATTTCCAAAATCAGCCAATAGTATCATAATGACCGCAAAAATAGTAACTTTGCATCACAATTCTAAAAACATGCATAAGAAACTATTCTCCATTCTGGCCGCCTTCATGTTCCTTATTCCCGGAGCCAAGGCACAGAATGACAGCATAAACGCATACCTCCTTACCTGCGAACCCGGCAAGGCCATCTATGAGCTTTACGGCCATACGGCCATCTGGATCGAGGATACCGGAACCGGCAACGACGTGGTGTTCAACTACGGTCTGTTCGATTTCAACACACCCCATTTCGTATGGCGTTTCACTCTGGGCAAGACCGATTACATTCTCGGCTACACACGTCTGCGTTCATTCCTGCGCGAATACAGCGAGCGCGGATCGGAGGTGTTCGCCCAGCCTCTCAACCTGACCAATGACGAGGCCCGCACGCTATATCAGCTTCTCTTGGAGAACAGCCGTCCCGAAAACAGGGTCTACCGTTACAATTTCCTCTACAACAACTGCGCCACCATGGCGTTGGACAAGATTGAGGAGAGCATAACCGGCACGGTAACCTACGACAGCCCCGATTCTACGCAAACCTTCCGAGACATACTTACCGCACATACTCAGGTACGTCCCTGGAGTGAGTTTGCCGTTGACCTCATCATCGGCGCCTCAGGTGACGAGCCCACCGGCTACCGTCAGGAAGCCTTTGCACCGCTGTACCTCAAGAAACTGGCCGAGACTGCCGTCATAACCGATACCGCCGGAGTTCAGAGACCCCTGGTCAAGACCACCCTTCGTCTGGTCAACCCCAGCCACGGAGTTGACTTTGGCAACCCCATCCTGACCCCCATTCAGGTCATGTGGATACTCTTCATGGTGATTCTCTTCATCACTCTCATAGGCTGGTACAAGAACAGGACTTTCCGTCTGGTGGACACCATCCTTTTCGGCATACAGGGCCTGGGAGGAATCATTGTGGCACTCATGTATTTCTTCTCGGAGCACCCCACCCTCGATACCAACTGGCTGGTAATAGTACTCAACCCCCTGCCCCTGATTCTCATACCCTTCTTCCTTAAGAAGTGCCGTCAGGGCAAGGTTTCCATATTCATTATCGGCGAGGCTGTGGTATGCACCGCCTTCCTGCTCTTCTCACCCGCCATCCCGCAGGTGATTGAGCCTGCCATGATGATCCTGATAGGCACATTCGCCTTCAGGGCAATGAGCACATCCGTATTCCAGCTGACTGCAAGACTTCGCAAAGAACCCGCGCCCGCAAGTTTCGGCGGACGTTTCACCTTTGTTCTGTTAGCAGCCCTTTCAATGTCGGCCACTCTCCAGGCCAAACCCGAGAAGAGCCCCAAACTGGTGGTGGGAATAGTTGTCGACCAGCTTGACGAGGAGTGTCTTGAAAAACTCCTGCCCATCATGGGTACAGGCGGCCTGAAACGCCTCTGGACCGACGGATACAACCGCACCAACGCAACTTTTGACTATGACGACATGGACCGTGCATCGGCCGTGGCATCTATACATACCGGCGCATCCCCTTTCCAGCACGGAATTGTGGCAAACCGCTGGATGAACCCCAAGACCCTGATGCCCGCCCCTCCGGTCGATGACAGCAACTACAAGGGTATCAATACCATCGAGATGTCATCACCCCGCAAACTCCTGGCCACCAACCTGGCCGATGAGATGAAACTGGGTTCGGGCAGCCGTTCCAAGGTCTGCTCCATCGCCATCGAGAGGGATGCCGCCATACTGGCCGGCGGTCATGACCCCGACGTGGTCCTGTGGATGAACAACGATGACGGCAGTTGGAGCTCATCGGACTACTACGGCGCTATACCCAAATGGGCCGATGCATATAACGACAGCACCTGGTTCCTGAAGGACTGGAGGCCCACCCTCCCCACAAGTTCATACATACCCGTTTCAGACCACGAGCGTTTCCGCCCTTTTTTCTATGTACTCCGAAAGGGTGAGATAAACGACTATCTCACCACCCCCTTCGCGAACGACAAGATCACCGACATGGCACTGGCATCCATCGAAGGCATGGAACTGGGCGATGACGACACCCCCGACCTGCTTACCCTGACATACTACGCAGGCAATTTCCGCCACACTCCCAACACCGTATGGTCACTGGAGCAGCAGGACATCTACGTGCGTCTGGACCAGACAATCGAGAAACTGGTAAGCACCATAACTTCAAAGATAGGTCTGGACAACGTCCTGTTCTTCCTGACATCGACCGGATATGTCGAGAACGCCACTCCCGAACTGGGTGGCACCCGCATTCCTACGGGACAGGTGAGCATGGAACGCGCCACGGCACTTCTCAGCCTCTACCTGTCGGCAAAATACGGAAGCGGCACCTGGGTCAAGACCTTCTACCACAACCATATCTATCTGAACCACGACCTTATCGAGGACAAGGGACTAGCCCTGCATGAGATACTGGAGAGCTGCGTGGACCTGCTGGTTCAGGTTACGGGAATCCGCAGCGTACTGCTTATGCGTGACCTTATGTCAACCGTTCCCGACATGGAGGCGGTACGCAAACGCAACGGCCTGAACGCCTCATGGTCAGGCGACATAATCATTGACGCCATTCCCGGTTGGGGCATATCCGATGAGAAGGCCGGAACGGTCATCTACCGCAAGCCCGTGGCAAAACCGGTTCCCATGATTCTCTACGGAAACGGTATCCGCGCCGAGGTCAACCACGAGCCCATCTCCATCAGCGTCCTTGCGCCCACCATCTCCCTGATAACCCGCAACGACCCGCCCAACGCCTGCTCCTCAGTCCCACTTAAGAACCTGAAGTGAACAGGGGACGGTTTTGTTTGGCGCAAGGACTGTTCCCATTGTCACCAATTTAAGCACGTGCCAAACAGAACTGTCCCCTTTGTCAACTCCCAAAATATGACTAACTTTGCGACACGTAACAAACTAATATGGAAAAGAAATATATCAGCCTTACCTATGATCTGATGCTGAAAGACGCAGACGGTCAGTTGTACAAGTACGAGAGCGCTACCCGTGAGAGACCTTTCAAGTTCATAACCGGAATAGGTTACGCCCTGGATCTCTTTGAGAGCAACGTAGGTTCCCTTAACGTAGGTGACTCTTTCGAGTTCGAGATACCCTCTGATAAGGCTTACGGCGAGTACAGCAAGGAGAACGTACTTGACCTGGACAAAGGCATATTCCTGCGTGACGGCGTATTTGATGACGAGCATGTAAAGATTGGCGCCATCATACCTCTGAGCGACGGTCAGCAGACATTCAACGCTACAGTAACCAACATCACAGACGATAAGGTCACAGTTGACCTGAACCACCCCCTGGCCGGTGAGAACCTCACCTTCAAGGGTGTCATCCTCGAGTCACGTCCTGCCACACAGGAGGAAATCGACGCTATCCTGCATCCCAAATGCAAGGGTTGCGGCGGTGACTGCAAAGGCGGTGACTGCGGTGGCGACTGCAAAAAATAATCATTTATGAATACTCTGGGCCAGAACCTTACCCTGACCACTTTCGGCGAGAGCCACGGCCCCGCAATAGGTGGTGTGCTTGACGGATTCCCCTCAGGAATAACCGTTAATCTTGAATATGTACGCGAGTGCATGCAGCGCCGCCGTCCCGGTCAGAGTACCGTGACTACCGGCCGTCAGGAGCAGGATGAGGTAGAGTTCCTGTCAGGACTTCTTGACGGAGTCAGCACAGGAGCGCCCATAGCATTTATCATAAGGAATACAGACCATCACTCATCGGACTATGATGAACTCAAGGACCTGTTCCGCCCCTCACATGCAGACTATGCATGGGAGCAGCGTTACGGCATCCGTGACTGGCGCGGCGGCGGACGTTCATCGGCCCGTGTGACCGCTCCCATCTGCGTGGCTGGTGCGCTGGCAACACTGGCATTCGGCAAACTGCTGCCAGGTCTTAAGATAAAGGCATTCACATCACAGATTGGCCCCTACTCCACTGATCCGGCCAAGGATATGGAGTATGCGGGTGTCAACGTAGAGACGAATGCCGTAAGATGCCCTGATGAGCAGCTGGCTTCCAGGATGGAGGAGTATATCAAGGAGCTGCGCAAGGAGCAGGATTCAACCGGCGGCTGCGTTACATGCATTGTTGATGGTCTGCCCGCAGGCATAGGCAATCCGGTGTTTGACAAACTGGAGGCATCACTGGCCAAGGCCATGCTGGGCATCAACGCCTGCAAGGGTTTTGAGTACGGTGACGGATTCCTGTCAGCATCACAGCGCGGTTCAGAGCATAACGACGCTTTCCGCATGGAGGGCGATAATATTACAACCGCAACCAACCACAGCGGCGGCATTCAGGGCGGTATCAGCAACGGTCAGCCCATCAGGTTCCGCGTAGCGTTCAAGCCCACCCCCACCATCGGTCAGGAGCAGAACACCGTTACACGTGACGGACGCGAGACAACCATCGCAGCCAAGGGACGTCACGATCCGTGCGTGGTTCCGCGCGCGGTTCCGGTTGTGGAATCACTTACGGCACTGGTCATTCTTGACCAATACCTCTCAAGCAAATAAGTTTTCCAGATTGTCTGCCAGCTCCTGCATGGAGTGAAGTAGCAGTACGGGGTTTTCGGCCAGCAGGATCTCATCCTCAAGCGGGCCGGTATTGACTGCTATGGTGTCTATTCCGGCAGCCACTGCGGCACGTATGCCAAGCGGTGCATTCTCAACCACCACAGCCTCACTGGCGGGTACGCCTGCAATCTGCAGGCCTTTCAGATAGGGATCGGGATAGGGCTTGCCGCGCTTTACCTCAAAGGCGGTCACCATGCGGTCACGGGTGATGTATCCCTCATAATCCCTCTGCACACGCTCTATCAGGTTCTTCTGTCCCGAGCCGGTCACTATCAGTATCTTGAGTCCGGCAGCGGCGGCCTTGCGGAACACCTCAAGTGCTCCCGGCATGACACGTGCCTCGGGCATGGAACGGAACAGTGATGCCTTGTATCCGTAAATGTCATTTATCTCCTGCTCCGATGCCTCATAACCCCTGTCACGCAGACTTATGCGTACCACTGTGTCATGACCGGTGGCACCCTCGTTCAGATAGACGTCATGGGGTGTCATATGCATGCCGAAGCGTTCCATTGCCTGACTCCACGCCTTGGAGTGGTTGGGCATGGAATCATACAAAACGCCATCCATGTCAAACAGGATGGCGCTTTTGTTATGGAATGAGAATGCCATTTACTTTGATTACTTCTTTATCCTTGAAAGAATCTTCTTTGACTCCTCCTCATATCCGGGTTTGCCCAGAAGAGCGAACATGTTCTTCTTGTAGGCCTCTACGCCCGGCTGGTTGAACGGGTTAACGCCAAGCACATAACCGCTTATGCCGCAGCCCTTCTCAAACATATAGATGAGTTGTCCAATCCAATACTCATTGAGCTCGGGAACAGTGATGCGGATATTGGGAACGCCGCCGTCAACATGTGCCAGCTGGGTACCCAGTTCAGCCATCTTGTTGACCTCATCCACATGCTTTCCGGCCAGGAAGTTCAGGCCGTCCAGGTTCTCGTCATCTGAAGGAACAAGCACTGAGTGCTGAACCTTATCGACCGATATCACCGTCTCGAATATGGTACGCTCACCCTCCTGGATCCACTGGCCCATGGAGTGAAGGTCTGTCGAGAAATCGACCGATGCAGGGAATATACCCTTGTTCTCCTTACCCTCGGACTCTCCGTAAAGCTGCTTCCACCACTCGCTCAGGTAATGCAGCTTGGGCTGGAAGTTGACCAGAATCTCTATCTTCTTGCCGCTGCGGTACAGGGCGTTGCGGACGGCTGCATATACGGCTGCGGGATTATCCTCAAACTTTGCGCCCGATGTTGTCAGGCCCTCCATATCGGCTGCACCCTTAACCAGCTGACGGATGTCAAAACCGGCTACTGCAATTGGCAGCAGGCCTACCGGAGTGAGTACCGAGAAACGTCCGCCCACGTTGTCGGGGATGATGAAACTGCGGTATCCCTCCTTGTCGGCACATACGCGTGCGGCACCGCGCTTGGCATCGGTTATGGCAACGATGACCTTGCGGGCCACATCCTTGCCGCGCTGATCCTCGCACTGCTTCTTGAGCAGACGGAATGCAAGGGCGGTCTCGGTTGTAGTACCTGACTTGGATATGTTGATTATTCCGAACTTCTTTGTCTTGAGGTAATCAGTGAGCTCAAAGAGATAATCCTCACTGATGTTGTGACCTGCAAACAGTATCTGCGGGTTCTTCTTGTCCTGGATAAGCTGTGAAAGGCTGTTGCCCAATGCCTCAATCACGGCACGTGAGCCAAGGTAACTGCCGCCTATGCCGGCAACCACAACCACTTCACAGTTCTCACGCAGAACTTGTGCTGTCTCCTCAATCGCATCCAGCAGACTGGCAGGTGTCTTTGAGGCAAGATCCGTCCAGCCGATGAAATCATTGCCGGCACCGGTGCCCTTCTCAAGTTTAAGGATTGCCTCCTTTACCTCCGGCTCAAGTGACTTTACATCATTGGCCGATACGAAACTCTGAACCTGTGAGATGTCAACCTTAATCATAGTCCCTGATTATTTGAATGAGTCGGTAAGGAGCTTGATCTCTATTACCGGTGAAATATGTTCGTACAGAATGTTGTACATGGCATCCAGGATAGGCATGTTAACCCTGTAATGCTCATTGATCTCCTTCATGCACTTGGTACCGTAGTAACCCTCGGCAATCATCTCCATCTCAAGTTGTGCGGCCTTTACCGAGTAACCCTTACCCACCATTGTACCGAACACGCGGTTACGGCTGAAGTTTGAATAACCGGTTACCAGCAGGTCACCCAGGTAAACCGAGTCATTCACGGCGCGGTTGGGCATGGGACGTGCGGTTGCCAGGAAACTGTTCATCTCCTGGATGGCATTTGACATAAGCACGGCCTGGAAGTTGTCACCGTACTTGAGTCCGCTGCAGATACCTGCGGCTATGGCGTATACGTTCTTGAGGACTGAGCTGAACTCGATGCCGGCCACATCCTCTGAGACCGATGTCTTTACGTATGAGTTGGTGAGTTTGCGTGCTATATCCTGTGCGTTCTCAAGTTCCTGACATCCTACGGTCAGATATGAAAGACGTTCCAGTGCAACCTCCTCGGCATGACAGGGACCGGCCACAACTGCGATGTTCTCCATGGGAACGCCGTAGTAGCGGTGGAAATAGTCAGACATAAGCAGGTTGTCATCGGGCACGATACCCTTGATGGCCGATACCACGAACTTGTCACGGAGTTTCACCTTGAGTTTCTTCATGTGGCTCTTGAAGTACGGTGACGGGGTTACGAACACCAATACGTCAGACTCTTCGACAATCTTGTTGATATCGGATGAGAAGTTGATACGGTTCACATCGAACTGCACGCCGGTAAGGTATGCGGGGTTGTGACCCAGACGCTTGAAATCCTCTATGCGGTCATCACGACGGATGTACCAGTTTATGGAATCCTCGGTGGAGAGCAGGATCTTGGCTATAGCTGTAGCCCAGCTGCCGCCACCCATAATTGCCAGTTTTCCCTGTGGAATTGCCATAGTTTTTGTTTTTAATCCTTGCTTTCAGGTTTCATCTGCGGGAAGAACAGAACCTCCTGGATGGCCTGCTGACCGGTCATGAGCATAACCAGACGGTCTATGCCGATGCCGATACCGCTTGTGGGAGGCATACCGTACTCCAATGCGCGTACAAAATCCTGATCAATGAACATAGCCTCGTCATCACCCTTCTGGCTGAGACGCAGCTGATCCTGGAAACGCTCGTACTGATCAATGGGATCGTTAAGCTCGCTGTATGCGTTGGCCAGCTCCTTGCCGTTGACCATCAGCTCAAAGCGCTCGGTAAGACCGGGCTTGCTGCGGTGCATCTTGGTAAGGGGTGACATCTCAACGGGATAGTCTGTGATGAATGTGGGCTGTATGAATGTGCCCTCGCAGGTCTCGCCGAATATCTCGTCAATGAGCTTGCCCTTGCCCATGGAAGGTGTAACCTCAACGCCGCACTTCTTTGCAACCTCACGCATCTCATCCTCTGACATGCCGTTCAGGTCATAGCCTGTCTTCTCCTTGATGGCATCCAGGATAGGAAGACGGCGGTAGGGAGCCTTGAAATCAACCTCGTTCTCACCTACCATTACCTTGGTGGTGCCGTTGGTCTCAATGGCTATCTTCTCGAGCAGTTTCTCTGTGAAATCCATCATCCAGTTGTAGTCCTTGTAGGCTACGTAGAGCTCCATGCAGGTGAACTCAGGATTATGGGTGCGGTCCATACCCTCGTTACGGAAGTTCTTGCCTATCTCATAAACGCCCTCAAAGCCGCCGACGATAAGACGCTTCAGATAGAGCTCGGTTGCGATACGGCAATAGAGGTCTATGTCAAGGGTGTTATGGTGTGTGATGAACGGACGTGCGCTTGCACCGCCGGGGATTGACTGCAGAATGGGAGTCTCAACCTCGGTGTAACCGGCCTCGTCCAGAACTGAACGCAGGGTGCGGATAACCTTGGTGCGCTTCAGGAAGGTCTCCTTTACGCCCTCGTTAACCACCAGGTCAACGTAACGCTGACGGTAACGCAGGTCGGGATCATCGAACTTGTCATAGGCAACGCCGTCCTTGTACTTTACGATAGGCAGCGGACGCAGTGACTTGGAGAGCACCGTGAGTTTCTTGGCGTGGATGGTAATCTCACCCATCTGGGTGCGGAATACAAAACCTTCAATGCCGATGAAATCACCTATGTCAAGGAGTTTCTTGAAAACCTTGTTGTACATCTCCTTATCCTCCTCATCGGGGCAGATGTCGTCACGGGTGATGTAGACCTGGATACGGCCTGTTGAATCCATCAGCTCAATGAATGATGCCTTACCCATGATACGGCGGCTCATCATACGGCCGGCTACGCATACCTGGCGGGGTTCATCCTCATCCTTGAAGTTCTCTTTTATCTCGGCGGCAAAAGCGTTTGTGGGATACATCGCTGCGGGATACGGATCGATACCCATTTCACGCAACTCCTTCAAACTCTCTCTCCTGAATTGTTCCTGATCGCTTAATTCCATTGTTATTTATATTCGATATACAGCCCGCAAAGGTAGTAAAAATAAAATAATAATGGCGCGTAACGCGCCACTATTACATTATCTTAACTCCTTCGGAGTCAATATGTATTACTTGCCCAGAAGGCCGAAAATGCTGGTCAGTGAAGAGATTGTGCTTGATACCTCATCGGTGGCATCCTCAATCATCTCAACAGCCTCTGAGACTGTCTCCTGAGCAGCAGCGCTGACCTGGGTAGTGGTTTCCTGGACTGTCTGCTTTGCACTCTTGCTTGTGCTCTGGGCGGCATCCTCTGTTCCTGCCACGGCAAGAACACCTGCTGCGGCTATGGTTGACAAATCAGTACCTGATGCCAGAGACTGGAGAGTATTGGTAACGGTGCTTGCCGTATTCTTTGTCACAAGACGGTCTGAACCAAGGATAAGACCCTCGGCAAACTCATTGTAGAAAGCACTCTTGTCATCAACGCCCTTAAGGCCCTGGATGCCGTTGCTCAACTGAGCCAGCATGATGATGTTGTTCAGATTGGTAACGTCAATCTGACCGTCAGTCTTGTACTGGGAATAAAGACTCTTAAGAGCTGCGCCTGACTGCTGTCCGCTGACCGATGCGCTGCCGTTCTTTGTTCCGATACCGAATATGCCGCATGATGATGTCATCAGGCATACTGCAAAACAAAATACGAATCCAAAAAACTTTTTCATAAATATCACGTTTAAAGTCACTTCATTATCATAGTGGCTCCGCTGGGCTGCATCTCAAACTGATAAGGCTTCTTGGTCTTGAGCTTGAGAGTGCTCAATGAAGGCTCCATTGTCTTCTTGTCATCGGTGTAGAACTGAACCTCGCCGTCACCCAGGAATGAAAGGTCAATCTTTGACTTGATAACCTCCTTAGTGGCGTTCAGTCCGGCTACGAACCAGCGGCCGTCTGTACTCTTGCGTGCCAGGATCACGTACTTGCCGGGATAACCGTCCAGGAAACGGGTCTCGGTCCAGGTGGTGGGAGCGTCACGCAGCCAGTCCATGCAGATCTTGGGAGCATCCTCCAGGTTGTTGGGGCAGATGGCTATGTTCTGAATGGGGTTCTGGAAAATAACCTCGGTTGCAATCTGGAAGATCGGAGTGGTCTTGAGCTGTGAACCGCGACCGCTGTTGGTCTTGTTCAGGATACGGTTCATGAAGCAGCCGCCGAACTCCATGCAGCCAACGGTGTTGCGGATAAAGGGATGCAGGGTTGCCTTGAAAGCCTCCTCATCGCATGAGCCCTGACCGAAATACATGTTCTCAGATGCCAGGACAGCCTCTGAACCTACGTAGTTGGGATACATTCTCTCCCATCCGCGCGGCAGTGTGCAGCCGTGGAATATGCACATGATTCCGTGGTCGTTTGCATCGGACAATACCTCCTCGTAAAGACGGATGGTCTCCTGCTTGTCACCGCCCCAGAAATCAACCTTGATTCCCTTGCAGCCTACCTTCTCAAGCCATGCCATCTCCTGCTTGCGGATGATGGAGTTGTCCATCTTGCAGATGGGGCTCTGTACTATGTCGTTCCAGTAGCCGCTTGAGCTGTACCACAGGAATACGTCAACCTTCTTTGAATTGGCATACTTGATGAGCTCTTCCATGCGCTCGTAGCCTATGTTCTGGTCCCAGCCTGCATCGATCAGGATATACTCCCATCCCATCTCTGATGCCAGGTCAATGAACTTGATCTGGTCATCCCAGTTGCATGATGCATCCTGCCATACGATCCAGCTCCATGTGCTGCGGCCGTAAACATACTCGCGTGAGGGAGCATAGAGGGGCTCTACATAGTCCCACATGACGGTTGTCTCCACGATGGGCTTGAGGTCGGCACCCACGGTGATGGTACGCCATGGTGTTGAACCCGGAAGACGGAATGCGGGGCATACGGTGCCGATGCCGTTGTTCTCATCGGGCATGGGGAACTCAACCTTGTAGGTGTTGTCCTTGCAGTCACCCAAACGTGATGCGCAGTAGCTGCTGCTTACACCGGTCTCGCAAAGCAGTACCCAACCGCTCTCTCCTACATGGAACAGACCGGGGAATGTGTAGCCGTGACCGTACTGTGAGCGTACGTTCATCTGACCGTCATTTGAGTAGCCCTCCTCATAGCTGGGCTTGCTGCGCTGCCAGCCTATCATGGCGTCACTCTGCGGCGTGAGGAATGTGGTGGTGCCGTCGGGGAAACGGAATCCGGTATTCTCAAAGAGAACGCGGGTGCTTGCGCGCTGGCGGGGTTTGGGAATGTTATAGCGGATGGCTATGTCATTGTTGCTTACGCGGAACTCAAACTCTATGGTCTCGCGTGAGGCATTCTGCAGCTTGTAGACTCCAAGGCTGTACTCGTGGTTTACATGAGCAGTCTTGATGCGGTCCATGGTATAGTCAACGGTACCCTTGTCGGTAAGTGCGCTGACCAGTGTCAGGTTCTTGGTGAAATCACCGTTACCGGCCTCACGACCCTGGGGAAGTCCCTCAAGGGTGGGTTTGGAACCCAGGTCAAGCATGATGCCTATAGGTGAGTCCTCAAGCATCTGTTTGCCGTCATATTTGACTGAATAGGTAGGGTTCTCTGTACCTGCAAGGTTGAAAGAGACAACAAGGCGTCCGTCAGGACTTGAAAGGTCCGGAATACTCTGGTTTTCCTGAGCAAAGGTGCCAGCGAAAGCCAGCATTGATCCGAGTGCAAATGCAAAAATTTTCTTCATTGTAAGTTATTGTAAGTTTTCAGGTTAATAAGTTCTGTAAGATTAAAGGGCACGGAAACTCAGACGCAGGGTTATCTGCGGATAGATGGGATACTTGTCAACGTATTCAAGTATCTCCTTGGCATCATTGTCAAGTCCCTCGGCGGCATCTGTAATGGAGCCCACCTGCTTGTCCTGACAATAGAGTATTGAATTGTGGTAGATCATTGCTCCGGCCTCCATCTGCATACCGATTATCTTGTTGGGAATGCATCGGCCAAGACCCAGACCAAGGTAATACTTCAGGGGATCCATTCTGAAATCCGCCTGCATATAACCGCAGCCGTCCTTCTCTATCACGGGATATTTCTCGTCTCCTATTGTGAGTGCAAGTTCCTTTTCCTGTCCGGGATATTTGCTGTTGAGTTCCTTGAGCGCCTCCCAGTCATTCTCCGTAGTATTACCGCTCACTTTCAGGAAGGGATCATTCTGCTTTGAAGAGGGTGTGTAATATACGCCTCCTGCTACATAGAAGCGTCCGAACGCAAACGGATACCAGTTTATCATCGCCTTGAAATTGGTCAGATTAAGTCCCAGACCGGCATTGATTATCGCTTCATCTCCGAACTTATGCTCGAACTCCTGTGTCGTAACGGCTGTATATTGTTCCTGAGCCTCGCGGAGATCCTTGGTATCCAGAACCAGGTCAGTTCTGAGAAGGTCACCGGCCGGTGCCCAGTTGTAACCTGCCTTTATTACAAGATGCTTCTGGACCGGCATTGCCAGTTCCACGCCGAATCCATGCAGACCCACCTCGGCTCCTACCGAGAAGTGGCGGAAGGCTTCCATATTGTCCTGTGCCCAGGCACTGCATGCAATAAAGGCGGCAAATAGGGATAGAACTATTTTTCTCATATTTAAAAAGGATTTATCTATTTGATTAGAACTTGTTTGGCCATGCAAAAATAATCCTTTCTTACTCAGTAAGAAAATAATTCACGAAATAATTACGTAACTTCGCGGCCACTATGGCCCCGTAGCTCAGTTGAATAGAGCGTCAGATTCCGGTTCTGCAGGTCTTGGGTTTGAATCCCAACGGGGTCACAAAAACGGCGATCGCTTGGGCGACCGCCGTTTTGTGTTATCCCGTTGGGACGATTTTTACCATTCTATCGGAGTTACCCCGTGTTCGGCGAGCCATTTGTTCGTTAGGCTGAAGTGGTGGTTGCCGAAGAAACCGTTGTAGGCTGAGAGGGGGGATGGATGGGCGGATGAGAGAACCAGGTGACGGGAGCGGTCTATGACGGCTCCTTTCTTTTTGGCATAACTTCCCCAGAGGATGAATACAAGGCCGTCACGTGAGGCGTTGAGTTCACGTATCACAGCATCGGTGAACTCTTCCCAGCCCTTTCCCTGATGTGAGCCTGCCTGACCGGCACGTACAGTAAGGGTTGCGTTAAGAAGAAGCACGCCCTGCTGAGCCCATCGTGTAAGGTCACCGCTCGCGGGAACCGGCTTGCCCAGATCGTCACTTATCTCCTTGAAGATATTCCTAAGTGAAGGCGGGAACTGCGTTCCGTCCTGAACCGAGAAGCAGAGTCCGTGAGCCTGACCGGGTTCATGATAAGGGTCCTGTCCTATTATCACCACCTTGACCTTGTCAAACGGACAGAGGTCAAAGGCGTTGAATATGAGTTTCCCTGGAGGATAGACAGTGGACGTGCCGTACTCATGGCGGACAAAATCCGTCAGGGTCTTGAAATAAGGCTTGTCAAACTCCGTCTGGAGATGCTCCTTCCAGCTCTGGTCAATCCTAACCTCCATATCTCAACTCTCAATTCTCAATTATATCAGCTGAATGCCTGCCTTAGCGCACTGTGCCCTCATATCATCGGGCCAGATGCTTGCCTGGATCTCACCTATGTGAGCCTTCTGCAGGAACAGCATGCAAAGACGAGACTGACCTATGCCGCCGCCGATTGACAGGGGCAGTTCGCCAGTCAGCAGTTTCTTGTGGAAATAGAGTTCCTTGCGCTCCTCCTTGCCGCAGAGTTCCAACTGACGGAGCATGGACTCCTTGTCAACACGGATACCCATTGATGAGAGCTCCATGGCGCGGCCCAGTATGGGATTCCATACAAGAAGGTCACCGTTAAGTCCCAGGAAACCGTCCTGGTTGGGAGTGGTCCAGTCATCGTAGTCAGGTGCGCGCAGGTCATGCTCCTGACCGTCACCCAGTTTACCGCCGATACCCATGATGAATACGGCACCGTGCTCGCGGCAGATGGAGTCCTCACGCTCCTTGGGAGTCTTGCCGGGATAGAGACGGCGCAGTTCCTCGGAGTGAATGAAGAATACCTCGCGGGCCAGGAACGGCTCCAGCTGAGGATAGGTCTCGTTGATCAGGTACTCTGTGCGGAGCATTGCTGAATATATCTTGCGTACAATACGCTTAAGGAAATCAATGTTGCGGTCATCGGCCGTAATCACACGCTCCCAGTCCCACTGGTCAACGTAGAGAGAGTGCAGGTTGCCCAGGCTCTCATCGGCACGGATGGCGTTCATATCGGTATAGATTCCGTAGCCGGGTTTTACCTCATACTCGGCCAGGGTAAGACGTTTCCACTTGGCAAGTGAATGAACAACTTCGGCCTTGGCGTCGCCAAGATCCTTGATGGGGAATGTAACGGCACGCTCAACTCCGTTGAGGTCATCGTTGATACCCATGCCCTTGAGAACGAAAAGAGGGGCGGTGACACGTCTCAACTGCAATCCGGTTGAGAGATTCTGTTGGAAGAACTCTTTGATGAGTTTGATACCCTGCTCTGTCTGCTGCATGGACATGAGCGGCTTGTACTTTTCAGGAATGATAAGATAGCTCATAGCATTTATGTTGTTTTACTCATTATACCAGTTTACGTAACTGTTCGAGCTGGAACGTTTCTTGACCTTGAGCAGGTCAGCCAGCATCTGCGAATTGGCCTTGACCGTAAAGTTGTATGACGTATACGGTTTGAGCACGACGCTGCACGACATGTTGAAGCAGTGCAGGTCACGTGTCACACTCATTGTGGTTGTAGTGAAATCGTGCCAGGTGAAATCCCAACCTGACGAGAAGTTGATGTTCCACTTGTTGGTGAGTTTCATGTTTCCCGACATGTTGAGGCTGTGTGACAGGGCCCACGGGTAACGCATGCGCTCCACGTTGATCTGCGCCCTTGTATCCTCTCGCATCGTTATACCGTACGAGATGGAGAACGACCAAGGCAGCGAGTAGCTCAGATATCCGTCCTCATCGACGGCACCCACGCCGCCGCTCTTGCCGGGGGCCGATTGGGTTCTGCCAACCGAAGCCGTCCTGTCTGCATTGGGGTTCTCGTTGAACTCCTCCTCATCGGACTCCTCATCTTCAACATAACTTCGATGGAACAGCTTGTTCCACTTGCCCTTCCATTCCGTCAGCGTGTTGTTGGAGAACGTATATGAGAAGTTCTGGCTCATACCCTGGAATCGGCCGAACCTGCCGTAGGAGTACTCCGTACGGTCACCGACGACAACCTTGCCCTGCTCATTGAACTCATAGGCGTATGTGGCCCATGTGGCGTTCAGACTGAATGTATGGTTCCTGGGCAGTTTGAGTCGGAGTCTTGTGTTGAGGTTGCTCCAAGGCCTGGTCTTAGCCGCGAAATTATACGACATGGAGGCTCCCAACTCGTCAATCAGGCTGTGCACGGTGTCACGGCCCAGTTTGTTGATCACCTTCATTTCAAGGTTGTTGCCGACACTCAGTGACAGAGTACCGGACTTGCCCTTTCCGGGAACTCCGTACATCGAGCCCGAGTAAGGCGAATACTCGACCGTACGTACCTGACCGTTTTCGTCGGTGTAGGTGTAAGTGTCATAATAGCCGTAACGTGCAGCGCTGAAATCGGGAGCCATGCTGTAACTTACCGAAGGCGTGAACACGTGTCGGACCGCAATCAGTTTGTCGCCGAACATCTTTCTCCACAGATTGGTGGGCTCATACATACCGTAGAGTTTGGTATTGGCGCTCACGCTGAAGTTGTAGTTATAGACGCGGCTGAAACCGTAAACGGTATCTCTGGCAACCTTCATCTCCTGCGCATCCCACGACTGGTTGATCTTGTATGTGTACCAACGTGAGTTGTAATTGAACGACGGAGTTACGTTAATGCTTTTGAGTATCTGGAATGTGGCGCTGATGGGTATGGAGTGCCTCATTCCGTTGTTCCAGTCACGGAGCAGGTTCTTTTCCAATATCTCATCCTCCTTGCTCACGATGCTGTTGCTCAATGAGCCCGAGTAGGACATCGAGATCTTTTCATACCACTTGGGGGTTCCAACCACCTTCTTGCGCTTGAACGGATAGAAGCGCTGCAGTGAGATGCTCAGTGACGGCAGGCTTACCGACAGCGTTGAATCACGCATGTTCTGCGACAGGTTCATTGAACTGGAGAGTGAAAGACCTATCGAGGGGAAGTTCCTTGAGTAGCTTATACTTGACGTACGGGTACTCTGCGATGTAAGCGACGGGTTGTACAGGCTGCTCAAGTTGGAGCGTTCGTAACTCTGAGTGGCAAAGTTCACGCTGGCCGAGAAGTTCTGGTAGGGATTGGCCTTGGGATCCTGACGGTGTGTCCATCGGATCTTGAAGTTCTTTGTAACCGAGTAGTCCGGCAGTCCCTTGTCGCCCGTTTTCGTGGTAAGCGAACTGGCATATACGTCACCCGAGAACTTGTAGCGCTTTCTGTATCGGCTCTCACCCGATATACCCCATGAGCCCTTGGTGAATATCTCACCCAGTATCTTGAGGTCAAAGTAATCGGACAGGGCGAAATAATAACCGCCGTCCTTGAGATAGAAACCTCTCTCCATCTCATCACCGTATGTCGGCACGATTATGCCCGATGCATAGTCACCCTCCAGGAACGGGAAGAATCCGAACGGTACGAACAGAGGCAGAGGAACACCCATGACCTCCAGATAGGCCGGGCCGAATATCACGTCACGTCCGGGACGTACCTTGGCACGGGTAATGCGTATGTTGAAGTGGGGATCGTCATGCTGGTCACAGGTGGTGTATACACCGTCGGCTATGTAGTACTCTCCGTCGGGACCTTTCTTGGCCTCCTGGCTGGTCATATAGCCCTCGCCCTGCTGGGTGATGATCTCATTTATGTAACCCTTCTCGGTCTTGAAGTTGTAACTGATGTGATTGGATTCATAGGGAGTGGAGCCGTCCACAAAGACCGGGCTTCCGGACCATTCACCCGACGAGTCACGGACGCCGTCGGCATATACCAGACTGCTGTCCATCTGCATCTTGATTACCGCTGCAGTAAGCTGGACGTTCTGATAGTTTACACGACCGTTACCGTAAAGTGAGGCATAACCGCCGTTATTCCAGACCATGGAGTCGTTTGACTCATAATGGACCGGATCCTCCAGTGAATCTTTCTTTGTCTTGGGACCTTTGGGAACCGTATCCTGGACTGCCTGAAGGGAATCCGACGGAACGGATACGTTTGAAAGGGAATCAACAGGGGCCTGAGCCACTGCCACTGCGACCGGAATAAACAGTCCGCACAGGACTGCAAGCCATCTTTTTCTGTTATTTCCCCTCACTTGCTGATGAGCTTTCTGCGTATCAAACTGCAAAAGTACCCATAAAACCTCACACAAGCGCACACGCGGGGCTGTTTTCAGAATTTTTAATAGTAAAAGTGCTGTTTGGGACCTCTCTGGAGGACTAAAGGAAGAGCCTGCACCACTCCCTGAAGATCTCCACACCCTCCTGTCCGAACTTGGTCAGGCTGTTCTCGGCCTGCTCAATGGTTTTCTCCTCACTGGGACGGGTCTTGCTGTAGAACTTGTCGGCAAAGCAGACTATCTTCTCCTCGACGGATACGGGAATCATGTCACGGTGAGGTACCGGCAGGTCACGTTCCAGTATCTGTTTAAGCGTCAGGCCTGTGCCGGTATGGCGTTCAGCAACCAATGCATGACGCGGCAAACCCTCACTGCGGAGCAGGTCGGCGCCCAGGTAACCGTGACACAGGTAGTGGTATTTGCCAAAGCAGTGGATCTTATCGGCATCTGTAAGGAAAATTCCTATATCATGAAGCATCGCCGCCTCCTCAACGAATCCGGCATCGGCGCCCAATTCGGGATGGGCTTCCACAATCTTCAGAGCCTTGTCGGCGACAAGGCGGCTATGCAACATCAGAAGATCCCGCAGGGGCTGATTGTCAGAGTAATACTTGTCAATCACCCCCATCCACAGGCTTTCGTTTCCCACACTCATCTCAACGGTCTGATTACAAAGCTGTATGAATAATCACCATAGTGCAGTTTATACTGCTCCAGCGGTGTGGCACCCCAGCTGTTCACGCACGCCAGACCGTACTGTACCTTGTCGATATGCACAACGGTAAAGGGACGCGGAGTCAGGTCACCGGCATGTACGTTATGCTTCTGCGGACCCTCGTCCAGATCGGCGGTAGTATAGTTGAGTGATGACATGCTCAGAGGTGCGTCACTGCAGAACTCCAGACCCTTGCCCTCGGCATTGGTCACACGCCACCAGCGGACATCGGTCTTGTTGCCGTTCTCCTGAGGACGGATATAGGGGAAATACTGGTCTGCCACAGTGCTCTTGTATACACTCAGGAACTGAGAACTGTTACGGTCCGAATAGTTCTCAACGGGGCCGCGGCCGTAGAACTCAACCTGGTCAAAGCCGGAGGCCATGTTCATGGTCATGCCGAACTTGAACAGGTCAGGCATACCCTGCTGGCGCGGTCCGCGCTGGCCCTGACGCTGCGGTGCAGCCTGAGCCAATGCCTGAGCAGCCTCCTCGGGGCGGGTTATCATCTTCTGGGTTACGTACATGTTTCCGTCAACGTCCAGTACATACTCAAGTTCAAGAGATGCATGGAGTTGCTCTATCTCGTATTTCACATTAACCTTGCCCAGACCGTCCTCGACCTTGCACTCAAAAGCGGTACGCCTGAGACTTGGATTGCGCCATGCCTGCATGCGTGTGTGAAGGTTTGCGCCGTAGTCATTATCGGTGGGAGCACGCCAGAAGTCACTCTTGAGCTGAGTGCCGTTCTGAGTTATCTGCTTGCCGTCAATGTCAATGTAATCTACCCAACCGGTGTTCTTGTTGAAGGTATAGACAACGCCTGCGGCCTCGAGTTTTACATAGGCGACAGCCTCGTCAATCTTTACGTCTCCGGCCTTCTCTGCAGCCATCTGCGGGAACTCATAGCCGGCAACCTCAAACTGGTTACGCGCCACAATGAAATCCTTTTCAAGAAGCGGGGCGGCCTCCTTCAGCTTAAATTCCACATTCACCAGAATCTCCTTGCCTGCCGGAGCCTTCTTTATGGCCTTTGCCAGATCCGAAGAGGTAACCTTAACCCTGTTCTGGGCGGCAATCTTGGGCAGCTTTATCTGTCCGCGAGACAGCTCGGCGCCATCGGCCAGAACCGCATACTCCATATAGTATGCCGACAGGTCGGTATAGAAATTCTCGTTGTACACCTCAATGACACCCTTCTTGAGATCAACCGGTGCAGCCCATATGTTCTGGTAGAAATACTGTACCTCATATGCGTGCGGGTTCCAGCGGCGGTCAGGTGCAATCAGTCCGTTGCAGTTGAAGTTCTGGTCCGATACGGGATAACGGCCGTCATCACCGCCATACATGAAAATCTCCTTTCCATCGGCGTTTTTGCCATATACAGCCTGGTCCACAAAGTCCCAGATGAAACCGCCCTGAACCGAACGGTTGGCACGGATAATGTCCCAGTACTCCTTGAATCCGCCCTCGGAGTTACCCATCGCATGGGCGTACTCGCACTCGATCATGGGACGCGGGTCATTGCCTCGCTCATGGCGTTCCATTGCACCGTAATCGGCATACATGGGACAGTGAATATCGCAGTGATCGGGCGAACCGGTGGCTCCCTCGTACTGCACGGGACGGGTCTTGTCATACTCCTTGATCCACTTGTAGCAGGTTACAAAGTTCTGACCGTCACCATCCTCGTTACCCATTGACCATACTATGATTGAGGGGTGGTTCTTGAATGTTATCACGTTTGACTTGTTGCGCTCCAGATGAGCCTGCTCGTAGTCGGGATTGGCAGCCAGAGGATGCGGTCCGTACATCATTCCGTGGCCCTCGATGTTTGCCTCGGCAACCAGATAGATGCCGTATTCATCGCACAGGTCATACCAGCGCGGATCATCGGGATAGTGGCTGGTGCGGACTGCGTTGATGTTCATCTGCTTCATGATCTGTATATCCTGGATCATGCGCTCCAGCGGAACCACATATCCGCCCTCGGGATCCATCTCATGACGGTCGGCGCCCTTTATCAGTATGGGCTGTCCGTTTACCAGCAACTGGCGGTCACGGATCTCAACCTTGCGGAATCCCACCTTCTGAGGGATCACCTCAAGCACCTTTCCGTCAGGCTCCTGAAGGGTCATGTACAATGTATAAAGGTACGGGGTCTCGGCTGTCCATTTGTAAGGATTTCCTACCTGGAAAGAGAACTTGACGGCACCGTTTGAAACGGTCTCCGAAGCGCCGCGGATAACCTTGCCGTCAGCGTCTTTCAGCTGCAGGTTAAGGGTCTTGCCGTCGGCTCCGCTGAAGGATGCCTCAAAATCAAGAGTGGCGTTGACATATTTGGAATCCAGATCGGTAATTACACGGAAATCATCCATATGAGCCTGCGGACGTGAATAGAGATACACCTCACGGGCTATTCCGGTAAAGCGCCAGAAGTCCTGGTCCTCTATGTAACTGGCATCGCACCAGCGCATTATCTGCATGGCTATCAGGTTCTTTTCACCGAACTTGACATAGTCGGTGATATCGAACTCGGCCTCCATCTTGCTGTCCTCGCTGTAGCCCACATACCTGCCGTTCACCCAAACCCAGAGGTTTGAAGTGGCAGAACCTACATGGATGTATACACGCTGGTCCTTCCAGTCGGCGGGAACTGTGAAACTCTGGCGGTATGAGCCCACATAATTGTCACGCTCGCCCACAATCGGCGGATTGATAGGATATTCGTTGTTCCAGGGATATGAGACATTTGTGTATATGCGGTCGCCGTAGCCGTTCATCTCAAACAGGCCGGGAACCGGGAAATCGACCCACTGGCTGTCATCAAAGCCTTCGGCAAAGAAATTCTCAGGCTTGTCATAAGCGTTCTTGACAAAGTTGAACTTCCAGTTGCCTTCAATCGACATGAATCTTGAAGAACGGCTCTTCTCAGCCGCAGCGGCAAGATCAACGTTCTCATAGGCAAAATAATCGGCCACATCGGGCTTCTCGTTCTCACTGTTCACTTTGGGATCAAGCCATACAGGCTGCTGTGCAAAGACAGGAATAAGTGCAATTTGGATAATGGTCAGTAAAGCAATCCGTTTCATAAGTCAGGGTTATTTTTTCTATCCGCGAAAGTAATTGTTTTTTTGCCTTCCCCTGCTATGGAATTCATCTTTTTCGTACCTTTGGGAAAAATCGCGCATACGCGCACGCACACGGGTCTATGTCCATAAACAAAAAAGTCACTAAGTATCTGCCGCTCATGCTTGCAGCACTGCTTTGGGCCGTGCTGGCTTTCCATGAGACCTCTTATCTGAGAAAAATTGAAGACCTTTCACTTTTCCTGTTTGACAGACTGTTCGTTATCGAAACATTAAGGGTTCCCGGAGGTCTTCTGGGATTGGCCGGTTCTTTTCTGACACAGTTCCTGCATCTGCCGTGGCTAGGATCCCTGATATGGGTTCTGCTGCTTATCGCAAGTGCCGCACTTACATCAAAGGCATTCAAAATTCCGGAACGGTTCAGGTTCCTCTCCTTCATACCCGCCATACTTTTAATAATCAGCAACACCTCTTTGGGATACGGCATATTTATCATGAGGGTCCAGGACCATTTCTTCAGTCCCACCCTGGGATATCTGCTCTCACTCGTTCCGGTTATTGCCGTCAGGAAGGAACTCTCCTGCAACCATCAGGCATCTGCCGGTTTTATCATGCCACTGGCCACGGTTGTACTCTGGGCTGCCATCATGTATCCTTTTGCCGGAATCTGGGCTTTGGCAGGCACACTTGCAGCAGGAGTTTGCGTGCTTACATCATCACAGCCCGGCAGAGGTAAGCGCATTGCCGTACTGTCAGCATCTGCAGCATCATTCATTATCATACCCATCCTGTATTACAATCTGTACACGTCCCTCCGACTGGCAGACGCATGGACGGCAGGATTGCCTGAAATATCGGATGACAATTGGATGAGCGCCGTCAGGGCTCCGTACTACCTTGCAATAGTTTTCAGCATTGTAATTCCGATTATAGTTCCCAAACTCACAAAAAAGGACTCAGATCTTAAAGACAGCATACTGTGGCATGCCATTCCCGCTGCCGTATATGTGCTGTTTGTCTGGATATTCTGGTTCAATGATTCCAATTTCCGCACAGAGCTTTCCATGTCCATTGCGGTGGATAACGCAGAATGGCAGCAGACAGTCAACCTGTTTACGGATGCCACAAAGAAACATGCACGTTCCGATGCAAGAGCATATAAATCACGTACAGCCAAGATAGACAAGGCCGGTGGAAACGATCAGATATCAGATATCGTAGAAAGATACCAGAACCGTTTCTTTGAGCCCACACGCACCATGGTCATGTACCGCGACCTGGCACTTCTTAAACTTGATAAGGCTCTGAACCTCTCATTCACCATGAAGGACGGAGGACGCCAGCAAAAGTCACGCACCCAGATAACCATGGCATATCAGTCAGGCAAGCAGTTCTATCTCAATTACGGACTGGAAAACATGTGCTACCGATGGTGCATGGAGGACATCATAGAGCATGGTTGGAGCTACGGCACACACAAGTATATGACAATGTACGCCGTTGTCACTGGAGAGAAGGAACTTGCATTGAAGCATATCGGCAAATTGTCAAAGACGCTTTTCTACCGCAAATGGGCCAAGTCACAGGAAAAACTTCTGTCCGACAGGTCCTTGTTGGCACAGACTGAACCATACAAAGGAATCCTGCCCATGCTTTGTTTTGATGACCACATGTCAAACGACATGGCTAAGCCCGAGTTGTTCGTCATGAATCATTTTGCAAAAGCACAGCCGGACAATGCAACTGCCGAGTATGACCGCGCAGCCCTGTTGTTTGCCATGCGCTCGCAGGACATTTCCAAATTCTGGGAACGTCTTTATTACTACATCAACTCCAACAAGATCAATAAACTTCCCATTCCAGTTCAGGAAGCCGCCCTGCTTTACAGCAGCTTGGAAAAAGACGGTATGGAGCTGCCTTATGACAAATCAGTAACGGACGGTTACAACAACTTCAACAAATACGTGAGCTCACATCCAATACGCTCCATGGAGGAATCAATGTACCCCTATTCGCTGAAGTTCGGAAAGACCTTCCAATACTATTATTACTTTATCCGTAATCTTAAGACATACTGATCATGAGACTGAAAAATATATTGCCTTTAATGTCGCTTTTGGTATTGGCAGCCTGTTCACCGCATGTTCCGGATTCTGCCAGGCCCCAGAATTGCGCTCCGGTCATATTCCCCGATTACACCGATGTTACAGTCCCGTCAAACATAGCTCCTCTCAATTTCAGTATCACCCAGAATGGAAGCAGATACCTGACAGTCATGACCGGTGGTACAGAAAAATATGTAACTGGCAGCAACAAGGTTGTAATACCCGCACGCAAGTGGAACAAGCTCAAGCAGCAAGGTAAGATAGGAGTAGAGATTTACGTTTACAACGACGGTCAGTGGAACGCGTTCAATCCGTTTACGATAACTTTATCGGATGAGATTGATCCTTACATCTCCTACCGTGTCATAATGCCCTCCATTGAGAGTTACGAAAGGCTCAGCATAAACCAACGTGATGTAACCTCATTCCGGGAGAAGGTCATCTATGCCAACCAGATGGTTCAGGACTCCGATAATGGACAGTGTATCAACTGCCACCATTACAGGAACTACACTACAAGCAACATGCAGTTCCACGCCCGCCAATATCTGGGAGGTACGATAATGGTCATTGACAATGATCTCCGCAAGGTCAACCTTAAGACAGACTCCACCATATCCGCAGGTGTATACCCCGCATGGCATCCCACACATGATTACATAGCCTACTCCACCAACAAGACACACCAGTCTATACGTTCGGCTGATCACAACCGTGTGGAGGTGACCGATGAGGAGAGCGACCTTATACTTTACGATATCAGGAATAACGCAGTAAGCGTAATCGAAAACGATTCCAGCCAGTTTGAGTGTTACCCAGCATGGTCACCCGACGGGCGCATGCTGTATTATGTATCGGCCCGCTATGACGCTCCCTTTGACAGCAAACGCAAGGATCAGGTATTCATTAACAGCAGCGAGATAAGATATGACCTCTACCGCAAGCCGTTTGATCCAGACACCCGTACCTGGGGTGAGTCAGAGATGCTCTACGAATGCTCCCTTGATGGAATGAGTGCCACCCTGCCCAGAGTATCTCCCGACGGACGTTGGCTTATGTTCTCGATGGCACCGTACGGCGTATTCCACATATGGCATCGCCAGTCAAACCTGTGGGTTATGGATCTTAAGGACGGCTCCATGCGATGTGCAGATGAAATCAACAGCCCTGAAGTGGAAAGTTACCACTCATGGTCGTCAAACGGAAAGTGGGTAATATTCAGCACAAGACGTGAGGACGGAGCATACACCCGCCTTTACATTTCACATCTAGAGGCTGACGGCACATTCTCAAAACCGTTTGCACTTCCGCAACGCGATCCGGATTTCAACAAAGAATTCCTGTACTCTTTCAATATTCCGGAATTCATGAAGGAGCCGGTAAGGATATCACCCAAAAAGTTCGCCTCATTCATTTCCGGAACTGAAGCCGCTCCGGCACGATATGAGTCCAAAAGAGGCAAATAAAATAATATGACTATCGGATGAAAAGCAAACACATTTACTGCAAATCATTACTTCTGGCGGCACTTCTGTTATTCCCGTTCAGTTCAAATGCCATTGATGACCAAGGCCGGTTCGTGCTGGTGATTGACGCCGGCCACGGAGGCAAGGACCCCGGAGCCGTCAACGGCAAGAACCAGGAGAAGAGCATAAACCTGAACGTGGCGCTCAAGATGGGCCAGCTCATCGAGGAGAACTGCAAGAATGTCAAGGTCATCTATACCCGCAAGACCGATGTGTTTGTGGAGTTGTACAAACGCGCCGACATAGCCAACAAAGCCGGGGCCGACATGTTTATATCGGTTCACACCAACTCAGCCAAGAGCAAGAGCGCCAACGGAGCCGAGACATATCTTCTCGGTGTGGAGGAGAACCGTACCAGCGCAAATCTGAACGCCGCACTTGAGGAGAACAAGGCCATTCTTCTGGAGAATGACTACCAGGCGCATTACGAAGGCTATGATCCCAACAGCCCGGAAAGCATGATCATATTCGAGTTCATGCAGAACGAGTATCAGAAGGAGAGCCTCAAAATGGCCCAGTTCACCCAGAACCAGATGGTAGGTTTCGCAAAACGTCCTGACCGCGGTGTCCACCAGGCAGGATATCTGGTTCTCTGGAAAAGCACCATGCCCAGCATTCTCATTGAGTTGGGATTCATATCAAACGACGCCGAGTGCAAGTACCTGGTTTCACAGAAAGGCGTCGATGAGATGTCTCAAAGTCTCTACAAGGCATTCAGCGAGTATCTGGATTACCACAACAAGACTCTGGAGAAAGCGGTTCCCACGGCGCAGGCCATCGGCAACCGCGGAGCCGACGTAGAGCTGCCTATATATAAGGTACAGTTCATGAGCATAAAGAATCCGCTCAAGAAGAATGACAAACGTCTCACTGCATACCCCAATGTAAGCTACTATTCCGAAGGCGGAATGTGCAAGTACACCTGCGGTGACACCACCGATTATGACGCCATCCAACAGACGAAGAAGGATGTCCAAAAAAAGTATAAGGACGCGTTCGTAATTGCCGTCTATGAAGGCAAAAAAATAAGCGTAAAAAAGGCGCAGGAAATTAGCTCAAAAATCAAATAATATTCCGAAATTATACAGTCGCCCACAGCGTCATATTTAGATTTCGTCTAAATATGACGCTGTTTCGGTTTTTAATATTGGCCAATATGCAATCGCCTTTTAGGATGCGTTGAAAAAGGATGAAGCGGGCCCTAAAACAGGACTCGTTTCAGAGTTATCAACAGGTTAATCCTTTGATATTCAGGAGTGTAGTAAAAATCAATAGGGTATTTTCAACTATTTTAATACCTTTTTCCAAAGGCCTGATTCCCAGCATTTTACGAAAGCCCATTTTTCCGGCTGACCGAACCGGTTTGTTTTATTGAAATAAGATTGTCAACTTTGCAAAGCAGTTGATGGAAAGACACCGATAGTCCGACCCAACCCGCCTAAAAATATGATAGGGACTGAACTAAAAAACCAATGGAGCTTATGTCTGGATTTCATCCGTGACAACGTGTCGAAAGCAGTTTTCGATACGTGGTTCTCTGTAACAGAACCGGTATCATTGGAAAACGGCGAACTCCTTATCCAGATCCCCAGCCCGTTCGTATATGAGTATCTTGAGCAGAACTGTCTTGACGTCATAAAGGCAGCTCTTACAAAGGTATTCGGAAAGGGCACAAAACTCGCATACAGCATCCTTACAGATAAGGAAAACAACATCAGCCAGAACGTAAGTTCCGCCGATACCTTATATAATATCAAGGGTACCGCCGAAATCGGCAACAAGGCTCCCTCCGTAACAGATGCTCCGCTGGTACAGGATCTCAATCCCCAGCTTGATCCAAACTACAGTTTTGACAATTTCGTCGAGGGTATCAGCAACAAGCTTGCACGCACAGCCGGTGAGACCATCGCCCTAAATCCTGCAGGCAGCGCTTTCAACCCTCTGTTCATATACGGTTCATCCGGCGTAGGCAAGACTCACCTGGCTACCGCTATCGGCCGCAAGGTTAAGGAGCTCCATCCCGAAAAGAGAGTCCTTTACGTATCTGCACACCTGTTCATGGTTCAGTATACGGATGCCGCCAGAAACAACGCTGTAAATGATTTCATCCATTTCTATCAGTCAATAGACGTACTGATAATCGATGACATGCAGGAGCTGTCCGGATATACCAAGACTCAGAATACATTCTTCCATATATTCAACTATCTGCACCTTAACCACAAGCAGCTCATCATGACGAGCGACCGTCCTCCCAAGGATATGAAAGACCTTGAAGAGCGTCTGATCACCCGCTTCAAATGGGGCTTGGTGGCTGAGTTGGAGCGTCCGGACCTGAATCTCCGTAAGGATATCCTTCGCGACAAGACAAGACGCGACGGTATCAAATTCCCGGAGCCGGTAATTGATTACATAGCCGACAAGGTTAGGGATAACGTACGTGACCTGGAGGGTGTGATTGTCTCACTCATGGCCTATTCGACAATCTACGGCAAGGAGGTTGACCTGAATCTTACCCATGAGGTAATAGACAAGAGCCAGCATCACGAACAGAAACCCATCACAATCGAATCAATTATCTCTAAAGTCTGTGACTATTATAACATCGACGAGACATCCGTACAGTCCAAATCAAGAAAGCACGAGATCGTCCAGGCAAGACAGATAAGCATGTATCTGGCCAAGAAGTATCTGGATTTCTCAACTTCAAAGATCGGAGCGTACATCGGAAAGCGCGATCATGCCACAGTTCTCCACGCCTGCAACATGGTTCGTGACCAGATTCAGGTAGACAAGAACTTCAAGGCCGATATGGAAAATATCGAAAGCGGACTTCGCTGCTGAGTCCTTAGGATGTAGAGGTTGATTAAAGCGGTGATTCATTCACCGCTTTTTTTTGTTTTTATACATCACTTATTCAAACTATCCGAATAGCCAAAAAACACGACAGTTATCCCGTTTTGGAAAACTTTTCAGGAATTCAAAAATTGTATTTGTTTGTTTATTAGCTATTTAACCTTTTGAAACGGAAAACTTTGTTTTTAGATGAATTTTTATTTTGCAAACATTAGTTTTTATCGGACACATTATTTACATTTGTCATACCGTTACCAATCCCCCGATTGGTCGTCTTCTATGCGCATACATCAAACAAGTTATTATAAATGGACGACAAAAAACTAACCTACACTTTCGATGAGGCATTCAAGGCCTCAGTGGACTATTTCGGAGGTGACGAACTTGCAGCCAAAGTCTGGGTGAACAAGTACGCAGTAAAGGACTCCTTCGGAAAAATTTATGAGAAGACTCCCGATGACATGCACTGGCGTATAGCCAATGAGATTGCACGCGTGGAGAAAAAGTACAAGAACCCCATGACGGCGGCTCAACTTCATGAACTGCTCAAGGGATTCAAGTATATCGTTCCGCAGGGAAGTCCCATGACGGGCATAGGCAACAATTATCAGATCGCCTCGCTTTCCAACTGTTTCGTAATAGGAAACGAGGGCTCAGCTGACTCTTACGGTGCAATCATGAAGATTGACGAGGAGCAGGTTCAGCTGATGAAACGCCGTGGCGGTGTGGGTCATGACCTTTCAGACATCCGTCCCAAGGGATCTCCAGTAAAGAACTCCGCCCTTACATCGACCGGACTGGTTCCGTTCATGGAGCGTTTCTCAAACTCCACCCGTGAGGTTGCTCAGGACGGACGTCGCGGTGCCCTGATGCTCAGCGTATCTATCAAGCACCCCGATTCAGAGTCATTCATCGACGCCAAGATGGAGAGCGGCAAGGTTACCGGCGCCAACGTATCGGTCAAGATCGACGATGAGTTCATGAAGGCAGCCATCGAGGGTCGCAAATATCTCCAGACCTACCCCATCGATTCAAAGAAACCCATTTACAAGAAGGAGATCGATGCCAGCGAACTTTGGAAGAAGATAGTTCACAACGCATGGAAATCGGCCGAGCCCGGCGTACTGTTCTGGGACACCATCCTGCGCGAGTCCGTTCCAGACTGCTATGCAGACCTGGGCTTCCGTACCGTCAGCACCAACCCCTGCGGTGAGATTCCTCTCTGCCCCTATGACAGCTGCCGTCTGCTGGCCATCAACCTCTACTCATACGTAAAGAATCCGTTCACCCCCAAGGCCAAGTTTGACTTTGACCTCTTCAAGAAGCACGTTGCAATTGCACAGCGCATCATGGACGATATCATCGACCTTGAAATCGAGAAGATTGACATGATCCAGGCCAAGATTGCAAGTGACCCCGAGGATGACGAGACCAAGTATACCGAGAAACGCCTCTGGGAGAAGATCATGCGCAAGAGCACCATGGGCCGCCGTACCGGTGTGGGCATCACTGCCGAAGGTGACATGCTTGCCGCTCTGGGACTGCGCTACGGAACAGACGAGGCCACCGAGTTTGCCGAGAAGGTTCAGCGTACTCTGGCTCTTGCCGCTTACCGTTCATCGGTCGAGATGGCAAAGGAGCGCGGCGCATTCGAGATATTCGACTGGAAACGCGAGCAGAAGAACCCCTTCATCCTGCGTCTCAAGGAGGCCGATCCTGAACTTTATGAGGATATGAAGAAATACGGCCGCCGTAACATTGCATGTCTAACCATCGCACCTACCGGCACCGTAAGTCTGATGACTCAGACCACCTCTGGTCTGGAGCCCGTGTTCATGCCTGTCTACAAGCGCCGCCGCAAGGTCAACCGCGATGACGAGAACGCCAATATCACCTTTACCGATGAGAACGGCGATGCATTCGAGGAGTTCATCGTATTCCACCACAAGTTCGTGGAGTGGATGATAGTGAACGGCATCAACCCCGCACAGAGATTCACCCCCGAGGAGGTCGATGAACTGGTGGCACGCTCACCCTACTACAAGGCTACCGCCCAGGATGTTGACTGGGTCAACAAGGTCAAGATGCAGGGCGCCATGCAGAAATGGGTTGACCACTCGATCAGCGTTACCATCAACCTGCCGAACGACGTTTCCGAGGAACTTGTAAACGAACTCTACGTCGAGGCATGGAAGAGCGGATGCAAGGGCTGCACAGTATACCGTGACGGTTCACGTGACGGTGTCCTGGTTGACGCCAAGAGTGACAAGAAGGCCGATAAGACCCAGAAGGACGGCAAGGAACCCACCCTGGCACCATGCGACTGTGAGCCGCGTCAGGTTGTCGAGGTTCGTCCCCGCATACTTGAGGCCGATGTGGTCCGTTTCCAGAACAACAAGGAGAAATGGGTGGCATTCGTGGGAATCCTGGATGGCCGTCCATACGAAATATTCACCGGTCTGCAGGATGACGAAGAGGGTATTGTACTGCCCAAGACCGTCGAGAAAGGCTGGATAATCAAAAACATAGATGAGGAGGGCCGTAAGCGCTACGACTTCCAGTTCACCAACAAACGCGGATACAAGGTTACCATCGAGGGCCTGTCCGAGAAGTTTGACAAGGAGTACTGGAACTACGCCAAACTGATATCGGGCGTACTCCGTTACCAGATGCCCATTGACCTCTGCATCAAGCTCATCGGCTCACTTGACCTTGGATCAGAGAACATCAACAACTGGAAGAACGGTGTTGAGCGCGCTCTCAAGAAATACGTTCAGGACGGCACCGCCGTAAAGGGCGAAAAGTGTACCGTCTGCGGAAGCGAGTCGCTGGTTTACCAGGAGGGCTGCCTCATCTGCAAGAACTGCGGATCATCACGTTGCGGATAAAATGAAAATAAAAGAACAGACCATCACCCTTGACACCCTGCGGTTCTACGCCTACCACGGAGCAGAACCGCAGGAGGCCATCGTCGGTGCATGGTACACGGTAGACGTCAGCATAACAGCCGATGCCACCGATGCCATACTCAACGACAATTTGAGCGGAACAATCAACTACGCCAAAGTCACCGAAGTCATAAAACAGCAGATGCAAATCCGCTCCGCCCTGCTTGAACATGTAGCCGGTAGGATTGCCAATGCTCTGCTCAAAGACTTCCCCGCAATCAACTCACTGACAGTAAAAGTCTGCAAGGAAAACCCACCCGTCTGCGCCCCATGCGCAGCCTCAGGCTTTACCCTAGCAGTTGAGAGATAGTCCCCATCTGCAGACACAAGGAACGGAGGTTCTTTCAGTGAAAGAATTTGGGGTATAGGTATCAGAAACCATGGCCGCCCGTGGGCTTGTGAACGGGAGGGGCCCGTGCCTAAGAAGATGCTCTGGAAGGTAGGAGTTTACTCATGCCTTTCAGAGCGTCTTATTAGGGATGGGAGGGATAGCGCGAAGCGCGTAGTT
>JAFYYH010000011.1 GCA_017557635.1 Bacteroidaceae bacterium | reverse complement strand
TGCGGTGCGTATGGGACTCGAACCCATGACCTCCGCCGTGACAGGGCGGCATTCTAACCAGCTGAACTAACGCACCTCGCTGTTTTGCGGTGACAAAGGTACTCACATTTTTGATACCTACAAGCGTCCGAGGACATTTTTTTCAAAAAATTTTCTGCAGAAACAGAACATCGATATGACCTTCATCTTTCACGAGCCACTCTTTGAGACGACCCGTTTTAGCGAACCCATTACTGGTGAACAATTTAATGCTCGGCTTGTTGTCGGCCGGCACATGACAGAACAACTGACGCAGCCGCAAAACTTTTTTTGCATACTCCGACATAAGTTTGATTGCAGCCGTTCCGACACCCTGTCCCCTGTGCTCCGAAAGCAGGGCGATGCCAATCTCCGCACGTCCGTTATAAGGATCGATATCGGTAAGGTCTATGCTTCCCAGAACAACGTTGTCGCTCACACGGGTAATCATGAAACGGATCTGACGGTCCGTATAGAAATCATGCGACGACATGAGTATATACTTCTTGATCTGGTAACGGGAATAAGGCACGGCATTGCCTGATGCCATCCACAGCGACGTGTCATTCTCCATACCGAACAGTACATCCAGATCCTCCGGTTCCGGAGCACGCAGACGGTACTTTCCGTCTGATAATACATCCTTTTCTGTCATATCACTTCGTCCTCAGTTATAAGATGGCCTGTCTTGGCCGAATAAAGTCCCATTGTATATCGCCTGCCCTCCTGCGCCCTGCTGTACATCCAGTACAGTATGGCATCGTAAGAGAAAGCGTCAGTGTCAAAGATAACAGCTTTTACGCCATTATCAATACGTCCCTCAAGTGCCGAGCCGGCATCATCGGTCCCCTCGACAAACTGCGGATTACGGAGATAGATGCTGCCGGATATCATGCGCTCCACATCGGCGAAGGTCTCCTTTCGGCCCACGTACAGGCAGTTCTCAGTGAAATCCGCGAGTCTGCGACTGTGTGCATGCAGGTTCTGTCTGACATATGTACCCACCTTCCTACAGCCCACGACAATCCGCACCAGAAGCGCAAACAGACGGCTGTAACGCTGGAAATGCTTGTTGAAGAATATGAGCATGGCGTCATAGAACACCTGTGCGTAACGGTATGACGTCTTGTTGGTACTCTCACCTTTATAATGTACCATGGGCAGCGGCAGGTAACGGTTCTGATATCCCGCCTGCAGTATGCGGTATGAGAGGTCTATGTCCTCACCGTACATAAAGAAGGCCTCGTCAAATCCTCCGGTCCTGTCAAGCGCCTCCTTACGTACGAACATATATGCGCCCGATACCACATCAATCGGACATTCGCTGTCCTTGTCAAGGTATGTCCTGTGGTATTTGGCAAAGACCTTTGACTTTGGGAAGAGTTTGCCCAAGCCGGTCATGTGCCAGAAGGATACTGACGGTGTAGGCAGTGAGCGGCGTGACTCCAGGGCAAAACGGCCGTTGCCGTACTGCATCCTGACTCCCACTGCTCCCACTTCCGGATGTGCCTCCATGTACTCAATGCAACCGGGAATGGTACGCTCCGCTACAACCGTATCGGGATTAAGGAACAGGACATACTTGCCCGTAGCCTTTGCCAGCGCCATGTTGTTGGCCTTGCCGAAACCGGCGTTGAAGTCGTTGGCTATGATCTCGGCCTGCGGAAAACGCTCTCTGAGATACTCCACGGAGCCGTCATCGGAATTGTTGTCAACCACAAGTATCTGTGCATCGGCCACAGACCGGAGCACGGAATTGAGGCACTGCTCAATGTAGTACCTTACCTTATAGCTGACTATGATGACGCTTACCGTTGGCATTATCAATCAAAGTAACCTGTTTCGTGTTCGATTCCGGCCTTGGTGGGAATTGCGAACATGGAGCATATTGCGCCGATGGCTGCAATATAGAGTCCTATGGTGTCGCTCAGAAGATAGTAAAGCATCACTCCGAACTCAATGACAATTGTGAATGCAGCAAGACGCAGCACTGAGCATGCCATGTATATCTTTTCAATCTTCTCCTCGGGATACTCCTTTTCATCCATGCGGTCCACCATCTTCTTGAATCCGCGCAGAGCCAGCGGTATGAGCGCCAAAGCGGCAAGCACTCCGATCACCTGCAGTACATAAACCACTTTGGGAGCCGTGACCGTCATACCCTTCAGCGGGCCGAATTCAAACAGCAGTGCTACCGCACCGGCTATGATATACATGCTGATCCACATTGCCATCAGCTTTACTGACATTCTCTTAGTATTCATTCTTTCTCAATTATTTTAAAGGAGTGCGGTCCTGAATGGAACGGCCCAGTGAAACTTCATCGGCATACTCAAGGTTGTTGCCCACAGCCACACCGCGTGCAATCACGCTCAGCTTAACACCAAACGGCTGCAGCTTGCGGGAAATGAAAAAGTTGGTGGTATCACCCTCCATTGTGGGGCTCAGCGCCAGGATAACCTCTTCGATGCCTCCTGCCTGAACACGCTCCACAAGGCTGTTTATCTGCAGGTCCTGAGGGCCGATGCCGTCCATAGGTGATATCACTCCGCCCAGCACATGGTACAGTCCGTTGAACTGCATGGTACTCTCTACCGCCAGCACGTCCTGCACGTTCTCCACGACGCAGATGATTGAACTGTCACGCTTGGGATTAGCACAGATGGCGCAGGTATCGGTGTCCGATATGTTATGACACACCTTGCAGTAGCGGATATCCTGTTTCAGGGTCGAAAAGACACGGCCAAAGGTACTCACCTCCTCTTCAGGTTTTGAAAGCATATGCAACACCAGACGCAAAGCGGTCTTACGGCCTATTCCGGGGAGTTTTGAGAACTCACCCACTGCCCTTTCCAACGCCGCTGACGGATACTCCTTATTCATTTAATATGACTCAATACACTGCAAATTTAACGGATTCGGCCAAAAATTCGTACTTTTGTACTCACAAAACCCGCACAAATGGAGATAAAGAGCGCCGAATTCGTAATCAGCAACACGGACGTCAGCAAATGTCCGCAGCACGTCATGCCCGAATACGCATTCATAGGCCGTTCCAACGTGGGTAAGTCCAGCCTCATCAACATGCTGACAAACCGCAAGGGGCTGGCAATGACATCGGCCACACCCGGAAAGACACTGCTCATTAACCACTTCCTTATCAATAAGAACTGGTACCTTGTGGATCTTCCCGGCTACGGATACGCCAAACGCGGCAAGAGCCAGCAGGAGCAACTTACCCGCATCATCAACGACTACATACTGGAGCGTCCCCAGCTGACATCGCTGTTCGTACTCATAGACAGCCGTCTGGAGCCCCAGAAGATAGACCTCGAGTTCATTGAGTGGCTTGGTGAGAACGCCGTCCCCTTTGGAATAATCTTTACCAAGGCCGATAAGCTTGGCCGCGGCCGTCTGACCGAGAACGTCAAGAAGTTCCTGGACACCCTGAAAGAGCAGTGGGAGGAACTACCCCCCCACTTCATAACTTCATCACTGGATAAATCCGGCCGTGATGATGTCCTGGATTATATCAGCAGCATCAATGCTGATCTTGCAAATCATTGATCTGAGCAATCAGCTCTTCGGCACCGTCCATCATCTCACGACGGACTTTGAAACCTGCCAACAGACCTATCAACAGACCCACGCCCAGTCCTGCCATAAGAGCGTACAGCTCGGCAGTAGCCATATCCACCCTGCTGAACAGGTCAATGGTAAGCCAGCTTATCCAAACCAGTAGCAGAGGTATTCCAATCTTAAGCCAATCAGCATGAATCTGTTTGAAACGAGTCAACTGGCTTGCTGCATTCACCAGATTGTCTTCCATATTGGGAATATGCCTGTTGGTGTACACTGTTGCAGCCATACAAAACAGTATCATTGCCTCACTGTATATAAGGAAAGCAAGAGAGCATCCTAAATTGTAGAATGACGGTGTGCAAAGAATTGCGGCCAATCCGGCAAAATAAGGTATTCTAGCCTTTGAACGAAGAGTGTTGATCCCTTTGCTTACAGCTTTGCGCATCATCTGTTCGTTGACTATTGTCTGTTTTTCCAGCTTATCCTTGAGCAGCTGCATCTGTTGCTGCATCTCCATTAAAGTGTTATCGGTTGTTTCCATTTTACTGCATGTTTTTAAGTTGTTCTCTGATTCTCACAAGACGGACTGAGACATTACTCGAAGTGATTCCTACTATCTGGCCTATCTCCTCATAACTAAGGTTCTCAAGCCAAAGCAGTACTATCGCCCTGTCAAAAGGACCCAGACGGCCGATACGCTCACGCAGCATTCCGATCTGGCGGGTGTCTTCGGTCTGGTCACTGAACAGGTCAACATCCATTGTAAGAGGTACCGTGCTCACACCGCGTTTCTTCTTACGGTCAAAAGTAATGCAGGTGTTGAGCGACACTTTCCAAATCCAGGAACTCAGCGCGCTTTCACCCCTGAAGGTTCCGGATCCCCGCCAGAGGTTGATGAGTATCTCCTGAAAAAGGTCAGCCACCTCATCATGATCGTTCGAGAACATGTAGCACACCGTATATATAGTGCCTTTGTTCTCTCTGACCATCTTCTCAAATTCTCGTTCTGTCATTGTCTTTCCTGTTTGTTTCTGCACATTAGACGCAGCACTGAATGGAAAACTACAGCAAAGGTAGATTTTTTTGGCAAATCATATAAAAATGTACTTTTTAGCGATAAATTTAAAGTTTTAACTTGCAATTTAAATTCTTAGTTATATATTTGCATCGTTAACTTAACAAAACAGGTATGGCTGAATCAAAAAAACGCATCCAGGAGCTTACAAAAGCCGAATTGGAGATCATGCAGGTAATCTGGAACATTGACAGGGAGTTTGTAATTCGTGACATCCACGAACTTCTTCCCGACCCCAAACCTGCCTACAGCACGGTATCAACCATTGTCAGGATATTGGACACAAAGGGCTTCCTTACTCACAAGACCTACGGACACAGCAACGTCTACAGTGCCGCAGTCAGCAAGGATGACTACACTGAATCATTCATGCACGGCGTGCTCAACTCATTCTTTGGCGGATCGGTAAGCGGTCTGGTCAGCTACTTCTCATCACGCAAATCAATATCGGTCCAGGAGACCGATGAGATTCTCAAGATCCTTAACGACGACAAAAAGTAAGCTCTCATGCGCCCGTACTTTATCTATATAATTGAGATATTCCTTTGCAGCGGACTTTTCCTGCTCCTTTACCGATGGCTGATTGTCCGCAAGGTCAACTATGCATTCTGCCGGATCTATCTGATTGTAGCGATGCTGCTGTCAGTGACCATTCCGGTACTGAATGTTCCCCTCTACCCTGCGCAGACCATCTACATGAAGGTGCCCGTCATGACCCAGCCCGTCCATACTACCCCTATGGCACCCGCACAAGAGCCATCGGAACAGACTGTCACCGTCACAGCCATACCGCAGCAGACGGCTCCGGCAGCCAGCCCGGTCATATCGGCCCCAAAGGAAACACGTCATATGACGCTTGAACAGAAATGGCGTCTTTTCTTTATTATAGTATACACAACCGGACTTCTTCTCTCACTTGTACTTGTTTTGCATAACATCATCACTGTGGCACGCATAAAACGTGCTTCAAGAGTCACTCACACCGGCATGTATGATCTGGCGGAGAATGACAGCATATCGGCTCCGTTCACGTTCATGCATACGGTGTTCATGGGTGTGGAGCCCGATGACAAAACCCGTCGTCACATCCTGAGCCATGAATGCAGCCATGTACGACACCGCCACACCGTGGAGAAGCTCATTATGTCTGTCCTTCGCTCCATATTCTGGTTCAATCCCTTCATGTGGATTTCCGAGAAACGTCTGGAGGAGGTCCAGGAGTGGCAGGCCGATCATGATGCGCTGGCCGATGGCTATAACCTGACGGAGTACCGACTCTCAATCATAAAACAGCTCTTTGGTTGTAATCCGGAAATGACCTCGGGGCTGAAAAGTTCATTAACCAAACAACGTTTTTTACAGATGAAACAACCAGAAATCAAAGGTGGTACAGCGTCACAGACCATTGCCACCACTCTCCTTGCTGCAGGTATGTTTATCTGTTTCGGATGCAAACCGGCAGACAGACCAACGCAGTTACCTGAGTATTCAAGGACAAAAAGTATTCTGATAATGTCGAACGGCTTTTCCGATAAGATAGATCTGAAGAACGCCCGATATCTCTACTATCGGAAAAACGGCCTGAAAAAAGAATCCCTGGAAGATATCAGTATCGTTGAGGATTTCAACAGACCGTTCCCCAATGTTGTCATAGCCGTAAACGGCATAAAAACAGCCGCAAGCCTCTCGGACAAAGAACTGAACTGGATAAACGAATCGACCATAACGATAGTCAACGGAGCAAAAATGACCCTTCAGGAGGCCCGCCAGTTAAACCCCGAAAGCATACATACCATATACTACTTCCAGCCCAAAGGAAAGAAGGCTCAGAAGAAATACGGATTTGTATTCATAAGCACAGGGCCGGCTAATGCATTAGGTATCGAGAACTTCAATCCTGTTGCGATTGACAATCCTGACCTTGATATTCCTGATATAGTATCCGTAATGGGAGAACCCGGGCTGAATGGCGGCATGCTTTTCACATACAACTGCAAAGGTGCAACTGTGGCAGCCCCTGAAATGAAGTACGCAGTCGAGGGAAGACTCGTTGACGTGCAGACTTTCCTTGATGCCCGTACCGGACAGAACGGCACTTACACGACCGTCTATAGGAACGATGCCGCAAAGAACCGTTTCGGTAAGGATGTATGGGAAGTTGTAGACCTCAATTACAACCGAAAGGCCTTCATCATCAGTTTTGATTATGATGAGAACGGAGAGGTAAGCGCTTCCATTGGAAATAACGCCAATGCAAAGTCTACCGATGATGAGATCCGGGCCCAGTTGGCAACTGTCCTGGAGTACAACAGGTCACGAGGGGAAACGACCAGAATCCAAGCCAACAGTTATGTTTCGGAAAGCAACAATGAGATGATAGATGAATGGATAGGCCGTCTTGTAGACCGCTCCACCCCTGACATAGAGTACTATTTCCAAGAGGGCCTGAGAACCATAATAACATACAACAACTACAAGAATTTGCCCAAAAACGTAAAGACCATATTCTCCCGGGACAGCGTCGTTGCCACAAGAGACTACCGACGGACCACACGCAGGATAGTGGCATTCCAAACGGGTGACAAAGAGTATGACAAGCCCAACAGGGTTCATATCGATGAGTATGACAATATGTTTGTAACAACAGAACAACCGACCGATGAAACCGGCCTCAGGGAAATAATAAACGGGCTTCCCGGTGTCTCTGTTGACCAGCAGGGTCTGGTAACCGTTAACGGCCGGAAAGTCAGGAAAATCCTTCTGAACGGAGATGAAACCGACCTTCATTAGCATTAATTAACTAAATAAATCGTTGAGCAACTATTTTACTAGTTACATTTGCATCGGTACTAGTTACTGATGCATTATGAAACAGAAAGAAATTTCCAAGCTTAGTGAGAAGAAGGAGGTCATAATGAACCACTTCTGGGACAAGGGTGAACTCTTTGTACGTGAACTCCGCGAACTTTACCCCGAGCCCAAGCCACATTTCAATACGCTTTCTACACAGGTACGTGAACTGGAGTCCGACGGATTCCTGGATCACAAGGCATACGGTCCCACCTATCAGTACTTCCCTATCGTTACCCGTGACGAGTACAGCCGTTTCTCCATGGGCGGATTCATAGGCAACTACTTCGGGTCATACCTGAATGCGGTATCGGCCTTTGTCGGTGACGGCAAGGTCTCCATCGGTGAACTTAAAGAGCTTATTGAACATCTGGAAAAGAAACAAAAATGATCACCTTCCTTACCTACCAATTGAAAGTTGCGGTCATAATGGCCGTCTTCTACATATTCTACCGTCTGTTCCTGATCAAGGATTCATGGCACAGGCTCAACAGGATTGTGCTTTTGAGTACGGCTTTGCTGTCATTTCTCCTCCCCGTTTGCATTATTACAATCCACAAGACAGAGGTATTGCCTATGCCGGTGGACCAGCTGATGCAAGCCGTCTCAAGCACCCCTGCCCAACCATCCGCACCCTGGTGGCACATAGCGCTGCTGGCAGTCTATGCCGCAGGCGTAATACTTGTTCTGGCCAGGGTTCTGACATCGGTTCATCGCGTACGTGGTATTATAAAGAACGCACGCAAGGAGGTTATGGCCGATGGTACCACGGTCTATATCATGCCCGGCAATGCGGCATCGTTCAGCTGGATGGGCCACATTGTAATATCCGAGGCCGATTGGAACAACAATGAAAGTGCAATCATACGCCATGAGAAAGCCCATGTGGCACTCCGTCATTCGATTGACGTACTAATTACCGATATCATAGCCGCTCTGCAGTGGTTCAACCCCGCAATCTGGATGCTGCGCATTGACCTGCGCGCCGTCCATGAATACGAGGCCGATGACACCGTACTGCGAGCCGGCACCGACTTACGCAGTTATCAGTATCTGCTCATTAGCAAAGCGGCCGCAATGAACGGATACACAATAGCTAATAATTTCAATCACAGTATTTTAAAAAACAGAATTTTTATGATGGAAAAGGAAAGAACAACCAGAAGGAGTCTGCTTAGAGCACTCTATCTTCTCCCCTTAGTTTGCATTAGTCTGGCGCTCAATGCCCAAACCAAGGTTAATTACGTGTATACTGACGGAAAGACCAATTCCGCCCAGTCGAATAAAAACAAGAATGTCTCAGTTGATATGGTTGTCAATGAGATAAAAATGGATGGAGAGGCATTGGAAGGTTTACCGCTTGAAAGGATTTTAGACTTGATGCCGGATTTAAAGATAGACGCAAACGGCAATATCACAACTTCAAAAGGAGACCAAGTCAAAAAGATCATTGTAAACGGAAAGGAACTTTATAAAAAAGTAGAACCATCTGCTAACGCAGCCCCTACAGTCCCAAAAGTCAGTGTCTTAGATTCAGGTGATGCTATGAATATGGAGTTCACCGGTTTTTCAGAAGAATCAGTAGAAGACCTTATCAAAACATTACCCGGAGCCGAGATTGATGAGAATGGAAACATCACAGTAAATGGCAAGCGTGTAACCAAGATACTTGTCAACGGCAATCCGGTTTTCTTTAATGAAGAAGATCATAAAAATGGCGTCCCGACTGCTGTTCAGCAACTTGATGTAGAAGAGATGATCCGCAATCTGCCTGGAGTTGAAGTAAACGATGACGGCACCTATACCGTTAACGGAAAGGCCGTAAGCAAAGTCCTTTACAACGGCGAAGAGCTCAAGTGACAAAGGGGACGGTTCACCGTCCCTTTTTCATTTTATAACAATTTTAAGTTTGGTGCGTCTTTAGTAAGACTACTAAACTTAAAACTTATCTCAATATGATTTCAAGAACATTTAAACGTGTGTCCAGAGTATTCCTGCTTATGAGTCTTGTTTGCATTACCTACACAGCCAATGCAACAACAGTCAACAATTCCGAAATTGCCGTCAGAGCCGATTCAATAAGCAAATCCTTCCGTCTGGACGACCTCAAGATCGGCCCGTTCCTTGAGTCCCTCCAGAAGTTTGCCGATGACTTGCAACAGAAATACCCGGATGGCTTTCAGGACCCCGTAGACCTGAATCTTAAGTTTGATTTCAACTTTGACTTACGGACCAGTCAGCCTTTCCTCCTTATTCAGGTTATCTACAACACCCTGTCCGGTGAAGACGGCATGGTAAGCCAACTCAAAGACAAAAAGATAGAGAAGTTTGACCAGAAGACTCTCAAAAAACTGAAAAAGCAGTTCACCAAGAGGTCAAACAAAGAGATAAAGAAACTCTGCAAGGGAGACCGTCAGACCCAGAAAGAGCTCAAGCATAAGATTCAGAAACTCCTGGACGGAATCCAAATCAAAGAGAAATAACAAAGGGGACGGCGAACCGTCCCCTTTCTTTGTCACTTGGTGAAGCGGAAGATGTGCCCTTGATGCTCCTGACCGTTGAGTTTCCAACTGCGGTTGCACTTGGGGTTTTTGCCCTCTTTGTGATCTGAGCAATGGTAGTGTATTGTGTCCTTTGAACCATCGGGCCAGTTCAGGACAAGATCCTCGTCCATATCGGCCGCACCGTCTATCTCGCCGAAATAGAGCCTGTATGTTGTGGAATCTTCGGGACAGGTCTCTGCAACAAAACCATACAACCTGGCCAGGTACGCTTTGGTTTTCTTTTCATCCCTGGCCGATTCCCAATCCGTTACAGTATATGTCTCTCCCTGGAAAGTAATTGTCATACCCGGCATATCCGGCTGAACTATGGAGTTACCGCTTGAATCCTGAGCATAAATAATTATTTCCACCGGAGCCCAGTCAACGATATAACTTTCTTTATCACATCCGATGAATAAAAGGCTGCACAGAGCAGACAGAACACACAAGGTTATTTTTTTGTTCATATTGGAAAATTTTTTGTTACGGCTGCAAATATATTCATTTTTTCGTACCTTTGCACCCGTAAGCCGTATGTTGATCCCGTCCAGGGAGCTCCTTAAGCGGCAAACAATCCGAACACTTATTCTATAAACAATCCCCTTACTTCTGGTTACACAGTTGTTTGCGCGGTGTGTGCCAAGGGGTGATATAACAAAACATGTACGATATACTTCAATTAAAGAGCAAGAGCCTTGAAGAACTACAGGCACTTGCCGCCGAGATGGGTCTGAAGTCAGCAAAAGCAACTGACAAGAACACACTTGTTTACGACATTCTCGACGAACAGGCCATATCGGCCTCCAAGAACAGTTCCGACAGGGAACGCAAACCCAAGAACAGGATTGCACGTAAGGACAACCCCGAGAAGGTTTATACCGCAAACGGTGAAAAAGGCAAGCATAATCCTGCCGAGAAGAAGAAAGAGAAAGAGAAAGCCAAGAACCAGCAGCCCGAGCCCGCAAAGCAGGAAGCACCTGTAGCTCAGGAGCCCGTTCAGGCTCAGCCGGAGCCCGCATCTCAGGAGCCCACAGCCAAGAAAAAGTCAGGCCGCTCACGCCAGCCCAAACAGGCCGCCCAGAACAACGGGCAGACTGCTCCCGTTCAGGAAGCCATCCAGGCTGAGGAGCCCATCCATATTGCAGAACCCGAACTCGAAACCAAGCCGGTTCAGGAACAGCCTGCAAACGCCCCCAAGGACAACAAACGTCGCGGACGTCCCCGCAAGGGTCATGCAGTAGAGGTACCACTGCCCGAGATTGATGACGAGAACGTAACTCTGGCTGAAAACGCCTCTTATGATCAGGAAGAGGAACCCGTTCGCCAGATTGCCGAGCCGGCACCTGTTCAGGAACCCGAGCAGGTTCCCGTTCAGGAACAGCATCAGGAGCAGCCCCGCCAGGAGCAGTTTCAGCAGCGCCAGCAGAACCCTATGCAAAACAATCAGCGTCCTCAGAACCAGAATCAGAACAATCAGCAGAACCGCCGTCAGGAGGAGCGCATGTACGATTTCGGTGACGCTCTTAAGGGTGAAGGCGTTCTTGAGATAATGCCCGATAATTACGGATTCCTGCGTTCATCGGACTACAATTATCTGGCATCACCCGATGACATATACGTATCACAGTCACAGATCAAGCTCTTCGGCCTTAAGACCGGTGATGTCGTGGAGGGTGTTATCCGTCCGCCGCGTGAGGGTGAGAAGTATTTCCCGCTGGTAAAGGTATTCCGCATCAACGGTCTGGAGCCCTCTGTAGCACGTGACCGCGTTCCGTTCGAGCACCTTACACCCCTCTTCCCGGATGAGAAGTTCACACTGTGCAACGGCCACAACGACAACATGTCGGCCCGCGTAGTTGATATGTTCGCCCCCATAGGTAAGGGACAGCGTGCCCTGATCGTGGCTCAGCCCAAGACCGGTAAGACAATACTGCTTAAGGATATTGCAAACTCAATCGCCGCAAACCATCCTGAGGCTTACATGATAATGCTGCTCATTGACGAGCGTCCTGAGGAGGTTACAGATATGGCCCGCAGCGTAAAGGCCGAGGTCATAGCTTCAACCTTTGACGAGCCCGCCGAGCATCACGTTAAGATTGCCAGCATCGTAATAGAGAAGGCCAAGCGCATGGTTGAGTGCGGACATGATGTAGTGATATTCCTTGATTCTATCACACGTCTGGCCCGTGCCTACAACACCGTAGCACCTGCATCAGGCAAGGTTCTTTCAGGTGGTGTCGATGCCAACGCGCTCCATAAGCCCAAGCGTTTCTTCGGTGCCGCACGTAATATAGAGAACGGCGGATCACTCACAATCGTGGCAACCGCCCTTATCGATACCGGATCCAAGATGGATGAGGTTATCTTTGAGGAGTTCAAGGGTACAGGTAACATGGAGCTCCAGCTGGACCGCAACCTGAGCAACAAGCGTATCTTCCCCGCTGTCAACATCGTTGCATCAAGCACCCGTCGCGACGACCTGCTGCTTGACCAGACCACTCTGGACCGCATGTGGATACTCCGCAAGTACCTCAGCGACATGAACCCCATCGAAGCAATGGAGTTCGTCAAGTCCCGCCTGGAAACAACGATAGACAACGCCGAATTCCTGGCCAGTATGAATTCATGACAAACCAAATAACAAATGAAAAAGTCCCGCTCAACGGCGGGACTATTTTTTAAATCAAACTAAAAACCTCCAACCATACCACTGCCACTTTACTTTTAGTGATACTCTTTTGTAGCGATCAACCCGACTTAACCAAATTGGAAGTGTCGGACTCATCCAACCAATAACCTCTACTATCATGTCATGGAGGTACGAAAGTCTTGTCAGATTCCAACTAATGGCTTCATTATGATATACCCTGTTTCTTAAAGAACGTATGGTATTTAGAGGGGCTGAGACAGTTTTTCTTTGTCGTTTTAGTTTGGGTAGATTAGGAAATGCTCTACGTAGATCCTTCCAAAGGAACTTCTCATATTCAGCGTTGAAAAGAGATACCCAGAATCCCATTGTAAGTTCTCCATTAATTTTATCGGCCGTAACAGTTTCACCGCGTGCAGTTATATGGTTAATTGCAATAGTAATGTATTTGAAAAGAGTTTTAAGTTTCTTGTTAGACTGAAAATGGATATACCATTCTTTTGTTCCTGTCATTCGTTCCAGTTCACGGATCAACGCATTTCGTAGTGTTACTTCAAATACAGAAAGAACTGGTTCAAGGGATTCTGCTAACTGAATGTTGTTCTCATAGTGCTTAATGGCCTTTTTTTCATCGCCAGGATAACGGTCAAAATATGGCCGCATTCTGGCCTCAGAGAATGTTTTCTCAAAAAAAGTTTTGTTAAATAGTGAATAATTCATAGTTTTGCAATGCAGTCCCGGTCATTCCTCTCCCAGACATAAGTGCTGGTGATGAATCCGGGTTTTTTGTTTATACTCCAAACATGATATTGTCTCTTATTGTGTTTATCTGATTCTCTTCTTCTCTTTGCCTTAATTCAAACAAGTTTTATTGGTTAAACATGGAGTTTTAAAATAACAAAGGGTATTCCAATCCGACACCATATGCCTTGTGGAATACCCCTTGGTATCAGATACTACAAAAATAGCACATTATTCCGATAAAAAGAGATTGGGACTTCTTAAAATTCATATATTTACAGCAGTAAACCTTTGTTTTTTCCGGCTATGAATCGTTTAGTTTACCTTGTTACCGCCTTTGTCTTTATCTGCTCAAAATTATATGCCGGAATTCCTCCTGAAACACCTGATGATAATGCCCGGGAACTTATGCGTTTTGCCGGGAACATACACCAGTTTAATTCAATATATCCTCAGGAAAAAGTTTATCTGCAATTTGACAACACATCATACTATCCGGGTGAGACCATTTGGTTCAAGGCTTTCGTAGTAAATGCCTCAACACTCAAGCGCACTGAGAGCAAAGTGCTTTATGTGGACCTGCTATCACCTGACGGCGTGCTGCTCAAGCAACAGAAACTCATGATTGTAGCGGGTCAGGCCGATGGTTCGTTTCCTCTGACGGAGGCATCAACAGCCCAGGCAAGAGAACTGCGCGGCGTAACCAACTACCCCAGCGGCTTCTATGAAATCAGAGCCTACACCAACTATATGCAGAATTTTGGCTATGAAACCTTCTTTTCAAGAGTTCTGGCCGTGTTTGACAAGCCCAAGCAGGAAGGCCATTACTATGATGAACAGCCCAAAATAACTCTCAAAGCCTCTAACATATCACCCGTACGGCCCGATACGCCTAAGCAGAAAAAAGTGAATGTATCCTTCTACCCTGAAGGAGGACACATCATCATAGGTCAACCCTGCCGTATAGCCTTCAAGGTGACCGATGAAAACGGTCTGGGAATCAGCGCGACAGGCTCACTGGGAGATGACATCACGTTCAGCACCGTGCATGACGGCATGGGAAGCTTTGAATTCACTCCCACGTCCAGACACAACAGAGTGAATGTCACCGTTGACGGCCATCGGAGTTCATACAACCTGCCCGATGCGGAGCAATCAGGATGTACCGTCCAGGCCACCCGGCAGGAGGATGAAAAGATCCGGTTTACCATATACTCATCGGCCGATATCATTGACCATGAGTTGGGTATGACCCTGACCTGCCGCGGCGAACTGGTTGATTTCACCACTAAAGTCATCAGCAGCAATGAAACGGAGCATCTCTTTGACCTCTCACCCACCCCTGAGGGAGTAATCCGCTTCACTCTTTTCAACAAAAACGGAAACATTCTTGCCACACGCTCCTTTTATAATGAAAGGGCCGATGCCTCCACCCCATCCATCAGCGTGACATCCGGCATGCGTTCATACGCACCATTTGAAAAGGTCACCCTTGATTTCCGGCTCACCGACGGCAAAGGCGCCCCATTCCGTGACCGTTTCTGCCTATCAGTCAGGGACAGCCGCAGTCCTGTGAGCATGAATGATGATGACCTCAGGACCAATTTCCTGCTTTCATCGGACCTTAAGGGATTCATTGAAAAGCCACAGTATTATTTCAATTCTGACAATCAGGACCGCAAGAGTCATCTTGACCTGCTCTGTATGATTCAGGGCTGGGAGCGTTATGACTGGCAGACAATGGCGGGAATCAATCGGTTCCAGGAGACTTTCCGTCTTGAAGACAAAGGCCTGAGTCTTAACGGATGGATACTCAAAAGCAGCGGCCATAAGCCTCAGCCTGATATAGAAGTTAACGCTGCACTCGTACCGAATGACAAGACTCTTACTGAGATATTCAAATACGACACAGACTCAACAGGTTATTTCGGATTCGACATAGGTGTTCCATTCTATGATAAGGCCCGATTCTCAATCAATGCCACACCGCATCGCCGCAGGGTTCGCGAATCATCCCTAATCATTGTGTTTGACCGGTCAAAGGCCCCCATAATCAGACCATATCAACCCGGAGAGGCCTTGTTCCTGAACAAGGTCGCCCATACATCTGCCCCGCAGGACGCAGATTCCACATCAAAAAATGAGAGTTATGACCTGATAAGCGTAGACAAGGGTATCATCCTGCCGGATGTAGACATTGAAGAGAGGAGGAAATACATTGACTACTACACCTTCAAGGCATTGGATGTTATAAAGGATGTGGAGAAAGAACTGGATAAGGGTAACTACTCGACAGATCTGTTCGGCTACCTCAAGGAGCAAGGGTTTAACGTAGAAATAGGTTTTGACCCCGACAGTTTAAGTGCTATGATTAAGAGAATGGCAAGAGAAGAAAAAGTACCTATAAGATTTGACTTCAAAATGCTGATTAACGGTCGTTATGCTTATACTTATGTCCATACCGAGAGCCAGTTCAGAGATCTGGAGAAGGAATCCAGAATGATGGGTGATGACAATGACAAAAGGGATGATCCGTCCATATTAGCTTCAACTATTGATACGCGTGACATTAAGAGCATAATGGTTTATGATCTGCCTATGAGTCAATCTGAAGCCTGGGACCTGTCGCCATTGTACACAAAAGGCTCATTAACTTCATATTGGGACCATATGAGAAACGTCGACGATGCAGCGCATAGTAAAATTGTCTACATGGTGGATGTACTGCTCAAAAATTCAAATGAAATCAGCCCCAAGAACGAGCAGTATGACAGGAGCAAACGTTACACAACCGTTGACGGTTATTCCAGACCATACAGTTTCTACTCACCGGAGTATCCCAACGGACCAATTCCAGGTGATGTAGATTATCGCCGTACCATTTATTGGAATCCCAACATAATAACCGATGAAGACGGTAAAGCTCAAGTAGAGTTCTACAACAATTCCATAACTGAACATTTTGACATATCCGCCGCTGGCATCACTGCCTCCGGCATCCCCTACATCCTGAACCAAACCTGGTGAGAAAGCCAGCAATCTGCACTTAAATAAAAAAACAGCCGCAGAAATGTGGCTGTTTTTTTGATTCCCGACTTATCGGGCTGACGAAGTCAGAATGGCAGGTCGTCTTTTTCGTTACTTGGGGCGAATGGATCCGGAGCCGAAGCTGCGGGAGCGGCATCGACGTAAGGCTGAGCTGCGGGGGCAGCGCCGTTAACGTCGTGGCTTACGCGCCATGCACGGATATCATTGTACCAACGGCCGTTGAACTCGCGCGCGTTGATGTCAAAACTTACTACGACCTCGTCACCTACATTGATGGCGGCCTGCTGTATCTTATCCTCACCAAAGATGCTGAACATCATCTTCTTGGGATACTGCTCACCGATGGTTTCCAGTACGTACTCCTGTATTTTCCACGGATTTCCTGAACTCTTTGCCACGCCTGAACGGGCGTCAAGCACAGCGATAATTTTACCTGTTATGTCCATTTCTTTATGATTAGTTTTAGTGTCTGCGCGAAATTAAAACTTTTCCTTTTTCCGCCCCACATTTTTCCATTCTATTTTTTCCACATTCCCATTACTTTTCCCTATCTTTGTGAGACGCACAAACTGACTAAAAACAAAAATATCTATATATGAATTTTACTGTATCCAGCTCGGCTCTTTCAAGCCGTCTGTCGGCCATCAGCCGCGTTATTAACCCTAAGGCTATCTACCCTATTCTTGAGGATTTCCTGTTCCGTATTGAAAACGGCAAACTGACTGTTACCGCAGCCGATAATGACACCACTCTTGAGACCATTATCGACCTTGTTGATTCAAGCGCAGACGGTCAGATCGCACTGCCCGCCAAGACCCTGCTTGACGCCCTCAAGGAGATCCCCGAGCAGCCTTTGACATTCAATGTAAATGACAGCAACTACGAGATAACCGTAAATTACCAGAACGGTGAGTACAAGATGGTCGGCCAGAACGCCGATGAGTACCCCACTCCCGCTGTTCTCCAGGAGAGTTCAGTAAGTCTGGAGATATCGGCCCAGGTTCTTTCAGACGGCTTGGCACGCACCATATTCGCTACAGCCGATGACGAGCTCCGTCCAGTCATGAACGGTATCTACTTTGACATCAACGAGGAGGGCGCAACATTCGTCGCTTCCGATGGCCACAAGCTGGTATGCAACCGCAACAACAACGTAAAGGCCGACGGCAAGTCATCATTCATACTGCCCAAGAAGCCCGCATCGCTCTTCCGTTCACTCATAAGCAAGGAGGCTCAGAACATCACTATCGAGTTCGACAGCCGCATAGCACGTTTCTCACTGCCTGAGTTCCGTATGGTATGCCGCCTCATTGACGGCCGTTATCCCAACTACGGATCAGTCATTCCGCAGAACAACCCGCATCACCTTGTTATAGACCGTCAGACACTGGTTACCGCACTGCGTCGCGTATCAGTATTCTCACCTGCCAGCAGCGGTCTTATCAAGTTGCGCATAGAGAAGGATAAGGTTGATATCTCAGCCCAGGATATTGATTTCTCAACATCAGCCAAGGAGAGCCTGGCATGCCAGTATGAGGGCACCAACATGAGCATCGGTTTCAAGGCCGGTTTCCTGATTGATATCCTCAACAACATTCCCAGCCAGGAGATCACACTCCAGTTGGCAGATCCCTCACGCGCAGGCGTGATCGTACCTACCGAGCAGGCTGAGGGCGAGAATCTGCTCATGTTGCTCATGCCAATGGTTCTAAACGACTGATGAAACTCAATCTTGACAAACCGGTAGTGTTCTTTGACCTGGAGACCACAGGCACCAACACTTCACAGGACCGCATAGTGGAGATCTCATATCTTAAGGTCTCTCCCAACGGTAATGAGGACATGCACACCCGCCGCATCAACCCCGAGATGCACATCCCCGAGCAGGCATCGGCCGTACACGGCATCTATGATGATGACGTAAAGGACTGCCCCACCTTCAAGGAGGTTGCCAAGGAGATTGCACGTGACTTTGAGGGAAGCGACATTGCAGGTTTCAACTCAAACCGTTTTGACGTGCCCCTGCTGGCCGAGGAGTTCCTGCGTGCAGGCGTTGACATAGACCTGAGCCGTCACCGTTTCATTGACGTACAGGTTATTTTCCACAAGATGGAGCAGCGCACCCTCACGGCCGCCTACAAGTTCTACTGCGGCAAGGACCTGACCGATGCCCACAGCGCCGACGGTGACACCCGTGCCACATATGAGGTGCTCATGGCCCAGCTGGACCGCTATCCGGATGACCTTAAGAATGATATGGGATTCCTCTCAGAGTTCTCATCATTCACCCGCAATGTTGACTTTGCAGGCCGCATTGTACGCAATGACAAGGACCAGGAGGTGTTCAACTTTGGGAAATATAAGGATATGCCTGTTGTAGAGGTATTCAAGCGTGATCCCGGATACTACTCCTGGATTCTGCAGGGTGATTTCCCCCTCAACACCAAACAGGTACTTACAAGAATAAAACTGCAGTCCAGATAATGGATATACTGAACGGAAAACATATTGTCTTAGGTGTGACCGGAAGCATAGCCGCCTACAAGGCCGCATTCCTGGTTCGTCTGCTCATTAAACGCGGAGCCGAGGTCCAGGTTGTGATGACACCTGCCGGAAAGGAGTTTATAACTCCCCTCACCCTCTCCACACTTACCCGCAAGCCCGTGGTAAGCGAGTTCTTTGACCGTCGCGACGGCTCATGGAACAGCCACGTTGATCTTGGACAGTGGGCCGATGCAATGCTGATTGCCCCCTGCACCGCCTCAACCATAGGCAAGATGGCAAGCGGTGTGGCCGACAATATGCTTATCACCACATACTACTCAATGAAGGCTCCCGTGTTCATTGCACCCGCAATGGACCTGGACATGTACCGCCACCCCGTGACACAGCACAACCTGGAGACCCTTCGTTCAATCGGCAACATAATCATAGAGCCCGCCAGCGGCGAACTTGCAAGCCAGCTTGTAGGCAAAGGCCGTATGCAGGAGCCTGAGGAGATTGTAGCCGCACTTGAGGAGTATTTCACAAAGCAGGCCCAACTTTCAAAAAAAAAAGTCCTGATAACAGCGGGACCCACCTATGAGCAGATCGATCCGGTCCGCTTTATAGGCAACTGGTCAACCGGCAAGATGGGATTCGCGCTGGCAGAGGAGTGTGCCTCACGCGGTGCTGAAGTTACACTGATTGCAGGTCCTGTAAACCTCACAACCCAGAATCCTAACATCAGGCGCATTGATGTAAAGTCGGCCCATCAGATGTATGAGGCAGCGATGGAGAACTTCCCCGGCAGCGATGCCGCCATACTGTGCGCCGCCGTGGCCGATTTCACTCCCGCGGTAACATCGGACACCAAGATCAAGCGCAAGGGTGACATGACAATCACCCTCAAGCCTACTGAAGATATTGCAGCCGCACTGGGTGCCGTCAAGCGCCCTGACCAGAAGATGGTAGGATTCGCCCTTGAGACAGACCACGAGGCCGCAAACGCACAAGGCAAACTGGAGCGCAAGAATCTGGATTTCATTGTACTCAATTCATTGAATGACAAGGGTGCGGGATTCGGATATGACACGAACAAGGTTACCCTGATTGACCGCAAAGGCAGCCAGGAACTGCCGCTTCAGTCCAAGAAGAACGTAGCCAAGGCCATCATTGACAAACTGGCCGGTCTGCTGTTCTGTCTTGCCTTCCTGCTCATGCCCTTAAAGACTCAGGCACAGGAACTCAACCCCACCCTCAGCGTCAACACCTCCAAGATTCAGGGTACCGACAAAGACGTTTTCCAGTCACTTGAGAACGCCATCAGGGAACTGCTCACACATCAGGTCTGGACCGATTACCACTTTGCCGAGAAAGAGCGCATTCAGTGCAATTTCAACCTTGTCGTAAACAAGTATGAGGCACAGACCGGCAAGATGAACTGCGAACTCACAGTGCAGAGCAGCCGTCCCGTTTACGGTTCAACCTACAACACCACAGTTTTCAATTTCCGTGATACCGAGGTGGAGTTCAACTACACCGAGCAGGACCGTCTGGAATACACTCCGGGCATGACACCCACCAACAACCTGACGGCCATTCTGGCATATTACAGCCTGCTCATCATCGGACTGGACTTTGACACCATGTCGCCCAACGGAGGAACCGATATCCTGCGTCAGGTGGAGAACATAGCCGCAAACGCACAGTCACTTGGCAGCGGATGGCGTTCATTCGACACCCAGGCCAACCGTTATGCAATCATCAATGACTACATGAACGGCTCCATGGCCGATTTCCGTCAGTTGCAGTACAAATATCACCGCCAGGGACTTGATGACATGTCGGCCAACGCCGACCGCGGACGTGCAACCATCACGGAGAGTCTCAGTCTGCTCAAGAAAGCCAAGCAGGCCAAGAGCACATCGGCCCTGCCCACCCTCTTCACAGAAATCAAGAAAAACGAGCTTGTAAGCATATACAGCGCAGGAATCAATAAGGAGAAGCAGAGCGTAAAGGATCTGCTGAGCCAGATCAATCCTTCGCTTTCCAATGAATGGGATGCCATAAAAACCGACTGATGCTTAAGGAAATACACATAAACAATTACGTTCTGATAGACCGTCTGGACATAGATTTCCAGGAGGGTTTTTCAGTCATGACCGGTGAGACAGGCGCCGGTAAATCCATAATTCTGGGTGCCATGAACCTGTTGCTGGGAGGCCGCGCCGACTCCAAAACCATAATGCAGGGCGCCGACAAATGCACAATTGAGGGTACTTTCTCTGTTGCCGGATACGGTCTGGAGCAGTTCTTTACTGACAACGGACTGGATTATTATCCTGACGACACTACACTCCGCCGCGAACTCCTGCAGTCCGGCAAGAGCCGCGCATTCATAAACGACACCCCCGTATCACTCAATCAGATGCGTGACCTGGGATGCCGCCTTATCGACATACACTCACAGCATCAGAACCTGGCATTGGGCACACAGTCCTTCCAGCTGGATGTTGTGGATACAATAGCCGCAAATGCGGATATCAAGGCCGCCTATGAGCAGGGTTTTGACAACTGGTCCAAACTGAAAGCCGATCTGGCACGCCTCAAGGCCGAGTTCGAGTCCGACAACACCGACCGCGAGTATCTTGAGTTCCAGCTCAAGGGACTTGACGATGCCCGCCTCAAGGAGGGTGAACTCCAGGAGCTCGAGCAGGAGTCTGATCTCCTGGAACATGCCGAAGAGATAAAGCAGGAGCTATTCCGTGCATCGGAACTTATCTCTGGCGATGAAGACGGAACTCTGACACGCCTTCGCAGTTCGCTGCAGTCACTCCGCTCCGCACAGAAGAACTGGCCGCAGGCGCAGGAACTGTCGGAACGTCTGGACAGTTGCCTGATTGAACTCAAGGACATAGCCGAAACCGTCGATGACGCTCAGGAAGGCATAAACTTTGATCCCGCCCGCCTGGAACAGGTAAACGAGCGTCTGGATCTGATTTACACCCTGCTCAAGAAGCATAAGAAAGAGAACATATCAGAACTACTGGAACTTGCCGAAAGCATACGCACGCGCCTGGACCGCAGCGGCTCGTATGAACTTGACATTGAGAAACTGACCCGTCAGGTTGAGGCTGCACGTGGGGAGATGGAGAAGAGAGCCGCAGAGCTCACCAAATCCCGTCAGAAGGCATCGGATGTCATTATAAAGGATATCAAGGCGCTGCTCGTTCCATTAGGCATTCCAAATATTCAGTTCGGAATAGACATAAGGCCTGCAGCCGAGTATGACCGTACGGGACATGACGACCTCAGGTTCATGTTTTCTGCAAACAAGGCCGTTCCCATGCAGGAGCTGTCACAGGTGGCATCAGGCGGTGAAATAGCCCGCGTAATGCTCTCCGTCAAGTCACTCATAGCAAGCGTACGCACACTGCCCACAATCATCTTTGATGAGATTGACACGGGCGTATCGGGCGCAGTAGCCGAGAAGATGGCTCTGCTCATGGAACAGATGGCCGGCGGAGGCCGTCAGGTTCTGGCCATCACCCACCTGCCCCAGATTGCAGCACTTGGCCACACCCATTACAAAGTTTACAAAACCGAGGAGAAGGATGCCACCCGCACCCGCATAGCACTCCTTGACTATAATGAAAGAATACGTGAGATTGCCTCGATGATGAGCGGTGCTACGCTTACACAGGCAGCTCTTGACAATGCAAAAACACTGATTGACAACAATGGAAGATGAAATAATCTTTGGCATACGTGCCGTGATTGAAGCAGTTCAGGCAGGCAAGCAGATTGACCGCCTGCTCATCAAGAAAGACATGCAGGGAGACCTCTCCAAGGAGCTTTTTGCAGCAATCAAAGGATTGGATATCCCCGTCCAGAGAGTTCCCGTTGAGCGCTTGAACCGCATCACACGCAAGAACCACCAGGGCGTGATAGCCTTCACCACGCAGATAACCTACCAGCATGTGGAGGATCTTGTCCCCACCCTGTTCGAGGAGGGCAAGGACCCGTTCTTTGTACTGCTTGACGGTGTGACCGATGTCCGCAACTTCGGAGCCATTGCCCGTACCGCCGAATGCGCCGGCGTGGATGCCATCATCATTCCTTCCAAGAACAGCGTAAGCGTAAATGCCGATGCCATCAAGACATCAGCCGGAGCACTCCATACGCTTCCCGTCTGCCGTGAGAATCAGATAAGTTCAACAATCAAATATCTCAAGAACTGCGGAATCCGCATTGTAGGAGCCACTGAGAAGGGTGACAAGGACTACACCAAAGGTGATTACCGCGGTCCCGTATGCCTCATTATGGGTGCCGAGGACAAGGGTATTCCACAGGAGCACCTGGCACTCTGCGATGAATGGGCACGTATCCCGATCTTAGGTAAGATAGAGTCGCTCAACGTATCGGTTGCAGCGGGAATCCTTATCTATGAGATAGTTAAGCAGAGACTCTAATTAACTGATTGTCAATCTGTCAGCATCAAATTTGCATTCTGTGACAATTTGTCGCAGAATGGCTTGTGGTCTGCTTGTTGCGTACACTTCCATAGAAATAAAAAACAGACACTATGGAATACAGTCAGAACAATCAGAACAAACCGCAGAACCTTGAGCAGTTCGCCATTAACCTTAATGAACGGGCGCGCAAGGGCAAACTCGATCCGGTCATAGGCCGTGACGAGGAGATAAGGCGTGTTCTACAGATACTGAGCCGCCGAACCAAGAACAACCCTATCCTTATAGGTGAACCGGGTACCGGTAAGACCGCAATAATTGAAGGTCTCGCCCAGCGTATCGTACGCGGCGACGTACCCGAGAACCTTAAATCAAAGACAGTATATTCGCTCGATATGGGCGCTCTCGTAGCAGGTGCCAAGTATAAAGGTGAATTCGAGGAGCGTCTCAAGGGCGTAATAAATGAGGTGATACAGTCCGATGGCAGTTTCATACTGTTCATCGATGAGATCCACACCCTTGTGGGAGCCGGAGCCGGCGAAGGCGCCATGGATGCCGCAAACATCCTCAAACCCGCCCTTGCCCGCGGTGACCTGCGTGCCATCGGCGCAACCACACTGAACGAGTATCAGAAGTACTTTGAAAAGGACAAGGCCCTGGAGCGCCGATTCCAGACCGTCATGGTCGATGAGCCCGATGTACAGAGTTCAATCTCTATACTGCGTGGCTTGAAGGAGCGCTATGAGAACCATCATAAGGTTCGTATCATGGATGAGGCCGTAATAGCCGCCGTGGAACTCTCAAACCGTTACATAACCGACCGTTTCCTGCCTGATAAGGCCATCGACCTTATGGATGAGGCTGCAGCCAAACTGCGTATGGAACGTAACTCGGTCCCCGAGGAACTGGATGAGATAACCCGCCGTCTCAAACAGCTTGAGATAGAGCGTGCCGCCATCAAGCGCGAGAACGACACCGTCAAGCTCAAACAGCTTAATGCTGAGATTGACGACCTGCAGAAACAGGAAAAGACCATCCGTGAGAAATGGGAGTCCGAGAAGAACCTGGTATCACGCATCCAGCAGGACAAGCAGCGCATAGAGCAGCTCAAAATTGAGGCCGATAACGCCGAACGTGACGGCAACTACGGCCGTGTAGCCGAGATCCGTTACGGCAAGCTCAAGGAACTGGAACAGGACATAGCAAAGATTCAGGAGGAACTCCACTCCAAGCAGGGCGACAGCGCCCTTGTAAAGGAGGAGGTTACCGCCGATGACATAGCCGAGGTGGTTTCACGCTGGACAGGAATACCCGTTAACCGTATGCTTGAGAGCGAGCGTGAAAAGCTTCTGCATCTTGAAGAGGAACTGCACAAGCGTGTAGTCGGCCAGGAGGAGGCCATCAGCGCCGTTGCAAACGCCGTGCGCCGCAGCCGTGCCGGACTGCAGGATCCCAAACGCCCTATAGGCAGTTTCATATTCCTGGGAACTACTGGCGTGGGTAAGACTGAACTTGCCAAGGCACTTGCCGAATATCTGTTCAACGATGAGAAACTCATGACCCGAATAGATATGAGTGAATATCAGGAGAAATTCTCAGTGACACGTCTTATCGGAGCGCCTCCCGGATACGTCGGTTATGACGAGGGCGGCCAGTTGACTGAGGCAGTCCGCCGTAAACCCTACTCTGTCGTTCTGTTCGATGAGATTGAGAAGGCTCACCCCGACGTGTTCAACATTCTGCTGCAGGTATTGGATGACGGCCGTCTGACCGATAACAAAGGCCGTACGGTCAATTTCAAGAATACCATAATCATTATGACCAGTAATCTGGGAAGTGATTACATACGCGAAAAATCGGCTCAGATAGGCAAATCCGACGAAAGCCGCCAGGAGTGGCTTGACGAGACACGCAAGCATCTGCTCGAAATGCTCAAGCAGACCATACGTCCGGAGTTCCTGAACCGTATTGACGAGACAGTAGTATTCATGCCGTTGCGTGAATCAGAGATAAGGCAGATTGTAAAGCTGCAGACCGAAGGCGTATGCCGCATGCTTGCCGAGAGCGGAATCAACCTGACGATTGACGAATCAGCCATAGACCTCATTTCAGAGGCCGGATTTGATCCCGAATTCGGAGCCCGTCCTGTAAAACGTGCTTTGCAGACTCTGCTTCTGAATAATCTTTCTACAATGATCCTGTCCGGTCAGATAGACCGTAACAAGCCCGTAAAGGCCTCTGCAGTGGACGGACAACTTGTTTTCAGCTAAACAGATAAACAAAAAACAACTCCGAGTGACTACAATCAAATCACTCGGAGTCGTTTTCTATCAATTATTGGAAAAGGTATAAGATTAAATTATTTTTATCTTTTTTGTTCGTGACAAAATTAGTTACTGAATTATTCACGACTTTATTAATTGTTCCCAAATTGATTAATGATTGTTCCATTAAAATGTTCGAAACGACAAATTCACAATTTTTAAAGAATTCACCTTTTGGCATGGTATTTTTTTGGAAATAAAACGTAACACAGATAAGGTAGTTAAAAAATTTCCATTACCTTTGCATCCGCAAAAGCAATTGGTACCTTGACCGAGCGGCTAGGTATCGGTCTGCAAAACCGAGTACGGCGGTTCGAGTCCGCCAGGTACCTCCAAAGCAAGAATCCGGCTTCACGGCCGGATTTTTTTGTACCTTTGTGGCATGACTTTCAAAGCGGTAATAAGATCCATGAGACTTAGAACCCTGCCTTTATCTTTGGCGGGGATTTCTTTGGGTATTATGTTTGCTTGCGGTGAACATAATATCCCTTGGTACGTTATTGTGCTTACCATATTCACAACTGTTTCTTTGCAGATACTTTCCAATCTTTCCAATGAGCTGGGTGACTGGCTTAGCGGCGTGGACGGCGAAGACAGGTCGGGTCCTCAGTACAGCATGCAGGAGGGCGGACTTACCGAGGATGAGATGCGTTCATGCATAAGAGTAATGGTGCTGGTATGCTGCATATTCGGACTCGGAATGATCCGTGCATCGTTCAAGACGATATTCTGCATACAGTCCGAGAGTCTTGTGATTCTGGGAGCCGCAGCCATCTGGGCCGCCATGCACTATACACTCGGAAAAAAACCGTACGGTTACCGTGGTCTGGGCGATATATTCGTATTCATTTTCTTCGGACTCGTTCCCGTAGCCGGCGGCTACTTTGTATGCGCACATGCCATTGAACCCGCCACTCTGATTCCCGGTGCCGCCATCGGACTCTTCAGCGTAGGAGTGCTGAACGTAAACAACATACGTGACATGAAAACCGATGCCGCCAACCGCGTGACAGTTCCGCTCAAATTGGGCGAACACAGGGCCAAGATATATCACACGATACTGATTTCAGGCGGATGGGCACTGATGCTGCTTTACACAATATTGTTTACAAACGGCTGGCTCCCCTACCTTTATATAATCACCCTCCCGCTCTACGCAAAACATCTTGCCGGAGTGTGGAAACGGTCCGGCCGGGAACTTGATCCCATGCTCCCCATGCTGGTTATCTCGACATTCATATTCGCCCTGCTCGCAGGCACAGGATACATACTTCAATAAATATGCCCAAGAAAGAAGGAATACGCGAACTCTTTGACGACATCGCGGTCAAATATGACCGTTTCAACCATATCTCGTCATTCGGAGCCGACCGCTCGTGGCGCCGCAAGGCCGTTCGAGCCATTGCCGATACCGACCAGCCCATTGAGGTTCTGGACGTAGCCACCGGCACGGCCGATTTTGCCATAGCCGTAACAAAGAAAGCCGCACAGGGCTCGCATGTAACGGGAATTGACCTGTCCGAGGGCATGCTTGAGGTTGGAAAAGCCAAATGTCAGGGACTGCCCATCGACCTTGAGGTCGGCGATGCCGAGAACCTGCGTTTCGCAGACGGCACGTTCGACCGCGTCTGCGTGGCGTTCGGAGTACGCAACTTTGAGAACCTCATGAAGGGTCTTGAGGAGATGCTCCGCGTTCTCAAACCCGGAGGCAAACTCATTATCCTGGAACTCTCCTACCCCAAGAACAGACTGATATTCAGTTTCTACAAGTTCTATTCGCTCAAGATCCTGCCCAAAATAGGCGCATCCATGACGGGTAATACAGGAGCGTTCACCTACCTGCCCGACTCCATCCTGAAATTCCCGCTTCCCGAGAAATTCATACCCATGCTCAAGGAAGCAGGATTCAGCACAGTCCGTGCGCGGCAGTTCATGTTCGGCGTCTGCCGCATGTATTGTGCCGTCAAATGAACAACAGACTCACTTTTTTTGTAATTTCGCGACAACAACCAATTATAAGCTTAAACAAAAATGAAAAAGAATTTTCTGCTCCTTTCGATTGCCATGGTATCACTGTCATCAATAGTCCTTACCGGATGCGAGAAAGAGGATCCCGACGCAATCAAGATGGAAGATGTCAATAAAGGCATACAACTCATCACAGCAAAAGACGGCAAGGATTATGAGGTAGTTGACCTGGGACTTACATCAGGCAATCTCTGGGCCGTATGCAACATGGGAGCAACCAGCCCCGAACAGACCGGTTCCTTCTTTGCATGGGGCGAGACAGAAGCCAAGAACGACTTTGGATGGCCTTCATACCGCTGGTCCGATGACGACGGAGTGGAACTGTTCAAATACTGCCTCGACAGGGACAGAGGAAAATATGACGGAATAACCACCCTTCAGCCGGAAGATGAGGCTCCGACACAGCTTCTGGGTGAGGATTGGCACATTCCCAGCAAGCAGGACTTCAACGAACTTACTACAAAGAAGAACTGCACCGCCAAATGGTGCAAACTGAACGGAGTCGGAGGATTCCTCTTTACGAGTGTCCGCAAGGGCTATGAAGGAAACAGCATTTTCATCCCTCTGGCAGGTATGAATGACTCCGACCATGCAAGATTTGTAGGCCAGTACGGATGGTATTGGTGCAACTCCCTCTATCAGGACCCCGAAAGTCTGAAATACAGCACAACCGAGGCAACCTGCGTATGGCTTGAGCACGGTGACGTTGACAACCATGTAGTCAAGTCAAGACCCCGTCGCGCAGGTCTTCCCATCCGCGCAATTTACACCGGATCATATTAATTTTAACGCAAAATAATACGGAAAATATTCAGAATTTCCGGACTTGAATTATCTTTGCACCCGTTTTGAGAAAAGATGGACATGGCAATTAACTTCAAGGAGATAGCAGGAGCTTTTGTGGTTCTCTTCGCTATTCTGGATATTACCGGGTCAATTCCTATTATCATTGACCTGCAGCATAGGACGGGTAAGGTCCCCGCTTTCAAGGTGACCATCATTTCCTGGCTTCTGCTCACCATTATCTATTTCCTTGGTGACGGTATTCTTTCACTGTTCGGTGTGGACATCGAGTCATTCGCCGTGGCCGGTTCGATAGTAATTCTGGCCATCGGTTTTGAGATGATATTCGACATCACAATCTTCAAGTATGATGCAGGCCCCAAGGAACTGTCATCATTCGTACCTCTGGTTTTCCCGCTGATTGTAGGTGCCGGTTCATTCACCACCCTGCTGTCACTTAAAGCCGAGTATCAGGCCCTGAACATCATGATAGCCCTGGGACTCAACATGATATTCATCTTTTTCGTGCTCAAGTCCATAAACCGCATCGAGAAGATACTGGGACCGGGACTGATATACGTCCTCAGGAAGTTCTTCGGAATAATCCTGCTCGCCATTGCAGTAAAGCTTTTCACCACGAACATCGGACGTATCATAGGATAAGACAACCCTGAAACTGACAATACGGCGGCTCCTCTCAAGGGCCGCCTTTTTGTTGATAAATAATAACATGTGCCATACATCTGATTACGCAATAATTGGGTAACTTTGCACCATATTTAATAAAAGGAATGATAGAAAAGCACCTCGTTCTTAATGATGCAGACCCCGCAGTGTTTTACGGAGTCAACAATACCAATATGCAACTGCTTAAGGCACTGTTCCCCAAGCTTCGCATAGTGGCACGCGGAAACGTGATCCGCGTAATGGGTGATGAGGATGAGACGTCACGTTTCGAGCAGGCCGTGCGCCAGCTTGAGATGTACTGCGCCAAATACAATTCACTCAAGGAAGAGGTTATCGTAGATATAGTGAACGGTGACGAGCCTAACGGCGAGAAGAGTTCCGATGTGATTCTGTTCGGTGTCACAGGCCGTCCCATCATGCCCCGCAGCGTAAACCAGAAGAAACTGGTGACCGATTATGCGGACCACGACATGCTCTTTGCCATCGGCCCCGCCGGTTCAGGCAAGACTTATACGGCAATCGCACTGGCCGTACGCGCCCTCAAGAACAAGGAGGTCAAGCGTATCGTGCTGTGCCGTCCTGCAGTTGAGGCCGGTGAGAAACTGGGATTCCTGCCGGGCGATATGCGTGAAAAGATAGATCCTTTCCTGCAGCCTCTCTATGACGCTCTCCAGGATATGATTCCTACAGCAAAGCTCAAGGAATACATGGATCTGAACATAATACAGATTGCGCCTCTGGCATTCATGCGCGGCCGTACGCTCAACGATGCGGTGGTTATACTCGATGAGGCACAGAACACCACCCCGCAGCAGATCAAGATGTTCCTTACCCGCATGGGCTGGAACACCAAGATGATCGTAACGGGTGACCTCACGCAGATTGACCTGCCGCCCACACAGATATCGGGCCTGGTTCAGGCGCTTGACGTTCTGGACGGCATTGAGGGTCTGAGCATCATCCGCATGACCAAGAAGGACATTGTCCGACACAAACTGGTTACACGCGTTGTTGACGCTTATGACCGTTACGAGCAGGCACACAAGACAGATAAAAGAACTAATAAACAAAATAGCAATGAGTAACGCACTTACAAGAACAGACTTCAACTTCAAAGGACAGAAGAGTGTTTATCACGGTAAAGTCCGTGACGTGTATAACATTGATGACGACCTGATGGTTATGGTTGCCACTGACCGTATATCGGCCTTTGACGTTATCCTGCCCAAGGGTATTCCCTTCAAGGGCCAGGTGCTCAACCAGATTGCCGCCAAGTTCCTGGATGCTACCGCCGACATCTGCCCCAACTGGAAGCTGGCTACTCCCGATCCTATGGTTACCGTAGGTCTCAAGTGCGAGGGTTTCCGCGTTGAGATGATTATCCGCGGTTATCTGACAGGCTCAGCATGGCGTGACTACAAGAACGGCTGCCGTAACCTTTGCGGTAACATCCTGCCCGAGGGCATGAAGGAGAACCAGAAGTTCGCAGAGCCTCTGATCACCCCCACCACCAAGGCCGAGGAGGGTCACGATGAGAACATCTCCAAGGAGGAGATCATCGCTCAGGGTCTGGTAAGCAAGGAGGATTACGAGGTTATGGAAAAATACACCCGCGCCCTCTTCAAGCGCGGTACCGAAATCGCTGCCCAGAAGGGTCTTATCCTGGTTGACACCAAGTATGAGTTCGGAAAGCGTGACGGTAAGGTATACCTGATCGATGAGATCCACACTCCCGACAGCTCACGTTACTTCTATGCTGACGGCTATCAGGAGAAGTTCGAGAAGGGCGAGCCCCAGAAGCAGCTTTCAAAGGAGTTCGTTCGCCAGTGGCTCATTGAGCATAACTTCATGAACCAGCCCGGTCAGGTTATGCCCGAGATCACCGATGCTTACGCCGACACCGTTTCAGAGCGCTACATTGAGCTTTACGAGCACATTGTAGGCGAGAAATTCGTAAAAGAGAGCGGTACAGACCTTGCCGCCCGTATTGAGAAGAACGTAACAGCCTGGTTGGCAAAAAGATAATTGATTATGGCATTCCCTTTCCTTGTTGTTCTTACCATCTTTTTCCTTGTACTGGTAAAGAACGTGAACGCGAAACTTAACAATCCCGATGACACATCATTCGGGAGTGAGACCAGTGCCTCCGAAACTAAGGAGGATAAAGATGATGATTTCCCGCCCGTAGACGAGGAGTTCAAGAACGACAAGGAGCCCGAAAGGGAGTCCGAGCCCGTATTCACCCAGACTCAGGAGCCGCAGCCCGAGCCGGAACCAGAGCCCGAGCCTCAGCCTGAGCCCGTTGTTCCGCTCAAGACTTATGACAGCCTGTACGGACTGATTGGCAAGCCTCTGGCCCACTCCACATCGATGGTCCGCTTCAACAAGTTCTTCCGTGAGCAGCATATCAACGCCCACTACAACAACTATGAACTTGAGAGCATCGAGGATGTGACAAAACTGATTGAGAAGTACCCCAATCTGCGCGGCTTCAACGTGACGATACCATACAAGCAGGATATCATCCCCTACCTGAACCGTCTGGACGAGACTGCACAGTCCATAGGCGCAGTCAACACCGTTAAGGTGCTGCACCGTGACGGAGGCGTTGAACTGGTGGGTTACAACACTGACTGGACAGGTTTCACCAAGTCATTCGGCGAACTGCTTGAAGGTCACAGCAAGGCGCTCATCCTGGGAACAGGAGGCGTTTCCAAGGCTGTCAAGTACGCTCTTGACAAGATGGGAATAGAGAACAAGTTCGTATCACGCAACTCAAACTTTGAGATCATGGGCTACTATGAGCTCTCACCCTCTGTAATGGAGGAGTTTGACGTGATAGTGAACTGCACTCCCATGGGAATGTGGCCCGATGTAAACCAGTGCCCCGACATCCCCTACACCTTCCTGTCCGATAAGCACCTGCTTCTGGATGTGATAGCCAACCCCGATGAGACCATGTTCATGAAGAAAGGACGTGACCACGGAGCCACAGCCAAGGGAGGTAAGGAGATGCTTGAACAGCAGGCTGTTGCCGCATGGGAGATCTGGGAAAGAATAGGAGAATAAGAATGAAGAGAATAGCACTCGTAACAGTTCTGGTATTAGGCTGCCTGATGGCTGCCGCCAAGGTTTACAAGCCGTCCGATATCAGACCCGTTCACCTTGAAGACAGGAACCGTTACGTTTGCAACCCTGACGGAATACTCTCACAGGAGGCTGTAAACCGCATTGACGCTGCTTTCCGCACCATTGAGGACAGCACCGGAATCCAGACTCTTGTGGCAGTGGTAAAGGATATCGACCCTGACGACTGCTTTGAGTTCGCTCATCAGATAGGTGAAAAGGTCGGTGTAGGCCGTTCAAGTTCCGACAACGGTCTGGTAATACTGCTCAGCACCGGTGAACGCTGCATTCAGTTCGCCACCGGTTACGGCATTGAGGGCGTACTGCCCGATGCTCTGTGCAAGCGGGTTCAGGAGCGTTACATGAACCGTTACTTTGCCGATGACAAGTGGGATGAAGGAATGGTCGCAGGCGCCGAGGCGCTCAAGGATATACTGCTCAAAGGTGAGTATGGCCAGGATGATGACAAGTTAGGAGCAATAGAAGCATTTGCCGCTATCTCTGTTCTGGCTACTTTATTCATTCTCTTTGTAATTCTGCTCGTATACATTGACCGCCGCAGCCGCAGATGTCCCAAATGCGGACACGTGGCACTCAAGCAGGTCAGCGTATCGACCATATCAAGGAGCAACGGTGTCAAGAAGGAACTTGTCACCCTAAAGTGCACCCATTGCGGATTCATCACCTCCAAAAACCGCACATCATACTACTCGACCGGAGGACATGGCGGAGGTCCGCACATCGGCGGAGGCCATTTCGGTGGCGGAGGCAGTTTCGGCGGCAGTTACGGAGGCGGTCATTTTGGCGGCGGAGGTGCCGGATCACGTTTCTAAAAAGGATATTAAAACAAAACCGATACAGTTATGAAAAAGAAAAGTATTTGGATTATCATTGCGGTTATCGTTGTCATTGTACTTTGGGGTGTCAAGGTAAACAATAGCATGGTAGCCATGGAGGAGAACGTAAACAAGGCCTGGAGCAATGTTGAGAACGTATATCAGCGTCGTGCAGACCTTATCCCCAACCTTGTAAATACAGTCAAGGGCTATGCCGCACATGAGACTTCAACCTTTGAGGCTGTAGTCAACGCACGTGCCAAGGCAACCTCAATCACAGTCAACCCCGAGAACATGACTGCCGATCAGCTCAAGGAGTTCCAGCAGGCACAGAACGAGGTAGGCGGTGCACTGGGACGTCTTATCGCAATCAGCGAGTCATATCCCGAACTCAAGGCCAATGAGAATTTCAAGGAGTTGCAGTCACAGCTTGAGGGCACTGAGAACCGCATTGCCGTAGAGCGCCGTAACTTCAACGAGGATGCATCCAAGTTCAACACTTATATCCGCAAGTTCCCGCAGAGCATTATTGCAGGAATGCGCAATTTTGAGAAAAAGCCCTATTTCGAGGCTGAAGAAGGTGCAAACAAAGCTCCCAAAGTAGAATTCTGATGGAATCAAACGAACGTTATATGCTGCGTGGCGTATCCGCATCCAAGGAGGATGTACACAACGCCATCAAAAACATTGACAAAGGTCTCTATCCCAAGGCCTTCTGTAAGATCATCCCCGATATTCTGGGCGGTGATCCCGAGTACTGCAACATAATGCACGCCGACGGCGCAGGCACCAAGTCCTCACTGGCATACGCCTACTGGAAGGAGACCGGTGACCTCTCCGTATGGAAAGGCATTGCACAGGATGCTCTCATCATGAATATTGATGACCTGCTCTGCGTAGGTGCAGTCGATAACATCCTTGTCAGCTCAACCATCGGCCGTAACAAGAACCTTGTTCCCGGCAGCGTAATCAGTGCCATAATAAACGGTACCGATGAACTCCTGGCCGAACTCCGCGAGATGGGTGTAGGCGCATATGCCACAGGCGGTGAGACTGCCGATGTAGGCGATCTGGTACGCACCATCATCGTAGACAGCACCGTTACCTGCCGCATGAAGCGCAGCGACGTGATCAACAATGCCAACATCCGTCCGGGTGATGTCATTGTAGGTCTCTCATCATCAGGCAAGGCCACATATGAGAAGGAGTACAACGGCGGTATGGGCAGCAACGGCCTTACCAGCGCCCGTCACGACGTATTTAATAAGGAGATTGCAAAGAAGTACCCCGAGACCTATGACCACGCAGTTCCCGAGGAACTGGTTTACTCAGGCGGTCTGAGCCTGACCGACAAGGTTCAGGATTCACCTCTGGATGCCGGCAAACTGGTGCTCTCACCCACCCGCACCTACGCTCCCGTGGTAAAGAAACTGCTTGACGCCCTGCGTCCCCAGATTCACGGTATGGTTCACTGCTCAGGCGGTGCACAGACCAAGATCCTGCACTTTGTAGAGGGCGTACATGTAATCAAGGATAACCTCTTCCCCATCCCGCCCCTGTTCCGCACCATCCAGCAGCAGAGCAAGACCGAGTGGAAGGAGATGTACAAGGTATTCAACTGCGGTCACCGCTTCGAGGTCTACCTGCCCAAGGAATACGCACAGCAGGTTATAGACATCAGCAAGTCATTCGGAATCGACGCCCAGATCATAGGTCGCATCGAACCCTCCGATCACACTCACCTGACCATCCACTCCGAATACGGAGTCTTCGAGTACTAAACGTGACAAAGGGGACGGTTCCGTTTGGCTCGCCCGTTTATAGTAAAAATCCCATCTGAGCATATTGTAGCGCAGATGGGATTGTTTTTTAGCGTGCCAAACGGAACCGTCCCCTTTGTCACGTCAGATTGAGAGTCCGAAGGTCTTCTTGATGGGGCTCATTACAAACATGGACTGGATGGAGCCTACGGTATCGGTGGTTCCCAGGACGTTCATGATGAACTCTTTGTAGGAGCGCATGTCGGGGCAGTAGACTTTCAGCAGGTAGTCGAATTCACCGGAGATGTTGTAGCACTCAGCCACCTCTTTCATGTTACGGGCAGACTCTTCAAAGTTGTGCGCAGTCTCACGCGTCATCTCGCGAAGTTTCACGCAGCAGAATACCACGAATCCCAGGTTCAGTTTCTCAGGGTCCAGGACTGCTATATACTTCTTTATATAGCCTTCGCGCTCAAGACGCTTCTGACGCTCGAATACGGGAGTGGTTGAGAGGTGAACCTTAGCGGCTAATTCCTTGGTTGTAAGGCGGGAATTGTCCTGCAGACAGGTCAGGATCTTGATGTCTGTAGCATCCAGTTCACCGGCTTTTGGCTCAATCATAGTTGAAATATTCTCCTTTTCCATAGTTTATTGCTGGTTTTGTTGATTATTATTCTGTGATTTTTGACAAAGGTAGTTTGTTTTTCCATAATAATACAAAGTGTTTGGTGGAATTTTCTATCAGTCGTAACTTTGCATCGTCAAAAGAACAAAACGAAATAACAAACAAAAAAAATATACAACTATGGCAAACAACAAATTCCATCTTGAGACTCTGGCACTCCATGTAGGCCAGGAGCAGCCCGATCCCGCGTCAGATGCACGCGCAGTACCTATCTATCAGACCACTTCTTATGTGTTCCGTAACTCACAGCATGCTGCTGACCGCTTTGGTCTTCGTGATGCCGGTAACATCTACGGTCGTCTGACCAACTCAACCCAGGATGTACTTGAGAAGCGCGTCGCAGCTCTTGAGGGTGGTGTAGCCGCTCTGGCAGTAGCATCAGGTGCAGCAGCCGTTACATATGCTCTGCAGAACATTGCACAGGCCGGTGACCACATCGTTGCAGCCGATAACCTTTACGGCGGTTCATTCAACCTTATTACACACACTCTTTCAACTCAGGGCGTATCCAATACCATCGTCAAGGTCAATGACCTGAAGGCTCTTGAGGCCGCTATCCGCCCCAACACCAAGGCTATCTATGCCGAGACATTCGGTAACCCCAACAGTGACGTTACCAACCTGGAGGCTGTAGCAGAGATCGCTCACAAGCATGGAATAGTATTTATCGTGGATAACACATTCGCTCCCATACTTATCCGTCCGCTGGAGCATGGTGCTGACATCGTAGTTCACTCAGCAACAAAGTTCATTGGCGGTCACGGTTCATCACTGGGTGGCATCATCGTAGACGGTGGCACTTTCAACTGGAAGGCCAACCCTGACAAGTACCCCACCCTTGCCAAGCCCGATCCCTCATACCACGGTGCAGTATTTGCCGATGTAGCCGGTGCAGCCGCATTCGTAACCCGTATCCGTGCCGTCATCCTGCGTGACACCGGTGCTGCCATCAGCCCCTTCAACGCATGGATCCTGCTTCAGGGTGTCGAGTCACTGCCTCTGCGCATAGAGCGTCACGTGGAGAATGCTCTCAAGGTGGTTCAGTATCTTGCCAACAACCCCAAGGTTGCCAAGGTTAACCATCCTTCACTGCCCGATCATCCGGATCATGCTCTGTACCAGAAGTACTTCCCCAATGGTGGCGGATCAATCTTCACATTCGAGGTTAACGGCACTCAGGAGGACACCTGGAAGTTCATCGATTCACTGCAGATATTCTCACTGCTGGCCAATGTGGCCGATGTAAAGAGCCTTGTAATACATCCTTACACCACCACACACTCACAGATGACCTCAAAGGAGCTGGCAGAGCAGCACATCACTCCCACAACAGTACGTCTGTCAATCGGTGTCGAGCATGTTGACGACATTATTGCTGATCTTGATCAGGCTTTTGCCAAAATATGATAATAAAAACAAGTTGTTTTAAGTTTTAGCTAATTTTGCCGGTGTATTCACAGTCCCTTGATTGGGGCTGTGGATATTTCGGTTTTATAATAATCAGTCCGGTTATGCCTCTTAAACTGCCCGATAAACTGCCTGCAATAGAGATCCTGAAAGGGGAGAATATCTTTGTGATGGACACCAGCCGTGCCACCAGCCAGGATATCCGTCCGTTGCGCATTGTGGTGCTCAACCTTATGCCCATCAAGATCACAACCGAGACAGACCTGATACGTCTGCTCTCCAATACGCCGCTTCAGATTGAACTCAAGCTGATGAAACTGCGCAGCCACACCTCAAAGAACACTCCCGTAGAGCATATGAGAGTATTCTATGAGACCTTTGAGAGCATGCGTGACCAGAAGTTTGACGGATTCATTGTGACAGGCGCCCCGCTGGAGCAGATGGAGTTTGAGGATGTTCAGTACTGGGAAGAACTCAAGGAGATCTTTGACTGGGCCCGTACGCATGTTACATCAACCTTATATATATGCTGGGCCGCACAGGCTGCCATGTACCATTTTTACGGTGTGCCCAAGTATCCGCTTCCGGAGAAGATGTTCGGCATATTCAAGCATAACACCATTGATGAGCCTCTGCCCATATTCCGCGGCTTTGACGATGAGTTCTACGCTCCCCACAGCCGTCACTCGGAGGTTCGCCGTGAGGATATACTGGCACGTCCCGAACTCAAGCTTCTGTCTGAGTCCGATGAGGCCGGTGTTTTCATGGTATCGGCCCGCGGAGGACGTGAGATATTCATCACCGGGCACATGGAGTATTCGCCCGATACGCTTGACAAGGAGTACAGACGTGACCTGGACAAGGGTCTGCCAATAGCCATCCCCAAACACTATTACAGGGACGATGACCCTGCCAAGAAACCGCTTGACAGATGGCGTGCGCACGCAAACCTGTTCTATGCCAACTGGCTCAATTACTACGTTTATCAGGAAACTCCGTATAATTTGCAGGATATCGGTTAACAAATCTGTTGGTGTTTCGTCTTTATGGTGTATTCAGTAAACAAGAACAAAAACACTATAAAAATGAAAACAAGATCTTTTCTGCTATTTGCATTAACCGCCATCCTGTATTCATGCAACCTGGTTGACGCACAGGTGGTATGGCTTTCAACCAAGAATGCCGATTTCACAGACTGCGATGTTGAGGAGCGTGATGTAAGGCCGTTTGACGGAGTATCAAACACATGCCCGTTCGATGTATTCTACGAGCAGTCCGATGAAAGGTATGTCATCGTAGAGGGTGACAAGGAGGTATTCAACCGTCTTCACACAGATGTAAGACGCGGTGTACTTGAAATCTCAATTGATCCGGCCCGTTACCGCAACGTACGTCTGAGAGTAAGGGTTGGCTCACCTGAAATCACTCAGTTGTCAATGGCCGGAAGCGGAAGCATAATCTGTAAATCAGATATAGCCACTGACGGTGATTTGAGCCTTAGAGTAGCAGGAAGCGGCGACCTGATAACCGAGAAGATATCATGCGGTGATTTCGACTCTTCTGTTTCAGGTTCAGGATACCTCAAAGTGGGTCGTGTTGAAGCAGATGATGCAAACGTGAGTGTTGCCGGAAGCGGTGACTGGTTCTCACCGCGCATCAAAGCGGATAATCTGACAATTGCAGTAGCCGGATCTGGCGATGTTGACATAACCAATGTTGACATTTACGATACTCTGTCAGCCAGCATCGCCGGTAGCGGTGACATAACAGTAAGCGGTCATGCCAGCAACGTATCAGCTAAAGTTGCAGGCTCAGGTGATATCTCCGGTCGCATCTCATACGACCATATCACGAAAGTCAAGACCGGAAGCGGAGATATCGATTGGTAAAAAAGGGTAAAAGGATAAAGTTAACAATCGATATAAACGGCTGGCGGAAATCCGTCAGCCGTTTCATTTTTTATTTCTTTGGAATTGCAGCGAGAACTGCTTTCAGGTAGTCCCAAACCTTCTGGACTGATGGGATGTAGCAGCGCTCATCAGGTGAATGAGGGCTCATCAATGTGGGTCCGAATGAAACCATATCCCAGTTGGGATAAGCGCCGCTCAGGATACCGCACTCAAGACCTGCATGGATAGCCATAACTTTAGGTTCGGTGCCGAACATCTTCTTATACTCTTCCTTCATCACGTGCAGAATGGGTGATGCTGCATTGGGAGCCCAACCTGAATAACCGCCGGTAAGCTCAATCTTGCAGCCGGCCAGTTCAGCGACGCTGCGGACACGCAGTGCAAGGAGTTCCTTGGCTGAGTCTACGGAACTGCGCAGCAGGTTGCCGATAAAGAACTCACCCTTGTATATCTTGACCATAGCCATGTTGTTGGATGTCTCAACCAAACCGGGCATCTGGTCACTCATGCGCTCAACACCATCCGGGCAAGCCAGGATAGCCTGGATATAACGCAGAGCTGTACCCTCCTCCACATAGAGGCACTCATCGGGATCACATGTCTCACCCGGAGCGCACTGATAGGGCTCGAATACATAGTTGCAGCCGGGATCAGTTGCGGCATACTCAGCCTTGACCTCTGCGAATACATCGGCCACAACCTTCTTGGCTACATCCAGCTTGGCGGGATCAACGTAAACGGTAGCAAAGCACTCACGCGGAATGGCGTTACGCAGTGTGCCACCCTCCATATCAATCAGCTTGACATCGGCCTTGGTAAGCAGAGCGTACATCACGCGCGCGCCTACCTTATTGGCATTGGCACGGCACAAGATGATATCCATACCTGAGTGACCGCCCTGGAATCCCTTAACGGCCAGGCTGTAGCAAAGCCAGCCCTTAGGCTCCGGCTTACGCTCGTACTTGCCCTTGATTGAAGCATCCAGACCGCCGGCACAACCAACATAGATCTCACCCTCAGTCTCAGAGTCAAGGTTAAGCAGGATCTCGCCCTTCAGGACGCCCGGCTTAAGAGCCTGTGCACCGGTCATACCGGTCTCCTCATCATAGGTAACCAGCAGTTCCAGAGGACCGTGCTTGATATCGTTTGATTCCAACACTGACAGTGCCAGAGCTACGCCAAGACCGTTATCGGCACCAAGAGTCGTACCTTTAGCCTTGAGCCATTCGCCGTCCACCCAAGTCTCAATGGGGTCCTTTTCAAAGTCATGCTTAACATCTGCATTCTTCTGAGGAACCATATCCATGTGCCCCTGCATGATGACACCCTTCAGGTTCTCCATGCCCGGAGTAGCAGGCTTGCGCATGATCACGTTACCGGTCTCATCGGCAAAAGCCTCAATGTTGTGCTGCTTAGCCCAGTCCAGGAGCCATGCACGGATCTTCTCCTCATGCTTTGAAGGACGCGGCTGACGGGTAATGCCATAAAAGTTATCCCAAACAATCTTAGGCTGTAAATCCTTGATAGTCATATTCTCAATAATTAAATGGTTATGTACGTAAAAAAAGCATATCAGTCACAGTTGTGACCGATATGCCAAAGTTAATATTTACTGGAATATTATCCAAAAATAATTACCCAAGGAATTTGCCTCGGTTCTGCAGGCCTAGCAATCCCGACATAAGGAAGATGACAGCCGCCACTGCCATCACGATGCGGTTCTTGAGCAGAGTAAGGCTCCAGATGGCAGCGTTGATGTTCTCGGGCTCCTCATAAGGATTGATGGTCACATCCCATACCTTGTTCTCAACCAGCTGAATATTGCCCAGTATCATAGCCAATATAACCGTGAGCACCGACATGACTGCAGCGGCGTTTCCGTTGCGTATAAGGGTTGAGTAAAGGAATGCAAGGTTACCGAACAGGGTGACCGGAAGCATGAGCTGTCCAGCCATTGTGAACGGCGATACCGGATACAGCAGGATTCTGGCCAGGAAGGCGTAGACTACCAGGATCAGATATACCTCAACGTATATCATCACCAGGCGGAACAGCCATACCTTATACATGTAGTTGGGTATACCGAACAGAAGCTCCAGAATTCGGTGATCGGCATCATTCTGAATACCGAAACAGGCCGGATAGAACACCAGAAGAAGACCCGGTATGATAAGCTGACTGTATACCATACCGTGACTCAGGGTCGTGCCACGAGCCGCAGCGGTGTACATGAGGAAGAAGAACAGGACCAGGCCCACCAGCAGGAACCAGATGAACTTGCCGGCAAAAATGATCCTCATATTGTAACCGCACAGCTTGGCGAATGATTTAGTTGTCTGTAATACTGACATTGGTCAACTTCTTTAAAGGTTCTTCAATAGGCACAAATATGCATCCTCAAGGTTGGGCTCAGCAAGCTCGGCACCCGGCCACGGGCATTCAGGTGATATGTAACGCACCTTGATCTTACCTCCGTCCTGGATGTGGTTGGCAATGAGTTTCTCGTCAAGTTCACCCAGACGTGATGCCTCAATGTCAAACAGCCATACCTTGTCCTTGGCCAGGTTAACCATATCGCCCGGTTCTCCAAAGTACTTGAGTGAGCCCTTCTCTATGACTACGACCTGATTACATGAACTTGCTATATCCTCAATGATATGTGTCGAGAATATCACGATACGGTCACGGCTCAGCTCAACCAGCAGGTTACGGAAGCGTATGCGCTCACGCGGATCAAGTCCGGCAGTAGGCTCATCGACCACAAGGATACGCGGCAGGTTGAGCAGGATAAGCGCAATACCTATTCGCTGCTTCATACCGCCAGAGAACGATCCTATCTCCGAGTTGCGCTGCTCATACATGTGAACTGACTTGAGCACATAGTCCAAACGCTCGTTACGGACTTTCTCATCGGTAATACCCTTCAGGATGGCCTGATAGTTCAGGAAATCCCATGCACTCATGGACTCGTACATACCGAACTCCTGAGGCAGGAAGCCGATAAGGCTCTGCAACTCCTCCCTGTACTTGAGAGTATCCATACCGTTGATGAATACCGTTCCGTAACTCTGACGCAGGATACCGGTCACGATACGCATGAACGTGGACTTACCGGCACCGTTAGGTCCCAGAAGGCCGAACATACCGCTGTGGATCTCAAACGTAACACCGCGCAGAGCCTTGAACGGCTTCTTGCGTTTGCCGATTATGGGAATGCTCTTTACGAACACGAACCATGCACGTCTCATGCCGGCTGTCTCGCCCTTAAGGCGCTCCACGTTAATATTGTTCTCATAGAGATAATCGGCAGTCTTGCTGATGCAGAGGCCCAGGATCCATACGACAGCAATGAATACCATGAATCCCTTGCTCTCAATGCGTGTGCTCAGGAATATCATGGCAAGTATCGGCAGAGCCCAGTAGAGTATCCTTCTGATAATCTTCACTGCACCTGCCCCACCCTTGAACTTGTATGCGATATACTCAAGGATAGCCTTGAGGATATTGTTTACGCCGGCCAGAGTGATGATGGTCATAAGCAGTATCCATCCCTGCTTCTCAAAATACCATCCGGCCAGATAAGCGGTATAACCGAATACCACTACCTGCCACAACAGAGCCACAAAGTCCTTTGCATGATGGTATGTGCGTGCCAGTCCAAGACGGCGGCGTATGTTGAGACCGCTGCGCCACTGACGCAGGAACAGGCTGTACCAGTCATATACCTTAACCAGGTTACGTACCTCAATGACGATGGGCTCGTCAGGCTTGACAATATCCTTGCGGGCAATTCTGACTGAACTCTTTATGAAGTATGTGACTCCGGGTATTGCGACTGCAAGCACCAGGATGTAAATGAGAATACGGAATATTCCGCGAGTGGTGGTAAATATCAGAATCAGGCCCACTGCAAAGAGTATGACATGCAGGATATGGGTGTATCGGCCCAAATTCTTATACCATGCCCTCATGTTCTCAAACGATATGTAGAGCGTAGGAATGAGCAGAAGCGTCAGCACGGCCGAGAAGGTAAGACCGCCAATCACTGTCAGAGCAAACGGTGCGCCGATGGCACCTGCATACTCATTGTCACCCATTGCCATCGGGATAAGCGTGACAATGGTGGTGATTGTGGTGATGCAAATCGGTCTTAAGCGTGAATAACCGCTGTTCATGATTGCCCTCATACGGTTATAGCCCCTACGACGCAGTGTCGACGAATAGTCTATAAGTATGATACCGTTGTTGACCACTATGCCCAGAAGGATCAGGAATCCGGTAAGGGTATTTGCGTTCATCAGACTGTTACCCGACAGCAGCAATGCCAACAGTGAGCCGATGGCAGCCAGCGGTATTGAGAACAGCAGTACTATAGGCGTTGTAAGTGACTCAAAGGCCGATGCCAATATCATGAATATGAGTATGATAGAGGCCAGTATAAGGAACTTGAACTCACTGGTGGAGTCATCACCGCGCTGTACCTCGAGAGCCAGTCCTGAAGGCAGGTTGTAGTTGGCAATCAGATCATCAATCTGGTCATGATAGCCGTCAAGCACATCCTTAGGCAGCTCCTCGCTCTGAGAGATAGAGTAAGTCACATTGACGCGACGGTCACGGTTAACACGCCTAACCTCCGACGGGCCGCGGCTCAGTCGGATATTGGCCAACTGCTGAAGTTCATGGATTCCGCCGTTTGCATCGGTCACGGTTAGGCGTCGCAAATCATCCAGGGTTTTCTCCCAGGCCCTCATCTCCTCCTCTTCCTCAGTGAGGTCCTCCATGATGACAATGTCATATTCATCGGTACCTACCTTAAAGCTGGCACCGGTGCTGGTGGAGCGGTTCATTGAGTTCAGAGCCGATGTAATGGCCTGACTGGTGATATTGTACGATGCCAAAGCCACCGGATCAAAGGTAAGCTGTACCTCACGGCGGCCGCCCGGGTTGTCAACCCTGACATCACGTACAAACTCCAACTGCTCCAGATAGTATCTGAGGTTGTTGGAGACGATACGCATGGTCTCGGTATCGGAACCCTTGACAACTATACGCTCGGTATTGTCACCCACGCCCAGCACGCTCATAAAGCGTGTAACCGAGTTCAGGCCCGATGCATTCTGGTTGTAGCGGGCATAGCCGGGTGTTACGCGAACATCAATCTCGTTCTCAAGAGTCAGTTCATCGCTCAACTGTTCAACCAACTGACTGATGGTAGGACCGCCCTTCTTGTTGTAGCCCTCCTGTAGAGTAACGGTGATGGATGCCTGCTCCTCCTGAATACGGCTTATCACATCCTTCTTGTACTTGAGGCTGTCCAGACGTTTCTCAAGAGTGGCAGTTGCCTCGTCAGTATCGTCAAGCGTACTTCCGGTAGGCATGGTGATGTTCACACTGATTCGGTCACTGTCCACCTGACGGTTCTGACCTGTATTGCGGGCCAGCGCAAAGATAAATGCAATGACCAGAATGGCTACAGCCGAACCGATGGTTGGACCCGGCTTACGCAGACAGGTCTTGAGCACCGTCGAATACATCTGCAGCGGACGGTCATGTATGGACATCTTCTGGAAGAAGACACTGTTGCCTCCGCCTCCACGCTCCATCATAGCTGCAGTAGCCATAGGTATGAAGGTGACAGCCACCATAAGCGAGAATATCAGCGTAGATATGATTGAGAAGCCGATATTCTTACCCAGGAGCTTGATCATCGGCTCATCAGAGAATACAAACGGAAGGAATACCGTTATGGTGGTAAGCGTTGAGGCAACAAGGGCCTTACGCACCTCCTTGACACCCTGCAGGGCAGCCAGCCTGGGCGGCATACCCATAGATGCCAGACGGTAGATATTCTCCAACACCACTATACTGCTGTCCAACAGCATACCTATGGCCAACGCCATTCCCAGAAGGGTCAGTGTGTTGATGGATACATCGGCGGCGTAGAACACGTTGAAGGCCGATAATATCGACACCGGTATGGACAATGCTATAAAGAACACCAGACTCAGGTTGCGCAGGAAGAACCACAGGACCAGAATGGCCAGCAGTCCGCCCATCAGACCTAACTTGACAATCTGCGATATGTTGTTGCTTATCTGGTCAGCCGAATTGGACTGAACCACAAGCTGCATATCCTGAGCGGCTATCTCACGGTTAACCTCGTCAATGCGCTTAAGCGCTCTCTTGGACAGGTCCAACAGGTTCTCACCCGTGCTGTTCACCAGTGAAACGGATATGGCGTCCATACCGTTTACACGGCTGATGGTAGTCTCCTCCTTGTAGTCAAAGAATACCGTTGCCACATTCTTAAGATATATCGGTCCCGGTGCAACAACCAGGTTCTCTACCTGTGACACATCGTCGTAGTTTGCGTCAAGCTGCACATAATACTTTCTGTCAGGCTCGCTGATAAAACCAAGGAATGTACGCTCCTGGTTATATTGGCTCAATGCCTGACTTATCTGTGAGTTGGATATATTCAATGCCTGCATGGCCTCGGTGTTGGAACGTATCTCGATTGACTTGACACGTCCGCCATACACCGTCACACCTGCAATACCGTCAATGCTCTCCAGACGTGGTACCACATCCTTGTCCACGATGGCTCTCAGGCGGTCAACACCTCCTGATCCGCGCACCTGAAGTGACATGAACTGGTTGCTTATGCCTGTAAGGTTGGCCTGCTGGACATTGACGGTTACATCGGTCGGAAAATCGCCTCTGATGGAACTTATCTTCTCCTGCAGCTTCACTGTAGTCATCTTAAGGTTGGTACCTCTCTTGAAGTCCACCCTTATGGAACCCTGTCTGCCGGATACCGTCGATTCCATGTTCTCGACACCGCCCACGGCGCTGATGGCTCCCTCAAGCGGAATCACCACCTGCTGTTCCATGTAAGCCGGAGTAAGGTCACTCCTGGAATTGGCAGTAATGTAAAGCTGAGGAAGTTCCGTATTGGGCAGCAACTCAACAGGCAACTGCTTGTATGAGAAGTAGCCCAGCAGCGTCAAAGCCACCAGAAGCATGCATATAGTAACTCTACGGTCAATAAATGACTTCATTTGCCTGTTATTCTGATTTTGGCGCTTTCAAATACATAATAAACACACGGTATCACCACAAGACTCAACAGAGTTGAAGTGACCAGACCGCCTATCACGGCAATAGCCATGGGTGAGCTCAGCGATGCACCGTCTCCCAGTCCCAATGCCATAGGCACAAGTGCAAGGATTGTGGTAAGGCTGGTCATAAGGATAGGACGGATACGCTGCTGGCCTGCCTCGGCTATGGCGTCGGTAAGGCTCAGACCGGACTCCTTGAGCTGTCCTATGCGGTCTACAAGTATGATTGAGTTGTTGACCGCAATACCGGCCAGCATAACCATACCTATGATACCCATTATATTCACGGTAATGCCTGTAGCAAGGAACAACAGTACCGCACCTACCAATGCCAGAGGAATGGTAAGCAGGATGGTGAACGGATGCAGCAGTGACTCGAACTGTGATGCCATCACCATATAAACCAGTACTATTGACAGCACCAGAGCAAGCAGAAGGCTGTTCATGGATTCTGCGCGGCGCTCCTCCTCACCTGTCACGGTGATGGAGTAGTTCTGCGGCAGCTCGATACCGGCTACGGCCTCTCTTGTACGCTGTGCGGCCTTGTCAAGCGATACAGACTCGTCAATATCGGCTGTGACGCGTGTCACACGGTTCTGGTTGAGGCGGTAAATCTCCTTGGGAGCGGTGCTCTCAGTAATTCTGGCAAGCTCCACAAGGCGGAAATCCTTCTGGCCCGATGTGATCACCATATTGTTCAGATCGGCCAGCGATACTCCGGGCACCTTGATGCTGATATCTCTCATATCACCCTTGTAGTCCATCTGCCCGGCTTCACGTCCGGCAAGATGCTGCTGTATCTGGGTGATGATGGTAGATACGTTGATGTTGTTCATACCGGCCATGGCGCGGTCAACGGTGATGATGATCTCAGGTGCGCCGCCTGCCAGTGAACTCTCTACGTTATAGAGGCAGTCAATTGAATCAACCGCAGCCTTGACCTGATTGGTCAGTGCCGACAGCAGATCCAGGTCCTCACCCTTTATCTCCACAACCAGCGGAGCATCCTCAGTACCCATCATTGAGTTCAGGGAGTTCTCATCCTGAGTGAATGAGAGTTCCATGCCCTCTACTCCTTCAATATAAGATGATAGTATCTCGGTAAGTTCATCGGGACTTATGACCGATGCCTTTGAGAGCTGAATCTTCATGGATGCGGTGTTTTCACCCTCAAAATCCATATTCTGGGACGATGCGCCCGGACCTATATGAGTATAGATAAGGCACTCGGGATCCTCGGTCAGGTCAAACACCAGATTCTCAAGGCTCTCAACGGTAGATGATGTACGTTCCAGGCTTGTACCCTCGCCCATTCTCACCTTAACGTTGATGGTGCTTGCATCGGCCTTGGGCATGAACTCGGTACCTACATACGGCAGCAGGAACACTGTTCCGGCAACCAGAATGACAGAGGCGGCTATAACCCACCAGCGCTTCTGGACAAGACGCTTCAGGAATGAACTGTAACCCTTGATGTTTACAGAACTGAAGTTCTTGAGAGGCATTGCCTTCTTGCGTCCGAATATCTTGTCATAAAGTGTAGGAATGACCAGAATAGCCACAAAGAGTGATGAAACCAGTGAGAAGGTAACCGTCCAGGCCTCATCCTTGAAAAGTTCACCGGTTGCTCCGTGCAGGTAAACGATAGGCAGGAACACCACGATGGTGGTAAGGGTCGATGCCGATACCGCTCCCGCAACCTCGGATGTACCCGTGATTGAGGCGTCGCGCACCGATAGCCCTCGTTCCTGGTTTCGGAATATGCTCTCGATAACCACAATGGCATTATCCACAAGCATACCCGCACCCAACGCAAGACCTCCCAACGTCAGGATGTTGATGGTCAGTCCGCTAAAGAACATCAGGTTGAAGGTTGCGATGATGGAGACAGGTATTGAAATGGCCACGATAAGTGTGGTACCCATCCTGCGCAGGAACACGAACAGTACGATAACGGCCAGAATTACACCCATTATGGCGCTGTTCTTGACCTCACCGATGGAACTGCTGATGAATGTAGCCTGGTCGCTGATAACCTTTACCTCATATCCGGGCAGTGACTTCTGTATCTTGGCAAGGCTTGTCTTGACACCCTCAACCGCCTTGACGGTATTGTAGTCCATCTCCTTGAATACAGAGATACCTATGCTTCGCTTTCCGTTCACGCGTACGATGTTCTCAGGTTCGCGGTTCTCAAAGCGTATGGTAGCCACGTCACGCAGATATATAGGTGCCATGCTGGCTGATTCAAACTCGCCAATCTGGCCCTGGTTTGTCTCGGTGTTGCGGTAACCTACTATGATATTGCCGAATGCGGCCTCATCAGTCAGGGTATTTGAACCTGTCACCAGATACTGGAATCCCTGTTCGGTTATTCGGCCGCCCGATACTCTCTGGTTGCTCTCCTGGATACGTGACGATATGTTGTCAACGGTGATGTTGAAAGCCTTCAGTTTATAGGGATCGGCATCGATTACCAGGTTGGTGAACTCGTCACCGGCCAGTGATACATCGGCCACACCCTCTACTCTCATCAGTTCATTGCACACATATGAGTCGGCCACTTTGCGCAACTCGGCCATATCGGTTATGTCCGGATTGGAGAAACCTATTATCATAATAGGCGCAGTGGTGGGATCCTTCTGGGATATTCTCAAGTCAGTCACACGGCTGTCCTGTGAGAAACTGCTCATGGCCTTCTCCAGATCCAGGAAAGCCTCATCCATGTTCTTACGCCATGCGTACTCGACCGTTATGCGGGCGGTACCCACCTTTACGACCGATGAGACCGAACGCACGTCACTCTGACGGGCGATCTGAGACTCCATACTGCGTACGAACTGCTTCTCGATCTCTTCAGGCGGACGCTCTCCGGCGTCAATTTCGACAAACAGGCGGGGGCTGTTCATGCTGGGGAGCAGTTCCACGCTCAGCCTGTCATATGATATTTTTCCGAGCAGTAGAATAGCCAGCACCGCCATTGTGACAGTAACCGGTTTCCTGACCGCCCAACTTACAAGTTTTTTCATCCTTTACGCTCTGTTTATCTTTGGATCTTCACCTTTGAACCGTCTCTCAGGGTCTCAAAACCGCGTATGATCAGCTGATCGTCTTTTTCAAGACCGCTCAGCACCTCTACCTGGTTCTTCTCCTCAAGACCCAGTTTTACCTGCTTGGCGCGGGCAATACCCTGGTCAACCACGAATACGATACGTCTGTTACGCTCGTTGCGTACAATGTTCTTGGGGATAATGATGGTTGAGCTGTGGCTCTCGGTAACGATATCGGCCTTAACGAACATACCCGGTCTGATGAGCAGGTCCTTGTTGTTGATCATGAGCTTGCCCTTGAATGTACGGGTCTCGGCGCTGATGGCCGGTGAAAGCTCGGTGATCTCACCCATGATGGTGTCCTTGGGGAGTGTATAATGGGTGATGTATGCCTTCTGGCCCACCTTCACCTCAGTGATGGCGCTCTCCGGAAGATTGATCTCAAGCAGCATCTGGCTGTAGTCCATAACGGTTACAACCGATGTTCCGCTGTTAACCTTGGCCTCCTCCGAGAAGTGCGGCAGGTTTACGATAACTCCGTCAAACGGAGCGCGGATGTTCATCTTTTCCAGATTCATCTCGGCGTTCTCATAATCCAGACGTGAGTTCATGATCTTCACCTCCGAGTTCTTGACCTCGGTCAGAGTGGCACCGCCTTTGTCATAGAGAGACTTGGTCTTGACCTGCTCCTGCTCGGCAAGTTCCAGGTTAAGACGCTTGGTCTCGATGGATATGCCGTTCTCGTATGACTTATCCTCGATACGTACAATCAGGGCGCCCTTCTTTACCTTGTCACCAAGTTTGTAAGGCTTGCCTGTAGCGGGATTCTTCTGCAGATGGTACTTGCCGGCCATCTCGGTCGACAGTTCAGCCTCGGCACTTGATATCGCAGTGCTGTTGGTTGTGAATACCCTGCTGATTGAACCGTAGGTAATGTCCGATACTGACACCGGAGTCGGTATCTCTGCGCGGTTCATTGTGTTCTCTTGTCTGCACCCTGCCATAAGTACGGTCAGTGCAGCCAGTGTAAGTACGCTGATTCCTGATTTCATATGCTGTTTCATTTTTGTTATTTCTTTTTCTTGTTGGTACTCTCCTCATAGGTAATGGGAACCACAGGCTCATTCTTCTCAAAGTCGTAAAGGGTCAGGATCTTGATGTTCAGAAGCTGAACCTTATAATTAATGATAGCCTGAGTGTATGACATCTTGCTGTTGGACAGCTGTGTCTGGAACTGGTTCATCTGCATACCGGTAAGTTCACCGTTGCGGTAGCGCTCCTCATTGAGTTCATAGGTGAGCTGTGCGTTCTGCTGGCTCTGCTCTGCTATTGAAATCTGCTCGAGCAGGTTATTCAGACTGCGGCATGTGCTGCGTACGTTGATCTCTATGCTCTTGAGTTCCTCCTCTGCACTGAGTTCAAACATCTTTCTCTCAATCTCGGCAGCCTTGATACGTGCCTTACGTGCACCCCAGTCAAAGATAGGTACGCTGAATGAGACCGATACACGCGGGTTGTTCGTAGGATTGTCATAGATGTGCGGGAACTGCGGATCATCACCCATAACACCCACTGACAGTGAGATGTTTCCGCTGAAACTGTCATTGTCCTTGACCTGAATCATTGACATCTCCTGCTGCTCCCTTGATATCTGACGCTGACGGAGTTCAAGTCTTGTGGTAGTGGCACTCTCCAAAGCCTTATCAAAATCCACATACACAGGCTCGGCCGCAATATCGCAAACTACTATGATATCCTCCTCCAGAGGAATTCCCAGTGCCTGTTTGAAGTTGTCCTTTGAATTCTCCAGGCTCACCTTCTGGTTCTCCAGACTGGAACGTGACTGAGCCAGGTTAACCTGTGCCTGGTAGTACTCATCCTTGGTAACCAGGTCGGCCTCCACCTTATCCTTGATGATATTGAAGTTCTTCTCGGCATTCTCCAGTTCTGATTCGCTTATCTCCAGGTTCTGCTGGGCAGTGAAGAGGCTGTAGAACTGACTTGTGATGTTACGCTCTACGTTGAGCAGCTGCAATGCATAACTGATGCGGGCGTTCTCATAGTTCATCTCAATCTGACGCAGGTTCATCTTGGTCCTGTTGTAGGTAAAGATAGGCTGGGTCAGACTAAGATAAAGGCTGTTGCTGAAGCCTTTGTTGCTGTTGGTCGTACCGCCTACCGATGACTGGTTGTTCTGCCATGACAGATTGTTGTTGAGTGACAGCGTAGCATCGGTCCAGATAATGGGCTGTGATATGCTGAAAGTACCTGATGATGTCAGCGAACGGTTGGTGTACCAGTCTGAGAATCGGCTGTCAAACTGACGTGACTGTGAGTATGAGATAGGCTGCAGATTAAGTGAGAACCTTGATTTCAGTGAAGCCTTCTGGGCAATCAGGTTCTGCTCATAGCGCTCCATGCTCATACGTGAGTTGATCAGGTCCGGATTGTGCTGTTCACTATACTCCAGAGCCTGTTCCATGGTCATGACAATCTGAGCCTGTGCCCCACCCTCAAAGGCGGGTGATGCTGCAAGCAGAACGATTGCCGTAAATAATGCTTTTTTCTTTTTCATATATGTTATTGTTTTATCTCTCTCTTTTTACCAGTCTCACTGCATCGGCTATGACCACGCTCACACCAGACTTGTTGTTCAGACGGATGTTGACGGTGTCAGCCTCGAACCTGAAGGTGCCAAGCATGTTCCAGCCCTCTTCGGCACGTCGCATGTTCAGTGAAACGGGATCCCACATATCAAACTGACCAATCTCTAAGTTGTAGTCAGTGGGAGTCCATCGGCCGTTATTATTGTTGTTGTAGTTATTGTTGTTGTTCCACCTGCGGTTACGGTTATTGTTGTTGTACATGTCAGGTGAAGCATAGAAATAGACGTCATAGACTCCGGCATCCTCCAAAGGCACTTTCCAGCGGGCAAACTGCGAGCCGTCACCCGGAGATATGATGTATGCCGAACGTATGTAGTCACCGTACAGGTTCTGCTCTGTCACCAGTGTCCACAGGGTGTAGTTATACCAGTCAGAGAATCCCTGATAGATGAATTCGTTCTTCTTTTCACGTGACTTGTCAATCCATTTTGAGAGGTAACCGGTACGGATGGGTTTGGAAAGTGAGAACAGTTCACTGTCCTCATTATCCACTATGATCTCACCCGGAAGAGTATTGTCAACACCGCTGCGCAGGGTATATACGCCCTCCGGGGTCAGTTCGGTTCCGGTATATGTGCTATAGTTGGAATTGTCGAGCCTTACATTGTGCGGCAGGTTCGATGAGAGCATGGTATTCACGTTGATAATGCTCGGGGTATTGAACCAGTGAGTCACTATCCTGCGGGTCTCATGGGCGCCCACGCTTATCATCATACGGGTGGGTTTATCCTCGTCGCCGGCGTTCTCCATCTCATAGAAGACAAACTCAACGGTCACATAACCCGGATAGTCCGATATGTTCTCAAAGGCTATCTCAGCCTGGTAGATATCGGCCGTATCGGTGGTTACGGTGGTCACCTGGGGATTGCCTATCTTGTAGCAGGCCAGACGGACGGGCTCGTCCCATGCATCAATCTTCTCCTTGAGGCTTACTCCTGAGATGTCCTGCAGCCAGATCAGTACCGAGTCAAACGAAACGTTTGAGAACTCCTTCTCCCTGGTCTTGGCGGTAATGGAGTCAATCATGGCCTCATAACCCATTGCGGCCGATACGGGAGCAAAGAAATCATTTGTCTTGAGCGCCAGGGCATTGTCGGCCAAATCCTCCCACTCCGGATCGGACATGATACGGTTAAAGTCATATTTGCCCATCAGGATCAGCGCCTTCTCATCTTCAGAGAGACCGTTCATCCTGCGGAGCCAATCTCCGTTACCGTTGTTGGAGTTCGTATTGGTCATGGACTCGACCATACGCATGGCCATCGGCCAGTCTGATGAGTAGATGTTGTATCTGAAATTGTAGAACAGTGGCATGTAGTAATACGGATTGTCCGTTTGGGTCATGGAGAACTGTCCGTTACGGCTGCTGCCCGAGTAAGTACCCGACTGCATCATGAAGTTGATGGCCGATACAAACACGTTCACAAGTATATCCTTCTCGGACATATTATTGTTGTTGCCTCGGCGGTTACGGCCGTTTCCGTACATGCGCTTCATGTTCTCAAACTGGAACATACGCATGTCACAGCCCCTCTCATGCACCAGAGCCATCTCCGGCTGAAGCTGCTCATAGGCCGATGTCCACACACGCTTGTATGATGTAAAGTTCACAGGCACTTCCACAATCTGGAAGCGCTTGAACGGATAGAGCATATCGGCCTGATACTCCATGCTCCTGCGCGTATCGCGTATGAAATTGGGAAGGGTGTCGCTTATGGAGTCAAACACCGAGAAACGGTCATCCCACTTGCCCAGTTCCCATACTATATAATCTATGGAATCCACAGTCATGCACTTGGGGCTGTAGTCACCTATCAGAAGTGATACTGACGGCAGTGACGATTCAGGTGTGAACGTATACTGTGTAGAGTCTGCGTTGACCGTGCAGCTTCCCTGTGATATGGGTGTGAGTCCGGGATTGGGAGTCACGCTGACATTGAAATCAGTAAAGTATGACATCTGCCACTCCGGGTTCTCGTTGCTGAACGCAACACCGGGACGCGGATACCAGTAACTCTCGGGGGTGAGCATGGTAAAGTCCTTCTCCTGGAAAAGATAACGCTTGCCTACGTTGAGCATTGACAGCACCTTGGTGTTCTCTATCATCTTCTCATCCGTGATATCCAGATAACAGATGCGCTCATCGGCCATACCGCCATATTCCATGGTCAGCCTTACAGGATCGTCGGCAGGCAGTGTCTCGGTAAAATTGAGTACCATCAGATGTTTCAGGCGCTCGCATTCCACCTCATGACCCTGTGCACTGACATTACGGATGACAAATCCGGGGTTGAGCGTGAACACCATCATCTGAGTGTCCTCCTTGGGTCTTACGGTCATATCGGCCGTAACACTTATGGAATCACCGTTCTGGGTTACTGCCAGCGAGCAGAAGTCTGCCACTGCACCGCCCTTGTTGACATAACTGTTATCCAGTTCAACCATATCGGCCCTGAATCTCTCATCGACCTTATAGGTATGTATATGCCTGTATCCTGCATAGAGACCGGTCAGAAGGAATACTCCTGCGGCAATACGCCAAGGCAGAAGGCTGTATCTGGAGTTGGCCAGACGGTGGAACAGCGAAATATCCGTCAGTATGAGGCCTATACCCAGCAGCAGATAGCACAGACGGTGGTTTATCAGTCTGGACAAACCGCTGAAGCCTGTCACCATTGACTTGAGCATGGGCAGGTTGAAACCTATGTAATCAAAGAGGTAATAGTAGAGGTCATCAATGTAGAAAAGAGTCACGCCGATGTATGCCAGCAGCAGAACCATCGTGATGGCCTGGTTGTTCAGTATCAGCATCAGCGTTGTCGACAGACCTACTATGAACACCAGCGTTGGTACTGACAACAGCAGGAAATACCAGACATAGCTCAGATAATCCAGGTCAACGCCATACTTGATAAGACTCATTATAAGCGCTATGGCGGCAACTGCCATATCAAGCAGGAAGAATACCTTCAATGTAGCCCACATCTTGCCCAGCAGATACTCGGCGTTGCTGAGCGGACGTGTGTAGAACACCTCAGAGGTGTCAAGCTGCTTGTCACGCTTAAGGTACTCGGATGCCAGGAACACTGATACCACGGCCTGTCCCACGTTCATTACCAGCATGAACAGATAGGGAATGACCGACCTGTTTATCATTTCGGGCTGCTGGAACGGCTGAAGTATGTAGATACTTCCCAGAATAATAGCCGCAAACAGTGCCAGAAACGCAAATACTTTGAAGAACCAGCCTCGTACAAGCAGTTTGGTCTCGTACTTGGAGACTATGCGTATGTTAGTGAAAATCGCCATCAATCCTTATCCTTAATCTCCGTAAAATAAACATATGCATGCTCCAGGTTTGGAGGATAGTTCACTGCACCGTATCCGGGGTTCTCCTTGGATACAACCTGCAGATCCCATCCCAGACCATGTGGTATTGTAGATATCACTGCGTATTTCTGATTTATCTCGGCATACTGTTCATTGGTAACCTGAAGACGCCAAACCTTACCGTCGGTCTCCTTGAGCATACCTGCAGGCGAACCGCGGAACATCACCTGTCCCTGGTTGAGCATGGCCATCTCGGTACATGAACTCGAGATGTCACCTACAATGTGGGTTGACAGTATGATTGTGGTATCCTTTGTACTGGCTTCGCTCAACAGGTTACGGAACCTGATACGCTCCTCAGGGTCCAGACCTGTGGTAGGCTCATCCACCACCAGGACCTTGGGCTTGTGAATAAGGGCCTGGGCAATACCCAGACGTCTCTTCATACCACCCGACAGATTCTGTGCGTATCGGTCACGGGCCTCATACAGACCCACCTGCTCCAGCATCTCGTCAACAGCCTTACCGCGCTCCGAGGAATTGGTCATACCCGTAAGCGCAGCTGCATACTCCAGAAACTCACGAACCTTATACTTGGCAAAAAACCTGAAATCCTGAGGCAGATAACCCAGAATGCGGCGCACCTCCTTTCGTTGTGTGCGTATGTCATAGCCGCATACGTCTATCGACCCTTCGGTGGGTTCCATCAGTGTTACCAGGATACGCATCAGCGTGGACTTTCCGGCACCGTTAGGTCCCAGAAGTCCGAACATACCTGACGGTATCTCCAGGTTGATATCGGTCAGCGCTCTCTTCCCGTTGGGATAGTAGTGGCTTAACCCTTTAATACTTATCGACATTTCGTGTCAAACAGGACTACAATTACAAACAGTTACTTTTTATTTAACGCTGCGGCAATCTCCTCGGCACCGATTGAGAGCGTCACGTATGACGGAACGGTACGTGTGCAGCACTCATTCTCACCCCACAGGAACGGATAGTCGTCCTTATGCTCAAGCAGGTCAGGCTGCAGGAGTACAAGTCCGGGAGCAATTCCGCCGGGTATGAATGTGTAATCCGCACGATTGTTTCCGTAAGCGACTTTCTTGGTATTGACACCGACAGCAGTTACAAACGATACATTTGAGTACGGATGGTTGCCGTATATGAAATTAAGGCCTGACAGTACCAGTTCCGGATCAATCAGGTCCGGATAGTAACGCCATACCATATAATTGTTCTGAGCCCAACTGATCACACGCTCGCTTCCGCCCCATGTACCTCCGGCTACGGGAACACCGTAAGGAGTTGATTCGGCAGTACGCTTGGCATCCTCAACGAATACGGGGATAACCTCACGGAGCTGTGCCTTGAAATCTTCATCCATGTAAGGAAGCAGTGAGAGTGCAGTAGTTATGTTCACACGCGGAGCACGCATTGCGCTGCCGCCGCCTGTACGGTTGTCCTCAACACCCTGAGGAGCGTTCTTGGCAGCCTCTATCTGACGCATTACACCAGGCAGGAATATCTCCTTGTACTTGTCATCACCGGTAAGGAGCCACAACTGTATGGCTGCACCTGAACGGTCACCACCCATGCCGCGTCCGCCGCGCTGCTGGTTGAACTGCGTCTGTTGCTGCGGACGGTTAGCCTGACGTGCCTGGAAATCATCCATGTCCTTCCAGAGCTTGAGTGCGTTCTTCTTGCAACGCTCCGCAGTCTCCGGCATATAGGGAGCAAGTACGCGTGCGGCATGTGCCAATGCGGCGCATACGTTAGCGTTACCCATGGGATTGCCGCCGTTGTTGGTGAATGCGAATCGGTCATCAAGAGTTCCTGAACGGTTTCCGCGAACCTCATAAGGTTTGAGGCTGGGATCATAGATATAACCGTCAGTGATGGTAACGGCATCACCCAGATGGTGATACTGGTGCATCGTACCCTGAACGATACCGCCGGCAATGAAGCCGATGTTCTCAATCTGGGCACAGAGGTTAAGAGCGCCGTGCTCCACCTGCTGGATCATATCGGGCACACCGTCAGGGCGGTGAATATCCACGAACTGGGTCTTCTGGTCAATGAATGTCTGGTCACGCTCAGGACGCAGAACATCCCACAGTTCAGCCAACTGGTTGGTAAGACCTACTACGGTACCTGACTGGATGTCAAAGTCACCTGCATCATACCATGCGCCTACTGCCAGGCCGGGTATGTGCTCGTAGGGTTTGTACTTGGTGTTTGTGGTGTTGCCCATGCGGTAGCCGTCCTGCTGCTGATAGTTGGTGGGAGCCTGAACGGCGTCATCCATATGGGAACGGCCATGCCATACACGGTATGCCTCGTTCACCATCATATGATCCATCTGAACGGGCAGCCATACATCCATGGTGTTGTACCACTTGCCGTCATATACGTTCACGTTGATGGGGAACGGATTTGTCCTGACGTCCTTGTATTCAATAAAGTATGTACCGGGTTCGCGTACTTCGCTGAAGTCGCACTGTGCATAGTTATAACGGTCATAGAACACACCCCACTCCTTCACTGCGGGAGTAAGTACCAGAGTGTGGCTGCCGTCGGCGTTCACACGCCATATCTTGGCCTTGGATGCAACCTTGTCGTTTCGGTCCAGCTCAATGACTGCAACCTTCTTCTGGGCGGGAGTATAACCTATCTGTGAGAATCCTACGTTGGGCTCACGAATCCACTCTGCATTGGGAGTAGGCTCAACCAGCCATTCCAGAACCTTTCCGGTCTTACCTCCGGGCAGATATGAACGTACCACAAACGTACCGTTCTGTGAAAGGTCACGTCCGTCAAACAGATTGATTTCGGTCTCGGAACTGAATGCCACGCGCAGAGCCTCGTCCTCGGGAGCCAGAACCAGGTTATGGCCCTTTGATATGGGTTTGGGAACGATGAACTCGTTACGTCCGCGGTCATCGAAAGTGGAAAGTCCCCAGAACTGAGGAATCTTTTCATCATTGGGACGCATCTCGGTGTCGCTTGACGGATAGCGCGGGAATATCTCCGACTGACCGTCCACCAGATAGGTCTTTCCAAAGTAGGTTGCGGGGAAGAACTCCATGTTCAGGCCTGCCTTGCCCACAAGATTCTGGGGAACCGGATTGTCCAGTTCAACCCACATGCGGAATCCGGTACCCTCCTCCTTGACTTTGAGGTCATACTCGAATTCATAGTCCTGATACTTGAAATGGCAGCTGATAACGCCGCCCAGGGTATCGATAGTGCGCTCCGTAAGCGTGGAATAGATATCCCACTGCTCAGGGGTGTTCATCAGGCGCACGCCACCGCCGGTGGCGATACGGACACCACGCTGGACAATCTCAACACCGGCTGTCTTCTCATCACAGAAAACACCCTGATAACGGTTTGAGTAAACCAGAACGTTGACACCTTGGGTTTCGAAATAGCCCCTTTCATTGATCTCAAGCTTTCCCGGATCCGTCTTGGAACAGGAAGCCAATGCACATAATACGGCAATAATTGGCAGTACTCGTTTCATACTGGTAAGTTTCGTTGGTTAGTATGCAAATATAAAATAAAGGTCCTTATGAACAACCCATTGCAACTCAATCTTAAGTATCTTTAAGCTTTGCTTTAAGATAACTGAACCGGTGGATAAAAAATAAGTTAACAATTTTTTTCTCCACTTGCCTTGCAGTATCTTTGCGCGATAACCTGAACAGGTATGAAAAAACGCGTTTTAGTAACATACAACATGTTCCGCACGGGATATGCGGAACTCATGGAGAAGTACGATGTAACCTTTCCGCCCGAAGGCCGTGAGACCTTCACCTACGAAGAGGTCTATGAGATGCTCCCCGAGTATGACGTACTACAGTCCATGTTCAATTTCCCCGTTGACCGCAAGCTCATGGAGCGCGGTCTGCCCCGTCTGGAACTTGTGAGCAACTATGCCGTAGGATTTGACAATATCGACATACCCACAGCCACAGAGCTGGGAATAGCCGTGACCAACACCCCGGGCCCCGTAACAGAGCCCACAGCAGACCTGGCATTCGGCCTGATGCTGGCCGTAGCACGCCGCATCACCGATGTTGACCGCCGTCTGCGCATTCCCGGAGCACTGGAATGGACCCTTCTGGCCAACCTGGGCTACTCTCTGGGAGGCAAAACACTGGGTATCTTAGGAATGGGACGCATAGGTCAGGCTCTTGCACGCCGCGCCAAGGCCAGCTGCATGAACGTGATCTACTATAACCGTCACCGCGTAAGCCCCGAGACAGAGCAGCTGTACGATGCAAGGTACGTTGGCTTTGAGGAACTCCTCAAGACATCCGATTTCATATCGGTCAACGTCCCCTACTCCAAGGATACATGGCACATGATAGGCAAGGAGCAGATAGAGCTCATGAAGCCCACCGCCATTCTGGTGAATACAGCCCGCGGACCCATTGTCGATGAACTTGCACTGGCCGATGCCCTCAAGAACAAGCGTATCTGGGGCGCAGGTCTGGACGTATTCGAGTTCGGCGACAAGGTAAGCCCCGAGATACTGGAACTTGAAAACGCAGTCATCACCCCGCACGTGGGCACTCAGACCTACGATGTGCGCAACGAGATGGCCGAATACGTATCACGCAACATCATCAACTTCTATGAAGGCGGTCCTGTTGCATTCGTCAACAAAGTAGAGAAGAGAAAATAATGGCTGCGGAGAGTCTGCTACAGAAACTGGATGACCTTGAGGCCCGTTTCCACGAGGTCAGTCTGCTCATAACAGACCCTGCCGTCATAGCCGATATGAAGCGGTTCGTCAAACTGAACCGTGAATACCGCGACCTGGAGCGCATATCACAGGCCCGTTCAGAGTACGTAAGCCTGCTCTCAAACATCAGTCAGGCCAAAGAACTCCTGGGCGAGAGCGATCCCGAAATGCGCCAGATGGCCCGCGAGGAACTTGATACCGCCACAGCACGCCTTGAGACCCTTGAGGAGGAGATTAAGCAGCTTCTTATCCCGGCCGATCCGCAGGATGAGAAGGACGTCGTGATGGAGATACGCGGCGGCACAGGCGGCGACGAGGCCGCCCTATTTGCCGGTGACCTGTTCCGCATGTACTGCAAATATTTCGAGACAAAAGGCTGGAAGTACGCAGTTTCCTCATGCTCAGAGGGCACATCCGGAGGATTCAAGGAGATCATATTCACCGTAACCGGTGAGAAAGTATACGGTACGCTCAAGTATGAATCAGGCGTACACCGTGTGCAACGAGTACCTGTAACAGAGACACAGGGCCGCATACACACATCGGCCGCAACCGTAGCAGTCCTGCCCGAGGCCGATGCCTTTGAGGTTGAGATAAACGAGGGCGAGATCAAGTGGGATACATTCCGCAGCGGCGGTGCCGGCGGCCAGAACGTGAACAAGGTAGAGTCTGGTGTAAGACTCCGATATAATTGGAAAAATCCCAACACCGGAGTTGTCGAGGAGATACTCATTGAGTGCACCGAGACCCGTGACCAGCCCAAGAACAAGGAGCGCGCGCTTTCACGCCTGCGTACCATGATCTATGACCGCGAGCATCAGAAATACATGGATGACATCGCAGCCCGCCGCAAGACAATGGTATCAACCGGTGACCGATCGGCCAAGATACGTACCTACAACTTCCCGCAGGGACGAATCACCGACCACCGCATCAACTGGACCTCTTACAATCTGCCTGCATTCATGGACGGCGACATTCAGGAGTGCATCGACCAACTGACAATAGCCGAGAACGCAGAGCGTATGAAAGAAGCCGAAATGTAAGGAAAATTCAAAACGATTCAAGATATGACAAGAGAAGAGTTGTACCAGAACATCAAGCGCAAGAAGTCATTTCTGTGCGTGGGTCTTGATACCGACATCAAGAAGATACCGCAGCATCTGCTCAGTGAGGAGGATCCCATATTCGCCTTCAACAAGGCAATCATCGACGCCACCGCAGAGTACTGCATAGCATACAAGCCCAATCTGGCATTCTACGAGAGCAACGGTCTCAAGGGCATGCAGGCTCTCTACAAGACCATTGACTACATCCGCACCAATTATCCCGACCAGTTCATCATAGCCGACGCCAAGCGCGGCGACATAGGAAACACCTCAAAGATGTACGCCGAGAGCTTCTTCGGTGAGATGAACGTGGATTCAGTGACCGTAGCACCTTACATGGGACAGGACAGCGTAACCCCGTTCCTGGGCCACGAGGGCCGCTGGGTGATACTCCTGGCGCTCACCAGCAACAAGGGAGCCGATGATTTCCAGTACATCCAGGACTCAAACGGTACGCCTCTGTATCAGAACGTACTCAAGAAGTCACTTGAGTGGGGCGGAAACGCAGACAACATGATGTACGTGGTAGGCGCAACACGTGCCGAGATGCTTACAGACATACGTAAGACCGTTCCCGACAGCTTCCTGCTGGTTCCCGGCATCGGAGCACAGGGCGGATCACTGGCAGACGTATGCAAATACGGCATGAACAGCAAGTGCGGACTCATTGTAAACAGCAGCCGCGCAATCATTTACGCTGACGGCACAGAGCAGTTTGCACAGGTTGCCGGCCAGAAAGCCAAAGAGGTGCAGCAGGAAATGGCCGCCTATATTAAATAATTTGCTATATTTGCGATCTATACTATCACGCGAAGACTTACTAATGGAATTTACAGCAAAACAAATAGCCGAATTTCTGAACGGAACCGTTGACGGCAATGAAAATGCCGCCGTTCATACTTTCGCCAAAATTGAGGAGGGTGCCCCGGGTGCACTCTCTTTTCTTTCGAACGTCAAATACACCCAACACTTATACACAACCAAGGCAAGCGTAGTTCTGGTAAACAAGGATTTCAAGCCCGAGCAGCCCGTCAGCGCAACTCTGGTAAGGGTTGACAACGCATATGAGGCACTTGCCAAACTGATGTCACTCTACGCATCAATGAAACCCGCCAAGACCGGAATCAGCTCGCTGGCATCGGTCTCAGAGAAGGCCAGGATAGGCAAGAACGTCTACATTGCCCCGTTCGCAGTGATTGAGGACGGCGCCACCGTAGGTGACAACACACAGATCCATCCGCTGGTTACCATCGGTGAAGGCGCATCAGTAGGTTCTGACTGCATACTTTACCCACATGTAACCATCTACTACGGCTGTAAGGTTGGCAACCGATGCATACTCCACGCAGGCAGCGTGGTAGGTGCCGACGGATTCGGCTTTGCACCTGCCAAGGACGGTTATGAGAAGATACCTCAGATAGGTATTGCAGAACTTGAGGATGACGTTGAGATAGGTGCCAACACCTGTATCGACCGCTCCACAATGGGACGTACCCTGGTTCGCAAGGGCGTCAAGCTGGACAACTTCGTTCAGGTAGCCCACAACGTAGAGGTCGGCGAGAATACGGTGATATCGGCCCAATCGGGTATTGCGGGTTCCACCAAGGTAGGCGCATGGTGTATGATTGGCGGCCAGAGCGGAGTATCAGGCCATCTGACAATAGGTGACAGGGTTAACTTCGGTGCCAAGACCGGTGCTCTGAGCAGCTTTGACAGTGACCAGAACATCATGGGTTATCCCGCCATCGGATACCGCAACTTCCTTCGCTCATCGATACTGTTCAAGCAGCTCCCGGACATGGATGCCACAGTACGTAAACTCCAGAAGGAAATTGAAGAACTGAAAGCAAAACTTGAAAGCAAATAATGCTTTAAGACAAACAGCATAACATGTACAAACAGAAGACTTTAAAGAGTAGTTTTTCACTTAGCGGAAAGGGCCTTCACACAGGTCTTGAACTGACCGTGACCTTCAATCCGGCCCCCGCAGACTACGGCTACAAGATACAGAGAACAGATCTTGATACCCAGCCCATAATTGAAGCGTTTGCAGAGAATGTACGCGAGACCCAGCGCGGCACCGTACTGTTCAAGGGTAACGTAAAGGTAAGCACCGTCGAGCACGGCCTGGCAGCCCTCTACGCAGCAGGTATCGACAACTGCCACATCGAGGTCAACGGTCCTGAGTTCCCCATTCTTGACGGAAGCGCCATTGATTATGTCGAGAACATACAGCGCGTGGGAATCAAGGAACTGGATGCCCTGAAGGACTTCTACGTAGTAAAGAACAAGATCGAGGTAAAGGATGAGAAGACAGGTTCTTCAATCATTCTGCTTCCTGACAATGAATTCAGCGTGAACGTACTCATATCGTATGATTCCAAGATCCTCTACAACCAGTACGCTTCACTTGAGGATATGAATGACTTCCCCACTGAGATAGCCCGCAGCCGCACATTCGTGTTCGTACGCGAGATTGAGTCGCTGCTGGATGCCGGTCTCATCAAGGGAGGTGACCTGGACAACGCCATCGTAATTTACGAGCGTGAGATGTCGCAGGAGCGTTATGACAAGATATGTGAGATTATGGGTGTACCAACTATGGATGCCACCAAGCGCGGTTACATCATGCACAAGCCCCTTCAGTGGGACAATGAGCCGGCACGCCACAAACTCCTGGATATCATAGGTGACCTGGCACTGGTAGGAAAACCCATCAAGGGCCGTATCATAGCAACCCGTCCGGGACACACCATCAACAACAAGTTTGCCCGCATACTGCGCAAGAACATTATCATGAATGACGTACAGGCACCCGCCTATGACCCGTCAGTTCCGCCGGTAATGAACCTGCAGCAGATCCAGGCCATCATGCCGCACCGCTATCCGATGCAGCTTCTGGACAAGGTCATCTCTCTGACAGACCTCTACGCCGAGGGTGTCAAGAACGTGACCAACAACGAGTTCTTCTTCTCAGGCCACTTCCCCGAGCATCCCATCATGCCTGGCGTACTCATTGTTGAGGCAATGGCACAGTTGGGAGGAACCCTGGCACTCCAGATAACCGGTGAGCCCAAGGATTTCGAGGCTATGTTCATCAAGATTGACAACACCCGTTTCCGTCAGGCCGTAGTACCCGGCGACACCCTTCTGATGCGTGTCGTAAGGACTGCACCCATACGCCATAACATTCTGTCAATCAAGGGATACGCCTTCGTAGCCGACAAACTGGTTGCGGAGTCTGAATTCATGATTCAAATAATGAAAAAAGAATAACTGATGATAAGTCCGTTAGCATACGTTGACCCCTCGGCCCAGATAGGCGAGAACGTCGAAATCGGCCCGTTCTGTTTCATTGACAAGAACGTGGTTATTGGTGACAACAACATTATCATGCCCCACGTGAACATCATGTACGGTTCACGCATCGGCAACGGTAACCAGATTCATCCGGGAGCAGTCATCGGCGGTATTCCGCAGGATCTCAAGTTCCGCGGTGAGGATACCACTGCTGAGATAGGTGACAACAACCGCATCCGCGAGAACGTTACCATCAACCGCGGTACAGCCTCCAAGGGCAAGACCGTAGTGGGCAGCAACAACCTCCTGATGGAGAACATGCACGTAGCCCACGACTGCGTCATCGGCAGCAACTGCATCCTTGGCAACAGTACCAAGATAGCCGGTGAGGTTGTGATTGATGACTTTGCCATCCTGAGCGCCTGCGTTCTGGTACACCAGTTCTGCCACATCGGCGGTCATGTTATGATCCAGGGCGGTTCCGGCTGCAGCAAGGATATCCCGCCCTACGTAATCGGCGGCCGTCATCCGGTCATCTACGCCGGTCTGAACATTGTAGGTCTGCGCCGCCGCGGCTTTACCAATGAGACCATCGAGGCCATCCACAACGCATACCGCATCATTTACCAGAACGGTCTGAACGTAAGCCAGGCCCTGGCTGCAATCAAGGAGGATCCCATCTACGGCACCCCCGAGGTTCAGTACATCGTCAGGTTCATCGAGAGTTCAGAAAGAGGAATAATCAGAGACTAAAAGCAATACAATATGGTTTACAGATTCATTTTCATTTCCGATGAGGTCGATGACTTCTATCGTGAAATCCAGATCAATTCATCAGCGTCATTCCTGGATTTCAGCAATGCTATTCTGAAATCTGTAGGATATCCCGATGACCAGATGACCTCATTCTTCATGTGCGAGGACAACTGGGAGAAGCGTGAGGAGATTACCCGCGAGGAGATGAACACCAGCTCCGAGGTGGACAATTTCGTTATGGCCGATACCCCTCTCGACGAGTTGATTGAGGACGAAAAGCAGCGTCTGATCTACATCTTCGATCCTTTAACAGAACGTTGCTTTTTCATTGAATTAAAGGAGATTATAACAGGCAAGACTCTTAAGGAAGCCGTCTGCACCGCAAGCCAGGGCAACGCCCCCAAGCAGACCATTGACTTTGATGAGATGGCTAAGGCCAACCCCACCATCGACGTCGATGAGAACTTCTACGGTGACGAAGGATTCGAGTCCGATGAACTTGACGAGGAGGGATTCGGCATGGAAGGCGGCGAAGGAGGAGGCACAGTAAGCCTGGATTCCATAGACGACCTTTATTGAGTGAAGACGTTAGTCATCATACTAGGACCAACCGGCGTGGGCAAGACCGAATTATGTCTGACCCTCGCCGATTTGTTTCATACCCCCATAATCTCGGCCGATTCAAGGCAGATGTATGCCGACATTCCCATATGTACGGCTGCCCCTACACCCGCTGAAAGGGCACGTGCCGAACATTACCTGGTAGGAAACCTCAGTCTGGATGACTACTACAGTGCCGCTAAATACGAAGAGGATGTCATGGCGCTCGCGGATAGACTATTCGCAAACCATGACGTTTTACTGGTTACAGGCGGCTCAATGATGTACATAGATGCCCTGTGCTATGGTATAGACCAGATTCCAACCATTCCGGACGATATCCGCCTGCCCCTTTTGGAGCGCTATGAGACTGAAGGATTGGAGAAACTCGTACAGGAGCTCAAACTGCTGGATCCGGAGTACTATAAACAGGTGGACAGAAAGAATCCCAAGCGTGTTCTGCACGCTCTTGAGGTCTGCTATATGACCGGTCACCCCTACTCCGACCTGCGCAAAGGACAGAGAGCCGAGCGTCCGTTCAAGATCGTGCGCATCGGCCTAACCCGTCCCCGCGAGGAACTCTATGAACGCATCAACCGTCGCGTAGACAAGATGGTTGAGGAGGGTCTGATTGACGAGGCACGCCGGATGTATCCCAAACGCGGGCTCAACTCACTCAACACGGTGGGCATGAAGGAGCTTTTCAGCTGGATGGACGGCGCCCTGACCCCCGAAGGCAAGCCCTGGACGCTGGAGTTTGCCATTGAGAAGATCAAGCAGAATTCGCGTATATATTCACGCAAACAGATGACGTGGTTCAAGCGTGACGAAAACACACGCTGGTTCCACCCCGATGATATTGAGGGTATAACCCGTTATATAAAGGATAGCATATGCTGATAAGACTTTACGAAAAGAACCCGAGCCAGCGAGACCTGGACCGCATTCTGGATGTACTGAACGGCGGCGGAGTGATCATATTCCCAACCGATACCGCCTACGCCATAGGATGCCACGCACTCAAGGAGCGTCCCATTGAGCGTATATGCCGCATCAAGGGACTCAACCCGCAGAAACACCGTTTCTCAATTGTGTGCTATGACCTGAGCGACATCAGTCAGTACGTCCAGATAGACAACGCCACGTTCAAGACAATGAAACGCAACCTGCCCGGCCCGTTCACCTTCGTTCTGCGCGCAGGCAGCCGTCTTCCCAAGATTTTCAGCAACCGCAAGGAGGTTGGAATACGTGTTCCCGACAACGAGATTACACGTGAGATCTGCCGCCAGCTGGGCGCTCCCCTGCTCTCCACCACCGTCCCCTACGATGAGTCCGATGACATAGGCTATCTTACTGATCCCGAGCTTATTGACGAGCGTCTGGGCGATGACGTTGATCTGATCATCAACGGCGGTGCCGGAGGGTTCGAGTACTCTACGGTGGTCTACTGCGTGGATGGCGAGCCTGAAATAATACGTCAGGGCAAAGGAATTCTTGACGACTGACATCTAACAAAAAGCATAATCTGATATATATAGATATATAAACCCTTGTATTGTTATGAAGAAACTAACCATTTTGGCTGTTGCATTGCTTACAGTTCTCTCCCTGAATGCCCAGAACAAGAAAATCACTCTTGACGACGTCATATCAGGTAAATTTTACGGAAACGGTTTAGGAAGTTTCACCCCGATGGCCGACGGCGAACACTTCCTGCAGGCACAGGATGACTGCATCCTGAAGTATTCATTCAAGACCGGTGCCGTAACAGACACAGTACTCAACCTCCGCACCGCACGCGGAGAAAGACTCCCCTCCCTGGGACGTTTCATACTCTCACCTACCGAGGACATAATCCTGCTCGAGCAGAACGTGAACAAGATTTTCCGCCGTTCATACACGGCTGATTATTACATCTTCACCATCCGTAACAACAAGATCGACCCCCTCACCACAGGCGGACCCGTACAAGTTCCCCAGTTCTCGCCCGATGGTCATAACATAGCATTTGTGCGCGACAATAACATATTTATAGTCAAGCTGTTATTCAATAATGCTGAAGTACAGGTAACCAAGGACGGAGAGGCCGGAAAGGTACGTAACGGTATACCTGACTGGGCGTATGAGGAGGAGTTCGGACTCACCCGCGCATACGAGTTCAGCGCCGACAGCCGCATGCTGGCCTGGATACGCTTTGACGAGTCAAACGTAGGCAGCTACCAACTCCCCTTCTTCACCACCAGACCTGACCGCAACGCATATTCGCAGGATCTTGTATCGTACAAGCCCCAGCAGTACCCGACCGCAGGCAGCGCCAACTCGAAGGTATCGGTCCACTCATTCGACATAAAGAGTTCAGTAATACGCGACATGGACCTCAAGCTTGACAGCACCAGTTACATTCCGCGTATCAGATTCGTCGAGAATGATGACAACGACCTGTTCATATTCACGCTGAACCGCAGCCAGAACAAGCTTGAGATATACTCGGCCAATCCCCGCTCCACCCTCTGCACCCTTATTCTCCGTGAACAGGATGAGCGTTACATTGACGAGTTCGCATATATGCAGACCCGTTTCTTCGGCGACCGCTTCATCATGCAGAGCGAGCGCGACGGACACCGTCACCTCTATCTGTACGATCTCAAAGGTCAGCTCAAGCGCCAGCTCACAAGCGGTGATTTCGACGTATTTGCACTCCACGGATATGATGCCAAGAGCGGCACTGCATACTACGAGAGTAACGAGTCAGGCATCTATGACTGCGCTGTATGGAAGGTTGACAGCAAAGGCAAGAAAACAATCCTGACCCCCAAGGAGGGAACCAGCCACGCCCGTTTCAGCGCCAATTACAAGTACTTCATCAACTTATGGTCCGATATGTCCACCCCCGCCCGCATCACCGTCATTTCCGATGCCGGCAAGACCATACGCACCATCGAGGAGAACCAGGAAGTAGCTACCGCGGTACTTGAATACGGATTCCCCAAGAAGGAGAGGTTCTCATTCGAGACAGTTGACGGCACCACCCTCTACGGATGGATGGTCAAGCCCGCCACAGCGAGCGAATCGGCCCCCTGCCCTGTCATTCTCTATCAGTACAGCGGCCCGGGTTCGAATGAGGCACTTAACGAATGGTCAGTCGGATTCTATCCCGGCGGCGGTCTGGAGGCTCTCTTAACCCAGAAAGGCTATGCCGTAGCAGTTGTTGACGGCCGAGGTACAGGACACCGCGGAGCCGACTTCAAGAAGCAGACATATAAGCGTCTGGGTGTTCTGGAAAGTCAGGATCAGGTTGCTGCAGCCAAATATCTGGGCTCTCTTCCGGAGTTCGATGCCGACCGCATCGCTATCTGGGGCTGGAGTTATGGCGGCTACACCACCCTCATGTCTATGAGTGAAGGTACTCCCGTATTCAAATGCGGCGTAGCGGTTGCACCTGTGACCGATTGGCGCTACTATGACGCTCCCTATACCGAGCGCTTCATGCAGCAGCCCAAAGAGAATGCTGACGGCTACCACGAAGCTTCAGCCATAGATCGCATCAACCGCCTCCACGGCAAACTCCTGATAGTTCACGGCCTGGATGACGACAACGTCTTCTTCAGCAACACCACCTCCTACGTAGAGGCGCTGATCAACGCCGGCGTCGATTTCGACATGCAGGTCTATCCCGGCAAAGAGCACAGCATCACCGGCACCGCCCACCGCAAGCACCTCTTTACCCGCATCCTCCGCTTCTTTGACGAGAATCTCTGATCCATTGGGGACGGTTCTCTTTGGCTACTTTTGGTGACACTGGGGACGGTTCTTTCAGTCGCTTCGCTTTGTGAAAGCGTCCCTTTGGGCCGAGCGCTCTTTGGCTCGTTTCTTTTGTCGGGGAGAACTTTTTGGGGTATCAGTATCTGAAACTACGCGCTTCGCGCTATCCCTCCCATCCCTAATAAGACGCTCTGGAAGGCATGAGTAAACTCCTACCTTCCAGAGCATCTTCTTAGGCACGGGCCCCTCCCGCTCACAAGGCCACGGGCGGCCATGGTTTCTGATACCGATACCCCAAAAAGTTCTGCTCACCTAGGGTAATTTTCGCTAAAGGAAGCCTTTAATAATCACTTGTAAATCAGAAAGATACAGGGTATCTTTTCAAGTGATGGAAGTTTACCGTTCCAGTCTTTTACGGTGCGGGTTTTGATGTACTCTTCTTTGGTTGTGAGGCCGGCGGCTATGCATAAGTGAGTTTGGGGTCGGCAGGCTTTTAGGATGTCGGCCATCATCTTGGAATTGCGGTATGGGGTCTCGATGAAGAGTTGAGTCTGGTTTTCGGTGTAGGCGCGCTGCTCTAGTTTCTTTAGGGTTTTGATTCTTTCTTCGGGCTCTATGGGGAGGTAGCCGTTGAAGGCGAAGCTTTGGCCGTTGAAGCCGGAGCCCATTACTGCCAGGATTATGCTGGAGGGGCCTACCAGGGGTACTACCTGCAGACCTTTGCGCTGAGCGATTGCAACTACATCGGCTCCGGGATCGGCTACGGCGGGGCAGCCGGCTTCGGAGATGACTCCCATTGGGTTGCCTTCCTCAAGGGGTTTTAGCATGCTTGACACCTCTTCGGGGTTGGTATGCTTGTTGAGCGTGTAGAACGTGAGCTGGTCGATGTCGATGGTGCGGTCTACGAGTTTGAGGAAACGGCGTGCAGTGCGGACATCCTCCACTATGAAATGGCGTATGCCCATGATTATTTCGTGATTGTACGCTGGCAGCACCTGCTCCACCGGAGTATCACCCAAAAGGTTCGGAATAAGATATAAAGCGGGAATCATGGCACGAAGGTAGTGCATTTTACACTAACTTTGCAGTCATATGAGCAATAAAGTGGAAACCGGCGATTTTACCATCAGGATTCAGGAAGGCGTGGCCTGCGATACCAGATACAGACTGGCATCACCCATAAACCTTTGCATTCGTGAGGGCTGGCAGACAGCCATTGTTGGCCCCAACGGCAGCGGTAAGACCCTTCTGGTGAACACTTTGCTCCGCCAGTATCCCCTACTCGACAACCGCGAGGTGGAATACGGCAGCGGCATCTGCGGGGCCGATATCCGCAACATCACCTTCCGCGACAGTTACGGAAGCGCCGACAGCACCTATTTCTACCAGCAGCGCTGGAATATGACCGAGATGGGTGAATCGGCCATAGTACGCGATGCTTTCCCGGACATAAAGGATCCCGTCTGGAAGGAGCGTCTGTTTACGCTGTTTGACATACCGTTTATCTGGGACAAGCAGCTTGTGACACTCTCCAGCGGCGAAATGCGCAAGTATCAGCTGGCACGTTCGCTGGCCGTACGCCCCCGCATGGTGATCATTGACAGCCCCTTCATAGGCCTCGATGCCCAGACCCGCGATATGCTCTGCCGCCTGCTTGAGAACCTGGTTACGGAGTGGAAGATGCAGATTATCCTTGTGGTTTCACGCCGTGAGGACATTCCCTCATTCATTACCCATGTCGTAGAGGTTCATGACCGCCGATGCAGCACCGTAATGCCCGTCCAGGACTATATGGCAGAGCCCGAAGAATCCCTTCCAGAGCATCTTCTGCCGCAGAATCTTGTGGATCTGATGCACAATCTGCCGGAGAACGGCATGGACTCTGAGGAGATAGTTCGCTGCAACAAGGTTATCCTTCAATACGAGAACCGCCGAATCCTGAATGAACTGGACTGGACAGTGCGCAAAGGTGAGCACTGGGCACTCCTGGGACCCAACGGAAGCGGCAAATCGGCCCTTCTGAGCATGGTCTATGCCGATAATCCGCAATCATACGCCTGTGACATAGCCCTGTTCGGCCGTCCGCGCGGTACCGGCGAGAGCATCTGGGAGATAAAAAAGCACATCGGCTACGTTTCGCCCGAGATGCACCGCTCCTACTGCCGTCGTTATCCGGCCATCGACATAGTGGCATCGGGACTTCACGATACCATCGGTTTGTATAAAAAAATTACTGCCGATGAACGCGACCGCTGCCGCGTCTGGATGAACATATTCGGAATAACTGATCTGGAGAAACGCGATTTCCTGGAACTCTCCAGCGGAGAGCAGAGAATGATCCTGCTGGCCCGCGCATTCGTAAAGAACCCTTCCCTACTCATCCTTGACGAACCGCTCCACGGACTGGACCGCCGTCGCCGCACCCTGGTAATGCAAATAATAAAGGCCTTCTGCGACAATCCGCAAAAGACCCTTATCATAGTTACACATTACCCGGAGGAACTCCCCTCCACTATCGACCACACGCTCACGCTAACGCGTTCGCGTTGACACAATAGGGACGGTTCCTTCTGTGTCATTTTTCCTTACATGACACAGAAGGAACCGTCCCTATTGTGTCAATCAAGCTGGAAGAGATCGTTCACGCTCTTGCCGAAATAAGCCGACAATTTGAGAGCAAGTTCAGTTGACGGGATGAATTTCTCATTCTCAATGGCGAATATCGTCTGACGCGACACGCCGATGGCATTTGCCAGATCCTGCTGGGATATCCTCAGAATAGCCCTCTCAACACGTATGTTATTTTTCATCGTTACTCTCCTTTAAGTTGTTTGACAATACCTTCCTAAGCACCAGTGCATATACCACCGATAATAAAGGAACGAATGAAAGCAGACTGAACACTTTTTCCAGATATCCCATCGCAATGTAGAAATTGTTCACTTTTTGATAATTGTAAATTACGACATAAAAATATGTCGAAAGAGTGATCTGTCTCAAAAAGAATACAGCTATCACATAGACTATCACAAAGTATGCAAGGACACGAACCCTTATATGACGAATGAATTCATCCTCCTGCTGCTCCTTTGTAAGACAGACAATCATAAGGCCGATATACGGGAACACAGCCATTATCTTGCAGACAGTCACATAATGTCTGATATAATCGTATCTTTCCGGCCCAAAAATATCCACTTTGTTCTTTCCCATAATATACAATACGGTAGGAATCACGATCAATGATGCTATCAGAATCCACCAGCCTGTTTTCTTATAACGATACGGAAGAAGAAGCGAATCATATCCTCCAGTCTTTCCCGTACTAACCAGAATCTTAAGCAGCACAATATAAATCAGTTCCATGGAAGTCGCCTGCACAATATCGGCTATCACTCTGTAAACAATCCCTAACTTAGGATCAAATATTGACTTGAAGAATTCCTGCTCACCCTCCTTCATTCCGGTGATACGTATCACATGTCTGGACAGATTGGGCCCCTGCACATTCATTTGAACAATAGCCCATCCTACTATAAAGATGAATACCGAAATGGTCAATGCCCGATAACGGGCCGATGCTATGTACTCATCCTCCACTCTTTCCTTGGAAAAGCAGACTATCAGCAGTGATATTCCCAAAAGGAATGTAGCAGATAAGACACACAGATATAACCACTTTTGACCAAGATACTGGTCACGCAAACAACACAACACCCCATAATAAACTGCCGAAATCGCAGCAATTACGGCTCCAATCACCTGACACTTATGGGGCAAAAGCGTAAGATGTTTCTTATAATCTCTCATAATTGTAAAGTTTAACGCAACAAATGTAACGCACGCTTTACATAATTCCAAGCAAATTTTACACTTTAACGTTCATTATTAGTTGACACGCCCCATTTGCAGAGAGCTGGAGTACAAGGGATAAAGAGTATTCTGTGGAGGGCGTAAGCGTAAAACCCACGGAAGATCCCGTTAAGAACGGCGCATGTTTGACGAACGTTAGACCCCGAAGGGGGCTATAAGGAGGAGTTCGACGTTTAGGGTCTGGAGGGGTTCGGAGTAGCCCGGAGCAGCATACTCTTTATCCCTTGTACTCCGGCGTCCTATACTAAATCGCTATAGGTTTTTTGGCGTTTGATGTGGTAGCGCCAGAGGAGGCTGAAGTTTACGCGTTCGGGGATTTGGGTGATGGATGCCTCCTGGAGGTTCTCCTGACGGCTGTCAAGGAACTCGGGTTTGAGGCGGCGGAACTCGCGGCGGGCGCGGAATACGGCCTTGAAATCTCCCCAGTGGAATTTAAGAAGGAACATGAGTGCAGCCAGGCAGTCCAGCCAGAAACGCACTCTCATAACCTTGTTCAGCTCATTTTCAGGAAGATTCTTGTAGAGCATGAGCAGGTTATTGCGGAAATTGAGGAATGTCTTGTAGGGATTTGACTTGTTCAGGGTTGCACCGCCTACGTGATAGACCGCGCTCTCGGGAATGCAGACGATCCTGCGGTTGCGGCTGCGAAGACGCCAGCACAGATCTATCTCCTCCTGATGCGCAAAGAACCGGTCATCCAGGCCGCCCGCAGCCCAATAATCGGCACTGCGAACCATCAGGCAGGCACCTGTAGCCCAGAAAACGTTTGCGATGGTATCATACTGCCCGTTATCCTTCTCGATGCTGTCAAACACACGGCCGCGGCAGAACATATAGCCCCAACGGTCCATATAACCGCCCGCACCGCCTGCATACTCAAACATCTCAGGAGCCTTGAAATCCAGCAGCTTGGGCTGGCAAGCGGCAACCTCAGGATGCACGTCCATATAACTGATAAGCGGCAAAAGCCAATCCTCAGATACCTCAACGTCCGAGTTGAGCAGAATGTAATACTCCGCCTCAATCTCGCGAAGTGCCATATTGTAACCCTTTGCGAATCCCCAGTTCTTCTCCAGCTGAATGGTCTGAATATCCGGAAACTCCCTGTACATCATCTCCATGGAGTCATCCTGTGAGTCATTATCGGCCACAATAATCTCCACGCCCTCCATCTTGGAGCACTTGATGAGTGTAGGCAGGTAACGCTTGAGCATCGCGCTGCCGTTCCAGTTCAATATGACGATCGCAACTTTCATATCACTTTATGATTGTTCCGGTAAGAGCATCGCCGGCAGCATTAAAACCGCCCAACAGCACCCTTACAAGACTGTTTTCCTGAACCTGGGCCGAATCCAGCTCAACCCTTATGTAATTGTCGGTAAAACCGTGAGCCGGCATACCGCGACGGGGCTTCTCAACCAGAACAGTTGCTTCACGGCCGATATGAGCCTCATAGAAAGCCCTGGTCTTACGGTCCGATAACTCCAGCAAGCGCTGACTGCGCTCATGCTTGGTCTGCGGCGATACCTTATGCGGAATCCTCAGTGCCGCCGTTCCCGGACGCTCCGAGTAACTGAACACATGCAGCTGAGTCACATCCAGCCCCTCGATAAAGCGGTAAGCATCCTCAAACAGCTCATCAGTCTCACCACGCATACCCACAATGACATCTACGCCGATGAACGCGTCGGGCATAACGCTCTTTACGCGAGCCACCTTCTCTGCAAACACCTCACGCTCATAACGGCGGTGCATCAGCTTGAGCACCTCATTTGATCCGCTCTGCAGAGGAATATGGAAATGCGGCATAAACGCCCTGGAGCCCGCTACAAAGTCAATCACCTCATCGGTAAGCAGGTTTGGCTCAATAGAGGATATCCTGTAACGCGATATCTCCTCAACCTTATCCAGCTCACGGATCAGATCAATGAACTTATCACCCGTGGATTTGCCAAAGTCACCGATGTTCACACCGGTAATCACAATCTCACGGCCGCCCTCCTGACCCGCCTGACGAGCCTGTTCCACCAGACTCTCAATAGACGGGTTACGGCTGTGTCCGCGTGCATAGGCAACAGTGCAGTAAGTGCAATAGTAGTCACATCCGTCCTGAACCTTCAGAAAGAAGCGTGTCCTATCACCGCGCGAGCATGAAGGAACAAAGTTCTTGATATCATTGGTGCCGACGGTCTTGGAAATGCCGTGATCACGTTTCTGCAATCCGTTAAGGTTCTCCAGCACATTGCCCTTCTGGTCCTGTCCCAGCACAATATCCACGCCGGGGATATCGGCCACAACTCCCGGCTGCAACTGTCCGTAGCAGCCTGTAACCACGATATAGGCATCGGGATTCTCACGAACTATCTTGTGTATTGCCTGGCGGCACTTCTTGTCGGCCACCTCGGTAACCGAGCAGGTGTTGATTACGCAGATATCGGCCTTCTCACCCTTGACGGCCTTATGTGCGCCAGCCTCTATGAGCTGTCGCATAATGGTCGATGTCTCCGAGAAGTTCAGTTTGCATCCCAGAGTATAGAAAGAGGCGCTCTTGCCTACAAGTGTGAGTTGATTGCCCATTGCTTTGCGAAATTAGCAAAATAATGGATAAGAAAAGAGGATGTCCTAAAAGAACATCCTCCTCTTATCTGTGTGTAACAGAATTCAATTATTCAGCAGCCTCGGCTACAACCTCGAAAGCAACCTCAGCCTTAACCTCCTTGTGAAGGTTGATGGTAGCGGTGTACTCACCTACAGCCTTAACTGTCTCGGCTACGATAACCTTGCGGTCAATCTCAAAGCCCTTAGCAGCGAGAGCCTCAGCAACCTGAGCAGCACCTACGCCACCGAAAATTGTGCCGTCCTCGTTAACCTTAGCAGAAATGCTAACCTTAACGCCGTTCAGCTTAGCAGCCAGAGCCTCAGCATCAGCCTTGATCTTGGCGAGCTTGTGAGCGCGCTGACGCTCGTTCTCTGCCAGAACCTTCTTAGCTGACTCTGTAGCAATAACAGCCTTTCCCTGGGGAATCAGATAGTTACGACCGTAACCGTCCTTTACCTTTACTATATCGTTCTTGTATCCAAGACCTGCAATATCTTCCTTAAGTATAATCTCCATAGTTATTTCCTTCTTTAAAGATTATTACTTCATCATATCAGTTACATAAGGCAGAAGAGCCAAGTGACGTGCTCTCTTAACAGCCTGAGCCACGCGGCGCTGGAACTTCAGTGAAGTACCGGTGATGCGACGGGGCAGAAGCTTACCCTGCTCGTTAAGGAATCTCTTGAGGAACTCAGGATCCTTATAATCGATATACTTGATACCTGCCTTCTTGAAACGGCAATACTTTTTCTTCTTAACGTCAGTTGTCTGGGGTGCCAGATATCTGATCTCTGATGTCTGCTCTGCCATGATTATGCCTCCTCTGCTTTAGATTGTCTAAGACCTCTTCTCTTTGCTGCGTATTCAGCTGCATACTTGTCCTGCTTGATGGTCAGGAAACGGAGCACGCGCTCGTCACGACGGAAGTTAACTTCCAGCTTAGCAACTACTGAAGGCTCAGCATTGAACTCGATAAACTCATAGAAGCCGGTTGACTTCTTCTCAATAGGATAGGCCAGCTTACGCATACCCCAATTCTCTTCATTGACGATCTCAGCGCCCTCGGCAGTGAGAATGCCCTTGAATTTTTCTACCGCTTCCTTCATCTGAACATCAGATAAAACGGGAGTCAAAATGAAAACGGTTTCGTACTGATTCATTTGTTTTTAATTAAATAATAAATAGTGTTTGCAAAATGCGGATGCAAAGGTACAAAATTATTTCACCCCCACAACCTTTTTCAAGGCAAAAAAGCGCCTAAACCCCTATTTTATACCACAATAACTAAGTCCGATGTTCGCGTTAATCATTTTTTACTTATGACGGGGAACATAAATGGGCCTATCATTTCATTTTTCGGATAAAAACCATTTATTTTGCACTCAATAGAAAAAACAATAAACAATATAGACAATGAACAACTTCAAGAAGTATTTGGGAGCCATCGTAGTTATTCTTGGTGCCATTCTGCTCATCTGCAGTTTCTTCCTTGGCTGGAATAACTACAACGGAGTACAGATAGGAGCCTTAGCGCTGATGATAGTAGGTCTCCTGCTCCACATCTTCCTGGGAAAGAAAGCGTAAGCTAACCTCACCCCACAAAATGCAGGCGAATCTCTTAGATTCGCCTGTTTTTTTATTCTTTCTTTTAAGCCTCCGCTGGACTACGTCCAAGGTTCTTAAAGCACCGCTGGACTACGGTATTGTGGAGACGACGTTACGAGTCTACTCGGGACCCCTCCGGACCCTAAACGTCGAACTCCTCCTTATAGTCCCCTACGGGGCCTAACGTTCGTCAAACATGCGCCGTTCTTAACGGGATCCTCCGTGGGCCCCTCCCAACGCCTCTCCACTAACGCTC
>JAFYYH010000010.1 GCA_017557635.1 Bacteroidaceae bacterium | reverse complement strand
CTTTGCGATTTGCCACATGGACAGATGCTCTTTCGTGTAAAGATCAATAACCTTTTTGTAATACTGATCTTTCAAAACTGTACGATTGCTCTTCATTGTTAACTCGTTTTTGCGAGTCAACTTTTTTTAGGACAAGACAAAACAGTACCATTGGGGACGGTTCTGTTTGGTACTGTTTTCAAAAACGATACCAAACGGAACCGTCCCCAATGGTATCATTCCCAGATGTTGCTGAGAGTCTCGAAGAGTTCGGGATGGAAGACTTTGCCGCTGTTGTTCATTCCTACGCGGACCATGATGAGGTTGAGGTCGGGGTTGACGTAGAGAACCTGCATTTTGATGCCCAGCGCGTAGAAGCCGGGATGCTCGGGCTTATCGGCCCCGTAGTAGCTGGTGTTGTACCAGTTGAAATGGTAGCCGTCGTTGGTGGTGTCGTAAGCGGTTGACTGACGCACCCAATCTTCGCTGACAATTCGCTGGCCCTCCCAGACGCCGCCATTCATATAGAGGCGGCCGATTTTAGCCAAATCGCGTGCAGTCATAGAAATGCCGCCGAACGACTGAGCCACGCGGTGCTTGCGGCTGTCGATATTCACCACCGCGCTCTGCTCCATCTGAAGCGGCTTCCAGACCTTATCGCTAAGGTATTCGGCAAAGGGCTGACCCGTTGCGCGCTCAATCACGATGCCCAGTATCTGCGACGTCATGCTCTCATAGAAATGCTCAGTGCCCGGCTCACAGCGGAACTTCATGTTGCGTACCTGCTTCATCACGTTGTGGCTGTAGTTCAGGCGTGCAATCGCAACCACACGCTTCAGGCCCTTGAGATGCATGTAATAAGTATCGTCAAAATCCAGTCCGCTGCGCATATCCAGCAGATGACGCACGGTCAGACGCTGCCAATGCGGATCCTTCTTCTTGAGTTCGGGAATGTAATCGGTCACGGGATCGTCGATGCTCTTGATGTAGCCCTCATCGACCGCAATACCGCAAAGCAGCGAAGTCACGGACTTGGAGACAGAGAAAACGGTAGCCAGACGATCGGCCGTAAGTGAGCCCCAATAACGCTCAAAAACAATCGTGTCATTCTGAATAATCAGCACGCCCTGAGAGCCCTGAGTAGTCTCAATCGACTCCACCAGCGTCATCGGCTCCTTAATGGAACCCTGGGTGTAGAAATGGAGAGTGTCCAGCCAGGCGGCGTACTTATCGGACTCCGCAAAACGGAACGTCTCGGGGCCTCGGGCAATCGTGTCCAGCAGGCGCCCTTCGTAGCTGTACATGCCGGGGCCGTTTTTGCCATCGGTACGGAGTCCACGCAGGACGGAACAGGAACTTAATGTTAATGTGGAAAGGAGGAAAAGGACTGCAAACTTCATTTTTTACGAATGGAAAAGACGTATATCAGTAGGACTATATTCATCATCAGCGAGTAGAGGATTGCCGGAATAGCCATCACCTCGTCGTGGAAAATGAACGGGCTCGATGCGATCGCGATGGCCTGCGCGGCGTTCTGCATGCCCACCTCAATCACCACCGTACGGCGCTGCTCCTTGCTGTTCTTGACCAGGCGCGAAAGCAGTGACGAGCAGGTGATTGCCACCAGAATCAGCGCCGTCACGCAAATGCCCAGCTGGCCAATGTTCTTGAGAATCGTCTCGTGATGCTGAATGTAAAAAACGGTGATGAGCACCATCAGAAGCGGAAAAGCCAGCTTGGAGAGCACCTTATCTATAGCGGCCGATGCCTTAGGCCATGCGTAATGAATGCCGATGCCCAGCAGCACGGGCAGCAGCATAAGCAGCAGGTTCTGCTTGATCAGATTGCCCACGGGAAGCGTGATTCCCACGCTCTCGCCTATCATCTGCGTAGCCCAACTCATTATCACCGGAATTGTAAACAAAGTTATAATGCTGCTCAGCGCGGTCAGAATAACTGAAAGAGCCACATCGCCGCCGGCCAGCCTTGAAAATACGTTCGATGAACTTCCGCCCGGGCAGCATGCAATCAGAATAAGTCCGATGTAGAACACCGGAGTCAGCTTGAACGCCCAAGCCAGACCCAGCGCAATGAGCGGCAACAGGATGAGCTGTCCGAACAGAGCCACTGCAATGGGCCAGGGATGTTTAAAAACTTTACCAAAATCCTCAAACCTAAGAGTCAGACCCAGGTCAAACATCAGCAGTGTCAGAATGGGAAGAACTATCCAAATCGTATTCATGTTCACTCTTATTTTCGGGTCGCAAAGGTATAAAATATTAATTTTGCACTCAAATTCAAGTTGAATGAAGATTGCATTAGTACAGAACGAGCCCGTGCAGGGCGACCCCGGGAGCAGCCTGGCCGATCTTGACAACCTCATCGGACAGGGCTGTGGGGCCGATATCTACGTCCTGCCCGAGATGTTCGCCACCGGACAGTACATCGATCCGTCAAGTGTTGTTCAGACTATGGACGGTCAGATTGTGGATTGGATGATCCAGAAGGCGTCATTCCTTAATGCTGCGGTTTGCGGCTCACTTCCCGTCAAAGAGAACGGCAGTACCTACAACCGCCTGATATTTGCAAAGCCCGACGGAACAATTGAATACTACAACAAGCACCACCTGTTCTCATATTCAGGTGAAGCAGAAAACTATACACCTGGTAATGACCGAGTTGTAATAGAATTTCGCGGCCTCAGAATTCTGCTGCTAATCTGCTACGACTTAAGATTCCCCATCTTCTCACGCAACCGAGACGACTACGACGCAGTCTTCTACCCCGCCAACTGGCCCGAGAAACGAATCTTTGCCTGGGACACATTATTAAGAGCCCGAGCAATTGAAAACCAGTGCTTTGCCATCGGCGTAAACCGTTCAGGAGCAGACGATTTCGGATTCTATCCCGGTCACAGCGCCATCATCACCCCGTATGGTGAGACCCTGATTCAGACTGATGCTGAGCCCCAGATGCTCTGCGCCGAACTCGACATGGAGCAGCTGGCCCGATTCCGTGCAAAATTCCCCGTACTCCAAGACGCTGACCCTCAATGAATTCAGATAACGACAACGAGCTCTTCCCCATCGTCGATGAGGACGGAAACGTGTTAGGCAAGATCCTTCGCGGTCAGGCTCATGACGGCCGAAAGGTTTTGCATCCCGTAGTGCATCTGCACCTGTTCAACTCGCGCGGCGAGCTCTACCTGCAGCGCCGCCCCGACTGGAAACCCATCCAGCCCGGCAAGTGGGACACCGCTGTGGGCGGCCACATCTCATACGGCGAGACCGTCGAGGAGGCCTTCCAGCGTGAGGTAATGGAAGAGCTCGGAATCAAAGTCGATAACCCCACCCCCATGGGTCACTACGTCTTTGAAAGCAAAGTGGAAAAAGAGCTTGTCAACGTATTCAAAACCGTGTACGACGGTCCCGTCAACCCCAGCAAAGACGAATTAGCCGGCGGCCGCTTCTGGACCCTACAAGAAATAAAGGATGCCCTCGAAAAGGACATCCTTACTCCCAACTTCGAATCCGAATTCAAGCGGTTCTTTGCAGAATGATGCCATTGGGGACGGTTCTCTTTGGCCCTATTTGGTGCCAAAGAGAACCGTCCCCAATGGTACTATTTGAATCGGAATTCTAAGACTACCGGATTGTCGTCGTTCTGCTTCTTGAGTTCGGCAATGATCTGTTCCGCGAGATCGGACATCGGCTCAGACTCACTGATGGCCATATCACCAAGGTTCTCGATAATTGCTACCTGATGGTTTCCGTTGGCGCCGGTAGGATCGACATCCATCGTCAGGCCCGGAATGCGCAGATGCTTGTAAGCCTTGGTACCCTTCTCATTACGAACAAAATAGAGGTACTGGCTGTAACTGCCCAGCGAGCCGTCGTTGTTGTATCGGGCCCTGAAACTGATGGTCTTGCCGTCAACCATGATATTGTAAACCTGATTGATTCGGGGCTCATTGCCAAGCGCAATCGACAGATCGCTGTAATAATTAATCAGCGCCATGATATCCGTATCGTCAAACTCCCTCTCCAGCAGTTCTTCAATATCGGCCGATATGGGTCCGGCGCCCAGTTTGAAGCGGTAAACATCGGTCATACCCGTCTCATCAAAGGTCACGATTCTGGTTATCACGCCCGGTAAGCAGGTTGAATAGTTCTTGGGGTTGACAAAAAACAGCTCCGGATAGCCAAAGATGCTGCGCTCGTTGCTGGTCTCGGTGTAGAGCTCCACGCCCTTGCGCAGGTCACGCTCGTCGCGGTCAACCAGCACCATCGATTCGGGCGGATTTCTGAAAACCTCGCCGTTGCTGTTCCTGTTGTAAGCGTCCAGGAACCAGCCAAAGTAGAGCATCTTGTCGCCCACGTTCAGAATGTTCTGGATGTTGATGTTCACGGGCTGCTTACCCTTGAATTCCAGCGTCGTAGCGTCGTAAGTCACCAGGGTGGAGTCATTCTCAATGTAAATGCAGTTGTTGGCCTTATCATAAGAGAAATCCTCAATGAAATAGTACTCACCCGGACCTCGGCCCAGACGATACAGGACCGATGTCAGCTCGTAATTGTCAAAACGCAGGATCTTGCGGCTGTCACTCGTGCGGGCCAGCCACACATCGTCCCAGCATTTTATGCCGCCGATACCGTCAATCGGGTCGCTGCTCTTGAGCGGATGGATCTTGAAATCATATGCAATCTTGGTCAGATCACCCTCTTCCGAGATGTGACTGAGTGTGATTGACTCATACTCACCATACTGGGCCTGATCTTTGCAGGCAGTCATTAGCGCCATCATTGTGAGCGCACAAACAAACATTGGACTTTTTCTCATATTACAAGTAATTAATTGGTGGCAGATGATGCCATTGGGGACGGTTCTCTTTGGCACCAAATAGGGCCAAAGAGAACCGTCCCCGGTGGCTCTATTTTAGCGAGCCGGTTGCCCGGAACTCGTCTAGTTTCTGGAAACAGTGACGGTTGATTATCTCCTGGAGCTCGCGGTCAAAGTTGTGACGGATCTCAATTTCGGGGCCGAACATCAGGCACTCGCCGTTCTCCTGCGTGTACGGCTGCCAGTGCGGCAGACCCTCCACGTTAGGATCCCCGGTGTGCGCAAAGTTTGCCCACGACTGCGCCATCCGGTCGGCTAGTCTCAAGTCCGACTCAGAAGGATTCGGCAGGTCGCGGCCCGCCAGATGCAGCGTATTGAAGCAGAAGTTCAGCTCCGCTCCATGGGCCGATACATGCGTGCTCGGCGATTTCCAGGTAAACATATAATTGTACACAGGCGCCTTCTTGGAGGCCGATGCAGCATCGGCCGTAATCACAGTCTTGGCGCGGAACAGGTTGTCGATTGATGGCAGGTCCTGCGGGATGTAATCGGGCCACGCTTTGGCAAGGGCGGCGGCGTAGGCATCGGTCTCATCTCCGAATGTGGCGCGGACGGCGTCCTTGGCCTGGTCGAGCGTCATCTGGCGGTTGTAACTGCCGCGCTGGAGCTCGTTGAATGTGGTGCCGATTATGAGCGGAATGTCGCTTGAGATCTCGGCAAAACCGGGCTGGAAGGGCTGCTGGAGCAGGACTTCGCCGTCGGGCACAGGGCCGAATCCCCACATGATGGGAGTTCCCGGAGTGCGTACCAGACCTCTTGCCTGGAGGGCGCGCTGACCGGCCTGATAGAGCTTGTCGTAGGGTACGTCCTTGATGCGGTCGGGCTCGCTGTGCGGGATTCCGAGTTCGTCAAGGACTGCCAGGCCGAGCTCTTCGGTCATGGATTTGTTGTTGACGTTCAGGATGGTGCCGCTCATTACTATTGCCTTGTGGTACAGGCCTTTAGCTGACGGCATGCACATCAGTGTGCCTACCTTTCCGCCACCTCCGGACTCACCGAAAATGGTTACGTTATTTGGGTCTCCGCCAAACTTAGAAATGTTATCACGCACCCATTCGAGCGCTTTCACAGCATCCATCATGCCCACGTTGCCCGAGTACTTGTACTTGGGATCGCCCGTGGCTGACAGATCCAGGAAACCTATGATATTGAGACGATGGTTGATGCTCACCACAACCACATCCTTCTTGGCAAGGCCCATGCCCGGGTTCCAGGCGCTCGTACCGGAGTCAAATCCGCCTCCGTGGCACCAGAACATAACCGGCTTCTTGCCCTTGGTGTCGGTGGTCCAGACGTTCAGCACGCAGCAATCCTCGGCGCTTCCGCGCTGGATGCGGCCACTCTGCAGCGACTGGGGTCCCCACTCCGTGCAATCCAGGATCGAATCCCACTTGGCCACCGGAGCCGGCGGCATGCAACGCTCCGCATGAGCGTACGGAATACCCTTGAACGCCATCGTACCCTCCTCATCAAATCCGCGCACCTTACCATTCGTAGTGCGTACAACATACGGATCGTTCTGGCAGCTCGCCAGCATCGGCACCAGCATCAGCGCCAAAAGAGTCCATAGGGGACGGTTCTTGGACAAGCCAAGCGTCTCCTTCGGAGCCGAGCGCTCTTTGGCCCTTTTTGGTGACACTGGGGACACATCTCTCATAGTCCTTTTCATATCATTTTTTACTGTAACTTCCTATAATGAATGCGCTTGGGCTCTTGGTAGCCAAGCTGTTTGATTTTGTAGTCTTCATAGTCAGAGTACGAGCCCTCATAGAAGACAACCTTAGAGTCACCCTCAAAACTCAAAATGTGAGTGCATATACGGTCCAGGAACCAGCGGTCGTGTGATACAACTACAGCGCAACCGGCAAAGTCATCCAGACCCTCCTCAAGCGCACGCAGAGTATTCACGTCAATATCGTTGGTAGGCTCATCAAGCAGCAGCACATTGCCCTCCTCCTTGAGCGCCATAGCCAGCTGCAAGCGGTTTCGCTCACCACCGGACAGCACTCCGCACTTCTTCTCCTGATCAGCGCCAGTGAAGTTGAATCGGCCCAGATATGCGCGGGCGTTAATGTCGCGACCACCCATGCGGATAATCTCGTTTCCGCCGCTAACCACCTGATAGACACTCTTTTCGGGGTCGATATCCTTATGCTGCTGGTCAACGTACGCAATCTTCACGGTCTCACCGATCTCGAACGAACCGGCATCGACCTTCTCCAGACCCATAATCAGACGGAACAGCGTAGTCTTACCCGCACCGTTAGGGCCGATGACACCGACAATGCCATTAGGCGGCAGTGAGAAGTTCAGGTCATCGAACAGCAGCTTGTCGCCGAACGCCTTTGCAACTCCATGAGCCTCAATGACTTTGTTACCCAGACGAGGACCGTTCGGGATAAAGATCTCCAGCTTCTCCTCCTTGGCCTTAACGTCCTCATTCATCAGCTTGTCGTAAGAGTTCAGACGGGCCTTACCCTTAGCCTGACGGGCCTTGGGCGCCATTCTAACCCACTCCAACTCGCGCTCCAGAGTCTTGCGGCGCTTGGATGCCTGCTTCTCCTCCTGAGCCAGACGCTGTGATTTCTGCTCCAGCCAACCGGAGTAGTTGCCCTTCCATGGAATACCCTCGCCGCGGTCCAGCTCCAGAATCCAACCGGCCACATTATCAAGGAAATATCGGTCATGAGTAACGGCAATAACCGTACCCGCATACTGATTCAAATGCTGCTCCAGCCACTGAATGCTCTCAGCATCCAAGTGGTTGGTAGGCTCGTCAAGCAACAGAATATCAGGCTGTTGCAAGAGCAGTCGGCACAGAGCCACGCGGCGGCGCTCACCACCTGACAGCACACCCGCCTTCTGATCCTCGGGCGGACAGCGCAACGCATCCATCGCCTGCTCCAGACGGTTATCGATGTTCCATGCATCGGTCGCATCAATCATATCCTGAAGCTCGGCCTGACGGGCCATGAGCGCATCCATCTTGTCCTGGTCCTCATAATACTCGGGGAGCTCGAACTTGTGGTTCACCTCATCGTACTCCTTCAGAGTATCATAAATCTGCTGAACACCCTCCATCACGATCTCCTTGACCGTCTTGTTAGGATCCAGCTCCGGCTCCTGCGGCAGATAACCCACGCTGTAACCCGGGCTGAAAACCACCTGGCCCTGGAAACTCTTCTCAATACCTGCAATGATCTTGAGCAGAGTCGATTTACCCGAACCATTCAGGCCGATAATACCGATCTTGGCTCCATAAAAGAAGCTCAAATAAATGTCCTTGAGAACCTGTTTGTTATTCTGGAAGGCCTTGCTCACGCCCACCATCGAGAAGATAATCTTCTTGTCGTCAACTGTTGTCTGTGCCATTACATTATTAATTACGTGAGCAAAGATAACAAAAAGATACCATTGGGGACGGTTCCGTTTGGTACTGTTTCCAAAAACGATACCAAACGGAACCGTCCCCAATGGCACCAATGGCATCATCTCAGCCAAACCTCAATCACCCAGGGTATATTCTTTTCGGTGAGCCTCAGATTATAGCTCTTGATCTTTCTCGGTTTCACATCCATCAGCTTAGCGACCTCCTCCTTGGTGTACGACATTTTGCTCATATCAGTCACCCTCACCGCCCAATAATTATCACGCACCCTAAAAGGCCTCCTATCCAGAACAAAAGCCCCATACGCAGTTTGCTCCATGATCTTATCGGCCGATATCACCAGCGCCGTCTCCTCATTCTCGCGCAGACGGACCTCGTAGTAATCGGCCGAAATCACCGTGTCGAAAGGCTCGAAACCCATGTATGAGAACCCGATTCGGTCGCCCGGATTGACCAGCTTGAACTCGAAACCGCCGGCGGCATCGGTCGTAGCATGCGCCACAATGCGGTCCTGCGCATCCTTCTCGATCACATTCACCATCATAAGGGGGCCGATGTCATCGCGCACCACGCCCCTGATCGTATCGCCCGCCTGCAGCACATCCTTCGACGGCACAGGCTTGGCCGATGACTCCTGCGCGTAGGCGGAGCCGTTAATGAGCGCCAGCAGCGACACAGTCACGCAGAACACCACCCGGCTCCAGCCCCTCGCAATCCCAATTTTTATCCAATCAAATTTCATCTTCACTCCGATTGTTCTGCAGGCAAAAGTACCTCGCATATCAACAAACGCCTAATTAAAAGCGTTGCAAAACTGTTGCAAATTGTGTTTTCCTAAAAAAGGTTGACTCGGATTGTCTTATTCCTAAGAGAAGTTGACTCTGGTTATTCTTATTCCTGTTATAAGTTGACTGGTGGTTGGATTGTTTCGTATGCAACCAGAGTTGATTGCAAAGGTAATGTGT
>JAFYYH010000002.1 GCA_017557635.1 Bacteroidaceae bacterium | reverse complement strand
TATCCATAATCTGTTATTATCGCTAATTAATCAATTCAAAAGATGTTACTCTATGACAACCTGCAGATTCTTTAAATCTTATTAATGCAAATATACATATTTTGTTTGACCAAGCTTATTAAAATATTGCTTTGCACTGTTTTGCAAACGAAAGCTATTCGTCACATGTAAGTTTTGAGGTTATTACCACTTTGATTGCATTATATATTATTACTGTATATTGTTAATGTGGCTTCTGTAAGCGGGAGAGCTCATGCGTATGTTATTGGTCTTTTTCCGTCCGATTCATGCGGGCGACTGCTTTGTTTTGGTACGATTCTGGTTTATAGCTGGTTTGAAAGGGTTGACAGCAGGTTTGTCTCCGGTTTTATTCCGGACGTTTTTCATATGAGTCTCTTTGATGGTGGGCAACGAGAAGTTTTATAAATGGAAGATTACGGTCGCAATGCGGGCGCAATTGTTTGATATGGCTGGCGCGGAAGAGTTCGTTTTACGTTTGCGCCAGGTGGATCCGGGCTTTGAAAGCGTGGGTCTTTCATGTGTCGTGGATGTATGCATGGTCTCAAAGCGTTCGGAGCTCAAGGATGGCGGAGTGATGGACGGTTTGATTGCGTGGGAAGATCATGTGCGAAGGATTGATGTGTGAAGTGTTTGCGTACGTGTTTCATATGAATTAGGTATATGTTTCATGTAATTGCGTCCGTCTTTTGTCCGCCGGTGCGGTATCGGGGTTGTGGCGGTGGTTACTGAGATTTGGATATATGGGTAAGAGATGGCTTGTAGTACGGAAATATGGCATTTATGGCTTGTCTGTGGACTGATAGTATCACTTATACTGATGGTGGATTATACTTGGGTACCATTACGATAAAGTCTTAATCTCAAAGGTGGCTCCTCCGTAGATCAAAGGTGTTTCGTTCGAGTGACGGCCGACGTAATCATCGATGACGTGAAGAATGTCTGCGAGGGGGAGCGTTAGCGTACCCCCGAGCAGGACGAGCAGGAGCGGTAGCGTTACTGCGAGGAGAAGGCCGAGGAGCGGCCCTTTGGGCGCGACGAGCAGGACACGCACCGGATGGCGGGATGACGGCTGTGGAGTGATAACGGAACAGACGGCACCCTAAAATGAAGCCGGGGATGGACGGGCTGGCGGCTGTGCCGGCAGACTGGCCAGCCACGCTACCGAGGAGTGACGTGTAGGCTGTGTCTTTACGAGGACGCTGTGCGGACCGTAAAGACTCTGCCGGAACAGAACGACCCAGCACCCGGAAGGGTTGCGCCTGCTGCACGCAGCAGGAAGCGCAGGTGCGATACATTTGTTTTGGAGGGTTGACCGCCTGATGCTGTAAGTATTTAACATAGTGGGGATTATGCTTGGAGGAGCGAGTGCGGGAGCGACGGAGGGCATAATCAAGAATTCCATTATGTTACATACTGGAAAAGTCTGCACTACTGTCTCTAAGCGAGCCGTACCAGATTGCGGCCCGAAGCCGCAATTAAAAGACGGCGTGGAGCACGATTGCTATATCTATACCTGGAATAGTGCTGGCACCATGGAGGGGATAGATATAGTAATGGTGCGGAACTCCTTATTGATTAATCTGCAGTGCTGCTTTGAGTGCGCAGGAGGTTTCTGGTTGCAGTACTGGTGGAGGGAGGTTCGGGGTTTGATGCGGCTTCTATCTGCAGGGGGCTTCACGGGAAGAACAGACAGGGACTGGAACCGGTGCGGCTGCATTGAGGCTGGCAGGCGGGCGCATAGAGTTGCAGGGATGAAGGTGTGCGGGGATATTCTATGCGTCCGGCTGACGGCCGACAATCTGATAAGGCATGCATCCAGGCACTGGCTGTTCTGGGTTAAACAAGCCAGACAGTGGCGCTTTGGCGGGAGGTTTGCTCTATATACGGTTACATCGGCTGGAGCGGGATGCGGAGGCCGATGGTTGAGGGCCACTGGCTGCTACCTCTATAGGGCGGGGCCGTAAGTAAAACTCTGCTGCTACTTGCAGAATGCCGGATGGTCTGCGCCTATCAGCCCGCGATACTTGGATATCGGCCGTGAGGGCATCGGTGACTCACTCCTTTTGTTATCTTTGCACCTATATGAATCTGGATGAGTTCGAGATTAAGGGACGGCGTTGCGTGTATCGGGCCGATGAGCAGCCGGAGGTGCTGCTGGTGGAGGCCATTGATGCTCGTGAGCTTGATGGATTGGATGCGGAATTATCGGCCATAAAGGAGGGCTGTAAGCATCGGTTCGCATATGTCGCCCTGATTGTTGAGGACTGGAACACAGAATTGGCACCTTGGACTGCAGCACCGGTATTCGGGAAAGTGCCGTTTGGTGATGGTGCCCGGAATACTCTTGAGATCATAAAGGATGGTGTGATACCTGAGATGAGGCATCGGTTTGGTTCCCTGAAGGGAGCGGATGTTATCATCGGAGGATATTCATTGGCAGGGCTGTTCGCATTGTGGTGCTGCTATGAGTGTGATTTGTTTACGGGTGTTGCGGCTGCGTCGCCATCGGTCTGGTATCCTGAATGGATGAGGTATATCGGAAGTCATAATCCTAACGCTAAACGTATTTATTTGAGTCTTGGGGATGCTGAGGCTAAGACTAAGAATGAAACTATGGCCACTGTGGAGCAGAACATCCGGGCCATGTCTGATATGATTAAGGAACTGCCTGGTGTGGAGAGTACTCTTATCTTTAATCTGGGTGGTCATTTCAAGGATCCGGCTTTAAGGACTGCACAGGCTTTCATCTGGGCGCTGCGGCCCTAATTAAGCCGCCCCGTAATCATCGGCTTTCGGAAAAGGCGATGGTTGCGGGACGGAACCGATGCTGTGCATCGGATGTTACGCAGGTGCGTTTGTTATCTGCTTTCGAAGATCCTGTACTTCGGTTTTGAGTTGAACGTTTTCTCGGCATAGTTGATCTACCGAGTATTTTAGTTCGCCGTTTTCCTTGCGGAGGGCTACGACTTCACGATTGACGTTGGTAAGGTCTTCTATCAGGCGTTTGTTTTCCATGGATAGGATGTCTATAGATTCCTGCATGTTCTTGAGGAAGTCATTGCGTCGCTTGCGCTTGCCGGCAAGCCAGCCTGCTGCAGCTGTTATTATCGGCACAAGGCAATCGATTACCAGGTTTATGATTTGTGTTTCCATGGTAATTCATCGTTTATGAATAGTAAAGTTTGATTTCTTGCTCTCTTCTCTTGATCAATCCGGGGAGTTTCCTGTCTCCTGCGTAGACCCAGCGACGGAACTCATCGGCTATTGTTGGATCATTGGGGGTGCGGAGAATCTTCTTGCGGAGAGTGCTAACATTGAAAGCGCGGACTCCTACATTGAAGACGAAGGATACCAGGGCATCGAATTGTTCCTGGGTCAGGTCAACGTCCATCTGGTTGATGCAGTGCTCGGCGTTGCGGATATCTTGGGCAAGGAAGGCATCGGCGGTTTTCTCTGTTATGAGCATTCCGCGGTTAACACCATCGGTGTGACCATAGCCAATGGTCCAGACTCCGGCTGGGCATAGGTATGAGTGGAGGCGTAGCTGCTCAAAACTTTTGATGAGCAGGATTGCGTAGTTGGTTGCTTTCATGGTTGTTGTGTTTTTGTATGGTTGTTTTAATGTTTAATGCGGCTGCTGGCCATTAGTATTAATATGATGGCTGCGATTAGGATATAGAGGATCTTGTCTAGCATGGGTGAGGCGCGGGGTGGCTGGGTATAGGCCTCATTATGGTCGGTGTTTTGTGTGGTGGTTGTGTCCTGAACAGATGTTTGGATTGTCGTTGTAGCTTGGTCTTGTTTCTTGGTGGTCTCCTCTTTAATGATAATGGTGCCACCGCCATTATATATAAGGTGGTTGGTTAGATCATGAATGGAAGTGGCGACATCGGGAATAGAGTCTGGTGTTGATGGTTTTTGAGATACCGGAATATAGGTTATGGTCACGGTCTTTTGGTGGGTGACCATTGATTGATGAACAATGCTATCTGCCTGCAGGGTGGCGATAGTTGTGGTGGCTGAAATGGTTTTTTGGGTCTGCTTGCTGGAATGGCAAGCTGGCATCAGGAGGATTGTTGTGATGATACCGAAAAGTGGTAAGGAGTGTGTTCTGTTCATGGCTATATAGGACGATTTATTCGGTTTATGTTGTGTTTTTCATTTCTTCTTTTACAAAGATACGTATTCTTCTTAAACTATAAAAATGGGGCTGGAACATAGTTAAAGCGTGTTTTAGAGTGATGGTGATTGAAAAAAGTGGTACAAAAGTGGTACACTTTTAGGACTTTGGGAAAGTGTAAATGGGCTTGGGGGTATTCTGGGCGGGGAGACGGGTGTTCTGCTAAGGATCACAGGCGGTCACTGACCGCCTTTTTTTATTTTGTACATATGTCAGTATTGTGAATATTTATACTATATTTGCAATCGTTACTAACCCAAATAACTTATGAATAAAATATTGTCTTTTGTCCGTAGGGCACTTTTTGCAGTTGCCCTGTCCGCCTTGTCTGTGTCATGTTTTGATGAAATGCACCCCGGAACGTATTACACCTTTACCGGTCAGACGATGGCTGATTATCTGGTGCAGGATTCCGCCTACGGTTTCAGTTCATTTCTTAAGGTCTTAAAGAAAGCCAGGGTTTACGGTGAGTTGGAAACTTACGGTACATATACCTGTTTCGCTCCCACCGATGCCGCTTTTGAAGAATATCTTGAATCAAGAAACATCCCTTCAATCGATTCGCTTACGTTCGAGGATTGTGACACCATTGTCCGTACCCACCTTATCAACATGGTGCTGTTCCTCTCGGAACAGAATGAGGGAGGATTACCCTCAGTAAACCAGCTGAACCGTTTCCTTGTCCTTGGATATAAGGAAGACACACTGCCGAGCGGCATTATCAAAGCACGTCCTACAATCAACAGGGAGAGCGTGGTCATAAAAGGTGATGACACCGTACAGAACGGTGTGGTTCATGTTGTAGATAAAGTGATTAGGGTATCCGGTGATTACATCTATGATATTGTTAAGCAGAACCCCAAGGTAAGCCTGTTCTTCAGCGCCCTTGACCTGGTAAGACTTGAGGATTCACTTGAGAGGTGGCATGACGAGACCTATTCGGTAAGTTATGACTCTGCCTATGTGGGTATCATCAAGCAGGGCGGCGGCTCTGACTATACGATCAGGTATGTTCCTGAAAAGAATTACGGTTTTACGGTCTTTGCCGAGACGGATGAGGTCTATGGGCAACACGGCATAACCAGCCTTCAGGATCTGATAGATCATGCAAATCAGGTATATCACGAAGCATACAAAGACGAATACGACACCCTGGGTAACAGGTTCGATACCATCTGGTACGATGACCGCTGTCCTCTGCGCCGTTTCATACGTTATCACATACTTCCGTTCAGCGTACCTTCAATCATCAATTTCAACTGTCGTGAGGATATTATCAAAGCCAAGGTTGAAACCAGTCTGATTGATGCTGAAGATTATTTCGAGGCATACCTCCCGCATTCTCTGATGCGTGTTTCAAGAATCCTGGGTAACGAGAAATACAGCGGCGTGTTCATCAACCGCCGCGGTGTAGGTACCGACGGTGAGGGAGAGTTCGGCCGAAGCTTCTATCGCGGCATTAAGGTGCTGGAGGTGGAATCCGAAACCATGAACGAAGGATGTAACGGATATATGTTCTACATAGACGACATTCTGGAGTATTCGGACTTCATAAGGAACAATATTCTTGACCGACGCCTCAGGGTTGACTGCTGTACGCTGTCTCCTGACTTCATGACATCGGGCGCACGTCAGAAACAGACTGAGAGCAATTACGAGGGAGTAGGCTTCCTGCAGCCCACCAATTTCCATTCGTTCAATCAGAATTACTGCATGTGGGTTCGCAGTGCGTTTGTGGCCAACATCAGTTACCAGGGTGACGGACTGGACCTGCAGGGTAACTATGACATCATGCTCAAACTGCCGCCCGTTCCGCATGACGGTACATGGGAACTGCGTCTTTCCTACCGTGGATCGGCAGGTTGCGGAGTGGTTCAGAACTATGTGGGTGACGACCCGTTGCGTCTGGCACCGTGCGGCATTCCCACTGATCTGCGCTATTCGGCACAGGAGAATCCCAATATCCGCTGGAAAGCCGATGCTGATTTCGAGGGTGATACCGTTGCCATCGATGCCGATGACAAGGCCATGCATAACCGCGGATACATGAAGGGCCCCGATTCCCATTGGACATCGGACAAGGCTGAGAGATTCCGTGACTATAACCTGATAGCCCGCCGTGTAATCACTACAGATTATTTCAAAGCCGACAATGACTATTATCTCAGAATGAAGCTTGTCCTGGACAATCCTAATGCCGAGATGAACTTTGATTATCTGGAGTGGTGCCCCAAGAGCATATTCGCTGTTAAGGAAGATTGGCATTAACAGGGGTCATTTTGGAACCCCTGGATTGCAAAAGGGGTTAAAAATGTATAATTGAGGTAATAATATGTGATTCAAAAAGTTGACGGCGTTACAATGAGGCTGGGAAATGTGTAATTTCGCGGCCGAAAATTGAAAAGTAACTAAAACTGTGTCGGTAAAGGGCCGGCAAAAACGACGTTAACTTTATGAATCTCAAAGGTTTCCAACCTAAACTGTTCTCAACTCTCAAGAACGGTTACGACAAACAGACTCTTGTTCAGGACCTGCTTGCAGGTGTAATTGTAGGCATAGTGGCTCTGCCGCTTGCCATCGCGTTTGGTATCGCATCGGGAGCAACCCCTGAGGCCGGTATTCTGACTGCTATCGTAGCAGGTTTCATCATCTCGTTCTTTGGCGGTAGCAAGGTTCAGATAGGCGGTCCTACCGGAGCGTTTATTGTAATTGTGTACGGCATCATACAGGACTACGGCATGAACGGTCTCTGCATTGCGACCTTCATGGCGGGCGCGTTCCTTATACTTATGGGTGTCCTGCACCTGGGAACCATAATCAAGTATATTCCTTATCCTATTGTCGTGGGCTTTACAAGCGGTATCGCCCTGACAATATTCGCAACCCAGATCAAGGATCTCTTCGGACTCCAGATTGAGAGCGTTCCGGCAGGCTTCCTTGACAAGTGGGTGGTATATTTCCAGAACTTTGATACAGTAAGCTGGTGGTCTCTTCTTATAGGCGTGGGCAGCATACTGATCATTGTTTTCACTCCCAAGATCAGTCGTAAAATTCCCGGTTCTCTCGTGGCAATCATCATTATGACGGTTGTCTGCCTCATCCTGCGCGGCGTAGGCGTGGAGGGTATTGAGACCATCGGTGACCGTTTCTCGATAAGCACTGCACTGCCTCAGGCCGAGGTTCCCAAAATCAACTGGGACAGCATCCGCCGTCTTGCACAGCCGGCTATGGTGATCGCAATGCTGGGTGCTATCGAGTCACTGCTTTCAGCAGCGGTAGCCGACGGTGTGATAGGTGACCGTCACGACAGTAATCAGGAACTTGTGGCACAGGGTATTGCCAACATGGTATCACCTCTTATAGGCGGTATACCTGCCACAGGCGCAATAGCACGAACCATGACCAACATCAACAACGGCGGGCGCACTCCGGTGGCAGGTATTGCGCACGCCATTGTATTGGCTCTCATCTACCTGTTCCTCATGCCGCTGGTTAAGTTCATCCCCATGGCTTGCCTGGCAGGAATTCTGGTAGTCGTATCATACAACATGAGTGAATGGCGCAGTTTCAAGGCCATCCTCAAGAACCCCAAGTCCGATATCGTCGTACTTCTGGTAACATTCTTCCTGACAGTGATTTTCGACCTCACCGTAGCAATCGAGGTTGGCGTGCTGATTGCCTGCCTGCTCTGCATGAAGCGTATGGCCGAGACCACCAACGTATCAGTGCTGAGCGATGAGATCGATCCCAACGCCGACTCGGACGTCCAGGGTAACCTGGATCACCTGACTATCCCTGAGGGTGTCAAGGTGTATGAGATCAACGGTCCCTACTTCTTCGGCATAGGTAACAAGTTCGAGGAGATGATGGGTGACATGGGCGGCCGCGCGAAGGTGCGCATTATCCGTATGCGTAAGGTTCCCTTCATTGATTCAACCGGCGTTCACAACCTCCAGAACATGTGCCGTATGTGCTCTCAGATGGGCGTGAAGGTGGTTCTGTCGGGTGTAAATCCCAAGGTTATGAAGGTGATTGAGGATGCCGGAATGGATGATGTTGTAGGTAAGGAGAATATCTGCAGTCACATCAATATCGCACTTAAACGCGCCGAGGAGATTCTGGCAGAGTAATTCGTAGTTATCAACAGGTTATATAGCTGGCCTGAACCGGTACTTTAACTGGTTCAGGCCAACTTTTTGATTAGCAGCAGTTAGAGTTATCAACAGGAGGTGGAAAACTTTTTTAAATAAAAAGTGGGGGAAAGTGGGTTAAAGTGGGTGAAATTTCTTTAACTTTGAAACCGAATATCGATTATCAGCAAAGAATGAGCTTCATAGGCCAGTTCCCAGTACGTCTGGACGCCAAGAACAGAGCGTTCATGCCCGCCGGATTCCGCCGCATCCTGCAGCAGTCCGACAGCCAGACTCTTGTGGTCCGCAAGGACTACTTTGAGAACTGTCTTGTGGTTTATCCTGCAGCACAGTGGCAGGAGGAGATTGCAAAGGTGCGTGCCAAGCTGAACCGTTTTGACGGAAACCAGCAGATGGTATACCGCAAACTTGTGTCTGAGGCTCAGGAAGTGCAGCTGGACAGCAACGGACGTATGCTGCTGCCGCAGGCCTTGCTCGACAAGGTCGGCATCAAGCAGGATGCGCTGTTTGTGGGAATGGAGCAGACCATAGAGATCTGGGCTCCGGACATTGCGGCAACTGACAGTCAGCAGCCGTTCATGTCGGACAGTGATTTTGCTGATAACCTGAAAAAATTCATGACTGAGTGATACATACTACACACATAACAGGTAAGTGGACACAAGTGGGACATATCATGTGCCGGTTCTTCTCAAACAGAGTGTAGAAGGACTTGTGGTGGACCCTGACGGGGTCTATGTGGATGCCACCTTCGGCGGTGGCGGCCACTCGCGCGAGATAGTGTCCAGACTCAGCAGCAAAGGTCATCTGTACGGTTTCGACCAGGATGCCGATACCATGAACAACATCATCAGGGACGACCGATTCACATTCGTCTATTCCAATTTCCGTTATATGCCCAATTTCATGCGCTGGTACGGCCATGAAAAGGTTACCGGCATTCTTGCCGACCTGGGTGTGTCATGGCATCATTTCGATGACAGCACCCGCGGATTTTCATTCCGTTTTGAGGGTCCCATCGACATGCGCATGAACCAGAAGGAGGGGATGAAGGCATCGGACGTACTCAATGACTACCCGGAGGAGAAGCTGGCACAGTTGTTCTGGCTCTACGGCGAACTTCAGAACGGACGTCAGGTGGCCGCTGCCATCGGCCGCGCCCGTAAGAACTGCCGTCTGGAGACTGTGACCCAGCTGCTGGATGCCGTACGCCCGGTCATCGGACGTGAACGTGAAAAGAAAGATACCGCAAAACTGTTCCAGGCACTGCGCATGGAGGTGAACCATGAGGTGGATGCCCTGCGTGAGATGCTGACCGGTGCAGTGGGACTGCTTGACAAGGGCGGACGTCTGGTGGTGATAACCTATCACTCCATCGAGGACCGCATGGTCAAGAACCTGATGAAGAGCGGAAACATAGAGGGTGAGATAAAGACTGATTTCTACGGAAACCGCGAGGTGCCGTTCAAGGCTATCGGAAAACCGGTTATTCCCGATGCCGCCGAGCAGGCTGCAAACCCGCGTTCCCGCAGTGCCAAACTCAGGATAGCCGAGAAGATCTGATATGGAAGAGGCTAAGCAGAACACCGCAAAGCGCAAGGGACTGATGCAGTCCATGCCCGATCTTATCCAGCGCAATTTCTGGCTGCTGCTGGAGATTCTGGCATGTGTGATCTTCTACATCGGCAACCGTTATGCATACCAGCGTGACCAGGCTTATGCCGAGAGACTCAGACGTGAACTTGTGGACATGCAGTATCAGACACTGAATACCACGAGTGACGTATCGGCCAAGAGCAAACCCTCATACGTGGAGAAAGTGGCTACCCGAAACGGCTCCGGCCTTAAACCGACGACAGAACCGCCATACAAACTGCCCAAATGAGTATGATGAACGATAACGACCCGCGCAAACAGGAGAAGAAGAGGGTATCCCGCAAATACCTCTCTCTGTTCCTGCTTATGCTCGTGTGGGGCGTTCTCATCATTGCCAAGATGGCGTTCGTGATGTTCGGCGAGAGGCAGTACTGGAATGACGTGGAGCGTAACATGACTCCGGTCAACAGGGTGATCGAACCCAAACGCGGAAACATACTCAGTGACGACGGCCTGCTGCTGGCAAGCAGTATGAAGCAGTACAGGATATTCCTGGATTTCAAGACTGCCGAGAAGGACGAGGCCCGTGCCAAGAAGGACCAGATGCGTAAGGATACTCTCTACACCAGACATCTGGCAGAGTTTGCGCGTCAGATGCATGAGATATTCCCACAGTACTCGGTTCAGGATTTCGCCGACCATTACCAGAAGGGCTATGAATCCAAGTCACACTCCTGGATGCTGCTTCCCGGAGGTTCAAGAAACTCTTACCCCATATCATACAACCAGTACAAGTCACTTGTAAAGACCGTATGGCTCAAGCCCAAGTATGAGATGTGGTTCTACAGCTCCGAGTCCAAGATTTCACGCCAGAAACCTTTCGGCGCACTGGCTGCCCGTACCATAGGAAGCATGTATGAGGCCAAGGACTCCGCCCGAAACGGACTGGAACTCTCGTTTGACTCGCTGCTGCGCGGCGTTCCCGGACGCGGACATCAGGAGAAGGTCCAGAACGTGACCCGAATGGTGGCCGATGTTCCTCAGATTGACGGCTGCGACGTACATACCACCCTTAATGTGGATATGCAGGATATAGCCGAGGTCGCCCTGCGCAAGGTGATGGACACCCACAATGCAGCTTCGGGTATCGTGGTGCTGATGGAGGTAAAGACGGGTGACATCAAGGCCATGGCCAGTCTTACCAAGACAGCACCCGGTCAGTTCGATGAGATTCAGAACAATGCCGTAAGGGAGATATACGAACCGGGTTCGACATTCAAGCCCGTCTCCATGATGGTGGCGCTTGATGCCGGTAAGATATCCCTGACAGACAGCGTTTACTGTGAGAAAGGACTCTACACGGGATTCGGAGGTTCCCGTATGACCGATTCTCATGAATACGGATGGCTGGACGTACCGCATATCATTGCCAACTCAAGTAACATCGGCACATCCAAACTGATTCATGCCGCATATAAGGATAATCCGGATGAGTTTGTGGCCGGTGTATACCGCACAGGAATAAATACCCATTTCGGACTTCAGTTGACCGGAACGGCGGCTCCTGTGATCAGAAGTGGCGGCTATTGGGATGCAACCCGTCTGCCGTGGATGTCGATAGGTTACAACACCCAGTTGCCGGTTATCAATACGCTGGCCTTCTACAACGGCATTGCCAACGGCGGCTGTATGGTGGCTCCGCGTCTGGTGACCAAGGTTACACGCGAGGATGAGACGGTTCAGGAGTTCCCGGTCGAGGTTGTGGTACGTCACATGTGCAAGGATGAGACACTGGCCAAGATCAAGAGCATGCTGGAACTTGTGGTGGTTGAAGGTACCGGAAAGAATGCCGGTTCAAAATACTTTACGGTCGCTGGAAAGACCGGAACGGCACAGCTCTCACAGGGCTCGGCCGGCTACCGTGACGGACCGCGCAGATACATGGTATCGTTCTGCGGTTATTTCCCGGCCGATGATCCTCAGTACTCATGCATAGTATCGGTACGTACTGACGGCGGTGCCGCAGGCGGTGCCACATGGGCAGCCCCCGCATTCCATGAGATATCCGAGAAGGTTATGGCAAGCCGCAACCTGAGGGACGTTCATGAGGCTTATGACTCGGTACGTCAGTTCATACCCAAGGTAATGCCGGGCGATCTGGCCAAGGCCAGCACCGTACTCAAGGGACTGGGCAAGAAGAACCTGATGCGTCGCGCCGACCGTATGGTGGCTGACAGCGTTTGGGGTTCAGTCAGTTCCGACTCCGGCCGTTACGTGATGAACTACGTGGAGTATGCGGCCGATGTAGTGCCCGATGTACGCGGGATGGGAGCATCGGACGCCCTTTACCTCCTGGAACGCATGGGAATGAGAGTAAGCATCGAGGGAGTGGGTAAGGTTACCAGACAGGTTCCTGCACGCAACACCCGCTTCAAGAAAGGAGACAGGATACAGTTAACATTATCAATGTGACATATATGGTGACAATTGGAGAACTTATTTCAGGACTTAAGACACTCAGGACGGTAGGTGATACCGGAGTGGAGGTTACCGACATCCAGCTGGATTCACGCAAGGCTGATAAGGGATGCCTTTTCGTGGCAATGCGCGGTACGACAGTTGACGGCCATCAGTTCATACCCAAGGCAATCGAACTTGGTGCGACATCGGTTTTGTGTGAGGTGTTGCCCGATGAGACTGTCAGCGGTGTGACTTACATCCAGGTGCCTGACTGCGAGGATGTAGTGGGCACGGTAGCCACAAGGTTCTTCGGAAATCCCACCGAGAAGGTGAAACTGGTGGGCGTGACCGGCACCAACGGCAAGACAACCATTGCCACATTGCTCTACAACATGTTCCGTAAGTTCGGATACAAGGCAGGTCTGCTCTCGACAGTCTGCAACTACATAGACGGTGAGCCTATCCCGGCCGATCATACCACACCCGATGCAGTAACGCTTAACCGCCTGCTCGGACGTATGGCAGATGAGGGCTGCAAGTACGTATTCATGGAGTGCAGTTCACATGCCATCGTACAGAAGCGCATAGGCGGCCTGAAGTATGCCGGCGGTATATTCACCAACCTGACACGTGACCATCTGGATTATCATAAGACCGTTGAGAACTATCTCAAGGCCAAGAAGAAATTCTTTGATGACCTGCCCAAGGACGCTTTCGTGGTTACCAACCTGGATGACAGGAACGGTCTGGTGATGGCACAGAACACCAAGGCCAAGGTTACCACATATTCACTGCGCAGCATGAGTGATTTCAAGGGCCGTCTGCTGGAGTCCGGCTTTGACGGGATGCTGCTTGAGATCAACGGACGTGAGGTGTTCCTCAAGTTCATCGGAAAGTTCAACGCAAGCAACCTGCTGGCGGTTTACGGAACAGCAGTCAATCTGGGACGTGACCCGATGGAGGTTCTCACCGTCATGAGTACCCTGGTTCCGGTAAACGGACGTTTCGACGCAATACGTTCACCCAAGGGATTCACCGCAATAGTGGATTACGCCCATACTCCCGATGCCCTGACAAACGTGCTCACCACAATCGTGGATGTGCTTGACGGAAAGGGTCAGATAATAACCGTTGTGGGTGCCGGCGGCAACCGCGACAAGGGCAAGCGTCCGCTCATGGCCAAGGAGAGTGTCAAATACAGTGACAAGGTTATAATCACATCCGATAATCCCCGCTTTGAGGAGCCTCAGGATATAATCAACGATATGCTGGCAGGCCTTACAAAGGAGGATATGCAGAAGGTGATATCAATCGTTGACCGTCGCGAGGCCATACGTACAGCCTGTATGATTGCTCAGGCAGGCGATGTCATCCTGGTAGCCGGCAAGGGTCATGAGGATTATCAGGAGATCAAGGGAGTCAAGCACCATTTTGACGACCATGAAGTAATTCGTGAATGCTTTTAAATATAAGGTATAGATGCTGTACAGTCTGTTTGAATACTTGAAGAATGCCGGAGTTGATATTCCGGGCGGTGGAATGTTCAGTTATGTGACCTTCAGGGCCATATTCGCACTCGTTGCCTCACTGGTGGTGTCATGCTGGTTCGGCAGTCATTTCATTGACATGCTCAAGAAGCGTAACATCTCCGAGACACAGCGTGACGTCAAGCTGGATCCGTTCGGCGTGGCCAAGAAGGGTGTTCCCACCATGGGCGGTGTGATAATCATCGTGGCCATTCTGATTCCCTGTCTGCTGATAGGTGACCTGAAGAATGTCTACATGTGGCTCATGCTCATAACCACCATAATTCTTGGAGTCATAGGTTTTGCCGATGACTACATCAAGACATTCAAGGGCAACAAGGACGGACTGAACGGCTGGCTCAAGGTGGCAGGACAGTTGGCACTGGGCCTGATCGTGGGCCTGACACTGCGTTACAGCCCGCAGGTGGTGATCAACGAGAAGGTTGAGACACGCATTGAAAACAACACCGAGATAGTTGTCAAGACTCCGGATGTAAAGTCAACCCGTACTACGATACCGTTCCTTAAGAACCACAACCTGAACTATGCCAACGCTTTCGGCTGGCTGGGCGAGAGTGCCAAGTACAAGGCCGGCTGGGTGTTCTTTGTGCTGCTCACTCTCTTTATCGTGACAGCAGTATCGAACGGTTCTAACCTGAACGACGGCATGGACGGCATGGCTGCGGGCAACTCGGCCATAATAGGAGTTACGCTGGGCATTCTGGCCTACGTATCCAGTAACGTCGTGACTGCAAGTCACTTTGACCTGATGTATGTTCCGGGAAGTCAGGAGGTGGTAATCTATCTGGCCGCTTTTGTTGGTGCCCTGATAGGTTTCCTCTGGTTCAACTCATACCCGGCACAGATATTCATGGGTGATACGGGCAGCCTGACCATAGGCGGCATCATTGCCGTGGCTGCGCTCTGCATACACAAGGAATTGCTGCTTCCCATTCTTTGCGGCGTCTTCCTGGTTGAGAGCCTGTCGGTCATCTGCCAGCGTTTCTATTACAAGCTGGGCAAGCGAAAGGGTGTTCACCAGCGTATCTGGAAACGTACCCCCATACATGATCATTACCGTACCAGCATGGAGCAGGTGCTCAAGGCCGATCCTACCAGCACCGTCAAATTCCACGGAAATGACAGCAAGTTACAGTTTGAGACCAAGATAACGCTCAGGACCTGGATTATCAGCATAGGTCTTGCAGCACTAACAATATTGACCTTGAAAATCAGATGAGAATTATGTCACAGAAGAAGATTGTTATTCTGGGTGCAGGAGAGAGCGGAACAGGTGCAGCCATTCTGGCTAAGGCCAAGGGCTTTGACGTGTTTGTATCGGACCTGTCCGAGATTAAGGAGCATTACCGTAATGAACTGGACCTGCGCGGTATCGAGTGGGAACAGAAACAGCATACCGAGGAGCGTATCCTGGCTGCCGATGAGGTGATAAAGAGCCCGGGTATCCCCAAGGAGGCTCCCATCATCCGGAAACTCATGGCTCAGGGTACCCCCATCATATCGGAGATTGAGTTTGCCGGCCGATACACCAACGCCAAGATGATCTGCATTACCGGATCCAACGGCAAGACCACGACCACATCGCTCATATACCACATATTCAAGATGGCCGGCATGAACGTGGGTCTGGCCGGAAACATAGGCAGCAGTCTGGCATGGCAGGTGGCCGAGAAGAACTTTGACTACTATGTGATTGAACTGAGCAGCTTCCAGCTGGACAATATGTATGACTTCAAGGCCGACATAGCCATCCTCATGAACATAACCCCGGACCATCTGGACCGTTATGACCATGAGATGCAGAACTACGTTGACGCCAAGATGCGCGTTATACGCAACCAGACCAAGGACGATGCGTTCGTTTACTGGAGCGATGATCCCATCATCACCCGTGAACTCAAGAAATACGGTCTGCAGGCTACCCTCTATCCCTTTGCCGAGGCAAAGAAGGAGGATCTGGCTGCATATGTCGAGGACGGAACTCTCTACTTCACAAAGCCTTACGCTTTCAACATGGAGCAGGAGTCGCTGTCACTCACAGGCAAGCATAACCTCTATAACTCGATGGCTGCGGGAATATCGGCCAACATTGCCGGTATCAAGAGCGAGACCATACGCAAGGCCCTGCAGACATTCCAGGGTGTGGAGCACCGTCTGGAGCGCGTGACCAGGGTTAACGGAATAGACTTTATCAATGACTCCAAGGCCACCAACGTGAACAGCTGCTGGTACGCTCTGCAGAGCATGCCGGTAAAGTGCGTGCTGATTCTGGGCGGCAAGGACAAGGGTAATGACTACAACGAGATAGCCGACCTGGTACGTGAAAAGTGCTGCGGTCTGGTTTACATGGGTCTGCATAACGAGAAACTGCACGACTTCTTTGACGGATTCGGACTTCCCGTGGCCGATGTACAGTCAATGAAGGATGCCGTGGATGCCGCATACAAGATGGCTCACAGCGGTGAGATCGTGCTGCTGAGTCCCTGCTGCGCCAGTTTTGACCTCTTCAAGAGTTATGAGGACCGCGGCGAACAGTTCAAGGCTTGTGTGAGAGCATTATAAAAAGGATATATGGAGAATACTGAGGATAAACCCAAGCGCAGACAACTGCTTAACGGAGACCGTACCATCTGGACAATGGTCTTCATACTGTGCGGAATATCTCTTATAGAGGTGTTCAGCGCCAGCAGCCGTCTTACATTCGGCAAGAGCAGTTTCCTGGCACCCATCATTTCACACACCATGCATCTGGGCATCGGCCTGGCTGGTATGTGGCTGGTGCATCTGCTCCACTACAAGTGGTACAGGTTGTTCCCGGTATTGCTGGTACCTCTGTCGATACTGCTGCTGGGTTATCTCTCCATACGCAGTATGGGTTCATCGGGTGCCGAGCGCTGGATTAATCTGGGATTCTTCCAGCTGCAGCCTTCGGAACTGGGTAAGATAGGTGTTATCATGTCAGTGGCCTACTGGCTCTCCAAACTGAAACCCGATGATGAACTCAGTCAGGCTAATACATTCTGGAAGATACTGGCACTGACAGGATTTGTCGATGCGCTGATTGTGGGCGAGAACCTCTCCACAGCGGTTCTGCTGGCAGGTGTTATATTCGTGATGATGATACTTGGAGGCATTGCATGGCGCAGGATGCTCGCCCTGACAGGTGTCGTAGTGGGAGCGGGAATAGTTGCAGTGGTAATACTGCTGTTCGTTCCGGCGCAGACCATACGCGACTCCAAGATCATACCTTCACGCGCAACCACATGGCAGGCACGTCTGCAGGATTTCTCTCAGACCAGGAACAAACCCAACGCATACGAATATGCAAAACTGGTGGCTCCCGAGAAGCCTCAGGAGACACATGCAAACATAGCCATTGCAACAAGTAACATACTGGGCAAGGGTCCCGGAAACTCCGACGAGCGTGACTACCTGCAGGAGGCCAGTTGTGACTTTATCTATGCAATCATCATAGAGGAACTGGGTATCGTGGGAGGCGTGATAGTGATGCTTGTCTATGTGGTTCTGCTCTACAGGGTGGGACGCATAGCCACCAAGTGCAAGGAGAAATATCCCGCATATCTGGCAATGGGACTCGGCATGCTGCTGGGTCTGCAGGCGTTCATCAACATGTCTGTGGCTGTGGGTCTGTTCCCCGTTACAGGACAGCCGCTTCCTCTCATAAGTAAGGGAGGAACATCGGTCCTGATGACAAGCGGCTGCATAGGCATGCTGCTGGGCATAAGCAACGTGCTTGAGAAGGAGGCTAAAGGTGAACAGGCTCTGGGAACGGAGGCCGATATTCCAAGCCCGGTTGACGGAAACGAATCATTTGACGAAAACTAATATAATATATGGAGGCAAAACCTAGAATAATAATCAGCGGAGGCGGTACAGGAGGACATATCTTCCCGGCAGTTTCAATAGCACACGCAATCAAGGCGCTCAATCCGGAGGCCGAGATTCTGTTCGTGGGTGCCGAAGGCAGGATGGAGATGCAGCGCGTACCGCAGGCAGGTTTCAACATCAAAGGACTTCCCATCTGCGGATTTGACCGCAAGAACCCGTTCAAGAACATACTGGTGTTGTTCAAGATAATGCGCAGCCAGATGATGGCACGCCGCATAATCCGTCAGTTCCGTCCCATGGTTGCCGTGGGTGTGGGCGGTTATGCCAGCGGACCGACTCTGCGCATTGCAGGCAAGATGGGTATTCCCACGTTGCTTCAGGAGCAGAACTCATACGCCGGCGTGACCAACAAGATTCTGGCCAAGAAGGCCTCCAGGATATGTGTCGCATATGACGGCATGGACCGTTTCTTCCCCGCCGACAAGATAATAAAGACCGGTAATCCGGTCCGTCCCACCCTTACCAAGGGCGGAATAACCAGAAAGAAGGCATCGGTAGCCATGGGACTTGACCCCGACAAGAGGACAGTGCTGATTGTGGGAGGCAGTCTGGGTGCACGTACCCTGAACGAGAGCGTGATGGCCAACCTGGACCTGATACGCATGTCTTATGACGTACAGTTCGTTTGGCAGACCGGTAAGTACTACTTTGAGGAGATGAAGAGCCGTCTGGCAGCCGAGGAGCCGGTGGACAACCTCTTCCCCACGGAGTTCGTGCAGGATATGGATCAGGCATATGCCGCCGCCGACCTGGTGATCTCACGCGCAGGTGCCGGTACCATATCGGAACTTTGCCTGCTGGGTAAGCCCGTAATACTTGTACCTTCACCCAATGTGGCCGAGGATCATCAGACCAAGAACGCTCTGGCTCTGGCCGACAGGGATGCCGCCATCCACATCCGTGACGTGGATGCAAAGAAGGAACTGATTCCTGCAGCCGTTGACCTGGTAAAGGATGAGCCCCGTTTGGAGCAGCTGCATGACAACATACTCAAACTGGCCATGTATGATTCGGCCGAGATTATTGCCCGTGAGGTGCTCAAACTGGCCGGATACGGAAGTGGCTCGCTCAGCCTGGACGACATCAAGTCTGTCTATTTTGTAGGTGCCGGCGGCATCGGCATGAGCGCCCTGGTACGTTACTTCCTGGCACGCGGATGCAAGGTGGGCGGTTATGACAAGACATCTACCGATTTGACATCGGCCCTGATAAAGGAGGGTGCCATGATAGGCTTTGAGGATGACGTTGACAAAGTGGATCCCTGCTTCAAGGATTCCGCATCGACACTGGTGGTCTATACACCAGCCATTCCGGCCGACAACAAGATCCTGAACTGGTTCAACATGCACTGCTTCGATGTGCAGAAACGCGCTCAGGTTCTGGGTACGCTGACCCGTTCGCTGGACGGTCTGTGCGTGGCAGGAACACACGGCAAGACCACCACGTCTTCAATGGTGGCATATATCCTGGACGGAACCGATGAGGGTTGCAACGCATTCCTGGGCGGTATCCTCAAGAACATAGGCAGCAACCTGATGATTTCAAACAAGAGCCGCCGCGTGGTCATTGAGGCCGATGAGTTCGACCGTTCGTTCCATCACCTGACACCGCTGCGTTCCGTCATCACCGCCGTTGATGCCGATCATCTGGATATCTACGGCACATACGAGGCATACGTGGAGAGTTTCCGCAAATATACATCGCTCATCAAGCCGGGCGGTGACCTGATACTGCATGTAGGTCTGGCCGATAAGATCCAGCCTCAGCTTCAGAAGGGTGTCAACCTCTACACATACGGTCTTGATGAGGGTAACTTCCACGCCGCAAACATCAGAGTCGGCAACGGCGAGCTCAGGTTTGATTACGTATCACCGCTGGGCAGCATTGCGGACGTCGAGCTGGGAGTACCCATTCCCATCAACGTGGAGAATGCCGTTGCTGCAATGGCCATGGCACAGATGAGCGGCGCACCGGACAATGTCATCCGCGAGCGCATCGGCTCATTCCGCGGATGTGACCGCCGCTTTGACTTCCATGTTAAGAAGGCCGATACGGTTTACCTGAGTGACTATGCGCATCATCCCGAGGAGATACGTCAGTGCGCCCTGTCACTGCGCAAACTCTATGAGGGACGCAAGATAACATGCATATTCCAGCCGCATCTGTATACCCGTACAAGGGATTTCTACAACGAGTTCGCTGACAGCCTCTCATTGTTTGACGAGGTATGGCTGCTGGAGATTTATCCCGCACGCGAGCAACCCATACCGGGCGTGACAAGCGCGCTGCTGGCCGAGAACATGAAGCCTGGCGTATGCAAGGGTGTCATCTCACGCAACCAGGTTCCTGAACTTGTCAAGTCCATCAAGGAAGATCTGCAGGTGCTGGTAACTCTGGGTGCAGGTGACCTGGAGGATTATGTTGAAACCATAACAAAGATATTGGAATAAGGTGTTAAAGAAGATACTGTCCATATTATCGGTGGTAGTGCTGGCCGGATATCTGGGATATTCGGTGATAGCCATGACTGACAGGCATGAGGATACCCGTCTGTGCCGCGGCGTGGACCTGCACATCACGGACAGTCTCCATTTTGACCTTATTGACGAGGAGATGGTGCTGGCTGTTCTTCAGGAGCATTCCATAGATCCTGTCGGCCTGCCGCTGGAGGAGATAGACCTTGACAAGGTTGAGTCTACGCTTCTGCTGCATCCGCTGGTGGGTAAGGTTCAGTGCTACAAGACAGGCGGAGACATGCTCAGGATAAACATCTCCAGTAAAGTTCCCCTGGTACGTGTCATCAACAACCGTGGCAATGATTTCTATGTGGACAGCAAGGGAGAGATTCTCTCACAGCACTCGCTGGCAGTACAGCTGCCCGTAGCCACCGGATACATAGACCGCAGGTTTGCGGCGAATGAACTGCTGCAGGTGGTTCGCGCCCTGGACCGTTCGGAATTCTGGAAGGCACAGGTGGAGCAGATAAACGTGACCAAGGACGGACAGTTCGAGCTGGTGCCCCGCGTGGGTGACCATCTGCTGATTCTTGGCACGGCCGATAATGTGGAAAATAAACTGGACCGTCTCATGAACTTCTATGAGAAGGGTCTGGACAACGTAGGCTGGAACAAGTACCGTTCAATAAGCGTAGCCTACGCAGGTCAGGTAGTATGTAAGAAACGAAAATAAGATAGATGGAAGACAAAGTTATTGTTGCTATTGAACTTGGCTCATCCAAGATCTCAGGCGTGGCAGGTCAGATAATGACCGACGGCTCACTCAAGGTGCTGGCATACGCCGGCGTGCCGTCATCATCATGCATCCGTCACGGCGCAGTTTATAACCTGGACAAGACTGCCAATGCCATAGCCGAGGTAGTGGAGCGTCTTAATTCAATCCTGTCAACCAGCATAGAGAAGGTCTATGTAGGTTACAACGCCAAGGGTCTGAAGTCCATAATCAGCAAGGTGGAGCACCAGTTTGAAGAGGAGACCGTGGTGAGCCAGGAGGTTATAGACGACATGTTCCAGCAGTGCAGCGAGATAGAGTATGACGGCTATGTAAACCTGTTCCAGGAGTCACAGGAGTATGTAGTGGACAACAAACGCGGTACTGAGACCGATCCCATCGGTGTTGCCTGCCGTTCACTGGGCGGCAGTTACCTGAATATCCTGCTCAAGAAACAGGTGGCCGATTACATTGCCCAGTGCTTCATGATGGCACAGGTTGAGATAGTTGACGGCTACGTGGCACCCATGGCCCAGGCCGATGCCATTCTGACCGATGACGACCGTCAGCAGGGCTGCGTTCTGGTTGACTACGGCGCCGACACCACAACGGTATCGGTCTATAAGAACGGAATGCTGCGTTACCTCAGGGTTATTCCGCTTGGCAGCGCACTGATTACCCGTGACCTTGCGGCAATACTCAAGATAGAACCCGAACAGGCCGAACAGCTCAAGTGCACCTACGGCCTGTGCAACCTTATAGGCAGCCAGGATGCCAGTGAGACAATAATGATCAATGACAGCAAGGTGCTGCTCAAGGATATAGGCGATATCATCGAAGCCCGTAACGAGGAGATAATCCGTAACGTATGCGCACAGATAAAGGCATCGGGTTACGGTGAGGTCCTTTATGCTGGAATAGTCCTTACCGGCGGCGGCTCACAACTGCGTCAGTTGGATCAGGTCTTTGTAAAACTGATGCCTTCAATGCGTCGTCCGCGCGTGGTTACCGAGCCCGTCTGCGGCGTAACATGGATAGAACCCAGTTGGAAACGCGGTGACGGCTCACAATTGGCACTGCTTTCAGTAATGGCCATGGGTGATGAGAACTGCTGCGAACTGCCCAAGATGGATGAGATAGAAAACATATCGGCCGAGAATCAGGATAAGGTGGTTCAGAGAGACCTCTTTACCGAGGCAGGTGAGAGCGCACAGGCTGAGATTGACCGAAAGGAGCAGGAGGAGCGTGAGAAAGCCGCTGCCCAGAAAGAGGAGGAGGCTGCTCAGAAAGAGGAGGAGGCCGAGAAGAAACGTACCAAGAGAGTCAGCGTGTTCAAGCGTTGGGTTGACAATGTCATGAACATGGGCGAGAGCTTCTTTGAGGATGATAAAGACAACAATTGACTATGAACCAGGATATAAAAGAATTTGAGGAGAAAGAGATCCTCCCGTTTGATTTTCCTACCGAGTCACGTAAGATAATCAAGGTTATCGGTGTGGGCGGCGGCGGCAGCAACGCTGTCAAGAACATGTACCGTGAGGGAATTCACGACGTAGTATTCGTGATAGCCAATACCGATCAGCAGGCACTTGCCGACTCCGACATACCCATCAAACTCCAGTTGGGACGTCAGACAACCAACGGTCTGGGTGCCGGTAATGACCCTACGGTAGCACGCAAGGCTGCCGAGGAGAGCATTGAGGAGATAAAGGCACAGTTCAAGGACGATACCCAGATGGTATTCATCACCGCAGGTATGGGCGGCGGTACCGGAACCGGTGCTGCTCCTGTGATTGCCAAGTGTGCCAAGGAGTGCGGAATGCTTACCGTAGGTATCGTGACCATCCCGTTCAAGTTTGAGATGCGTCCCAAGATCAAGCAGGCGCTCAAGGGTGTCCGCGAGATGTCAGAATATGTTGACGCCCTTCTGGTCATAAGCAACGAGAAACTGCTTGAGATATACCCGGACAAGAGTGTCGCTACCGGTTTCCTGCATGTGGACGAGACTCTGACCACCGCAACCAAGAGCATTGCCGAACTCATTACCTGCCGCGGTATAATCAACCTTGACTTCCGTGATGTGAACAAGGTTCTCAAGAACGGCGGCGTAGCGATAATGAGTACCGGTATAGCCAAGGGCGAGAACCGTGTCAACCAGGCTTTCGACGCAGCTCTTAAGTCGCCTCTTCTCTATAACAATGATATTCATAAAGCCAAAAAGATCCTGTTCAACATCTACCAGAGCACTCAGTCTGACCATCAGCTCATGCTGGATGAGATGAATGAGGTCCGTCACTTCATGGACAAGTTCGAGGACAAGAACATTGAGGTTATCTGGGGTCTTGCCAATGACGACACCCTGACCGATGAGGTCAAGATAACGGTTCTGGCAACAGGATTCGGTATGGACAATCTGCCTCTTATGGATGATGAGGAGGTGGTTGACACAGTCATTGAGGGACTCTACGGTGACCGTGTCGACAAACGCCAGCTCTATCTCTATGAGATGACCGATGCCGATCTGGACAACGACGCACTTATTGACGCCATCGAGGCATCACCTACATATCTGCGTAATACGGTGGGATTGTCCGAGCTCAAGGCTCTTCGCGCTTAACCGAATACCGTCTCAAGAACCTCGATTGACTTGAGTACAGGGAAAGAGGGTATGTGAAGACGGAAGAAGTTATTCAGCGCATTCAACAGCATGACGCGTTCCTGACCGGTCAGGGGCGCGTCTTTCATTCCGTCATAATCGGAGTTCATGAGCAGGAACAGTTTGTAGGAGAGTTCCGCCGGCATGTACTCTGTGTGCTTGGGAAGCAGCGGAGTGAAACAGCCGTCGCGCATATCGAGTACGCATCCGGGAGTGTAATCGTCTATGTTTGGGCAGATTCCTATGTGGCTTGCCGTACCTATCATGAAGGCTATGTGGAAGTTGGAATATGTCCCTTCCTTGGCTTTGTCAAACCAGACAAGTGATTCGGTCAGGAACCTGAAAAGTGAAGGATTGTTCTGTTCTCCCTTCAGCGCGTATGTGAGGAACTCCGACAGGAAGAGCGAAATGGCACTTTTAAGGGGATTCCTTGGAATATCTCCGTAGGGGGCGCAGTTCTTTATCTCCTTGATATGTTGGAGGTTCTCAGTGGGAATGTACTCGGCCTGGAACTCGAGTTGGGTGAGCGGCTGGAGCAGGGTGTTGCGGCTGGCGTTCTTTCCGGTCTTGGAAAGAAACCAGATGAAGGGCACCATTCCGTGCTGACCGGTGAATATATGTGCCACGCTTGTGCGGTCATTGTGCCTCACTGAACCTATCAGTATTCCCTTTTCGGCCTGCCACATAACTTTTCTCTGTGGTAGCGAAGATATAAAAAAATACTGGAGAAAGTTTGCCGTTTGGAAAAATGTAACTACTTTTGCATCCGCTTTATAGGGCAGCCTCTCGAGGCTACCGGAAAGGATGGCGCGTTCGTATATCGGCTAGTACTCAAGATTTTCATTCTTGCAAGATGAGTTCGACTCTCATACGCGCTACAAAGAGTAAAACAAATAAAAAACGTTTTTTATAATGGCAAACCACAAATCAGCCTTGAAGGCTATCAGAAAGAGCGAGAAGAGAAGACTTCACAACCGTTATTATGCAAAGACCATGCGTAATGCAGTTCGTCAGCTTCGCGCTATGACCAACAAGGAGGAGGCTGCTGCAACCTATCCTAAGGTTCAGAAGATGCTGGACAAGCTGGCTAAGACCAAGCTCATCCACAAGAACAAGGCCGCTAACCTCAAGTCAAAGCTCTGCGCTCACATCGCTAAGCTCGCTTGACAGTACCACTGGGGACGGTTCCGTTTGGTACTGTTTTCCATTGCACTGTTGCGTATTGAAACAAATAGGTCCAGATTTACTAATCCGGACCTTTTTTATTTAAAAACAGTACCAAACGGAACCGTCCCCAATGGTACTGTTTTGCTTTATGCGTCGATGTTTGCGTAAGTGGCGTTGCGCTCGATGAATTCGCGGCGGGTGCCGACGTCTTCTCCCATCAGCATGCTGAAGATGCGGTCGGCCTCGGCGGCGTCCTGGATCTGGACTTGCTTGAGCAGGCGGTTCTCGGGATTCATTGTGGTTTCCCAGAGCTGCTCGGGGTTCATCTCACCCAGACCTTTGTAGCGCTGTGTGATGATGTTCTGCTCAAGTCCTCCACCGTACTGGTCGATAAAGCGCTGACGCTGAACGTCATCATAGCAGAACTCCTTTACCTTACCCTTTGTGCAGAGGTAGAGGGGCGGGGTAGCTATGTAGAGGTGTCCGTTCTCTATGAGTTCAGGCATGTAGCGGAAGAAGAGTGTCATTATAAGGGTGTCGATGTGTGAACCGTCGACATCGGCATCGGTCATGATGATTACCTTATAGTAACGCAGTTTGTCGTAGTTTGCTGCCTTGGAGTCATCGGGGTTGAGGCCGAAGCGTACGCCCAGAGCCTGGATGATGTTGTTTACCTCCTCATGGTCAAAGGCCTTGTGCCACATTACGCGCTCCACGTTGAAGATCTTACCGCGGATAGGCAGGATAGCCTGGGTGTGACGGTCACGGCCCTGCTTGGCGCTGCCGCCTGCAGAGTCACCCTCGACGATAAAGAGCTCGCAGTTGGCGGGATCCTTGTCGGAGCAGTCGGCCAGTTTGCCGGGAAGTCCGCTGCCTGAGAGCGGGCTCTTGCGCTGTACGCTCTCGCGGGCCTTGCGGGCTGCTACACGTGCCTGGGCTGCCAGGATAACCTTGTCGACAATCAGCTTGGCCTCCTTGGGGTGCTCCTCAAGATAGAATGTGAGAGCCTCGCCTACGGCCTGCTGAACGGCACCTGCAACCTCCGAGTTACCCAGTTTGGTCTTGGTCTGACCCTCAAACTGAGGTTCTGAAACCTTTACTGAGATAACGGCTGTAAGGCCCTCGCGGAAATCCTCACCTTCAATCTCAACCTTGGCTTTCTCAAGGAACTTGTTGTCATCGGCATATTTCTTGAGGGTACGGGTGAGAGCGGTGCGGAAACCTACCAGGTGGGTACCGCCTTCTATTGTGTTGATGTTGTTTACGAATGAACGGATGGTCTCCTTGTACTCGGTGTTGTACAGGATGGCGACCTCGATGGGTACGCCCTGCTTCTCGGTATTCAGGTAGATAGGCTCCTGAATAAGGTGAACGCGGTTCTCGTCGATGTAGGAGACGAACTCCTTGAGACCCTCGTTTGAGAAGTATGTGTCCTTCTTGGGCTCGCCCTCCTCCATGACGCGGTAATCGGTCAGGGAGATGCGGAGTCCTGCATTCAGGAATGCAAGTTCATGCAGACGTGCGGCCAGGATGTCATACTTGTACTCTGTTGTGGTGAATATGGAGCCGTCGGGCCAGAATGTCTGGCGGGTACCGTTGATGTCGGTTGTGCCTACGCACTCGACGCCGGTAACGGGCTTTCCGCATGAGTACTCCTGACGGTATATCTTGCCTTCACGGAAGACCTCGGTGATCATCTTGGTGGAGAGGGCGTTAACGCAGGATACACCTACGCCGTGCAGACCGCCGGAAACCTTGTATGAACCCTTGTCGAACTTACCGCCGGCATGGAGTACGGTCATTACGACCTCCAGGGCCGATTTGTGCTCCTTGGGGTGCATGTCAACAGGGATACCGCGGCCGTTATCCTGAACGGTTATTGAGCCGTCCTTGTTGATGGCCACCTCGATGTGTGTGCAATAGCCTGCCATTGACTCGTCAATGGAGTTATCCACTACCTCATATACCAAGTGATGCAGGCCCTTCTCGCTGATGTCACCAATATACATTGCAGGGCGCTTGCGCACTGCTTCCAAACCCTCCAGAACCTGGATGTTCTGCGCGGAATAGTTGGCCTGTCCGTTTGTGATTTCTTCTGTCATTTGTGCATATTATAAGACATACAAAGATAATATAAAAATTCAACAACACATTATTTAAAAAATACAATTTTTACTATATAATTCCATAATTATTAGTGTTGTGGAATGCATATTGCGGCTTTTTTGTATTTTTGCGGCATAAAACGGTATATTCCGTATAATAATACAGAAAATCATGAATTCAAAAGTACCAGTAGGTAAGAAAATCCGCTCTCTCAGAGAGTCCAAGCAGATGGAGATTGAGGTTCTGGCCGAGCGCGCACAGCTAACCGTAGACCAAGTAAAGGCAATAGAGAATGACGGCCCGCTGCCGGGTCTGGCTCCTCTAATCAAGATAGCCCGTGTACTAGGTGTACGACTAGGTACTTTTCTGGATGACCAGCAGAGCGTTGGAGCGGTTGTAAGCCGCGCACAGGAGGAGCGTGAGAGCGTCCGTTTCTCAAACCACGCTGCCGAAGGTCATGAGAACATGATTTACCATTCACTTTCAGAGGGTAAGGACAACCGCCATCTGGAGCCCTTCGTAATTGACATTCTTCCCAACGAGAATCCCAAGTTCGACCTCTCAACCCATGAGGGCGAGGAGTTCATATACGTGCTGGACGGTCAGGTTGAGATCAACTACGGCAAGACATCATACGTTCTTGAGAAGGGTGACAGCATATACTATGATTCAATTGTAAAGCATCACGTGCACGGCTACAACGGCCAGAAGGCACGTATCCTTGCTGTAGTCTATACTCCTATTTGATCCCGACATGTACCAGTTATCAGAGAGAACGTTGGGCGACTGGCTTGAGCATTGGGCTCAGACTACGCCTGACAAAGAATATATAGTCTATTCGGACCGCGACCTCCGTTTCACCTGGAAACAGTTTAACGAGAGGGTCGATGACATGGCACGCGGCCTGATAGCGATAGGTGTGACCAAGGGAACGCACGTGGGTCTTTGGGCTCAGAACGTACCTGACTGGCTCACCTTCCTTTATGCATGCGCCAAGATAGGTGCCGTTTGCATTACCGTAAACACCAATTACAAGCAGAATGAGCTGGAGTATCTGTGCAAGGACTCCGATATGCATACCCTCTGCCTTACCGACGGCACATGGGAGAGCAACTACGTGGATATGGCTTACACCATGCTGCCCGAACTGCGCGAATGCCAGCGCGGACATCTGGAGAGCAAGCGTTTCCCCAAGCTCAAGAATGTGGTTTACATCGGCCAGGAGAAGTTCCGCGGCATGTACAATACCGCCGAGATCCTGCTTCTTGGTGAGAATACCGATGATGACGAGTTCCAGCGTCTGCGCAAGTCAGTAAACTGCCACGACGTTGTCAACATGCAGTACACATCAGGTACCACAGGTTTCCCCAAGGGTGTGATGCTTACCCACTATAACATCGCCAATGACGGATTCCTGACAGGTGAGCACATGAAGTTCACACAGGATGACAAGCTCTGCGTATGCGTGCCCCTGTTCCACTGCTTCGGCGTGGTTCTGGCAACCATGAACTGCCTTACACACGGTTGTACTGAGGTTGTTGTGGAGCGTTTTGATCCGCTGGTTACGCTGGCATCGGTCCACAAGGAGCGCTGCACCGCACTTTACGGTGTGCCCACCATGTTCATTGCCGAGCTGAACCATCCCATGTTCGATATGTTTGACCTCTCATGCCTGCGCACAGGTATCATGGCCGGTTCACTCTGCCCGATTGAGCTTATGCGTAAGGTGGAGGAGAAGATGTATCTGCATGTTACAAGCGTTTACGGCCTGACCGAGTCTTCACCCGGTATGAGCCAGACCCGCATAGATGATCCCGATGAGGTGCGTTACACCACCGTGGGCCGTGATTATGAGTTCGTTGATGTCAAGGTGCTTGATCCTGAGACGGGCAAGGAGGTTCCCGTGGGCGTTCAGGGTGAGATGTGCTGCAAGGGCTTCAACGTGATGAAGGGTTACTACAAGAACCCGCAGGCTACTGCCGAGGTCATTGACGAGAACGGTTATCTGCATTCGGGTGACCTTGGAATTATGGACGAGAACGGCAACTACCGTATTACGGGCCGTATCAAGGATATGATCATCCGCGGCGGTGAGAACATCTACCCGCGTGAGATCGAGGAGTTCCTCTATCATCTGCCCGGCGTACGTGACGTACAGGTGGCAGGCGTACCCTCAAAGAAATACGGTGAGGAGGTTGGAGCATTCATCATCCTGGATGAGGGTGCCAAACTTACCGAGGAGGAGGTACGTGACTGGTGCCGCGGCAAGATTGCCCGTTACAAGATACCCAAATACGTATTCTTTGTCAAGGAGTATCCGCTTACAGGAAGCGGCAAGATTCAGAAATTCAAACTCCGCGAACTTAGCCTCAAGCTTTGCGAGGAGCAGGGAATAGAAGTTATCTGATATGGAAATAAACGAACAGATCAAACAGATGGCCATGCGTCTGCGCGGATTACGCGAGGACGTTGACATGACCGTTGAGGAGGTTGCACAGAAGTGCGGCATAACTCCCGAAGAGTTGATTAAATATGAGTCAGGGGAATCAGACATTCCTATGAACTTCCTTTGCAACGCAGCAAACGTGCTGGGCGTGGAGCCTCTGGAGCTGTTTGCCGGCGATGCTCCCAACATGACCAGCTACTGGCTTGTACGCAAGGGCAAGGGTCCCGTTATCGAGCGTCAGAAAGCCTATAAGTATCAGGCTCTTGCAATGGGATTCAAGCATGCAAAGGCATCTCCTTTCATCGTTACCGTTGATCCCAAGATGGAGGAGCACATGCACCTGAACACACATGAGGGTCAGGAGTTCAATCTGGTACTGAAAGGCACTCTGCTTTTGAGCATAGCCGGAAAGGAACTGGTACTCAATCCCGGTGACAGCATATACTTTGATGCAACACAACCGCATGGAATGCGTGCACTCAACGGAGAGCCTGCACGTTTCTTCGCTATTATCATCTGATTTTAATTTATGCTTGAAAAATACTTACGCAAGGTTGAGTTTGACTCTCTTGAGGATTTCCAGAAAAACTTTGAGATAATTGTCCCGGACAATTTCAACTTCGGCTACGATGTAGTCGATGAGTGGGCCAGGACCAATCCCGATAAACTGGCCCTTCTCTGGACCAATGACGAAGGTGAAGAACACCGTTACACATTTGCCGACATCAAACGTAAATCTGACCAGGTTGCATCATTCTACCAGTCACTGGGCATAGGCAAGGGCGACTGCGTGATGATGATGCTCAAGCGCCGTGCCGAGTTCTGGTTCTCAATCGTGGCTCTGCACAAGCTGGGCGCCGTGGCAATTCCCGCAACCCACCTGCTCACCCCGAAAGACCTTATCTACAGGGCAAACTCCGCTCAGATCAAGATGATCGTATCGGCTGATGAGCCCATCATGATACAGCATGTAAATGACTGCCTCAAGGACGCACCTTCAGTAAAGGTACTGGTGGCTACCGGTTCATATAACAAGGATGGCTGGCACAGCATGGACGAGGGTATGAAGAACGCCCCCGAGTTTGTGCGCCCCGAGCATGTAAACGACAATCACGACATATCGCTCCTGTACTTCACTTCAGGTTCAAGCGGCAACCCCAAGATGGTGGCTCACAACTTCCTCTATCCTCTGGGACATATCGTTACCGCCAAGTACTGGCATAACGTGAATGAGAACAGCCTGCATCTTACCGTTGCCGATACCGGTTGGGGTAAGGCCGTATGGGGAAAGCTCTACGGACAATGGCTGTCAGGCGCCGCCGTGTTTGTATATGACCACGAGAAGTTCACTCCCGCCAACATACTGGAGGCAATGGCCAAGTACAAGGTTACATCATTCTGCGCACCTCCCACCATCTACCGCTATCTGATACGTGAGGATCTGTCTCAGTTTGACCTGAGCGCACTCAAGTACTGCACCACTGCAGGCGAGCCTCTGAACCCGAGCGTATTCGACTTCTGGAAGGAACATACCGGTTTGGACATACATGAAGGATTCGGTCAGACCGAGACCGCAATGACCATCGGAACCTTCCCCTGGATGAAACCCAAACCCGGATCACTGGGCGTGCCCAATCCCGCATATGACATGGACCTTCTCACCAATGACGGCCGTTCGGCTGAGGACGGTGAGAGCGGCGAGATAATCCTGCATACCGACAAGCGCATCCCGCTCGGCCTGTTTGAGGAGTACTACCATAATCAGGAACTCACCAAGACCGTTCATGACAACGGCATCTACCACACCGGTGACGTGGCTTGGCGCGACAGCGACGGCTACTACTGGTTCGTAGGTCGTACCGACGACGTAATCAAGAGCTCCGGCTACCGTATCGGCCCCTTCGAGGTAGAGAGCGCCCTTATGACACACCCCGCCGTAGTAGAGTGCGCCGTAACAGGAGTACCCGACGAAGTCCGCGGCCAGGTAGTCAAAGCCACCATAATTCTGGCAAAGGAGTATAAGGATCTTCCCGACAAAGAGGATCTCATCAAAGACATCCAAAACCACGTAAAGAAAGTATCCGCTCCCTACAAATACCCCCGTGTAGTGGAATTTGTAGACGAACTCCCCAAAACAATCAGCGGAAAAATCAAAAGGGTTGAAATCCGAAACAAAGACTCGCAATTAGCGAAATAAAGAAATAGGGGTATACCTCATTGGGACTCTCGCACCCACGCGTGACCAGTGGGAGGGGCCCGCGACAAAAAATATCGATTCTGGAACAAAGTTTCGGAATCGATATCTTTTGTTGTGGGAGGGCATTGTCCCAAGGGGGTATACCCCTATTTCTTTATTTCACTAATTCCATCCCAGCCTTAATAGCTTTCTCGTTGAGCGGTAAATACTTCCAGTTACGTTCTGAAACTGAATGCTTAATTCCCTCCATAACGTAATCTACCTGAAGGATGGGGCGGATTTTCATGAACGCTCCAAGCAGGAACATGTTGGCAACCTTTGAGGCGTTGATCTTAGCAGCCTCCTCGATGGCCTTGATGGGGTAGATGGTGATGTCTGTGCGGGTGGGCTTACGGGTGATGGTACTCGGGGTGTAGATGAGTACGCCACCGGGCTTTACCATCGGCTCGAACTTGTCCATGGACTGCTGGTTCAGGATGATAGCGGTGCTGAACTTCTGCAGGATGGGTGAACTGATGCGGCTGTCGCTCAGGATAACCGTTACGTTGGCTGTACCGCCGCGGATTTCAGGACCGTATGACGGCATCCAAGACACTTCCAGACCCTGCATCAGGCCTGAGTATGCAATTATCTTACCCATTGAGAGGACACCCTGTCCTCCGAATCCGGCTATGATTATTTCTTCTGTCATGATGTTCGTGTCTTTTCAGGTTATCTGGGAGCGTTCATGTCCATGACGATCTTGCCGTCAACTTTCATGTCGCCCAGAGGGTATTTCTTGAACATGTTCTCAACCATCCAGTCATTGGCAGCCTTGGGTGAGAGACCCCAGCCTGAGTTACAGTTGGAAACAACCTCAACGATTGAGGTGCCCTTCTTGTCGCGCTGGTTCTCAAAAGCCTGACGCAGAGCCTTCTTGAGCTTGCGTACGTTGGCGGGAGTATGAACTGAATGACGTGTTACGTAGCAGACACCGTCCAGCTGAGCCAGCAGCGGGGTGATGTTGAGCGGGTAACCCATGGTCTTGACGTCACGGCCGCGGGGGCAGGTGGTGGTCTTCATTCCCTCCAGGGTGGTGGGAGCCATCTGACCGCCGGTCATTCCGTATATACCGTTGTTGATGAATACTATCACGATGTTCTCTCCGCGGTTGCAGGCGTGCATGGTCTCACCGGTACCGATGGCGGCAAGGTCACCGTCACCCTGGTAGGTGAATACGAACTTGTCGGGCTGCACGCGCTTGATGCCGGTGGCAACAGCGCAGGCACGGCCGTGAGCGGCCTCAACTACGTCGAACTTGTAGAAGTCATAGAGGAATACTGAACAGCCAACCGGTGAGATACCGATAACGTCGTGCTCGATACCCATCTCCTCGATAACCTCGGCAATGGTGCGAACAACTACACCGTGGCCGCAGCCGGGGCAGAAGTTGAACTGCTTCTCAGCCATCAGACGGCTTTTCTGATATACCAGATTCTCCGGTTTGATTATATCGTTTACTTCCATTGCTGTGCTTATTTGATATTAAAGTAATTGTAGAGAGCGGTCTCAATCTCCTCGGGTGTGGGAACCATACCGCCCAGACGGCCGAAGAAGCCGACGGGTTTGCGGCCCTCGACAGCCAGACGGATATCCTCAATCATCTGACCGGCGCTCAACTCAACTGAGAAGAGGCCCTTGATACGGGGATTGTCAGCCATCTCGCGGATCTGGTCGTAGGGGAAAGGATAGAGTGAGATGGGGCGGAACAGGCCGATCTTGTGGCCCTTGGCGCGTGCCAGCTCAATGCTCTTCTGTGCTATGCGGGCGATGATACCGAATGCTACGATTACGTAATCGGCGTCATCACACTGAATCATCTCGTAACGTACCTCGTTCTGCTCCATCTCGCGGTACTTCTTCTGAAGGCGGATGTTAACCAGCTCATGCTCCTGCGGCAGCAGGTTCAGAGAGGTGATGAAGCGGCGTTCCTTACCCTCGGGGGTACCGTTGGTAGCCCAGTCGGGATACTCGGTCATGCGGGGACGCTGTGCGGGCAGGTAGATCTTCTCCATCATCTGACCCAGAGCACCGTCGGCCAGAATCATGGTCGGGTTGCGGTACTTGAACGCAAGGTCAAAGCCCAGGGCGATGAAATCGGCCAGTTCCTGAACTGATGAGGGAGCCAGGGTGAGCAGTTTGTAGTCACCGTGACCGCCGCCCTTTACAGTCTGGAAATAGTCGGCCTGGCTGGGCTGGATGGTTCCCAGTCCGGGACCTCCGCGTGATACGTTGATAAGCAGGCAGGGAAGCTCGGCTCCTGCCAGATATGATATACCCTCTGCCATCAGGCTGATGCCGGGGCTGGATGAGGATGTCATTACTCTGTGTCCTGTGGACGCGCCGCCATATACCATGTTGATGGCGGAAACTTCACTCTCGGCCTGGAGTACGGCCATGCCTGTGCGGGCGGTGGCATCGGTCTCCATCAAATACTCCATTACCTCCGTCTGCGGAGTGATAGGGTATCCGTAAAAGGCATCGGCACCGGCGCGGATAGCGGCTTCGGCAATTGCCTCATTGCCTTTCATAAGTCTCATTTCTCTTTCTTCCATAATTACTCCTCTACTTTTACCCTATAGACTGAAATAACTCCGTCGGGGCAGATAATGCCGCAGTTTGTGCAACCTATGCAGGCTTCGGGGTTAGCCATGTAAGCGTAGTGGTAACCCTTGCTGTTGACGGCTGTCGACATGCCAAGCACCTGCTTGTCGCAGGTGAATACGCACAACTCGCAGCCTTTGCAGCGTTCGTTGTCAACTGTGACGGCACCTCTAATTTTTGCCATGATAAATAACTGTTATTGGTATGATTATTGGTATATATTATCTCGGTGAAAGATCCTCTCCCACGCGGGCTATCTCTGTAAGATTGATCTCAAATATCAATGTGGAGTAACCCGGGATTGCGCCTGTGGCGGATGTCCCGTATCCAAGGCCTGAAGGAATGTACAGTTTCCAGTAGTCACCGCAATGCATGTGCAGGAGTGCGGTGGTGACTCCCTCTATGACACTGTTAACCGCAAATGAAGCGGGTATGTTTACTGACGGATCCAGAGTGGCGGTCTTGAATGACTGGTCTACAACCTGACCTTCGGGATAATAGTCGGTAGGAATCAGGCGGACACGGTAATTGAAGCGGACGCTGTCATTGTAATAGGGGGAATCTGTGCCGGTTCCCTGCTGGAGAACCTCACAATAGACATAACTGCCGTTTCCCCATGACTTTTCGGGGTTCAGTCTGTAAGAGAGAAGCCTGAAGCGGGCTCCCTTGGCTGCTGCATCAGGCATGTCGTTGCCGTGCTCGGAAGCTATCCCTGAAAGGAATTCAGAGTTGCGGTTCTGCCAGTTTGCATGGTCGTCAAACTCCTTGGTCTCCTTGCATGAGGAGAAAGCCAGCATGACGACGGTTGCAAAAACAGTTAGTATAGCCCAAAAACGCTTCATGTTCAGAGTGTCTTGAGGACGCTTGTGATTGATACTGTATCGGAAAGGATGTTGCAGAGATCTGCAATCTTTACGCGCTGCTGCTCCATGGTGTCACGGTTGCGCAGGGTAACGGTCTGGTCCTCAAGTGACTGATGGTCAACGGTTACGCAGAAAGGAGTTCCGATGGCATCCTGACGGCGGTAACGCTTACCGATTGAATCCTTCTCGTCATACTGGCAGTTGAAGTGGAACTTCAGGTCGTTCTGGATTGAACGTGCCAGCTCGGGCAGTCCGTCTTTCTTTACAAGAGGCAGGATGGCCAGCTTGACGGGTGCCAGAGGTGCGGGCAGATGCAGAACTACGCGGGTCTCGCCGTTCTCGAGGGCCTGCTCCTCATAAGAGGCGCACATAACGCTCAGGAACATACGGTCAACACCGATAGAGGTCTCGATAACGAACGGAGTGTAGCTCTCGCCCGTCTCGGGATCGAAGTATTTGATGCTCTTGCCGCTGTACTTCTCATGCTGTGAGAGGTCAAAGTTGGTGCGGCTGTGGATACCCTCAACCTCCTTGAAGCCGAACGGCATGAGGAACTCGATGTCGGTGGCTGCGTTGGCGTAGTGGGCCAGTTTGTCGTGATCGTGGAAACGGTAGTGGTCGGCGCCGAAGCCCAGTGCCTGGTGCCACTTCATGCGGGTCTCCTTCCACTTGGCGAACCAGTCAAGTTCGGTGCCGGGCTTGATGAAGAACTGCATCTCCATCTGCTCGAACTCACGCATACGGAATATGAACTGACGGGCTACGATCTCGTTACGGAAGGCCTTACCTATCTGGGCGATACCGAAAGGAATCTTCATGCGGCCGGTCTTCTGCACGTTCAGGTAGTTTACAAAGATACCCTGTGCAGTCTCGGGACGCAGATAGATCTTCATTGAACCGTCGGCGGTTGAACCCATCTCGGTTGAGAACATGAGGTTGAACTGACGTACATCGGTCCAGTTGCGGGTGCCGCTGATGGGGCAAACGATGCCCTCGTCCAGGATAATCTGCTTGAGTTCATCCAGGTTGCCGTCGTTCATGGCCTTCTTGTAACGGTCATGAAGGGCGTCACGCTTGGCTACGTGCTCCAGAACGTTGTTGCTGGTGGCGCGGTACTTGGCCTCGTCGAAAGAGTCACCGAAACGCTTGGCGGCCTTGGCTACCTCCTTCTCGATCTTCTCGTCATATTTTGCAATCTGGTCCTCAATCAGGACGTCGGCGCGGTAACGCTTCTTTGAGTCGCGGTTGTCAATCAGGGGGTCGTTGAATGCGTCAACGTGGCCCGATGCCTTCCAGATAGTGGGGTGCATGAATATTGCGGAGTCAATACCTACAATGTTGTCGTGCAGCAGAACCATGCTCTGCCACCAGTAGGTCTTGATGTTGTTCTTCATCTCAACGCCCAGCTGTCCGTAATCGTAAACAGCTCCCAGGCCATCGTAAATCTCACTTGAAGGGAATACGAAACCGTATTCTTTACAATGCGCTACAATCTTTTTGAAAACGTCTTCCTGTGCCATAATCAGCTTTTTTCCGAAAATTTTCGCAAAGGTACTCTTTTATTTAATACAAAGGGGGTTCGGCAATCTTAAAAAAGGTAATAATGAGCCATTTGGATGAAGCTTGCATAATTTACGAAAATTGTTGAAAAGTTGACGGCCGAAATGGGGCAAGTTGGGCCTGTGGAATTGGGAATTGTCGTTGAAAAGCAGTAATTTCGCGTCCAAAGTTTTTTAAAAATGAGCGACGAAATAGAGGAAATGGATGAGGAACTCCGCGAGCCGGAGGAGAACGCGACCGATGAAGGACAGGATGCCGGACACTCTTCGTATCATCCGGTGACGGATGACAACGGAATGATACGCCACCAGCTTTCCGGAATGTACCAGGGCTGGTTCCTGGACTATGCGTCTTACGTTATTCTGGAACGTGCCGTGCCTCATTTCGTGGACGGACTCAAACCGGTTCAGAGACGTATCCTGCACTCCATGAAACGTCTGGATGACGGCCGTTTCAACAAGGTGGCCAACATTGTGGGTCACACTATGCAGTTCCATCCTCACGGTGACGCCTCAATTGGTGACGCCCTGGTTCAGATGGGTCAGAAGGACCTGCTTATAGAATGTCAGGGTAACTGGGGAAATATCCTTACAGGTCACCGCGCCGCTGCACCCCGTTACATTGAGGCCCGTCTCTCCAAGTTCGCTCTGGAGACACTGTTCAATCCCAAGACTACGGAATGGAAGGCATCTTATGACGGCCGTAACAAGGAGCCGGTCACGCTGCCTGTCAAGTTCCCGCTGCTTTTGGCTCAGGGAGCCGAGGGAATCGCCGTAGGATTGTCCTGTAAGATACTTCCGCATAACTTCAACGAACTCTGCGACGCTGCCGTGTCATACTTGAGGAAGGAGGAGTTCCACCTCTATCCCGATTTCCAGACAGGCGGTGCAATAGACGTATCCCGTTACAATGACGGTGAGCGCGGCGGTATGGTACGCATACGCGCCAAGATTACGAAAGAAGCTGACAACAAGACGCTGGTCATCAACGAGATTCCGTTCGGTGAGAACGTGATGACGCTGTGCGAGTCAATCGTCAAGGCAGGCGAGAAGGGAAAGATAAAGATCCGCAAGGTTGAGAACCTTACGGCCGACAAGGTTGAGATACGCATTTCACTCGCTCCCGGTGTGTCATCGGACAAGACCATTGACGCACTTTATGCATTCACCAACTGCGAGGTGAGCATATCGCCCAACTGCTGCGTGATTGATGAGAACAAGCCTCACTTCCTCACGGTAAGCGACGTGCTTCGCAAATCGGTTGACAACACCAAGGAACTGCTGCGCCGCGAACTGGAGATTGAGCGTAACGAGATCATGGAGCAGCTGCACTTTGCCTCACTGGAGAAGATCTTCATCGAGGAGCGTATCTATAAGGACCGCGAATTTGAAGAGGCTCCCAATATGGATGCAGCCTGCGAGCATATCGATGACCGCCTGACTCCATACTACCCGCAGATGATTCGCGAGGTGACCAAGGAGGATATCCTCAAGCTGATGGAGATAAAGATGGCCCGCATCCTCAAGTTCAACAAGGAGAAGGCCGAGGAGCTGATTGCCAAGATGAAGGCCGACATAGCCCGTATCGACAAGGACCTGGCCAACATGGTGAACGTGACCATCCGCTGGTTCAACATGCTCAAGGAGAAGTACGGAGCGCAGTACGAGCGCAAGACCGAGATCAAGAACTTTGACACCATCGTGGCCACCAAGGTTGTCGAGGCCAACCAGAAACTCTACATCAACCGCGCCGACGGATTCATCGGCATGGAACTCAAGAAGGATGAGTTTGTCTGCAACTGCTCTGACCTGGATGACATCATCCTGTTCTACAAGGACGGCCGATACAAGGTTGTCAAGGTGGCCGATAAACTGTTCGTTGGACAGAACGTGCTCTATCTTGACGTGTTCAAGAAGAACGACAAGCGTACCATATACAACGTGGTTTACCGCGACGGCCGCAACGGCGCTTACTTCATGAAGCGTTTTGCCGCCACCGGTCTGACCCGTGACAAGGAGTATGACCTGACACAGGGTAAGGCAGGCTCCAAGATAATGTACTTCAGCGCCAACCATAACGGTGAGGCCGAGGTTATCAAGGTTACGCTCAAACCCAATCCCAAACTCAAGAAGCCGGTATTCGACAAGGACTTCAGCGAGCTTATGATCAAGGGACGCCAGTCAATGGGTAACCTGCTGACCCGTAACGAGGTCAAGACTATCGGACTAAAGTCTCTGGGTTCATCTACCTTGGGCGGCCGCAAGGTTTGGTTCGATAAGGATATCCTGCGTCTTGACTTTGACGGACACGGCGATTTCCTGGGTGAGTTCGACAGCGACGACCTGCTGCTGGTCATCAATGCCGACGGTGAGTACTACACCACCGCGCCCGATGCCAACTGTCACTTTGATCCGGGGCTGCTGCGCATTGAGAAATACAACCCGGGCAAGGTATGGACTGCGGTTCTGTTCGATGCCTCACAGAAGGGTTTCCTCTACCTGAAGAGATTCAACCTGGATCCTTCGGCCAAACGCATCAATATTCTGGGCGAGGAGAAAGAGAGTCGTCTCGTGCTGTTGACAGATACCGTTTATCCGCGTCTTCTGGTTACACTGGGCGGAGCGGACAGTTTCCGTGAGCCGATGGAGATTGATGCCGACAGCTTTGTTGGTGTCAAGGGCGTAAAGGCACGCGGACGCAGGGTTACCGCATTCAACGTGAAGGATGTTGAGGAGCTAGTGCCGCTGCGTATGCCGGAACCCGAGCCCGAACCTGAACCGGTTGAGGCCGATTCGGATGAAAATGACAATTCCGTACAGACGGATGATGAGAATACAGAAAAGGGTGATGACGGACAGCTCTCGCTGTTCTAGGAGGTTGTCATCGGTACTTCTTGCAGTACTTGTGGTATCCTTCCCTCTGCAGGCTCCGGCCCAGCGGAATGTATTCAATATGCCGCAGTACACGGAAACCATAAGGATTACCTCAATTGAGTTTGGTACCACCAAGGCACGCGACACTTACCTGTCCGGATCGACATACATGGGTAATACATACGGTCTTGAGAGTGACGGTTGGACGGGCTTTGCACCATACAGACTGTTCTCGCAGGGCCGTACGCACTCCAATGTCTGTTTCAGCATTATGAAGAACCCTCGCAACGGAGGCAGAACCATGGCGTTCTGGGGTCACGAATACGTCGGTTTCATGTGGCATGCACTCAAATACAGCAAGTATGACTTACTGGTTGGTCCGGCCGTGATGTGTGATCTGGGTATCCTCTATAATCAGCAGAATTCTAACAATCCCGTCAATTACGAGGGTTATGTGGGCGGCGGTATCTGTGTTGACAACACGTTCCGATTCAGTTATTTCGGATATGACATGGCATTCCAGGCCACCCTCTATGTTCCGCTAGCCGGATTGAGTTTTGCTCCTGACTATGACCAGCCCTATTACTATATCTACAGGTACGGCGGCTACGGCAGGAATCTTCACTTCATATCTCCGTTCAACAACAGAGCCTTAACTCAGCAGATGGCATTGGTCCTGCCGATTAAGGAAAGCCGATTGAGGATAGGTGTTACGGTTGATGGACTCAGAAATTATCTGGGAGGTCATACGCATATGCTTTTCGACACCATGTTTACCGTTGGTTTTGCCACCAGGTATCAGAGTAAAAAATGGGACAGATGAACAGGATACGGTTAAAGTTTGTTTCTGTGCTGGCGGTGCTTGTAACGGCATTGCTTCCGCTCTCCTGCGCTATGGAAGAGGAGGTCAGGAACGGTGAATACTCCGATACTCCGAAGGGAAACTTCATGGCACTTTGGACCATAATGGATGAGCACTACTGTTACTTTGACCTTAAGAAGGAGAAACTGGGTGTTGACTGGAATGAGGTCAAGACAAGGTATGCCGCGAGCATATCGGACGATATGTCAGACAGGGCTCTGTTCGAGGTGCTCTGCAAGATGATAGGTGAGCTGCGTGACGGTCATGTCAACCTGACAAGTGCCTATGACTACGGCCGCAACTGGAGTTGGAAGACTGACTATCCGGCCAACTTCTCCAAGGACCTTCAGAACAAATACCTTGGAAATGACTACATAATGGGAGGAAACGGATATAATTACCGTATACTTGAAAATAACATAGGTTATCTGGTGGTTGAGAGTTTTGAGGAAACCATGTCTGACGGCAGACTGAATGTCATGTTGAACACTATGGCTCTCTGCAACGGCCTGATAATTGACATACGCGACAACGGCGGCGGCAAGCTTTCGGCATCGGAGTCACTGGCATCACGCTTTACCGAGAAGAAGGTGACGGTGAGTTACACCTGCTACAAGAGCGGTCCCGGTCATAATGATTTCTCCAAGTTGTACAGGGATGAGCTGAGTCCTGCTGAGTATGACCTGAGATGGATAAAGCCTGTGGTCGTGCTGACAAACCGCGGCAGTTTCAGCAGCGCCAATGATTTTGCCTGCATAATGAAACCGCTTGAGAACGTAACGCTTATGGGTGATACCACGGGCGGCGGAGGCGGTATGCCCATGTCATCGGAACTTCCCAACGGATGGGTGGTCAGGTTCTCATCGGCCCCCATGTTCGACGCCGATATGAATCATGTGGAATTCGGCGTTGCCCCGGATATCCGCCTGGATATGAAGGATGAGGATATTCAGGCAGGCGTAGACACATATATCGAGAGTGCCTGCGCATTCATCAATGATAAATTGGTAAACTTTTGACATATATGAAAAGAACAGGATTGTTTGTGCTTGCCATCTTGGCCATGGTGCCTATGATGGCATTTGCCGGTAGAGCTAAGGTCCTTAAGATGGATTTCAAGAATCCCATCGCGGAGCGTAAAACCGGCGGTTCATCATTTGATATCACGTCCATTGTCCAGGGAACACCCAGTTCCGTTACTCTGCTCACATATCTGCAGGCCATCGAAGCTGCTGCCGAGGACAAGAATATCGGCATGATCTATATGACTCCTGAGAACATATCGGCCGGACTGTCACAGGTGGAGGAGATCCGTGCCGCCCTGGAGCGTTTCAAGAAATCAGGCAAACCCGTCATAGCCTACTGCGAGAACTTCAGCAATGCATCCTACTATCTGGCATCGGTGGCCGATAAGATCATACTTGATCCGGCATCGGAGAGCATGATTACCGGTGTGGGCTCACAGATGATATTCATCAAGGATCTGCTTGATGCCCTTGGCGTTGACGTTCAGCTGATTCGTCACGGAAAGTACAAGGCTGCTGGCGAGATGTTCGTACGCAGCACGGCCAGCCCTGAGAACCGTCTTCAGAATGAGGTTCTGATCAACTCACTCTGGAACACCATGTCAAGGCAGATTGCCGCTTCACGCGGTTTCAGCCAGGAGGAGTTCAACGGATGGGTTGAAAATCTGGAGTTGTGCCATGCCGATGAGTACAAGCAGAAGGGTCTCATTGACGAAGTATGGTACAAGGATGAGGTTGACAAGTATCTCTGTGAATTGAACGGAGCCAGAAGAATCCAGGAGGTGGGTTTTGTAAAGGTCGGCAAGTATGCTTCAAAGATAAAGAAGGGCAACCGCAAGAACAGGATAGCAGTCATTTATGCTGACGGTGAGATTGTAAACAGCGGTTCCGATGCCGATATCGTGGGCTCAAAGCTTGCAAACACCATCCGCAAGGTGCGTGAGGACAAGAAGGTCAAGGCAGTCGTATTCCGCGTAAACTCTCCGGGCGGAAGCGCACAGGCATCGGAGGCCATCAGACATGAGCTGGAACTGCTCCGTGCCGAGAAGCCTGTCATTGCAAGTTACGGCGACTATGCCGCATCGGGCGGTTATTGGATATCGGCCCAGTCAGACTACATCTTCTCTGATGAGAGCTCCATTACCGGTTCAATCGGCGTATTCGGTATGGTTCCCAGTTTAGGAAACGCAATCCGCAAGAACGTCAAGGTGAACATTGAGAGCGTAGGTTCGTCGTCACACAGCGATATGATGAACGGAATGCGCAAACTGGATGACGCCGAGGTTGCTTATGTCCAGAAGCAGATTGAGAAAATCTATGACGATTTCACCAGCCTGGTATCAAAAGGACGCGGTATCTCAAAGGACAGTGTTGATGCAATCGGACAGGGTCGCGTATGGTCCGGTGCCGATGCCCTCAACATCGGTCTGGTTGATACGATAGGCGGACTTCAGGATGCCATCAACTATGCGGCAGCAAAGGTGGGTCTTACGAAAAAGGATTACCAGTTGAGCCGTTACCCGGTTGTAAAGGAGGTTTCATTCTTGAAGATGCTGTCCGGCGGTGATACCGATGATCCTGAGGAGAACCTGACCACCCGCGTTGAGAATCAGCCCTCGCTGAGCGACATGTTCCCTGCAATTGCAAGGTTGCGTGAACTGCGCAGTCCGGCTCTGATGCTCCGTATGGAGAGCGTCATGGAAATCAAATGACGCTTTTGATTTTAATGTAAAAAGAGTTACTTTTGCAGCGCGTTCCAGGTATGGGGCGCGCTTTTCTTGCAGACGTGGCGGAATTGGTAGACGCGCTAGACTTAGGATCTAGTATCTTTGATGTGGGGGTTCGATTCCCCCCGTCTGTACAAAAAAAAGGTGACCGAAAGGCCACCTTTTTTTGTATGAGAGTTTAGATTAGAACTCGTATACGAGACCGAACTCCATAGCGGTGTTGATGTTCAGACCCAGCTTGTTCTTGTAAAGCTCTGCGGGATAACCGGGCTGCTCAGGCTCGCTCATGTGTGAGAACTCGAAACCTCTGCACATAGCCTGGATTGACCACTGGTCTGACAGATGGTAGCGAACACCGGGTGATACGTTCAGGCCAAGTTCCCAGAAGTTGAAGCCGCTGGGTGAAGTTACCTTATATGAGAAACCGCCCTGTACGAACATGTCAAAGTTGCCGTCCTCAATGAAAGTCCATCTGATGAAGGGAGCGAACTTGAATGAGAATGCCTGCTGAACAGATGTGCTGTTGTTTCTGTAGTAGTGGTTATCTACGATACCCAGACCGAGACCGAGTTCGATGTTGTTCTCAAGAGCCATACCGAATGAAGGTGAGAAATCAAGAGTCTTAGCCTTGTCGGTAGTTGTGTAAAGTGAAAGGTTGTCAAATCCGATTGATCCGCTGAACCAATACTTAGCGTTTGCAGACATGCAGAGTGCAAGAGTTGCGATAACGAATAATACTTTTTTCATAATTGTGTAATTAAGATTGATTGTTTGTATCCTTTTTATTTGTTGAATTGTCCTTAAAAAGTCCTTTATTCAGTCCTTGATTGCGCCAAAAGTAGGGAACATTTGTTAAAGCAGCAAAAAAAACACGAAAAAATGTGCTCGAAATGCACTTTTTGCGGCTTTTTGTGAGTTTTAAGGACATAATCGTCACCAAAAGATGTGATAACAAAGGTATAAGATGGCCTAAAATTGCTATTTTTGCGGTACTATGACGGTGAATGAGATTTACAGCAAATTCCAGAAGTGTACGGGTGTAACCACTGACAGCCGCAAATGCGGACCGGGACTTATGTTCTTTGCCCTGAAAGGGGAGCGTTTTGACGGAAATGAGTTCGTTCGCGGAGCGTTGGAGCAGGGCTGCCCTTACGCCGTTATGGATAATGCGGATCTCTATGACGCGCAGGACTCCAGGATGATCCTTGTGGACAATGTGCTCAGCACCCTTCAGCAGGTTGCTGCACTTCACAGACGTACCCTTGGAACTCCCGTGATAGGCATAACCGGAACGAACGGCAAGACCACGACCAAGGAGCTTACCAATGCCGTGATGAGTTCAACCTACAAGGTGCTTTGCACTCAGGGTAACCTGAACAATTCCATAGGTGTTCCGCTTACTGTATTCGGACTGCGTCCCGAGCATGAGTATGCCATCATTGAGATGGGAGCGAGCCATCCCGGTGACATTAAGGAACTGGTAGAGGTAAGCCAGCCCGACTACGGACTGATAACGAACGTGGGTAAGGCGCATCTGCTTGGATTCGGCTCGTTCGAAGGTGTAAAGCGCACCAAGGGTGAACTTTTTGACTGGCTGCGTGAGCATAATGGAACGGCATTCGTGAACCGTGACAATGAGCACCTGCAGCAGATGGCCGCGGGATTACCGCTCATAGAATACGGCAAACCCGGTCAGGAGGGACTGCTGGTTGAGGGAGAGGTGCTGGAGTGCAATCCATACGTCAAGTTCCGCTGGCGCAGCGGCAAGGGTGAATGGCACACGGTCCAGACCAGTCTCATCGGCGCATACAATGTGGACAATGCACTTGCCGCCATAACCATCGGCCTCAAGTTCGGAGTGACGGAGCAGGCTGCATCGGATGCGGTGGCAGACTATATGCCCCAGAACAACCGTTCACAGCTGACAGAGACCGAGCGTAACCGTCTGGTGGTTGATGCGTACAACGCCAATCCCACAAGCATGGCTGCCGCACTTGAGAACTTCAGCATGATAAAGGCTCAGGACAAGATGCTCATCTTAGGCGACATGAGGGAACTGGGAGAGGCATCGGATGCAGAGCACAGGAAGATTGTCGAGGAGATTCGGAGATACGGATTCACTCAGGTCTGGCTGGTGGGCAGTGAATTCGCCAAGGCGGCCGACGGCTGCGGATTCCGTCTGTTTGCCGATGTGGATGAGGTGAACAAGGCTCTTGAAACAGAGAAGGTAACCGGTAAGACTATTCTTATCAAGGGTTCCAACAGCATAGGATTAACTAAAACCATAACCAATTTATAATTATGAAAAAGTTTTTTGCATTATTCGTAAGCATTCTTGTTTGCGGCGTTATTTCCGCACAGTTGAAGGTCTCCGTAATGGGTGACTCCTACTCAACATTTACGGGTTCCATGCCCAAGTATTATGACACTTTCTATCCCAACCAGTTCTGCGGTGTAACAGAGCAGAGCCAGCAGTGGTGGGCTCAGGTAATTGAGAAGAACGGCTGGGTTCTTGAAAAGAACGACTCATGGTCAGGCAGTACCGTTTGCTGCCGCGGCTACAACCACGACGACTATTCAGACCGTGCTTTCGTAACACGTCTGAACCGCATAGGTGATCCCGATATCCTGTTCATATTCGGCGGTACCAATGACGACTGGACACACGAGCCCTTCGGTGACTACAAGTATTCAGACTGGACAAAGGAGGATCTCTACTTCTACCGTCCCGCTTTTGCATACCTGCTGGCCAACCTCAAGGCCCTGTATCCCAAGATGAAGATATACTCTCTGCTCAATGACGGCATGTCAGAGAACCTGGGTGAGTCAATGAGAGAGATCTGCAAGCACTACGGTGTACCCGTAATTGCTGTAGAGGGCATCGAGAAGCGAATGAATCACCCCACAGCTGCCGGTATGACAAAGATCGCCGAGCAGATTCAGGCCTTCCTGGACGCAGAGAAGAAGTAAGATGGTAAAGATAATGGGAATCATAAACGTGACCCCTGACTCCTTCTGGAGCGGGTCACGTGTTCAGGACAAAACCACTCTTCTGGAAAGAGTCCGCTTTATGATCTCCCATGGGGCCGATGCCATTGACGTAGGCGGCTGCTCCACCAGACCCAATGCCGTGCAGGCATCGGCCGAGGAGGAGATGCAGCGCCTGGAATGGGGACTCCAAGCCATCCGTGCCGAGTTCCCTGACATACTGCTCTCAGTTGACACCTACCGCCCGCAGATTGCAGAGCGCTGCGTTCGTGAGTGGAAGGTGGACATCATAAACGATGTGTACGGGGGCAATGATGACATGTATAAAGTGGTGGCCGATACGGGCGCGCAGTATGTGCTCATGTGGTCGGAAACCATCAAGGAGGATCCTGTGGGAGAGATGATGTCATTCTTTAAGGAGAGGCTGCAGATAATGGAGAGGGCAGGCGTGGATGTAAAGCGCAAGGTGATCCTGGACCCCGGATACGGATTCGGAAAGACCGTTGAGCAGAACTACACCGTGCTGGCCCATCAGTCGGAACTCTGCAAGTTCGGACTTCCGGTATTGTCGGCCCTCTCGCGCAAATCGATGGCGTGGAAACTGCTTAAGATAACTCCTGAGCAGGCGTTGCCGGCTACCATCGTAATGAATACGGTGGCAATTGAGCAGGGTGCCGACTGGATACGCGTCCATGACGTGGAGGAGGCAGCCCATACCGTCAGGATTATGCAGGCGTTAAAAGATAACAGATAAAGATATGGTTGACTATTTCGTATCATTCGGTATCAAGGACATCATAGACGTGGTGTGCGTCTCGCTGCTACTTTTCTATCTGTACAAACTGATGAAGAGGACCGGTTCACTCAACATGTTCATAGGAATCCTTGTGTTCATCCTGGTTTGGATCGTAGTTTCACAGGTCCTGAAAATGCAGCTCTTGGGAGCCGTGATGAACAAATTGGTCGATGTGGGTGTGATTGCCCTGATCGTGCTGTTTGCCGATGACATACGTCACTTCTTCCGTGACATCGGAACGTCAACCCGTACCCGTAAGCTGTTCCATTGGCTTGTCCGCCGCCATAACGGCCAGGATGTGACCAAGTGGGAGCCGGTGGCAAAGGCTTGTGAGAGCATGAGCCACAACAAGGAGGGCGCCCTGATTGTCATAGGTGAGACCGATGAACTGCATGACGTGATTGCATCGGGCGAGGCGGTGAACGCCAACATCAACCAGTTCCTTATCGAAAACATCTTCTTCAAGAACAGCCCGCTGCATGACGGTGCGATGATTATCGTGGGTGACCGCATTGAATCGGCTGCCTGCATATTGCCCGTGTCACAGTCAGAGGAACTGCCCAAGTCATTCGGCCTGCGTCACCGCTCTGCCATGGGCATAGCCGAGAAGACCAACGCCGTGGCAGTGGTGGTATCCGAGGAGACCGGAATCATATCGGTCTTCCACAAGGGCTCGTTCCAGCGGGATATGACAGCCGACGGGCTGATGCGTTATCTCTCTGAGAATGTCAGATAAGTAAACCTATACTGTGCCAAACTGTCATAACTGGTGACACTTTACACCCGTATGGCAGTTTGGCATATTTTTGGCTCTTACCCCATTGCCCGATGAGGGGCTTTTAAGTCGCAAACAAATAACTTAAACAATAAAGATATGAACATTAAACCATTAGCAGACCGCGTTCTGATACTTCCGGCAGCAGCCGAGGAGAAGACTGTAGGTGGTATCATCATTCCTGACACAGCAAAGGAGAAACCCCTTAAGGGTGAGGTAATTGCAGTAGGTAACGGCACCAAGGATGAGGAGATGGTCCTCAAGAAAGGTGACCAGGTTCTTTACGGCAAGTATTCAGGTACAGAACTTGAAGTTGAGGGAGAGAAATATCTGATTATGCGCCAGAGCGATGTTCTGGCTGTGGTTGGCAAATAAAAACTTACGATTATGGCAGCAAAAGAGATACTTTTCAATATGGATGCCCGCGACCTGATGCGTCAGGGTGTTGACGAGCTTGCAAATGCAGTCAAGGTAACACTGGGTCCCAAGGGCCGCAATGTTATCATCGAGAAGAAGTTCGGTGCTCCCCAGATCACCAAGGACGGTGTTACCGTAGCCAAGGAGATCGAGCTGGCCGATTCATTCAAGAACACCGGCGCACAGCTGGTCAAGTCAGTTGCCTCAAAGACCGGTGAGGATGCAGGTGACGGTACAACAACCGCAACCGTTCTGGCTCAGAGCATCGTAAACGTTGGTCTTAAGAACGTTACCGCAGGTGCCAACCCCATGGACCTGAAGCGCGGTATCGACAAGGCCGTTGCAGCTGTTGTTGAGAACATCAAGAAGCAGTCAAAGGCCGTAGGTGACAACTTCGACAAGATCGAGCAGGTTGCCACAATCTCTGCAAACAACGATGCCGAGATCGGTAAGCACATTGCCGAGGCTATGCAGAAGGTTTCAAAGGACGGTGTAATCACCATCGAGGAGGCTAAGGGCCGTGACACATACATCGACGTTGTCGAGGGTATGCAGTTTGACCGCGGTTACCTGTCATCATACTTCGTAACCGATACCGAGAAGATGAACTGCGTTATGGAGAATCCTCTGATTCTTATCCATGACAAGAAGATATCAAACCTGAAGGATCTGCTTCCTATTCTGGAGCCCGCCGTACAGTCAGGCCGTCCTCTGCTGATCATTGCCGAGGATGTTGACTCAGAGGCCCTGACCACTCTGGTTGTAAACCGTCTGCGTTCAGGTCTTAAGATCTGCGCCGTAAAGGCACCCGGATTCGGTGACCGCCGCAAGGAGATGCTTGAGGATATCGCCGTTCTTACCGGTGGTTTCGTAATCAGCGAGGAGCGTGGCGTAAAACTGGAGCAGGCTACAATGGAGATGCTCGGTACCGCCGAGAAGATCACCATCACCAAGGATAATACCACTATCGTTAACGGTAAGGGTGAGAAGGCCAAGATCGCTGACCGCGTTGCTCAGATCAAGGCTCAGATCAAGACCACCACAAGTGACTATGACAAGGAGAAGCTCCAGGAGCGTCTTGCCAAACTGTCAGGCGGTGTTGCCGTTATCAAGGTTGGTGCTCCCTCTGAGACCGAGATGAAGGAGAAGAAGGACCGTGTTGACGATGCTCTGTGCGCTACCCGTGCCGCAATCGAGGAGGGTATCGTAGCAGGTGGTGGTGTTGCTTACATCCGCTCAATCAGCGCTCTTGACAAGCTGAAGGGTGACAATGCCGATGAGACCACCGGTATCCAGATTATCCGTCGCGCTATCGAGGAGCCTCTGCGTCAGATTGTATTCAACGCAGGCAAGGAGGGTTCAGTAGTAGTTCAGAAGGTTTTGGAGGGCAAGGGTGACTTTGGTTACAACGCCCGCTTTGACCGCTACGAGGACCTTATGAAGGCCGGTGTAGTTGATCCCGCCAAGGTAACACGTGTTGCTCTTGAGAACGCCGCTTCAATCGCCGGCATGTTCCTGACAACCGAGTGCGTTATCGTAGAGAAGAAGGAGGACAAACCGATGCCCGCTATGGCTCCCGGAATGGGCGGCATGGATGGCATGATGTGACAAAGGGGACGGTTCTCTTTGGCATCATCCTAAAGATTAAGATTCCATCTGACACTGATATGTGTTGGATGGATTCTTTTTGTAGTGCCAAAGAGAACCGTCCCCTTTGTCACATCGCACTTGGCAAAATTTTCACTATTTTTGCAGAGTATGATTAAATTAGCAATTCTGGCATCGGCCAATGGTACTAATGCGCAGGCTATAATTGAGGCTGTGCGTGCCGGTAAGTTGGATGCTGATGTAAAGGTGGTTCTGACCAATAAGGAGGATGCGGGGGTGATTGAGCGTGCCCGTAAGTTTGGTGTGCCGGTGGAGATAATTCCTTCTAAGGGACATCGGAACAGGGCTGAGTATGACGCTATAGTTGTTGAGGATTTACGCAAATATGATGTTGATACCATTGCTCTGGCCGGTTGGATGAGGATTTTGAGTGAGGTGTTCGTGAATGCTTATGAGGGCAGGATACTGAATCTGCATCCGGCGCTGCTTCCCAGTTTCAAGGGTGCAACAGCTATAGTTGACGCTTATGAGCATGGTGTAAGGATTACCGGCTGTTCGGTTCATCTGGTTACTCCGGAACTCGATGCGGGTCCCGTGATCATTCAGGCAGGTGTGCCCGTGAACGGTACGGTCGATGAGCTGGAGGCTCAGATTCACCGCATGGAGCACAGGATTTTCCCGCAGGCTCTGCAGTGGTTTTCGGAGGGCCGTATCAGCATTGAGGGCCATAAGGTATTTGTGGCTCCGGCTGCAGGCAGCGTAAAGAAGATTGATTACATAGAGGGGTGCATTGTGTCACCTCCTCTTGAAGAGAAATAATTATGAGTAGAGAAGATACCCCGTCGGCCCATATCGCCGCCCAATATGACGATATAGCCAAGACAGTGATCATGTGCGGCGACCCTCTGCGCGCCAAGTTCATAGCCGAGAAGTACCTGGATAATCCGGTTCTCTTCAATGAGATCCGCGGTATGCTGGGATACACAGGTTTCTACAAGGGTAAACGCGTATCGGTCATGGGACACGGTATGGGTATCCCTTCAATAGGCATTTACTCATATGAGCTTTACAACTTCTATGATGTGGAGAACATCATCAGGGTTGGTACCGCCGGTGCACTGAGTGCCGATATGAAAATAGGTGACATGCTCTTTGCACAGGCTGCCTGCACTGACTCCGATTATGGTCATCAGTACGGTTTCCCCGCCCGTTTTGCGCCGATAGCCGATTACGGTCTGCTGGAGAACGCTGTCCGCGTGGCTCGCGAGAACGGTTTTGAGTTCCAGGTGGGCAACATCTACAGTGCCGATGTGTTCTATGATGAGTCAAACCTCCAGATGGTTTGGGGTAAGTTCGGCGTGAAGGCTGTCGAGATGGAATCGGCCGGTCTTTATATCAATGCCGCCGCTGCGGGCAAGAAGGCTCTTACCATCTGCACTATCTCTGACCAGCTGGTTCACCGCAAGTATGCCTCTACCGAGGAGCGCCGCACCAGCTTTACCAATATGATGAGAGTGGCACTTGAGATTGCCTGATTATGAAGAGGCTGCTGGCGCGCATTGATGATGCCTTGGGCAGACGTTATGACGCTCAGGAGCTTGAAACGATAAAGAGGGCACTCTGCACCGAACTGCTCGGTGTGAGTGCTCTTGCTTTTTATACCAAGGAGACTCTGGCTCCCGATACTAAAAGGGATGCGCTTTTGGAGTCTGCTTTGGAACGCCTGTCTAACGGAGAGCCTTTGCAGTATGTGATTGGGTCAACTCCTTTCTGCGGGCTTACTTTCAGGGTTGACAGCCGTGTTCTGATTCCTCGTCCGGAGACTGCGGAACTTGTGGAGTGGGTGGCTCAGGATGCCGCTCAGACCGGCTCATTGCTGGATGTGGGCACGGGCAGCGGATGCATTGCAGTTAGTCTGGCTCACCGCCTTCCGGGCTGGAAGGTGCAGGGCTGGGATATCAGCGACGGGGCGCTTGAGGTGGCTCGGGAGAACAGCCGTTTGAACGGCACTCAGGTCGAGTTCTGCAAGGCGGATATTCTGAATGCTGACTCTGATTGCAGGTTCGATGTTATTGTCAGCAACCCTCCCTATGTCATGGAGTCCGAGAAATCTCAGATGGAGGATACGGTGCTGGAGTTTGAGCCTCACCTGGCTCTGTTTGTATCGGACTCGGACCCGCTTCTTTTCTATAAGGCGATTGCGGCGTTCGGGCATCGGACCCTTAATACGGGCGGACGGTTATACTTTGAGATCAATCCCCTTTTGGTGGAGGAGATGAAGGAGATGCTTATGGGTGCGGGCTACCGTGATGTGGAGGTCCGCAATGATATATTTGGAAAACCACGAATGATAAAAGCTATACTATGACAGAATCTGAAGGAAAGACACTGGCCGAGCGATACTGCTCGGGGGCTGAGCATTGCTGCGCGGAGGTTCGCGCCATGCTTGAACGGCACAAGGTTGAGGCCGATGAAATTTCACTTATCCTTAAGTACCTGGTTAAGGAGGGTTATGTGGATGAGGGGCGTTATGCTGACGCCTTTGTCCATGACAAGGTCCGTTTCGCCAAGTGGGGACGGGTCAAGATTAGCCAGGCTCTCTGGCAGAAACGCATCCCTGCCGATGTGGCCGATGCGGCTCTGGCACGTATTGATGAGGATGAGTATATGACGGCTCTAAAGGAGGTTGTGGCCTCCCGTTACCGCCAGACTAAGGGGGCGACTGAGTATGAGCGTAAGATGAAGACCATGAAATCCGTCTGTTCCCGCGGTTATGAGCCGGCGCTTGTGCGCAAGGTCCTTAACGTGCAGGATTCCCTTGATGATTGATTATGGAGACGGGTGGTTTCAGGCGCCCGGGTATTGTACGTAAGCTGTTTGAGTTTGTTTTTCCGCATTACTGTAAGGTTTGCGGGCATCGGCTTGATCCTTCTGAGGAGCAGCTTTGCGTTACTTGTTATCTGGGTATGCCGCGGTTGGAATACCGCAGGGATGAGATCAATCCTACGGAGCGGATGCTTCTTACTGAGAAGAGGCTGGTTCGGGCGGCTTCGGTGCTTCATTACAGCAAGGAGAGTGATTATAGGAACATTCTTTTTCATCTTAAGTATTGGCGGCATCCTCAGGTTGGGGTTTGGCTGGCTCGGGTGGGGGCCCAGGGGCTTATCTCTCAGGGGTTCTTTGAGGGGATTGACTGCATTGTTCCTATGCCTATTACCTATTGGAAGGAGATTAAGCGTGGGTATAACCAGTGCTCTTTTATTGCTAAGGGGATTCGGCAGGCTACCGGGTTGCCTATAATCAACAACGCTGTCAAACGTGTCCATGAACACTCTAAACAGGCTGGCCTTGGCAAATACCAACGGTGGAATAATGCTCAGGATCTTTTTGCGGTTGCTGATCCTTCTTTATTGGCTGGTAAGCATGTGTTGATTATTGATGATGTTATTACTACTGGGGCGACTCTTTGTTCTCTTATTGATGCTATGGAGGCTGGGATTCCTGACTTGAAAGTTAGTGTGTTTACGCTGGCTGTTGCTGATTAATTGGGGAACGCATTCCGGTTGTTTTTTGGGGGCATTGACGTCAAAACTACGCGCTTCGCGCTATCCCTCCCTTCCACAATAAGACGCTCTGAAAGACGTGAACAAGTTCCCATCTTCCAGAGCATCTTCTTGAGGCGGGCCCCTCCCATTCACAGAGACATGGGCGTCTATGGTTTTGCCTGCCAATCCCCCAAAAAACAACCTCCATTTCTGCTGTGTGGTAGATTTTCAAATTCTTTGTAATTTTGCAGGCTGAATATGACAGATGCGGTAAAACATATTAGGATAAGTGAGTTTAATTATCCGCTTCCTGATGAGCGGATTGCTAAATTCCCACTTGCTGAGCGGGATAGTTCAAAGCTGTTGCTGTATAGACATGGCGAGGTTAGTCATGATGTTTTCCGTAATCTTCCTGAGTATCTTCCCACGGGGGCTTTGATGATCTTTAATAATACTAAGGTGATTCAGGCTCGTTTGCATTTCCGGAAGGAGGCTACTGGGGGGCCTAAGTCTACTGGGGCTTTGATTGAGATTTTCCTTTTGGAACCGGCTGATCCTTCGGATTATCAGGTTATGTTTACTCAGACTGAGCGGTGTTCTTGGTATTGCTTGGTGGGTAATCTTAAGCGGTGGAAGGAGGATACTCCTGTGCTTCGCAATACGGTTCAGATTGGTGACCGCACAATCACTCTTGAGGCTCGTCGCGGGGCTTTGCATGGGACTAGCCATCGGATTGATTTTTGTTGGGACGGTGGTATCAGTTGGGCTGAGCTTTTGGAGGCTGTGGGGGAGATTCCTATTCCTCCTTATTTGAACCGTGAGTCGCAGGAGAGTGACAAGACTACTTATCAGACGGTTTATTCAAAGATTAAGGGTAGTGTGGCGGCTCCTACTGCCGGACTTCATTTTACCGAGAGGGTTCTCAAGGATTTGGATGAGCATGGGATTGATCGGGAGGAGCTTACTTTGCATGTTGGTGCTGGTACTTTCCGGCCGGTTAAGTCGGAGGAGATCAGTGGGCATGAGATGCATACTGAGTTCATTGCCGTAAAGCGCGGCACCATTGAGAAACTGATTGCTCATGGCGGGGAGACTATTGCCGTGGGAACTACATCGGTCCGCACCATTGAGAGCCTTTACTATATCGGCGTTTTCCTTAGCACTCACCCGGATGCTACTGAGGAGGAGATGCATGTCAATCAGTGGACTCCTTATGAGACGGAGCCGGATATGACATCGGTCCAAGCTCTCCAGTGCATACTGGATTACCTGGACCGTCATCATTTGGATGTGCTTAAGACAAGCACTCAGATTATCATAGCGCCGGGTTACAAGTACCACATCGTCAAGATGATGGTCACCAATTTCCACCAGCCTCAAAGCACCCTGCTCCTGCTGGTATCAGCCTTTGTAAACGGCGACTGGAAAAAAATCTACGATTACGCCCTGAAGAACGATTTCCGTTTCCTCAGTTACGGAGATTCTTCCCTGCTTATTCCTTAATCAGTTTGCGGTAGTAGTTTACTGCCTCCAGCTTGTGGTTCTTCCGACTGTCCAAGCCAAACACCTCTTCACGGTTATCGACCTTTGCCCAACCGTTGATATCGGAATAGGTGTCACTTACACGAACCTGACCGTCCTCAAAAGTAAAGACTGAAGTGATGGCAGTCTCATATTCGCCGCTCTCTTCCTCCTCACCGAAATCCAGAGTGATCTGATTATCCTTCAAAGTATAGTTGAACGGAACATGTATAGTATCAACGTAGTAATCACCGCTACCGTTCTCATAGAATGACCAGATCACATTATAACGGTACATCAGAACCGGCTTGAAAGCCGCACTGTCACAAATACCGATTACCGAACCATGGTAATCCAGCAACTGACCGTCAAAATAATACTGTGAAGTTCTAAGGTCATAACTACCCACAATGGAAACTTCCTTTTCCTTCTCACAAGAAACAAAGATTGCCAAACCCATCAGCAATCCGCAAAAAATCAGACTTTTCTTCATTGGAATAAACTATTTACCCGCAAAATTAGCAGAATTTTCCCATTTGCAGTAGCCGAACCTTCTGTTTTGGGAGCGTTAGTGGAGAGGCGTAAGCGTAGTGCCTTGGAGGATCCCGTTAAGAACGGCGCATGTTTGACGAACGTTAGACCCCGTAGGGGGCTATAAGGAGAAGTTCGACGTTTAGGGTCCGGAGGGGTACGGAGTAGACTCGGAACGTCGTCTCCCAAAACAGAAGGTTTGGCGGAGCGTAGTTTTGACGTCAATCCCCCAAAAATTCCGGAATGCTATTTCACAAACTGAGTGGCAGTGTGCAATCGTATTCTTTTTGATAACGCAGGTGCAAAAGTAAGGAGGTCTAAAAAAGTATCTTTGCAAACCTGAAAAAGAGAATTATGGAGAGACCGACAGTTGCACTGATGTATGATTTTGACGGAACACTTTCACCGTCATACATGCAGGAGTACGATTTCATGGACGCCATAGGACTGACCGACAAAGAGTCATTCTGGAAAACCTCACACGGCCTGGCCGAGAAGCAGGAGTCCAGTACAATCCTGGCCTACATGAAGCTCATGGTCGATAAGGCCAAGGAGAACGGTATCAGCATCCGCCGCCAGCAGTTCGTGGAATTCGGCCGCGGAATAGGCTTCTTCCCCGGAGTAGAACAGTGGTTCGAACTCATCAACAGAAAAGGTGCCGAGATGGGAGTGAACGTAGAGCACTACATAATCTCATCGGGCCTGAAAGAACTCATTGAAGGCACATCAATAGCAAAGTATTTCAAGAAGATATACGCCTGCTCATTCATGTATGAGAACGATGCGGCCGTATGGCCCGCCGTGGCAGTGGATTTCACATCCAAGACCCAGTTCATATTCATGATCAACAAGGGAATCTACAACATCTGGGAGAACGCCAAGATAAACGATTCCATGCCCGATGAAGGCCGCCCCGTCCCCTTCCAGAACATGATTTACCTGGGTGACGGAGAGACCGATATCCCCAGCATGCGCATAGTAAAGACCGAAGGAGGTCACTCGATAGCAATCTACAAACCGCAGAACGAGAGCAGCCGCGGACAGGCAGAGAACCTGGTGCACCGTGGCCGCGTGAACTTTGCCTGCCCCGGTGATTACCGCGAGGGCAGCGAGCTGTACAATGCGGTGATAGCAACAATTGCAAAGGTAAAGACCGACTCCGATTTCCACCACCTTGAGAGACGCAATCAAAAGTCTATGCTTGAAGACTGATCAATAGACCTATGGAAAAATTCAATATAATAGTTTTGGCAAAGCAGGTACCCGATACCCGTCAGGTAGGTAAGGATGCCATGAATGCCGATGGCACGATTAACCGTGCCGCACTTCCGGCAGTATTCAACCCGGAGGACCTCAACGCCCTGGAGCAGGCCCTTGCCATCAAGGACCGTTTCCCCGGCAGTTCAGTTACCATGCTGACAATGGGTCCTGAGAGAGCAAAAGAGATAGTTATGGAAGGTGTGTTCCGCGGAGCCGACGGAGGTTATCTTTTGACCGACCGTCTGTTTGCAGGAGCCGATACCCTTGCAACATCATATGCCCTGTCAACCGCAATCCGCAAGATAGGAAAGTTCGATATCATTATTGGCGGCCGTCAGGCCATTGACGGTGATACAGCCCAGGTAGGTCCTCAGGTGGCCGAGAAACTTGGTCTGAACCAGATAACCTACGTGGAGGAGATCCTCGAGATGGACAGCAAGTCCGTAACCGTAAAACGCGTGATCACCGGCGGTGTTGAGACCGTAAAGGCCCCGCTGCCCTGCCTGCTCACCGTAAACGGAAGCGCAGCACCCTGCCGCCCCCGCAACGCCCGTCTGCTCATGGGCCGCAAGAACTACGAAGTACCCGCATGGACCGTGGCCGATGTAAACGCCGATCCCGCCAAGTGCGGACTGTCAGGTTCACCCACCAAGGTAAAGAAGATTGAGAACATAGTATTCCAGGCCAAGGAGAGCAAGCGCTATGGTGCCGATGAAAAGGAGATAGCCGCTCTGATTGAGGAACTGGCCGTAAACCATATAATAGGATAAGCCATGAACAGCATATTCGTTTATTGCGAACTGGAAGGAGTCCAGGTGGCTCCCGTCAGTCAGGAACTGCTCACCAAGGGCCGCTCTCTTGCAAACCAGCTGGGCGTAAAGCTTGAGGCAATTGCCGCAGGCAGCGGTCTGGACGGCATAGAGAAGCAGATACTTCCTTACGGTGTAGATGTACTGCACATCTTTGATGACAAGGCGCTTGCACCTTATACCACAGCACCCCATTCAGCAATCCTTGTAAAGCTGTTCCAGGAGGAGCAGCCGCAGATTGCGCTCATGGGCGCAACGGTTATCGGCCGTGACCTGGGCCCGCGTGTATCATCGGCCCTGGGAAGCGGACTTACCGCCGATTGCACCAACCTTGAGATCGGTGAGTATGAAGACAAGAAGTCAGGACAGGTTTATGAGAACCTGCTCTATCAGATCCGTCCCGCATTCGGAGGTAACATCATTGCCACCATCGTCAATCCCGACCACCGTCCCCAGATGGCAACCGTACGTCAGGGCGTAATGAAGAATGAGATTCTTAAGGCAGACTATAAGGGTGAGATTGTAAAGCATAAGGTGGCCGATTACATCAGCCAGGCTGATCTGGCCGTAAGCGTTATCGAGCGCCACATGCAGAAACCCTCACACCATCTTGACAGCGCCAGCATCGTTGTTGCCGGCGGTTACGGAATGGGCAGCCGCGAGGGCTTTGACATGCTTTTCAAGCTTGCCGATGTGCTGCACGCCGAGGTAGGCGCAAGCCGCGCCGCAGTGGATGCCGGTTTTGTGGATCATGACCGTCAGATCGGTCAGACAGGTCTTACCGTACGCCCCAAGCTCTATATTGCCTGCGGTATTTCGGGCCAGATCCAGCACATTGCAGGTATGCGTGAGAGCAGCCTGATCATGTCAATCAACCAGGATCCCGACGCTCCCATCAACTCAATTGCCGACTATGTGGTAACAGGCCGCGTAGAGGATGTGATCCCCAAACTGATCCGTAACTTAAAGGAGATTTCAAAATGAACAACTATAAGGATACCCCTGAACTCAGTGCCCGCATGCACTCTCCGCTTATGGAGCGCATAGTGGAGCTTAAGGAGAACTTCTATACCGAGGCCGATAAGTACGACTACGCACCGGCCGATTTCGCCGATGCAATGGACAATTTCGAGCGTGTGCTGGAACTTACCGGCAGCGTATGCGATGAGGTGATTGCACCCAACGCAGAGTCTGTTGACCGCGAAGGCTCACACTGCAGCGGCGGCCGCGTACAGTATTCTGCCGGCACAGCCCAGAACCTCAAGGTTATGCACCAGGCCGGTATGTCAGGATTCGGACTTCCCCGTCAGTACGGCGGTCTGAACATGCCCGTAACCGTATTCAGCGCAGTAGGTGAGATGATCTCACGTGCCGATGCCTCATTCCAGAACGTATGGGGCCTGCAGTCTTGCGCCGATACAATCAACGAGTTCGGAAGCCCCGAGCAGAAGGAGAAATACCTGACAATGGCCAGCAACGGTGCCACCATGTCAATGGACCTTACCGAGCCCGATGCAGGCAGTGACCTGCAGAGCGTAATGCTCAAGGCTACCGAGGATCCGGAGAACGGCTGCTGGCGCCTGAACGGTGTTAAGCGTTTCATCACCAATGGTGACAGCGACATTCATCTGGTACTTGCCCGCAGTGAGGAGGGTACCACCGATGGCCGCGGTCTGTCACTCTTTATCTATGACAAGCGCAGTGGCGGCGTGAACGTCCGCCGTATCGAGGATAAGATGGGTATTCACGGATCACCCACCTGTGAGTTGGTGTTCAATAACGCCAAGGCAGAGCTTTGCGGTGACCGTCGCCTGGGCCTTATCAAATATGTGATGTCTCTTATGAACGGTGCCCGTCTGGGTATCGCCACACAGAGCGTGGGCATCCAGGATGCCGCTTGGCGTGAGGCTACCGCATATGCTGCAGAGCGCCGTCAGTTCGGCCGTGCCATCGACACATTCCCTGCAGTTTATCAGATGCTGGCTTTGATGAAGGCCAAGATCGAGGCGTCACGCTCACTCATGTATGAGACCTCACGCTTTGTTGATATCTACAAGTCACTTGACCAGATTGCCAAGACCCGCACCCTGACCCCTGAGGAGCGTCAGGAGAGCAAGCGTTACAGTCGTCTGGCCGATGCCCTGACACCTATCACCAAGGGTATCACAAGTGAGTTCGCCAACCAGAACGCATATGACAGCATACAGATACACGGAGGTTCAGGCTTTATGCGTGACTACGCCTGCGAGCGTCTGTACCGCGATGCACGCATCACCTCAATCTATGAGGGTACAACCCAGTTGCAGGTAGTTGCCGCCCTGCGTTACGTTACCGGCGGAACCTACTCACAGTTTGCAAAGGATACACTGGAGAGCCTTGCTGACTCTGCACAGAAGAGCACCATCCTGGAGATGGTTGCCAAGCTGGATGCCATGACCGAGAGCGCATCGGCCCATAAGGAACAGGAGTTTACCGATTTCTGCGGCCGCCGTCTTATGGAGAGCGCTGCATACTGCGTCATGAGCGCCCTGCTGCTGCGTGACTCAATCCAGACTCCGGAACTCTTTGACAAACCCCTCAAGGTGTTTGTTGACTGGGCAAAGGGTCAGGTTGAAGGTAATGCAGCCGTAGTCATGGGTTGGACACCTGAAAGTACGGAGTATTACAGATAATAATCATCTGCCTGTTTGATAAAGTGCCTTGGAGGTTTCTCCGAGGCACTTTTCGTTTGGTTAAATAGAGTTAATTGCGAGGGCGGATGATGGAATAAAGCATATATTCGCCCAGAATCAGTTTTAATCTGATGCCATTTTAGTATTAACCTTTAAAATCTGACCAATGAGAAAGACAATCTGTTTTGCAGTTGTGTCTGCAACTGTTTTTTCATCACTCTCTTGCTCGTTATCCGGCCCAGGCCTGGAAAAAGCCCTTGAATCGGCCGGAGGAAACCGTGCGGAACTGGAATCCGTTCTGGCTCATTACCGTACAGTTGACAAAAATCCGGAGAAATACCGTGCTGCGGCATTCCTGATTGAGAACATGCCGGCCCATTACTCTTACGGGGACCGGAAAATCACCGCGTATTATGACTATGCCGGAAAGATACTGGCCGACAGGCTCCTGACCCCGGAGCAGCAGCGTGACAGCCTGCTTGCCGTGACTGACCTGAAGTACCGCGATCTGCCTGATCACACTGTTCCTGACGCGCAGATAATAAAAGCGGGCTTCCTTATGGACAACATAGACAAGTCATATGATCAGTGGACCACCTGTCCATGGGCCGGCCAGCTCTCGTTTGATGAGTATCTGGAATGGCTGCTTCCCTATAAGGCGGTTGAACTGCAGGAGTTGGACGCATGGCGTGACACGCTGGTTGCTTATTTCGGTAAAGGTCTGGAACATCCCCTCAAAAACGATGTGGAGTACAACACTGCAATCGGAGTGGCGGACATGATCCGTAACGACGCATATCATGTGCTGAACCGATACGGTCTCTATACCCGTGCGGGATTGCCGTTGCTCAGTGCATATCTGCAGGTTCGCCAGACGTATGGTGACATTCCGGATTATGCCCTCACGGCAGTTCTTGCTTTCCGTTCTGCCGGAATACCGGCGGTTTTGGATGAAACCCCGGTGGGATCACGCGGTACCGCAGCAACCAAGTGGTTCGTGATTATGTCTGACAGGGGGCAGGAACTTATGTCGGAATGGGATCTTGCCACCATGATAGGCGGCTCTTTCTTCCCGTACGAACGCGGTCCCAAGGTGTACCGCAACACATACGCCATAAACCCGGAACGTCTGGAGTACCTCAGGAACGCCAAGTACCTGTATCCGTTTGAACTTGCCAGGAAGGATGTGACTTCAAAGTATTTCCTTACCGGTGATTTGTCTGTTCCGATTGAGAAAAGCGTATTGAGGCGCATAAAGGACAAGTATGTCTATATTGCATCGGCCGTACGCAGTGAGGAGAGTCCCTGGCAGATAGTTGACTTTGGCGTAATGAAACGCGGTAAGGCTGTATTCCACGATATGGGCCGAGAGGTGCTGTACCGAATCCAGGGATTTGACGGCGATACCCTGATTCCAATCAGCAGCCCTTTCATCCTGCATAAGGATAACAGCATTGAATACATAAGCGCCGATACGTTAGATTCACCCCAGTTAGACAAATGGAAAAACAATACATTATGAATACCTTAAGAAAAACAGTTTATGCCTTGTTCGCAGCAATTACGCTTTTTGCATCAAGCGGTTGTAATAAAGATGACATCTATGTGTACTGCGCACTGAAGGCAGCAGGCAGTAACGGAACAGAACTCAAGAGTGTACTTAAACATTACCGTACGGTCGACAAAGACCCGGAGAAACTGAAGGCGGCAAAGTATCTGATTGCCAATATGCCTGCCCATTACTCCTATCGTGACAAAGTGGCTATCGACAGTTATTACGCCAAAGCCCTGGAGATATTGGGTACAGGCCCCAGTCCGGACTGGCAGCGTGACACACTGCGTCAGATAAGCGATACTCAGTATCAGGGTATATCAAGGGATGTGGTATGTGATGCGGAGATCATGACTGCCGGTTACCTGATATACAGCATAGACAATGCCTTCAGGCAGTGGAAGACGCAGCCATGGGCCAGGCACCTCAGTTATGAGGAGTTCCGCGACTGGATCCTTCCTTACAAGGTTACTGAATTGCAGAGCTTTGATGCATGGCGTGACACCTTGTCACTGCATTACAGCGACAGCATCAGTAAGGTGACTGATCCCTATGACCAGCGCAATACCGTATACGGAGCCATTGAGATAGTACGGAATGAGATACATTCAAAACTGTCGGCCATAGGGCATCGGGTAATATGGGAGGATAGAGGAAGCATCCCTATGAGGAGTGCCGCCACCTGGGTCCGTATGACTTACGGCAGTTGTCTGGATTATGTAATTATGGGAACGGCCGTATTCCGTAGTCTGGGCCTGCCGGCGGCGGTGGATTATGTACCGTCATGGGGGCGTAACAGCGACGGTCACAGCTGGTATGTATTTCCCGATGACCGGGGCCGGCTGCAGGCTACGGTCAATTCGCTGATTCTGCCTGCAGGAATACAATTCTATCCGTATGAGCGTATTCCAAAAGTCTGGCGTTACACATATACGATGAACCGTGAGGTTATCGAGTATATGAATACCTCCAAATATGTATATCCGTTCGATGTCTGTGTGAAGGATGTAACGGACCTCTATAATGTCACATCGGACCTTGAGTTGGATATTGACAAGGGGAAAAGGAAGTTGCTTGAGGATAAGAAGTATGTCTATATCGCGATGGCGGTCAACAATGGCGGGCCGCAATGGAAGGTTCTGGATTTCGGCGTATTGAAGGGAGGTAAGGCAAAGTTCAGGAATATGGGCCGGAATATGCTTTATATAGCACTTGGCTATGACGGCAACCGTCTTGTTCCCATAAGTCAGCCCTTCCTGCTTCAAAAGAGTGGTAAGATAGAGTATGTTGCCTGTGATGAGGAAAGCCCGGAGGTAAGCATGGACCTGCGACGGAAATACTATGAGTCTTACAATGTGGTCGATATGCGCCGACGTATCATCGGCGGCAGGTTGCAATGCTCTGACACTCCCGGTTTTGAGGATTGTAAGACGCTTTATACCATAGAACAGACTGAGATTCCGTATCTGATAGGATTGAACGCGGACAGGCCTTACCGATACTGGCGTTACATGACTCCTGACGGTTCCTGGGGAAGCATATCGGAACTCTCTTTTCATGATGCCGACGGAAACAGACTGACGGGACGCGGGATAGCGAATGCCGAAGCAGGCCAGGATGCCATTGACCGTGCTTTTGACGGCAACCTGTTATCCAACTTTGAAATTAACCAGCCGGACGGAAACTGGGTGGGAATGGATATGGGCAAACCGACCGATGTCAGATATTTCAGCGTTTCACCCCGCAGTGATGACAATGACATCTGTCCCGGAAATGAGTATGAACTGTTCTGTTTTGACGGAACCGCATGGATTTCATTGGGCTATGAGAAGGCGACAGGCAACAGCCTGCACTACGGGAACATACCGCTCAACAGTCTGCTTTGGATGCGAAACTATACGCGAGGCAGCAACGAACGCCCCTTTATAGTAAGAGAGAACGGGGAATTGGAGTGGTGGTGATATCCAATGCAAATTATGAGTAATTTTGTGCCAGGAAAACGATTCTGTGCACAGCAACGATAATGACATACTGAAGAGTGAGGCACGTTACAGACGGCTCACTGAAACCCCGGTACCCAGACTGGTGCTCAGTCTTGCCGTACCTACCATCATCAGCATGTCCATATCGGCCATCTACAACATTGTAGATTCATGGTTTGTGGGCCACATCAGCACTGTCGCTACGGCGGGTGTCGGTGTGGCTTTCTCATACCAGTCAATCATACAGGCGGTGGGATTCTTCTTTGGCCACGGATCCGGCAACTATATGTCACGCGCCCTGGGTGCACGTGATGCGGAGGGTGCGGGCAAGATGGCTGCCACGGGATTCTTTTCGTCGTTCCTGGTAGGTCTGATTTTCATGATTGCGGGTATGCTGTTCATGACTCCGCTGTCACGCCTGCTGGGTGCTACGCCTGATGTCGTTCCGTACTCAAACGCTTACCTTAAGTGGATACTGGTGGCAACACCGTTCCTGGTGTCGCAGATGACTCTGAACAACCAGCTGCGTCTGCAGGGTAACGCCATGCTGGCCATGATAGGCATAGCGGTAGGTATGGTGCTGAACATATTCTTTGACTGGCTGCTCATAGACCATATGGAGATGGGTGTGACGGGTGCTGCACTGGCAACCCTGATAAGTCAGTTCATTTCATGGAGTTTGCTGCTGTGGGCTACCACGTTTGACGGCAACGTGCATATAAAACTGCGCAACTTTGCGCCGTCACTGGACCGTTACCGTGAGATCGGGGCCGGAGGCCTGCCTTCGCTGATGCGTCAGTCACTCTCAAGCATATCGGCCATCTGCATGAACTGGGCGGCTGCAAGTTATGCGCTGCAGGGACAGGAGGCGTCGACCATTGCCGCCTTTACTGTGGTGGCAAGGATCATGCAGTGCGCAATGGCGGTCATTCTGGGTGTGGGCCAGGGATTCCAGCCGGTCTGCGGATTCAACTGGGGTGCCAGACTGTACGGACGCGTACGGCAGTCATACAGTTTTACCATACAGGTTTGCGTTATGGTGCTGATAGTGATGTCCACACTTGGATGGATATTCGCACCTGAGATCATATCATTCTTCCGTGATGAGGATTCGGAACTGATACGCATAGGTTCAGTGCTGCTGCGCTGGCAGTGCGTGGCATTCCCGCTGGTGGGTCTGACTACGCCTACCAACATGCTGCTGCAGAACATACGCCGTACAGGACGGGCCACTATCCTGGCCATGAGCCGACACGGATTCGCATTCTATCCCATATTCTTCCTGCTGCCTGCAATCTGGGGGCTTGAGGGTCTGGAGGCAACCATGGCCACGGCCGATGTGATTACATTCTCCATTGCCTTGCCCTTTGCAATCAGCATCATACGGGAACTTTCCGCCCGTGAAAAGGGAGAATTTGCAGAGTAATAACTACCTTCGCGACATGGAACAACTGGAACTGCTTAAGCGGCTCATTGCCACTCCGTCTGTTACCGGTTCGGAGCAGGAGGTATCGGCCATTCTCAAGGCCGATATGGAGAGCCATGGCTACAAGCCCGAGTGCATCGGCCTTAACCTGCTGTGCTATGGCCACAGTTATGATCCCGCCAAACCCACTCTGCTGCTCAACAGCCATATGGATACTGTCAAGCCGGTTGCGGGCTGGACCAAGGATCCGTTCACTCCCACGGTTGAGGACGGAAAACTGTACGGACTGGGCAGTAACGATGACGGTGCGGGACTTGTATCGCTGCTTTACGCATTCTATGAGTTGGACAGCAAGCCTCAGCCATACAATCCGCTGTTCCTGGCTACCGTCGAGGAGGAGAGGAACGGACAGAACGGAATGAAACTGGCCGTCGGCAGCCTGCCCAAGGTGGATGTGGCTTTAATCGGTGAGCCCACCGGAATGCAGCCGGCTGTAGCAGAGAAGGGCCTGATGGTGCTGGATTTCACCGTACACGGAAAGGCCGGACATGCGGCACGCAACGAAGGCGTCAACGCACTTTACCGTGCTACCGAACTGATTGAAAAACTGCGTACATTCAGTTTTGACAAGGTGTCCGATCTGCTGGGACCGGTCAAGTTCACCATCACTATGATCAATGCGGGAACGCAGCATAACGTGATTCCGGATACATGTACCTTTACGGCCGATGTCCGCACCAATGAACTCTACTCCAACCATGAGGTGTTCGACATCATCAGCGAGGTGCTGCCCGAATACTGTGAGGTGAAGGCCCGTTCGTTCAATCTGAACTCATCAAGGATAGACGCAGGCCATCCGATAATCCGTAAGGCGGAGAGTCTGGGTATGAAACCCTACGGATCTCCCACACTTTCTGACCAGGCGATCCTTTCATGTCCGTCTTTCAAACTGGGTCCGGGTGAATCGGCCCGCTCGCATACTGCCGACGAATATGTGCTGCTTTCTGAAATGGAGAGTGCACTGCCTCGTTACCTGGAATTGCTGGATGACTTGAATATCAGTGAATAATCATTCATTTTGAGGTCAAAAAGGGCCGTTTTAAGTGTTATTAACTGCAAAAATCACTTAAATACCCCTCAAAAATATACAGAATAAAAAATAAAGAATATCTTTGTAGCGCAATCACGAAACGGGTACCCCGTTAGTGGTTGATAATCTAGATAGATAGTCCTTTTTATAAATATCATTGGGTATCGTTTGATGTGAATCACGCGCCGCCAAAAAAAGAGAAGAGGAACCTTTCGGTAACTCTTCTTTTTTTTTCATATATTTACCGAACAGAACCCGTAAATGACATTGATTATGGAAAAGGGATACGCTGAAGGCATAAGCCGAATCGAGATCAACTCCCTCTGGGGGAGAAAGCATATAGTCTGGAACCTGCGTCCCGACGTAAACATCCTTAGCGGTGTGAACGGAACAGGTAAGAGTACTATTCTCAACAAGACCGTAGCCCGCCTGGACTTCCTTGCCGGCGAGAGCCAGGATGAGAATCCTGAAGTTCAGATAGAATACTTCCCTCAGGGATGTTCCAAGATCAAATATGACGTAATCCGCAGCATTGACCGTCCGCTCATGCACAGCAACCTGTTGGAGAAAATGTCTGACAAGAGCGTGATATCGGAACTTGACTGGCAGCTCTACAAACTGCAGCGCCGTTACCTTGACTATCAGGTGAACATAGGCAACCGTACCATTCAGCTGCTCACATCGGGCGATCCCGAGAAACTGCGTGAGGCGCAGGAGATATCGGCCCCCAAGATCAAGTTCATGGATTACATGGACGAACTCTTTACGGATACGGGCAAGAAGATAATCCGTACCAGCAACGAGATACTGTTTGACCAGTTCGGCGCCACGCTGCTGCCGTACAACCTGTCATCGGGCGAGAAGCAGTTGCTGGTGATCATGCTCACCACCCTGGTTCAGGACCAGACCCCCGGAGTGCTGCTTATGGACGAGCCGGAAATTTCACTTCATATCGAGTGGCAGCAGCAGCTGATACAGCGCGTGCGTTCACTCAACCCCAATGTTCAGATCATCATGACGACCCATTCGCCGGCACTTATCATGGACGGCTGGATGGATGCAGTCTATGACGTTGAGGATATTACCGTAAAGTGAAGGGTGCTCCTGCATGAAGAGACTTACAGACAACATAAGTTCCCGCTATTTTGAGGCGGCCGATAAACTTCTGCCGGGAAAGCGCAGAGGTCGCATCGTGGCCTTTGTGGAGAGCTATGACGATGTCTCTTTCTGGCGTCTGCTGCTGGATGAGTTCGAGACGCCGGAGCGCTATTTCCAGATTATGCTGCCCAACAGGGGCGGACTGACAAAGGGTAAGAAATCGGCCCTGAGATCATGCATCGAGCATAACGGACTGGGAAAGAACCTGATTGCCTGTGTGGACAGCGATTATGACTGGCTGCTGCAGGGAGTGACCCAGACCTCAAGGGAGATAATAAGCAATCCGTACGTTATTCAGACCTATACATACGCCATTGAGAACTATCAGTGCTGGGCGGGAAGCCTGCATCAGATATGTGTTCAGTGCACTCTCAATGACCACCGGCTGCTTGATTTTGAAGCCTTTATGGAGCTCTATTCAAAGGCAGTCTATCCGCTCTTTGTATGGAACGTCTGGTTCTACCGCAAGAAACTGCATAACAATTACAGCATGCAGGACCTGAACCTGGACATCAGGCTCAAGTCAGTTGACGTGCGCCGCCCGCAGGGTGCCATAATCAGTGTCTCGGAGAGGGTTACACATAAGGTACGCTGGATGGAGAACCATTATCCGGAGGCCGTTCCCGAGGTAGCGGCACTGCGCGAGGAACTCACCTCAATGGGGGTCAGGGAGGATAACGCCTATCTGTTCCTGCAGGGACATCACCTTGTGGAGAACGTAATAATGAAACTGCTTATGCCTGTCTGCACCGTACTGCGCCAGGAACGTGAGTCCGAGATTCACCGCTTTGCAGTTCACAACCAGCAGTACCATAACGAGATTAGTGCCTATCAGCACAGTCAGATGGGACTGGCGGAGGCCATACGAAAGAACACTCATTATAAGGAGTGTGAGATGTATGAGCGTATGAGAGAGGATGTCAGGGAGTTCTTAGTTATGCTTCCAGAAGGAGGGGGTGATAATCAGCAGAACACTGAAGACCTCAAGTCGGCCAACCAGCATCAGGAAGGTTGAGAACCACTTGCCTATCGTAGGCATGTCACTCCACGGAATGTTGCATCCGTGATTACCTATAGTCAGACCGATGTTACTCAGGCATGAGAGTGAGATTCCGTATGCCTCGGCTATGTCTATTCCTATGGCCAGGTAGAAGAACCATCCTACAAATACCAGGGCAAAGAAGAATATGCTGAACGTGAGCACGCTCTGACGTGTTGAGGTAGGTATGACCTTTCCGTTGATGCGGACCGGCAGCACTGCATTGGGATGCAGTATTCGGTTGAACTCATTGCGCATGGACTTGAACAGTACGGCTATGCGGATTATCTTCATACCTCCGGTAGTGGATCCGGCGCAGGCTCCGAAATAGAAGCACAGACCCAGTGTCATCCATATGAACGGAGGCCACAGGGTATAGTCGGTCGACGTGAATCCGGTGGTGGTTATGATGGCTGTCACATGGAACAGTGCGTTCCGCAGTGATGCCGCTCCGTCATACGGGGTCGATATGAAGAGGCTTATTCCCACAATGGCAGTGAAGATTAGCAGCAGCACGAGATACCATTTGAACTGTGTGTCCTCAAGGAGTTTGCGTACCTGGCCGCGGAAAGCGACAAAGAAGAGCAGTCCGTAGTTGATACCTGAGAGGAACATGAAGAAGGTGATAACATACTCAATGGAATGTGAGTTGAAGTATGCTATGCTTGCGTTCTTGGTTGAGAATCCGCCGGTTGCCGCAGTGGTCAGGGCGTGGTTGACACTGTCAAATATACCCATGCCGCACAGTCTCAGAGAGACGGCGCACAGAACGGTTATGAGCACGTAAACGGTCATGATCCATCGGCCGCTGATACTGATGCGCGGATGGAGTTTGTTACGGGTGGGGCCGATGGCCTCGGCGGCGAAGAGCTGAACCTCACCTACACCGAATATAGGCAGTACGGCCACCGTAAAGAATACTATTCCCAAACCGCCTATCCACTGCGTCAGGCTACGCCAGAAGAGCAGTCCGTGAGGAATCACCTCGACATCCTGAATGATGGTGGCGCCGGTGGTGGTGAAACCGGACATGGTCTCAAAGAATGCATCGGTGAATGACGGTATGTAACCGCTAACATAGAATGGCAGGGAGCCGAAAATGGAGAAGAGAACCCAGCTTACGGCCACAACGATATAACCGTCGCGGCGTGTCATGGTTCCCTCTCTCTTGCGGGCGCTCTTGCCTATCATCATGAAGGTCATACCGCAGCATGCGCTGATGAGTGATGCCATGATGAATCCGAACATGTCGTTTTCACCGTAGAATATAGGCAACAGCGCGCAAAGCAGGAGAATTCCTGATTCAATCAGAAGCAGGACTCCAAGTATGCGGTGTATGATCTTTACGTGTATCAATTGAAATACTTCTCTATAGTTTTAATCATTCCTTCAAGACAGAATACCACTACATGGTCACCGGGCTGTATCTGTGTGTTACCGGTAACGATGATGGCCTCCTTGTTGCGGATAAGTCCGCCGATGGTCACTCCACGCGGGAACGAGATGTCCTTTATCAGGCTGCGGGTGATCTTGGCACCCTCGATGACGTTGAACTCGGCTACATCGGCATTGGCGAATGTCAGACACTTGACGTTGGTTACATCGGCATCAAGCATCATCTGGTAGATGTGGCTGGCGGCAATCTTCTTCTTGTTGATTACGGTGCCGATATCCAGTTTCTCGGCCATGTTGATATAGTCTATGTTCTCAACCTCGGCTATGGTTTTGGTTACTCCGAAGCGCTTGGCTGCAAGGCAGGCCAGGATGTTGGTCTCGGAGTTGTCAGTCAGGGCAACGAATGCCTCGGTATGTTCAATTCCCTCACTCATGAGCAGGCTGGGATCGCGGCCGTCGCCGTTTATGATCATGACCTTGTCGTCACAGAGTTCGGTCAGGCGCTCGCAGCGCTCCATGTCACTCTCTATTATCTTGAGGTTCATGTAGTCGGGCATGAGTTGTGCGGTGCGTACGGCTATTCGGCTGCCGCCCATGATGATTACGTCACGCACATCGGGCAGTTCCTCCTTACCGGCAATCTTGCGGATATGGGGGATATGCTTCTTCATGGTCATGAAGTAGACCAGGTCACCTGCCTGCATCCGGTCGGATCCGCTCGGGATGATGGTCTCGCCTTCACGCAGGATGGCTACGATGTGGTAAGGCAGTTCCTTGCCCAGTTCAGCCAGGGGCTTGTTCAGGATCTGGGCGTTGTCACGCAGTTTGATACCCATCATGACAAGGGCACCGCCTGCAAATTCCCACCACTGACGTATCCAACTGAGTTTCATACCGTCCACAATATCCTTGGCGGCCAGAAGTTCAGGATAGATTAGAGAGTCAAGTCCGATGCTGTTGAAGTACTCCATGTTTTTGGGCTGGAGATACTCGTAGTTGTTTATTCGGGCTACCGTCTTCTTGGCTCCCAGATGATGGGCAAGTTGGGCTGAAATGATATTGCGGCTCTCATCGGTTGTTACGGCCACGAACAGGTCTGCACTTCCGGCGCCGGCCTCCTTGAGGCCTTGCAGCGAAACGGGTGACTCCTGAATGGTAAGGAGGTCGAAACTGGAGTCAAGACGGGCCAGCTTTTCAGGGCTTTCGTCTATGAGTACAATGTCCTGGTTCTCTCCGGCCAGCAACTTGGCCAGATGGATACCTACATTTCCTGCTCCTGCAATAACGATTTTCATTTTCCGGTTCTTTAAGGTTTTGATGTCAGCTCACTCAGTGCGCTGATGATGGCATCTTCATCAATGTGACAGAGATGCAGAAGTTGAGGCGTAGAGCCGTGCTCGATGAAACGGTCGGGCAGGCCCATGCGCTTTATAACAGGATTATAGCCGTTATCGGCCATATATTCAACTACCGCGGTGCCCAATCCTCCGGTCACCGCGCCGTTTTCAATGGTAATGATACGGCTGTATTTCTTGGACACCTCCCTTAATATGGATGTGTCAATAGGCTTGAGAAATCTCATATCATAGAGTGCGGCGGTCTTTCCGCTCTCTTTCTCCCATGTCTCGATGGCGTTTTCAGCCAGGTTGCCTATCGGTCCGATGGAGAGGACTGCAACGTCATCGCCCTCCTTTATCTTACGTCCGGTGCCGATGACAACGGGCTCGAACGGCTTGCGCCAGTCGGACAGGATGCCGCGGCCGCGCGGGTATCGGATTATGAAAGGTCCCTGGTCGGGGAGTTGTGCGGTGTACATGAGGTTGCGCAATTCTATCTCGTCATACGGCGATGCAATGGTCAGGTTCGGTATGGGGCGCAGGAACGCAAGGTCGAAGGCTCCGTGATGTGTGGGGCCGTCTTCACCTACCAGTCCGGCGCGGTCCAGACAGATTACAACGTTGAGACGCTGTATGGCGACATCGTGAATGATGTTGTCATATGCACGCTGCATGAACGATGAGTAGATGTTGCAGAACGGCATCATTCCCTCCTTGGCAAGGCCGCCAGAGAATGTTACGGCATGGCCCTCGGCAATGCCTACGTCAAAGCAGCGGTCGGGATAGACCTTCATGGGAATGTCCATGCTGCATCCTATGGGCATGGCGGGTGTTATGCCTATTATCTTGGAGTTCTCACGCATGAGTTCGAGCAGGGTCTCGCCGAATACGTCCTGGAACAGGGGCGGCTGGCCGTTGCCGTTGCGTACTATGCGCTCGCCGGTAACCTTGTCAAAGAGTCCGGGGGCATGCCAGATGGCTGAGTCCTTCTCGGCGGGCTCGTAACCCTTGCCCTTGACGGTCTTGATGTGCAGCAGCTTGGGGCCGTGCATGTTCTTGATATTGCTCAGCACACGTACCAGGTTTTGGACGTTGTGTCCGTCAATGGGTCCGAAATAACGGATATCCATACCCTCGAACATGTTGTTCTGGTGGGTGAGCTTTATCTTGATATGGTTGTTGCGGCGGATTATGTCGCGGCGTTTCTGGTCATTCATGAGTCCCAGCTTGTCAAGCACCCTTGAGACGTAGTAGCGGAACTTGTTGTATGAGCGTGAGGTGTGGAGCTGCGTCAGGTAACTGCGCATGCCGCCTACGCTCTGCGATATGCTCATATCGTTGTCGTTCAGGATTATGAGCAGGTCGTTGTCAGTGATGGATGCGTTGTTTATGCCCTCGAATGCAAGGCCTCCGCTCATGGCGCCGTCGCCTATCACGGCCACTACGCGGCGGGATGAGTTGCCGTTGCGCTTATCGGCCACGGCCATGCCGAGTGCTGCCGATATGGAGTTGGAGGCGTGTCCTGCAGTGAAGGTGTCGTATTCGCTCTCCTCGGGTGAGGGGAAGGGGCGCAGTCCGCCGAACTTACGGTTGGTGCAGAACCGGTCGCGACGGCCTGTGAGGATCTTGTGACCGTAGGCCTGATGTCCTACATCCCATACGATACGGTCATCGGGGGTATTGAAGACATAGTGCAGAGCAACTGTCAGTTCGACAGTGCCCAAGCTGGAACCGAAATGGCCGGGGTTATGAGAGAGCTCGTCAATGATCATCTGTCTGAGCTCATCACAAACCTGCGGTAACTGCTCCTGACTGAGTTTTTTCAGGTCATCGGGGGAGTTGATGTTACTGAGCAGGTTGACTGTCGGTTGTTCCTCTTCGGCTTTCTGCATCCTCTCTTCTTTTGTTGTTCAAACGGCAAATGTACCAAATTAGTGTGAATATAAGGTCTTTTTCACTATACATATTGTTTTTTTAATATGGTGACGCAAATAATGATTATCTTTGACAAACCGGAAAATTACTACACGAAATGACATATTCCATCGATGATATCGTCGCTATGACGGGGGCCGAAAGGCACGGTTTCTGCCCGGCCAGAATATCATGGTTACTAACCGACAGCCGTTCTCTCTGTTTCCCCGCCGAGACTCTTTTCTTTGCATTGAAGACCAAGCGCAACGACGGTCACAACTATATCCGCGAACTGTATAAACGAGGTGTAAGGAATTTTGTAGTCAGTTACCTGCCGGACAACATGGATGATTACCAGGAGACGAACTTCCTTCTTGTGAGGGATTCGCTTTCTGCGTTACAGACTCTGGCGGCAGCCCACAGACAGCATTTTGACATTCCTGTAATAGGTGTAACCGGCAGTAACGGAAAGACCATCATCAAGGAGTGGCTGTACCAGTTGCTGGAGCCGGACTATGCCGTGACACGTTCGCCCAAGAGTTACAACTCTCAGATTGGCGTTCCGCTTTCGGTATGGCTTCTGAACAAACAGTCTGAGATAGGTATCTTCGAGGCCGGTATCTCCAAGAAGGATGAGATGCGCCAGCTCTGGAAGATCATCAAGCCCACCATAGGCGTCATCTCCAACATCGGCCTGGCACATCAGGAGAACTTCCAGTCGCTGCAGGACAAGTGCGTGGAGAAACTGCGCCTGTTCCAGGATTGCGATGTGGTTATTTACAACGGTGACAACGATCTGATACAGAGTTGTGTGGACAAGTCGATCATCACTGCCCGCGAGATAGCATGGTCACGCCGTAACCAGGACAAGCCGCTGTTCATCTCATCGGTCGTAAAAGGTGAGAGCTCCACTGAGATTACCTACCGTTACATAGGTCTGGAGAACAAGTTCACCATACCTTTCATTGACGATGCCTCCATTGAGGATGCGCTCCACTGTCTGGCTGTCTGCATTTATCTCATGGTTCCGCCCGAGAAGATCACGGAGCGTATGGCACAGCTGGAACCTTTGGCAATGCGTCTGGAGGTGAAGGACGGCAAGCAGGGATGCATAGTAATCAATGACAGTTACAACTCCGATATATCATCACTCGGCATTGCGCTGGATTTCATGGCGCGCCGTCAGGATGACAAGTCCCGCAGCCGTACCCTGATACTGTCCGACATACTGCAGTCGGGTTGGTCGGTCCATGAGCTCTACCGCAGGGTGGCACAACTGGTGGAGAGCCGCGGAATCACCAAACTCATAGGTATAGGTGATGACATATCGTCGGAGAAAAAACGTTTTGACGTTCCCGAGAAATACTTCTTCAAGAGCACCGAGGATTTCCTGAAATCGGACCTGATGAAGAATTTCCATAACGAACTGATACTTATCAAGGGAGCCCGCGTCTATGAGTTCGACAGGATTGCCGAGCGTCTGGAACTGAAGGTCCATGAGACCATCCTTGAGGTCAACCTTCAGGCATTGGCCGACAACCTGGACCGTTACCGCGGCATGCTTCAGATCGAGACCGGCATCATCTGCATGGTAAAGGCATCGGCCTACGGATCAGGTGCAATCGAGGTGGCCAAGACGCTGCAGGACCGTCAGGTGGATTATCTGGCTGTGGCTGTGGCCGATGAGGGTGCCGAACTGCGCAAGGCCGGCATCACCACCAGCATAATGGTGATGAACCCGGAACGCACGTCGTTCAATACGCTGTTTGACTACAAACTGGAGCCGGAGGTTTACAGCTTCCATCTTTTGGATATGATTATCCGTGCCGCCGAGCACAACGGTGTGACCAACTTCCCCATACACATCAAGATAGACACCGGAATGCACCGTCTGGGATTCGCCCCCGAGGATATGCCAGAACTGGTACACCGCCTGCAGAAACAGACCGCGGTCATTCCGTGTTCCGTATTCTCACATTTTGTGGGTAGTGACAGCCCTGAATTTGATGATTTCACCAGACTCCAGATAGAGCGTTTCAATAAGGCAGCTGATGAGCTGCAGGCTGCTTTCAAGCATCATATCATGCGTCATATCTGCAACTCGGCCGCAATCGAACGTTTCCCGGAGGTCCATTATGATATGGTACGTCTGGGCTTGGGTCTGTATGGCATCAATCCTATAGACAACCAGCCACTGGAGACGGTATGCACGCTTAAGACCACCATACTCCAGATACGTGAGCTTGAAAAGGGTGAGACCGTGGGTTACAGCCGCAAGGGCAAGATAACCAAGCATTCACGTATTGCCGCCATACCTATCGGATATGCCGACGGTCTGGACCGTCATCTGGGTAACGGTAAGGCATACTGCCTTGTGAACGGACAGAAGGCCTACTATGTGGGTAACATATGCATGGATGTATGCATGATTGATGTTACGGATATAGAGTGCCAGGAGGGTGACAGCGTTGAGATTTTCGGTCCTAACCTGCCGGTACATGTGCTGTCAGATATTCTGGGTACTATACCTTATGAGATCATATCAACGGTATCAATCAGGGTAAAGAGAGTCTATTACACTGAATGATTCACTGGAGAATAACAACTAACCTAAAACATAAAATGACACAAACAAACAATTCAAATGCTCAGCGGATGACAAACTTCCGTTGGGTAATGTGTGCCCTCCTTTTTGTGGCCACGACAGTCAATTACCTGGACCGTCAGGTGCTTTCACTCACATGGAAAGACTTTATCTCAGTTGATTTTGGTTGGAGTGACAGCCAGTACGGTACCATTACCGGTTTCTTTTCCATTTTCTATGCCGTAGCCTGCCTCTTTAGCGGCAAATTCATTGACAAACTGGGTACCCGCAAGGGTTATCTCTGGGCCATATTCATCTGGTCAGTAGGTGCCTGCATGCATGCTGCCTGCGGATGGGGAGCTCTCAAGTGGGCCGGTGCCGAGTCTATGGAGGCTGCCAAGAATTCGGCCGATATCATGCTGCTTGTTACTACCGCCTCAGTCTATATGTTCATATTCTGCCGTGCGGTGCTGGCTCTCGGTGAGTCAGGTAACTTCCCTGCAGCCATCAAGGTTACTGCCGAGTATTTCCCCAAGAAGGACCGCGCTTTTGCAACCTCAATATTCAATGCCGGTGCATCTGTAGGTGCTCTGGCTGCTCCCGCCTGCATACCGCCTCTGGCTGCGGCTACCAGTTGGGAGATGGCGTTCATCATCATCGGTGCGCTGGGCTTTGTCTGGATGTTCTTCTGGTTCGGTCTCTACCGCAAGCCTGAGGAGTCAAGGTTCGTGAACAAGGCTGAGCTTGAGTACATACACCAGGATGACGCTGCTGAACTGGCTGCTGCCAAGGCTGCCGAGCCGGTTAAGGAGGAGAAGTCAATCCCCTTCTTCAAGTGTTTCACATTCCGTCAGACATGGGCTTTCATCTGCGGTAAGTTCTTTACCGACGGTGTATGGTGGTTCTTCCTCTTCTGGGCACCTGCCTATTTCAGTGACCAGTACGGCTACCGCTCAGATTCAGCTATGGCCATCAACCTTATTTTTGTTCTGTATCTGATTGTTACTGTGGTAAGTATTGGCGGCGGATACCTGCCCAAACTCTTTGTTGAGAAGAAGGGTATGGAGCCTTACTCAGGCCGTATGAAGGCTATGCTCATATTCGCATTCTTCCCGCTGTTGGCACTCTTTGCACAGCCTCTGGGTCAGTACAGCGCATGGTTCCCCGCAATCATCATCGGTCTGGCAGGTGCCGGACATCAGGCATGGTCGGCCAACCTCTATTCTACCATCGGTGATATGTTTCCCAAGTCAACCATCGGAACAATCACAGGTGTGGGTACCACAATGGGCGGTCTTGCATCATTCATGATAAACAAGGGTGCAGGTATGCTCTTTACCAAGAGTGACGCCATGGGTTCAGCCTTCTCATTCCTGGGCTTTGAGGGCAAGGAGGCCGGCTACATGATTGTGTTCTGCATCTGCGCCGTTGCCTATCTGATAGGCTGGACGGTTATGAAGCTGCTTGTTCCCAAGTACAAACCCATCGTTGTTGAGTAATGCCCGACAATCTTGATTACAAGGCGGCCGATACCCGTTATGACGGGCGTATGCCGTATTTCAGATGCGGACACAGCGGAGTGAAACTGCCCGCAGTGTCACTGGGATTCTGGCATAACTTTGGCAGTGTGGATGACTTTGACAAGGCTCATGCTACAGCCAGATGTGCTTTTGACAACGGAATAACATGCTTTGATCTGGCCAACAACTACGGTCCCGAATACGGCACGGCCGAGGAGAATCTGGGTCGCATGATGGACCTTTCTTTCCGTCCCTACCGTGATGAACTCTTCATCACCACAAAGGCGGGTTATGACATGTGGCCCGGCCCGTACGGCGAATGGGGTTCAAGGAAGTACCTTATGAGCAGTCTTGACCAGAGTCTCAGGCGTATGCGCCTGGACTATGTGGACCTGTTCTACTCACACCGCTATGATCCTGAAACTCCCCTTGAGGAGACCATGCAGGCTCTGGTGGACATAGTACGTCAGGGAAAAGCACTGTATGTAGGCATATCGAACTATCCGGTTGAAACCCTGGATTTCTGCTTCTCATACCTCAAGGAGCGTGACGTTCCCTGCCTGATATACCAGGGCCGTTACAATATGATGGACCGCAGGGTGGAGGAGAACGGAATACTTGACAAGTGCTATGAGGCCGGAGTCGGTTTTACCGCCTTTTCACCGCTGAATCAGGGACTTCTGTCGGATCGTTACCTGAGGGGCATCCCGGCCGATTCCAGAATGGCCCGCAACCATTTTCTCAAAAAAGAGGTGCTGACCATGGATCTGGTATCCAGACTCCAGCGTCTGAACGATATCGCCGCCTCCCGCTCGCAGACTCTCTCCGAGATGGCGCTGGCATGGCTGCTCAAGGATTCTACGGTGACATCGGTCCTGGTGGGGGCAAGTTCCCCGGAGCAGATCCTGACCGACATCAAAGCCGTCAACAACACAGGGTTCACAGCCGATGAACTGTACGAGATAGACAAACTTTCAAGATAGACCTAACCTTATTGCTTCAATTATGAGTTACAACAAACCTACAGTCAGAGAGAAGATAGCATACGCCCTTGGCGATGCTGCTGCAGGTGGCATAACATGGAAAATCATGTCCATTGCCTTCCCCTTGTTTTTCACCAATGTTTTCGGATTGACCTTTGCCGATGCTGCTGCACTGATGCTTATTGCACGTCTGTTTGACGTGGTCACCGACCCCATTATGGGCAGTCTGGCCGACCGCACACAGTCCAAGTGGGGTACATACCGCCCGTGGCTTATATTCGGCGCCATACCTTTCGGACTGATATTCGCCCTGCTGCTCTATACACCTGACTTCGGTCCCGAAGGCAAGCGTGTCTATGCATATGTCCTCTATCTGCTCATGATGGCTGTCTATACCGCAGTCAACGTGCCTTACGGCTCTCTGCTGGGCGTCATGACCGATGATGACAATGAGAAGAACCAGTTCTCATCATACCGTATGGTAGGTGCGTACGCAATGGGTTTCATCACTCTGCTCTCATTCCCTTACCTGCAGAAGATGGTTGGCGGAACCGATGCACACCAGTATGCAGTGCTTGGCGCCATATTCGGCATCATAGCCGCAGCCATGACACTGGCCTGCGGTCTGATGACAAAGGAGCGCCTCAAACCCGTAAGGGCCGAGAAGTACTCCCTGAGTCAGTTCGTTGACCTGTTCAAGAACAAACCCTGGATATACCTGACACTGATTGGTCTCTGCACCAACTTCTTCAACGGATTCCGTTATGCAGTGGCAGGTTATCTTATCTCATACTGTCTGGGTGGTGACGTAACCGTAGGTTCACTCATAATCAACTACACCGTGCTGATGGCATTCGGTGAGGTTACCTGCATGATATTCGGAGGTGTGTCACCCAAGTTTGCAAAGTGGGTGGGCTCCAAGCGCATGGCATTCGTCTGGGCTGCCGTCATCTGCGTGGTATTCTCAGTTCTGTTCTTCTTCATCCCCATGAGTCCCAAGTACATCTGGCTGATGGTTGCAGTGGTTATCCTCACCTCAGTTGGCGTAGGTCTCTATTCACCGCTGCTGTGGTCCATGTATGCCGATGTGGCTGACTTCGCTACCGAGAAGTTCGGAACATCATCGACCGGACTTATATTCTCATCGGGCACAATGGCTCAGAAACTGGGTGGTGCGATATCAGGTTCTCTGATTGCCCTGCTGCTGGGCCTGGCAGGTGCACGCATGATTCCCGATGAATTCGGCAATATGTCAATCGATCCGGCATCGGTCACCGAGTCGGTTCGTACCATGGTATGGTCGCTGTTCTCTCTGATTCCGGCAGTCATTGCCGTGATAATGGGACTCCTGGCATTTAAGTTCCCCATCAAGAAGTGATCCCTATGGCTAAGGAATACGGACATTACGATGATGCCGCCAGGGAGTATGTCATTACCGATCCCTGCACCCCGTGGCCTTGGATAAACTATCTGGGCACCGAGGATTTCTTCGGACTTATATCGAATACCGCAGGCGGTTACAGTTTCTGTAAGGATGCCAAGTTCCGCCGAATCACACGCTACCGTTATAACGGTGTGCCGATGGACGCGGGCGGACGTTACTTCTATATCAAGGACGGTCACACAGTCTGGAATCCGGGCTGGAAACCCTGCAAGACTCCGCTTGATTTCTACGAGTGCCGTCACGGTATGAACTATACCTCAATCGAGGGCCGCAAGGACGGCGTAACCGCAAAGGTGCTCTTCTTTGTGCCGCTCAAGACATGGGCCGAGGTTCAGAAACTGACGCTGACAAATACCACCGATAAGGTAAAGAAGCTCAAATTGTTCAGCTTCCAGGAGTGGTGCCTTTGGAACGCATCGACCGACATGGAGAATTTCCAGCGCAACTTCTCTACCGGTGAGGTTGAGATTGACGGTTCGGTCATCTATCACAAGACTGAATACAAGGAGCGCCGCAACCACTACGCATACTACTCGGTCAATGTTCCTGTACAAGGTTTTGACTCCGACCGCGAATCATTCCTGGGTCTGTACAACGGGTTCGATGCTCCTCAGGCTGTGCTTGAGGGCAAACCCCGTAACAGCGTTGCCCACGGATGGTCACCCATAGCATCTCACTACCTTGAGATTGAACTTAGGCCCGGCGAGAGCCGTGACCTTGTGTTCGTGCTCGGTTACGTTGAGAACGCTCAGGATGACAAGTGGGAGAGCAAGGGTGTCATCAACAAGCGCATGGCCCGCGAGACCCTGTCACGTCTGGACACCGCGGCAAAGGTTGACGCCGAGTTCAAGCGACTTTGCCAGTATTGGGACAACCTGCTTGAGATATTCTCTGTCAAGAGTGCCGATGAGCGCCTGGACCGCACGGTCAATATCTGGAACCAGTACCAGTGTATGATCACCTTCTGTTTCTCACGCAGTGCGTCGTTCTTTGAGAGCGGCATCGGCCGTGGAATGGGATTCCGTGACTCCAACCAGGACCTGATTGGTTTTGTTCATCAGATTCCGGAGCGTGCCCGTGAGCGCATAATCGATATTGCATCGACCCAGTTTGCCGACGGCGGCTGTTACCATCAGTACCAGCCCCTGACCAAGCGCGGCAATGACGGCATCGGCGGCGGATTCAACGATGATCCCATGTGGCTCATATTCGGTGTTTGCGGTTACCTGCGTGAAACGGGTGATTTCAGCATACTGGACGAGCCGGTTCCGTTTGATAACGTACCGGGCAGTGAGAAGAGCCTGTTTGAGCACCTGACCATATCGTTCGATCATGTGATCAACAACCTTGGTCCTCACGGACTGCCTCTTATAGGTCGTGCCGACTGGAACGACTGCATGAACCTGAACTGCTTCAGCAATGATCCCGACGAGAGTTTCCAGACAACCGAGAACAAGACTGAGGGCAGCAAGGCGGAGAGCCTTATGATTGCCGGTCTGTTTGTGTTCAGCGGTCGTGACTATGTGGAACTTTGCCGTCACCTGGGCCGTAATGACGAGGCTGACCGTGCACAGAAATACATCGATGAAATGGTGGTTTCTGTCGAGAAATACGGTTGGGACGGTGAGTGGTTCCTGCGTGCATATGACTACTTTGGCCGCAAGGTGGGTTCCAAGGAGAATGAGGAGGGCCAGATCTTCATCGAGTCCAACGGCTGGTGCACCATGGCGGGCATCGGCCTTAAGGAAGGACTCTGCGACAAGGCCCTTGACTCCGTCAAGGAGCGTCTTGACTCAGAGCACGGTATTGTGCTGAACAACCCCGCATTCACACGTTACTACATTGAGTACGGCGAGATATCAAGTTATCCCGCTGGCTACAAGGAGAATGCAGGTATATTCTGCCACAACAATCCGTGGGTAATAATTGGTGAGACAGTTAGAGGAAACGGAAAAGCCGCCATGGAATACTGGCGCAAAATCTGCCCCGCCTACATAAAGGATCAGACCCTGCACAAGGTTGAACCCTACGTCTACTCCCAGATGGTAGCAGGAAAGGATGCTTTCCGTCCCGGCGAGGGCAAGAACTCCTGGCTTACCGGTACAGCAGCCTGGAACTGGTACACTATCACCCAGTTCATCCTGGGAATCAAGCCGACTTACAATGGCCTGGTTATAGATCCTTGCATCAGTCCCGACATGAAGGAATACAAGGTTACCAGAAAGTTCCGCGGAGCAACCTACGAGATTGAAGTAAAGAATCCCAACGGTGCCACCCACGGAATCAAATCAATTACTGTAGACGGTAAGGAAATTTTCGGAAATCTAATCCCCCTCGCCGCAGAAGGCTCGCTTGTGCACGTCACTGCGGTTCTTCAGTGAGAATTTGGGGTATAGGTATCTGAAACTACGCGCTTCGCGCTATCCCTCCCATCCCTAATAAGACGCTCTGAAAGGCATGAGTAAACTCCTACCTTCCAGAGCATCTTCTTAGGCACGGGCCCCTCCCGTTCACAAGCCCACGGGCGGCCATGGTTT
>JAFYYH010000001.1 GCA_017557635.1 Bacteroidaceae bacterium | reverse complement strand
AGAGCCATAGCCATCGCCAGAGCCAGAGCCATCGCCAGAGCCAGAGCCATCGCCAGGCTCTAAAAACCTCTTTATTTCAGATTCTAACGCTTCCATTCCTCAACAGCCTCAATACACTTAATAGCCTTGTCTGTGCATGGAATGATCTCAATAGCATCCAGTAGCACAATAGACTCCACTCGCATTGTAAACTTGCAGTTTTTAGGTTCTGTCACACCCTCGGCAGCAAGCTGGTGTAAGCTGGCCGCACCGTTCCAATACCATAATCTGCGGCAGTCATTAAGTGTCACCTCCTGACCGTCTTTCTCACTCAATGTTCCATAGAACACTCCAGCACGGTTACAGCGTACTATAACCCTCTTGCCAATAGTCTCTTTAACTGATTTCATCATATTGCTTGTTGTTAGAAATGTTATTCTTCACAAGGCGGTGTAGTCTTATACTGCACATAGCATTTCAGCTTATGGCAGTACACACCGTTAATGCAATGTGAGGCGTTTACACATACCAGGCACTCCTCACAAACCTCGACCTTATCCATATTCAGCGTACTAAAGCTTTTACAATATCAAGTTCACTCGCAGGTACTTGACAAAGCCTTAGCTTGCGCCAAATTATGCGATGACCATTTTTTTCTGCTATATCCCTAATCTCCCTAACGCCCAGGAATGATAGCGCATAAGCAATCTGCTCTTGCTCATCGGGGAACGATATCCTATACACGTAACTCATGACTGCAGGAGAAAATAATCACATACGGTCCTTAAGCTTCAAAGCAACACCAATACCAACAGGCAACAACACCGCCATATATATCACGTTGTAAGCCTTATTGGAGTCCATGCTCAAATGCCATGAGTCTTTAAAGATTGCCACAGCGCCAACAATCAGCGCTATAACTATGAGTGCAAGTATAATGAGGGCAAAAACTCTCTTTCCGAAATGGGTCAGTTTCATAATCGTTAGTATTTATGGAAACAAAGTGTAAGCGTGGGTGTGTAAGCCTGTAATCTTCTCAATGGATTTCACAATTGTGCGTCTAACCTCCATGTGTTGAGGCTTGTGTGAACCATTAACCCAGTAATAGAAAGTGTTGGCTGCTATGTTGAGCCGGCTGATCAAATCATCGCGTAAATCAATACGCACAGGCTCTTCAAGAGTTTTCCATATTTCGGGCAAACTTCTTGTGTCTATGTCGTCCTTTGTATATCTTTGCAGGTCAGTATTCATAGTTCAAACTTTGAACGGATATTGAACTTAGGTTAGTCTGCGGCAAATATAATTCTTTTTGAAGAATAAGTATTTCAAAACGAAATATAAATTTATCAAAAGGATGTTTATTTTGACTAAATCTAAAAAATGGAACACCTATAAAACAAGTATCAAAAAGTAATGGAATCGGCTGTCTGCAACCGTATAAAGCAGTTTTTGAAAGATAACAGATACACCGTCCGCACACTTGCAAGCATGCTCAATGTTAATGAAGGAACACTTGCAAACAAGCTGAACGGCACGCGTGGCATAGATGTAGAGACGGTTTGTGCAATACTTGAACAGTTTCCACAGCTCTCAGCCGATTGGCTTTTGCTTGGTCGTGGTTCCATGGTGCGTCAATATGAAATGGGAACCCATATCCTGCAAGTCAATGATGAAGGCGATAACATTCAGAAGTATCAGGTATCAGGCAATGGTGATTGTCGTCAGTGCTTTGACATGCTAAAGGAGAAGGATCGTCAGATAGCGGAACTCATTGATATTATAAAAAGGAAATAATGGAAAAGGGTAGTGAGCTGCTTAGATGGTTGTCCAAACCTGAGCGCCCGGGCTGTCTGGCGTATCCGCTTTGGCTGCTTGTCATAGTCGGGCCCTTGCTGCCCATCATTCCCATAGCCGGCATAGAACATGACGGAATCAAAGAGCCTTCTACATTATATATAGTCAGTGCCGTATGCGCACCTGTAATACTGCTTGTCCTGCTGGGTGCCACCAACAAACCAGCCACATTGTCGCGCGCTTATCTATATAGCTTTGTGCTGATATCGGTACTATCAGTAGTGTATCTCGGTTGCAAAAACTACGCCCACAACCATCATTACGGCTACATGGGCCACGACCTTATAATAGCATTGGTTTTAACTCCACTATACCTGGCCGCCGTCTCCCTATTGTTCTTTATAATAGAGACCATAGCCGAGCGTTCAGCCAGCCATAAAAGAGAGCATTATCAACGATTGCGGCCCCTGAACGGCCCTCGTGATGCAAGCCAGACGAGAAAGTAACTGATAATTAACAACATAAAAAACAGCAATATGTTTAAGGGACAACCAAAAGGCCTGTTTGCTCTGGCACTGGCCAACACAGGCGAAAGGTTCGGTTACTACACCATGCTTGCCATCTTTACTCTCTACATGAGAGCCAAGTTCGGTTGGGATGTAGATACTGCCGGACGAGTTTATGCAATCTTTCTTGCAGGAGTTTATTTCATGCCGCTGGTAGGTGGTATAATAGCCGATAAGATCGGTTACGGAAAGTGCGTCACCATAGGTGCTTTCGTAATGATAGCCGGTTATCTGGCACTTGCCGTACCTATGGCAACTCAGGCAGTCGATATGTGGACCCTGTTTGCCGGTCTGCTGCTGATTGCTGCCGGAACGGGTCTCTTCAAGGGTAACCTGCAGGTACTTGTGGGTAACCTCTATGACGATCCAAAGTATGCCGATAAGCGAGACTCCGCATTCAGCCTCTTCTATATGGCCATCAACATTGGTGCTATGTTCGCACCGGCTATGGCAAAGGCTCTCTACAATCCGCATATTGAGAACGCAGGTTATCACTTTGTACCCATTGACAATGCAACCGTAGAGTTCGGTGCTCAGTCTGGAGCATACCTGCAGACTCTGGCCGAGGGCTACCGTCTGTGCTTCTTTGTAGCATGCGCTTCACTGGTACTCTCTCTGCTTATCTATTTCTTCTGCCGTCCCTGGTTCAAGCATGCCGATGTCAACACCAAGCAGGCTGCGGCCCAGAACGTTCAGGTTCAGGAACTCACTCCCAAGCAGACCAAGGACCGCATCGTGGCTCTTCTGCTTGTGTTCGCAGTTGTAATATTCTTCTGGATGGCATTCCATCAGAACGGTTCGGCTCTGACATTCTTTGCCGATAAGTACACCAAACTGAACGGTATTACCGGTATCAACCGCATCTGGTTCAACATATGGTCACTGGCACTGATTGCAGTATCAATCTACACTCTGTTTGCCATGTTCCAGAGTGATACAAAGAAGGGCCGCATCATAGCTACCGTTGCCACACTTGCATTGTGGGCAGGCGCTATCGCTTTCTATCTGCAGATGCCGCAGTCTTTCAATGCAACCACTTCTGATTTCCAGCAGTTCAACCCGTTCTTCGTAGTTGCTCTTACTCCGGTATCAGTAGCTGTGTTCGGCGCCCTGGGAAAGAAGGGTAAGGAACCTTCAGCTCCCGTTAAGATAGGTTTGGGTATGCTTCTGGCAGGTGTGGGCTTTGCCGTTATCACAGCTGCTTCTACAGACCTTATATCACCCAAGGATCTGGGCGATTCAGCACAGAGCATCCTGAGCCCCAACTGGCTCATCGGAACTTACTTCACTCTGACTGTTGCCGAGCTGCTTCTGAGCCCCATGGGTATCAGCTTTGTAAGTAAGGTTGCTCCTCCCAAGTACAAGGGTCTGATGATGGGCGGATGGTTTGCCGCTACCGCTATAGGTAACTACCTGAGCAGTATTCCTTCAGAGCTCTGGAACAAGATTCCTCTTATGGCCAACTGGGCAATCCTGATAGCTCTCTGCGTAATTGCAGGTCTTATCATGTTTGTTCTCCGTAAGAAACTGGAGGCTGCCACACAGGGCTAATCCAAGAATCTGATAAATAATCAGCCCCACCTGCATTGACTGCGGATGGGGCTGACTGTTTTATGATATCGGTCAGAATACCCAGCCGATCTTGAAGGTTGATACGCTGAGTCTGGATTTGGGCTCGCCTGCGGGTGTATCGAACAGGTCGCTGAAGTTGCTGAACAGATAGTCTTCAAAGAATACATGACCTATCTTCATGCCGAACAGGACGTGCATACCCCACTGGAGGTCAGTGGTCTTGTAGTTAAGGTTCTGGATTGATGAGTTCAATACGTAGCGTGCATTGGCACCAAGACCCAGATATACTCTAAGTGTCGGGTCATTGTTCTGCATGATCAGAGTGGCGGGAATCTCAACGGCTGACTGATTGTATTTGAGCGATGAACCGAACAGATTGGTCTGGTCGGGGAAGAAACTGTTGGTTGTCTCATAGAAAGCACCTAAGCGGAAGCCCCACAGTTTCTTGGCATTGTACTGTGCAGTAAGCCCTGCCGACCAACTGAATTTTCCGGTTGATGTGAGTTTTGCGTCGGGAAATGATATGCTTGAACCTGTAAAACCGCCGCTTACAGCCACTTCAAAGGGTTTAAGACGGCCGGTGTGGATCTGAGCGATCTTTCCTGTAGGACCGAAAGCCGGGTCTGTTGCCATTTGTGTAGTTACCCTTGTGATGAAGCAGGTGATGCTGTCCAGACCCTCATAGTCAATCAGGTCGGCATCATCGGCCGGCTTATGGTACGGTGACTTGAGTCCGGTGTAGACGTGCAGGGTGGGAACTTCATACTTCTTGGCAAAGCTACGGGTATCAGTTGCGGTCAGGACTGCGGTCTCAAAGGGCTCGATATTGAGTTTGAGTCCTCCGGCATTCTCCTTAAGGATCTTCTTTCCGTCCTTCATGGTGCCTGCTCCAAGCAGTTCAAGCTTGCCGTTCTTGGCGTACCAGCCTACCATGTCAATGCTCATCATGCACTTTACATTACCGATGGTGCCGTCAGCGTACATTCTGTCTGCAAGTTCCTGAGAACCCCAGAGCCCCTTCTCCTCACCGTCAAATGCGGCAATGATGACACTGCGCTTAAGCTGGCTCTGTTTCTCCTTGAGCATACGTGCTATCTCAATCAGTGCGGTTGATCCCGATGCGTTGTCATCGGCTCCGTTACATATCTCGCCGTTCTTGTAACCTATGTGGTCAAAGTGGGCGCCCAAAAGGATGTACTCGTTCTTGAGTTCGGGGTCATTTCCGGGAATGATACCTACAAGGTTGGCCATGTTGAGTCCGTTTTTGGTGAACGGCATCTCGAATCCTTCGGCAAGGAAGGGCTCAAGTCCCATCTGGTTCCACTCTTCAAGGATGTAGGCGCGGGCCTTCACTCCGTCCTCAGAACCTGCATCACGTCCGTGAAGTGAGTCTGATGCAAGAAAGTACAGGTGTTTTTCCAAACGTGCACGACGGTCGGCGTCCTGTGCATTTGCAAACTGGAAAGCCATGATGATGGCAAGTGAAAAGATTACTTTTTTCATAATGCAATAGTTATTGAAATCGGTTGTTTGTTGGTGTATTAATACGCTAATACACTACAAAGATATAGAGCTATTTTTTAACTGCAATATCATTAACACATTTTAACTTGATTAGAGCAGAATGTTGCTCAGCATGATCACAATGATGATTATGGGAGCGACCCAGCGGACCATGAAATAAACGTAACGGAACATCCATGCGGGTGTCTTTGATGCTCCGTGTCCTGTCAGCTCGTCCATGAAATCGGCCTTCTTGATGCGCCAGCCTGCAAACAGTACCATTATCAGGCTGCCCACGGTAATAAGCACATCCGATGATATGACATCAAAGAAATCAAAGATGTTCATACCGGCCAGAGTTATTCCTGCCAGTGTGCCCTGTGACAGCGAGCAGATGCAGCCCAGCAGGATTATTATTATCATGCTGACTGATACAGCCCTGTTGCGGGAAAGATGCCACTCTTCAATGAAATATGCCACAATAACCTCAAGCATTGATATGGCCGATGTCACCGCGGCCAACAGCAATGAGAGGAAGAACAGGATGGCAATGATATTGCCGCCCGGCATGGATGCAAAGACACCGGGAAGGGTGATGAAGACCAGTCCTGGGCCGGCATTGATGGCCGGTGTGGTACCGTTCATATAAGCAATGGCATATACGGCGGGGATGATGGCCAGTCCGGCTATTATGGCGAACAGGGTGTCAATCAGTCCGGTCGATACGGCAGTCATGGCTATGTCCTCCTTGGTCTTTACATAAGATCCGTAGGTGAGCAGTATTCCAATGCCGATGCTGAGCGACATGAATGCCTGGCCAAGCGCAGTAATGAGAACCTTGCCGTCAATCTTGCTGAAATCCGGTATGAGCAGGTATTTGGTACCCTCGGATGCACCCGGAAGTGTAAGTGATCGGATGGCCACCAGAATGATAGTGACAGACAGAACGGTCATCATAGGTTTTGAGAAACGCTCTATTCCGTTCTTTACGCCGCCGAAGTTGGCTATGGCCGTTACTACCAGGAATATTCCGGTATAAACCAAAGGCTCATATGTGGAACTTATGAATCCGCCGAACGTGCCGGAATAATCGGCCCCCGGATCAGTGAAACTGAACGTGCAGGCCTGAACCAGGTATTTCACTGACCAGCCGCCCACTACAGTGTAAAATGCCATGATCACGATGGGGGTGAGCAGGGTTATGAATCCCGCCCAGCGCCAGCGCGGAGCACCCAGATTGTCATAGACGCGGGTTACGTTGCTGCGGCATTTACGGCCAAGTGTGATCTCGGTCATAAGCACCGGCAGACAGATGGTAAGGAGAAGGATCAGGTAGACAAATATGAATGCGCCGCCACCGTTCTGGGCGGCCAGGAAGGGGAATCTCCACAGGTTACCCAGACCCACGGCCGAACCGGCCATGGCCATTATCATTCCGAAATGGCTCTCAAAACGCTCTTTGCGTCTCTCCCTTCTCTCCATCAGGGATTACTGTTTGATGTTGGGCTCCTCCAGTCCGTAACCCTCCTTCTTATCAACAGCCTTGAGGCGCAGGGCAAGCAGCAGGGCGACAATGCCGAACAGGGCGAATATCACCATCGGAAGGGTGTAGTTGTACTGTGTAACCTCGGTGCCGTTTACAATACGTGTGCCGGCCTTGCAGTACTTGTCAAGGATACCGCCGATGAGCAGGGGTACGAATCCTAGTCCGATGTTCTGAACCCAGAATATAAGTGCGTATGCTGAACCTACCAGTTTCTGCGGGATGATCTTGGGAACGCTGGGCCACATGGCTGAAGGTACGAGTGAGAATGCCACACCAAGTATGATCATGATGAATGCGGCGAACCACCAGTAGTTGAGCAGCGGCAGTGCGAACAGCACGTGTACCAGGATGAGCAGCAGAGAACCTATGATCATGATGGTTGCACCCTTGCCCTTCTTGTCATAGATGCCTCCAAAGAGCGGAGTCATGATAAGGTTGCCGAAAGGAATCAGACTCGGTATGATACCGGCCAGGGTGGTGCTTACGCCGTACTTGTTCTCCATAAGTGAGGCGGCGTATTTCATGAAGGGGAATACGGCCGAGTAGAACATGAGGCAGAGCAGTGCGATGAGCCAGAAACCGCGGTTGGTGATGATAAGCTTGAGGTCCTTAACCTTGAAGATGTCATCGGACTCACCGTTCTCGAGTGCAACCTCGGCGTCGAACTTCTTGTCCATGCCGCAGAATACCAGATAAGCCAGAAGGCCGATGCACAGCAGAACGGCTGAGAAGAGCAGAGGTGCTGACAGGGAGAAGTGCTTTACGATCATGGGGCTGAACACCAGGGCGGCGGCTGTACCCAGACGGGCAACTGCTACCTGGACACCCATGGCCAGTGCAAGTTCCTTACCGGCAAACCACTTGGTGATTACCTTTGAAACGGTGATACCGCAGTTCTCGGTACCTACGGCGAATATGGCGTAACCAAGGCATGCTACGAACACCTGAGTGCGCATTCCGAATACGGTTCCGGCCTCGGCACCCGGTGATATGTAATTGACTGCATAGTATTTGATAAGGGCACCTGCAAACATCAGGATACAGGTAATGATTCCGGTGAACCTGACACCCATCTTGTCCAGTATGATACCTCCGAATATGAGCATGAAAAGGAATACGTTGAACCAGCAGTAGGCCCAGTTGAACTGTCCGAACTCAAGGCTTGTCCAGCCCATCTGCTCCTCGAGCATGGTCATCAGGGGTGAAAGGGCATCGGTCAGGAAATAACCCCACATCATGGTGAACGAAACTATAATCAGGGCGGCCCATCTTGCGCCCTTGCTCTCACTGATTTTCTTACTTACAGTCTGTGACATATTTTAATATTTTATGAGGTGCAAAATTATGAATTTCTTATTAATTTTGCAGCGCTGCTGAGAAGCAGATTGAGTGATACCCAAAATTTATTGAAAGAGGATAACTTAGAAGATTGTTTTTAAAGTGAATTTAGACGTACTAACCGCCGTGTCCCCCATAGATGGACGTTACCACGGCAAAACACAGGAACTCGCGTCCTATTTTTCAGAGTTTGCACTGATAAAGTATAGAGTACGAGTTGAGATCGAATACTTTACAGCACTTTGTGAATTCCAACTTCCCCAGCTGGCAGGAGTTTCACGCGCATCACTTGACGGCCTTCGTCAGATATGGCAGAACTTCAGCGAGGAGGATGCAGCTCATATAAAGGACATAGAGAAGGTTACCAACCACGACGTAAAAGCGGTTGAGTATTTCATAAAAGAGAAATTCGACCTCGTAGAGGAACTTATTCCCTACAAGGAGTTCATACACTTCGGACTTACATCACAGGATATCAACAACACCTCAGTGCCCCTGATGATCAAGGAGGCTCTTGAGAACGTTTATTATCCCGCAATCCAGTCACTTATTGACAAACTTGAGGAGTACGCACAGCGTTGGAAGGATGTTCCCATGCTGGCACGTACCCACGGACAGCCCGCTTCACCCACACGTCTGGGCAAGGAGATCGAGGTGTTCGCATACCGTATGCGCGAGCAGCTCTCACAGCTCAAGGCCGTTCCCATGTCAGCCAAGTTCGGCGGTGCTACCGGTAACTTCAACGCTCACCATGTGGCTTATCCCGATATCGACTGGAAGGCATTCGGCGCCAAGTTCCTGACCGATAAGCTGGGACTCAAGCGTGAGGAGTACACCACACAGATATCCAACTACGACAACCTGGCCGCCCTGTTCGATGCAATGAAGCGTCTGAACACCATCCAGATTGATATGAACCGCGACTTCTGGCAGTACATATCAATGGAGTATTTCAAGCAGCAGATCAAGGCCGGTGAGGTAGGCTCAAGCGCAATGCCTCACAAGGTCAATCCTATAGACTTTGAGAATGCCGAGGGTAACCTGGGTATGGCAAACGCCATCCTGGAGCACCTGTCGCGCAAACTGCCCGTATCACGTCTGCAGCGTGACCTGACAGATTCTACGGTCATCCGTAACGTAGGTGTTCCGTTCGGACATCAGATGATTGCCGTGGCAAGTTCACTCAAGGGTCTTGGCAAACTGCTCATCAACGAGCAGAAGATTGCCGCCGATCTGGACGGATGCTGGAGCGTTGTAGCCGAGGCTATCCAGACCATACTTCGCCGCGAGGGCTATCCCCATCCTTATGAGGCACTCAAGGCACTGACACGTACCAACAGTCAGGTAACACGTGAGTCAATCAGCGAATTTATAGACGGACTGAACGTCAGCGATAATATTAAAAAAGAACTTAAAGCCATAACGCCTGGCAACTATTTCGGCGTGTGATAGTAAAACAAAAAATCTAAATCATTGACGAAGCCGTGATGGCTTCCCCTTTAAACAGTTACAATTATGATGGAAACAGAGAATGGAAACAGATTCTACGACGAGAGCGGGAATCAGGAAGAACAGGAGAACAGCTTCAACAGGTTTAACGGAAATTCCGATGACAACAACCAGAATGCTAACCGTCGCGAAGGTCGCCCCCGTTTTGTAAGGGTAGAGTACAACAATCGTCCCCAGTATTCAAGAGTAGAACGTCCGCAGCGTCAGGATGGTGAGCAGGGCTACAATCAGGATCGCCCCCGCCGTCAGTACGGACAGAATTACGGAGATCAGCAAGGTTACGGTCAGAACCGCCAGGGCGGTTATCAGAACCGTGGATACAATAATAACCGTCAGGGCTACGGACAGCAGCGCTATGGACAGAACCGCCAGTTCAACAATGGCGAGGAGGGTCAGCCCCGTTTCTACAGAGAGCGTGTTCAGGGTCAGAACGGTGAAGTAAATGACGGTGGCGGTTACCAGCGTCAGGGCGGCTATCAGCGCCAGGGTGGCTACGGCCAGCGTCAGGGCGGTTACGGTCAGCGCCAGGGTGGTTACGGTCAGCGTCAGGGCGGTGGATTCCAGCGTCAGGGTGGCTACGGCCAGCAGGGCGGCTTCCGCAAACCCATGCAGAAGCGTCAGGACAACCGCAAGCGCATAGAGTATCAGGATGTAATTCACGATCCCGAGGAGGAGATACGTTTGAACAAGTACCTGGCCAACGCCGGTGTATGCTCACGTCGTGAGGCCGATGAATTCATCCAGGCCGGTGTAGTTAAGGTTAACGGCCAGACCGTAACCGAACTCGGTACCAAGGTACATCGCGGTGACAACGTACTGTTCCACGATCAGCTGGTAAGCATCGAGCGCAAGATCTACATCCTGCTCAACAAGCCCAAGGATTGCGTTACCACAGTTGATGATCCTCAGGAGCGCAAGACCGTTATGGATTATATCAAGGGTGCCTGCAAGGAGCGTGTATATCCCGTAGGCCGTCTTGACCGCAATACAACAGGTGTTCTGCTTCTTACCAATGACGGTGAGATGGCCAGCCGCCTGACACACCCCAGATTCCTCAAGAAGAAGATCTATCATGCACGTCTGGACCGCGCCGTCAGCGCCGAGGATCTGCAGAAGCTTCTGGACGGTGTCAACATCGGCGAGGATGAGGGCGATATCGTACGTGCCGATGAGGTAAGCTACGTTAACGACGACAAGACCCAGGTAGGCATTGAGATCCACTCAGGCCGCAACCGCGTGGTACGTCGTATGTTCGACGCTCTGGGTTACCGCGTAACCAAGCTGGACCGCGTACAGTTTGCAGGTCTTACCAAGAAGCGTCTGCGTCGCGGTGACTGGCGTTTCCTCACCGAGAAGGAGGTTAACATGCTCCGCATGGGTGCTTACGAATAATTAATCACTGATTAAATCTAAAACAATGGATATCAAGAGAACAAGGATTGTTGACCTTCTTAAGCGTACCGATTACGGTCAGGAGGTTGTCGTCAAAGGTTGGGTAAGAACAAAGCGTGGAAGCAAGAGCGTTAATTTCATTGCTCTCAATGACGGCTCGACAATCAAGAATGTTCAGATTGTGGCTGACCTGGAGAAGTTCAGCGACGAGCTGATGAAGCAGATCACCACCGGTGCATGCCTCAGCGTGAAGGGTACCATGGTCGAGAGCATCGGCTCAGGTCAGGCTGTTGAGGTTCAGGCCAAGGAGATCGAGGTGCTGGGTCTGTGCGGTGATGACTATCCCATGCAGAAGAAGGGACAGACATTCGAGTACATGCGTCAGCATGCCCATATGCGTCTTCGCACCAATACATTCGGTGCCGTGATGCGTATCCGTCACAATATGGCAATGGCCATCCATACCTACTTCCATGAGCATGGATTCTTCTATTTCCATACTCCGCTTATCACTGCAAGTGACTGCGAGGGTGCAGGTAACATGTTCCAGGTAACCACCAAGAACCTTTATGACCTCAAGAAGGATGATCAGGGTAAGATTATCTACGATGATGATTTCTTCGGCCAGCAGACCTCACTTACCGTAAGCGGTCAGTTGGAGGGTGAACTTGGTGCAACCGCTCTGGGAGCCATCTATACTTTCGGTCCTACCTTCCGTGCCGAGAACTCCAACACTCCGCGCCACTTGGCCGAGTTCTGGATGATTGAGCCCGAGATTGCTTTCCTGGACCAGGAGGAGCTGATGGACCTTGAGGAGGACTTCATTAAGTACTGCGTTAAGTGGGCGCTTGACCACTGCCAGGATGATCTGGAGTTCCTCAACAACATGATTGACAAGACCCTTCTGGAGCGTCTGAACGGCGTACTCAAGGAGAGCTTTGTACGTCTTACCTACACCGAGGGTATTAACATCCTTCAGGAGGCCATCAAGAACGGTAAGAAGTTCGAGTTCCCCTGCAACTGGGGTGATGACCTGGCTTCAGAGCATGAGCGTTTCCTCGTTGAGGAGCACTTCCGCAAGCCCGTTATCATGACTGACTATCCTACAGCCATCAAGTCATTCTACATGAAGCAGAATGAGGCTACGCCTGATGGTGGCTCAATAGGCTATCACGGAGTAAAGGCTCCCGCATCAACAATGCAGGGTACCGATGTCCTGTTCCCGCAGATCGGTGAGATCATCGGCGGTTCAGTACGTGAGGCTGACTATGATAAGCTGATGGGTGAGATAGGTCGTCGTCAGATGGATATGACTCATCTGTGGTGGTATCTTGATACCCGTCGCTGGGGTTCATGCCCGCACGCCGGATTCGGTCTGGGCTTTGAGCGCCTGATCCTCTTTGTAACGGGAATGCAGAACATTAGGGATGTCATCCCGTTCCCGCGCACTCCCAGAAGCGCAGAGTTCTAAATAAAAAACTCCGGTTCGTTTGAATCGGAGTTTTTTTATCGTGCTGAAAGTTTGAAGTAGAGTCTTAGCGACCAGGCTAAGATGGTTACCATACCCCAGCGGAAAAGGAGCATCCAGTACCACATGCCGCCAACTGCTGCAAACAGCATCAGGTCCTCAAGGTTACTGTGAGATATACCAATGTGTGTGTTGAGCAGTCGGATGCTTTTGTCCGATATCTCACCCCTTTCCATCTCGTCCATGATTGCGGCAGATCCGTAAGAAAGACCTATCACATTAGCCACTATCCAAAGGAACGATGTCTCCTTGGGCAGACCGAACAGCGTGAGCAGCGGGCTGAACAGACGTGATATCTTATCCATGATGCCGTACTCATAGAATGCGCGCTGAATGATGTTGAGCAGAGTGATGAGTACCAACATCCAGACGGCAAGCTTGACAAGTCCCTTGAACCATACCATGAACATGGGCCAGAACTCACCCTGAATCTGGAAGAACGGAATCTCTGAGAGGTTTACCGTTGCGGCATCATAGACAGGGCGTCCCGGAAGAACCAGGTTCATAATCATACCAAGTGCAATTGAACCCAGGGTGCGGATCAATACGGTATACAGGGCAGGTGCTCCGGTTTTCTTCTGGACGGCAGTTTCAACCACCATGGCGTGGGCTGCCAGTGTCATGGTTCCAAGTATGGTAATCTGGCGTGCAGTAAGGTCAATGGTCGATACCACCGCAATACACGAATATACGTTGATGAAATAACCGCTCACATAAGCCAGTGACGCGTCACCCGGCAGACCGAATATACGGAATACAGGACTTACTGCCGCTGCTATCCATGTCAGAATACCGGTATATTTGAGCAGGAACATAATGAAAGAAACAATGGCTGTGATTTTGAATATCCACCAGATTGTCTTTAAAGCCCTGGGCACAGCCTGTTTTACCACTCTCTTAAGTCGTTCCATTTTGCGTTTCGTTTAAATCGGCCGCAAAATTAGTTATTTTTGCGTTTGTATGAGAAGATTCCTCTATCTGTTGTGCTGCTGTCTCTGGACGTGCGTCTCTTTCTCCCAAAATGCAGATTGGATGGCCGGACTGTCTGATTCAATGAAGGCTTGCCGTGTGTCCATTCCCGGAACGCATGATTCCGGAACATCGGGTGTACGTTTCCCCATGCGCCATTATGCCCGTACCCAGACGATGGACCTGTCTGAGCAGTGGGATGCCGGAATCCGTTTCTTTGATATCAGGCCCAGACTTGAGGACGGCAGACTAAGGATATATCATGGTCCGGCCGACTGTCATCTGGATTTTGAGGAGGCCATGCGGATCATAATCAACAAACTTGAGCAACATCCCACCGAGTTTTGCGTAGTCATGACCAACAGCGCGGGTGGCGGACAGGAGGGCGTTGATATGACAATGGATGAGATAAACTCTCTCTTCCCTGCCGGTATGCCGGCATCGTTCACGGCCGATATGAATGTGGCCGATATGCGCGGGCGCGTACTCTTTATACATAGGGACTCGCCGTCGGCGGGCAGGGATTATCCCGGTACCGTAGTGCAGGGCTGGCCTGGAAACGGATCATCTCATCGTTCAAGGATGGTGTCATCTCATGAAGAGAGTGCCGTCCTCTGGGCCCAGGACTTCTTTACAGACGGGGGCAAGGGCGATTATCTGAATTCCAAATGGGATAAAGTTACCGCTTTGATAAGGGAGTTTGCATCGGCCCCGGAGGGAGTGTGGTGCATCAATCATCTGTCGGGTTATACCGGTTCAGGTATCAGTACCAATATCAAGCGCAATGCCAAGACCAACAATGTACGGCTGCTGGAGTATCTGGGCAACCATAAGAAGCCTGTAGGTGTAGTTCCCATGGATTTCCCGCAGCAGGAACTTATTGACGCCATAATATTTTTGAATACATTTGCAGCAGAATAACACCTTACATCATGACACTGAAAGACTTTCTTAATGAGGGCGACAAGTTCGCCAAGTACATAGGCATTGATCTTGTTGAAGTTAAGCCCGGAACGGCAAAGGCTACCATGACCGTTACCGAAAACCATATGAATGCCGGAAACATCTGCCAGGGCGGAGCGCTCTTTACACTTGCTGACCTGGTATTTGCAGCACTTGTAAATCAGGGCGAGAACATGGCGTTTGCCATCAACTCCACAATATATTATCACGTATCGGCCAAATTGGGCGATGTGCTTACCGCTGAGGGCCATTTTACCAGCCGCCACCCCAAAATACCCGCCGCCCAGGTTCAGGTCAAAGATCAGAACGGAACGATAATTGCCACATTCCACGCACAGGGGTATACAAAGCGGATGCCGGCACCTTTTTCTGGTTTGGAATAAAAATTTTTTCAGATTTTAACACTTATTCCCATTTGTTTTCATATCTTTGTCCAAGAAGCATCGCCTATAAGTGCTGAAAAGGACAATAAAACGTGAAAACAATATTTATATATGAAGGACTGGAAAAATACTACCGCTTCCCAAATGCAGGAAGTTCAAGAAGACACAACTGAAACATCAAAGTGGACGGGAGGGTTCCCGAGTTTGAACTTGAGTTCGCTGTCTCCACTATCGGCTCCGATAGGAGAGTAGTTGTTTTAAAACAATTTGGTTATCTTCGCACTCAGCAAGATAACCAAATTTGTTTTTATATGAAGATCAGAATCATTCTTATGGCAGTTCTCTCTGCCGTCATTGCCATGCCTGCAACGGCTCAGCGTTCCAAGAAAGCCAGTGCAGTGGAACTTTCATTCAACTATCAGAAACAGTCAGGAGCAGGCTCCAACCAGTGGGCTGTCTGGATTGAGAACTCAGAGGGCAAGGTTGTCCGTACCCTTACCGTAACTTCATTTACATCAAAGGGTCGCGGTGGCCGTCGCGGTTACACATTCCGTCCCACATGCGTTCCCACTTGGGTCAAAAACGCAAAGGCCGAGGAGATGACCGATGAACAGATCGATGCCGTAACTGGTGCTACACCCTCACAGAGCGGTATCCAGACCTACACATGGGATTTCAAGGATGCCGACGGCAAGGATGTTCCTGCCGGTGATTACAAGATCTGTCTGGAGGCTACACTCTATTTCAACAGCATCATTCTCTACAGCGGTTCATTCTCAACCAAGGATAAAGCCGGTGACATAAAACTCACCTCTACCCTGACAGAAGAGGACGAACAGCACAAGAATATGATCACCGAGGTCAAAGCTGAGCTCAAGTAAACACAAAAAGAGGAGGGGTACAAAGGGGACGGTTCTTTTTGTGCCCTTTTTCCAAGAGAACTTTTGGGGTATCAGTATCTGAAACTACGCGCTTCGCGCTATCCCTCCCATCCCTAATAAGACGCTCTGAAAGGCATGAGTAAACTCCTACCTTCCAGAGCATCTTCTTAGGCACGGGCCCCTCCCGTTCACAAGCCCACGGGCGGCCATGGTTT
>JAFYYH010000009.1 GCA_017557635.1 Bacteroidaceae bacterium | reverse complement strand
GTCAGTCAACCCCTGAACGGAATAAGACCTGGTAAGACAACCAAAAGACGGCAGTCAACCTAAACCAGTAATAACGTAAACCAGAGTCAACTTCTATCAGGGATAGACTCAATCTGAGTCAACCTAAATCCGGAAAGGACATAGGGGGTCAATTTGGACCGGATTCAGGGGGTCAGTTTACAGCGGATTCTCCAGGATATCAGGACAATTGATATGGGAGACCTTATCTCGCTGGGATTCAGGCCGGAATTCTCCACGGGCTACAAGAAGATAAGGTCTCATGACGAATACCGATGCTTTGAATACAAATACAACCTCAGTTCGTCCAGACTTTTCAATCTACAACGCATCATCCCCTACCTGAAGTGAAGCAGCCGTTAAGGGCACGAAGACAACAGCGGCCCGCCGCTTAAGAGTATTCAAAGCAACGGGCCGCAGTAAAAATGCCGGAAACTTGTTCAGCGAAACCGCCTCACACCTCCCTCTTATTTAATTCTCCACCAATCAATAGCAAGGAGATTCTTCGGAAGTTCACGTCTGGCCATCATCCTTCCGCCTGCCGGCCGTGCAGGCCCCTCCGGAGCCTTGCCCCTGAAATACAGATACAGGTCGTGAACACCCGCAGGGCCCTTGAGCGAGCATGTCTGCGTCTTGAACAGGCCGGAAGTCTCCTTGACTTCGAGAGTACCTATCGCCTCCGCTTTAGGATCGTCAAGCCTTATTTCAATGAATGCCGGCTGACCCTCGCTGCGTACGCTTGCGCTGAACGAACGGGCTCCCTTCTTTCCGAAATCCACTCCCTTTATGAGGATGTACTCGCTCTCGTCAACATTGTTGATAGCAATTCCTCCTCCTGGAAGAGTCTCTGTCTTGAGACCGTATCCCCAGGCCATGGTCTCGGCTTCCACCTTGCGGAACGGATCGAATGTTCCGGCCTGCCCGAGAACGGCATCCTGCCAATAAGGGACTTCCTGAATGGTTCCATCATCATTATAATGCAACTCGGCAACGGAAACGCTCCTTCTCTCGTTGCGGCCGAATGACTCCTCATGCCAAAGATCGTAATTCAAGCCGAAAACATAGCTCTTGCCCTTGTAATCAATGATTCCAGGGTGATTTCCCCTCGATCTGCCGGTATGGTCCATAATATGTCCCTGATACTCCCAAGGTCCCATAGGAGTGTCACTCATAGCGTAACCTATTCCTTCCGGACAACAGGTAGAAGCAAATGCAAGATAGTACCTGCCGTCCCTCTTGTAGAACCAAGGTCCCTCCTGATAATCCTGAATCTTATAGTCGAGTCTGGTGATCTTTCCGTCAATGGAAATCATATCCTTGTTCAGCTTTGCCCAATACACATTAGGATTTCCCCAATACATATAGGCCTGGCCGTCGTCGTCGATGAAAACGGTCGGGTCTATATCCTCACCGTATTCAACCTGCCATACCAGAGGTTTCCCGATCGGATCCTTGAACGGGCCATATGGAGAATCGGCCACCAGAACTCCGATGCCATGCTGATGGATGGTGCAGTACATGTAGAACTTTCCATCTCTCTCCACAACCTGATGGGCCCACGCCCCGTTGTCTCCGTCATGCCACTTGAAATCGGCGAGGGATGCTACGGAACCGTGGTCGGTCCAGTTAACCATGTCCTCGGAGGTATAGAGGAGCCAGTCATTCATCTTGAAACCGAGAGCATCGTCGGCATCGTGGGTAGTGTATAGGAACACTTTCCCATCATATACCATAGGAGCCGGATCGGCAGTGTACTTTGTCTGAATAATCGGATTGTTCAGCGTATTGTTGAACTTCCACCAGTCGAAGTCAAAGAGCTCCCCATCCTGATCGCTATGGAAGAGGATATACACATCATGTTTTCCGGTAACCGGAGTCATGAGTTTGGCTGTCTTGACATTTGCCACACCGTCAACCTGAATAGAGGCAACCGGACGTTGCTCGTAGGTATCATCGATATAGAAATTGATTGAGCCCGCATTCTTGAAATTAAGGGTCTCGACAGTAAGCAGTGTAGCCGGATTCTGGCCGAAGTCCACCTCGCGGATTTTAATCCAATCACCGTTGTGGATGCTGGTAACATAGTGCCTGTCACCGCTGAGACGGTCTGTCTTGAGACCGTAGCTGTGGGCAATAGTCTCGGCCTCTACCCTTTCGTATGGATTGAGAGTCCCTATAGGGGCTACGCCTTCCTTTGTCTGAGGGATGAACGGAATGGTGCCGTCAGGGTTCAAGGTAAACTCCTCTACACAGGTAGATCTGTGATAGCTGGTTCCGTTGATATTCGCGCCGTTGTGGTAGAACATGTAGTGATGTCCCTTGTATTCCACCTCGCCGCCGTGAATTGTATAGCTGCCGTCAGTCTCGTCCATGATACGTCCGCGATATGTCCAAGGACCATCCGGGGTAGGGGCTGTAGAATATGCCATGTGCTCAGGGATTCCACCGGCCGGATAGGTCAGATAGTAAAGATCTCCTTTCTTGGTGATCCAAGGGCCTTCCTCATATCCTGCCTCGGGCTCCTTTACGCCTTTTCCATAGTTCATCTTAGGAACAAGAGGGCCGAAGGCCTTAGGATCGCGGATGCCTGGAATCTGTTTATATCCATCTACAAACGAAATCATATCTTCGTTCAGGCGTCCGTACCAGCCGTTCCTGTTACCCCAGAACAGGTACGCCTGCCCGTCGTCATCGATAAACACGGTTGGGTCGATGAATCCGAGGCCATGGCAAAGAGGCCCGCCAATGGCATCTACATATGGTCCTTCTGGCCTGTCGGCAACAGCTACCGATACGGTCTCTCCATATCCGGGACCGGTAATGCTGACATACCAGTAGAATTTGCCGTTACGCTCAATACACTGTGCCGCCCAAGCGCGGTTCCCCTGATTTGCCCACGGGAAGGTAGCGGTTGTAACCGGCGTACCCAGATATGTCCAGTTAACCATATCCTCGGTACAGTACAACTGCCAGTCCTTCATGGTATAGTTTGTAGCATCGTCTTCGTCGTGATCTACGAACAGATACAGCTTGTCGCCATATACCATAGGAGCTGGGTCCGGTGTGAACGATGTCTGTATTATTGGGTTCTGCGCCATGCAGAGAGCTGGCAGCAGCATAAGTGCCAGCAGAGACTTTTTCATATTCATTATTTGAAGATATTGCTGATGTGTTCGCTGATAGTTCTTTTATCTTTATCGAGGTTTTGCTGATTTCTCCGGGAAAAAATATGCAAACGAGTGCCGGAAAAACTAGCCTTCGTGTGCCAAATATTAAAGCGAATAGATTAATTTTCAAATAGTTGCAAATGTTCTACATACTATTTGGAAAGTGGTTCTATGTTCCAATGCTGTTTGATTGACTCCAACTCTTTCTTTGTAAGGTATGTGACGGCTCCGTGCTTTGGACTGGTGAAATTTGTAGTCTTCATAACGCCCTCGTTAAAGTGACCCAGATTTTCATAGTTCACAAAATCTGTTGTCTCGCTGAATCCCATATTGCTTGGACGGGCACCATAGACATCGTACATAAGCACATACTTGTCGGTGCCAAGCCGCTTGAAGACATTCGGAGCCTCGGTCGAAACCTTCTCGGGATCAATGCGTCCTGTTTCTATAGGATAACCTGAGTTTATCCTGTCTGAAACTGAATGGAGCACCTTGGCTCCAGAGACATAGAACAGATGGTATTTGTCTCCTACCTTTGTGATATCTCCGTCAAGTCCACCTATGTCAGTTATTCTTACAGGAGTTGTCTCCAGTTTTGTAAAATCATCGTTGGGATATGAGTAATAGAGATGGCATTCCCTGTTGTTGTACCTGATGGTAAAGTAAATCATCATTTTCTTTTCCACCGGGTCATATACCGTCTCCGGTGCCCATGAGCAGTCAATATCTCCAAGTTCCGGAAAGGCTTTGTCAACACGGAAATCTGAATGAGTCCAATGTATGAGGTCGTATGATTTCATAAGGACAAGAGCGCGGTTGTTACCCCATCCGTATTTCTCGGCCGGACGCTCAAATTCTGTATCTCGGTAACCGGCTCGCTGACCGAATATGTGCAGATCAGTCATGGCCAGATAAAAAGCGCCATCCGGCCCTCGAGTTATGTGGGGATCGCGTACACCCTTCTGTTCGGCCAGTTCATAGCCTAAGAACACAGGCTTTCCATTATTAATGTCTGTAAAGGTATAACCGTCGTTGCTTATTGCCATATAGGCCGACTGGTCCTGATCCTTGAAATAGACCAGCAGATACCCGCACAAATCATCCTCATTGAATGGGATTGAGGGCTTATCCAACTTGGTTACAATTTCAATTCCAGTACTTTCTACATCATTCTGAGCATTGCCGTTTACCAAACAGACCGCACCCAACAGGAAAAGCAAAAAACATTTCTTCATATTAATAAAGTTTGAGTCGTGAATTATACTTTGAAGTGCGACGCACCCCGAACACAAATATAAACTGTTTATTTTCATATTCGATAGGTTGTCATTCTTTTTTGTCTTGGATATTCCAGTATATTTTCTCTTGGTCGTAAAAAACTAAATCCTTAATCCCGCAACATTTTTCGTAAAAGATTGTCAAACGGTCTGATAAACAAAGGTTTACCAGGCCTTGACAATGTCAGAAATTTCACCTAACTTAGTGATTGCATTACAAATAAAAGTGTTATCACTGACATGGCGAAATTACAGACAAAATCCGCCAATATCAACCCTTTCGGCGGTTTATTTTCAATTTTCAAGGCATTCGACAAGTCCGGCGTACGGAATGTCATCGACAGAACCCTCGGCCCTCGCGGCACGCTTCTCGCTTTCAGCCACGGAGACATCTTCGCCTCATTGCTTGGCTGCTACCTCACGGGAGGAGACTGCATAGACCTTGACTTCGACCACCAGTGCATACCCGCCGGCAAGAAGGATGCCGAGTACTCGTATAAGAAAGCCTTCGGCTACTTCCCTGGAGTGGCATCAGTGGGAGGCCTTATCGTCGGCATCGAGAACCGGGACGGCAACACCAATGTCAAGTTCCATCAGAAGGACACGCTTGAACGCATCTTATGTGTACAGGTGCATCCTTACCAACGACTGGGACAACTCCGAGAAGGCCATCATCGAGACTTCAACAAGCGCGGAGCGAGCGAACGCAATTTCGACTTCCTTAACAATGACTTCGGATGGGCACATCTGCCGTTCTCCTTTCTCAATGAAAACACCGTGTTCATGATTGCCACAGCCATACTGAAAAACTTCCACCTGTACTTTCTTGGCGTACTACGTGGCCGCGCTGAAGGTGTTGACTGCGGTACACGGATAAAGCGCTTCGTGCGCAGGTTCGTTAACGTACCGGCAAAATGGACACGCTCGGGAAGGATGGATGTGCTAACGCTATACACCAAACGGCAAATCTACCTCAGCCTCTGCGGCTGAAACCGAATTCGAAACATATCCGGAACGGTAGCGGTCTGCACAAGACCACCGATTGCACGTGCAATACACTTGAAAAAGTGCCCAAAAATGGACAGATAAAGTTATCAGCACACCCAATCCTACACATCCGGATCAGAACTGACAGCAAAAATCAACACGTCTGACCATGCCCTTGCCTCTGGGACACGCTCATTCTGCCATTATCAAACTTTCTTGCGGAATTGAGGGATTATTTTAATATGCGTACATCAAAAACCCTTGCAGCCATTCCGCCCTCTGCGGCACGGAAGCCTATACGGACGAACTCCTTTCCGGCCACAAGTTCCGCCGGAATCCTATACTCCTTGCGTACTATCCTGTTGTCTTTTCCTGTCGGGAATTCCGATTCGGTGATGAAGACCTTACCGTCAATGAGTATCTCCATGGAGCGCGGCATACGGCTCTCCTCACTGTCCCAGTAGCCTACGCACAGGGTCAGATCGCTCTCCGAACCGGTAGCCAATTCGTAGCTGAACGAGCCGCCGCGACGGACCGTGCGATAAGGCTTGTTGTCCTGATTGCCGCCCATGGAATTCTCCTGCTGCATGCGGTGATCCACCTCAGGCTGCTGCTCGGCGGGTGTCACCTTATCTATAGTGCGACGGTCCAGAGCGAGCATTGCAGCCTCCTCGGTCTTGATCTTCTCCAGCATGGAATTGTAGCCGGACCTGCTGAGCGACAGGAAATAGATGGCATAGCGGCTGTCATGCAGGTTGAAGAATGGCTCCAGTTCCAATCCGCCGAACCTGCTGTCATCGAACAGGCCGCTGACCGTGAAGTGCAGAGGCTTGCCCGGTACGGGCTTCATGTTCTGCAGTTTGGACTCAATCTCCTGCTTCGTGCCAATCATAATCGGAGTCTCTGCCAATGGTGTCAGGGGGCCCGATGCGATGTGAGCCCAGCGACCGTCATTGGAAATCAGGCCGTCCAGATTGTCCTGCGATGTGCGAGCGGCCAGCACGATTGGCCCGCGCTTCACTGCCAGATACTCCTCCTTGTTCTGAAGCGGCTCTATGATGGTGCGCATGGGCAGGCTTATTTCGATGACATCGCCGTTCTTCCACTTACGATCCACTTCGACATATGATGAGAGTTCTGCATCGAGAGCATATTCCTGACCATTGACCTTCACGCTGAAGCCTGCGTTAATCCACTGCGGGCAGCGCACCAGAACCTTGAACTTGCGGCTCTTCTTCAGGCTGACAATGATTCTGCTGCTTTCTTCGTACGGGAACTGGGTTTCCTGGGTGAATGTGGCACCGTTCTCCTTCCAGTTCAGCCTGGATGCCACGAAAAGATTCACGTACAGTTTCTCCTTGCCGTCGTGGGTATAGATGAACTCTCCGTACTTGCCGTGGTTCTCCATGCCGGTACCGATGCAGCACCACATGCCGCTGTTTGGCTGTGAATACACGCGGTAATGTCCGGGGCGCATCGATGTGAAATATACGTAGCCACCATGTTCCGGATGCTGGGTGGAGAGGATATGGTTGTACATGGCACGCTCGTAGAAATCGGCATACTCGGCACGAGGATCCATTTTGAACAGGAACTGGGTGAGCTTGAGCATATTGTTCGTGTTGCAGGACTCGGGTCCCTCGCGATGCTCCACATAGCTCTGATAATCAGCTGCTGCCGGGAAATGCTCGCTGCGGCTGTTACCACCTATTACTACAGAACGGTGATTGGCCACTCTGTCCCAGAAGAACTCAGCGGCATCCTTGAATGTGTCATCGTCATCCAGATCGGCGATTCTGGCATAGCCCACGACTTTCGGCACCTGGGTATTGGCGTGTTTGTTGTCCAGATTATCCACGCCCTCAGCCATGCTGTCCAGTATGAGATGATGGGCAAAGCGCTTGGCGGCAGTCATGTACTTCCTGTCACCGGTGATGGCAAATGCATCTGCCAGCACCTCGTCCATGCCGCCGAACTCCTGCGATACCATCTGGTCCATCTGCCCGTCAGTCAGGTCTTTTGTAATGTCCAGGGCCCAATCACAGAACTTCAGGAACATTTCCTTAGCCTCATCGATACCTGCATACTGCCAGGCATCACGCAGACCGGCGAACATCTTGTGAACATTGTACCATGGCACCCACGCACCATGAAGCGGTCCGAAATTGCCTTTGCCGACTTCGCTCCATATCTGTGTTCCGTTCGGCACACCGCCCACATAGCCGTTGCCGTTGGCATCCTGACAGCGCTCCAGCTCCGCCAGCACGTATTTCAGCCTGTCGTAGCACTCCTGACTGCCTGACGCGGCATAATGAATGGCGAGCGCAGACACGTAATGTCCGCCGATATGGCCGTCCAGCCCCTCCCAGTTCGGGAAATATTCGGCTTTTTTCGGCAGCCCGGCCTCGTGCAGGAAAGGAGCGAGCAGGCGGTCGGTGTCGTATTCCAGCAGAACCTTGACGTTCAGGTCCATAGCATGACGGAAGGGACCGTCCAGAAGTTCCACATCGCTCAGGGAGAATGTGTTGTCGTACAATCTGTTTTGAGCATTGAGTTCATCCGAGCCCAATGCGGTCATCAATGCCAGGCTCAATGCCACGGCTGACAGGAAGTTGGCTTTCGTTTCCATATTGTTCGTTTTGATTTGTTTCAGTTTGCACTGTTAGCACAAACTGCAAAGATACATTATTTTAATAATCTACCTTAATTCCGCAACATTTTTCGTAAAAAATTATCAAACGGCCTGATAAACAAAGGCTTATCAGGCCTTGATAATTTAGTGATCGAAAAAAAACAATAAGCGTTATCACAATAGTTCGTTATTTAAGTTTCGCAAGTTAGAAATTATACAGTAACGGGCACAAAAAAAGCATAGGATATTTCTGCAATTGGCAGAAAATGAGTAACTTCAAAGTGACCAAACTAGCAGTTACAAACCTATGCTCAAGTCCAAAGGTGCGAACTTTCTCTCAGAGATAAACGCATTCTTCAAGAATATTGACGCCTCAAAAGCAATGAACAGTATGATGGACATGATATCCGGCCTCAACATGAGTGAGCGCACGCTGTTTGACCGGTCAACCCGGTTTAACAGCAAGAACTCGCTTCTGCAGATACTGACATCTCTCATTCTGTTCCCCTGCTTCATGATTCGCAATCCTTATAATTGTCCGCAAACAAGATTAGGCAGCATGATTGGCTGTGGAAAAGACGTGTTCTACCGTTTCGTCCAGGATGCCAGAATCAACTGGCGCAGGCTGCTGTACCACCTTTCCCTTCAGTTGTGGACCAGGATACGTGTCCGCAGCGACCACAAGAACTGCACCACCTGCCTGATGGTCGATGATACTGATTTCGGCAAGACCGGGAAGCGTTTCGAACTTATGGGTCGTGTCTTCTCGCATATTGAGCACAAGTCCATCCTTGGTTTCAAGTCCCTTACGCTTGCCATCACTGACGGCATAAGCCAGATGGTGCTTGACTTCGCCCTGTTGGGCGAGCCCGGCAAGAAAGGCAACTTCAGTATGACGGCAAAGGAACTTGCCGGACGATACAGCAAGACACGCCCTGAAGACACTGCCGTCCAGGAACGTATCAACGAATACAGTCAGAGCAAGATCAAACTTACCATTGACATGATAAGGCGCGCCATAAGGAAAGGTGTGCGTTTCCGCTACATTCTGGCTGACAGCTGGTTTGCCTGCGCTGATATAATAAGGTTCGGCACAAGCCGGCATATCGGCTGTGACTACCTCGGTATGATTAAGGTTGGCGAGAAGGGACGCACCAAATACCGTTTTGAACGCAATGACCTTACTGCCCCGCACTTGTCAAACTTCTTAAGGGAAGGAAGCAGGTTCAGGTACAGCCGCAAGCTCAAATGCTACTACGCCGTGGCTGATATCGTCTTTGCGGACACCAAGGTCCGCCTTTTCTTCATAAGACGCGGCGGGCAGGGCGCATGGAACGGACTGATCACCACAGACCTTAAGCTGGAGTTCTTCGAAGCCTACCGGATTTATGCCCAGAGATGGTCTCTGGAAGTCGTGTTCAAGGACAGCAAGAGCCTGTTGGGACTCGGCAAGTGTCAGGCGAGGGATTTTGCATCCCAGATTGCATGCGTTTCGCTTGCCGCTATACAGTACAACCTTTTGTCCGTCGTAAAGCGGTTTAATGCATATGAAACTATAGGAGCCCTGTTCAGAGAAACCTGCTCCGGAGCAATGGAACTGACAATAGTGGAAAGAATTTGGGGCGCAGTTATGGAGATGGTCATTGCCGTGACCAGCGTCTTCAACATCACAGATGAGGAAATCTACGACGCTGTAATCAATCAATCTGAAGAGCTTGCCCATATTTGTGAAATTTATCGGCTAAAAATGGCCGTTTGAGAACTTGCGAAACTTGAATAAATAGTATATTTGCGCAGAGATAACTTACATGTTTAATGCTTATGAATATAAAACATCTTGAATTAGCATTCACCTTTGCACTGATGTCAGTTGCAGCAGTCGCACAGGTAAAGGTCGAGACCGGTGTCACGTTCTATACGCCTGACATTGTCCGTATCCACAAGACTTGGAATGACGCTCCACGGCAGGATTATTCTGTCATTATGGAGCCTCAGCAGGTCAAAGTGTCACAGTCCAGGGATGGTGACACAAAGGTCTACAAGTCATCAGAACTGACCGTTCGTGTCAGTTCCGACAATGTTGTGACTTTCCTTGACAGCAAAGGAAACACTCTGCTTGAAGAAGGTGTTTTTGTCGCAAAGAAAGGTGCCGCTCCTGAAGATGGAGGTGTCACACAGTCATTCAAAACCGATGCTGATGAACCCATTTACGGTCTGGGCATTCTGCAGGAAGGCCGCATGGACATGCGCGGAACGGACCGCCGCATGATCCAGGGCAACACGGATGACTATACCAACATCATCCAGTCCATCAAGGGTTACGGAATTTTCTGGGACAACTATTCACCCACTACCTTCCGTTCATCGGATTCGGGCTTTTCATTTGTATCGGACAACGGAGGACAGGGTGACTACTATTTCATTTACGGCGGAAACGCAGACGGTGTGATAGCTGGCATACGCCAGCTTACCGGCACCGTTCCCATGCTTCCTCTCTGGAGTTACGGTTTCATGCAGAGCCGTGAGCGCTACAAGTCAAGTGCCGAACTGCTTGAGGTTCTGACAAAATACCGTCAGTTGGGAGTGCCCATTGACTGCATGATCCAGGACTGGCAGTACTGGGGCAACAACTACCTGTGGAACGCAATGGAATTCAATGCTGACGAATTCCGCAATCCTGAGCGTTGGATAGGCCGTATCCATGACATGAACGCCAAGCTTATGATTTCCATCTGGTCATCATTCGGTCCCCAGACCAAGCAGTATCGCGAAATGCAGCCCAAAGGACTGCTCATAGATTTCCAGACATGGCCCCAGAGCGGTCTTACCGACTGGCCTCCCAGAAGGGATTACCCGTCAGGCGTACGTCCCTATGATCCTTTCAGCAAGGAGGCGCGTGACATATACTGGAACCATCTGACCCGTCTGTATGACCTTGACATTGACGGCTGGTGGATGGATTCCACTGAACCAGACCATTTGGATTTCAAGGAATCTGATCTTGATCTCCCCACCGCTGCCGGCCCCCTGCGCCGTGTGCGCAATGCCTATCCGCTGCTTGCTGTAGGTGGCGTATATGACAACCAGCGTGCCGTGCACAATGACAAGCGCGTGCTGATCCTGACCCGTTCGGTCTTTGCCGGACAGCAGCGCTACGGTTCAAACACATGGTCTGGTGACGTTCAGTCCAACTGGGGAAGTCTGCGCAAGCAGGTGCCCGCCGGTCTGAATTTCGCACTTACCGGCAACCCGAATTTCAACAGCGATCTGGGCGGTTTCTTTGCAAACAGCTACAATGACCGTTCGCAGGACTGGTCAGCCGTCAGGAACCCGCTGTATCAGGAACTTTACACGCGCTGGATGCAGTACGGCATTTTCTGCCCCATGATGCGCAGCCACGGTACTGAGGTTCCGCGCGAACTGTACTATTACGGTGAAGCCGGAGAACCCGTGTTCGATGCCCTGCTTGGAGCCGTGAAGAGACGTTACAGCCTTCTTCCCTATATCTATTCGACCGCACATGACGTAAGTGCCAACAACGGAACATTCCAGCGTGCCCTGATAATGGACTTCAAGGATGACAGGAATGTCTGGGACATGGGTACCGAATTCATGTTCGGACGTGAAATACTGGCAGCACCAGTCCTGAACGCCCTTTATACCCCTGAACAGGCAGTCAGCAAGGCCCGATCAGGCATTGGTGACGTTGATTTCACAGCAAAGAAGACCTGGAAGGTTTATCTGCCTGCAGGTGCAGAATGGTATGACTTCGATACCAACAGAATGTACAAGGGTGGAGAGGAGATTGAACGTGAAGTTGATCTCGGGACAGTTCCCATGTATCTGAAGGCCGGCAGCATACTGCCCATCGGCCCTGATGTCCAGTATTCGACGGAAAAGCCTTGGGATGATCTTGAGATACGCGTCTATGCCGGTGCAAACGGTACATTCTGCCTGTATGAGGATGAATTTGACAACTACAATTACGAGAACGGCGCATTCACAACCATTGACTTCAACTGGAACGACAAGAGCGGCCGCCTGACAATAGGCGCACGCAGTGGCCAGTATGAAGGCATGATACAGAACCGCCAGTTCCGTGTTGTCCTTATCAGGGACGGTGTGGAGAAACCGGCAAAGACCGTCAGGTACACGGGCAAGAAGGTAAGCGTGAAGCTGTAATCTTTTGTATACATTCAACTAAGAAGACCGGCTCTGCATTGCGGAGCCGGTCTTCTTTGCCAAGTCAGGTAATTATTGGATTAAATAGGCTCACCCGAAAACCAGTGGGGGTAAGCGTAGATATCAGCAAATCAGAAGAGGAAGAACTTCTCATCAATGATGCCCCTTAGTGACGCCAAGGCGGGTGGCACGGCTCAGAGCATTCTAGCCCGGATGACTGCCTCCGACCCCGCTGATATGAAGGGGACAGTGGCAATGATGTACCCTACATGAAGCAGAAACCATATGTATGCATCCCACTTTGGCGAAAGCCACATAAGCGCGCCTGAAATATTATCCTCAGCCACTGGATTTCCACTGAACCGGCTTACAGACTTCAAATCATATCAATTGATTACCGGATGCGTATATCCGGGTGCTTGCCAATAATGGCCTGAGAACGGCATATCTTTGCATTATTGGCAGACAATTAGCCGTTTTCAGCTGATTTGCCTGCCTATAATGCACATAATCGAATCTACAGGCAATATTGCAGCCATAGCCATTGAAACGGTGGCCGAAATTTTACGAACTGGCTGCGAACCGGAACCGAATGTGGCTACTCTTTGACAACTTTGCAGCAAATCGTTCCTGTGGGCCTTTCCAGTTGCAAAGTTGTCCTCATTTTTGCTCATTTATGCGTTTTTCGCTGACAACTTTGCACATAGAACATTTTGTAGGGCCAATTTGCTGCAAAGTTGTCACAATACGGACGGAAGAGATCTACCGCATGCATTCCGCTACCCGTTCAAGCCGCAAGTATGGCAACACGTCCGCGGTGAAACCCCATACTTTTTCGGGTGAGCCAAAAAACACTGAAGTTTCACATGTGAAACTTCAGTGAGTTATTTCCCGTTCCGAATGCAATAGATGGCGGCGACAGCCTCAATCAATCCGAGCACGAAGTAGATGTTACTCAGCGCCACAAACCCCCAGACATACCACTCCAGGACAATCCACAGCATCAGGAGGATGCCGCAGGCAAGCGTAACCCGGTAGGCCCAGGGATGCTTCTTGAAGAGCATCAGGGCGGCCAGCAGCTGGGGCAGGCCGTTTACCGCAAGCAGTGCATATCCGGACGGAATGAAGTCCTTGAAAAGGACCTCAGGCCAGGGCATCTTAGCCCGCAGCAGATCCAGCATCGGCTCCCCTCCCCAGCTGACGCCGGTGGGATCCATCCACATCATCACGGCACCACCGACGGCTCCGACGGCGATGAACAGGGTCAGTATCTTCAGGAATGTCCTCATATCCTAATGCGGTTCTTTCGTTGCCATGAAATACACGATAGACCCTTCCTTGTGATACTCTTCGAGCTGGTATCCCTTCTCCAGTCTCGCTTTCAGGGAGTCGAAGGTCTCGAAAGGCGGTGTGAACCAGCCTCTGCGGGAAAGGATCCGGTCCATCAGCCAGTCGGTCCGTCGGGATTCGCCCCGGATGCAAAAGCAGCCGACCAGACGGCCGCCAGCCTTCAGAACCCGATTCACTTCGGAATAGGCCTTATCCTTGTCCGGGAAGACATGAAAGCCATTCATGGTAAGGATGATGTCGAAGGATTCGTCCCCGAAAGGAAGGGCCCCCACATCACCTTGGACCAGACGGCAGTTCCCTATCCCCACTTTCCAGAAACGGTCTCGTGCCTGGTCGAGCATGTCGCTGCTGTAGTCCAGGCAGACGATGGCTGCCCGGTTCATGCGTGCGTACTTCGCGACTGTGAAGACGCCGGTCCCGACAGGAACGTCCAGCAGCTTCCCGGAGAAGTCATCCGGGATATAAGACAATACGGTCCGTGCGATCTCGTTGTCATCCACTCCGCCCCAGAAGATGTCCATGTACAGGCGGCTCCACCAGGTGGACCGTGTCAGGACATCATCATAGATATTCCGGGACTGCCGGTAGGATTTCTGGATCTTGTCGCTCATGGTTTCATTCTTTCATGTACAAAGATACGGAGAATCCGTCGCAACCCGGTTGCAGATATGTCAACAGCCGGCTACCGCGTCATCTAATTCATCCAGGTCTTGAAGGTCAAATGATATCTCTGCGGAATAACGAAGATCTAAATACCATATAACGCTCCGATGACGATAAGTATTCCAACAAGACTACATAATACGATGATTGCCAGGAGCACTGGTACCGGCAGTTTCTCGAATAAGCCATCTTCGTCGTATCTGTCCTTGTTGTATTCTTCGTAAAGAATCATGGCGTCGTGAACTCTTGCCTTACAAAGATAATTGTTTTTTGTGGTATAGCATAGCCGGCCGCGCCAAATGCCGTAGCCAACCTCCTAAATGATATGCGTGTCCTATCGCACCGTCTGCACCCTACCGGTCTCTACGATGCTCCGAGCTTCCCAGTCCGCGCAGAATGGCGGATATGAGCGGCTTCAGGAGCAGGCAGAGGACGATGACGAGGACAAGTGTCAATGCATCTTCCATAACCTCGAATTGATTTCTTTTCCCTTTTTTCCGAGCCTTCCGGCCCCGGGGATGCGTATATTTTTCTGCTTTCGGAAAGGGAGCCCGTAAAGATGAAGGCAAGCCGGAGACGGAGAATACGCTCCCGCATGGGAGGAAGATTGTCAGTCTCCCCTGCCCACGGGTCTGGCTTGACGCATCGATGGGCGAGCTTAGATTTGCAGAAAGGATATACGCCAATACCCGGGGCCGCATGAGCGGAGAATCCGCTTCTTGTCAAAAGAAGAAAGACGCTGCAGCGATGCATACTACGATACTTTGATACTTTGGTACTATCGTGAAAAGATCCGCCCCGGAGGTTGTCCGGGGGGGTGCCAGAGAAGAGCAAAGCAGGAGAGGAGAACCCGTCTCCCCGACGGTTACTGAAGCGTCCCGCCGATGACGCTGACCTGAGATGCGAGGATCTCGGTGACGGTCCTTTCCACACCGTTGGAGTCGGTGAAGCGGTTGTTGCGGAGGCGGCCCTTGACCTCGACGCCGGCGCCCTTGACGAGGGCGGAGAAGTCCGGCATCCGGTCGCTCTTGAAGGCGGTGACCTGGTGCCAGGTGGTCTCGATGACCGCTTCGCCGCTGCGGTTCTTGAAGGCGTGGTCGGTAGCGACGCTGAAGCGTGCCATCTCGGTGTCGCCGATGTTCTG
>JAFYYH010000008.1 GCA_017557635.1 Bacteroidaceae bacterium | reverse complement strand
TCTGCAACTACGTCGGCTACGGTAGCCTCATTCTCGTTAACACTCTGAGCGTTTACATTGACTGCGAAGAACATTGCTGCAACGGCAGCGAAGAAAATCTTTTTCATAATTCTTATTTTTTTTGTTTTACTTATTCGTTTTTGTTTCGAAGCCTTTCCAACCGGCTTTCGTAGTTAAGAGTCAAAAAGTCGTCCGAAGTTAAGCGGAAAGTTAAATATTTATCCTTCGTTAACATAATGCTTAACAAAACGCCATTTCTGAAAACATAGTTAACATAAAGAAAATCAGCGACAAACATAATTTGCCGCTGAACTAACCCTTTAACTTAACTTGTTGTTTTGTAAACTTTAGTCCTTTTTGGTATCAGCTTTATTTCTTGTGTCTTCATTATTAATAGTCAAATAATAAGGGAAAGTTAAGTTTTGGGGTGGCAAAAGGCTGAAAAAATAGCACTATCTTTGTGTTGCATAAATTACATAACCAAAATAAGATATGGAAAGAACATGGCGTTGGTTTGGCAAGAAAGACAAAATAACTCTTGCCATGCTTAAACAGATAGGTGTTGAAGGTATCGTTACAGCCCTTCATGACGTACCTCTGGGTCAGGTATGGACACGTGAGAAAATCCGTGACCTCAGGGAGTATATCGAGAGTTACGGAATGAGCTGGAGTGTAGTAGAGAGTCTTCCCGTTGTGGAGACCATCAAATATGGCGGTCCCGACCGTGACCATCAGATCGAGGTTTACAAGGAATCTCTGCGTAACCTGTCGGCCGAGGGCATCCACTGCATCTGCTACAACTTCATGCCGGTTCTGGACTGGGCCCGCACAGACCTGTTCCATATCAACCCCAACGGTTCGACCAACCTTTACTTCAACTACGCCGAGTTCGCATACTTTGACATCTATATCCTTAAGCGCGAGGGCGCACGTGAGGAGTGGGCAAAGTTCCAATTCCCGGAGGGTTGGGGCAAGGGCCGCAGTGTTCTGGCCGAGGCCGATGAACTTGCCAAGACCATGACACCGGAGGGCGAACACAAGCTGGTTGAGACCATCATCATCAAGACCCAGGGATTCGTAAGCGGTAACTTCAGTGAGAACGATGAGGCTCCCATCCAGAAGTTCCGTGATTTCCTTAACCTTTACAAAGGTATTGACAAGGCACAGCTTCGTGCAAACATGAAATATTTCCTGGAGGCTATCATGCCTACCTGCGAGGAGTATAACATGAATATGTGCGTACATCCCGATGATCCCCCAATCGAGGTTCTGGGTCTGCCGCGCATCGTCCGCACCGAGGAGGATATCCAGTGGTTCCTGGATGCAGTGCCCAACAAGCACAACGGTCTGACATTCTGCGCAGGCTCACTCTCAGCCGGTGCATACAACAATGTTGTCGAGATGGCTAAGAAGTTCGCTTCACGTACACACTTCGTTCATCTGCGTTCATGCCACATATTCCCCAACGGTGACTTTACCGAGGCTTCACACCTGGGTGGCCGCGCCGACCTGATCGAGCTCTGCCGCATATTCGAGAAGGAGAACCCTGCTCTGCCCATGCGTGTTGACCACGGTATGACATTCACCGATGAGCCCGGCGGCATCATGGATGAGTCAAGCCACGGACACAACGCAGGTTACACCCTGCTGGGCCGTATGTTCGCAATGGGTCAGGTCCAGGGTATCCTGGCAACCGTTGACCGCGAGCTTGGAATTGAATACAAACAACCCGGATTCTTTGATTAAGATGAAACTTACAGAAATAACAAGCGGTAATTTCAACGCCGCAGAGTGGGAAAAGAAAGGTTATCTGCTCCCCAAGTTTGACATTCAGGCAGTTCGCCGCAAGACACACGATGAGCCCACATGGGTACATTTTGGCGGCGGTAACATATTCCGCGCCTTCCCGGCAGCAATCATCAATGATGCCCTTAACACCGGCAAGTATGACCGCGGTGTAATCATGGCCGAGACATTTGACTATGAGATCGTAGACAAGGCCTACGCTCCCTATGACAACCTCTCACTTCTGGTAAGCCTGCAGTCAACCGGCACCATTGAGAAGAAGGTCATTGCATCCGTAACCGAGTCACTTAAGGCTGATCCCCAGTTCCCCGACTGGAACCGTCTGGTAGAGATCTTCAAGGCCAAGTCACTCCAGATGATCTCATTCACCATCACAGAGAAGGGTTACACCTATAACGAGGCTGACCTGGCGCGTGGCCTGAAGCCCATGTTCGCAATGGGTAAGGTCTGCGCCCTGCTTCTGGAGCGTTACAACGCAGGTAAACTGCCTCTGACCGTACAGAGCATGGACAACTGCTCACACAACGGTGACAAGGTTAAGGCCGGCGTTATGGCATACGCAGAGCGTTGGGTTGCTGATAAACTGGTTCCCGCCGATTTCCTGGCATACCTCAAGGATGAGACCAAGATCACATTCCCGTGGTCAATGATTGACAAGATTACCCCGCGTCCGCATGAGAAGGTCAAGGAACTCCTTGCCAAGGACGGATTTGAGGATAACGACTATATCGAGACCGAGAAACACACCTTTACCGCCCCCTTCGTAAACGCCGAGGAGGTGCAGTATCTGGTAATTGAGGACAACTACACAAACGGCCGTCCTCCGTTGGATCTGGGAGGTGCTCTCTACACCACACGTGAGACTGTTGACAAGGTTGAGACCATGAAGGTTACCACCTGCCTCAATCCGTTGCACACCGCCATGGCAATCTACGGATGCATGCTGGGTTACACCCTTATCAGTGCCGAGATGGCCGATGAGGATATCCGCTCATTCATCCAGAAGATGGGTTACATGGAGGCTATGCCGGTAGTTGTTGATCCGGGAATCCTGAACCCCTACGAGTTCATCGGCGCCGTAATCAAGCGTCGTCTTCCCAATCCCTTCATGCCCGATGCACCTCAGCGCATAGCATGTGACACCAGCCAGAAAATTCCTATCCGCTTTGGCGAGACCATCAAGAAGTACATAGCCCGCGGTCTTGATAAGGATAATCTGGTGCTCATACCTCTGGCACTTGCCGGTTGGGCACGTTATCTCAAGGGCATCAAGGATGACGGCACTCCGTTCGATCCTTCACCAGATCCTCTGCTCGCAGAGATGCAGGCTATCGTTGCTCCTCTGAAGGTAGGCAAGGCAGATCAGGATTACTCATGCCTTAAGAAACTCTACAGCCGCAAGGATATCTTTGCCGTTGACCTGTATGAGGCCGGCCTTGGCGAGCGTATAGAGGGCATGGTCAAGGAACTCTACGCCGGTCCCGGTGCTGTCCGCAAGACTCTGCACAAATACGTTCTGGCCAGATAAGAGCCGTCCCTGTTTTACATTGCAACAGTTTTGCAACGCTAAACAGTTTGCTTGGTTTATTGCCGATTGTACTTTTGTCGCAAACAAAACAATTTCACAGATGAAAAAGATTTGCGTCACATTGTTGCTTTCGGCAATTACTGTTGTTTCTGTGTTAGCTCAGGATAAGTCCAATTCCGGTGATTTGTCTTTTACTTATGTAGATCTGGGTTTAAGCGTGCTATGGGCCGATTGTAACCTGGGTGCTGCCGCTCCCTCTGAGTATGGCAATTATTATGCATGGGGAGAGACTGAGCCTAAGGCTTTCTATTCATGGGAAAATTACCATAACTACGAGCCGCCCCGTGATGAACCGTTAGAAGAATATGATGAATTGCTGCAAGAGTTAAGACAGATTGGCGGAGACCGGGGCAGAAACCGGGGCAGGAACTACGAACCGCTCAAGTTGCAGCCGGCAAACGATGCGGCAACCGTTCTGTTGGGTGCAGAATGGCATATGCCCACTATTGACGATTATAATGAGTTGTATGCCAACTGTGATTATGATACGGTTACAGTGAACGGTGTCATTGGATTGAGGTATACCAGCAGGATAGCAGGCTATGAGGATCGCAGCATTTTCATTCCTTACGGAGGATATATGGACGGTACTGAAATAACAGGGGAGTATCTGGCTTTCTGGACATGGACATCAGAGTCCGATACCTATTCGTGGGATGGTGACAGCAGTGCCACTTATGTGAGTACCAGTAATACTGTAAATCCGTCATTCTTCTATCTGGATGAAGAACTCAGGGTAGGTATAGGAACTAAACCATCGCTAGCCGGTAATCACCGTTATATCGGATTAAATATCCGTCCAGTAAGAAGGTATGATTCAGATACTTTGACATCATTTGAACTATCCACTGCCAATCTTGGCCTTGACTATGGTGAGATAGTCAAGGTAAATGCTGTCTCCAGACCGTCGGGGCGTCAGATAGAAAACGGCAACATACAGTGGGGCACGTCATCAGATCAGGTGGCAGTATGTAAAGACGGTAAAGTCACGGCCATAGGAGTGGGAACGTGCGTTATCACAGCAGAGTATAACGGTCAGAAGGCACAGATGACGGTTAACGTCACCATGCCGGAACTTATACCCGTCGATTTGGGATTGAACGTCAAGTGGGCATCGGCCAATATGGGTGCATCATCGCCACGCAAAGCCGGAGCATATATCGCGTGGGGAGATACAAGCCCCAAGGCGGGTCTGTATTTGAGGGATGATTATAAGACTGTATGGACTGAGAAACTGGAGCCGGAAAACGATGCGGTCATGGTCAGGATTGGCGGCGGCTGGCGTATGCCTGATGCCGATGATCTGTGGGAACTTAAGAACAAATGTACTTGGCAGTCTATAGATACCAAAGACAGTTGCGGTTACATCATCACCAGCAATGTGCCCGGTTATGAGGGCCGCAGTATATTCCTTCCGGCTGTCGGTTATAAAACAGATAGAGAAGGCAGGGTGGGAATGAATCAGATGAGTTATGGGAGCTATAAAACAATTACATATAACACTTCGGTCGCAGATGTGAGCCTGGGTTCACCTTTCAAGTGGGAAGGTTGTCCCATCAGACCTGTATTGGACACAGGTGAAGGCAAAAAGGCTGGGCCTGATCCGGTTAAGCCGTTAAACCATGATGCAATGGTTGACCTGGGTTTAAGTGTGTTGTGGGCCGATTGTAATGTGGGCGCCGACTCTCCGGAGGAATGTGGTGCGCGTTTTGCATGGGGTGAAACAGCCGAGAAGACATATTATACCAAGGATAATTACAAACTTAATGGCAAGTATAATTCCTGGGAGGACAGAAATAAGCTTGATGCTGCCCATGATGCTGCTCATGTAAATTGGGGCGGAGAGTGGAGAATGCCCACCAAAGAGGAGTATGCTGAACTCTTCAAGAACTGTGAATGGGCAGATACGACGATTAATGGCGTAGAAGGATTCCTGTTTACCAGCAAGGTCCCGGGATACACTTCAAATTCCATCTTTTTGCCGTTTACAAATGGAGGAATATACAAGGCCGACAGAGGTCTATATCTTACATCCGATGCCGCTTTCCGTTATGAGAACAGTTGTGCGGTATTTACAATCTCCAAGTTCAAATCAGGTACAAATGATGAGATAGATTTGGGATTGGAGAACTATGAGGATTGGGGCTGTCCCAATTCAGAGATTCATATACCTTCAAGAAACAGATATGAAGGTGGTTGGGTCCGTGCCGTATGTCCTAAATGACCCATTGTGTTTGCGGTTTTTTCACTAATTTTGCAGCGTAATTTCTACGAGATGAAAAATATCCGCAACTTTTGCATAATTGCTCATATAGATCACGGTAAGTCAACGCTGGCTGACCGCCTTCTGGAGTATACCCATACCATAAACATTACCGAAGGCCAGATGCTCGATGACATGGATCTGGAGAAGGAGCGCGGCATCACAATCAAGAGCCACGCCATCCAGATGGAATATGAGTATAACGGCGAGAAATATATCCTGAACCTGATTGACACTCCGGGACATGTGGACTTCTCATACGAGGTTTCACGTTCCATAGCAGCCTGTGAGGGCGCAATCCTGGTGGTGGATGCCACACAGGGCGTACAGGCACAGACCATCAGTAACCTTTACATGGCCATTGAGCACGATCTGGAGATCATACCTGTAATCAACAAGTGTGACATGCAGAGCGCCATGCCCGATGAGGTTGAGGATGAGATCATTGAGTTGCTGGGTTGCAAGCGTGAAGAGATCATACGTGCATCGGCCCGTACGGGAATGGGCGTAGAGGAGATTCTGAACGCCATTGTGGAGCGTATACCGAGTCCGGTTGGAGATCCTGATGCTCCGCTGCAGGCACTTATCTTTGACTCAGTATTCAACTCATTCCGCGGAATCATAGCATATTTCAAGATAGAGAACGGCTCCATCCGCAAGGGCGACAAGGTTAAGTTCTTCAACACCGGTAAGGAGTATGATGCCGATGAAGTAGGCGTGCTCCGGATGGATATGGTGCCGCGTGACGTGATGACCACAGGTGATGTGGGTTACATCATCTCCGGTATCAAGACATCGACCGAGGTCAAGGTGGGTGATACCATTACCCACGTAGCCCGTCCCTGCGACAAGGCCATTGCGGGATTTGAGGAGTCCAAGCCCATGGTCTTTGCCGGCGTATATCCCATTGAGGCCGATGAGTTTGAGGACCTGCGTGCCTCTCTTGAGAAACTGCAGCTGAACGATGCATCACTGAGTTTCTTCCCTGAATCATCGGCAGCGCTCGGATTCGGATTCCGCTGCGGATTCCTGGGACTGCTCCACATGGAGATTGTTCAGGAGCGTCTGGACCGTGAGTTTGACATGAGCGTTATCACCACCGTGCCTAACGTATCATACATGGTCTATGACAAGCAGGGTAACGCTACCGAGGTTCATAACCCCAGCGGCATGCCTGACCTGACTCTGATTGACCATATTGAGGAGCCATATATCGACGCATCCATAATCACCACTACTGATTATATCGGCCCCATCATGACACTGTGCCTTGACAAGCGCGGTGAGTTGGTAAAGCAGCAGTTCATAGCCGGTAACCGTGTGGAGATATACTTCAAGCTGCCGCTTGGTGAGATTGTGATTGACTTCTACGATAAGCTCAAGAGCATATCAAAGGGTTACGCATCATTTGACTACCATCCCGCAGGATACCGTCCTTCAAAGCTTATCAAGCTGGATATCCTTCTTAACGGTGAGCCGGTTGATGCCCTTTCAACCCTTACTCACGTGGATAATGCCTATGACCTGGGCCGCCGTATGTGTGAGAAGCTCAAGGAACTCATACCGCGTCAGCAGTTCGACATAGCAATCCAGGCTGCCATCGGCTCCAAGATCATAGCCCGCGAGACCATCAAGCAGGTCCGCAAGGATGTAACAGCCAAGTGCTACGGCGGTGACGTATCCCGTAAGCGCAAACTTCTTGAGAAACAAAAGAAAGGAAAGAAGAGAATGAAACAAATCGGAAACGTAGAAGTTCCTCAAAAAGCATTCTTAGCAGTTCTCAAGCTTGACTAAGCTCGCAAGAAGCCAATGGGGACGGTTCTCTTTGGCATAAAGCCTAGATAAGAAAAATCCTCTAACACGGAATAGTGCTAGAGGGTTTCTATTTGTAGAGCCAAAGAGAACCGTCCCCAATGGCTTCTTTTGTTTTTATTCTTTCTGATAGAGGAAGCGTTTGATACTCTTTTTGGGAGTTTTCTCAAATTCCTCGTGGTAGATGCGGATCTGTGAGATCTTCTCGTAGGCGGGAAGGATATCGTTCAGCTCAACGCGGTTCTGCTCCATGACAGCGGCAATCTGCTCATCGGTCAGACCGGCTTTCATTGCCTCGTCAAAGTCAGGATAAACCAGAGCCACGAGCTTGTCATTCTCAGAAATTACTACTGACTCGTTTACAAGGTTCATGTTGTTCAGGTGATCCTCAATCTCCTCAGGGTAGATGTTCTGGCCCGAAGGTCCAAGAATAAGGCTCTTGCTGCGGCCCTTTATGAATATGTTACCCTCCTTGTCCATGATGCCAAGGTCACCGGTATACATCCAGCCGTCCTTGTCGATGGTCTCCTCGGTCAGTTTCTCGTTCTTGTAGTAGCCCAGCATTACGTTGGGACCGCGGCAGATGATCTCACCGGGTACGTTCTCGGGATCGTTGCTAAGGATCTTTACCTCCATGTTGGGAACTGGCTTACCGCATGAACCCTGAACGAATGTGTTCTTGTCATCATATGCAATGATAGGACCGCACTCTGTTGCGCCGTAACCTACGGTGTAGGGGAAGTGGACCGATGCCACAAACTTCTCGACCTCCTGGTTGAAGGCTGCGCCGCCCAGGATTACCTCGTAGAACTTTCCGCCGAATCCCTTTATCATCTCCTCACCGACTTTCTTCTTGATCTGGTCATTCAGGATAGGTACCTTGAGCAGGAGTTTCATTGAAGGAGTCTCCAGCTTGGGCAGGATGTTCTTCTTGATGATCTTCTCAATTACCAGCGGCACTGATACAACCAGGGCGGGATTTATCTCGCTCAGAGCCTGGAATATGATCTTGGGGCTCGGAAGGCGGGTCAGGAAATAGATGTGGCATCCCTCAAGGAACTCATGGAAGAACTCGAATGCGAATCCGTACATGTGAGCCATGGGGAGCATTGATATGATCTTATCGCCGGCCTTCATTGTGTAGATGGCCTTGCAGGCAAAGAGATGGTTGCTTATGAGTGAGCGGTAGGGGAGCATAACACCCTTTGAGAATCCGGTGGATCCTGAGGTGTAGTTGATCATGCACAGGTCATCAAAGCCTGCCTCATAGAAGTTGATGTCCTTCTGCTTGAACTCCTTGGGATACTTGCGTCCGAAGAGCTCATTCAGGTGCTCACGTGCATATGTCAGTTTCTCATTGCGTGATATAACCAACTGATACTCATCAAGAGTGATGATACCCTCTACGTTGGGCATTGATGCCTCATTAAGGTTTTCCCAGATCTGGTCTCCTGCAAAGAAGAGCTTGGTCTCTGAGTGGTTGATTATATGGTGAATGTTATCGGCCTTGAATTCATGAAGGATAGGTACCACTACGGCTCCGTAGGTGAGGGCAGCAATACATGCGGTTCCCCAGTTTGAACTGTTCTTGCCGCACAGGGCTATACGGTCACCGGGCTGCAGTCCGGCCTCCTCAAAGAGGATGTGAAGCTTGGCTACGCGGCGTGCAACGTCACGGTAAAGCAATGTCGAGCTTTTATAGTCCGTAAAAGCCTCCTTATCCCAGTTCTCCACCAGAGTTTTCCTGATGTAAGCATTAAGGTTCTTCTCTGTGAAGACATTGTCTGATCTGTCGTAATGATCAATCATGGATGTTATGGTTATTTGTTGATATTGTAGTTTCTTTCACCGAATATGGAACTGCCAATGCGTACCATATTGCTTCCTTCCTCAATTGCCAGCTCATAATCACCGCTCATACCTGCCGATATGGTGTTGAATTCAGGGCTGTCACTGAAGTATTTCTCCTTATATGTATCAAAGAGCTGCTTCAAGCGGCGGAACTCACCACGTACCTGTGAATCATCATCGGTGTTGCTGGCCATTCCCATGACACCTCCTATGGTGATGTTCTTAAGCTCTTTCCACTTGCCCTCGTCAAGCATTGCGGTGCACTCATCGGCCGAGAATCCGAACTTGGTCTCCTCGGTAGCAATGTGCAACTGAAGCAGGCATGTTATGTGACGATTAAAGCGGGCGGCCTGACGGTCAATCTCAGCGAGCTTGTCATAATTGTCCACTCCCTGTATGACCGATACGTACGGAGCCATGAGTTTTATCTTATTGCTCTGAACGTGGCCGATGAAATGCCACTGGATGTCTGTGGGAAGAACCTGGCTTTTGGCAGTCATCTCCTGCACCTTGTTTTCGCCGAATATGCGCTGACCGGCATCATAAGCCTCCTTGAGCATCTCGGCCGGATGGGTCTTGGATACTGCTACAAGCGTTACTCCTGCGGGGAGTGTGGCTTTGATTCGGTTCAGGTTCTCTTTGATCATATTCCTGTGAAGCGGTGCAAAGTTACTCAGTGGCGGGCACTGCGTAATTTTTATTTGTCATTATTTAGCCCCATGTGCACACTTTATATCAATGTGTGCATGTTTTAGTCCTTCTGATTTGGCGTCAAGCTTGATTTTTCCCTTCTTTCCGTTGTTCTGGAGTACCACAAGACACTTTCCGTAGAATGCCTTGCGCTTGATGTCCTTGAAACGCTCCAGGGATATGGGGCTGCCGTTGTCTACACCTGCAATGAAACCGTTTCCGCTGATCTCAAACTGAACCAGGTTGTCGGCATTGGGACACAGGTTGCCGTCCGCATCAAGAATCTCTACAGTTACAAAACTCAGGTCTGTACCGTTGCTCTTGATGGTGCTGCGGTCCGGAGTAAGGCGTATCTGTGCGGGCTCACCTGCGGTATGTATCTCCTGACTGGCGGTCTCCACGCCGTTCTTGCGTGCCACAACCTTTACCGTGCCCGGCTCAAAGGTTACGTTCCAGACCACATGCAGATGCTGTGCATCCTTGCTGCGGGTGCCCTGCGACTTGCCGTTTATGAAAAGTTCAACCTCATCGGCATTGTTGTAGTAGCACCACATGTCTATCTGCTCTCCGGGCTCCCAGTTCCAGTGGGGGAACAGGTGCAGCACGGGGGTATCGGTCCACTCGGACTGATAGAGGTAGTAGACGTCCTTGGGGAATCCGGCCAGGTCAACTATGCCAAAGAATGAGCTGCGGGCGGGCCAGCCGTAGGGAGTGGGCTCGCCTATGTAGTCAAATCCGGTCCAGATATACTGTCCTGCCACAAACGGCTGACTGTTCAGGAATATCAGGTTGTCCTCATGATGGCTGCCCCACGGGGTGCGTACGTTGTCATATGATGAGCATGAGAATGTCTCGTTGAAGTAGGGGCGGTCCCAGCGGGCGGGACGCTGCATCAGCTTGTCTGACGGCATCTCATAGAATCCGCGTGTCATCAGGGCCGATACGCTCTCGGTTATGATGAACGGCTTGCCGGGGAACAGGCGCGGTACTGAGGGCACGTTCTGGTTATGGTAGTTGTATCCTATCACGTCTATGGCTCCTGAGCGGAACAGATGGTTGCCGGGGCTGGGCTCATTGCAGCCTGCAGTTACCGGGCGGGTGGGGTCAAGTTCCTTTATAACCTCTGCCAGACGGGCTGTGATGAGTGAATTGACAGTCATTTCACCCTCCTGAGCAAGTTGGTCAGCGCTGTGCCCCATATTCAGGATAAGGTTGGCCTGCTCAAGTGACAGGGTATCGGCCTTGGCATCGGACCACTGCTCAAGAACCTCGTTGCCTATGCTCCATAGTACAATGCTGGGGTGGTTGCGGTCACGTACCACCAGGTCGGTCAGGTCACGCTCGTACCAATCGTCAAAGAAACGGGCATAGTCACGCTCGGTCTTGCGGCGGCGCCACATGTCAAAGGCCTCATCCATGACCAGGAATCCCATGCGGTCGCAAAGGTCCAGCAGGATGGGTGAGGGCGGGTTGTGTGAGCAACGGATTCCGTTGCAGCCCATCTCCTTGAGTATCTGTAACTGGCGCTCTATGGCACGCACATTGGTAGCTGCGCCCAGACAGCCCAGGTCGTGGTGGTTGCACACACCGTTTATGCGTACATGCTCACCGTTCAGGTAGAATCCGCTGTCAGCGCGGAACTCAATGGTGCGGATTCCGAACGGGGTTTCATAACGGTCCACTTTCTTGCCGTCCACTAATATCTCGGTGACAAGGGTGTAGAGATAGGGGTTGTCCAGATTCCAGAGTATGGGGTTGTTCAACTCTATGTCCAACTGGGGCTTGGCTCCTCCGCTTGTGTTAAGGCGTTGCGGAATGCTCTCTATTGTGGATACTTTCTTGCCTTTTGCGTTGATTATGGTGTGGCGCACGGTTGCCATCTCGGTGGTGTAACCCAGATTACGGACATCGGCCTCGATATGTACCATTGCGGTTCCGTCAGGGTTTACGTCCGATGTCACATATGTGCCCCATTGGGATATATGAACCGGATGGGTCTTTACCAGCCTTACGTCGCGGTAAATGCCGCAGCCGGAGTACCAGCGGCTGTTGGGCTGGTCGGAGTTATCGACCTTGACGGCTATCACGTTGTTACCTTCCCAGTTGATGTAGGGGGTCAGGTCATAACTGAATGATATATAACCGTAAGGACGTGTTCCAAGCAGGTGTCCGTTGATCCAGACGGAACTGTTCATGTAGACGCCGTCAAATTCTATGCTGATAATCTTTCCCTGATCCTTCTTGCTTACCTTGAAATTCTTGCGGTACCAGCCTATGCCGCCGGGCAGCGCTCCGCCGCCCGTGCCGGAGGGATTGTGCTCATCGAAATCTCCCTCGATGGCCCAGTCGTGCGGCAGATTCAGTTTCCGCCAGCCGCTGTCGTCATATTCGGGTGCTTCAGGGTTCTCCTTGGCCCCTACATTAAGACTGAATTTCCAATCTCCGTTGAAGTTCACAACCTCCCTCGCGCTAAGACCTGTAAAGGAAAGGGCAAACAGGAAAAATAGTATTTGTTTTATGCGTCTCATAAGGGCAAAGATAAACGTAAAAAGCTTATCTTCGCTTTCAGTTCACCGAATCTATCCGTTTTTTTCAGTTTGGTTCTTCCACTCCTGGGGCGTCATGCCCGTAACGACTTTGAAGTTGCGGAAGAATGTGGTGCGTGATGAGAATCCGGATTGATCGGCCACTTCGTCAAGCATCATGTCAGAGTGTTCACGCAGGAGTTTCTGAGCGTACATGACACGATAGCGGGTTATCATGGTGGTAAAGCTTTCGCCCGACAGGTTGTTCAGGATGATGCTTACATAGGTCTTGTTGGTGGCAAGTTCCGATGCTACATCGGTAATGCGCAGATTCTTGCGTCTGTAAAGCTCTTTCTCCTCAATCAGAGCCGATATCTGTTCCATCAGGTTGATGCGGCTCTCATCAGTAGTATCAGGCTCCTCTTCATTATGTTTTCTGAACTTTAAAAGAATGAAAAATATTAAGCCTGCTGCGGCAAGTATGCAAATAATGATTACCCATAATGGAACAGCCGTTTTTTTAGGTATATCCGTATGGAAAATATAGGCCGATGAGTAGGTCTTGAAGTTGTCGGCCAAAGGAGGAAATGAATCCTTGACATAACCCAAGCCACCCGCCACAATCATCCTGTTTCCAGGCATGAGTCTGGCCACGACGTTCTGGAATCCGTCCGGTGCGTCAGCATAGAAGAATGATGCGGGCTGTTTGCCGTCATAACCTAAACGCGCAAAGTACATGCGGCCCGTTTTAGTGGCAAATCCCTGTAGCCAGAAAATTCCTTCAGAGCGGTCAACTTGTAGATATCCCCAGGATATATGATTGCCGTCAGGCCCTTGAGACGGGATAGGCTTCTCCATTTCCAGTAGAGAGAACTCCCCGTTGGCAACCTTAATGATTGCAGTCTGGCCGGCTGTGATGTCTGTTGCAGGAATCAGATAAGTGTAATCATCAATCTGATAATCACCAGGTAAGAGGAAATAGTTATGGGAAACATCCCATTTTTCCAATAGCGGGATTTGTTCAGTTTTTCCCTTAATGTGCTTCACAATGCCGGAGACGTCATCGCCTCTGGTATCAAAACGTCCGAATATGATGATGTCGTCCTGGGATGCATGCATTACAAACGGTGCTGACCATCCCGGTAAAAGCGTGTCTCCAGGGACAAAACCCTCTTTCGCAGACCAAATCTCATAACTGTCATCGGCATACCAGTTGCCTGTAATCAGGATTCTGCCGTCATGCAGAGTAAGAGCCGATGACAGGGCTCGTTTCTGGGTCATAATACCTGTTGGAGAAAAGGTATGCGTTTGGGGATCATATATTTCGGCACCCCAACTTTGCCCAATGCCGAAAGCTTCAGCGTTGCCGCCGCCCAACATTATCTTTCCGTCCGGCAATTTTGCTGCAAAGCCGTTCTGGTGGGGATAGAGCATAGACATTGTGTGCCAGGAGCCGTCAGCGTAATATTCGCCCGTTTCCAACGGTTTGAATCCTTCTGTGTGGCCACCCAGGACCACAATCTCATCACCTATGACAAAAGTTCGGTGGTTTCCTCTTGGGGTGTTCAGGTCCGGCAGCCTCTCAACGGTCATTGACTGCCAGAGTGTTCCGTCCGGAGATGTAACAGAGTGCTCTCCGGTTTGTTCCGTAGAGCACCCTGCCACTGTAAAGGCCAATGTTGCGAGTATTAAAAGCGAACGTTTCACTTTGTAAATGTAGGAATATTTAGGGACAGACAGTGTTTATTCTGTCGGCAAAGTAAATACGGGACGTATTGGTCTGCCTATTATGTATTCACTTTCTGCTGAGCCACAACTACCCCAATTGAATTGTCCATAGTAAACAGCTTCATTCAGATAGGTTTCTACACGGAAAGCATAAGGTCTTTCCAAAACAGGTCCTTCGGGGTCAGGATTAGGAATATCGTCTGCTTTTGTGGAAAGCCAATATCTGCCGTAGTACACTTCTACTTCTGATGTAGCATCTTCAGGGTCAAGTAATGTGGTGTGTTTACGATCAATCGGATAAAAACCTAAATTGTCAATCCAAGTGTCGTAAATGTCTTCATATTGTATCTCACCGGTTGCAGGGAAGAAAATAGATCTGTCTTCAAATCCGTCTCTGTTGCTGGTTAGTGTTACACCCCATTCTGAATAGGTTCTTGAACAGTTTCCGGACAACATACCTTGTTCATTAAAGGTGGGCATGCGCCAAAAACCTTTCAATGTGTCTTTGGCAGCATCATAGGCAGGCAGAAGGTTGCCGTTGGCATCCACTTCAGGTGTGGGTGAGGGAAGTTCAATGAATTTGTGTCGACAGACCTCAAAGCTTAATTCCGGATAATTAACCGGATCGGGTGCAAATAGATCTGGTTCAATATAGTATCCGTGTACATCTCCCCAGGCATAGTACCTGCCAAAACTTGCTATGCCCTCATCGGCTGTAGCGCCAAGGTTACGTTTTGCCCAATAAATTCTTTCATAAGGGGGATCCGCAGAATTGATGCCCAGATCAACGAACTCTGTTGCATTCCAAGTTGCCGATGAAATATCGCCTATGCCAATGTATTTTGAAGCGCTCAATGTCTTGGAACCGGCACTGCGGGTATAGGCTATGGAATCAGTCCAGTCAATTATTGAGAACTGATAATCCAACTCGTTGCCTACTGCGCTGGAATTAAGCAATCCTGAGAATGATATGATGTCATTGCCGCTGTCCTTATATCCCTGGAGTGCAGCTCCTGCGTTGCCAGTCTCCCAGGCTACAATTCCCATTGCATTGATTCCTATAAACCTGATAGGAGTTACGTAATCCTGATAAAGCTTATAGTCATGACCATCGGTATAGCCAGTTATGTCAAAATGGATGAATTTATCATCATCATGGCCACCGGCAGAAAGATTAGGAGCTACCAGGTTCAGTGTACCGCACAATACTCCTCCGTTGATTTCATAGGCTGCGTTTTCTGCCTGATAGAACAGGCCTCCGTAGTAAACAGTTCTTCCTCCTTCTTCATCATAGAATTGAATGCTGCCGGCTGAACTGTATGGTACCAGGGAACTGCCGTACGGGAAATAGACTGCTGTCATTGTTCCGGTTTCATCGTAAAGTGACAGGTCCATGTTGTTTTTGGGAGTGGCGGTCCATTCACTTGCTCCGGTTTTCTTCAATTCAATATAGTTACTGGATGTATGGTAGCCGGTTAAGGTGACGAATACCACATCATTTACGGCAAAACCGTCTTTTACAGTAGCCTTTGTAGCAGTGCCGTTATCCAGTTTGATGGTGAGATTCAGCTTGAGTCCGTTAAAGTCGCCCACTATCCTCTCGGCTGTATCTGAACTCTTGTTATTCTGGAATAATTCCAGGCCCTCATTACTGCAGGCAGTGAGCACTGAAAGTGCACAAAGAATAAATAATGTCTTTTTCATAAGATGTCCTCCTTTTAATTTTACCAATCTTCACCTCCACCGTCAAATGGACTGAAGAATAAGGGATTGCTGAGCGGATCCAAGCCGCTGGAGGCAAGAACGCCTTCCGTTTTGACCTCGATGACCTGAGTCAGAGGAGTTTCATAATTTTTTCTGCCTTTTTTTCTCATATAGCTGTCAATGTGGTTTTGTGGACCGAAAGTTATGAAGCCATGCAGGCTGGTGGATTTCAGCTTAGATAATCGCAGTATCAAAAAAGAAATAATAATGAAATTCGTCAAATTAGACGTTTTATCATGTGGCAAAGAGCATCAAATGAACTATCTTCGCGTCAACTATAAAGATTTGCAGTGGAGAAGTTTCTGGCCAGAAGACTGTACGGTAGGGATGAGGGCGTAAGAGGTGGCTCGCGTCCTGCAATCATCATCGCTACGGCGGGTATTGCGGTAGGTTTGACCGTTATGATCCTTACTCTGGCCATCACGCGCGGATTCAAGAGTCAGATACGTGACAAGGTCATGGGATTCTCGCAGCATATCACCGTCACCAACTCGCGCGTGGGTCTGGGCGTGGTCGAGGATCCGGTAACCTGCAATGCCGATGCCATGAACTCCCTGATGGCACAGGACCTGGTGGTTCATGTGCAGCCCTACATCAACAAACCCTGTATAATCCGTACAGATGAGGCTTTCCACGGTTTCATGCTCAAGGGCATCGGCCCGGATTATGACCGTACTTTCCTGAACCGGTACATGGTACGCGGCGGATTCCCGGAACCCAAGGATTCGCTGGGCAACAACTGGGTGGTCCTTTCAAGGAACATAGCCGATATGCTCGGACTGGACGTGGGCTCCAAGGCCGATGTCTATTTCATGCAGAACCAGGTACGCATTCGCCGTCTGACGGTTACGGGTGTCTATGAGACCGGATTCCTGGAGTATGACCGCATGTTCGGAATAGCGGAACTCCAGCTGCTTCAGCGTCTCAATGACTGGGAACCTTACGAATACAGCGGCCTGGAGATAGGTCTTACCAGTGTGAACGATGTCGATAACGGCTACTCACAGGTGCGTGAGGTGATGAATAACCTTGAGAATCAGACAGGTGAGGATTATCTGGTACGTACGCTTTACGATACCCATTCGGGCCTGTTTGCATGGCTCGAAGTTCTGGACCTGAATGTCTGGATTATCCTGGCCCTTATGTTGGGCATAGCGGGATTCACCATGATATCGGGCCTGCTCATTATCATATTCGAGCGTACTGCAACGATAGGAACGCTCAAGTCTCTGGGTGCATCGAACAGGACGGTCAGGAAGATTTTCCTGCGTCTGGCTTCATACATTATCCTTAAGGGAATGCTGATAGGTAATGCGATAGGAATAGTGCTCTGTCTTGTACAGCAGTGGTTCCATCTGTTCCCGCTGGATCCGGCCAACTATTATCTGGACAGCGTACCTATGCAATTGGGAGCAGGATGGCTCATCACTCTCAATGTCACCATGTTCCTGCTCTCCATGCTGATGATGCTGCTTCCAAGTGCAGTCATCTCGAGGATTGTTCCTTCCAAGTCTATCCGTTTTGAGTAATAAAAAAAATACCGGTGCCTCGTGCGGGGCACCGGTATTTCATTCAGGTCGGGCGGACTTACTTGATGATCTTCTTTCTGCCCTTGATGATGATTCCGTTCTGGGTGTCACTCTCAACCTTGCGACCCTGCAGGTCAAACATCATATCGTCTGAATCAGCATTGATTGCAGAGATACCGGTTGTCTGGCTTCCTACGGTGAGTACCAGAGGATTGCTGGGTGAACCAACGATATCGTCATTTCTGTAGTCTACGCTCTGCTCGATATTGTAGAACAGACCGTTGATTACAGCTACAGCTCTCAGTGTGGTCTGCTTGTCACCGGGTACGGTCATGTAAACCATTCCGTCCTCATCGGTGAACTCAGCCTGACGGCACTGACCCTCAGCGAATATTGCGAGTTCTGCATCCTTAGCGGGCTGACCGTTAAAGAGAACCTTGGCAATTACAATCATGTTACCTGAGAACTCATGATAGTCAACAGGATCGAATGATGAGGGAGCGGTGGCCATCTTCGGTGCACGACGCGGTGAAGTGGTTACTGAAGGATAACTGAACTGACGCTCAGCATCGGTGGTACTCATGATCATGTAGCCGTGTCCGGGCTCCAAGGTCTTAAGTGAACCGTTCCACTCGAAGTTGTCATAGTATGCAACTCCGCTCTGTCCCTTGATGATATCGCCGTTCTGAGGATTCATGCCGGCCAAAGCGTCGGTAACAGAGATTACCTGACTGCCATAGTAACCTACCCAGTTCCAACCGCGGACGATGGTGATCTTCTGGTCCTGTGCACTGATGCGGCCTCCGATAAGGCTGAAGTCCTGATCGGCTGACATCTTTACAGAGTACATGCGGCTGTTGGTCAGATTCTTCATTGAGCCGGCCCACTTGCCATTCTCATGCATGATGAATCCTTCCTCCTGACTCTGGCCCTTAACCATTACCAGACCATCGGCTACGCCGCTGAATACTGACTTGGCGTTCATGTCATCGGACTTGACGTAGAGTGAGAACCAGTTCCAGCCCTTCTTGAGTTCTGTTGTCTGCTCAATCTTGTCAACTGCGGTGAGGGTGGTGGGAGTATCATATCTTCCAATGAGGTCAAGAGCGTTGAATCCGATCTTCTCGCTGCTCTCGACGATAGGATAGATTGTTCCGGTTGAGGCGTCGTATGCACGGAAGGTTACCTCCTTGTCTGCATCGGTGCTGTTACCGTAGATATCCATTGTCACATAGTATGTATCATAACGCTTCTTGTACTCGGGATGTGCCACACCGCGGCATACTCCGTCAATGAAGGCGGCTACAAGGTCGTTAGGATCATCGGCTGTAGTTCCCGGCATGTTGAGAACGCTGATCACGCTCATAGGCATCTCATAGTCATTAGCCCTTACGCTCCATGTGGGAACATCGCCTGTTACGGTTACGCTGACGGTGAGAGGTGTCTCAATTCCGTTGTTACCCTTCAGGTAGATGGTCTCCTCATAGTGGCCGATAGGCGTTGACTCGCTTACGGTGAAGGTGATGCGTGACTCGGCTGTCGGGTTGGTTACACCATAGTCAGCGCTTGCCTCGAGCCATGAAGGCATACCGCTCAATGACCACAGCTGCTGTACACCGCCCTTGTTGACGATGGTGGCAGTGGCCGATGTCTCATCCTTGACGTGAGTGGTCAGCTTAAGCTCTTCCTCCTTCCACTCCAGTTCGTTGCGGTTAACGAATACTGTCCAGTTGACAGGCTCTGAGTAGTTACCGTTGGCATCACGCAGGTCGCGTACCGTCAGGTTCAGGTAGCAACCCTCGATGATGGCGGGATCCTCATCGATGGAGAGAACGATCTTGGTGTCAGATGCCGTAAAGTCATAGCTTACGTTGGTCTCGATCTGCTTGTTGCGCAGAGCGGGAGCCTCGGTTGCATAACTGATCTGACCGTCGGTTGTGAGCTTAGCCTGGTGTTTGCCGCTTACCAGATCAGTAGCATAACCCTTGGTGATGATCTGATTGCCGCTGTCAAGAGCCTTGGTCTCGAATGCATAGTAGGCTACAAGACCTTCCTCGGTACCGTTGAGACGAAGCTTACGCTTGGTGCTGATCTGAGTGGCGTCAAGTGTTGCGTTCCATACACGTACCTCATCGATATTACCGATGAAGTAGTTGCTGTATGTGTAGCCGAAGTTTGCCTTTGTGCGTTTTGCACCAACAACCATATTGTCAGTTGCAATGCTTCCAAGGTTCTGCGCGCTGGTGTTTATGGTACGCTCGCCATCAACATAGACAGCTGCAGAACCTATGCGAAGCACGTTAAGTGCAATATGATGCCATGTGTTGTCTGCCAGTGATACTGAACTTGCATCAAACTTACTCTCATCGGATGTAAGTTTAAGCAATCCGTTCTCGAGAGAGAGGCCTACGCCTGCAGCCTGAATGAGCTGGGCTGTGCCTGTGCTCTGTGAAGTACGCATCCAGAACTCAACCATGTAGTCATCACCGGGAGTGTGGGGTGACTCGGAGAGGTTGAGCAGGAGGGCAGAGTTGCCGTTCAGCTGAACTGACAGGTTCTCATTGTTCAGGTACCATGACTCATCGGACATAACCATATGGCGTGCCCTTGAGTAGTCGGTGATTTCAGTGCCTTCACCCTCATTCATTTTCCAGTAACCTGCCAGATGACGGGTTGAAGGATTCTTGGTCTTGCTGCGGTCAACAAGAGCGGTGGTGATGTCACGGGCGGTATCCCAGAGCAGGAGTTCATGGATGGCACCGTTCATTCCCTTACCTACGGCAAGCTGTCCGTTGCCTGAATACTCATTGATGTCATAAGCGGTGATGATGTTGCCTGCTCCGCTGTCATCGGCCTTGGCGGCAATCAGCTTGTAACTGCTTCCGTTCTTGGCGAATGAGAGGGTCAGGAATATCCACTTGCCGGTGGGCAGTGCGTTGTTTGACTTGTATGAAGTACCGGCAATGTTCACATCAAGCTTGTTGTCCGATGTAACTCCGACAGTGAATTTGGTGTTACCGTTGCCGTGGCTCAGGATGGTGCCTGCTCCGTCAATCTTAACCCACATGTCAAATGAGAACTCCTTGCCGGCCAGGTTGATGTCGGCCTCGGTTGCGGCAGTCAGGTCGCTTCCCGACATACGCAGGGCGGTCTCATGATCAATGGCAGCTCCGTTCAGGACGCCGGTCAGGATAAAGTTGCCGGTCTTGGTGATCTCACCGTTCATGAAGGGCTCATTGAATGTGATGCTCAGATCGTCGCCTATGCTCAGGATACCGTCGGCGGGCTCGGGCTGACCGAGCGGACGCGGACGCTGCATGTCCTTGGTGACTGCCATCTCCTGGCTGTACTTGTAAACCTCATCCGTACCGAATGTGCTTACAGATACTACGCGGAACAGATAATCACCGTCCGAGAATGATGCCATGGGGAGTTTGTAGGTTATTACACCTCCGCTGGGCAGTTTCTCCTGATTTCCGGTAGGAGTACCAAGTACATACTCCTTGAACTGTGTCCAGTTGGCGCTGCCCTGCTTCTTGTACTGCAGGCGGAATGCCTTCAGGCCAAGATAGTTGGGATCAAAGTCCTTGAATGATACGTTCAGGTCAGTACCTGTGGTTGAGTTGATCAGAGTGTTGTCCAGCTGCATGGTTACGTCCGATGATGATGGAACGAAGTATGCTGATATATAGGCTGTATCGGCAATTACATCCCAAGTGCTGGTAGGATCATACTGTGTCTGTGAAGCCAGAACAATACCGATTCTCTCATAATTGAGGATACTCGGGTTGGTCTGCTTGAGCTGGAGAGCCTTGGTTATGGTCTGACCGGCAGGTACCTTGATGAGACGGTCATCGATGAGGGTCTTTCCGTCAATGATGAGCTGTGCTCCGTTGGGGTTGGTCTCATCGATCATAATGAGTTTGTAATAAACATCCTCATCAATCTCTGACTGGTTGGACAGACGCAGTGTGTAGTTGGCTGTACCACCTGAAGGTATATCGGTCAGTTCGGGTATGTCAACAGATATCTTAGGCATCTCAATCTGCATGGTGGCATCCATGATTACGGTACCGGGCTGGTAGTACTTTGTAACCACCTTGCCCTCATACGGGTTGCAGGTCTGACCGCCGCGGGTGCGGAAGATGGGACCGTATGAACCGTAGTCGAATACATCGACTGAGATAGCGTCATCATCGCCCTCCTCGGAGAGTGTGAACGAGTATGTGGTGCTGGTGGCCTTTCCGTTCTCGTCAACCTCATGGGTACCTCCCATGGTCTCATCCTGGATGGTGCACTCGAGACCGAATCCCTTGACATCAAATCCGAATGAGTTGTTGATGGTGATACCGGCAGATACCTTCCAGTCCCATGTGGTTGTCTTGGTTGAATCCACCTGGATGGAGTAGGTCACGTCACTACCTGAATCAAATGAGTAGTTGCGGGTATCGGCGGCGCGGTTCTCGAATGCCTTAACCTTCTCCTCCTCATTCTTGGCCAGGTATGTCTTCCAGTTCTCCAACTGCTGCATGATCCAGATTACACTGTCCTCAAAGTTCTCGTCAACATCCTTGGGAACAAGGAACTTGTATGTTCCGGGCTTTCCGAACTTGGGGTCATCGGCCTCAAGTGTGGTGATATATCTGGGTCTGGTGCGGCCGGAGGTAATCTCACTGGTGGTAAGATACTCCTGCTTGCTTACTGTCTCCAGTTTGTTGTCAAGCAGCAACTCGTAGTTGGGGAACAGTACGTTCTCAATGTAGTTAAGGGTGTAACTGAACAGTGTTCCGAACTCAAGGCCGGTTGTCATGATGTCCTCCAGAACGATGTGTATTGTTCCGTCGGCCTCACGCTTGAAGTCCACGTTACGTGCCTTGCCGAAAATGATGTTGGTTGACTGTCCGATGAACACGTCACCCTGTGCACCTACGTATTCGGGATCGCTTGATGTCGAGAAGGCCTGAGTGATGGTGGTGGTTGTCTCCATCTTTGTGGAACTCTCACCCTCACTCTCCATCTTGGCACCTATCTCCAGGTCATCCTTGGCCTCAAGAACCGTAATGTCACCTACACCGGGAGTACCGGCAATGATTTCGGTATGAAGTCCGAAACGGTGCTTCAATGAAACTGATGCGTTTTCAGTAAAGGTGGCTCCCTTTACATTTGATGTGGTGGTAACGCTACCGGTGCTCCACTCGGCATGTGAGTTTGTTCCGGGTGGGTCACGCAGGATCATGAGCAGTTTGTCAGGACCTGCAGTGATGAAATTGTTACCCGTTGCAAGAGAACCCAGGATGATACCCTTCATTCCGTTGCCGTCCCACTGATAGGGACGTCCCTCAATGTCGTAGTTGATGGAGATGGTACGTGTAAAGTCGCCTGAAATGTTAGGCAGACCTGCCTTCCACTCATACTTGGCTGTGCCAAGGCTGTCAAGTGTCAGCTGGTTGCTTCTGAGTTCAACTACCTGTCCGGCCTTGACCGTTTCACCCTGATTGGTGGTGCCGTCCTCCACGTATACGCTCTGGCTTGCAGACAGGGCGTTGTTGATGGTTACGACGTTTCCGATAAGAGGTACCTTATCTATAATAATATTGTTCTTGTCATCCTGGTTGGTGTAGAGTTCATATCCCTCCAGGTTGAAGATGTAGTTGTCCTCCTTGATGAACAGAGGTGCTCCGTATTTGTAGGTGATGTTGCCGTTCTCTACGGAATAGATGTCGTCAAGTGTGACAGTCTCCTCACCTGCAACGAATGAATATGTGTCTATACCGAATGATCCGTCCTCACGGTCAGCCTGCTTGACTGTAAATTTAGGCTCGCTGTGATATACCTTCTTATAAAGGTTGTCATAGGTATAGAGCTCATATGAACCGTCATCATGATACAGGGTATCGCTGGTCTGACGGGTAGTGCTGGTCATATCAACGGTAACGCCGTTATCCAGGAGAGCCTGCTGGGTCTTTACCACCTTGATGCTGTTGATGGCATATTCAAGCGGCGGCAGTTTGGCTGAGAACTCACCTGTATTGGGGTCGGTGTTGATGTAAATGGTGTTGCAGAATGTCTTGTTCGCACCGAAATAAGTGTTGCTGGCTATAGCCTGCGTTGCAGATTCGGCAGCGCGTTCTACGGTATTGACATCATACCAGTATGCCGTGCTGTCTGCATTGTACTTCTTTACGGAGTTGAGGCTGTAGTCTGTGTTGAGCGGAGTAAGCTGGAGTTCTGCCACACCGATGTTATTGGTGCTGAGTCCGAAACCTACTGACTTGTCACCCTGTATGCTTCCGCCGACTACGCGTCCGGTAAAGTTTACAAGAGTGTTGTCATAGAACTCCAGGTTCTTGATCTCCTGGTTGAAAGTATGCTTGGTTCCCGCCTTGGCCGGATAGCGTCCGTCAAGGGCAAAGGTGTGACCGTTCTTCTCGGCAACGATGTAGTGGTCACCTATGGGTACGCTGATGGTGTATTCACCTCTTTCATTGGTGGTTATCACATCACCGTCCATGGTGCATGTAACACCGTCAACCCTGAAGCTTACGCCGTCAACGGGGTAGGTGGTGTTCTCATAGAATACGGTACCGCTTACGGGGAATGATGATACGTCATCAAAATCGACACCGCTGTGGATGAGTGAAGACTGGCTTACAAAGCGTGACTGTGAACTGGGTGAGAACTGGTGTATTCCCAGAGTCGGGATGACGCTGTATGATGTACCGTCACCTACAAAGGGCACGCCACGGATTGTAAAGTTACCGTTCACGTCAGTGTATGTCATCAGGCTCAACTGCTCCTCAAGAGGAATGATGTCCGTTGAGTAAGCGGCAACGGTTGTCTGGGCATGACGCTCGTTTGATATACCGTTGGTCTTGGAGTAGTCATATGCAATGGTCTGAACTGCCAGACCCTCATCAAAGGGATAATAGATGGCAAGTCCGTCCTCATTGCCGGCCAAAGGATGGTTGTAGTTGCGCTGTACCTCCTTCTCGGTCAGAGCCTTGGTGAAGAAACGGAACTCGTCGGCATAACCGCGGAAGTTGTTGTCGGATCCGTCTCCCGAACCGGCTGTACCAAAGATGTCCAGCTTGTCGGTGGTCATGGGATCATTGCCGTTCTTTTTGGCCCAATTGACTACAGTACCGATCTTGACGGTATCAGTCATCACTGTATCCTTTGTGAAACAGTGAAGAGCTGTGAATTGGGCGTCGTGGTTGTGTACCAGTGTGATCTGGCTCCATTCATCGGCCGGAATCTGGAATTTGCTGTTTTCAAAAGTGCCGTTCAGCCATGTGCGCAGTGTGTAAGCATTGGTGGCGGCATCGTACTGAAGTCCCATGAAGAATACATGGAGGACGTGCAGCAGATTGTAAACCTGCTTGTTGGGATCATTCATCTCAGATGACTTGGGGTTGATGTACATCTGGACTGAGAAATCCTTGTTGAACAGTTTCTGTACGGTTGCAGCATCGTTCTTATAGAAAAGACCTGCGTCGTTACCGGTAAACAGAAGTGAATGTGTACCGGTGGTGCTTATGTCACCGTCACCGTTCTGGGGCTTGAGAGTAACCTTGGCTCCCTCGACTGCTGTGCCGGTTCCATAGGTGAGTCGGCCGCTTATTACGCCTGTCGAGTAGGTGAAACCATCGGTTGTCTTTGAAGAGTAGGTTATCTGGTTGCCGTTATTCAATGTCTCTACGATTGCAACCTTATACTCGTTGTATGTACCGGTAAGAACGGTGTTGTCATCGTAACTGTAGCTCGAACCTGTTCCTGATGTTGAATAGACCTGAACCCAGTCCTTTTCATCGCTTGAACCCAGAGGACGGCGGTAAACTACGTAACTGGTCTCGTTGAAACCTACCTGTTTGGCCTTCCATGTGAGTTTTACCATGTTGTTGTAGGCTCCGCGGGTTGCAACGAATGATGTGAGTGATGTTCCGTCCAGAGTTACAGAATTGGACTCTTTCACATAGTCGGATTCCAACAGGTTGACACTCAGTTTATAAGTGTAGGCATGGTTGCCTGCCAGTTCGAAGTTGTCAGTATGCGAGCCGCTTGTGGTCTTTTCACTGTTGATTGTGAATGTCTCCAGGTCAGACCAGGTGTCGCCGCCGTCATCGGATCTCTGAAGCTTGAGATTGTAAGGCTTGCTGCCGGATGCGTCCTTGATGGCATTGTGGTTCCATTTAAGTTGGATCTTGTTGTCTTTGGTGACTTCGGCAGTGAAACCGGTAATGTTCCATGTGCGATCCACTGTAGCTGCCTTGGCTCCGGTCAACTTTGCGTACACAGTTCCGTTGGGAGCATCGTTGGGTATGAATGCAACCTTGTAAGTATAGCTTTGGTTGTAAGCCGGAACACTCTTGTCGATGAAACTGTTGGTGCCATAACTCAGTTTGCTGGCTATTTCGGTATTGCCTCTGAATACGCTCCAGGTTCCTTCCGTACTGCGGTTGTTTGAAGTCTCTTTGCCCCATGTCACAGAAACAGATTTGGTCCAGGTATCCGGTTTGGCTTCTACGTTGATAGGCTTGACAAATCCGGGAACGTTTACGTTATACCAGCGGTATATGGTAATCAACTCGTTATCGGCCGATAATTCCGAGAAATACTGGACGGCAACTGTTGAGCCGTTGTACTGATTGTCGGCACTGCGTGTATAGGTGCTTGACAGGTCTGAGTATGAATCGGCTGTATAGGTCTTTACGCCTGACAGTTTGTTCTGGGCTACAAAACCGGTGGGCGCGGAACCCTCGGATGTCTTGTAGAAACCTATCTTTGTGGTGTAACTCCTGCTGAGAGTACCGTTCAAAACTACGGTGTTGTTGTTGGTCATCTTTGCTGTGGGTTCTCCGGCACCCCATGGAGAAGACAGGGCGTTGGTGGTCACGATCTTGTCAACCCAGTATGAACCTTCACCGTTGATCTTCCATTTGCCTCTGATTCTTACAGAATGTGCCACACCAACCTCCATCTGGCCCATGTAGATGCACATGCGGACAGAGAACTTCCTGTTCTTGGAGACCGTGCAGGACTCATAGGGGTTCCAGAAACGGACAACATAATTAATGCCGCTGTAGGCTTTGGTATATCTTTTTCCCCACCATCCGTCAACTTTTGAGGCTTCGCTGCTGGCGCCTGATCCGTTACCGGTAAGGTCTGTGTCCGGCCATGCAAGCTCCCAGTCTGGTGAACAGATGTATTTGCCGTCCACCCAAACGGCGGGTCCGTCGTGAGAACCGTCGCCTGAATCATGTAGGAAGAAACTGTTGCTTCCGTTTGTCCAGTCATAATATACCATTTCAATTGTGATGTAGGGGTGACCCGGTCTGGGCTGCTCTACAATCTTGAAGGTGTTCTCGAATTTGGTCGCACCCTTAATAGGGCCGGCTGTTCCGAACAAGAACACTAAAAGCAATGGCAATAACTTACGCCATCGTACAGGTTCTTTCGTTTTTTCCATTTGTTTGCTGATTGATTAGGTTATTAAGAACTATTATTTGTATTCGGACTATTATTGTCTGGAAGTGTAAATAGGGACTATTGATTCGCCTTGCTTTCAAGCTGTTTTCTCATTTCGTCCATCTGTTTGTGAAGCAGGGCATTTTCCTTGATGAACTTGGCGAATCCCGCTACAAGTTCCTTGCAGCGCCATCGGTAATATAGAAACGCTATGGCCAGTATTATGATGATGCTGACCAGCGTAGCGGCTATTGCGACCGATACTATGAACGGAATTCCGGTGTTCATTAAGGTGAATCAATATGACACTGCAAATAGACATAATATAATAAGCAAGCATAGGACAGAACAGGAAATTAATAGGTCAATTCCGGAGAAATATCCGGATTGCTTATAAATATGCAAAATGCTTGCATTATGACGATTTGGCTGCTCTGCGGAAGTCGGTCGGTGACATTCCGTATTCATTAAAGAAAATTCGGTTGAATGTACGGCGGTTGCTGAAACCTGTAGCCAGTGCAATCTGCTCTATTGGATCGTCTGTCTGGGCAAGCATTGTGGTTGCACTGTTCAGACGGTACATGTTCACGTACTGCAGGAATGTCTTTCCGCCGGAGCCTTCACGTATGGCATCTGCTATGTAGTGCTCGTTTGTGGCAAGTTTTCCGGCCAGGTCACTGCGTGTCATGTCAGGATTGGAGTAGAGCCTGTCAGTTGACATAAGATTGCATATCCTGTTGTAAAGGGCCATCTCCTTGGATTCGGGTGCGTAGTTATCGGACTCAGAGACAGTTTCCGGCTGGGTGTTCTGCGGCTGACTGTTTATGAGTTCGTAGAGTTTGCGGTTCTTGATGAGCGTCTCTCTCCATTTGTAACTGAAGAAGAGACAGAACAGTACAACGCTCAATCCTATTACCAGATACAGATGAGCCTTGGATTCAGCTTTCTCGCGGGCCAGGATATCCTGCTGGTGGGCCAGAGTTTCTTCCTGAAGGTGATATGCGGTGGCGAGTTCGGCCATCTGCTGGCGTGTGTTGCGGTTGGCTATGGAATCCTTTATGATGTATGCGCGCTGCAGATAGTCAAAGGCCTGGGCTTTGTCATGACGCTCCAGTGCACCTACCAGACGTATCTCCAGCGCAGTGACAAAGTTGCTGCTTATGGTGTCCCTGATCATGGCGTCTATTATATCCATGGCCTTCTCGAATTTGTCCCATTCGCCAAGGTGCAGATATGCAGTGCTCATCATATTCTCGCAGTCAGGTGTCTTGCTCCAGTCAGTGAGACGCATCTGAGCCTCGGAACGTTTAGCCTCCGCTCTCAGTCCCATGCGGGCATATGCGACAGTACGGAATGCCAGTGTCTGTCCTTTTGCGAAATCAATGAAGTCGGACGGATCGTAATCGTCGTCCATTCCGCCGAAACGTTCCGTGTTCTTTTCAAACTCCTCAATACGGTTAAGCGCAAGAATACTCAGGTCAACCATCTCCTGGAACATATCATTCTCAACATAGATATGCTGGAGCTGCTTGGTTACCGAATGGAATGCGTTGACTCCGGGATATGTATCCAGCTTTATGAGTTCGTCAATGGTCTCCTTGAGTTTTGCAATTCCCTCCTGAACCTGGCCGGTACGTGCCATGGAACGGGCAATCATTCCCGCCATATCACCAACCTCGTCAGGCATATCCAGGGCGTGTGCCAGACGCGAAGCCTCGGTGGCGTACTGAATCAGCTGCACATCATTGCCGTTGTTGTATTCTATTGTTGCCAGCAGGTCATAAATGCGTTGAAGGGTGAGGCTGTCGGAGCCGGCCTGGGGACTGTTTGCGAAATCCAGGCAGATGCGTTTTGATTCCTTCAAGTCATGTAAACCGCCGTAATAGGTTACGGCTTTGAGATATTCACCCCTTGCCGCTGTTATGTTACCTACGGTTACGGCTGAATCAATCATTATGAGCGCGCGCTCCGGATCGGTGCGGTGGCGGCTCATGGCAGCACCTTCTGTGTAAATTGTTTTGAGATCCGATGAAACGGGTTCTGATTTCTGGGGATTGTCCGAGCAGCTTACTGTCACAGCAAACCATAGTAATGGCACAATCCAAGCGTCCTTTATTATTCTTAGCATTTACGGAAATGAACTATCGGTCAGTTTTTTTAAGCATCGCAAAGATAATAAAAATGCACAATAAACTGAAAAGATTATTCATCTTCGTAACCGGGGCAATGGGAAAGTTAGCGGTAGGTGTATTTCCGTTCGATGACTTTGACAGATCTGGGGGGCTGCCCCGGGTCTTTTACTTTCCTCAGACACCGTGTCCAGTTCCCGTAGTCATCATATTCAAAGCCTTCAAAGACTATGTTCAGGACACCTCCGTCCTTCCACTCGGAGGTCTGTCTGATCAGGTTGCCGCGTTCATTGTAGAAGTACTTGACGGTCATTCCGTCGCGGTCCGTGTATCGGACCAGATAATTGTCTGAGTCGTATTTGTAAGTGCTGCCGGTTTCAGTATCGACCAGTGTGCTGTCCCCCAGATTGTAACTCCAGGTCTTGCGTGACGTCAGTTTTCCCTGACCGTCATATTCCATTACCGTCCTGGTATCGGGGACCTCACGCCTTATTTCATTGGCAATGAAGTTGATGTTTCCATCCTCGTCACGTCCCAGACTGCCCACATTCGCGTCACGCTGGACATATCTGGTGGAGGAGATTTCATGTCCGCGGGCATCGAACTCATGGCATGTTACGCTTTCCGGACGCTTTATCTGCTGAACGGTCTGGCCGGCATCGTCTGCATCGCCGGAGTTCAGACGTATGCTCCAGAGGTTGAAAGTGGTCTCTTCATAATAAGACACGTTGCCCTGCAGGTTTTCGGTAGCCTGCGGCTGGGCGCACAGGGGTGCACACAACAGAACTGAAATGAATTCCGTAACGTATCTCATCACCCTGCAAAAATACGTGTTTTTCCAAGAATAGGGTTTTTCCCCGAATCTTTTAGGGAAATTACCTTACACGGGTAAACTATCCTCTATATCTTCGCACCGGATATAAACCGAAACACTTATGAAAAAGTTGTTGTTTTTGATGCTTGCCATCGTGCTGCCGTTCGCAACTGTGGACGCAAAGAAGAATAAGCAGAATATGCTGGTGTGGGGTGAAGTGGTCGAGGCCGAGGATGGTAACGGTTATCTGACTATGTACAAGAACTCACCGGCCGAAATTACCGCACAGTTCCATTTTATATATAAGGACAAGAGCAAGTCCGTGATGTATGACCTGTTCATGCCCGACACCGTTGCCGAATTGCATGATCCGGTTCCGGTGGACAAGCCTGTAAAGGAGGTGGTTGTAGACAATATTGTTTACAGTGCCATGGATGCCGAAGGAAACAAGTATTCAACCAGTGATCCCGATGACCCCGTACTGGCCATGCTGCTGGTTGACCTGTTCGACTTCTACCACGACCTGTTCTGGTTTGATGTGACTCACCGCGCACGTTACTATGACGGCCGTCACTATGATAACTGGACTCCTTCCAATTCAAGCCGTTACAGCAAGTCTCATAGTACTCCGAGCCGTTCCAAACCGTCTGATCTGGACCTGACCAAGGTTGATGATGAGTCGCTTCTTATCGGTGCAGCAGTCGTTGCGGCGGCATCGGCCGGAATGATAATTGGCGTTGCCAAGAACTGGAACGTACCCGACGACAGGTTTCCATACGTCTCTCTCTCTCCTCAGATGCAATTCTTTACCCAGACCGGAAACATGCGTGATGTCATTCAGTTCAAATGCCGTTTGGGCAACCGCGGCGGTATCTCCCTGATGGGCGATTTAGGCTATACCACCGGCTCGCTGTTTGAACAGGGCGTGTTTAATCCCGGATTCACATGGAGCCTTGGTGCAGGACTGGACTTAGGGGCATTCTCCCTCTCATTCCACGCAAAACCTGCCACAAGCCGTCACTCGGAGAATTTCTTTACCTGCCAGTTGGGATATGACATATTCCTGACCAAAAACCTGGCATTCGACATTAGCGGCGGTGCCGGTATTTTTGAACACACTGAGGGCGATGTCAGCCAGCTTTACTGGGACTTCCCGGTATCAGTAGGAATTCTCTGGAAGTTCTGATCAGAACTTACCTGCTTCGGTCGGAGGAAGCGGACGGCAATTGTACTGTGAAGACATTGCTTCGCCATACGCTCCGGCAGACATGAGTGCTATCAGGTCACCGCGGTGAACCTCCGGTAGCATTTCGTCTTTTCCGAATATGTCCGATGATTCGCAGATGGGACCAACCACGTCATACTTCTGGAGCGGGCCGTTTGAGGTCAGGTTCACGATCTTGTGATGTGCTCCGTAAAGGGCGGGGCGGATGAGTTCGGTGAATCCGGCATCAACAATGGCGAACTTCTTTATTGTTCCCTGTTTTACGTAGAGCACCTTGGTGACAAGACGTCCGCACTGAGCAACAACGGCACGGCCCAGCTCAAAGTGGAGCTGCTGTCCGGGACGAAGTTTAAGTTCATTACGGAAGATATCAAAGTACTCCCTGAAGTTTGGAACGGGATTCTGCTCAGGGTTGACATAATCAACACCCAGGCCGCCGCCTACATTGATGCTGTTGAGCTTGATTCCCTCTTTCTCAAGCATATCCTGCAGGTCATTTGCCTTCTGGCAGAGCATATGGAACGGCTCCATGTCAAGTATCTGTGAGCCTATGTGGAAATGAAGGCCCTCAAATACAAAGCTGGGGTTCTGCTGAGCCTTCCGGATGATGGGCAGGAGCATGGGTATCTCGATGCCGAACTTGTTCTCTGCCTTTCCTGTGGTTATGTTCTTGTGGGTGTGTGCATCGACGTCGGGATTGACGCGCAGAGCAATGCGGGCGGTCTTGCCAAGAGCGGCGCAACGCTCGGCGATGACGTCGAGTTCGGCCTCGGACTCTACGTTGAAGCAGGCAATGCCGGCATTAAGTGCCAGGTCAATCTCCCAATCGGCCTTGCCGACTCCGGCGAATACTATTGAGGATGCGGGGAAACCGTTATCCAGGGCAGTTTGGATCTCACCGCCGCTTACACAGTCGATTCCCAGACCATATTCGTTGATGTGCTTGAGCAGCAGGGGATTGGCGTTTGCCTTGATGGCATAATGCACGTGCCAGTCAGGGTTGCCTCCCACGCATTCTTCTATTGACTTGAGGGTAGCTTGAAGTATCCCCAGGTCATACTGGTAGTATGGTGTACGCATCTTTACTTGTTGTTGAAGAGTACGTCGCTCAAACGCTGCAGGGCAGCTTTCTTATCACTCTCCTTGATCAGGAATGAGATGTTGTAGTTGCTTCCGCCGTATGAGATCATACGTACGGGGATATCGGACAGAGCATCCATGGCGCGTGACTCGAATCCCAGGTTCTCCCATACCATGTCACCTACTACGCATACTATGCACATTCCGTTATCAACGGTTACGGTGCCGTATTTCTTGAGCTCGGCTACAATCTCCTCCAGATGCTTGGTGTTGTCTATTGACATTGAAACACCAACCTCTGATGTGCAGATCATATCGATTGATGTGCGGTAGGTCTCAAACACCTCGAATACCTTCTTGAGGAAACCGTGTGCCAGCAGCATTCGGCTTGACTTGATCTTGATTGCGGTGATCTTGTCCTTGGCTGCTACGGCTGCTATACGGCCTGGCTCTGAGCGGTTGTCGATCAGTGTGCCGGGAGCGGTGGGCTCCATGGTGTTGAGCAGACGTACGGGTATGTTGGCTGCCTTGGCAGGCTGAATGCAGGTGGGGTGGAGTATCTTGGCTCCGAAGTATGCCAACTCGGCTGCCTCCTCAAAGTGGAGGTGGCGTACGGGCTGGGTCTTGTCAACTACACGGGGATCGTTGTTGTGCATGCCGTCGATATCGGTCCAGATCTGGATCTCATCGGCCTTGATGGCTGCGCCAAGGATTGATGCGGTGTAGTCGCTGCCTCCGCGCTGCAGGTTGTCGATGTCACCCTGATAGTTGCGGCAGATAAAGCCCTGGGTGATATAGATCTGCATGCCGGGAACGGCTTTGAGCTGTGCTGATGCCTTCTCTGAGATGAACTGCATGTCGGGCTCGGCATCGGCGTTGGTCTTCATGAAGTCAAGTGCCGGCAGCAATGCGGCCTTGATTCCCTGCTCCTTGAGGTAGCAGGTGACCATATATGTTGAGATAAGCTCGCCCTGAGCAAGTATTATCTTCTCTTCTTTCTCTGAGAAACCGTCAATGTAGAATGACTGGAGATAGTTGAACTTCTCCTCGAGGAACTTCTGCAACTCATCCTGATTCTCCTTCTTGTCCAGGAGCTCGGGTACATGGGCGTAGTACTTGGCACGCAGACGGTTGATAACATCGTCTGCACCTGCCTTATTGCCTCCGTAAAGGTATTGGGCAATCTCTACCAGTGAGTTGGTTGTGCCTGACATGGCTGAAAGGACTACCAGTTTCTGCTGTCCGTCTTCTGTGACCAGGCGGCTCACTTCTTTCATTCGCTGCGGAGTTCCTACTGATGTTCCGCCGAATTTCAATACTTTCATGTTATTATTGTTTTTCGGGTTGTTCTACATTGTCGTCATCATCCTGCTGTGATACCGTGGGGTCTGCATCGACCAGCAGCTTGCGTCCCTGGCACTTGAATACGCGTCCGGGGAACTCCTGGATCCATTGCAGGTTGTGGGTGATCATCAGGATGGTGGTGCCGCTCTGTCCCACTTTGTGGAGAATCTCCATGATCTGGTGGCCTGTCTCGGGGTCCAGATTGCCGGTGGGCTCATCGGCCAGTATCAGTTTGGGGTCATTGAGCAGGGCACGGGCTATGCAGATACGCTGCTGCTCTCCGCCGGAGAGTTCATGCGGCATCTTGTAGCCTTTGGTGTCCATGCCTACCAGTCCCAGTACCTGGAATATCTTCTGGTGTATGAGTTTCTTGTCTTTCCAGCCTGTGGATTTGAGTACGAAACTCAGATTATCGAATACGTTGCGGTCGGTAAGCAACTGGAAATCCTGAAATACTATGCCCATCTGGCGGCGCAGACGCGGAATCTGGCGCTTCTTGATGGCCATCAGGTCCATGCCCAGCACGATGGCATGGCTGTCAGGCATGGGGCAGAGTACGTCAATCTCACAGTAGAGTGTCTTGAAGAGCGAACTCTTTCCGGAACCTACCTTGCCTATGAGATAGACAAAATCACCTTCCTGTACCGTAAATGTGACGTCGCCAAGGACGAACATATCCTCCTGGCGGACCTCAACGTTGCGATAATCGATAATATCCATTTATTCTTTGTGACGTTTTACCAGTTCGGCAGCCAGTTCCTCAATGCGGTGTCCCTTAGAGGTGAGCAGCACAATGAGGTGGTAGATAAGGTCCGATGCCTCATAAATCAGGCGGTCGTCAGTACCGTTGGTGGCCTCGATTACGGTCTCAACAGCCTCTTCACCGACCTTCTGAGCCATACGGTTCACGCCGCTCTTGAAGAGTGATGTGGTGTATGAGCCTTCGGGCATCTCCTTGAAGCGGCGGTCAATGAAATCCTGCAGATAAGAGAGGAAGTTCAGATCGACGCTGTTCTGCTCGTTCCAGCATGTATCGGCGCCTGTATGGCATACGGGGCCCTCGGGACGTGCCTTGATGAGCAGGGTGTCCTTGTCGCAGTCAAGAAGGATCTCCTTGACGTTAAGGAAGTTGCCGCTTGTCTCGCCCTTGGTCCAAAGGCAGTTTCTGGTGCGGCTCCAGAATGTGACTTTTCCGGTCTCTACGGTCTTGTCATAGGCCTCCTTGTTCATGAAACCTAACATCAGGACCTTGCGTGTTACATTGTCCTGGATGATTGCGGGTACAAGACCGCCCATTTTTTCGAAATCAATATCCATCTTATGGTATAATTATAATCTTATAGGAATTTTCAAGTCGCAAAGGTACTGTTTTAATTCGGGAATCGGTATCTCACCGAAGTGAAAAACGCTGGCAGCCAGTGCGGCATCTGCGTGACCCTCTAAAAATGCATCGCGGAAATGCTCCTTGGCGCCTGCTCCGCCCGATGCAATGATTGGTATGCTGAGCTCATCTGAAAGATGTCTCAGGGCCTCATTGGCGAATCCCTGCTTTACTCCGTCATGATCCATGCTGGTAAAGAGTATCTCGCCGGCACCGCGCTCGCAGCACTCGTGCGCCCACTCAAAGAGCATGCGGTCGGTCGGTACGCGGCCTCCGTTCAGGAAGCAGCGCCATCCCTCATCGGTCTGCTTGGCGTCAATGGCTGCCACGCATACCTGAGAGCCGAAGTTGAGGGCTATCTCGTCAATCAGCTTAGGGTTCTTGATTGCGGCCGAGTTGACCGATACCTTATCGGCTCCGGCCTTGAGCAGTCGCTCCACGTCCTTGAGCTCATGAATGCCTCCGCCTACGGTGAAGGGGATTGATATGTTGGCGGCTATGCGCTCAACCAGATCTGTAAAAGTTTTTCTCTCCTCGAACGAGGCTGTGATGTCCAGAAATACCAGTTCGTCGGCACCCTGCTCACTGTATAGTTTTCCCAGCTCGACAGGATCACCCGCATCACGCAGGTTTACAAAGTTGGTGCCCTTTACGGTGCGTCCTTTGCAGATGTCAAGACAGGGTATTATTCGCTTTGCTAACATGGTTTACTCTTGGCTTAGTTGTGAAAGTTGCTCCAGCGTTATGCGGCCCTCGTAATAGGCTTTGCCTACTATTGCTGCGGGCAGTCCGGCATTCTTCAGATTGATCAGGTCTTCAACCGAACTTACACCTCCGCTGGCAATCAGGTATATGCCCGGGAACTCCTTGAGCAGGCTGCGGTAGAGGTCAACTGAAGGACCTTGCAGCATGCCGTCCTTGTTGATGTCCGTGCAGAGAACCTGAGTTATTCCCTTCTGCATGTAGTCACGGATAAAGTCGCTCAGCAACAGTGTGCTGTCCTCTTTCCATCCGTTGACCGATATCTTTCCGTCGCGGGCATCGGCCCCAAGGATTATGTGCTCCTGACCGAAATCTTCAATCCACTTTGCCATGAGTTCGGAGTCGGTAACGGCTGTACTGCCTATGGTTACCATTGCGGCTCCGCATCCAAGTGCCGTCTCCAGGTCAGATGTGGATTTGATGCCGCCTCCGAAGTCAACGGTCAGGTCGGTGTGTCCGGCTATGGCTTCAAGAGTGGGGTAGTTGACAATGTGCTTGCTCTTGGCTCCGTCCAGGTCTACCAGATGGAGTCTGCGGATGCCGGCATCCTGGAAACGCAGTGCCATGTCCAGGGGATTGTCGCTGTAGGTCTTGCAGGCGTTGTAGTCACCCTTGGTGAGTCTTACGCATTTGCCGTCTATTATATCTATCGCAGGAATGATATCCATGGCTTAAATGTCAAGAAATTTCTTAAGTATACGCTCTCCGGTCGATCCGCTCTTTTCGGGGTGGAACTGGGTGGCGTAGAAGTTGTCCTTGTGCAGTGATGCGCTGAACGGGAGTATGTAATCCGTCTTGGCTGCGGTCCAGTCGCAGACGGGAACGTAGAAGCTGTGTACAAAGTAAACGTATTCGGGTTTGTCAAATCCCTTGAAGATGCCTTTGCCGTCGGTCTCGATGGTGTTCCAGCCCATATGCGGAACCTTGTCCTCATGACGCTGCGGGTTGAACTTGAGCACGGGAACGTCAAATATGCCCAGGCACTCGGCATTGCCCTCCTCGCTGCGGCTGCACATGAGCTGCTGGCCAAGGCAGATACCCAGGACAGGCTGCTTGAGATCCCTGATTATGCGGTCCAGATTGTGGGCGCGGAGGTACTCCATTGTGGTGCTGGCTTCACCGACACCCGGAAAGATAACTTTATCGGCCCCTCTGAGTTCTTCTTCATTGTCGGTCAGCAGTGCTTTCACGCCAAGTCTTCCCAGCGCATTTATGACCGAGTGTATGTTTCCGGCATTGTATTTGACTATTGCTATGTTCATAGAGTGTCGGTATCCGTTTTTCAGCCGCGAAGTTACTAAAAATGATGTCTACCATCTTCAAACTTAATAATAAAATGAGTAAATTTGCGGCAAATTACGGGACAGGGGTCCTGGATTTTATTAGCAATAGTTTGATTATCAAGTAATTATAATGAGAAAGTTCGCTGAGCGTGGACAGTTGGACCTGTCAAAGGTCAACAAGGAAGTGTTGGAAGACTGGCTTAAGGAGGATCTTTTTGCACGCAGCATAAAGGAGCGTGAAGGTTGTCCTTCATTCGTATTCTATGAGGGACCTCCCTCGGCTAACGGAATGCCCGGTATCCACCACGTTATGGCCCGTACCATAAAGGACACATTCTGCCGTTACAAGACCATGTGCGGCTATCAGGTTAACCGTAAGGCCGGTTGGGATACCCACGGACTGCCGGTTGAACTTGGAGTTGAGAAGAAACTGGGAATCACCAAGGAGGACATCGGCAAGAAGATCTCTGTCGATGACTATAACATGAACTGCCGTACCGAGGTTATGAAGTACAAGGCTCACTGGAGTGACCTGACTCAGAAGATCGGTTACTGGGTGGACCTTGACAATCCCTACATCACATATGACAATCGTTATATCGAGACCCTCTGGTGGCTGCTCAAGCAGCTTTACGGCAAGGGTTATCTTTATAAAGGATATACCATCCAGCCCTATTCACCCGCAGCAGGTACAGGTCTTTCAAGCCATGAGCTGAACCAGCCCGGCTGCTACCGCGACGTTAAGGACACCACCGTGACCGCTCAGTTCACGATGACTGATCCCAAGCCCGAGATGACAGGCTGGGGCACACCCGTCTTCCTGGCATGGACCACAACCCCGTGGACTCTGCCTTCAAACACCGCACTCTGCGTTGGCAACAAGATTGACTACGTTGCAGTACGCACCTACAATCCCTACAACGGCCAGCCTGTAACCGCAGTAATGGCTAAGGAGCGTCTTGCCGCTTACCTTGATCCCAAGGGCGCTGAGCTGGCACTTGACTCCTACACACAGGGTGACAAGGTAATCCCTTACCAGATTGTAGCCGAGTACAAGGGTTCTGATTTGGTAGGCATGCACTACAAGCAGCTTTTCCCGTGGGTAAAACCCGTATTTAAGGCCGAAGACGGTTCAATTCAGACTTCAGACGCCGGTTTCCGCGTAATCCCCGGTGACTACGTAACCACAGAGGACGGTACCGGTATCGTACACATAGCACCCACATTCGGTGCCGATGACGCATTCGTAGCCAAGGCCGCAGGCATACCTTCACTGTTCATGATCAACCGCAAGATGGAGACCCGTCCCATGGTTGACTTTACAGGTAAGTACTGGCTGATGGATGAGCTGGATCCCGATTTCGTTAAGAACTGCGTTGACAAGAGCCTCTATACCGAGTATCAGGGCGCTTACGTCAAGAACGCATATGATCCCAAGTTCAACGAGGGCGGCAAGTACGACGAGGCTGCCGCTTCAAAGGCCGAGGACCTGAACGTATACCTGTGCATCCGCATGAAGCAGGAGGGCACAGCCTTCAAGATTGAGAAACACGTTCACAACTACCCGCACTGCTGGCGTACCGACAAGCCTGTGCTCTACTATCCTCTGGACAGCTGGTTCATCAAGGCATCAGCCGCACGCGACAGGATGATTGAACTCAACAACACCATCAAGTGGAAACCCGAGTCAACCGGTACCGGACGTTTCGGTAAGTGGCTTGAGAACCTGAATGACTGGAACCTGAGCCGCAGCCGCTACTGGGGTACTCCGCTGCCTATCTGGCGTAATGACAGCGGCGACGAGCTGTGCATCGGCTCAGTTGAGGAACTCTACAACGAGATTGAGAAGGCAGTCAAGGCCGGTGTAATGAAATCCAACCCGTTCAAGGAGAAGGGTTTCCAGCCCGGTGTCTATACAGCCGATAACTACGATAAGATAGACCTGCACCGTCCGTACGTTGATGACATCGTACTGGTATCTGAGGCAGGCCGTCCCATGAAGCGTGAGCTTGACCTGATAGACGTCTGGTTTGACAGCGGTGCAATGCCGTTCGCCCAGATGCACTATCCGTTCGAGAACAAGGAACTGATTGACAACGGCACAGTATTCCCGGCCGATTTCATTGCCGAGGGTGTTGACCAGACACGCGGTTGGTTCTACACACTGCATGCCATCGCAACAATGGTCAAGAACGGCGTATCGTTCAAGACTGTAATTTCAAACGGTCTTGTACTTGACAAGAACGGCAACAAGATGTCCAAGCGTCTGGGCAATGCCGTTGATCCGTTTGAGGAGATTGAGAAGTTCGGCAGCGATGCCCTGCGCTGGTACATGATAACCAACGCCCAGCCTTGGGATAACCTCAAGTTCGATGAGGAGGGCGTTAAGGACGTTACCCGCAAGTTCTTCGGCACACTGCACAACACATACAAGTTCTTTGCACAGTATGCAAATGTGGACGGCTTTGACAATTCAGCCGCTCAGATTGCAGTTGCAGAGCGTCCCGTAATGGACCGCTGGATCCTGAGTGAGCTCAATTCACTCACCAAGGATGTCCGCGAGAGCCTTGACGACTATGAGCCTACACGCGCCGGCCGTCTGATCACCAACTTTGTAAACGACTACCTGTCCAACTGGTACGTTCACCTGACCCGTGACCGTTACTGGGGCAGCAGCATGAGTCAGGACAAGCTGGCCGCTTATCAGACCCTCTACACATGCCTGGAGACCGTTGCAAGACTCATGTCACCCATCGCTCCGTTCTATGCAGACCGTCTGTTCCGTGACCTTACCGCCGTTACTTCAGGTGCTCCCGTATCAGTTCACCTGGCCGAGTATCCCAAGTGCAACGACGCTCTGGTTGACAAGGAACTTGAGACCCGTATGGAGCTTGCACAGAAACTCACCTCAATGGTGCTGGCACTGCGTAAGCGTGATGACGTAAAGATCAACGTGCGCAAGCCGTTGCAGAAGATACTTATCCCCGTTACCGCCGATCTCCGCTCACATCTGGAGCCCGTCAAGGAACTTATCCGCGATGAGGTCAACGTTAAGGAGGTTGAGTTCGTGGAGGGTGCAACAAGCGTTCTGGTAAAGAAGGTGAAGTGCAACTTCAAGATTCTGGGTAAGAAATTCGGACCGCTCATGAAGGGTGTAGCCGCAGCTGTTCAGAACATGAGCCAGGAGGATGTTGCCAAACTTGAGCAGGATGGCAGCTTCACATTCGATATCAACGGCACTCTCGCTACAGTCGATACCACCGAGGTTGAGATCTTCAGCGAGGACATCCCGGGCTGGGTTGTAGCCAATGAAGGCACACTGACCGTTGCCCTCGATATCCAGCTGACCGATGAACTCAAACGCGAGGGTATAGCCCGTGAGCTCAAGAAGCGTATACAGGATGTACGTAAGCTGACAGGTCTTGAGATAACTGACCGCATCAAGGTGCGTCTGGAGTCCAATGACCAGACCGATGACGCAGTACGCGAATATGAGGAGTGGATAAAGAGTCAGGTTCTGGCCGATTCAATCGAGATCGTTCCCGCTCTTGACAAGTTCGAGGATGTATCGTTCGATGAGTACACGCTGAAAGTTCAGATAGAGAAAATATAAACCTTTACAATAACCAATTAAAAATTCCCCGCTATGGCAGAGAAGAACCGCTATTCTGATGAGGAACTTGAGGAGTTCCGCCAGATTATCAATGAAAAACTTGAGATAGCACAGAGAGACTATGATGCACTCAAGGCATCGCTGATGAATGCCGACAACAACAGTACTGATGACACATCTCCTACCTACAAAGTCCTTGAGGAGGGCGCCAACACCCTTTCAAAGGAGGAGACAACCCGTCTGGCTCAGCGTCAGATGAAGTTCATACAGTCACTTCAGGCTGCACTTGTACGTATCGAGAACAAGACATACGGTATCTGCCGCGAGACCGGCAAGCTCATACCCAAGGAGCGTCTCCGCGCAGTACCTCACGCTACTCTTTGCATAGAGGCCAAGCAGAACAAACATTGATTTCCAGCATGGATAATCTTCAACCGGAGAGCAGAAACTCCTCCCGTCAGGGAAGGATTGCGCTGATAATAGTCCTGTCAGTGCTTGTCATTGACCAGATAATCAAGATTCTGGTTAAGACCGGTATGTCTCTGGGAGAAAGCATAGAGGTTACATCCTGGTTCAAGATTCTCTTTGTCGAGAACAACGGCATGGCCTTCGGAATGGAGATAATCGGCAAGCTGTTCCTCTCTCTGTTCCGCATAGGTGCCATCAGTTTCTTTACCTGGTACCTCATCAAGATAATAAACAAGGGCTTCCCTACAGGCTATATTGTAACCGTATCATTCGTGATAGCCGGTGCAATAGGCAATCTGCTGGACTGTATGTTCTACGGTCTTATTTTCACGGAGAGCACCCCCTTCAATGAGGCTGCAATGACGGCGTTTGGTGACGGCTATGCGCCGTTCCTTTACGGCAAGGTGGTGGATATGTTCTATTTCCCGCTATGGACATGGCCGGATTGGGTGCCTCTGGTGGGCGGTGACATATTCTTTGAACCCGTATTCAATTTTGCAGACTCATGCATTACCTGCGGTGTGGTTGCGCTTCTGCTCTTCTATACCAAGTACGTGAATATGGGACTTCACTACAAGGATTCCGATGAGGAGAACTGATATACTGGCGTTGGTCATGCTCGCGACGGTTCTTTCGGGTTGCCGCCTGCACCGTCCCGATGATGTGCTTCCTTCAAAAAAGATGGAACAGTTCCTCTATGACTATCATCTGGCTCAGGCAATCGGTCAGGAACTCTCCAAGGAGGAAAAGTATCAGTCAAAGGCATACATCGACTGGGCATATCAGAAACACGGTATCTCTGAAGATGATTTCAACAGGTCTCTTGTCTGGTATACACGCAATCCAAAGGAGCTGGCCAGGATATACAAACACCTGTCCAACAGGGTGGATGCAGAGTACAAGTCAGTCAGCAGGTCACTTTCGCAGATCGAGAAGAAATCATTCGAGATACAGTCCGGAGACAGCGTCAATCTGTGGTATCTGGCTTCAAGCGCCATACTCAACACGTCGGCTTACATGAACAGACTGACGTACAAGATAAACCGCGATACCACTTTCCACAAAGGTGACACCATCTGTCTGAATCTGTCCGGTTCATTCGTTTCGGCCGATACCTGCGTGCCATATTACTCATACATATCGCTCTCCGCATACTACGGAGACAGCGTATCCACATCGGATACCATACTGCGCAGCAGCGGCAGGGTTGGGCTCTCGCTTGTTCTTGATACTGTTAAGGATTTTTCAAGCATAAGCGGCTCGGTCAACTATCTGGATTCGACCGATAACCGTAGCAGCATAATGGTTCTGTCAGAGATGGAACTTATGCGCTACCACATCTCCTTCTGAATTCCGAGCAGACAATTGCAGTCGCAATGGCGACATTGAGTGACTCCGAGGTGGCTGCGCCTGCGGGCCAGTTGGGTATATACAGTTTGCGGTTTACCGTCCGTCCGACCTCCTTGCTGATTCCGTTCCCCTCATTTCCCATTATGATCACGCCGTTGTCAGACAGTTTTGTGTCATAGATTATCTCGCCGTCAAGGAAGGTTCCGTAAACCGAAACTGAGGCGGGCAGGGCGGTGATCTCCTTTACCAGGTCAGTGTAATGGATTTTTACTCTTGAGATGGCTCCCATGGTGGCCTGCACGGCTTTGGGATTGAAGATATCGGCCGTGCCTTTGGAACAGAATATGTCTTTGATGCCGAACCAGTCGGCTATTCGCATGATCGTTCCCAGGTTACCGGGATCCTGAACGTCATCCAGCGCAAGGACCAGGTTCTTTGCAGCGGCCTCCTTCATGGTCAGACGCTCATCGGGCATACAGAATACCGCCAGTACATCCTGCGGTGAGCGGAGCAGGCTGGCGCGTTTGAGTTCATCGGCCGTAACGGCCTCAATGCGGTCTGCGGGAATGCGGCCTTGTCTTGCCAGCCATTCGTCGGTTGCAACCAGAAGAACACATTTGAAAACGCCCAGCAGTTCGCCGACCAGTTTATGTCCTTCGGCAACAAAAAGTCTCTTTTCATCACGGAACTTCTTAAGTTCCAGACTCTTGATGTTCTTTATGTCATTCTTGCTGAGCATGCGCGTAATTTTGGTTGGCGTAAAGATAGTTATTTTTCAAATCTGCTCTTTGATACCATGTCTACTTTCTGTATCTTTGAAAACTTTATGGTATACTCAAAAATGGGCAGGAGAATCTTACATAATCTGATAGCGTCAGCCGCAGTCCTGTGGTTGGCTTCCTGCTCTGTATACAAGTACGTACCGGAGGGACAGCATCTGCTCAACAAGATTGAGGTTACAACCGATGAAAAAGGGCTGCAGGATGTCTCCAGATTCAAGAATCTGTCATATCAGACACCCAATTCACGCTGGTTCGGACTGTTCCGCTTCCCGCTCAGGTTCTACTCTTTGACCCATACCAAGTCGGGAGAGGCACCGGTGCTGTATGATCCGCTGCTTTCAGAGGCCACATGCGTCGATATGAAGCGCTCCCTGATGAATTCAGGTTATCTGAATGCTCAGGTGACATACTCGTCAAAGAATAAACTCAGACCCAAGACAACGGTCAGTTACCATCTGCATCCGGGTAAGATGTTCGTTGTCGACAGTGTGAGACTTACCGTACAGGATGAGGAGATAAGGCGTATCCTTGACGACCATAAGGATGAGACTCTTCTGGTGCCGGGCATCAACCTGGACGCCTCTGTACTGGACGATGAACGCAACCGCATAGTCGGTCTGGTTCGCAGATACGGATACTACCTTTTCAACAAGGATTACGTTTCATTCGTGGCCGATACGGCCAAGGGCAGCAATAAGGTGGGCCTTAGAATGATAGTCGCAGCCGAGAGCACTGACGAGGACGGCACCCTGCATCCGCACAGACAGTTCACAATATCGTCAATCGATTATGTACTGTCCGACAAGAACGGCAATCTGCCTGATCCATCAACTGCAAGTACCATTGAGAACTACAACGGATTCAGCCTGATGTACCCCGGTAACAGCCGCAAACCCATGCTGCGTCCCAAAATCGTTGACATACATTCGTTCCTCAGGGAAGGAATGATTTATAATGTAGACTCGATATCCAAGACCTATTCGTCGCTCTCACGCCTGGGAATGTTGCGTTATTCCGATATCAGCCCGAGTGTGGTGCCCGGTAGTGACAATCTTCTGAACGTGAATGTGCTGTTGATGAGTCTTCCCAAACACTCGTTCTCATTCGAGGTTGAGGGTACCAATACAGCCGGTGATCTGGGTGCTGCGGCTTCGCTGTCATTTACAGACCGCAACCTGTTCCGTGGTTCAGAGCAGTTCACCGTTAAGCTGCGCGGAGCATACGAGTCAATTTCGAATCTTCCCGGTTATACCGGTGATACATATCTGGAATACGGTCTGGAGGCAAATCTGGACTTCCCGGAGTTCCTGGTGCCGTTCCTGTCACAGGATATTCAACGCCGCAGCCAGGCGACATCCCGTTTCAGTTTCAAGGTCAATGCACAACTCCGTCCCGAATTCCAGAAAACCATATTCTCGGCCGGCTGGAGTTACCGTTGGGGAGAGACATGGCAGAAAACGCATCAGTTTGACGTACTTGACCTGAACTATCTCGTAGTGCCTTGGATATCGGACTATTTCAAGTCTGAGTACCTGGATCAGGTATACTCGGCCCGGTCAATCCTGAGGTACAACTATGAGGACCTGCTTATAACCAAGTTGGGTTATACATTCTACTATTCCAATGCCAGAATCAACTCCATCGCTCCTTTCCAGTACTCGGTACGTGTAGGGGTGGAGACATCGGGCAATATGCTTAATCTGATGGCCAAGCCGTTGAGTTTTGAGCAGAATGACGCCGGTCAGTACAAGGTGTTCGGAGTAGCGTTCGCGCAGTATGTCAAGCAGGACTTCTCATTCACTGCTAACTGGCGTCTTGACCGCATGAATAACTTCGTAGCGCATGCGGAGTGGGGCATTGCCATTCCTTACGGCAACTCAACGAGTTTGCCTTTTGAAAAACGATATTTTGCCGGTGGTGCCAACAGCGTCCGCGGATGGGCTGTCCGTGAACTCGGTCCCGGTACATACAAAGGTGCTGACAAGACCATTGATTACATCAAGCAGTCGGGCGATATCAAACTCGGCGCAAGTCTGGAGTACCGCTCAAAACTATTCTGGAAGATTAATGGCGCAGCATTCATTGATGCCGGTAATATCTGGACAATACGTGAATATACCGAACAGCCCGGCGGCCTGTTCGAATTTGATTCTTTTTACAAGCAGATAGCTGTCTCTTACGGATTCGGACTCAGGTTTGATTTCGGATTCCTGGTTCTGAGACTTGACGGAGGTATGAAGGCTTACAATCCTTCGGGACGTACAATGTACCGCAGACTGCCTCTGGTTCATCCCAATTTCAGCAGGGACTTTGCGTTCCATCTGGCTGTGGGCTATCCGTTCTAAACCATTTAAGACACCTGAATATGAAGAAGGAAATAAGACAACATAAAAATGAAGATTTACTTTATGAGTTTGTCAAGTGGAAGCAGCGGAAACTGCTACTATCTTGGCACAGACGAACATGCAATCCTGATTGATGCCGGCATACCGGTAAAACAGATCAAGGGACACCTCAAGGATGTGGGTGTTCCGTTTGAGAGAATCATGGCGGTTTTTGTGACACATGATCACGCCGACCATATCAAAGCGCTCGGCAATCTGGGTGAGAAGTGTGCAATTCCGGTTTATGCCACTCGTGAGACCCATGAGGGTATCAACAACAACTACTGCATGACAGAGAAACTGTCAAGTTGCGTGCATTATGTGGAGAAGGAGGTTCCCTTCAACTTCAACGAGTTTACCATTACTCCCTTTGAAGTTCCTCATGACGGAACCGATAACGTTGGTTATAGGGTTGAGGTTGACGGCAAGGTGTTCTGCTTTGTAACAGACCTTGGTCATATTACAGAGACTGCCTCCAAATACATTCTGCAGGCTAACTACCTCATCATGGAGGCTAACTATGACGAGGATATGCTGCGAATGGGTAACTATCCCCAGTTCCTCAAGGATCGCATTACAAGCCCCCAGGGACATCTGAGCAACAAAACCACAGCCAAGTTCCTGGCCGAGAACATACACCCCGACCTAAAGAACATCTGGCTCTGCCACCTGAGCGGAGAAAACAATCATCCCGAGATAGCCTACAAAACCGTAGAATACGAACTAAGAGGAGTAGGAGTAATCCCCGGCAAAGACGTAGGGTTATGTGCGCTAAAGCGAACCACCCCAAGCGAGCTCTACATCTTCGAATAAAAAAAGAACCTGCGTAGCAAAAAAACGCAGGTTCTTTTCGTATTGGGGCGAACCCGGAGGGTGAGAGCGGTCCCGGAGGGCCGCCAAGCGACCGTAGGGAGCGTGTTTACATAGTAAACTAAAAAGAGGTCCCCTGAATCCCTGGCGCGTACAAAAGAAGGAGGCCTTTTGGACCTCCTTCTTTTGTACGCGATCAGGGATTCGAACCCTGGACCCATTGATTAAGAGTCAATTGCTCTACCAACTGAGCTAATCGCGCATCACTGCTTTTTCGTAAAGCGATGCAAAGGTACTCCTTTTTGTCGGTTCTCCAAAACGAATTGCCTAATTTTTTACAAAAAAAATAGCTCCGGCAAAACTTTGTCGGAGCTATGGTAAGATAAGGGGTTAATTAATACTTGTCTTCATCAAAGTCATATACTGATTTCGGAACAAGTTCGATGTAGTCAAACAGGAACTCTGCCTTGCTGTCATCAAGCAGCTGCTTGAAGCGAATGTAGTAATCAGTATTGCTTGTCATGTATTCTGTTGCAAGTATAATACGTCCCATAGTGTCGACATTACGGTGAATAATGTCAGTAGCGGTCTTCTGAGCATTGGAACCCTTCATCCATCCGCGGTTCTTCATTGATTTGTCCAATGCCTCGATGGCTGCATCATTCTCCAGGTCTCCATCTTCAACCCAACCTACGACAGGATCTGTAAGGTTAACTCGAAGATCAATAGGCAGACCAAGCGGTTTCCAGTCTGTACGTTCCACCTGCTGTCCTACGGGCAGGCTGGCGATGTAGGTCTGTATGATACCGCAACGGCTGTTTGAACGATATGACAGACGGAGCTGCCATGTTCCGTCATGCGGAACGGGCGGAAGCTTTACATACATGTCAAACTGACCCTCGATGTCAATGCCGTCACCTTCATATGCATAACTGCTTGAAGTCGTCGGGGCTCGTACAGACAATGTGTACTCGGAATGATATGAAGTGAAGTTCTTGGGATCCTTGAATCCGCTTCCATATCTGGATATTCCGGTATTGCTTGCGTCGTACTGGCGTGCACCGGATGTGATGAAGTCAGGTGAAAGGGTGGTGCAGTCAATTCTCAGACGGCGGTCAAGAATATTGGTGCGTACGTTATTGTCATATTTCAGAATTCCGTCAATATAATGATAGACACCGTTCAATGCATCGTATTTTGGTACGTCCATCTCCTCGGCAGTGAGAATCCTTATGCCTTTGTCATAAGCGCGGTTATAGTTGAGCGTTCCGTTTCCCTGAATTTTAGTATTGGTCTTGCCGTCAACAACACGGTACATGTTACTGTTGATGTAAACGTTTCGGGTGTCAAGCTCGCTGTTGCCGTCCAGTTTTGTGCTGATTCTCATAAGACTCTTGGGAAGGAAAGTCTCAAAGTAGTCTTCGGGAAAGGTAATCTTGGCGTTGTAGGTCTTGACGATATCCTTTCGGCCGTTAATTCTTGAAAGGTCAACCAGGAACGGAAGGATATGGTATGACATGAACTGGAACAGCGGGTTCTTGGGATGTTCATAGTTGGCCAGAATGCTGTCGGGCAGATCATTCTCCGGATTATGGATGGAGTTGGCCAGAGTGAACATATCCTGTAAAGTATAGATTCCGTTCAGATTGAAGATGGAATCTGTAGGAACAAGCAGTGTGAAGTTGGTCTTTCTCTTGTCCCAATAGAAAACTGTGTAATTGTTACCGGCTGAAACCAGAGCTACGCCATTGCCGCCAGGGATTGAGTCGTCACCAATCTTGTAATTCAGGTCATACCATTCGCTGAGTAATTTGTGGAAACCGCACTCTTTCAGGGCCTTGCTGAACAGGGTAGTCTTGGGGTCGTTGTCAACCAGGTCGTATACATAGTCACCGCCGAAATCAATGCAGCGGTCTATGAAATGTACGACTCCGTTTTCACATGAGTCATCTTTTTCCTCTACGATGGCGTTGTTGATGCGTCTCTGAAGGAAAACGGCGCTGTCTCCCAACATCATCTCATAGGTAGAGTCAAGGGTGAGAATCATGAAACGGTCGTTCAGATTCACCTTGGGCAGCAGACCGGGTGTCAGGTCACCTAAATAGCAGGTGATGTCAAGCAGATGGGTCCAGGCCAGGGTGTCGCAATCTTCCTTGGGCAGGTCCTCCACGCAAGTGTAGGTTACGTCTTTGCCAAGCCTTCTGGCGAAAGCCTCACGCTCCTCTATGAACCGTGCTATCGCATCGTTGTTCGGTGCAAAGCAGGTGTTGTTACCGTAAGTGATGAGGTTGTTCCAGATTCCGGCTCTCTGAAGAACCTTGACGAAATCGCTGTACTCGGGTCTTCCGGCAAGATCAGATCCTACGGTCTGGCCGGTGAATGTGTAATAGGTGCCGGGGTGTTGCTCGTCCCAGCAACCTGACAGCGAAAAAGTGCCTAATGCAAACGCAATTAAAGTACAAAGGACTAAAAATCTATTTTTTCTCATAAAGCAAAACAATAACTTATATATTTAAATAAGTATAACAGGTTGGTCGCAAAGTTAAAAGTATAATCAAAAATTGAAGAATTTTTTTGCATTAAAATATGAAATGTCTTCAATCATCTGCTCAATACGGGGCATTTCGGATGAAGGAATCTCACCGTTAACTACATCATTTCCAATCAGATTGCAAAGTATGCGACGGAAGTACTCGTGACGTGCATATGATACGAACGAACGGCTGTCTGTAAGCATTCCTACAAATCTGGAAAGCAGTCCCAGCATACTCAGAACCTGCATCTGCTGCTCCATTCCGTTCTTCTGATCCAGGAACCACCAGCCTGCGCCGAGCTGAATCTTGCCCGGTACGCTGCCGTCCTGGAAGTTGCCGATGGTAGTGCCTACCATCTCAAAATCTGACGGGTTGAGGTTGTAGATGATGGTCTTGGTCAGCTTGTCCATGCTGTTGAGGCGGTCCAGATAACGGTTCATGGCCTTGGCTGTCATTACCTGTGCCATGGAGTCGAAGCCGGTATCCTTGCCTATCAGCTTGAACATCTTGGTATTCTGGTTGCGGATTACGCCGTAGTGGAACTGCTGGGTCCATCCGGTATCTGCATCCATCTTGCCGAATTCCAGCATCATGGCGCTCTTGAACTTGCGGATTTCGGCATCACTCAGAGCTGTTCCGCCATAGACCTTGCTGAATATCTCATCCAGTTCCTTGGCCGTGAAGTCATCGGCATAGAACTCCTCCATTCCGTGGTCGCTCAGGCGGCATCCCTGCTCCTCAAAGTATTTGTGACGAACCAGAAGGGCTTTCACAATGTCGTCAAAGCAGTTGATGCTTACACCGCTCACCTTTGCAAGTTTGTCAATGTAGTCGCGGTATGCGGCGGGATTCTCTACCGTCATGGCCATGTCAGGTCGCCATGTGGGCAGCACCTTTACCTTGAATCCGCTCTCGCGTATCTGCTTGTGGTATTCCAGTGAATCCACGGGGTCATCGGTGGTGCATACTGCCTCTACGTTGTAGTGCAGCATCAGATTGCGGGCACTGAACTCGGGGCTGGCCAGCTTCTCGTTGCACTCGTCATATATCTCCTTGGCGGTCTGGGGATTCAGGACTTTGTCAATGCCGAAGCATGTCTTGAGCTCCAGATGCGTCCAGTGATAAAGCGGGTTGCGCATGCAGTAGGGCATGGTTTCAGCCCATTTCTGGAACTTGTCCCAGTCCGATGCATCGCCGGTGATGAATTTCTCTGCCACTCCGTTGGTACGCAGTGCACGCCATTTGTAATGGTCACCTCCCAGCCACAGTTCTGTAATGGAGCGGAACTTGTGGTCGCTTGCTACCTCCTGCGGATTGAGATGGCAGTGGTAGTCAATGATGGGCAGTTTCTTTGCGTGATCATGGAACAGGTGCTGTGCGGTTTCTGACTGCAGCAGGAAATTCTCATGAATGAAGGGTTTGTCAGTCATATAGGTTATTTAATCAGGTTTTATAATCAGTTCAGAAAAGTCTCGCTATGTGACGGTCAAGTATGTTCTCCTTGACCTGCTCCGCAACTACATCGGCATTGCGCTCCAGGGCTGCGTAGAACTCGGGAGCCAACTCAGCGGCAATCTTGTAACTTACGTGTACAAGTTGGCGGAAATCAGGGTTGTAGAGCGGATCCTGCTGGTTGTGACGCAGTGCGCGGGCATACTGGTTTCCGTCCCATGATGCTATCTGTTCAGCCGTGGGCAGGTTTGCGGGGTTGATGTCTATGACGGTGGCGTAGGGGATGCAGAGTTCCTCCATGCGTCCCAGTGCGGATATGGCGATCTTCTTGGCCAACTCAAGTGCCTGGTCATCGGCCAGGGCAAGTCCGATGTTCTCCTCGAGCCATGTGGTGCCGGCGGTCTTGATGTGTATGCCTTTGTCATACTGGCGGATGAGACGGCCCATGATGGGGTAGATCGAGAACTTGTCACTGCCTGAGTGTATGCTGAGCTTGAGTCCTTCGGGCAGGCCGAATTCCTTAACGGCAAAGTCGATCACGAGCAGGTCCTCGCGGAACTCCTTTTCAAACTGCGCGGTGTCGCCTACGTATTCCACACCCTTGTTGAAACGGCCGGTGAACTTGGGCGCGATGGTCTGGGCAGGTATCTTTTCCTGTGCCAGTGCGCTCAGTATGAAGAATATCTCAATGGGGGTCTGGGGTGCATCGACCTCATCCATGGATACCTCTGTCACAAAGTTGTCGGCACCTTTCTTAGATGCTATGTGCCTGTAAATACGGCCTGCCTCCTGAGCTGCGAAGAGGTACTTTCCGGCCAATGTCTCCAACAGGCTTCGGTTCACCTTAAACGGTTCCTGAATACCGGGGATGCTCAGGGTACCGGCGTATTTGAGATTGTTCTCTATGAACTTGCTTACAGAGTCTGCATCGGCAGGTTTTCCTATGTAATCGGCAACGTCGATCGTGAAGAAATCAGATGCGTCTATGAAGCGGTCCACATTGTTCATGTTAATGTGGTCGGCATCCACAAAGTAGGGCTTGCCGTAGCCCATGGCCATTACGGCGTCATCGGCCTCGCGACGGGTGTCGGCGGGCTCTGTGCCGATTATCTGATGTTCACGGTTGGACTTGTTCCAGACGGGTACAAACTCAAACGGATACTTGCCTGCACCCTCTATGAGTGCTGCCAGCTGAGCTTTTCCCTCATGTGAGAAACGGTCGCCTATACCGAAGGAATACTTGCCTAATTTCATTTGTTCTTGGTTTGATTAATCATTTATGTAGAATCCGGCTTCTCTCAGGAATACGGTGGAGCGGCCGGTATCATCGTTCTCAAGTTTTACGCTGAATGCGGGGAACTCCCTTCTTACGGGGTAGTCGGAGCGCTGCTTCTCAAACGTGGCGACAGAGGCCCTGAGGGCGGCGTCATCGGTCCTGATGTCGTAGGTGTGGAGGATGGCATCGGCCAATACCTCCTGTGGGGTTTTGCCTGCGGTGTTGATACTGAATTCCGACGGCTGTATTGACTGGGGGACCTCGGTCACCTCCCAGTCACGGCAGGGCAGATCAAAGAACTTGCCTAAGGCCTGGACACTCATTGTGGTGCCTGTGGCCTTGCCGTCAACGGAGTATCCGGCTATGTGAGGGGTTCCGGTAAAGAGCAGTGAGAGCAGTTTCGGGTCTATCTGCGGCTCATTCTCCCATACATCAAGGGATGCGGCAAGAATCTTCTTCTGTGCGAGTGCGTTTTTGAGTGCTGCACCGTCCACGACTTCACCCCGCGATGAGTTTATCAGAATCTGGTTCTGATTCATTGAGGCCAGCCTGGAGTCATCAAACATATGGAAGGTGGCGTCCTCTCCGTCACGGATCAGGGGAACATGCAGGGTGATTATGTCGCTGCGGCTGATTATCTCATCCAATGAGACGAACTGGCCCGATCCCTCTTTGCGGGCGCGCGGCGGATCGCAGAGAAGCACCCTGAATCCCAGCAGGACCGCCAGACGGGCCACTTTGCTGCCCACGTTTCCTACGCCGACAACGCCTACGGTCTTTTCCCTGAAACTGAATCCCAGGGTGCGGGACATTGTAACCAAAAGGGAGCCGATGTACTGCTGGACGGACCAGGAGTTACAGCCGGGGGCATTGGTCCATCTGATGCCGTGCGATTCACACCACTTTGTGTCAATATGGTCATATCCGATAGTGGCGGTGGCGATAAAACGCACTTTGGAGCCTTCCAGCAGTTTTGAATCGCATCTGGTCCTGGTTCTGACTATCAGGGCATCGGCATCTTTGACCATCTCGCTGCAGATTTCGCTGCCACGGGCATATGATACCTCGCAGTAAGGTTCGAGTGCCCCTTTCAGGAAGGGGATGGCGGAATCGCAGACTACTTTCATACAGGTGGGTGATGGGTTCTACAAAGTTCGTTTTTTTTATCTGATAATTCAAACAGTACGGCAATAAAAAAACCCGACCTGGCGGCCGGGTTTTCTGATAATATGGAAACTGTCAATATGCGAACATAGGATAGTTCTTCATCATGTCGTTTACACGGGCACGTACCTTTGCAATTACTGCCTCGTCCTCGGGAGCGTTGAGAACCTCCTCGATGAGCTCGGCAATGATTACCATCATGTCCTCCTTGGCACCGCGTGTGGTGATGGCGGGAGTACCGAAACGCAGACCTGAAGTCTGGAAAGCGCTGCGTGAGTCAAACGGAACCATGTTCTTGTTGGCGGTGATATCGGCTGCAACAAGAGCCTTCTCGGCAACCTTACCGGTCAGGTCGGGATACTTGGAACGCAGGTCAACCAGCATGCTGTGGTTGTCTGTACCGCCTGATACGATGGTGAATCCGCGCTTGGTCAGTTCCTCGGCCAGCTTCTTTGCGTTCTTCTGAACCTGGATCTGATACTCCTTGAACTCAGGCTGGAGAGCCTCGCCGAATGCAACGGCCTTGGCAGCGATAACGTGCTCCAGAGGACCGCCCTGTGTGCCGGGGAATACGGCTGAGTCAATGAGCTGTGACATCATCTTTGTCTCGCCCTTGGGAGTCTTGCGGCCGCGGGGATCCTCAAAGTCCTTACCCAGCAGGATGATACCGCCACGGGGACCGCGCAGTGTCTTGTGGGTTGTTGATGTTACGATGTGGGCATACTTTACAGGGTTCTCAAGCAGGCCGGCTGCGATAAGTCCTGCGGGGTGAGCCATATCTATCATGAGGAGAGCGCCTACCATATCGGCGATCTTGCGCATACGTGCATAATCCCATTCGCGTGAGTAAGCAGAGCCGCCGCCGATGATGAGCTTGGGCTTTACTTCAAGTGCCAGCTGCTCCATCTTGTCGTAGTCAACACGACCGGTCTCAGGATTCAGGTCGTAACCTACAGCGTGGTAGAGGATACCTGATGAGTTGACTGCAGAACCGTGTGACAGGTGACCGCCATGTGCAAGGTTAAGACCCATGAAGGTTTCACCCGGCATGAGGACAGCCTGAAGAACGGCTGCGTTTGCCTGTGCGCCTGAGTGGGGCTGTACGTTGGCGTACTCGGCACCGAACAGCTTCTTGATACGGGCAATGGCAAGGCTCTCAGCCTCGTCGACAACCTCGCAACCGCCATAATAACGCTTGCCGGGATAACCCTCGGCGTACTTGTTGGTCAGGCATGAACCCATGGCCTGCATAACCTGGTCGCTTACAAAGTTCTCGGAGGCAATCAGCTCAATGCCTTTTGCCTGGCGCTGGTGCTCGCGCTCGATGATGTCAAAAATCTCTTGATCTCTTTTCATTTTTTTTATAGTGTTGGTTTTCTTTCTGTCAAAACAGTATTCCGTATGAGAATGACATAATGCCCACTCGTCTGTTGAGCCTGTATTCGGTGGCGGGATCATTGTTGCTCAGGTCGGTTATCGGCCCGGAAACCGGATTGATGGTTGCTTCGTATTCAAAATCCAGGAACTGTCTTCCTATCTTTACGCTCAGTCCGATGGTCCAACCCATTATGAGTTCAATCGGGGTGTCGGTGATATTGTAAGGTTCAAGTCCGCTGTACTGAACCGAATAGAACTTGTCGGGCGTATAACGGAAACGCGGACCTGTGTAGGCCGACATGCAGTAGGGAGGGCTGTTCACGATGTGATAGCCCATCTGAAGCGGAAGGGTCAATGATTTCATGGTGTAGGTACACGACATTTCATTCTTGGTCTCGGCCTCCGGATCCCAGCTGTTCAGGTCTATGGAGAAGTTTGACTTGTTGCAGCTTAAACCTAAACCGGTCTGGAGAAAGATGGTTCTGGAGTTGAGCCTGAGAAGGAAAGCCGAGAAATTACCCACTTGGGTATCCTGGGTATACTCGGTCAGTTCGTGCCCGTTGATGTATGCGTCAGTGACATATGATGCGGTAGCGGCGAATCCCACTTTTGCTCCCCAGCTTGAGGAGAAAGCGGGCAGCGTATTCCTGCTCAGGAACTGCGCGTGTGCAGCCTGGAACAGAAGTGTTACCGTAATTAATGTCAGCGTACGCAGTTTCATTGTCTCAAAGGAGTTTTATCTCGCCTTTATGTATGTCTTTGTTGCAGTATCTGCAGCGCAGAGTTCCGTTTTCCTTGTCAACCACGTCGAATACGGTCTGCATCGGCTCGTGGTTGGTGATGCACTTGGGATTGCCGCACTTTACTATGCCGCGAACCTGGTCAGGCATTGCTATCCTCTTTTTCTCTACAACCTCATAGTCACGGATTATGTTGAGAACGATGTTAGGTGCAATGACTGAGAGCTTGCTGCACTCCTCTTCAGAGAAGTATCTGTCGGCAATCTTGATGATTCCCTTGCTGCCCATCTTGCGGCTGCTCAGGTTTGAGCCGATGGTGATGGGAGTGTCAATGTTTGTGAGACCCAGAAGGTTGACTACGTCAAAAACCTTGTCTGACGGAATATGGTCTATAACAGTTCCGTTCTCAAGTGCCGCTACCAGCAATTCTGATTTTCCTGTCTTTTCCATATCTGTCATTTTAGAAGGTTGAGTGCATTGCAGATCAGTGCCTCGCGTACATACAGACCGTTCTTGGCCTGCTGGAAGTAGTATGCGTGGGGATTTGCGTCGACATCCTGTGCTATCTCGTTTACGCGGGGAAGCGGATGCAGTATCTTCAGGTTCTCCTTGGCAGAACGGAGCATGTCGTTCTTGAGGATGAACATATCCTTGACGCGCTCATACTCCATCAGGTCCGTGAAGCGCTCGCGCTGGACACGTGTCATGTAGAGGATATCGGCATCGGCTATCGTCTCCTCGTCAAAGCGGGTGTGCTCCTCGAACTTAATGCCGTTGTTGCGGCAGTACTCCTTGTATTCCTCGGGCATCTTCAACTCATCGGGAGAGATGAAGTGGAAGGTGGGGTTGAAGAATCTCATTGCGGTGAGCATGGAGTGTACCGTACGGCCGTATTTGAGGTCACCTACAAGGTGAATGTGAAGGTCATCCAGACGTCCCTGCGTCTTGAGCATCGAGTAGAGGTCAAGCATGGTCTGCGAAGGATGCTGGTTGGCACCGTCACCGGCGTTGATGATGGGTACCGGTGATACCTCGCTTGCATACCTGGCTGCACCCTCCAGATAGTGGCGCATAATGATCAGGTCGGCGTAATTGCTGACCATCATTATGGTGTCTTTGAGAGTCTCGCCTTTGGATGAACTGGTGGTGGCTGCATCGGAAAAGCCGATGACGCGTCCGCCCAAACGGTTCACTGCGGTTTCAAAACTGAGCCTTGTCCTGGTGGACGGCTCAAAGAAGAGTGTAGCTACGATTTTCCCGTCAAGGATCTTGCTGTTGGGGCTGGCTTCGAACTTGGCCGCGTGACCCAGGAGCCAGAGAATGTCTTCTCTGTCAAGCCCTTCGAGCGAAATCAGACTTCTGCCTGTTTGGTCCATTTGATTATAGTTTGTTCGGGAGCACAAAATTACTAAGAAAATAACAACTATAAGAGTGTCTGTTCATAACTTTCCCTAAAATGCCAAATTTTGCATGGGGAGTGTTTCTTGAACCACGATTTTATGCTAAATTTGTAGGATAATGTTTGATTTTCCGGCTTGCCGGAAATGGTTGGAAAGATAAGTAGAAATGAGCAAGACTGTAAAGCGTGTTCTTTTGGGATTATGGCTGTTGTTTGTAGTCGGAGTCCTTACCGTATATCTGATTTTCTGCGGCTTGAGCAAGGGGTGGATAGGCAATACTCCTTCAGTCGAGGATCTTGAGAATCCTATCGACAAGTTCGCCACTCAGATCATATCGGCCGATGGCGTTACGCTCGGTACGTTTGCCCGTACTGAGGATAACCGCATATGGGTGGATTTTGACGAATTGTCACCATATCTTGTCAAGGCTCTGGTGGCAACTGAGGATGTCCGTTTTCAGGAACACTCAGGCATTGACCTTAAGGCTCTCGTTAGGGCAATCGTAAAACGCGTCATACTGCAGCAGCGCAGCGCCGGCGGCGGTAGTACCTTGACCCAGCAGCTAGCCAAGCAGCTGTATACCGAACATGTGGCACGCAGCTCAGTCCAGAGAGCGTTGCAGAAACCTACCGAGTGGGTTGTTGCCGTTAAACTGGAGCGCTACTACACCAAGGAGGAGATTCTTACGCTTTACCTCAACAAATATGATTTCGGCAACCGTGCCATAGGTATTCATACCGCTGCCAGAACATATTTCGGCAAACTTCCTTCAGAGCTCAACGCAGAGGAATCGGCCATGCTTGTGGGAATGTGCAAGAACTCATCGCTTTACAATCCTCTTCGCAGACCGGAAAGAACCAGAGAGCGCCGCAATGTGGTGCTGAGCCAGATGGAGAAAGCCGGATTCCTGGCAGAGGCGGAGACTGATTCACTCCAGGCCACAGAACTGGTTCTGAACTACCATAAGGTTGACCATGCAGTCGGTCAGGCTACATATTTCCGTGAGTATCTGCGCTCAATCATGAGAAAGCAGAAACCGGTCCGTGAAAATTATCGCGGATGGCAGATGCAGCAGTTCTATGAGGATTCCATTGACTGGGAGATGGATCCGCTGTTCGGCTGGTGTAACAAGAACCTGAACCAGAACGGTGAGCCATACAATCTGTACACGGACGGTCTTAAGGTTTACGTAACCATTGACTCCCGCATGCAGCAGTACGCCGAGGAGGCTGTGGCCGCCCAGTTGCAGGATTATCTGCAGCCCGACTTCTTTGAGGCCAAGCGCGGGCTCAAAACGGCTCCGTTTACAAATAAGATTTCGGCCGACGAGGTCAAGCGCATAATGGACCGCGCTATGAGGGATACAGACCGCTACCGCGGCCTGAATGCCAAGGGCGTTTCAGAAGATTCCATCCGTAAGGTGTTTGATACTCCGTGTCAGATGTCAGTGTTCTCATATGACGGTTACATTGACACTGTGCTGACACCGATGGATTCACTCCGATACATGAAATTCTACCTGCGAACAGGGTTTATGTGTATGGAGCCCAGAACAGGATTCGTACGTGCCTACGTAGGTGGTCCCGATTATCGGGCCTTCCAGTATGATATGGTCACCATGGGACGTCGTCAGGTAGGTTCTACAATGAAACCGTACCTCTATTCATTGGCTATGGAGAGCGGTTTTTCACCCTGTGACCAGTGTGTAAACGAGACTCAGACGATACTTACCGAATCAGGTCAGATATGGCAGCCCAAGGATGACGGAAAGTCCATGCTTGGACAGCTTGTTACACTCAAGTGGGGCCTTTCACGTTCCAACAACAACGTGACAGCCTGGCTTATGGCACAGCTCAGCCCGTATGCGTTCGTGAATCTTCTGCACGAGTTCGGTCTGCGCAACCAGGCCATCGAACCTGTCCTGTCACTCTGCCTGGGCACATGTGACGTATCGGTCCAGGAGATGGTAAGTGCATACACAGCATTCGTGAACCACGGCATACGTACTAATCCCCTTTATGTGACACGTATTGAGGATGCCGAGGGTAATGTGCTCGCCCGCTTCACCGCCCACAGTAACGAGGTTATAAGCGAGGAGTCATCCTTCAAGATGGTTGACATGATGCGTGCCGTAGTCGAGGAGGGAACCGGAACGCGTCTGCGCAGTTCACGTCTGTTCCCCACATTCAGTAAGGTAGCCTGTGCCGGTAAGACAGGAACAACCGATAACCACTCCGATGCATGGTTCATGGGATACACACCTGACCTTGTAGCAGGATGCTGGGTAGGAGGTGAGGACCGTGACATCCACTTTGATGATATGGACCACGGTCAGGGTGCTCACGCCGCACTTCCCGTATTCGGTATGTTCATGGATAAGGTTTATGCCGATTCGGCCGTGCTGGGTTATCTGCCGAGCGCAAAATTCGATATACCCGAGGATTATGATCCGTGTGGCGGATTCCTTGACTCCGACGGTGAAACAATGGATAACTACTCAATAGAATCTTTCTGATGGAATTTGCAGCAATCATACCTGCGCGCTACGCTTCAACGCGTTTTCCGGCCAAACCGCTTGCGGTATTAGGCGGCAAACCGGTGATTATCCGCGTCTGCGAGCAGGCAAGCAAAGTGTTTGACCACGTCTTCGTGGCAACTGATGACGAACGTATATTCAATGCGGTAAAGGACGGAGGTTTTACTCCAATAATGACAAGAACTGATCACAAGAGCGGAACGGACCGTTGTTTCGAGGCATTCTGCAAGTGTGGAGTAAAGGCCGATGTCGTTGTGAACATACAGGGTGATGAGCCGTTTATACAGCCGTCTCAGCTTCAGACAATCAAGAGTCTGTTTGATACCCCCGATACGGATATTGCCACTCTTGTCAAGCCGTTTACACCAGATACTCCGTTTGAAAAGGTTGCCAATCCCAACAGCCCCAAGGTGGTGGTCGATGACAACTGGAACGCACTCTATTTCAGCCGCAGCGTAATTCCGTATCTGAGAGGCATTCCTCAGGAGGAGTGGCCCTCACGTCACACATACTACAAACATATCGGACTCTATGCATTCAAGGCCGATGTGCTTAAGGCTGTTACTGAACTCCCTCAGGCTCCGCTTGAAAAGGCCGAGAGTCTGGAGCAGCTCCGCTGGCTCTCTGCCGGCTACCGTATCAAAGTGGGAGTGACTGATGTCGAGACCATCGGCATAGATACACCCGATGACCTGGCTGCAGCCGAGGTCTTTCTGAAGGAACATTCAATATGAAGCATAGACTTAACATACTTTTCCTGACACTCTTTGTTTTAAGTCTTCCGGCCGCTGCAAGGCAGGACAGCATAAAAAACCGTCTTGTGCTTAACGACGGCTCCGTCTATACCGGCCAGATGAGACTGCGCAAACCCTATGGCACCGGTCGTACGGATCATGCCAACGGCGATGTCTACGAGGGTGCGTATGAGAAAGGATATCGAAAGGGTGTAGGTATATGCCATTATGCCAATGGAGATCTCTACCTGGGTTTCTGGGACAACAATCTCCGTACCGGTGAAGGTGAACTCCAGTATGCATCGGGTGATGTGTACAAGGGCGGCTGGGCATCCGATGAGCGCAGCGGCAAGGGCGTTTACATGTGGGCCGACGGCTCATACTACTCCGGTGAATGGAAGGGAAACCAGCGTCAGGGAACAGGCCTGATGTGCTGGTGTGACAGTTCCGAGTACCGTGGTTCCTGGATTAACGGATTGCGCGAAGGACAGGGTGAATACAAAAGCAAGGGCTATTGCTACAGCGGTTCATGGCAGAATGATCTGGAGGACGGCAACGGCATCTGCACCTTGCCCAACGGCGATACGTATAAGGGACAGTTCCGCGGCGGACTGATTGCCGGCAACGGCGAATACACTTTTGCCAACGGTGATTCATACAAGGGCTCGTTGCGTAACGGCATGGCCGACGGCAAGGGCGTTTATTCTTGGGCCGACGGTTCAGTATATGACGGCGAGTGGAAAGAGAACCGCCGTGAAGGAAAAGGCCAGATGGAGTGGGGTAACGGTGACAAATACTACGGTGAATGGCTCAATGACGTTCCCTGGGGTGAGGGTTCCATGAGTCTGGCCGACGGCACCAAGTTCAAAGGAACCTTCGTGAACGGTGTCGTGGACGGCAAGGGACTTGTCGAGGAGGCCGACGGCACCCGTCTGGAGGGTGTCTTCAAGGAGGGATTCCGCACCGGAACATTCACAGTGATGGATAAGTCAGGAAAAAAGATAAGAACGATAATATATTGAAACTATGATACTGGATACACTTGACAGACTTGGAAGCTACGGAAACATAAGCCCGTTGATGGATAAGGTTCTGGATTTCTTCCGTAAGACCGATCTCTCAACCCTTAAGCCGGGCAGGATAGAGCTGCAGGGGGATGACCTTTTTGTCAATGTAAACCGCCAGGATGCCCAGACGCGTCAGGAGGCACGTATAGAGGCACATAAGGAGTATATCGACATACAGGTTCCCATTTCATGCGATGAGGAGATGGGATTCATATCGGCCCCTTTCATGCCGGCCCCTTCAGAGCCGTACAGCGCCGATAGGGATGTGGCCTTCTTTCCGGGACAGTGCGATACATATCTAAATGTAAGGAGGGGTATGTTCACTGTGTTCTTTCCCGGTGAGGGACATGCTCCGGCCATCACAAAAGACGGTATTCTTAAACTTATAGTCAAAATACGCAAGCCATGTTGAAGATAATAGAGAATGACCCTTGGCTGACACCCTATACAGGTGCCATTGAAGGTAGGCATGATCACGCCCTGTGGCGTGAAAGCCAGCTTACCGGCGGAAAGATGAGCCTTAAGGATTTCGCCTCAGGCTATCTCTATTACGGACTGCAGCGCACCAAAAGCGAATGGGTATTCAGGGAGTGGGCTCCCAATGCTACCGACATTTACCTGATAGGTGATTTCTCCGGCTGGGAGGAGCAGGAACGTTTCCGCCTCAAACGTATCAATGAGGCCGGTGACTGGGAACTTCATATACCGCTGGGAATGATAGGTCACGGACAGCATTACAAGATGCGTGTCAAATGGAACGGCGGTCAAGGTGACCGTATTCCGGCCTGGTGCCGCAGAGTGGTTCAGGACAGCAACTCCAAGATATTCTCAGCTCAGGTCTGGGATCCAGCTCAGGAGTATCAGTTCAAGCATAATGATTTCAAGCCCAAGCAGGATCCGCTGCTCATATATGAGTGCCACGTAGGTATGGCGCAGGAGCGTGAGGGAGTGGGTACATATATTGAATTCAAGGATAACGTGCTGCCCCGTGTAAAGGCGGCCGGTTACAACTGCATCCAGGTGATGGCCATTCAGGAACATCCCTATTACGGCAGTTTCGGTTATCACGTATCCAGTTTCTTTGCCCCGTCATCACGTTTCGGAACTCCTGAGGAACTCAAGGAACTGATTGACGCCGCGCACGGCATGGGCATATCGGTCATCATGGACCTTGTACACTCGCATTCAGTCAAGAACGAGTATGAGGGTCTGGGTAATCTGGCCGGTGATCCTAACCAGTATTTCCTGCCCGGTGACCGTCATGAACACTCCGCATGGGGCTCGCTCTGCTTTGACTACGGCAAGAGTCAGGTGCTTCACTACCTGCTCTCCAACTGCAAGTACTGGCTTGACGAGTTCCATTTTGACGGATACCGTTTTGACGGTGTCACATCCATGCTTTACTACAGTCACGGACTGGGTGAGGCATTCTGCAACTATGACGACTACTTCAACGGACATCAGGATGATGACGCCATATGCTACCTGATGCTCGCCAACAGGCTCATACACGATTTCAATCCCAATGCTATCACCATTGCAGAAGAGGTGAGCGGCATGCCCGGACTGGCTGCGCCTTTTGATGACGGCGGTTTTGGATTCGATTACCGTCTGGCTATGAACATACCGGACTATTGGATCAAGACCATCAAGGAAAAGAAGGATGAGGACTGGTCCATGGCCGGCATATTCTGGGAGGTTACAAACCGCCGTAAAGATGAGAAGACCATATCATACGTCGAGAGCCATGACCAGGCTCTGGTGGGTGATAAGACCGTCATATTCCGTCTGATAGATGCCGATATGTACTGGCATTTCACCAAGGACGGAGGTAATGACGTGACGGCACGCGGTATCGCGCTGCATAAGATGATAAGGCTGATTACGGCATCGACAATAAACGGTGGTTATCTGAATTTCATGGGTAATGAGTTCGGACATCCCGAGTGGATTGATTTCCCGCGCGAGGGTAACGGCTGGAGTCATAAGTACGCCCGCCGCCAGTGGAGTCTCATCGACAACAAACAGCTGGCATACTCATGGCTGGGTGATTTTGACCGTGCGCTGATCAGGCTCATCGGCTCAGTAAAGGATTATCAGAAGAAAGACGTGGTGGAGTACTGGCACAATGACGGAGACCAGGTTCTGGCTTTCGGACGCGGTGACCTGGTATTCGTATTCAATTTCAATCCAGTACGTTCATTCTCTGATTACGGTTTCCTTGTACCCAGAGGCTCTTATAAGACCGTTTTGGACAGTGACAGTATTGAGTTTGGAGGATATGGCAGGGTAGATGACAATGTTGAGCATTTCACCCTGGCGGATCCCTTATATAAAAAGGTGCGCAAAGAGTGGCTGAAACTCTATTTGCCCGCACGTTCGGCAATGGTATTGAAAAAGGTAAGGAACAATGGAAAAAAAGTCTTGTGACAAGTGCGTGCGCTGGCTGTGCGGAATACTCTTCGCAGCATTCGCGTTCTGCTGGCTGTATTTCTTCCAAAGAGAACTGTTATGGGCCGAAAACAGATTCCTGTTTTCTGAAGGTAACGGTTTGAGGATATGGATGTTCAACCATCATTTCGTGGTCAGCCTGGCATTGACGGTGATAGCGTTGCTGCTTGCCATCCCGGGCAGACTCGTACTGCGTTTCAAGAAAGGACTATATGCCTGCAATTATCTGCTCTCAGCAGCATTCCTGGGTGTCATTACAGGATATGACGGGGAGTCTGTGTTCGGCCAAAGCCTTACCGTGTGGATTGTATCGGGCTCTTTTCTGTTTGTACTCTTCCTGATATGCAAGATAGTAGCATCGGTTCCTAAATCAGAATACAATGACCGCCCGCGTACCTTGGCCGGAAACCTTCTGATCCTGTCGCTGCTTTTTGCCATTACATCCTATCTGGGTAATACCGACGAGAATCTTCACCGTCGTCTCCGCATGGAGCAACTCTATAATGAGGGTGAGTATGAGCGTCTTCTGGACTTGGGCCGATTTGAGGAAGAGTCAGACCCCGGCATCGATTTACTGCGTGCCAAGGCCCTCTTGCAGATGCCTCCCAAACCGAATCCTGCCGGAAGTCAGATAGGAGAGTTCCTGTTCTGTTTCAACATATCTGATCCCAAGGCACTGTCCAAGTCTCTAAAGGAGATCGATAACGATCAGGCTTATCTTGCATCATGTCTTCTGGACGGTGATTTGAAGACTTTGGCAGATACCATCAACCTTGACAGTTACAAGATTCTGCCCAGTTACTACATGCAGGCCTTGGTTATTGTCAATGACAGTACCGCCCGTGCCAAGTTCCCTCAGCATTTTGCCGAGGAGGAGTCTTTGTACAACTCATTCTGTGAGAAACTGGAACCGCTGGAATTTGAGCCCCGTCAGTTCCAGGCCAACTCAACCTTCATCGACTACCACCAGACATACTACTGGTTCTACACATTCAGGAATTAATAAAACCTATATAACAAAGGAGGCGGGCCATTCGGTCCGCCACCTTTATTTATGTGTGAATAATACTTCCTTCTTGCAGTTGTAGTACGGCTATCAGCCGTACCCGTCCGGAGGACGGCTCGTTTCCGTTAGGAAACTAAAAGGAGGTCGTATAATCGAAAACTGCGATTAGCAGTTTTCGATAGCACCCTGAGCTGCTGCGAGACGTGCGATAGGCACGCGGAAGGGTGAGCAACTTACGTAGTTCAGACCAACCTTGTCGCAGAACTTAACTGATGAAGGCTCGCCACCATGCTCGCCGCAGATACCGCACTTCAGATCGGGACGAACTGAACGGCCCTTCTCTACAGCCATCTTGATGAGCTGGCCTACACCCTTCTGGTCGAGAACCTGGAACGGGTCAACCTTAAGGATCTTCTTCTCCAGATAAACGGGGAGGAATGAAGCGATATCGTCACGTGAGTAACCGAATGTCATCTGAGTCAGGTCATTGGTACCGAATGAGAAGTACTCGGCGCGGGCTGCAACTGCATCAGCGGTAAGAGCGGCACGCGGGATCTCGATCATTGTACCAACCTTGAACTCGAACGGCTCAACACCCTCTTCCTTGAAGAGCTGAGCTGCGGTAGCGCGGATGATCTCCTCCTGCTGCTCGAACTCGTAGTGCTTACCTACCAGCGGAACCATGATCTCGGGCTTCGGATTCATGCCCTCCTTGCGGAGCTGGATGGCAGCGCCGATGATAGCCTTGGTCTGCATCTCGGTGATCTCAGGATAGGTGTTACCCAGACGGCAACCGCGGTGACCCAGCATCGGGTTGTTCTCTGACAGAGACTCTACGCGAGCCTTGATCTGCTCCAGAGTTACGCCCATTGCATCGGCCATCTCCTGCTGTCCCTTCTTATCGTGAGGTACGAACTCGTGCAAGGGAGGATCGAGCAGACGGATGTTGACGGGCAGTCCGTCCATTGCCTTCAGAATTCCGTAGAAGTCCTTGGTCTGATAGGGGAGCAGCTTGGCAAGAGCCTTCTCGCGACCCTCCTTGTTCTCAGCAAGGATCATCTCACGCATAGCCTTGATCTTCTCACCCTCAAAGAACATGTGCTCGGTACGGCACAGACCGATACCAACGGCACCGAATGTGCGGGCAACCTCAGCATCGTGAGGAGTATCAGCATTTGTGCGGACAACCAGACGTGTGTACTTGTTGCACAGATCCATCAGCTCAGCGAAGTCGCCGCTGATCTCGGCAGCCTTGGTCTCAATCTGACCCTCGAATACCTGACCTGTTGAACCGTTGATTGAAATATAGTCACCTTCCTTCAGGACAACGTCCTCAATCTTAACTGTCTTCTTAACGTAGTCAACGCTCAGTGCACCGGCACCTGATACGCAGCACTTACCCATACCGCGAGCAACAACTGCAGCGTGGCTGGTCATACCGCCACGGCATGTCAGGATACCCTCGGCAGCAGCCATACCGGCCAGATCCTCAGGTGAAGTCTCGATACGTACCATGATAACCTTGTGGCCATTCTTGTGCCAAGCCTCAGCGTCATCGGCATTGAATACGATCTGACCGCAAGCGGCACCCGGTGAAGCGGGAAGACCGGTGGTCAGAACCTTAGCCTTCTTAAGAGCGTTCTTATCGAATACGGGGTGGAGCAGCTCGTCGAGCTTCTGAGGCTCGCAGCGCTGGATAGCGGTCTTCTCGTCGATCAGACCCTCGTGCATCAGGTCCATGGCGATCTTAACCATAGCGGTACCTGTGCGCTTACCGTTACGTGTCTGGAGGAACCAGAGCTTGCCCTCCTGAACGGTGAACTCCATATCCTGCATATCGTGATAGTGGTTCTCAAGCTTTGTCTGAAGAGCATCCAGCTCCTTGTAGATAGCGGGCATAGCCTCTTCCATTGAAGGATACTTGGCCTTGCGCTCCTCCTCAGATACGCCTGCCAGAGCAGCCCAACGCTTTGAACCCTCGATTGTGATCTGCTGCGGAGTGCGGATACCTGCAACTACGTCCTCACCCTGTGCGTTAACCAGATACTCACCGTTGAAGAGGTTCTCACCGGTAGCGGCGTCACGGCTGAAGCATACACCTGTAGCAGATGTGTCACCCATGTTACCGAATACCATAGCCATAACTGATACGGCAGTACCCCACTCATCGGGTATTCCCTCCATCTTACGATACAGGATGGCGCGCTCGTTGTTCCATGAACCGAATACAGCGCAGATAGCGCCCCAGAGCTGATCCATAGCGCTGGTCGGGAAGTCGTGACCGGTGCGCTCCTTAACGGCAGCCTTGAACAGCTTAACCAGTTTCTTGAGGTCGTCAACGCTCAGGTCCTTATCCAGAACTACGCCGCTCTCCTCCTTAACCTTCTCGATGATTGCCTCGAAGGGGTCAACATCGGTCTTGTTCAGGGGCTTCATACCCAGAACAACGTCACCGTACATCTGTACGAAACGACGGTAGCTGTCCCAAGCGAAGTGGGGGTTGCCTGTCTTACGTGACAGACCCTCTACAACCTCGTCATTGAGTCCCAGGTTCAGGATGGTATCCATCATACCCGGCATTGAAGCGCGGGCACCTGAACGTACTGATACGAGAAGGGGATTCTCAACATCACCGAACTTTGAGTTCATCAGTTTCTCGATGTGGCGGATAGCATCCTCAACATCGTTCTTCAGAATGGCAACAACCTTGTCGCGACCAATCTGATAATACTCGTTGCAAACATCAGTGGTGATTGTGAAACCCGGAGGTACCGGTACACCAAGCAGATTCATCTCAGCAAGGTTAGCTCCCTTGCCACCAAGCAGATTACGCATTTGGGCATTTCCCTCAGCCTGTCCGTTTCCGAACTTGTAAACTCTTTTTTCGCTCATAAATAAATTGAATATGTTGTTTTGTTTATGTCGTGCGATACGATAAGTCCTTTTTCGTTTAGCGGGTGCAAAGGTACTCATTTATTATTAAAAGATGTGTTTTTATGCGCTCTATTTTCTCTTTTTGAGTAATAATTGTAACCTTTTTCCCAATACAGCCGCCGGAATTGACTAACTTTGCACCCCAAAAGAAAGCATTATGTCCAGAAAGAGACGCGAACAACCCATAATTGAGAACGTAACCATAACGGGAGTGGCAGCCGAGGGCAAATCACTGGTCAGAATCAATGATCTGGTGGTGTTTGTGCCGTTTGTGGTTCCCGGTGATGTAGTTGACCTCAAGATCCTCAAGAAGAAGCACAGTTATGCCGAGGCGGTAGCCGTAAAGTTCCATAAACTGTCAAGTGTCCGCGCCGTTCCGTTCTGCCGCCATTTCGGTATCTGCGGAGGCTGCAAATGGCAGAATCTTCCGTATGAGGAGCAACTCCGTTTCAAGCAGCAGCAGGTGGTTGACAACCTCACCAGGATAGCCAAAGTCGAGCTCCCGGAAATCAGTCCGATACTGGGGTCCGAAGAGACTATGCGCTACCGCAACAAACTGGAGTATTCGTTCAGCAACATGAGGTGGCTCACACAAGAGGAACTGACAGAACTCGATAACCCCGAAAACAATGCTCAGCGCAAGCAGCCGGGCCTTGGATTTCATATTCCGGGAGCGTTTGACAAGGTGCTTCACATCAGTGAATGCTGGCTTCAGGATGAGATATCGGACCGCATCCGCAACTCGTCTTATGAATACGCGGTTGAGCATGGAATTCCCTTCATAAACCTTCGTTCCCAGGAGGGTATCCTGCGTGACATGATGGTTCGAGTGGTAACCACCGGACAGATAATGGTTCTCCTTCAGGCAAAGGTTACCAATCCTTCTGAGAAGGAACAGTTCATGGGTCTGATGCAGCATATATCAGATAGTTTTCCGGAGATTACTTCACTTCTGTACGTCATTAACAACAAGTGTAACGATACATTCGGCGATCTGGATGTCCATGTTTTCCGTGGAGAGGAATTCATCTACGAGACAATGGAGAACCTCAGGTTCAAGATCGGTCCCAAATCATTCTTCCAGACCAACAGCCGTCAGGCTTATAGGCTTTATTCGGTGGTTCGTAAACTGGCTCAACTCAAGCCGGACGAGGTGGTCTATGACCTTTACACCGGTACCGGAACCATTGCTCAGTTCATATCGGCCGGAGCAAAGAAGGTGATAGGAATCGAGTATGTGCCCGAGGCTATCGAGGATGCCAAGATCAATGCTGCACTGAACAATATTGACAACACTGAGTTCTTTGCAGGTGATATGAAGGATGTGCTTAACGAGAGTTTCATTGCCGAGCACGGTACTCCCGATGTCATCATAACTGATCCTCCTCGCGCCGGAATGCATCCCGATGTAGTCGATGTGATACTCAAGGCGGCTCCCAAACGCATTGTTTATGTCAGTTGCAATCCTGCCACTCAGGCCCGTGACCTGGCTTTGCTTGATCAGGGTTACAGGGTTACGGCAGTTCAGCCGGTTGATATGTTCCCGCATACACAGCATGTCGAGGTGGTTACCGCGCTTGAGAAAAAATGTTAAGATTTTCGGTTTTGATTTAACCAAACGTCCTGTCGTTTATCAAAGTATCGAGAAATAAAAAAACACGATGCGAAAAATTGCCTTGCTGCTAATCCTGTTGTCTGCTTTCGGACCGGTATTTGCCCAGTCTGAAAAGGATTCCGTAGCTAAAGAAACACAGAAAAAAACAGAGGATGTCATTACTCAACCGGAGTTCAAGGGTGGAATAGAGAAGATGTACGAATACATCAATCACAATTTCCAATATCCCGAAGATGCTCAGAAGCGTTCCATCAGAGGAAGGATGGAGGTTGAGTTCACAGTTGAGAAATCAGGTGACATAACCTACGTCGGCATCCTTAAAGGTCTTGATTATTCAATTGACGAAGAGGTTCTCAGGCTTATTAAAGGCATGCCTCGCTGGATTCCTGCCACAAAGAACGGTGAACCTGTAAGATATAAGGTCTCTATGCCTATCAATATCCGTGCATCAAGGAAGGGTCAGAGATCCAATCAGCAACTGTCAAGATATGACGAACAGTAAAAATAATACGTCGTCAGTATTAACAAAAGCCTGTTATCTTCGTCTTAAATACAGAATACTAAAAATTATTGTTATGAAGAAGATTGTTATTCCCGTACTTGCAGCACTCCTTCTTGGAGGTTGTGAATTCCATGACACCTATGAGACATACGAGATTATCAAACAGGGTACAGATATGACCGTCGGCTATAAAACTGCTAAAGGAAACGAGTGGTTTGAATCAGGCACAGAAGGCCAGCCCGGCTTTTATATCTATCAGGAGTTCGCTATTCCTGAGATTACTGATGATGTACTTAATAACGGTGCTGTTCTGGCTTATCTGGTTGACGCCGAGGGCCGTGACAATATCCTTCCGTACGTTTTCCCTGTTGACAACGGTCATGAACTGATCATGCAGAATATCAGGTATGAAGTTGAGAAGGGTATCCTCACATTCGTAATTGAATGGCAGGACTTCAAGAAGTACATTCAGGGCGACTATGAATTCAAGATCTGCATTCTGCAGCCCGGTACAACAAAGACTGGTAAGAAATGAAATGATTAATAAAGGAAAAAGCCGCATCAGTAATGGTGCGGCTTTTTTCATTGTTCAGGTGCCTGGAGTATGATCGTTGTAGCGCCCAGGGTGATTATGGCGCCGTCTTCGATCCTGGCCCTTTCCCTGTCTCCTAAGATTCGGTTGTCCAGGAATGTTCCTGTCAGGCTTGGGAAGTCCCTGAGTGTGTAGCTGATTTCACCTGATGTCTCTTTCTTGACGGTGATGACGCAGTGACGTCGGTCCATACTGCGGTCGTTTGTGTCAATGGGTATGGTGATGTTGTCACCGGGATTGTATCGGCCGATAATGTTCTCACCTTCCTGAAGGGCAAAACTCTGGCGGAATCCGAATACGTTTTCTACAACGGTGATGGAGCCGAATCCCTGGTCGTTGACCTCTTTCTTGCGGTCAGCATCCCTTTGGGTGGCAGCCAGTTTGCTTGTTCCGATACGTATCCTGAACTGTTTGCGGCAGTTCTCGCACTCGAACACGAGTGACTGGCCCTCTTTGTAAAGAGTCTCATCGAAAGTGTTGTAGTGGTCACATTTGGGACAGCGTACCCGTTTCATATGTTGAGTTTTATGATTGTCAAACAAAAGCTGACCTGTAAGCCGGGTTCTGTAGGGTCGGTACACGTACTTTCCCTGTCTGCCATTAATCTTGACCTGCCGTCACCGGCATGGCTCCGTAACCTTATGGTCACGCGCGTTCTACCCTCCGGCTCAGGCGAGCAGCCCTCTGACGCCGGTATACATGAACTTGCAACTTCCAAGGCGCACAGCACCTGTGTCACCACAGGCCTGGTGGGCTCTTACCCCACCTTCTCACCCTTACCTTGCGGCGGTTGTTTTCTTCTGCGCTTATCAGCCGTTGCCGACTGCTTCCCGTTAGGAAGTGGAATGCTCTGTGTCGCCCGGACTTTCCTCAGCCCCGTAGGGGACAGCGGCAGACCGGTCAGCTTTCGGAGCGCAAAATTACGCATATTTTCCTACACCATAATTGTATATGTTCTATATTTGCAATCTAATTAATATACACATATTATGAGAAAGTCGATTTTGTTGTTGTTTGCATTGTGCTCACTTCCTCTATCTGCCCAAAAGAGTGGGGGAATAACTGATGGAATGCTTGAACAGATCCGTAAAGGATACAATGACACACCCGCTGAGAAGGCAGTGCGTAACGCACTTGCAGGTCAGTCTATCGCTACTCTGGCAGTCAATGCCGATAACCTTGCAATGATAGACACCCATTTCTCAAACAAGGTTACCACAAAGGGAATCACAAACCAGAAATCTTCCGGACGTTGCTGGCTTTTTACCGGACTGAATGTGCTCAGAGCCAAGATGATAACAACCCATGACCTGGGTGAGTTCGAGTTCTCCCAGAACTACTGTTCATTCTATGACCTGCTTGAAAAGTCCAACCTTTTCCTTCAGGCCATCATCGATACCCGCTCCAAACCGGTCGATGACCGTGAGGTTGACTGGCTCTTTGACAACCCGATCGGTGACGGCGGCCAGTTTACCGGCGTATCAAACCTTATCATGAAGTACGGCGTAGTGCCTAAGGATGTGATGCCTGAGACATATCAGAGCAACAACACTTCCGAGATGCGCTCTATCCTGTCACAGAAACTGCGTCAGTTCGGTCTTGAACTGCGTGAACTCAAGCCGGCCGATGCCTCCAAGCGCAAGGTCGAGATGCTGACCGAGATCTACGGTATCCTGGTCAAGTGCCTGGGCGTGCCTCCCACAGAGTTCGAATGGGCCCGCTATGATTCCAAGGGTAAGTTCGTGAGCCGTAAGACCTATACTCCCAAGAGTTTCTACGACGAGTTCATCGGCCAGGATCTTGAAAACAACTACGTCATGTTCATGAATGATCCCGTACGAGAGTATTACAAGACATATGAGATAGATTATGACCGTCACGTGTATGACGGTGACAACTGGGTTTACATCAATCTGCCCATTGAGCGTATCAAGGAGATGGCGATAGCATCCATCAAGGACAATACCGCCCTCTATTTCTCATGCGATGTAAGAAAGTATCTGGATTCAGAAAAGGGTACCCTTGACCTGGCCAACATGGATTATGCATCCCTGTTTGACACCCAGTTCCCCATGGACAAGAAACAGCGCGTCCAGACACATGCCAGCGGCTCTTCACACGCCATGACTCTGATGGCGGTTGACCTTGATGATGAGGGCAACTCCAAGAAGTGGATGGTTGAAAACAGCTGGGGAAACACATCGGGCTACAAGGGCTTCCTCATCATGACAGATGAGTGGTTCAACGAGTACATGTTCCGTCTCGTTGTAGAAAAGAAATATGTTCCCGCCGATATCCTCAAGCTGCTTGACAAGAAGCCTGAGAAACTGCCGGCATGGGATCCCATGTTCCTTCCTGAAGAATAATCGATTTTATTTACATACTTAAAATGAAAAAACTATCATTGTTTGCTGTAGCAGCGCTGATGCTGCTCGGTGTTGCATCCTGTTCCAAGTATGAGACAGTCAAGGGTGACCCCATGAAGGTTAAGATCTACACTCTTGACAACGGACTTAAGGTTTACATGTCCGTAAACAAGGAACAGCCCAGACTTCAGACTTACATCGCAGTCCGTAACGGAGGTAAGAACGATCCTTCCGACAATACCGGTCTTGCACACTATCTGGAGCATATCATGTTCAAGGGTTCAGAGAACTTCGGCACAACTGATTATGCTGCCGAGAAGGTTCTGCTTGACCAGATTGAGGAGCAGTTCAACATCTACCGTACCAAGACTGATCCCCAGGAGCGCCTGGCAATCTATCATATTATTGACAGCCTGAGCTATGCCGCTTCTGAGATAGCCATCCCCAATGAGTATGACAAACTCATGTCCATGATCGGCTCACAGGGTACAAACGCCTTTACTTCAGAGGATCAGACAGTATATCAGGAGAATATCCCTTCAAACCAGATAGACAACTGGGCCAGGATCCAGGCTGACCGTTTCCGCAATCTCGTTATCCGCGGATTCCACACTGAACTTGAGGCCGTTTATGAGGAGTACAACATGTACCTGAATGAGGATGCCGAGAACTCCATCTATGCTATGGATTCCGTTCTTTACAAGAATCACCCCTACGGACTCCAGCAGGTAATCGGCACACAGGAGCATCTTAAGAACCCCTCAATCACTGCTATCAAGAAGCAGAAGTCAACCATGTACGTGCCTAACAATATCGCAATCTGCGTATCCGGCGATTTTGATCCCGATGAGTTCGTGGCCATCATTGAGAAGTACTTCGGAACATGGGAGCCCAATCCTGCCATTCCCGAGTTCAAGTATGAGCCCGAGGAGAAGCTGACATCGGCCGTTGAGAAACATGTATACGGCAATGAGGCTGATTTCCTCCTGTTCGGCTGGCGCTGTCCCGGTGTCAAGGACAAGGAGTCTGAGATAGCAGGTATCGTTTCATCTATCCTGTACAACGGTAAGGCCGGTCTGATTGACCTTGACCTCAACCAGCAGCAGAAGGTGCTTTATGCCGGATCTCAGCTTTACGACCGTATGGATTATTGCGATTTCCTGATCCAGGGCTACCCCAAGGATGGTCAGTCGATGGATGAGGTAAGGTCTCTGGTCCTGGACGAGGTGGCAAAACTCCGCGCCGGTGATTTTGACGAGTCTCTGATCAAGGCAGCCATCGCCAACATCAAACTACGTCAGATGCGTCAGCTGGAATCCAACAGCAGCCGCGCCATGATGATGGTCAACTCATTCATCAAGCGTTCAGACTGGGCCGATGAGGTTCACGAGCTGGACCGTCTTGAGAAGGTTACCAAGGCTGATGTGGTAGAGTGGGCCAATAAGTATCTCGCAGACAACTCATACGTAGTGGTATACAAGCATCAGGGCGTCAACCCCAAGAACAATAAGATCATCGCTCCGGCCATTACGCCTATTGCCACCAACCGTGACAAGCAGAGTGCCTTCCTGACAGAGATAGCTCAGACTGAGGTCGCTCCCATCGAACCCGTATTTGTGGATTATGAGAAGGATCTCTCCAAGACTGAGTTCAAGAAGGGCATAGAGATGCTTTACAAGAAGAATGAGAATAACGATATCGTTATGACTACTTTACGTTTCGATATCGGTAACAGCACTGATCCTGCTCTGACCTTCGCTTTTGACTACCTCTCATATCTGGGCACTCCCACCCGTAGCGCCGAGGAGTTGGCACTTGAGGAGTATACCATCGCCGGAAATCACAGCTTCGTCGTCAATGACAACACCATGACCATAAATGTCAACGGTCTGGCTGAGAATCTCGGACAGATGCTGGACATTGCCGAGGATCTTATGCTGAACGCAGTTCCCGATGAGGCAATTCTGGAGAACCTCAAGCAGGATGAACTCATGGCACGTCAGATGTCAAAGGCAAACCAGAACAACTGTTCAAGCGCCCTGAACCGTTATATCATCTACGGTCCTGAATATGTCAAGTCAATAACATTGTCCGATGATCAGGTAATGGCGCTCACTTCAGAGCAGTTACTCGGACTGGTCAAGAGCATTCTGAACAAGGAGCATACAATCCTCTATTATGGTCCTCAGGATGAGTCTCAGGCCAAGAAAGTAATCGCTGAGCATCACAAGTGTTCCGATAACCCCGAGAAACTGGTTAAGAAGTACACCAAGAAGCAGATCATAGACCAGTCAAAGGTTATCATCGCTCCTTATGATTCACGCCAGTTCAACTACATCCAGTACTCAGACCGTGGCGAGACCTTCTCAATGGACGATGTTCCCGCAATCGAACTCTTCAACGAGTATTTCGGCGGCGGTATGAATACCATCGTCTTCCAGGAGATGCGTGAGGCCAGAGCACTTGCATATAGTGCCGGAGCTTACCTGTCATCACCTTCATATCTTGATGACACATACTGCTTCTACGCACGTATCGGCTCACAGAATGACAAACTGAAGGCTGCAGTTGAGGCATTTGACCTGATTATTAATGACATGCCTCAGTCTGACAAGTCATTTGAGATTGCCAAGACCGGCCTTGAGTCAGTTCTCCGCACCAGCCGCACCACAGGAATGAGCGTTCTGAACAGCTACCTCAATGCTCAGGAACTCGGACTCACCGAGCCTCTTGCCAAGAAGGTTTATGACAATCTGGCAGGCTTGACAATGAAGGATCTGGTTTCATGTCAGCAGAAGTGGATTAAGGGTCGTACCTATATCTATGGTCTCCTCGGTGATGCCAGTGACCTGGATATGAATTACCTCAAGTCTCTCGGAACCGTTCAGCAGATATCTCTTGACGAGCTGTTCGGCTATAAGTAATAACTTAAACTGATCGAAAAACGGGTAGGGTGACATGTGCTCTGCCCGTTTTTTTTATCGGCCTTTTTGTGTTAAATTGGAGCCTATATGGTTAATTATTGGCAAATATTTGCCTGAAGGTGTAACATTGGCCCGGAAGTTGTATATATTTGACAAAAGAAAGTGTTAAAACAAACCGATCAATTAACCAAAAAAGGAGAATTAACTATGAAAAAAGCAACTAACATCGTAGCATTTTCGCTTACGCTTATATGCTGCTGCGTTCTGGCATCAGTTATAACCACAAATCTGGTTAACAGGAAGAATACAGTATACGTACCTTCAGACAACGCTCCCTATACGACCTTGTCTCAGGCTTCCATGCCTACAGCAGGCAAGATGCAGCCGGTTGACCTGACCGAGGCTGCCGAAAAGACCGTACATGGCGTAGTCCATATCAAGTCAACCGTAAGGAGCCGCACCCAGACATATCAGGAGATACCTGACATCTTTGACTATATGTTCGGTGCACGTCCCCGTCAGCGTCAGTATCAGACCCAGCCGCAGGTTGGTTACGGTTCTGGCGTCATCCTTACCTCTGACGGTTACATCGTAACCAACAACCACGTGATTGAGAAGGCCGATGAGATTCAGGTTACACTGAATGACAACCGTGTCTTTGAAGCCACTCTGGTAGGTGCCGATGTCAACTCAGACCTGGCTCTTCTTAAGATAGAAGGTGATGAGTTCCCCGTGGTTCCCATGGGTAATTCCGATGACCTCAAACTCGGTGAGTGGGTTCTTGCAGTAGGTAACCCGTTCAATCTGACATCAAGCGTAACAGCCGGTGTCGTAAGTGCCAAGTCACGTCGAATCGGCATCTATGACGCAGAGGGAAGCATCGAGGCTTTCATCCAGACCGATGCTGCCATCAACATGGGAAACAGTGGCGGTGCCCTGGTAAACGTACGTGGTGAACTTGTTGGTATCAATGCTGCTCTGGAATCACCCACAGGTACATATGCAGGTTATGGTTTTGCCATTCCTACCACTATCGTAAAGAAAGTTGTTGCAGACCTCAAGGAGTACGGCTCAGTACAGCGCGCAATCCTCGGTATCATCGGTAAGGATCTCTCATCAATGCTCCAGCTTGAAGAGAACAAGAACAAGGACTTCGGTTCCATCGACGGTGTCTATATCGTTGAACTGACCGATGGCGGCGGCGCTCTTGCAGCCGGCATAGAGGAGGGTGATGTAATCACCGCAATTGACGGCAAGAAGGTCAAGACCATGACAGAACTTCAGGAGACCGTTGTTCAGTACCGTCCGGGTGATAAGGTAACCGTAACTCTGCTCCGCAACAAGAAGGAGAAAAAGATTGAGGTTGAACTCAAGAACTCACGCGGTAATACGGAAATCGTAAAGCAGGCCGATATGGAGGTACTTGGCGCCGTGTTCCAGGAGGTTCCCGAGCAGACCCGCCGTCAGCTGAATATCGGCTACGGAATGCAGGTAAGCAACGTCAAGAACGGACTTATGAAGGACGAGGGTATACAGAAGGGATATATCATCCTCAAGATCAACAACAAGCAGATCAGGTCAATTGATGATATCGAGCAGGCTTACAAGGAGGCTGCCGATTCTCCCGATCAGGTTCTCTTCATTACCGGCGTATATCCTTCAGGCCGTAGGGCAAACTATGCAGTGAACCTCTCTGAGGAATAAAACATACCGCCTTCCTACAAAAAATTGAAGTGGATTTTTCCGCTTCAATTTTTTGTGTGTAAAAATGGCAGCTTTCTCTAAAATAAATAGTAAATTTGCACCCAATTCGCTTATTTAAGAATAATAGGCGATTTTAATTCAATAGAACAATAAAGTTATATACTGACAATGAGGCAACTTAAGATCACAAAGAGTATAACCAACCGTGAAAGCGCATCACTTGACAAATATCTGCAGGAAATAGGTCGTGAGGAACTGATCACGGTCGAGGAGGAGGTCGAACTTGCACAGCGTATCCGCAAGGGTGACCGCGCCGCTCTTGAAAAGCTTACACGCGCCAATCTGCGTTTCGTTGTGTCCGTCTCTAAACAGTATCAGAACCAGGGACTCAGCCTTCCGGACCTTATCAATGAGGGTAACCTCGGACTTATCAAGGCCGCCGAGAAGTTTGATGAGACCCGTGGATTCAAATTCATCAGTTACGCTGTTTGGTGGATCCGTCAGTCTATTCTTCAGGCTTTGGCTGAGCAGGCTCGTATCGTTCGTCTGCCCCTCAACCAGGTGGGTTCACTCAATAAGATAAGCAAGGCTCTTTCCAAGTTCGAGCAGGACAACGAGCGTCGTCCTTCACCCGAGGAACTGGCCGAGGTACTCGATATCCCCGTTGATAAGATTGCTGATACCCTTAAGGTTTCAGGCCGTCACATCTCTGTTGATGCTCCGTTCGTAGACGGTGAGGACAACAGCCTTCTTGACGTGCTTGTCAATGATGATTCTCCTATGGCCGATAAGACTCTCGTCAACGAGTCTCTTTCCAAGGAGATTGATCGCGCCCTCTCAACTCTCACAGACCGTGAGAAGGATATCATCCGCATGTTCTTCGGAATCGGCTGCCGTGAGATGACTCTTGAGGAGATCGGTGATAAATTCGGTCTTACCCGTGAGCGCGTCCGTCAGATCAAAGAAAAGGCAATCCGTCGTCTGCGTCAGAATTCACGTAGTAAACTGCTCAAATCATACCTTGGTTGATATGAGAACGGTATTAAAACCGGTTTTGGCGGCAGCGTTTCTCCTTTTCACGTTGTCCGTTTCAGCACAGAGATCTGGTAAGACACAGGATCCTACTCTCAACAAGGGTGAGGGACTGGAAATGAGTCGCAAGGACCTTGCAAAGATGCGTAATCAGAACCAGGACAAGAATGCACGTCAGGTAGACGTCTACATGTATGCATCGTCATTTTCGTTGCTTGATTCCGCCCTTTTTGTTACCGATATTCAGTTTGTGGAAGGGGTAACCGTAAATAACAAATGGTTCATCAAGGACCGTCTTGTGTTTGAGAAACAGTTTACTGATTATATTGTCGGTAAGGACGTTGAAGGATCTTATATGACTTCTCTGAACTTTGCTGAGAAAGAAAAGAAACTGATCAAGAAAAGGGCACGCCTCATTAAGAGAAACAAAAAGAAGAACGGTTTCAAGCTTAATGAGATATCGGAATTCAAGTTCAGCAAACCGGAACCCGAACCTGAACCGTAAATACTGAAACTTAATACTGCAGGTGAACTGCAATTCTCAAGCCCCATTGGTCAACATCGGGGCTATTTTTATATGTCATTCTCTTGAACCAGTTGATTGACATGATCTTGAAAATGTTCTCAACACCTGCGCCAATCTCAACGAACGGCTCCTTCATCACTGTGCCGGTAGCCTGACTGCGGCCTGTGGGATATGAGAAAATCTTGCCGCTTGTGTCTATTGCGGGATTGTTGCGGTCGCTGAGTGAACCCCATGTGCCGCGGCAATAGAGCACCTCTCTCAACTTAAGATTCTTGATAAGGGGAGTGCGGTTGAAAATCAGTCCGTTCATATAGTATACCACATCCCATGTCAGATGCTGGTCAAGAACAAACTCCATGGGAGTCATAGTCTCGAAAGTCTCTTTGCGGTACGTATACGACAAGTTGGCGTTTGGGATAATCAAAAGAGGATAGGGGGCTTGTCCCCAGATCTTTCCGGCACGGAGCATAACGTCAAAGTAACCGACAGGTGCTGCCATCAGACGCTGGCGGTATGAGAATTCCGTGTGCTGGATTGAGTAATCGCTTCCCAATACACCGGCTTGTGCGATAGAGTGGTTCAGGGTAAATACCGGGAGTTCCGGCGTTTTGCTTTTCCTGTTCCATTTGTGCTGTACAAACTTTTCTCCCGGAGCATATCTCAGACCTACTTCCAATTCTGTCTGCATGATATTATCAACAGAACCGCTGCCATCGGTCTTTTCCATGGGAATGAATTTGGTGGCCTCATTTATCCTGTTGCGGACAATGCCTGTAAACGTGAAGCCGCTGTGACGTTCAAGTGTGTATGTCAGTTCCGTGTTTCTGACGTAGCCAATCAGGTCATCCGGCAAACGCTTGAGTGACAGCAGGAAATTGTCCTTGTTCGTATACAAGTACTGTTGACCGTACTGGTAGATGTCATAATCATGCTGAAGTCTCAAAGAGTGTATGGGGAACTCATTCCATTGCTCTTTCTTAGGTTTGAATGAATATTCCAGTCTGCCTGAATACTTGATTTTCTTATCGTCAACTCCGTAAATAAGGTGCGCGGTGCCAAATAGGTGAGGATTCAGGTAAGCGGTCGTCATTCCGCCGAACTTGAGCCTGATTTTCTCCATTCCATTGTAACTTATCGTAGTATTTACCGGACCTATATATAAAGGAGTGTTCTCCTCCTTGATGGGGATGTATCCTGAGAACAACAGGTTAACGAACTGTTCAGTCCAATAGTAGATGGGAATTGTACGCAACTTGGCGATCATCTCTTTGACATCTTTAGTCTTGCCGCCGTCAGATCCGCTCTCTTCGCTACGGTATTGAGCCCAGAATTCCTGATCCCTGTTCAGGGCATCCGCTGATTCAATTATGTGTTCCTGATGGCTGAAGGGCTCACGGTCAACCTCGTCGTTGAATTTATACCCTGAATAATAAACTTCACGCCTTCCGTAAATACCGTCTATGAAATCGTACAGTTTGAACTCTGCGGTAATGCTTTCGTATGTAAGAAGCCTCGGGTGCTCGCTGTCGCGCGCGAATCTTTGCTCTACATTCATGTATTCCACAAAGTTCAGATTGATATCGTAAGGTACGTTCATCTGAATCCATTTAACGAAATGGGTGGAATCGACAGTAATATAAAGGTGGCCGGTAAAACCGAAAGACTGAACGTTTCTGGGCACGAAAGCCAGATCCACACATTGCTCGCCTTCTACTGATATTGTGTCTTGCAGATAGAATCTGTAATATGTGGTTGCATAATCAGCGAATGGGCTGACAAACTCATTTCGCAGTATGAGAACCTTTTCGTTGAAAAGATCGATATCTCTGAGAGTTGCCTCTACTGCAGCTCTTACCTCCTCGTCAGGAAGGAAATCCTCAATGCCTATCCATTCCCTTCCGTGCACCTTCTGCTTCTGTCTTGATGGTCTTCTCTGATAGTAGTCCGTAGCCGCCAGTTCTCGTGAAGAAACATTCAGTATCGGTTTTCCGGAAACCTTAGATGTGTCCACATAGTCCATAAGGAATGGAAACTTGCGGAACATAGCCTGCTGCTGTTTCTCTTGAGTGAAATTGTCCAAAGCGACTACATATGTCTCATATCTGTCTCTTGAGACGTAGTCGTTGTTGAAAGGATTGTCGTCGTTTTTGCGATTGATGATCTCAGTTGCAAGTTCAACCGCCGGATTACCCTTCTTCGTGTATTTTTCCTTTTGGGGTTTTATTACGACTTCGTCAATCTGGTACGATATCTCTTTAAGCGTTATGGAAAGAGGGAATACCGTTTTTGCCGATAATGGGATTTCATAGTTCTGATATCCCATACATGAGACTATCAGTGTCTGCCCCTCCACATGGCCATTGAATGAGAAGTTTCCGTTATAGTCGGTAATGCATCCGGTTGATGTGTCTTTGAGCCTTATTGTTGCATAAGACAGTATGTTTCCCTTCTCGTCCTTTACATTTCCGCTGATTCTGACCACTGATCCCTGGGCATACAACACAACAGTTCCCGCCATAAGCAGGAACAGAACGTAAAGCGTTTTTCTCAGTAGTCTAATCACACCTTATTCATATATACAGCACCTGAGGCACCGTATTATTCCTTTTTTTCGGGTGCAAAGATAAGCAATCTTTGTCAATAGTGTAAGGGTGTAATGTATCCTTGGGCTGTTTAGCCTGATTGTGGAGTTTTGTATGTCCGTAGAAATGAATCACTTCCCGATGAATAGTGATTTTTTTAGAAAAAAGTCCTCAAAATATTTGGTCAGAATCTAAACTCGCCATATCTTTGCATCCGCTTTCCGAAAGGAACAGCGCGACAAGACGATCTTTGATACGATTTCATACAGACAAGTAGTACGACGGGCGTGCTCTTATTGAGAGTATGTCCAAGGGTAATACGAACCGTCAATTTATTTAAACTTTGA
>JAFYYH010000007.1 GCA_017557635.1 Bacteroidaceae bacterium | reverse complement strand
CGAGAATGAGGCTACCGTAGCCGACGTAGTTGCAGAACTCAGCCAGGCCGACGCCCTTCAGTTCATCCCCATGTACCAGCAGATGCTCACCGAGATCGAGGGTGTATGCCGCGCAGACATCAACGACTCTAAGAAGACCGCAAAGATTGAGGACATCAAGGAGGTTTACACCGACATGTTCAGCCAGATCCTGGTTACCGAGCAGAACGAGGTTGCTATGAACAGCGTTTCAATGGAATATTTCAACAACAGAATCGCAAAGTAAGTTTCAAAATACGATTTTCATAAGTTTAGGGTTAGTAAGTACGATGAGCTGGGCTGCGAAGTCCGGCTCATCGGTTTTTAGTACCATTGGGGACGGTTCCGTTTGGTACCGTTTTATAAAAGAACCCCTCTCAGGATATCCTGAAAGGGGTAATAACTTTTCAAATCACGAAAACGGTACCAAACGGAACCGTCCCCAGTGGTACTACTTCAGTGCGTAGTAGTTCTCTTCCTCACCTTCGGTAACGTTGATCTTGTCTTCACGGAGTAACCATCCAAGTCCCAGATAGAACTCTTTGTCCTTCAACTTAGTTGCCTTTTTAATTTCCTTCTGTGAGAGTGCATTCTTACCCTCCAGTGCGCGCCAGATCAGACCGGCGAATTCGCCTACCATTTCGTTCATTATTGTATGTGTTTTTAAATATCGGCGCGAAATTACATATTTTTACAACACATTATTCCAAAAAGTGGCTCTATTTATATCAAAAAGGCCACTTTCAGGTATATTTATTCGGTTTTGTAATCAAAATGGGGTATCGGCAGCAGTTTGAAAAGATTCTTTACATGCTTATCGTCGATAGAAGCCTTGGTCTTGGGATCGTCACATTCGCCGGTGCGGATGTATCGGTCAAGAACGGCATAGGTAAAGCCCAGGTTGTCCTCATCACTCTTGCCGCTCAGTCCGTCTGAGGGAGTCTTCTCTACGAGTTCGGTAGGCAGGCCCAATTCCTTTCCTATTGCAATGACCTCGGCCACAGTAAGACCGCCCAGAGGGGCAAAGTCACCGGCCGCATCACCGTAACGGGTAGAATAGCCCACCCAGTCCTCAGAGAGGTTGCAGGTATTGGCTACACGGCCGTTCAATGACTGGGAAATTGCATAAAGAGTGGTCATGCGCAGACGCGGCGGCATATTGATGACGGTCTGACGGCTTATCTCAGTGCCTTCAGGAGCAAACTGCTCACCGATTGTGTTCATCAGCGCCTGATAAGTATCGGCAATATTTATGTTGTAATGACGGATTCCAAGATGATTTATAAGCATCATGCTGTCCGATATGTCTTTCTGAACGCCGTTAGGCATTGTCACGCCTATCACGCGGTCGCGGCCCAGAGCCTCAACGCAAAGTGCGGCTACGGTGCTGCTGTCCTTTCCACCGGAGATACCGATAACGGCGTTACAGCCCTTACCGTTAACCTCAAACCAGTCTCTGATCCACTTGACTACCTGGTCTTTTACTTGTTTGGCATCGAATGTTTTCATGTTCAATAAGTTTTCTAAGGCACAAAGATACTCTATTTGCAGTTATTTTATGCGAGGCTCAATACCTTCCTTCTTATAGTACTTCAGTTCATCAAGAATCTGCTGACGTCTGGTACCGTCATACAAATCGTCAATGAACCAGTTATCCCTCTCATAAACCACAGTCAGATTCTGCTCGACATCTGTCCCGAAGTTATGGATAATTACGTTAACCAGTGCCTTCTTGTTACCACGCATCTTTACACTGTTCACTTTGGCAGAAAGGTCCTTGCCATAATCCTGGGCACAGATCCAATCATCAGCATCGTGAATGATCGGTCCCCCAAGCTGGTTTTCAATATCACCTATCTGGCTGTCCAGGCGATAGAATTCTTCAGAAAAATAGAGTGAGTCAAAATTAATTTTTCCAGGTCGGAAATCAGGCTTGAGATACTCAGAGATCACATGACTGTACATCTCATTTACGCGTTTCTCAACATCCTCAGGCTGGGCGCATGATATAAGCCCTAAAGAGAAAAGGACACAAACAAAAAACTGTTTCATATACAAAAATGTTATTTCCGCAAATATAGAAAAAAGAGGCGGCAGTACCATTGGGGACGGTTCCGTTTGGTACCGTTTTATATCCAACTACAAAGAAAACAGCGACTTACAATTAAGCCGCTGTTTCTTATTTAGCAAAACGGTACCAAACGGAACCGTCCCCAATGGTATTATTCCTCCTCCAGAGGCTTCATGTTGGTGTAAACGTTCTGAACGTCGTCATCCTCATCCAGACGCTCAACGATCTTGTCGATGGTCTCGCGCTGCTCGGGGGTAACGTCCTTCAGATCGTTCGGGATACGGGTGAACTCGGCGGCCTTAACCTCAAATCCGTTCTCCTCAAACCACTTCTGGATTGCGGCGTATGACTTGGGATCACCGTACAGGGTTACCTCGTTTTCCTCCTCGTCGATATCGTACTCCTCCTCGATGCCAAGGTCAATCAGCTCAAGGATCAGATCATCCATATCAACACCGTCCTTAAGGGCGATTGTGAACTGGCACTTGTGGCTGAACATGAAGTCCAGGCTGCCGCTGGTACCCAGTGTACCGCCGAACTTGGTGAATACTGAACGTACGTTGGCAACGGTACGTGTGGTGTTATCAGTAAGAGTCTCTACGTAGATGGCGATTCCGTGAGGACCGTAACCCTCATAGTTCATCTCCTTGTAGTCTTTCTGATCCTTACCCATTGCGTTCTTGATAGCGCGCTCGATGTTGTCCTTAGGCATGTTCTCATGCTTAGCGGTAGCGATGATGGCACGCAATGTTGAGTTGTTGTCTGGATCCGGACCACCAGCCTTTACTGCGATGGCAATCTGCTTGCCGATACGGGTAAATGTCTTGGCCATGTTGCCCCAGCGTTTGAGCTTACGGGCCTTTCTGAATTCAAATGCTCTTCCCATTGTATTGTATTGTTTTAGTTATTATCTCAATTTTGCATCCAGTTTGCTCTGCATTGCATTAATCATGTTGTTCATGACCTTGTCAATGCGGGCATCGTTAAGGGTCTGGCTCTCATCCTGCAGCAGGAAGCTTACAGCGTAGCTCTTCTTGCCGGCTTCAAGGTTCTTGCCCTCATATACGTCAAACAGGGTAACCTCCTTAAGGATCTTGTTCTCGGTCTGGTAAGCCAGCTTCTCAATGTCGCTGAACTTGACGCTCTTGTCAACCAGCAGAGCCAGGTCACGGCGAACGGCCGGATACTTGGGCAGGTCAGTGAAGCTGGTCTTAACCTTGCGGGTAGCCTTGAGCAGCTCATCCCAGTTGATATCGGCATAATATACAGGCTGCTCCACATCAGTAGCCTTAAGCAGGCCGCGGGCAACCAGGCCAAGTTCTGCAACAGTCTTGCCTGAACGCAGCTTGTAACGCAGACCGCAGCTGTATATGGCGTTGTCAAACTCCTCAATCTGAATGGCGTTCTGTGCCAGGCCGATACGCTTGAACACATTCTCTACGTATGCCTTAAGTTCATATACGGAGCTCTTCTCATCGGCATGAGCCCATGAGCCCGATACACGCTGACCGGTAATCCAGAGACCCAGATGATAATCCTCAGAGTATGCACGCAGCGGATTCTGAGGCTCGCCGTCCTTACCCGGCTCCTTGAGTGCCTCACGCTTTACACCGTCAAAATAGTAGCACTTGCCGAACTCAAAGAACCTGAGATCTGAGCTCTGACGGCGGATATTGTGTGACAGGCTCTCCAGACCGCCGAATACCAGGTTCTCACGCAGTACGTTCAGATCGGCACTGAGCGGATTGATTACGTGAACCAGTTTCTCGGGCGGGCAGCACTCCAGACCGTCATAGTAGGCGGCGCGGGTGAGCGAGTTGTTCAGGATTTCATTGAATCCGCAACCAACCAACTGCTCAGATACCAGATCCTGCAGTTTGTGTGAGCGGTCAACCTCGCCCTGAACGGTCAGGCTTGACTTGACTGACTTGTCAAAGTCTATGTTGTTGTAACCGTAGATACGGAGAATCTCCTCCACTACATCGCACGGATGCTGAACATCTACGCGGAAAGGAGGAACTGAGAGCTTCATGCCAGTCTCGGAGAATGACTCAACTGTGATGCCCAGGTTCTCGACAATGCTCTTCATAACCTTGCGGTCAAGCTGCTTGCCGATAAGACGGTCTGCGTAGTCAAACTCAAAGTCAATCTTGAAGTTCTCTATCTTGGTAGGATAAACATCCTTGATATCCATTGAAATGGTACCGCCGGCCAGTTCTTTAACCAGCATGGCAGCCTGCTTGAGTGCATACAGTGTGCCGTTGGGATCGATACCGCGCTCAAAGCGGAATGAAGCATCGGTGCTGAGCTGATGACGGCGTGCGCTCTTGCGGATCCAGGTGGGATGGAAATATGCACTCTCCAGGAACACGTTCTTGGTTGAGTCCGATATTCCCGACTCCAGACCTCCGAACACGCCACCCATACACATGGGCTCCTGAGTGTTGCAGATCATAAGGTCACGCTCTGAAAGCTTGCGCTCAATGCCATCAAGAGTAACGAACGGAGTACCCTCGGGCATGGTCTTTACAACCACCTTGCCGCCCTTGATCTTATCAGCATCAAAGCTGTGCAGAGGCTGTCCGTAAGCAAACAGTATGTAGTTGGTGATATCGACGATATTGTTGATGGGATGCAGGCCGATGGCTGTGAGTTTGTTCTTAAGCCAGTCGGGACTCTCCTTAACGGTGACACCCTTGATGCTTACTCCGGCATAACGCGGGCAAGCCTCAGTATTCTGAACGTCAATGTCAATCTTGAGGTCCTGGTTATCGACCTTAAAGCCGTCAACATCGGGACGGTGCAGAGCGGTCTTGTAACCGTTCTGGAGCAGCCATGCATAGAAGTCACGGGCAACGCCCCAGTGTGAGCATGCGTCTGAGTGGTTGGGGGTGATATCAACCTCAATCACAAAGTCTGACTCAAGATGGAAGTATTCAGCTGCAGGAGTGCCGGGAACGGCATCGGCCGGAAGAACCATGATACCTGAGTGGTCATTACCCAGACCCAGTTCCTTCTCAGAGCAAAGCATTCCGAATGACTCAACGCCGCGCAGTTTTGAAGGCTTGATGGCAAAGCACTCATCACCCTCATAAATCTTGGCGCCGATGGTAGCGACAACGACCTTCTGGCCGGCTGCCACGTTGGGAGCACCGCATACAATCTGTACGGGATCTCCGCTGCCCTGATTAACTGTGGTTACATGCAGATGGTCTGAATTGGGATGCTCAACGCAGGTGAGAACCTCACCTATCACGATATCCTTCAGGCCGCCTTTTACTGACTGGACCTCCTCTACTCCGTCAACCTCGAGACCTACTGATGTAAGCGCTGCAGCAACCTCATCCGGGGTCAGATCAAAGTCAACGTACTCCTTTAGCCACTTATATGAAACGTTCATAAAACACCTATTTCTTTTTCAACCCGCAAAGGTATAAAAAAGTCAGCAGACCAATGCAAATCTGCTGACTCATTTTACGGTTCAGTAAGGTATGTCTCCGGCATCCGGAGCACCACCCAGCGGATCATCGGGCGGAAGCGGTTCGTCGTTCATCTTGGAACGCTTTACGCTGCCTCTGCGGCCGCCGGAATCACCTGAACCTATGTTGTCGAAGAGAGCCAGATCACTCTGGAATGACAGACGCACATCACCCACTCCACCGTTACGGTGCTTTGCAATGATGATCTCGGCAATGCCGTGCAGATCATTGTGGTTGTTGTCCTCGTAGATCTTGTAGTACTCCGGACGGTGGATGAAGCAAACGATATCGGCATCCTGCTCAATGGCACCGGACTCACGCAGATCAGACAATTGAGGGCGCTTACCCTCGTAACCCTCACGGCCCTCGACGCCACGGTTCAGCTGTGACAGGGCGATGATAGGTATATCCAGCTCTTTGGCTATACCCTTGAGGTTACGCGAGATTGTACTGATCTCCTCCTGACGGTTACCGAAACGGATTCCACTGGCGTTCATCAACTGCAGATAGTCAATGATGATCAGCTCCACCTGATGCTCCTGCTTAAGACGGATTGCCTTGGTGCGGAACTCGGTGATGGAGAGTGACGGGGTATCGTCCAGATAGATGGGCGCGTTCTGCAGAGCATTGATCTTGCTGTCCAGAACCTGCCACTCATAAGGAGCCAGACGTCCGTCACGAAGCTTGTTGCCCGGAATCTCGCACACGCTTGATATCAAGCGGTTTACCAGCTGAACATTACTCATTTCAAGTGAGAACAGAGCGACCGGGTGCTCGTTGTTCACTGCAATGTTCTTGGCCATTGAGAGTGCGAATGCCGTCTTACCCATAGCAGGACGTGCAGCCAGGATAATGAGGTCTGATTTCTGCCAGCCGGAAGTGATGTTATCAAGATCATTGAATCCGCTGGCCAGTCCGCTCATGCCCTCTGCGCGCTGTGACGCCGTGCGAATACGGTTGACCGATTCCTGCAGTACCACGTCAATCGACGCAAAGTCCTTCTTGACGTTGCGGTGCGCAATCTGGAACAGTTTGTTCTCGGCCTCACCCAGCAGCTCGGAGATATCGGTCGTATCATCAAAAGCCTCGGTCTGGATCTCGCTGGTGAATGTTATCAGCTCGCGGGCCATAGCCTTCTGAGCGATAATACGTGCGTGATACTCAATGTGGGCCGATGATGTAACCTTGCCAGCCAGCTGGGTCACGTAGAGAGCACCTCCTGCCTCCTCAAGCGTGCCATTGCTCTTTAGCTGCTCAGTCACAGTCAGGATGTCAATGGGGCGCTGATTCAGCGACAGGTTTGCCACAGCCTCATAAATCACCTGATGACGATGATCGTAGAATGATTCCTTCTTGACTATGTCACTAACCTTTGGGAATGCATCCTGCTCTATCATCAGTGCACCGATCACGGCCTCCTCAAGTTCAAGTGCCTGAGGCTGGAGGTGATTGAGCACAATACCGTCGGTGTTGCTGCGGGAACGCTGTCTCGTTTTGGAATCTGCCATTTTCTTTCTTCGTTACGTTTACAAAAATAGCGGTTTGCCTACTCCCTTCAGCAAACCGCATCCAATACTTATCCACGCGTTTTCAACAACGCAAAATGACACAGTAGGGACTGTCCCTATTGTGTCATTTTGCGTTTTTCTGTTCCTGCTCAAGTTCGTAAGCACGGACTTTATCCATCATCTCCTGACTCAGTCTGGATAGAGTCGTATCTTTTTGGATATCGAAGTATTGTATGCCACTGGCGCCCTTCCACCTAGGTGTTCCATAAGCTGTCATGATTACCATTCCAGGAGCAGTCTTATCCTGAAGTTTCTTTTTTTCCGATGTTTCATTAGTTCCGTACTCCTTATCAAAATCAGCAGCCTTTTCGAACAATATGATGTCGTGATTCTTGCGATTCAGGTAAAAGTATTCAATGACATAATTTGGATAATAAAAGTAGAAACACTCCTTAGGGTCATTCACTGTGATAGAGTAGACACCGTTCTCATCAGTAACGGCAACAGGCCACTCAGCATCTGGTGATAACCCAGGAATGGTATTATATAATTTCTGGGTTATTTTCACACCAGGAAACGGCGTGCCGTCCTTCTTACGGACTACACCGGTAATGACATCGCCCTTCTTTACGGAAACCGTATCTCCAGCCTCCTGCAATGCAGGATACGTAGCAGCAAACACATCACTTTTACCGCAAAACAGAGGCAAAAGCAGCAAAGATACACTACAAACAATGCGATACCACCCTCGGGACAAACAAATTCTGACTGTGCGGAAATTCATAACAGATTATCTTTATTATTGATAATGTTCAAAATATCTCAAGTTAAAGTACATTTTGAAACATTAACATGAAACATTAACAAGCGTGACAAAGGGGACGGTTCCGTTTGGCTCGTCTGCTAAAAGCAAAAACCCCAACTGAGCATACTGTAGCGCAGATGGGATCAATTTCTAGCGTGCCAAACGGAACCGTCCCCTTTGTCACATCAGTTCACGTTGGCAGGTGAACATGCCGGGGAAGAGGTCAGCGGGAGCATCCAGAGGCTCACGGAAGATGCCGTAGATGGTGGAACCGGAGCCGGTCATTGCGGCGTACTCTGCTCCAAGGTCGTAGAGCTTCTGCTTTATCTCGGCCAGGAGCGGATACTTCTTGAATACCGAAGGCTCGAAGTCATTGAAGACACAATCCTTCCATTCGCTCACGGGACGCATCACTGCATCGGCAAGAGCTGTTTCCGGCTTGTGAGGAGTAACGCCACCGTATGCCTCGGCAGTGCTTACTGATACATCGGGCTTAACCAGAAGGATTGTATAACCCTTAAGTGAAAGGTTTATGGGGTTAAGTATCTCACCCCTACCCGTAGCTAATGACGGGGTATTGGAAACAAAGAACGCACAGTCAGAACCCAGGCGTGCAGCGTAGCGCTCCATCATGCTTTCGCGCATACGCAGGTTGAAACGGCGGTTCAGCAGAGTGATCATGAATGCACAGTCCGATGAGCCTCCGCCCAGGCCGGCGCCCGACGGGATATGTTTGTGCAGTTTGATATCTATTGACGGAAGGTCAAAATCCTGCTGAAGCAGCAGGTAGGCCTTGACAACGAGGTTATCGGCCGCAACGAACGGGAACTCGTTTCCCGTCATCTCAAGCGAGCAGCAGGGTATGTCCTCCTTTTTTCTGGGAAGCAGCCTGAAAGGCATGAATGCATCATCCGGCTGCACAAGCAGGCCGGCCTCGATACGTTTGCGGAGCTGCGCCGGATCAAGCGGACGCATAAGCTTTATCTCCAGTGCGTCCTGAAGGAGCACCGGATAGAACACAGTCTCAATGTCGTGGTATCCGTCACTGCGTTTTGCCACGACATTGAGTCCTATGTTTATCTTGGCGTTCGGGAATGCAATCATCCCAGTATTGTTTTATTGGTTATCCTTTTCAACGCCCTTGGCGGCGATACGGCCCGATGCCATGCACTCGGTAAGAGCGTTACCGCCCAGACGGTTACCGCCAAAGAATCCGCCGGTAACCTCACCGGCTGCATACAGACCTGGAATGGCCTTGCCGTTCTCATCCAGAACACGGCGGTCCAGGTCAATCTTAAGACCGCCCATGGTGTGGTGGGTTGAAGGAGCAAGAACGCGGATTGTCAGGTTGGCATCGTCAATGTTGTAGGTTGACTTGTCATACTGACCGTCGGCACCGCGACGAGCTGAGCCGATGATACCGGTTGCGTGACGCTTGCCTATCGGAGAGGGCTCACGGCCTTCCATAACGGCCATATCATACTCACGGATGCTGTTCTTTACGACCTCGGCATCCAGCTTGATACCCAGTTCATCAAAGAGTTCGGGAAGAGCCGATGCCTTACCGCTCCAGTCACGGCCGTTGAAAGCATGACCGCCGCCACCGCCGCCGAAGCCGCCAAAGCCACCGCCAAAGCCGCCGAAGCCGCCTCCGCCCATGACATAGAAGTATACGCCGCGTCTGCCTTCCAGCTCAATGCCGTGCTTGAATCCGTTCAGTGAAAGTACATCGCGCTCAGAGCACTCGTCAACGTAACGCTTACCGTCCTTGGTGCTGATGAATACTACGTTCTCAACACCGCCGAATGCTATGGCACCGTCAGCGATGTAAGCCAGAGGCATGAGCTGTGTATAGCCCTCGCCTACTGTAGCTGCACCAATCTTCTGAGCCATGTCGATACCGTCACCGCGCAGTGATGAGCGGTTGGTTGTACCGATATTGGGTGACAGGTACTGGCGTGACCAGTACTTGTTGGTCTTGAGTACCTTCTGAATATTGGCTGCGTATCCGCCGGTTGCAATGATCACACCCTTCTTGGCGTGAGCGGTAACCTCGGTACCATCGGCCATCTTGGCCTTTACGCCTGTTACGCGGCCGTTCTCGAATATGAGTTCGTTGGCGCTGGTCTCTCTGAGTACACGGTTGTGCTTATCGGCATTATTGACAACTGCCAGAGGAGCCATAACGTATGAGCCCCAGTTGCCTGAATAACGCTCGGGATTGCCGTCACCGTCGGCATCGGCAGTGCAACCGTTCATGGTGTTACCGCGATACCAAAGGGCACCTACCAGTGTTGACTGGCTGTCGCTGAAGCCTACGCCCATCTCCATGAGCCAGGGTTTGAGCTGCTCACCCTCAACGATGAACTGCTTAACCAGGTCATAGTCACCGTAGATCCACTCGTCCTTGGCGGTGTTCTGACGCAGACCGCCGTAGTAGGTCTGGAAGATATGCAGATTAGTGGTTGAGAAGAGCAGAAGCTGGTTCTCAGGTGTACCCTTCTTGAGCTGGGGCTCTGCGTAATCCAGATATGCCTTAATCTCTTTCTTAAGATCCTGGAGAGTCTGCAGATACTCGGGGTGAACTCCATGCTTGGAGAGTTCTACGATATCACCTGCAACGAACTCGTGATCCTTGTAGTATGCTGCATCAAACGGCTCCTCACTCCAGTTGTAGATAACCTTGAGGTCATTTACGCAACCAACGGTTGCGCGTACCTTATTGTGATTCTTGCCGTCAAAGCCCTTGGCACTGGTAGCGGTAGGCTTCTTGATATCCCATACCAGACTGTGGTCAACTGACTGATAGACACCGCCTGATACCAGAGTGTTACCGCCAAGTTCGGCGTTCTTCTCAATGATCAGAACTGTGCTACCGTCCTGGGCAGCCTGTGCTGCAGCGCAGAGACCGGCACCGCCGCCACCTATGATGACAACATCCCATGTATCCTCAATGGGAGCACCGGCCTGAGCCTTTACGGTGTTGTCGATGAACGCCTTGCGGTTGGTTACAGCAGCCTGATCGGCAGCAGCAAGGACAGCCTCCTTAAGGCCGAAACTTGACATTGTGGCACCTGAAACGGCGTCAACACCAAGTCCGTTAGCTGCAATGATCTTATCGGGCAGAGTCTGCAGAGCTACATCACCCACGTGAGCGGTCTCACGCTGCTGGCCTACACGGATCTCTGTAATACCTGTTTCACTGAATGTGACGCGGGCCTGAACCTGGCCGCCGTAACCCTTGCCGCTTCCGGTATATGTGCCGGGAGTGAAAGAGAGTGCTGCGTTCTTGGCAGGAACCGGTTTCTCACCGCGAGCCTGTGCAAGAGCCAGATCGACAGCCTTCTTGACTGCGTCCGATGAATATGTGGCACCTGTTATGCCATCAACATCCGTACTCTGGGCCTCAACTATCCTCTTGGCGACAACAGTGTAAGGCGATGTGTACTGTGCGTAGGTATTGCCGTTATCCTTCACAGACACAGCGGCAATCTTGTGACCCTTTACGGTCACCGTAGCAGTGATTGTACTCTCAACGTTAAGGGCATCGGCCGTATACTTGCCGTTAGCCAGCCCGGTACCATCTGTCGGTGCGCCGCCTCCGCAGGCAGCCACCAGCAAACCTAAAACTGAAAAAGAAACTCCGGAAATTCTCATATTTTTAATTTCAATTAAAGTCCTGCAGCAACGGCGATGCCATGATCCACGCCGCTGAATCCCATGAATGCAAGAGCCAGCAGACCCGCTGTGATCAGAGCGATTGCCATACCCTCCATGCTCTTGGGGATACGTACCTTGGCCAGCTGCTCACGGATACCTGCAAAGATTATCAGTGCAAGAGCGAAACCTATTGAGGTGGCGATTGCATAAGCCACACCTGTAAGCAGGTTGGGCTCAAGACCCTGAGAGTTGTAGGTAGCGTTGGCAACCAGGATTGATACACCCAGGATGCAGCAGTTGGTGGTGATAAGAGGCAGGAAAATACCCAGAGCCTGATACAGTGAAGGAGAAACCTTCTTGAGTATGATCTCAAGCATCTGAACAAGACCTGCAATCACCAGGATGAACAGTATTGTCTGAAGGTAACCCAGTCCGTAGGGATTGAGCACCCAGTTCTGCAAAGCGTAAGTAACGATAACCGCAACCGTAAGTACGAATGTAACGGCCAAGCCCATACCTGCGGCGGTACTGATCTTCTTTGAAACACCCAGGAACGGGCAGATGCCCAGGAACTGGGACAGAACTATATTATTGACGAATATAGCCGCGATAAAAATCAGAAAATATTCCATAGTGTTCAGGCTTTACGGTTCTTTACTGAATTGACGATGGCCATCAGAAGACCAAGTGTAATGAATGCTCCGGGAGCCAGCACGAACACGAGCATGTTCATTGACTCGGGGAAGATGCGGTAGCCGAATACGGCACCGTTGCCAAGCAGCTCACGTACAAATCCCAGAAGTGTAAGGGCGATGGTGAAACCAATGCCGATACCGATACCGTCACAGATTGAGGCAAGCACGTTGTTCTTGGCTGCGAATGCCTCTGCACGGCCCAGGATGATGCAGTTAACCACAATCAGCGGTATGAAAATACCCAGCGTCTTGTACAGATCAGGTACGTATGCCTGCATGAGCATCTGCAGCAGTGTCACGAATGACGCGATCACAACTATATAACAAGGTATTCTGACACCGTCGGGAATCAGGTTCTTGAGCAGTGAAATGAATGTATTGGAGCAGATGAGCACGAACATAGTGGCAACACCCATTCCAAGTCCGTTGACGGCCGATGTTGTGGTAGCCAGCGTGGGACACATTCCCAAAAGGAGAACGAATGTAGGATTCTCCTTGACTATTCCGTTTATTATTGTCTTGAAGTAGTTCATCGTTGCATCGGTTTTAGTTCTGTGATGAAGCTCCGCTCACGCCATCGGCTGCAGTGTAACCGAACACAGCCTTGTAGGCGGCGTTGACGGCACGCAGGAAAGCCTTTGATGTGATTGTAGATGCTGTAATGGCATCAACCTGGCCGCCGTCCTTGCTTACGGTCATCAGGTCATCACCGGGATTCATACCTATGATATTATGGTTACCGGGCTTGCCGGGAGCACCCAGCAGCAGAGTGGTAACGGCCGATTGCTCCTGCACCTCACCGCTCTTCTGGCGGAACCAGTCACCCGCCTGAGCGCCAAGTCCCGGAGTCTCGCTGTGCTCGAGCACCTCATAACCCAGGATCTTACCCTCGGAGTCAAATCCTACCATAACCTTGAAAGCACCGCCGAATCCGTTCTTATCGGTCGATTCAACCGCGGTACCCAGCAGGTCTCCATTCATGTCATACACATTGTGGAATACAAAACCCTCCTTCTCGGTAGGATCCTCCACACGGAACTTGATGTCACGGTCACCAAGGATTACGCTCTTGATACCGTTCTCAATGGCCTGATTGTTTATCTGCTCAATGGGACCTGCAGTCACATTGTTCACCCAGGCAAGCAGACCGCCGGCCACGATGGCAATGGCAGTGAGCACAACGGCCATGTTAGTTATGTTAGATTCCAGTTTCTTCATTTTACAGCCTCCCCGAAACGTTTAGGTTTGCACCAGTTGTTGATAAGCGGAGTAACGGCGTTCATCAGAAGAATTGCGAACGACATACCCTCCGGATAAGAACCGAAATATCTGATCACAACGGTAAGGAAACCGATTCCTATACCGTACCACACCATACCCTTGGGAGTCATGGGTGATGTCACATAGTCTGTAGCCATGAATATGGCACCCAGCATCAGACCGCCAGAGCAGAGGTGATAGAGCGGGTTGACATAGAGCACGGGATTGATAAGCCACATGATACCTGTAAGCACTGCAACGGTTGCCAGAATGGTTACAGGAATGTGCCATGTGATAACCTTGCGCCACAGAAGTATCAGGAGGCCGATGAGCAGTGCCAGAGCACTCACCTCACCTATGCAACCTCCTATGCCGCCCAGGAAGAGATCCTTCAAAGCGGGCAGCTGATCCATCGCTGCGGTGTTACCGCCTGCAATCTGACCTATCAGGTTCATGGGAGTTGCACCTGTAACAGCATCGGCATAAGCCGTAAACTGGTGGGGTACCGGCCATGATGTCATCTTGGCGGGGAATGATATGAGCAGGAACACACGTCCCACAAGTGCGGGGTTGAACGGGTTGTTACCCAGACCGCCGAATGCCATCTTACCAATTCCGATAGCCACAAGCGCGCCAACCACAATCATATAGAGCGGCAGGTTTGAGGGAAGGTTGAATGCCAGAAGGATACCGGTTATAATGGCTGATCCGTCGGCCAGAGTGGAGGGCTTCTTGAGGAACACCCTTGTTATGAACCACTCAAAGAAGAGGCAGGATGCAACTGACGTAGCGGTTACGATCAGTGAACCCAGGCCGAATACCATGAATGAGGCGATGAGTGCCGGCATCAGAGCCACAATCACCCAGCGCATATTCCTCTCTATGGTGTCACCGCAGTGTACATGCGGAGATGTTGTTATATACAGTTTCTGAGCCATAATTCCTTATTTCTTAGCGTTACGTGCGCGGATTATTCCGCCTACCCTGTTCTTGGCCAGACGTACCCAGTCAAGCAGAGGTCTGCGTGAGGGACAGGTGCTCTGACAGCAACCGCACTCAATGCAGCTCATAATCCAGTTCTCCTCGGCGCACTCCCAGTCTGAATTCTCTGAAGCCGTTGCAAGCAGATAGGGCTCCAGACCCATGGGACATGCCTGAACGCACTTGGCGCAACGTATGCAGTTACGCTCCTCGCGGCGTGCGGCATCCTTCTCGGGAATCAGGAGAACTCCAGATGTACCCTTCACCACCGGTGCGGTCTCGTCAAGCAGCGGGCGACCCATCATCGGACCTCCGGAAATCAGTTTGCCTGTATCTTCAGGCATACCGCCTGCGTATTCCAGCAGCTGGCTTACCGGTGTACCCATTCTTACCTTGAGGTTGCAAGGCTTCTTTACGCTCTTGCCCGTAACGGTCACGATGCGCTCAAAGAGAGGCTTGTTCTTCATTACGGCCTCATAGATGGCGAATACGGTACCTACGTTCTGAACCACGCAGCCTACGTTTGCGGGCAGTGCGGGCGGAGGCGGAACCTGACGGCCGGTAACAGCCTCGATGAGCTGTTTCTCACCGCCCTGCGGGTATTTCATCTGCAGAGGCATCACCTCAATACCGCTTACCATCGATGTCTTGGACTTGAGCAGTTCTATTGCATCGGGCTTGTTGGCCTCGACGCCTATCACTGCACGGTCAATGCCAAGAACCTTGAGTATTACCTTGATACCTATGATGATCTCATCAGGATGCTCCAGCATCAGACGGTGATCGGCCGTAAGATAAGGTTCACACTCGACGGCGTTAATAATCAGTGTGTCTATTGTGCACTCCTTGGGAGGGCAAAGCTTTACGTGTGTGGGGAAACAGGCACCGCCCATTCCTACTATACCTGCATTCTTGATGCACTCGATAATCTCTTCACGTGACTTTGTGCACTGGAGCACCAGCTTCTCGGAACGGTCAATTGAAGGCTCCCACTCATCACCCTCCACGTCAATGAAGATGGCGGGCTTGCGCAAGCCGCTGGCATCTACAATAGTGTCGATCTTGGCAACCTTGCCGGATACTGATGAATGGATTGAGGCTGACATGAAACCGCCGGGCTCGGCGATCCTGGTTCCTACGCGCACAGTGTCACCTTTCTGTACACAGGGTACAGCCGGAGCGCCTATGTGCTGTGACAGCGGGAAGACAGCCTGCTGGGGCAATGCCAGAGTCTCTATCTTCTTATCGGCCGTAAGCTTGTTCGGCTCGGGGTGTACACCACCTATTTTGAAAGTATTCATAATACCTTAATTGTTTTCATTTGATTCTGTCTCCTGAACCTGAGGCTGTGCAGGCTCCTGAACCTGAGGCTGTTCCTCAACAACCTTCTTGGGAGGGAAATTAACGGCCATGATTGAATGCTGCGGGCACTCGTCCACGCACTTGCGGCACAGACGGCACTTTTCGAAATCAATGTAAGCCAGGTTGTTCTCCAGTGTGATGGCCTCAAACGGGCATGCCTTTACGCACTTGCCGCAACCTATGCAGGCTACGTCGCAGGCCTTCTTGGCAACGGGACCCTTGTCCTGGTTTACGCAGCTTACATATACCCTGCGGTCCAGTTTGTTCTTGTTGCGGAGTTCGATGATATTGCGCGGGCAGGCCTTTGCGCAGGCACCACAGGCAGTGCACTTGTCCTGATCAACCACCGGCAGTCCCGTCTCGGGATCCATGTGGATAGCATCGAACTTACATGCCTTGACACAGTCGCCGCAACCCAGGCAGCCAAAGAAACAGCCGGTCTCACCGCCGTTCATCATGGCGGCAACGGCGCAGCTCTTGGCTCCGTCATAGGTGCGTGGTCTGGGACGGTTCTGGCATGAACCGTTGCACCTTACAACTGCAATCTTCTCAACTCCAACCTCTACCGCATGACCTGTAATGGCTGCGATCTGTTGCATAACCTCACTCTTGCATGCCGAACACTTGAGACCCTCCATCGAGTCGGCCTTTACACACGCGGCGGCAAAGGCTGCACATCCGGGGAATCCGCATCCGCCGCAGTTCGCACCGGGCAGAAGTTCGGTGATCTGACCCACTCTGGGGTCCTCTTCAACCTTGAATTTTCTTGACACGGCATAAAGTACCAGGCCCAACACGAGTCCGGTAACACCGAGTACAAGAACAGCAGTCAAAATAAACGTCATATCCTGTTTACCTAATAATTCTGAATTGGAAGTCCCTCTTGATCCTGTCTCTCAACAGGAACAGAACAACGTAATAAGGAACCAATATGCCAAGCGCGGCAATGGCAGCCGCTTTCTCGCTTCCCGATACGGCCATCGCCGTAACGAGCGCGGCAACCAGGAGCACCAGCGGCAGGCCGAAAGCAAAAGCCACGGCTTTCATTCCCAGGCTCTCCGCACCGGCAATCATCACCGTCTGTCCTGCCTGGAAACCGGAGACATCGGCACTGTGTACCTCAACCAGTTTGTCCTTTGACTCGGCAGCACGGCAAATGTTCCTTGCCTGGCACCCTCCACAGGCCGATGACTGCGTAATGCGTACTATAACGGTCTGACCCTCAACAGAGTCTATTACGCCTTCGTGCCTAATGTCCTGCGCCATGAATACCCTTGTACAGTTTTATCCTACAAATGTAAGACTTTTCCCTATTTCCAAATGCATTATTTCTACATTTTTATTGGATAAATATATACTAACTTAAACTAAACAGACAGACTGGAGTCTCATATTAAAATCAATCCGTATATTTGGCTTCCCATAACTAACCAGATCAAATCTTAAACAATAAAATATGAAGAAAACCCTGTTATTTTCATGCCTTCTGGCTGTTTCAATGATGCCCGCCATCGGCCAGACTTATGATTATCCTTTCCAAGATCCAAAATTGTCTTTTGACAAAAGAGTTGACAACCTGCTTTCAATTCTCACCCCCGAGGAGAAGATAGGACTCATGATGAACGGCTCCATCTCTGTGGACCGTCTGGACATACCCGCCTACAACTGGTGGAACGAGGCCTGCCACGGAATCTGCTATGATGACGTAACCGTATTCCCGCAGGTAATCGCCCTGGGTGCCACATTCGATGCACCCCAGCAGTATGAGATCTACAGCGCAGTGTCCGATGAGGCCCGCGCCGTATGGAACACCACTGACCATCATCAGCTGGGCGTTACACAGCCCAACGGAAGCATCTGGCACAACGGACTCTCATTCTGGTGCCCCAATGTAAACATCTTCCGTGACCCGCGCTGGGGTCGTGGCCAGGAGACTCCCGGTGAGGATCCCTACCTGAACTCAGTAATGGGTACCCAGACCGTTCTGGGTATGCAGGGTAATGACTCAAAATACCTCAAGCTACACTCATGCGCCAAGCACTATGCAGTTCACAGCGGTCCCGAGCCCCTGCGTCATCAGTTTGACGTAACCGTATCTGGCCGTGACCTGTGGGAGACCTACCTGCCCGCTTTCAAGAGCCTGGTTCAGGACGGTAACGTACAGGAGGTTATGTGCGCATATCACCGTTATGAGGGTGATCCCTGCTGCGCCAGCGACCGTCTGCTGCAGGACATTCTGCGCAACAAATGGGGTTTCCAGGGCCTGGTCGTAACTGACTGCGGTGCCATCGGCGACTTCTTCAACGCACGTCAGCACGGCACTCACAAGGATGCCGCAAGCGCATCGGCCGACGCCGTTCTTTCAGGTGCCGACATTGAGTGCGGTACAAGTTACCGTTCACTCACACAGGCCATTCAGCAGGGTCTTATCACTGAGGCTGATATCGACGTAAGCGTACGCCGCATCCTCAAGGCCCGTTTTGAGCTGGGTATGTTTGATCCCGCCGAGGACCTGCCCTGGGCAAATCTCGGCCTGGATGACCTGAGCAGCCCCGCCCACACTGCTCTTGCAAGCAAGGCAGCCCACGAGGCTATCGTACTGCTCAAGAACGCCGGTAACATCCTGCCCCTCAAGAAGGACATTACCATTGCAGTCGTAGGCCCCAACGCCGACGATGCACGCGTTATCCTGGGTAACTACAACGGCTATCCTTCAGCAGCCAACACCAAGACCATCCTGGACGGTATCCGTGAGGCCGCTCCCGGTGCAAAGATCATCTACGAGAAGGGTTGCGACCTGAACGTTCCCTATATCACAAAGCATTATGTATCAGAGATCAACGGTGGCAAGGGTCTGCATGCAGAGTACTTCAATACTCTTGACTGGACCGGTGCCGTAGCAGCCAAGGTTGACTATGACGAGCCTCTGAGCCTGAACACCACATCACCCGCTCTGGCACATGAGGACTGCCCCTGGGCTGACGGCGTAAACATGACCGGATTCTCAGCCAAGTACACCGGCAGTTTCGTTGCCGATTACACCGGCGATATGGTTTACAACGTACGCGGCAGTTCACGTTACAACTTCATCCTGAACGGTGACACCATTGCCAAGAATGCCGGTCAGGGCGGTGGCCGTGGCGGATTCGGCGGCGGTTTCGGCGGATTCGGCGGTGGCCGTGGCGGTGCATCCACCACATTCCACGTTGAGGAGGGCAAAACCTACAACATCTACATTGACCTGGTACAGCCCGAGGCACGTTCAGCATCATTCTCATTCGATATCTACAGCCGCGGTCCGGTTGACTTCCCCAGCGTTATCAAGAAGATCGCTCCGGCCGATGTAATCATCATGGTAAGCGGTATCTCATCGGACATAGAGGGTGAAGGTCATGACCGTTCAGAGATTGAGCTCCCCGAGATCCAGCAGCAGCTGCTGGCTGAGTTGGACGCTACCGGCAAGCCCATCGTTCTGGTAAACGTATCAGGCAGTGCCATCGGATTCGGTAATGTAGAGAGCAAGTATGACGCCCTTATCCAGGCATGGTACGGCGGTCAGGCTTGCGGCGAGGCCGTAGGCGATGTACTGTTCGGTAACTACAACCCTGCAGGCCGTCTGCCGGTTACCTTCTACAAGTCTACCGACCAGCTTCCTGATTTCCAGGACTACTCTATGAACAACCGCACCTACCGTTACTTCAAGGGCGAGCCTCTGTATGCTTTCGGTTACGGTCTGAGTTATACAACCTTCAAGTACGGTAAGGCCAAGACTGCCGGTAAGGCACAGTCAATGACACTGACCGTTCCCGTTACCAACACCGGTAAGATTGACGGTGATGAGGTTATCCAGGTTTATGTCAAGTCACTTGACGATGCAGGTGCTCCCATCAAGTCACTGGCCGGATTCGCACGCGTGAACATCGGCGCCGGACAGACCAAAACCGTTAAGGTTGAGCTCAACAAGGAGGCTTTCAGTTTCTATGACGAGGCTACCGACGGACTCAAGTTCCGCCCCGGACGCTACAGAATCATGTACGGCGGCTCATCACTTGACGCTGACCTTCAGAGCGTTGACTTAACTGTCAAGAAATAAAAATAGTACGCGATAAGTAGAGTGCATCAGTTTTTTTACTACCTTTGCGCCGCCGTTACGGGATAACGGCTATTCAAATCATTTATAAATTCAATAAAAACAACAACTTATGGCAGCAAAAATCAGATTGCAGAGAAGAGGCCACAAAGGTTACGCCTTCTATTCAATCGTAATTGCAGACTCCAGAGCTCCACGTGATGGAAAGTTTATTGAGAAGATTGGTACTTACAATCCTAACACCAATCCCGCTACAGTAGATTTGAATTTCGAAAGAGCCCTGTACTGGGTTAACGTAGGCGCACAGCCCACTGACACCGCACGCAACATCCTTTCACGCGAGGGTGTGTATCTTATGAAGCACCTCCAGGGTGGCGTTAAGAAAGGCGCTTTCGACGAGGCAGCAGCTCAGGCTAAGTTCGATGCTTGGAAGCAGGCAAAGGAGAGCGCACTGAAGGCCATCTCAGTTAAGGATGAGCAGACCAAGCGCGATCAGAACAAGGCTAAACTGGAAGCAGAGAAGAAAGTAAACGAGGCAATCGCCGAGAAGGTAGCCGCTAAGAAGGCTGAGGCTAAGCTCGCCGCTGAGGCAGCAGCTGCAGAAGCAGCAGCTGAGGAGGCTGCAGCAGAGGCAACCGAGGCTCCCGCTGAGGAGGCTCCCGCAGCTGAAGAGGCAGCTGAGGCACCCGCTGAGGCATAATTCTCTAATTTGCAAGCAAAAAAAACTCCGGCCCGCAAGGTCGGAGTTTTTTTATATATTTGAAAGCCAAAACTAACCTGATATGAAACGAATTATTGCCTTTGCAGCTGCGGCTCTATTGCTTAGCCCGGCTTTTTCACAGAAAACTCTTAAGGGTGCGTATGCCGATGCTTTCAAGATGGGCTGCGCCGTCAACTCCCAGATTGTAAACGGACGTGACAGCCGATCGGCCCAAATCATTCTGCAGCAGTTCAACGCAATCTCCCCCGAGAATGACCTCAAGCCCGAAGTGATACACCCCACCCCGGACCGCTGGAATTTCCAGCCGGGTGACCGATACGTACAGTTTGCTCAGGAGAACGGTCTCTGGGCACTTGGACATACGCTCATATGGCACAACCAGACTCCGGATTTCTTCTTTAACCATGCCGATGGCACTCCCAAGAGTCACGATGAGATGGTCGAGACCATGCGCAGTTACATTGAAACCGTAGCAGGCCATTATTCAGGCAAAATAAACGCATGGGATGTTGTAAATGAGATAATTGACAATGACGGCTCTTACCACAAGACCGTCTGGACCAACGCTTTTAACGGTGACGGCGACGAGATTGTGAAACTGGCGTTCAAGTTCGCTCACCAGTATGCTCCCGATGCAGAACTCTACTACAACGATTTCAATGTATGGCGTCCGGCCAAACGTGACGGCATAGCACGTCTGGTACGTATGCTGCAGAAAGAGGGAATAAAGATTGACGGCGTAGGAATTCAGGCGCACTGGGGCCTCAACTACCCCAAGAACGAGTATATCACCGCCGCAATCGACACATTCGCAGCGCTGGGAGTCAAGGTTATGATAACCGAGCTTGACATTGATGTCCTGCCGCTCTCAAAAGAGGGTCAGGTGATAGGTAAATCCCTGCAGGATCCCATGTATCAGCTGGAGGAGTTCGAGACCTATTTCGATCCCTACAAGAACGGATTGCCCGACGATGTCCAGAAGCAGCTTGCAGACCGTTACCGTGAGGTCATGCAGATATTCTATGACCGCTGCGACAAGATAGACCGCGTAACCATCTGGGGACTCCACGACGGAATGTCCTGGAAGAACGGCTACCCCATCCCCAACCGCACAAACTATCCCCTGCTCTACAATCGCGACCGCACACCCAAGCCCGCCCTCCAGGCTGTCCTGGATATACCAAAGTAGTACCATTGGGGACGGTTCCGTTTGGTACTGTTTTGAAAAACGATACCAAACGGAACCGTCCCCAATGGTATCGTCTCAATAGTTGTAGCGGTGGCGGAAGGCGACCAGGAGGATGACTGACATGATGAGTGCCAGGACATCGGCCACATCTACGGCAAGCCAGACGCCGTCAAGTCCTAAGAATACGGGAAGGACAAAGATTGAGCCCAACTCAAATATCAGGGTGCGGGTGAATGCCGCTACGGCCGATACAAGACCGTTGTTGAGAGCGGTAAAGAAGGCCGATACAAACATGTTCAGGCCGCATATCATGAAGCTGATCATGTAGATACGGATGGCACGGGCCGTGAGTGCCTTGAGTTCCGGATCATAACTAACGAACATTCCCGCCATGGGTCCGCTGAGAACCTCAGACAGCACTGTCAGTATGCTTCCGGCTACAAACAGCAGCACAATGCTCTTGCGCAAAAGCCTTTTGAGCTCATCGGTATTCTGCGCTCCGTAGTTGTAACTGACCACGGGCGATATGGTGATATTGAACCCGATAAAGACCGATGCGTAGATGAATCCGATGTAAAGCAGGATGCCGTACACAGCCACGCCGCTCTCGCCGATAAGGCGCATCAACTGCAGGTTGTAGCACATGCTCACAATGCTCAGTGAGATATTGCCCACATACTCGGAGAGTCCGTTGGTGCAGGCGCGGCCCACATAAATCCACTCGGTTCGGGTGGTTGTGAACCTGAGTTGGTTCTTATCACGTTTCTTTGAGGTGAAATAAAACAGCGGGAACAATCCTCCCACCGCCATACCTGCGGCCGATGCAATTGCCGCGCCGGTCACGCCCCATCCCAATACGCCTATCAGCAGCGCATCGAGCGCAATGTTGATGATGCCGCATATTACCGTGAGTTTGGTGCCCAGTTGAGGGATTTCGGCCGTCATAAAGAATGAGTGGAACGCCATCTGACACATGAACAGCGGCATTACCAGCACCAGGATTCGGCCGTAAAGCACGCACAGATGGACAAGTTCACCCTCGGCGCCCAGCAGAATCACAATCGGACGGGCAAAAATAAAGAACAGCACGGTCATTACCAGTCCGATAATAAGCATGGACCTGACAATCATGGTGAACGCGCGGTTGGCACGATCCCTGTCACCCTGCCCTATTATCATGGCCACAAGCGCGCTGCCGCCGGTGCCGAACATAAGTCCCAGAGCGCCCAGCATCATTATGGCGGGCCAGACCAGATTGATGGCCGCAAAAGCGGTGGTGCCGGCAAAATTAGATACAAAAAGACCGTCCACGATGCCGTAAACAGAGGTAAAAAGCATCATGAGAATGGACGGGACGGATGATTTTATCATCCTCCTGTAACCATAACTGCCTGCCAGTTCAATTTTCATTCAAGCTTGAGGTCGCCCGGCTTGATCCAGCCAATCTTGCGCATCATCATTCCAAGGATGATGGTCAGGACAACGGGCAGAACTACGCTGATTGAGATAAGGCCAACCCAATCGGCTCCGGCAATCATGGTACGTGTGCCGGCTGATATCTCTGACATCCAGCCCGTGTAAACGCCTATCGGACCTACAAGTCCGCAGGTTCCCATACCCGACGCAATGGCGGGACCGTTCATTTCAAGATGATATAAGCACGTTGCCATGGGACCTGTTATGGCCGATACCAACGTAGGAGCGATCCATATTTTGGGATTCTTGACGATGTTGCCCATCTGAAGCATGCTGGTGCCAAGGCCCTGTGAGATGATGCCGTTCCAGCCGTTCTCACGGAAACTCAGAACTGCGAATCCAACCATCTGGGCACAGCATCCGGCAAGTGCGGCTCCGCCTGCCAGTCCGGTCAGACTCAGTGCGGCACAGATTGCGGCGGAACTGATGGGAAGTGTAAGCGCCATACCCACAATCACCGATACAAGGATACCCATCAGGAACGGTTGCTTTGTGGTGGCCCACATGATGACGTGGCCCAGGCTGCTGGCGGCCGATCCTATTGCCGGAGCCCACCAGTATGAGAGTCCGATGCCCACGGCGATGGTAACCAGAGGCGTTACCAGAATATCAATCTTGGTCTCTTTGGAGACTGCCTTTCCGAATTCGGATGCGAATATGGTTACAACATAAACTGCAAGAGGGCCTCCGGCGCCGCCCAGTTTGTTGGCTGCAGCACCTACGGCAAGCATTGAGAAGAGCACCAGATTAGGTGTGCGCAGAGCGTATGCAATAGATGCAGCCATTGCAGGACCGGCCATGCTCTTGGCAAAACCACCCACATCTACAAGCCACTGAATACCGGCCTGCTCACCTATCGTAGCAATGATTGTACCAATCAGAAGTGACGCAAAAAGACCCTGCGCCATAGCTCCCAGAGCATCTACTCCGTATCTCTTACCGGAGATTACGATGTCCTTTCTCTCAAGAAATGCCTTAAATTTTCCCATAACGGGTGCAAAGTTAGCAAAAAAAATGCTAGCGCGCCTTTAAGGCACGCATAGCATTCAACACTGCCAGAACGGTAACGCCCACGTCGGCAAATACTGCCATCCACATTGTGGCCAGACCGGGTATGGCCAGCAGTAGTACCAGAATTTTTATTCCTATGGCAAACCAGATGTTTTCCTTGGCTATTCTTATTGTGCGTCGTGCTATCTGTACGGCCAGCGCAATCTTGGAGGGTTTATCATCCATCAGCACTACATCGGCAGCCTCGATTGCTGCGTCTGAGCCCAGGGCTCCCATTGCTATGCCTATGTCCGCACGGGTAAGGACCGGAGCGTCGTTGATTCCGTCACCTACGAATGCAAGCGTTCCGCCGGCAAGAAGCTTTTCTACTTCCGATACCTTATCGGCCGGGAGCAACTGTGCGTGATATTCGTTCACGCCAACCTTTGCTGCCACGGAAGCAGCCACATGCTCCTGATCGCCGGTAAGCATCACGGTTTTGCTTACTCCGGCATCCTTAAGACTTGCTATTGCCAGGGCCGAATCCTCCTTGATGCGGTCCGATATCACTATATGACCGGCATAAACGCCCTCTATTGCCACATGGATAATAGTGCCTGTATGATGGCAGGTACGCCAGCCGGCGCCCTCTTTCTCCATCAGCTTGCTGTTGCCCACAGCCACGCGCTTGCCGTTTACCGTCGCGATGATTCCGTGACCGGCGGTCTCCTCTACATTTTCAATTGTGCAGTCATCCTGCTCGTTGGGGTATGCGTTGCGCAGGGCCATTGCAATGGGATGGGTTGAGTGACGCTCCACATGTGCGGCCAGATGCAGCAGCTCATTGTTATCAATCTCCTGAGGATGTACGGCAGTTACCTCAAACACACCCTCGGTAAGCGTTCCGGTCTTGTCAAAAACCACAGTCTTTACACCAGCCAGCTTGTCAAGCAGATTTGAACCTTTAATAAGGATACCCTTGCGTGATGCGCCGCCCAGTCCGCCAAAGAATGTGAGCGGGACCGATATCACCAGAGCACACGGACACGATACTACCAGGAACAACAGTCCGCGATAGATCCATGTGGCCCACTCGCCTGTTATCAGGCTGGGTATTACAGCAACCAGCACTGCCAGACCAACTACTATCGGAGTGTAGATTCTTGCAAACTTTGTTATGAAACTCTCACTGCGGCTCTTGCTCTCGGCTGCATTCTCAACAAGATCAAGAATCTTGGATACTGTGGACTCAGCAAACGCTTTTGTTGTGCGTACCTTGAGCAAACCGTTTAGATTTACGCAACCCGAAAGTATCTCATCGCCTTTGTTTACGCTGCGGGGCATGCTCTCACCGGTAAGCGCTATGGTATCAAGGCTTGATGTTCCCTCAATGATTTCACCGTCCATCGGCACCTTCTCACCCGGACGTATTACAATTATCTCACCTACCTTTACCTTTTCGGGCGCAACTGTCATAAGTTTTCCGTCACGCTCCACATTGGCGATATCAGGACGTATATCCATCAGGTGTGAGATTGATTTGCGGCTGCGGCCCTCGGCCACCTCCTCAAACATCTCACCAATCTGGAAAAAGAGCATTACGAATACTGCCTCGGCAAACTGTGTCTCTGCTCCCGGAAGGAATCCAATCACCAGCGCACCTATGGTGGCTATGCTCATAAGGAAATCTTCGCTCAGCGCCTCACCCTCAAACAGCCCTTCGGCGGCTTCCTTAAGGGTTTCCCAGCCAACGATAAAATATGGCACAAGGAAAATGAGCAGATACTGCCAATCGGCCCAATCAGTCTTGCGCTCAATGATTGCCGCAGCAATAAGTAAAACTGTAGCTGAAATGATTTTGATTATGCGGCCTCTGCCCTCCTCTTCCTCTTCATGATGATGCTCATGATGTTCATGCTCGCAGCATTCATTCTCGTGATGATGGTGATGTTCGTGTATCATATAGCGTACTTTTTATTGATTTCCGCTGCAAAAGTACGCCAGCCCCAATGCAACCGGGTTGCAAATTCACCGTCCCGCCAAAGTGTCCCACGCTCACCCCACCCACAGCGCTTCTGAGCCCCATCAGCGTGGGACACACCCTCCAGATGAGCGCATGTAACACACCTACCCGCGTCAGAGAGTATTCTAGCGGTGGGTAGCGTGGGACACTTTGGCGGAGGAATCAGGGAGATGCTCTGCCAGGATGGTGGGGTCTGGGAAGTAGACGGTGAAGGCTGAGGAACTGGGGAAGCGGTTAAAGAAGGGGTCGGTGGTCTGGAAGAACTCTATTGAGCTGACTTTGCCGCTGGCCATCATGCCGCGGCGGTAACGGCGGATGTGGCGCTCCATGCAGGGAATCACCTTGATGCCGGTGCGGCCGTCTTTCAATACGACGCTTGCCACTATATGTTTCTTGGGCCGATGATCGATTGCCTGCTCCTGCTGCTCTTTGCTCAGGCAGTGTGATACGCTGATATGCCGATTGTATTGTGTGTTTATATCGGCCATCATCTTGCGGAACAACGGGCTGTGGCCGGGCATATCGGCCGGACTGAAAAGACCTATCCAGTAGTGAATCATTTCATGGATTATGGTATCGTCAATCTCCTCTTGAGGCAGGTCAAACCGGCGGCTAATACGTATTTTGAAATCAGAATACTCAAGTTTTCCATGCCATTTTCGGTGCTTGCGGAACGCACACACGCCAAAGTATGTCTTGGCATTGGTAATGGTCATAGGAGGTTCAGGGAGCTTACCGTCAAACATCCTGACGTTAAACTCCCTGAACTTCTGTTGGACGTATTCTATTGTCGGTATCACTCTATGGTCTCACGTTTGAGGCTCTCTATGTAGCGGTCTATTCGGCGCAGTTCATCGGGGATGCGGATGTTCTGCGGACAGTCACGCTCGCAGCGGCGGCAGGCGATGCAATGGTCGGCCTGACGTACTGTGGGGATTGCCTCGTTGTAGGCCAGCAGATACTTGCGGCGGGCACGGGCGTAATGCTCCTGTTCCTTGCTCTTTACATATGTGCCGGCGGTGATGTTGTCGTTGTAGAACTTGAAAATGCCGGGAATGTTGATGCCGTAGGGGCAAGGCATGCAGTAGTTGCAGGCTGTGCACTTTACCAGCGGATAATCCTCCATCATAGTGGCAATGTCAAGCAGCATTTTCTTCTCCTCATCATCCAGCGGCTGGAAATCAAGATAGGTCTCCAGGTTGTCAACCAGATGCTCCATGTAGGTCATACCGCTAAGTGCGGTGAGCACACGCGGGAAACTGCCCACGTAACGGAAGGCCCACGATGCGATTGAGCGCTCGGGCTCACGCTCCTTGAGTTTGTCGGCAATCTGTGCCGGTACATCCGATAAGGCTCCGCCGCGCAGAGGCTCCATGATCACAATTGGAATCTCTCGCTTGTCAAGCTCGGCATAGAGGTAATCGGCACGGGTGTTGCGGCCGTTGGGATGCTCCCAATCCACATAGTTCATCTGGATCTGGACAAAGTCCCAGTGGTACTGGTCATGTAAGGCAATTATCTGGTCAAAGCCCTCCTGGTTACCGTGGAACGAGAATCCCAGATTGCGTATATGACCGGCCTCGCGCTCCTTGAGCAGGAACTCCATCACACCGGTATTCTTGAATCGGGTGTTGAAATCATTCAGAGTGCCTATTCCATGTAACAGGTAATAATCCAGATGATCGGTCTTGAATATATCAAGTGATTTATGGTACATGGCAACGCAGTCATCATACGATGTAGCGTTGAATACCGACATCTTGGTGGCAATCAGCCAGCTCTCACGCGGATGACGGTTAAGGGCCTCGGCTGTGGCACGCTCGCTGTCACCTCCCAGATATACGGGTGATGTGTCAAAGTAGTTCACGCCGTGTTCCAGTGCAAAGTCAACCAGACGGTTAACCTCCTCCTGGTCAATCACGTTCCTACCCTGCTCGTTACGCTTTTGCGGCCAGCGCATGCAACCGTAACCCAGCACACCTATGCCGGGATAGTTCTGCAGCATCTTTCCGTGCAGGTCCTTGTTTGATGTGGCGGCCTTGCCGGGATTCTTGGCGGCCTTAGGGGTGCAGGAATCAAGAGCCAGTGCGGCTGCACCTGCGCCCATATATTTAAGGAATTCTCTTCTTTTCATAGTGTGTCAGGCATTGTGGTGAATAGATAATCCGTTTACGGTAATTGCACTGATAGGACGTGACGGGCAGAGGTTCTCACATGCTCCACAGCCAATGCAACGGTCCTCGGAGACAGTAGGAATCTGCATGCGTGAGCCCTGCTGACGCACCATACGGATGGCACCCGACGGGCAGTGATACGAACAGTTTCCGCAGCTATCCTTACCCTGTGCGGGCAGACACAGATCCAGGTTGACTTTAGCCACACCAATGCGGATGGTTTGTTTCTGATCTACAGTAACCGGCTTGATGGCACCTGCGGGACAAACCTGGCTGCAGGCGGTGCACTCCGGACGGCAGTAACCATTTTCATAACCCATGACCGGCTGCATGAAATGCTCCAGGTCCGATGAGGGGCGCAGCACACCGTTCTTGCAGGCGCTGACGCACAATTGGCAGGCGGTGCAGTGGTCATAGAAATGTTTCACGCTGACAGCGCCAAAAGGCACCAACCTTTCGGTGCGCTCGGGTGATTTCTTGTCAAGAACCTCGGCAAATCCTCCGTGCATGTGGTCCTGCGCATGGGCTGCGGCACTGGCTGCCACAACTGCACTGGTTACCAGGAATGCGCGTCGGCCCTCATCAACGGGCTCATCGGCCTTGGGGGCACAGGCTTTACTGCCGCATACCCTCTTGAACTTTATGGCACCCTCCTGGCAAGTCTCAATGCAGTCAAAGCAGTCTACGCATCGGCTGTAATCAATCTTGTGGTTTTTGGTGTCTATGCAACCAGCCTTGCATCCGCGTCCGCACTTGCCGCAGTTTATGCAGCTGCTCTCGTCAATGACGGGGCGCATCAGTGAGAATCGGCTTAAAAGGCTCAGGGTTGTACCTACCGGGCAGATGGTGTTGCAGTATTCACGACCCCACATCCAGGCGCAGACTGTGATAATGACCAGTGTGAGCACTCCTGTTATGAGCAGTGCCGCTGTAACTGAGCCTGAGCAGGCTGCGACGATTGACTGTATCATGCGGCCGTAAGCGCTATACGGGGCAATCAGCGCTATGAGCATCTGACCGCTCACAACAATCGAGATGATAGAAAGCACCAGTACTCCGTAGCGTACCCATTTGTGCTCGCTTATGTACTTGAACTTGTGGGTTTTCTTCTTTTTGAAGAGTTTCTCACCCTTGCGGCGTATCCAGATTATAAGATCCTGGAATACTCCCAACGGGCAGATTACTGAGCAATAGATACGTCCCAAAAGCAATGTAAGCAGAATAAGGCCGATGATCACGCCCACATTGAGTGCGAGCAGTGACGGAAGGAACTGAAGTTTGGCCATCCAGCCCCACCAGTTATGACCTATTCCGATAAAAAGCAGCGTTATTCCGATAAAGAACAGCGCTGCCAATATGACTCTTGTTTTCTTGAGCATGGATAGTAGGTTTGACTTAATTGTTTGATTGCAACAAATATACAAAAAAAACGGAAATCAGTAAACGAACCTGAACTCATCCAGGAACAGGGTACTGCCCTCGCCTCCAGTGAAATAGTCACCCAGCGCGCTTGATGACGCCACAATAACCACATACTTTGGAGTGCGGTCGTCACGGTACTCAATATCCATATGGAATTTCTCATATCCGTTCATGGTCTGATCAAACGTAACCTTTCCGAATCCTATCACGTGGCTGTCTTCAAAATCCACGAACTGGTCCTTGGCGGGATCGACCGTAAACTGCTTGTCCCAATCGGTCAGCAGCACAAAGATGTGTCCTGTATCAGTAGTTCCTTTCAGGTCCTCGTGAGCCTTATCGGTTACGTTTATGGGCTTGGGCAGATAGCAGGCGTATCCTTCAAGCGCTTTGGGTTTGAGAGTAAAAGGAATGCCCCATTTCAGGCTTGCAGTCAGCTTGATAAGATTGGTGTTGCCCATGCTGCCGGTAAAGATGCTGCCGGCCGCCAGTTTCTTTACAACCAGGGCGTCTATCAGTTGCGTCTTGAGTTTTACGGCATACTTGCCTTCACCCTCAACAGCCACCATCACGCTGTCCGGAACACAGGTAGGCTTGTTGAAAGATGCCGTACTTGCATTGGCCGATCCCCACACCCTCTTCTGGTCATCGGTGGCAAGTGAATCATAGAACACAGGATCGCCGTCATCATAGCACCATAGGTCAAAACCCATATTGTACAACTGACCGTTAGCATCCACATAAGAGTCAGGATCAGTGTTCATCTTATCCTTGTTGAAGAAATCATCCCATGCTGAGCAAGACACGAGCGGGATTGTCAGAAACAGCAGAATAGTCCTTTTATTCATATCGGTTTAAAAATCAAAAGATAGCTGTCCGTCACCCAGAAGGTTGAACGACATCCGGTGATACGGGGTGGTTCCGTATAGCTTTATGGCGTCACGGTGTTTCTTGGTGGGATAACCCTTGTTCTCCAGCCAGTCATACTGTGGATACTCCTGCGCTATCTTATTCATGAAATCGTCACGGTATGTCTTGGCCAGGACCGATGCGGCCGCAATGGACATCATCTTGCCGTCACCCTTGATGATGGTGGTGTGCGGAATGTCGGGATACGGGATAAAACGGTTTCCGTCTATGAGCAGATGCTGCGGACGTACCCTTAACTGGTCAATGGCCCGATGCATGGCCGTAAATGACGCCTTGAGTATGTTTATCTTGTCAATCTCCACATTGTCAACAATACCAACAGCCCAGGCCAGCGCCTCCTTCTCGATTATCGGCCTTAAAGCATAACGCTGTTTCTCGGTCAGTTGCTTGGAGTCATTCAGGAGTTCATTGCTGAAATCCGGCGGGAGTATTACCGCGGCAGCATAAACAGGGCCCGCCAGACATCCGCGTCCGGCCTCATCGCACCCGGCCTCTATTCGGCCCTCTACAAGAAACGGTAACAGTGGATTGTGAGCCATATCGCGAAGATACAAAAGAAATATCAGAAGTATAACCAGTGCCAGGCCAGCTTGTTCTCACCCGGACGGTACTCAAGTGTAGGTGTGGGAATCTTGATTGCGCTCAGAACCCTGAGGACATGTTTCAGGGTCTTGTTCCTGCAGGGAATGCGTGAGATGTCTATGTCAGGTGCCAGGAAGACCCTGCGCTGGCGGGCATCGTTAGACAGATAATCCAACCTGCCGTCATGTTCCCATCCACGGCCCCAGTTTCCGTCAGCACCCGCCTTACCGGCCGGCTGATAATTGTTGTATTCACCGGTCATGCCCTCTGCACTGTAACCGATGGCCCAGCCAAGCCACGACGGGTATCGGCTGGTATCCTTCATGAACAGCGACTTTACGTCACATGCAGCCCAGATGGTGATACCGCTGTAGTCCTCATAGAGTCGGTCAAGCCAGTCCTCACCCATTATGTAATCCCTTTCCATGGTGAGCGGGTTGCTCACATTGTATTTGGACAATCCGGAATTGTGGTATGAATACTTAAGGGCTATACGTTGTTCGTGCCACAATGCCTGCTGACCCATGAAGAGTCCGGTTCCAAGGATGTTTGCTCCCATATCACCCCACGAGAAGCCCCAGTTGCTTGACATGGCGTCAAACACCTCGACCAGAGTCATGATGGTAATGCCCAGGGGGGCACCGTAAAGGATTGAACGTTTCTCATCTATGCCGGCCATGGAGAGTGCCTCATAGCCGATGTTGGCAAAATTGTAGCAGGAGTTGGCATGACCTGCCTTGTCCATCTGAAGCCACTCCCTGTTGTCATTGTAGAAGTGGAATCCTCCCGCCTCGGAACCTGAGTACCATGAGACATAGAGTGATGTCATTATGCCTGTTATGAGCAACGCCTCGGTACCAAGTACAATGGCACCGCTTTTGTTCAGTCCAGGTTTATTCGTATCGGTATTATCGTCCTGAAGAGTGAATACGGAAAGACTGCCGGTATTTCTTGCAAAGAACGGATCAATGTCAAAGGTATAATTGTACGATTTTGCGGGAACGATACAGAAAACACTAAGTAATGCAAACGTTATGAATCTCTTCATCATTTTCTTGGTAACATCGGCCGCAAAGGTACAAAAAAACCGCTTTACTTCATCATCCACCAGTCAATGGCGAACAAATCCTTGCCTCCTCCCGTGAATACCAGATACAGGTCATGAGTACCGCGTATACGGCGTTTGAACCTGCGGGTAAACAGACTGAAGTTAGTCTTGCCGCCGGTTGGTGTCACTGAAATCACCGCTTTTGCCGGACTGTCCAGTTTATCAAGATGAACCTCCACACAACCTATGCCGTCAGATCCTATCGACGCCTTGATCTTCTTGGCACCCTTGGCTCCGAAGTCAACGCCGCGTACCAGAATGTACTCTCCGTCATCAATGTCGTGAACATACATGTTGATTACCGGCTTGACACCATCCTCGTATACAATGTCATCACGGGTTGTCTTGAGTCCGTATCCCCATGCCATAGTCTCGGCTTCAACCTTGCGGTACGGATTGAAAGGCTTGACCTGCTCCACTACATTATCTATGAAATAAGGAACCTCCTGAATGGTACCGTCCTCATTATAGTGCATCTCGGCAACCGAAACGGAACGCTGCTCGGCATGAGCGAATGTCTTGAGATGCATTATGTCATAGTTAAGGCCGAATACATAACTCTTGCCTTTGTACTCGATGATACCGGGATGGTTGCCGCGGGTACGTACCGTATGATCCATGATATGTCCTTTGTACTCCCATGGACCCTCGGGACCGTCACTCATGGCATAACCTATGCCTTCGGGGCAGCATGTGGATGCAAATGCCAGATAGTAATGACCGTCATGCTTCCAAATCCAGGGACCCTCCTGATAATCTTCGATCTTGGGATGTTTTACGATAGGACCTGCAAGTGAAATCATGTCCTTGCCTAACTTGACTGAGTATACGTTGGGATTGCCCCAGTACATATATGCCTGACCGTCATCATCTATCAGAACGGTCGGGTCGATGTCATCCCAGTGCTCTTTCTGCCATACCAGCGGCTCTCCTAAGGGATCATAGAAGGGACCGTAAGGGGTTTCGGACATAAGTACGCCTATGCCGTGACCGTGAATGGGGCAATACATGTAATAGCAACCGTTTGCCTCGACAACCTGCTCGGCCCACGCACCGTTCTTGCCGTCATAATACTTGAAATCGTCAAGTGAAGCCACTGCACCGTGGTCCTGCCAGTTGACCATGTCATCGGATGTATAGAGCAGCCAGTCAAACATCTGGAATCCGCGTGCGCCGTCCTCATCATGAGTGGTATAGAGAAACACCTTGTCGTCTATAACCACCGGAGCGGGATCGGCCGTAAAGCGGGTCTGAACGACCGGCATGTTGGCATGTGCGTTGAACTGCCACCAGTCAAGAGTGAAAGGATTGTCAATCTCGCAATTGAACTTGAGATATACGTCATGAACGCCCTGCACATCGGTATCTATCAGATATGTGAATGCGGCTGTGGGGAATCCGGCATTGTCCCTGTTCACGGGAACCTTGCAGAACGGCTCGCCCTCCATGTTATCGGTGTAGAACTCAATGGTTCCCTTACCCTTCTGCTCACCTACCACAACAATCACAGCCTTCTGGCCGCAGTCTTTGAAATCAACTGAGCGGACGCGGATCCAGTCACCGTCGCTGATATCGGTCACAAAGTGGTCCTTGCCTGCACGGCGGTCAACCTTGAGTCCGCGTGACTCAGCCTGAGTCTCAGCCTCGACACGGCTGTAGGGATCCAGGTTCTTGACGGGAGTTACCACACCCTCCTTGGTAAACGGAATGAACGGGAATGTGCCGTCATCGTTCCACTTGAACTCCTCGACGCATGCCGAGCGGTTGTAACCGCCGCCTCCGGGCAGTCCGCCGTTATGGTAGAACATGAAGTCACGTCCCTTGAATGTGATGTTTCCGCCATGTATGGTGAAACTGTTCTCAGCCTCATCCATGATGCGGCCGCGATATGTCCACGGGCCGTTTATTGTGGGAGCGGTTGAGTATGCCATATGCTCGGGAACACCGCCGGCGGGATACGAGAGAATGTATGTACCGTTACGTTTCATGATCCACGGACCCTCCTCATACTGGGTCATCATCTCGTTCTGGCCCTTGGCCCAGTTCATCTTGGACTGGAGTTCACCAAAGCACTCGGGATCGTGATAGCCGGGCACCTCCTGCCAGCCGTCCTTGAATGATACCATATCGTCATTCAACTCACCGTACCAGAGGCCCTTGTTGCCCCAGAACAGGTAAGCCTTGCCGTCATCATCAATAAAAACGGTGGGGTCGATGAATCCGAATCCCTCGGCCAGAGGACCGCCTATGGCATCGGTCCACGGTCCCTGCGGGTCATCAGCCACGGCAACTGCAAGGGCGTCACCGCCGGTGGCCTTGTTGCAACATACGTACCAATACCACTTTCCGTTACGCTCAACGGCCTGGCAGGCCCATGCGCGCTGTCCCTGACGGGCCCACTTGAATGTGGCGGTTGTTACCTGGGTTCCCAGATAGGTCCAGTTCACCATATCTTCGGTGCTGAACACCATCCAGTCTTTCATATTGAAGTCACGGTTACGTCCGTCCTCATCATGATCGGTAAAAAGATACACCTTGTCACCATACACGAAAGGTGCAGGGTCCGGTGTGAAAACAGTGCTGATTATCGGATTCTGGGCATTTGTGCAAACTGCAGCAATTAAAGCTGCTACGGTTAGAATTGATCTTGATTTCATTGTAAGGGTTATTAATTGGCTGCAAGTTACTTAAAAAAAGCCATGTTGCCTTCATTTATTCGCCCACACTTTTCCACTATTGATTTTTTTACATAAATTTGCACTTATAATCATGACTATCAACCAGTCATGCAAAGACTATCATTCACTAATTACTAAACAACAGTCCTAATCAATGAGACGTAAAATCCTTTTTCTTTTTGCCGGTATGTTATTCGTACTGACAGCGAGTGCCCAGGATGTCATCAAGATGAAAGATGGCAAGGAGATCCAGGCAAAGATTTCAGAGATCACCCAGGATGAAATCAAGTACAAGAACTTTGACTACCAGGATGGTCCCACTTTCACCATCAATAAGAGCGATGTCAGCACCATCACCTACGCCAACGGCATGACTGAGGAGATCAAGGCCGAAGCCAAGCCCGTACAGAGTTCAAGTTCTGAGGAATCAGGAAGTTTCTGGAAACCTAGTCTTTACACCAACCAGCGTCCTGCAACCGTTTTAGGTTTCGTTGACCTGGGAGGATTCATAATGTCAGGTGGCAAAATCGGTATCGGTGCCCGCTGGCGCAGACTTGAAGGCGATGTCTTTTACAAAAGTGCTCCAAGTTTATGGTGGTGGACCCTTGACGAGGATAAGAATGCCTCTGACTACGAACCGACCAGAGATTTGAAAGGAAGCGGTTTCGGAAGTACATTAAAAGTCCTGCTACCCGTTTCCAACAGCAAAAACATCATTCATGTCGGTCTGACCAGCGAAATCAGCGATTTAAAATGGGTTCGAGATAAAAATAACGGTGCCACTGAATCATGGTATGCAGATATGATCAGCAGCGGTCTTGGCGGCGGTTTTACTCACTATATGGATAACGGCCTGTTCTTCCGCGGAAGCGCATATTTCGGTCTTTCTGTTTTTACCGGTAATGAAAAGTACGAACACTATTATAATAATGGACAGACCGTCTACTGGGGTAATAAAAGTTCATGGACTGGTTTCTTCGGCACAATAGAAGCTGCTATCGGCTTTGAGATACCGGTTAAAGCAAAATAATTTTGGATTACTACCTGCAGAACTTGGTGAGTTCACGATAGAGTCGCTGGACCGGAAGGCCCACGACATTGAAATAACTGCCCTCAATGCGATCAACGCCCACGTATCCTATCCACTCCTGGATACCGTACGCGCCGGCCTTGTCCATTGGGGCGTAGTTTTTTATGTAGTATTCTATTTCAGCGTCCGTCAGGTCACAGAAACGCACCCGTGTGGTCACGGCAAAGCTGTGCTCACGCTCAGCGGTCATCAGAGTCACGCCTGTAATCACCTCATGCCAGCGGCCCGAAATCATACGCAGCATGCGCTTGGCATCGGCCTCATTGGCGGGCTTGCCCAGCACCTCACCGTCTACGTAGACAATGGTATCGGCCGTGATTACAAGTTCATCGGGAGCAATGGATTTCCTGTAGGCCGATGCCTTCTCGCGGGATATGTAAAGCGATATCTCCTCACCCTTGAGTTCCTGCGGCCATGACTCGTCTATTCCGTCCAGCACGCGGGTTGTGAAGGGTATGCCCAGACCGCCCAGAAGCTCGCGGCGGCGGGGTGAGTTTGAAGCAAGGATTATCTTGTAGGGGAGTTCCATATCACCAGCCAAAGGCATGTTCGTCCTTCATCCACTTGCCCTGCACCTTGAGCACCTGCTCCAGCACGTCACGGGCGCAGCCTTCGCCACCCTTGAAAGGTGATACATACTTGCAGACCGACTGAATCTCCTGACATGCATCGGCCGGACAGCAGGGCAGTCCGCACTTGCTCATGACCTGCCAGTCGGGGATGTCATCACCCATGTAGAGAATCTCCTCGGGCTTGAGGTCATATTTGGCAACAAAGTGGTTGAAGTCGTTGATTTTTATCTTTGAGCAGATATAGACATCCTGAATCCCAAGACCTTCATAGCGCTTGCGCACCTCCTCTACACGGGCACCGGTTATGATGCACAGATGCAGTCCCATCTTGACGGCCAACTGCATGGCATAACCGTCCTTTACGTTTACCGTACGTACCGGATCACCCTCAGGTGAAAGCGACATTATGGGTTTGCTCAACACCCCGTCAACATCAAAGATCAGGGCTTTGATAGAGTTAAGGTCGTAGTTTATCATATCTTTTTGTTTATGTCAGTTGAAATAAGTCTGTACAGTTCAGCGTATTCGGGATACTCCTTGAGCAGTTCCAGATGCTGGTCCATCACCTTGCGGTCGCCGCGGACGGCGGGTCCGGTCTGGGCATCCTCAGGGCTCATGCCCTCCACCTTGCGGGCGGTCTCGCGCACCAGCGGCAGCATCACGCTGAAAGGCACTCCCTCTGTGGCCAGCAGCTTCTCTGCAATGGCATACATATGGTTACTGAAATTACATGTAAACACCGCTGCCACATGCAGTTTCTTGCGTCCCTCGGAACTCAGTTCAGTCACCTTCCCTGACAGGTCCGATGCCAGCGAGGTCACAATCCTCAACTCCTGAGGATTGCATCCTTCTACAAATACCGGAACCTCAGGCCAGTCGATATCGGCCCCCTTTGAGAAGGTCTGCATGGCGTAGAGCACTCCGTAGCGCTTGGCGCCGGCCTCCTTCCAGAGATCCATCGGCACACTTCCGGCGGTATGAAGGAACAGTGCCTTCTCCCTACCCTTTACGATGGCGGGAGCCAGCTGCAACAATGCATCGTCACTGAGCATCACCAGATAGACATCGGCCTCAGGCACAGAGTCCAGACAGTCAAATGCAGGCGCGCCCACAACCTTTGCAAGCTGCTCTGCGTTTGCCAGAGTCCTGCTGTAAACCCCTGTCACGGTATGACCCGCCTGCCTGAGACGGGGACCCATGCAAGAGGCCACACGGCCGGCTCCTATCAGTGCTATCCTCATCAGAACTTACCCTGGTGTACCTTGGTCCACTCAATCTTATCGTCCTCGTAGGGCTTGCGGTCCATGTTCTTGTAACCGAATCCCACAATGCACAGAGGCTCGTACTGCTCAGGCACACCCAACAGTTCTGTCAGATACTGCTTGGTGGACTTGCCGTCGGCACCAAAGCGGCCGCGCTGGTGGCACCAGCAGCTGCCCAGTCCCAGGTCCTCTGCCTGCAACTGCATGTCAATGGCGGCAATTGAGCAGTCCTCAACCCAGCAGTCTGTCTTGGAGGGATCACCCAGCACAACAACTGCAAAAACGGCCTCGGCCAGGAATCCCGAACCCATCTCGCGGCTCTTGGAGAGAGCCTCAAGGGTGGCGGGGTCATCGACAGCAATGAACTCCCATCCGCGGTTATTCTTGGCGGTAGGTGAAATCAGGGCTGCACGCAGAATAGTGCGTTTCTGCTCCTCGGTGAGTTTCTCTGTGGTGAACTTGCGCATGCTCCTGCGCGTAGCTATCAAATTACTGAATTTATCCATATTGCAGTTATTATAGTGATGCGAATATAGCAAGAAATAACGGCCCGCACATAATTTAAGACGTTATTTTGCGTTTAAGAACCTGAATGGAACGCATACGGCACACATTCCTCATCATTCTGGCTGTCTGCATGGCACTGCCCGTGCAGGCACGTCGTGTGTATATCTACGGCCGTGTGACCGACGAGACCGGACAGCCCGTGGAACTTGCCACCGTCAATGAGGAACTTACGCTGCACTCGGCCATGACCAACCTCAAGGGCGAGTATTCGTTCAACGTCAACACCCGTACCGATACGCTGAACCTGGTATTCCGCATGGTCGGTCACGAGACACGCAAGCGCACCCTCATTAGCCCGCCCGATACCGTACAGCTGGACATGATGCTCCCCACTTCAAACTACACCCTTGAGAACGTGGACATCAATGCCACCCGCCGTCAGACAAACGGCATGCAGCAGATAGGTTCCGAAGGGTTACGTTATATGGCCGATGCAAACGGAGGTTCAGTGGAGTCAATCATCGCCACCCAGGCCGGTGTGAGCACTCACAACGAACTGAGCAGCCAGTACAACGTGCGCGGCGGCAACTTTGATGAGAACAGCGTCTATGTGAACGGCACCGAGATACTGCGTCCGCTGCTGGTACGTGCCGGACAGCAGGAGGGTCTGAGTTTCATCAACCCCGACATGGTTGAATCCATCAGTTTCTCAACCGGCGGCTTCAGCGTGGCTTACGGCGACAGGATGTCATCGGTCCTGGATATAAACTACCGCCGTCCGCAGAAATTTGAATCGGTCCTGATGGCCAGCCTTCTGGGAGCCAGCGCATATGTGGGAGCCGGAAATGACAAGTTCAGTTTCTCAGGCAGTGTCCGATACAAGACCACCCGTTACCTTCTGGGTACACTCGATACCAATGGCGAGTACGATCCCTCTTTCCTGGATTACCAGACATACCTGTGCTGGACCCCCAATACCAAGTGGGAGATCGGCCTGATAGGCAATGCAGCCGTGAACCGCTACAACTTCACACCGACAGACCGCACCACCACATTCGGCACCGCGAAGGATCCCAAGACCTTCAAGGTTTACTATGAAGGATGGGAAAGCGACCTGTTCAACACCCTGTTCGGAGCGCTTGACATAAAACACAAGGAGGAGAACTCCATATACCGCCTCAACCTGTCGGCTTTCGGCAGTCATGAAAGCGAATCATTTGACATTCTGAGTCAGTACTGGCTGGACGAGGCCACCAGCGGCGGAAGTCTGGCCGTAGGTTCATTCATGCAGCACGCACGCAACCGCCTGAAATCAACCGTCTATACGGCATCCCTCAAGGGAACGCATGAAACCAATGTTACAGGCACCATCGGCTGGGGTGTGGAGTACCGTCACGAGACGGTATCGGACCACATGAGGGAATGGGAGATGCGTGACTCGGCCGGTTACACCCTGCCCTACACACAGACCGGTCCCATGGAGATGATCTATTCGCTCAAATCAGACCACGGGGTATCCAACGACAAAGCCGCCGCATTCATTCAGGATACCTACCGTTTCAATACAGGAATCGGACTCTTTACCCTGAATACTGGCATGCGCATGTCCTGGTGGAGTTGGAACAACGAGATCATTTTCAGCCCGCGCCTGATGCTGGGATTCACACCCGCTTTCAATGACAACTTCACATTCAGGTTCTCGACCGGAGTCTATCACCAGACACCGTTCTACAAGGAGATCAAGGACACTGTCAATACCGGAGGCATATATCAGGTCAACCTGAACAGAGAGATAAAGTCACAACGCTCGCTTCAGTTCGTACTGGGTGGCGACTATGATTTCCTGGTGTACGGACGTCCGTTCAAGTTCACCACCGAGATATACTATAAGAAGCTGTACAACCTGATTCCCTACAACGTCGATAATGTAAGGATAGTTTACTACGGCGAGAACTGTGCTCACGGTTATGCAGCAGGCATTGACATGAAACTTTACGGTGAGTTCGTTCCGGGCACCGCGTCCTGGCTCACATTCTCTCTCATGAGCACCAGGGAGAACATTGCCGGCAAATGGCTGCCGCGTCCCACTGACCAGCTTTACAATCTTTCATTATACTTCACTGACTACTTCCCGCGCAAGGAGAGCTGGAAGATGTCGCTACGCTGCTCGCTGGCCGACGGACTTCCTTTCGGCCCCACCCACAGCGGCCGTGAGAAGCAGGTGTTCCGCGCTCCCGCCTACAAGCGTGTCGACATCGGCCTCTCATATAAGATATTCGATTACGACAAGCATCCGCATATTTACGGCAAGTCAGGATTTTTCAACAACATCTGGATGGGTGTTGACTGCCTGAACCTTTTGGGCATAAACAACGTGAACTCATACTATTGGATAACCGATATCAGCAACACCCAGTTCGCCGTACCCAATTACCTGACCGGACGCCAGCTCAACCTGCGTATCATAGCCAACATCGGCAAGTGACTTTTTACTGCAAATGGTAGCTGATATAATACTAAAATGCGTATATTAGCACTTTATTTCGCAGTATGGAGAGAGCCATTGAAATAAAACTCGATGATTATGAACTTTTTGGCGGCGGAGCCAACGGAGACAGCTTTAACCACAAGTCTGATCCTACGGTTATGCTCAAATTGTACCGTCCCGGCATCGTTCAGCAGCCACTGGATGAGATAAGGCTGGCACGTAAGGTGTTTGAGATGGGCATCCCCACCCCTGAGCCCGGCGATTATGTGGTAACACAGGATGGCCGATACGGCATACGTTTCAAGCGCATAACGGGCAAGAAGTCATACTCACGAGCCACCGGCGACGAGCCTGAAAAGGTAGAGCAATTTGCCACTGAGTTTGCCGGAATGTGTCTGAAACTCCATGCCACCCACGTGGATACCACGCAGTTTGAGAACGTAAAGGACCGATACTTCAGGCTCCTGAGTGAAAACCCCTTCTTTGACAACGCCCAGAAGGCCAAGTTGGAGAAGTTCATTGCCGATGTCCCCGATGAGGACACCGCAATACACGGAGACCTGCAGTACAGCAACGCCATCTTTGCAGGCCAGGAGCGCTATTTCATTGACCTGGGTGACTTCTGCTGGGGCAACCATCTGTTTGATGTGGGTATGGTCTACCTGTGCTGCAACCTGAGCAGCCAGGAGTTCATCGAGGAGACCTTTCATATGCCCAAGAGCCTGGCCGGAAAGTTCTGGCAGTTCTTTGCACGTGAGTATTTCGGAGCGGGAATTTCGCTCAAGGAGATAGATGAGATGATACTTCCCTTTGCCGGTCTTAAGACAATCATCGTAGAAAGGGATACAAAACGCCCCATGCCTGAACTCAGGGTGGGACTTGAAAGGATTTTAAGTTAAGGGTTCATATGAAGAGGATTTTGTTGTTGGGACTAGTCATCGGTTTGACCTGCACCTCTCTGCGTGCTCAGGAAAAACTGATATTCACGCCCCAATGGACTGCACAGGCACAGTTTGCCGGCTATTATGTAGCCCAGGAGCTGGGCTTTTATTACAAGGCCGGTCTGGATGTGGAGATTGTCCATCCTTCGGTCACCCAGACGGCGATCAGCCGTATCCGCAGCAATGAGAGCCAGGCCACCACGCTGCAACTGACCCAGGCCATGGAGATCATCAACGACGGAATTCCTCTTGTCAACATTCTCCAGACATCCATGAACAACGCCATGGTCATTGTCTCACGCCGAGGCATGGATCCGCTCAAGCAGTACGGCGCAAAAGTTGGAATCTGGAATGCAGGATTCGGACAGGTGGCCATCTGCATGAGTCTGAAGGATAAACTTGATTACCGCTGGATACCCTTTGCAAACAACGTCAACCTGTTCATATCGGGAGCCATTGACGCCACCCTTGCCATGAGTTACAACGAATACTATCAACTGGTGCAGACCGGCATCCAGCTTGAAGACGAACATGTCTACAGGTTCCGTGACCACGGTTACAATATCCAGGAGGACGGAGTCTACATGACCCGTGAGTATTACGAGCAGCACAAGGATCAGGCCGAGAAGTTTGCCGAGGCCAGCCGTCAGGGTTGGGAATGGGCCATACAGAATCCCGAGGCAACCCTTGACATCGTAATGGATTACGTTCAGAGAGAACATATAGCAACCAACAGGGTACTGCAGAAACTCATGCTTGATGAGACATTGAGTCTTCTCAAAGACCGCGAATCAGGACAGTATGAATTCCGTCTGCGCCCCGACATGGTTAAACAGGCCAGCGACCTGATGATTGAGAACGGCATGCTTGACCATGAAGTGACTTACCAGGATATCGTAGTTGAATAATACCGGAGGCGCTATGAAGAAAGAGAAAAAACAAAGATCACTGTCCACCAGACTCAGTCTGTGGGCCGTACTTTTTGCCGGAGTTATATTCCTGGCTGCGATCGGAGTATTCTTCAACGAGTCACGTGTGGCAGTGCAGCGGGCTGCCATTGACAACGCCATGCATCAGCTTGACAACACGGTACTGCGTGTTGACAACATTTTGGAACAGGTAAAGGTTGCAACCGATAACACCGACTGGCTGATAACAAGACATCTGGATGCTCCGGATTCAATGTTCGTATACTCCCGCCGCATTCTTCAGAACAACCCCAACCTGAACGGATGCTCCATTTCATTCGAACCGTTCTTCTTCAAGGACAGAGGGTTGTACTTCTCGGCCTATTCGCTTAATGATGACGGTGAAATCAAGACCACACAGGAGGGTAATGAACATTATCAGTATTTCTCTATGGACTGGTATCAGTTGCCCAAACTGCTTGGCCACCCCTGCTGGACGGAGCCTTTCCTGGACTACAATCCTGAAGGCTTCACGTCAAATGACATGATAATCTCCTATTGTAAGCCCATAAACGACAGGGATGGTGAGTTCATCGGCACCATATCGGTTGACCTCTCACTTGAATGGCTGTCGCAGACCATATCGGCCGTAAAGCCCTACCCCAACTCCTACACTATCATGATAGGTAAGGGAGGTACTTTCTTTGTTCACCCCGATACCACAAAACTGTTCTATCAGACCATATTCACCCAGACCATGCTTGAACCAGACACCGCCATCACGGCACTGGGTCATGCCATGCAGGCCGGCGAGCAGGGTTTCCGCGAACTTGAACTTAACGGTCAGAACTGTTATGTGCTTTACAAACCTCTGGGCGATACCGGCTGGAGCGTAGGTCTGGTATGTACCACACAGGATATCTTTAGCGGCTACTACCGCCTCATCAACACAATGATAGGAATTCTGGTTGTAGGTCTGCTGCTCATGCTCATGTCATTCAGCAGCATATTCACCAAGCAGCTGGAACCGCTTGAGGAACTTGCCTGGCAGGCCGAAACCATTGCATCGGGACGTTTCGATGAAGACATAACGGAATCGGACCGAAACGATGAGATTGGCAAACTCACCAACTCATTCCGACACATGCAGCAGTCTCTGGTTCAGCAGATGGATGAGCTCAAACAGATCAACGAGCAGAAAGGTCGCATTGAGGGTGAGCTTAAGATTGCCCGTGACATTCAGATGGCCATGCTGCCCAAGATATTCCCGCCATACCCGGAGCGTACCGACATTGACGTGTTCGGCCAGCTGACCCCGGCCAAGGAGGTTGGCGGCGACCTGTTTGATTTCTACATACGTGACGAGAAGCTGTTCTTCTGCATAGGTGACGTATCGGGCAAGGGTATTCCGGCTTCACTCTACATGGTAGTGACCAAGGCGCTGTTCCGTACGGTTTCAAGCCACGAGGCATCGCCCGAAAAGATTATCTACGCCCTCAACGAGGTGCTATCACAGGACAATGATTCAAATATGTTCGTGACATTCTTTGCCGGTGTGCTTGACCTGCCGACCGGACGCCTGCACTACTGCAACGCCGGGCATGACGCACCTGTTCTGATAGGTCATACCGGAGCCGGCATGCTTCCTGTTGATTCAAATCTGCCCATTGGCGTAATGCCTGGCTGGAAGTTCAGCAGACAGGAGACCCTGATGGATCCCGACACCACCATATTCCTGTACACCGACGGACTCAACGAGGCCGAGAACATAAATCATCAGCAGTTTGAGATGACACGTGTGATTGAGGTTGCACGTGGTCTGCAGCAGAAGGAGGAGTTCAAGCCCACAGTCATTGTCAAGCAGATGATGGAATCAGTCCGTAAGTTTGTAGGAGAGGCCGATCAGAGCGATGACCTGACCATGCTGGCGCTCCAGTACACCAAGCATCAGGAGGATCTCACGTATCAGCGCAGTCTTACCCTCACCAATGACCTGAAGCGTGTGCCACGACTCAACTCTTTCATAGATGAGGTCTGTGAGGCCAACGGATTTGACATGGCCACAACCATGCAGATAAACCTGGCCATCGAGGAGGCCGTGGTCAATGTGATGAACTATGCCTACCCGGAGGGAACCAAGGGTGATATAACCATTGAGACAAAAGCCAACAAGTCAGAGATGTCATTCATCATATCTGACACCGGCAAGCCGTTTGATCCTACCGCCAAGGCCGAGGTTGACATAACACTGAGTGCCGAAGACCGTTCGATCGGTGGTCTGGGAATACATCTGATCCGCCAGATAATGGACCACATCAACTACGAGCGTGTGGACGGACACAACATACTTACTCTGATAAAGAAACTGAGCAAATGATACCATTATCCATTTTCAACATTGACATTTCATCGGGCAACCTGATACTGCTCGTGTCATTCCTTATGTTCGTTGCCATTCTCATGGCCAAGGTCGGCACAAAGTTCGGAGTGCCCACCATGCTGCTGTTCCTTATCCTTGGAATGCTGGCCGGCGAGGACGGTATAGGTATCCGCATAGACGAGCCCCGTGTAGCCGAGTTCCTGGGTCACCTGGCCATGACAATCATTCTGCTTACAGGCGGTCTTGAGACATCGCTCCCTGAGACAAAGCCCATCATAAGGAAAGGTATCTCCATATCCACGTTAGGCGTATTCATAACCATAGTCTGCACAGGTCTTTTCATCTACTACGCTTTGGGTACAAAGGTAGGCGGTGCCGGCTCATCCCTCCTGGGATGTTTCCTGCTGGCCGCCGTCATGTCATCCACAGACTCGGCATCGGTATTCTCCATACTCAGGAGCAACCGTCTGACCCTTCGTGAGGACCTGGGCCCCATGCTGGAGTTGGAATCCGGAAGTAATGACCCCATGGCATATGTGCTTACCATTCTTCTGGTGAACATCCTGGAGATGACTCACGGCTCATCCGGCGCAACCGGACACATTGTCCTGTTCGGCGTATGGGTGCTGATCAAGCAGATTGCCATTGGCTTTGCCATAGGACTGACACTGGGACAGGGAGCACGCTGGCTGCTTACCAGAATCAACCTCCAGTCAAGTCCGCTCTACTCCATCCTGGTGCTGAGCATTGCCCTGTTCGCAAACGGCTCCGCATCATTTGTAGGCGGTAACGGACTGCTTGCCCTGTATGTCTGTGCCATAGTCATAGGCAACACAAAAGACCTGCCCTTCAAGAAAGAGGTTCTTCTCTTCTTTGACGGAATCACATGGCTGTCACAGCTTATGATGTTCCTGCTGTTGGGACTGCTGGCCAGACCGTCACAGATGCACACCGTACTGCTGCCCGCATTGCTCATCGGCCTCTTCCTTCTGCTGGTGGCACGCCCTGCAGGTATCATGCTCAGCCTTCTGCCGTTCAGAGGACTCTCATTCAGAGCCAAGTTACTGACGTCATGGGTCGGACTCAAGGGTGCCGGTCCCATACTTTTTGCCCTCTACACGGTCATTGAGGGCGTGGACGGCTCAAACGAGATATTCAACATAGTGTTCACCATAACCCTCCTCTCACTGCTTGTACAGGGTATGACCATATCCCCGATGGCCCGACTGCTCAACCTGAGCATTGACGATGATCCCGAGGTGGAGACATTCGGCATGGAGATACCCGAGGAGATGGGAATGCTGCGCGACCACATAGTTACTGAGGCCGATCTGGAAGGCGGCTCTACCCTGCGTGACCTTCATCTGCCCCACGGCATCCGCGTTGTGATGGTACGCCGCGAATCCAAGTATCTGGTACCGCACGGCAGCATGAAACTCATGGAAGGTGACCGTCTGGTAATCATTATGGGAGATACTGATGACTAATTATCAATCAATTAACAATATGGAAGTAAAGATCAACACCAAGGACTCTATCACGACCGCTCAGCTTATCGGTCGTCTGGACACACCCGCCTCACAGGAGATAAGCGGCGATTTTGAGAATCTGAACCAGTATGCAGCAGGAACAGTAATTCTTGACTGCACCGAGCTTGAGTACATATCAAGTTCCGGACTTCGTCTGTTCCTTTCACTGCGCAAGGCTGCTGCATCAAAGGGCGGCAAAGTGATAGTAAAGTCCATAAACAAGGACATACGTTCAGTCTTTATGATGACCGGTTTCCTGAATCTGTTTGAAATACAGGACTAAACAGACAACCATGAAGAAGGCAAGGCAACTGGATCCTCATTGTGAGGCAATCCTTCAGGAGTACCAGGACAACCTGCCCCGCTTCAGAGAGGTTGAGCAGGAGGTTAAGGATAAGCTCAGGCAGACTCTGGCCGATGCCGGACTGCTTGTGGCTGCCATCGAATCGCGTGTCAAGGCGTATGATTCACTGGCCGGAAAGCTTGAACTTAAAGGCCATAAGTACAAAAGCCTGGCAGACCTTACTGACATTCTCGGTCTCAGAGTCATCACTTTCTACATAGATGATGTCGACAAGGTGGCATCGGCCGTGGAGAGACTCTTTGAGATTGACTGGGAGAATTCTGTCGACAAGCGTAAGATCCATGAGATAGACAGTTTCGGCTATCTATCACTGCATTACATCTGCAAAGTTCCGGATTTCCCGTACCGCTTTGAGATTCAGATGCGTACCCTGCTGCAGCATGCATGGGCCAATATGGACCATGACACCGGTTACAAATCAGGCGTGGAGATTCCCAGACGCTACATGCGCAACATGAGCCGTCTGGCCGGAATGCTCGAACTTGTTGATGACGAGTTCAGCAAGATCCGCATTGAACTGACCGATTACCGCCGCCGTGTCCAGGCTCTGGTACGCTCCGGTAACCTGGATGAGGTGCCCATAGACGGTGATACGTTCCGCAGTTATCTGGAACTGGAGCCGTTCGCACAGCTCAACAAGCGTATTGCCGCCATGAACCAGGCCGAGATACAGGATGTGCCGCTCATGCCCTACCTCACCGTTTTCAAAGCTCTTGGCTTCAAGACTTTGGGAGACATATCCAACCTTATCAGGGATTATTCCGAGGGTGCATATCAGATTGCATGCTATCAGATAGGACTGACGGATCTGGACATTATCTCATCGTCCATCGGCCCGCAGGACCTGTGCATAGCATATATTCTCAAGATAGGTGGCGGAAAGGCCGGCATCAAGTATATGTTTGACCAGCTGAACGGTGAATCCGAGAGCAATGACGTCATTGCAGAGATGCTTCTGGAGCAATCCAAGGACCTGCCCTTCATGAACAAGTAAAATGGCTAACAAACCGCTTAATACTGAACTTCTGGACCGCGCCATCATATTCGCGGTCCAGGCCCACGCGGGCACCGAGCGCCGCGGAAAGGGCTTCCCCTACATTGTTCATCCCATGGAGGCAATGGAGATTGTCTCCACCATCACCTCTGACCAGGAACTGCTGGCTGCCGCCGCTCTGCACGACACCGTCGAGGACACCGATGTCACCATTGACGATATCCGCCATGAGTTCGGTGACCGCATAGCATCACTCGTTCAGATTGAAAGCGTGGGTGATGACGAAGGTACCTGGCACGAGCGCAAGAAAAAGGCCATCGACCTTATTGCAGCCGCTCCGCTTGACGCCAAGATTGTCGCTTTGGGTGACAAACTCTCCAATATGAGAGCCATTGCACGTGACTACGCAGTTCAGGGAGACGCCCTCTGGAACCTGTTCCATGCCAATGACCCAAAAGACCACGAATGGCACTACCGCGGTCTGGCCGATGCCCTGCGCGACCTCAAAGACACATTCGCCTTCAAGGAGTTCGAGCAACTGATTAATCAGGTTTTTTCAGGAAAGTAAACTCACTCGGGGCCGATCACCGGCACCCCGTGGGTATTCTTGGTCTCACTCATTACAAAGACGCTGTGCAGGCTTCCCAGACAGCTTATCGCACCTAACCGGTGTTGCATGAACTGCTGGTAGGCGTGCATGTCACGCGCATATACCTTTATCATGAAATCATAATCACCGCTGGTGTTGAAGCACTCCGTTATCTCGTCAATATTCTGTACGGCATCGATAAACTGCTGAATCATCTCCTCGGAGTGCTGCTTGAGACGGATATTGCACATGACCATTATCCCGTTTCCGGCCTTCTGTGCATCGACCACAGCCATATAACGGGTTATATAGCCTTCCCTTTCCAGACGTTTCTGACGCTCGAATGTAGGTGACGGCGAAAGATGTATCCTGGCGGCCAGTTCCTTGACCGTCAGTTGGGCGTTTTTTTGCAGTTCACGCAGGATACGGACATCGGTCTCATCCAGTTTATAGCCATTTTCCATTTTCAAATACTTATGTTTTGCAGAAAATTTTTATTGCTCAACTACAATATTTCCGCAAATATAAGCATATTTTCCCGAATTCTCCGAAATATTTTTATAGCACATTCAGACACCATACCTTTGCGCCGGAATCAAACTTTAAAAACATGTCGATAAGAACAAACATTCTGGGTTATCCCCGCATCGGTGTCAACCGTGAACTGAAGAAAGCCGAAGAGGCTTATTGGGCTGGAAAGATTACAAAGAAAGAGCTGCTTGATGCCGCCGCACAGATACGCAAGGAAAACTGGCAGTTGCAGAAAGAGGCAGGAATAGACCTCATTCCCAGCAACGATTTCTCATTCTATGACCAGACACTTGACCTGAGCCTGAGTGTAGGAGCCATCCCCGAGCGCTACAATGCCCTCAAGGATGATCTTCTGGAACTCTACTTCGCAATGGCTCACGGTTATCAGAAAAACGGCATTGACGTCACCGCAATGGAGATGACCAAATGGTTCGACACAAACTATCATTATATCGTTCCCGAGTTCACCAAGGACCAGCAGTTCAAGCTCACCTGCAACAAGGCTGCCAGTGAGTTTGCCGAGGCTCTCCAACTCGGTATCAAGACCAAGCCTGTGTTAGTAGGCCCCGTGACATACCTGCTTCTGGGTAAGGAGAAAGAGGCCGGATTCAACCGCATTGAACTGATTGACAGACTCCTCCCTGTTTACATTGAAATCCTGAAAGAGCTTGAGAACCAGGGTGCCGAATACATACAGATTGACGAGCCCTCACTCTGCACCGACCTGAGCCAGGAAGCTAAGAATGCCTATCGCAAGGCCTTTGACGCCATCCGCAAAGCCACCCGTCTCAAGATCATCCTGACCACCTATTTCGGACCTCTGGCCGACAACGCCGCACTTGCCGCCGGACTGGGTGCCGATATCCTGCACATTGACCTTGTCCGCGCTCCCGAGCAGGCAGGAAGCATTGCAGCCCTTTTACCCAATGATATTTCTTTAAGTCTGGGCGTTGTTGACGGCCGTAACATCTGGAAGAATGACTTCCGCCAGTCACTGGACATTATTGAAAAGGCCAAAGAAAAACTGGATTCCAGCCGTCTCCTGGTTGCAACAAGCTGCTCCCTGCTCCACTCTCCCATTGACCTTGATGCGGAGACCGATGACAAGACGCTGCCCCGCGAGGTAAAGCGCTGGCTCTCATTTGCCCGCCAGAAAGTGTCCGAGGTGGTCACTTTGGCCGATCTTGCCGACGGCAAGGGATCGTATGCGGCACAGAAAGCACTCCATGAGAACAAGGACGACATTCAGGACCGCCGGACTTCGGCCCTGACCAACAATCCCGATGTCAAGAGCCGTCTGGAGGCTGTGACACCCGATTATGCCAAGCGTAAGAGCCCCTTTGCAGAACGCATTCAGGAGCAGCGCAAATCACTCCGCCTGCCGCTGTTCCCCACTACCACCATCGGCTCATTTCCTCAGACTACCGAGGTGCGTTCATGGCGCAGCAAGTTCAAGAAAGGAGAGCTGAGCAAGGACCAGTATACCGGACTGCTCAAGAGCGAAATTGAAAAGACCATCCGCATCCAGGAGGAGATCGGTCTGGATGTCCTGGTTCACGGCGAGTCCGAGCGCAACGACATGGTGGAGTATTTCGGCGAGCAGCTGAGCGGTTTCGCTTTTACCCGCAACGGCTGGGTTCAGAGTTACGGCAGCCGATGCGTCAAGCCGCCGATCATCTACGGTGACGTATCACGTCCCCATGCCATGACTGTCGACTGGGCCGTATATGCCCAGAGCCTTACCGACAAACCTGTCAAGGGCATGTTGACCGGCCCTGTCACCATTCTGCAGTGGAGTTTTGTCCGCAACGACCAGCCGCGAGCCCTCACCATGAAACAGATTGCACTTGCCATCCGCGATGAAGTCGTGGATCTGGAAAAAGCCGGCATCAAGGTAATCCAGATTGACGAACCCGCCATCCGCGAGGGTCTGCCACTGCGTAAGGCCGACCGTGACGAGTATCTTGACAAGGCCGTCGAGGCGTTCCGCATATCGGCATCGGGCGTAAAGGACAGCACCCAGATACATACCCATATGTGCTACAGCCAGTTCAACGACATCATCAGGCACATCGCCCTAATGGATGCCGATGTCATCACCATCGAATGTGCACGCAGCCAGATGAACCTGCTCGGAGCATTCGCCGAGTTCGAATATCCTAACGAAATCGGCCCCGGCGTATATGACATCCACTCCCCGCGAGTTCCATCGGTCCAGGAGATGGTTGAGTTACTGCGTAAGGCTTCAAAGGTCATTAATCCCGCACAACTGTGGGTCAACCCGGACTGCGGCCTCAAGACACGCGGCTGGGCCGAAACCGAGGCTTCACTGCGTAACATGGTCCAGGCAGCGGTGCTCATGCGTAAATAAATCAGGAATTCAAAAGATATTCTAAAACAAATAATTAACTTTGGGGTCCGAAACGAAAAGTCAACAATCATTAATCATAACTATTAGGTCAATTAAATGAAAAAGCTTTCAATTATCGCCCTCATTGCATCTGTTGTAGTAATGAGCGCATGTGGCCCCGAAGATCCGGGTTTAAAGGACGCCTACAAGGGTTATTTCAAGATCGGTGTTGCCGTAACACCGCGTAACGTAACTGATTCACTTCAGAAGGCAGTTATCCTCAAGGAGTTCAACAGCATCACAGCTGAGAACTGCATGAAACCGGGTGAAATTCATCCTCAGCCGGGTGTATGGAACTTCACACAGGCCGATGCTATCGCAGACTTCTGCCGTGCCAACGGTATCAAGATGCGTGGTCACTGCCTCGTATGGCACAGCCAGTTCGCAAACTGGATGTTCAACAAGTATGATGAGAACGGCAATCAGGTTGTAGAGCGCGACGAGAACGGCGATACAATTTGGGTTGAGCAGCCCGCACGTGGCGGCTTCGGCGGCTTCGGTGGTGGTTTCGGCGGCTTCGGCGGTTTCGGTGGCCAGCGTCCGCAGGGTGCTCCTCAGGGTGCTCCTCAGGCAGGTCAGCGTCCTCAGGGCCAGCGTCCTCAGGGTCAGGGCCAGCGTGGTGCTCAGGCTCAGGCTCCTCAGATGACCAAGGTTCCCAAGTATGCCAAGGCAACCAAGGAAGAGTTCTACGATTCACTCCGTGCTCACATCCAGGTAGTTGTTAACCGTTACAAGGATGTAGTTTACTGCTGGGACGTAGTTAACGAGGCTATGAGCGATGCCAACAATCCGGATGCTCCCTACGAGCAGTCATTCCGTCAGTCAACCGCTTATCAGCTCTGCGGTGACGAGTTCATCCTCAAGGCATTCCAGTTCGCTCACGAGGCTGATCCCAACGCTACCCTGTTCTACAACGACTACAGCGCTTGGACTCCTGCCAAGAGAACTTACATCTACAACATGGTTAAGAAGCTTCAGGGTGAGGGTGCTCCTATCACCGGTATCGGTATGCAGGGTCACTACAACATCTATGATAACCCCACCATCGAGGACTTCGAGAAGGCTATCCAGATGTACCTCGAGCTGGTTGACGATATCCAGATCACTGAGTTCGACGTTCGTATCAACCACGAGGCCGGCGGTCAGCTCAACTTCAGCCGCGGCGAGGGTCAGGTTCTTACCGATTCTATCGCTCAGCTCCAGATGGCCAAGTATGACGAGCTCTTCAAGGTTATCCGCAAGTACAAGAAGAACTTCTCTTGCGTAACATTCTGGAACCTCGGTGACCGTGATTCATGGCTGGGTGCCAACAACTTCCCGCTGCTGTTCGACGGACAGTATCAGCGCAAGCCTGTTTACTACACCGTTCGCGACTTCAAGAAGAACAAGAAGTAATTCCGGCCGACAACAAAAAAAGAGGGTGACCATCCGGCCACCCTCTTTTTTTGATACCTTTGCGGTATGAAGAAAGGACTGTTAAAGCTATTGGTTTTCATTGGGGCCTGCCTGATTCTGTGGTGGTGTAAGACCCCTTCGCATACAAGCAGGCAAAGCATTGACAAGTTGGAGATCCCGGCTTACACTGAGGCGTCTTACAAGAAGCATCTGGTTTATGAGGGTTATGAGGTGGTTCTGAATGAGAATTACCGCATTCCCGAGTGGGTGGCCTACGAGTTGACAGATGAGGAGGTATCGGGCACCAATCCCCGTTCAAATCATTTCCGGACCGATCCCAATTTCTACGGAAAACAGGCCGATGACAACGACTACCGCAACTCAGGCTGGGACCGCGGCCATATGGCACCGGCAGCCGATATGAAACTGACCGAGCAGATGATGCGCGAGAGTTTCTACTTCACCAACATCTGCCCCCAGAACCACAACCTCAACAGCGGTGACTGGAAGGCCCTTGAGGATATGGTCCGCGACTATGCGAACAAGTACGGCAACATCTACGTGACATGCGGTCCGATAGTAACTGACAACCAGTACGGGAGCATCGGCCGGAATAAGGTTACGGTACCCGACGCCTTTTACAAGGTTATGCTGATACAGACTCCAAACGGTTTTGAGTCCATAGGTTTCATAATGGATAATAAGGCCGGACACAAGCCGCTCTCAACCTATGCCGTCACGGTTGATGAGGTTGAATCAAAAACAGGACTGGATTTCTTTCCCGCCCTGTCCGATGATGTGGAGTCCCGCGTAGAATCCACCTATAACAGCCTGATCTGGCTGAAATGACACAATAGGGACTGTACCTTCCGTGTCATTTTTGTGTCATTTTTTAAGAATGTTTTCCTTTTTATTAAGAGGTAAAAATAGTACCTTTGCATACCTATGGCGTTTAGGATATCAAACAAGTACTAACAATAATTACAACAAAGAGAATTATGAAACCTACACACATTGAGCATCTTGGTATAGCAGTGACCTCTCTTGAGGCTACTATGCCGTTCTTTGAGTTTTTGACAGGTAGCAAGTGCTACAACATTGAGGAGGTTGCAGACCAGAAGGTTAAGACCGCTTTCTTCAAGGTTGGAGAGGTAAAGATTGAGCTCCTGGAGCCCACTTGCCCCGAGTCAACCATTGCCAAGTTCATTGAGAAGAACGGTGGCCGCGGCGGCATTCACCATGTTGCTTTCAATGTCAATAATGTAGCAGAGGCTCTTAAGGAGGCTCAGGAGGCAGGCTTGCAGCTTATTGACCTGCAGCCGCGCAAGGGAGCCGAGAACCTGATGATAGCTTTCCTGCACCCCAAATCAACTTGCGGTGTGCTGACAGAACTTTGTGAACAACCCAAATAACACATAATATACAAAAATGGAAAACAGCAAACTTCAGAAGCTGGTTGACAAACGCGCGCAGGCAATGGCCGGCGGCGGCGAGGCAGCTATTGAGAAGCATCACGCAAAAGGCAGCTACACAGCCCGCGAGCGTATAAACATGCTTCTTGACGAGGGATCATTTGAGGAGGTCGATATGTTCTTGACCCACCGTTGCAACGACTTCGGTATGGAGAAGAAGGTATTCCTGGGTGACGGCGTAGCCGTTGGTTCAGGTACAATCGATGGCCGACTCGTATTCGTATTTGCACAGGATGCCACCGTTATCGGCGGTTCTCTTTCTGAGACCATGGCACAGAAGATATGCAAGGTTATGGATATGGCTATGAAGATGGGTGCCCCCATCATCGGTCTGAACGATTCAGGCGGTGCACGTATCCAGGAGGGTGCCTGCGCTCTGGCAGGTTACGCTGAGATCTTTGAGCGTAACATTCTGGCATCAGGCGTAGTTCCCCAGATTTCAGTCATTTTCGGCCCCTGCGCCGGTGGTGCTGTATACAGCCCTGCCCTGACTGACTTCATCATGATGACTGAGCAGAACTCATATATGTTCATTACCGGTCCTAAGGTTGTAAAGAGCGTTACCGGTGAGGACGTTACAGTTGAGCAGCTGGGCGGTGCCCGCGTTCACGCCACCAAGTCAGGTGTTACACACTTTGTTGCCGCAACCGAGGAGGAGGCCGTTAAGGAGGTTCGCCGTCTTATCAGCTTCATCCCGCAGAACAACATGGAGGAGGCTCCCGTAAAAGAGACCAAGGACGATCCCGCACGTCTGGAGGATGCCCTGAACTCTATGGTTCCCGATGATCCCAACAAACCTTACGATATGAAGGACATCATCTACTCTATCGTTGATGACGGTGACTTCATGGAGGTTCACAAGGATTTCGCAAAGAACGTTATCTGCGGTTTCGCCCGTTTCAACGGCCGTTCAACCGGTATCATAGCAAACCAGCCCAACTGGTTGGCAGGTGTGCTTGACTGCGACGCTTCACGCAAGGCAGCCCGTTTTGTACGTTTCTGCGACGCATTCAACATCCAGATCCTTACCCTGGTTGACGTACCCGGATTCCTCTGCGGTACAGGTCAGGAGTATGCCGGTATCATCGATCACGGCGCAAAGCTGATGTTCGCATACGGCGAGGCTACAGTTCCTAAGGTAACCGTTACAGTACGTAAGTCATACGGTGGCTCACACATCGTTATGAGCTGCAAGCAGTTGCGTGGTGACCTCTGCTACGCTTGGCCTAACGCCGAGATCGCAGTTATGGGCGCCAGCGGTGCCGTTGGCGTACTGGAGGCCAAGTCACTCAAGGCCATCGAGGATCCCGAGGAGAAGAAGAAATTCATTGCCGAGAAGGAGGCAGCCTACAAGGACAAGTTCGCTTCACCTTACCAGGCAGCCAACCGTGGCTATATTGATGATGTTATTGAGCCGCGCTACACACGTGCACGTGTTATCCGCGCATTCGAGATGCTGCAGACCAAGCGTCTCACCAACCCGCTCAAGAAGCACAGCAACATTCCACTCTAAAGCAGAGAGTCTATGATGACACCATTAGTAATTAACTGGTCACACGTCTGGATGGTAACAGGACTGGGATTCTGCATGGTTATCCTGCTTCTGGTCGTGCTCATCTTCATTCTGAAACTGCTCGGTGCAGTTGTCAGCAATGCAGTGAAGGCACCCAAGGCTGCACAGCCCAAGGCAGTAGCCGCTCCCGCCGCCCAGGCCGCGCCGGCAAGCGCCCAGGCATCGGCCGATGACGATCTTGCCGCCATAGCAATGGCTCTGCACCTGTACTTCAACGGAGTACATGACGTGGAACCCACCGAGATTCATATCAAGAGAGTAGAGCGCTCCGGCTGGAACTCCAAGCTCTACGGAATGAACAACCTGCATCGTTAATTTAGCAACACAATGAAAGAATTCAAATTCACAATAGACGGCAAGCAGTACAACGCTGCTGTCAATGAACTTGAGGACAACTTTGCCGAGGTAACACTCAACGGCAAGACCTACAAGGTAGAGTTAGAGAAGGAGGAGGCTCCTGCAGCTGCTGCAGTACGCCGTCCCGCCGCTGCCGCCGCTTCTGCTGCTGCAGCTCCCGCCGGCCTGATGACCGTAAAGTCACCGCTGCCCGGTTCAATCGTGAAGGTACTCGTCAAGGCCGGTCAGGCTGTAAAGAAGGGCGATGTACTGCTCACCATGGAGTCAATGAAGATGGAGAACAACGTTACCGCCGAGGCCGACGGTACCGTAAAGGCCGTTTATGTAGAGCCCGGCAAGAACGTCATGCAGGATGACAAGCTGCTTGACCTGGAGACCGCAGCCGCTGCTGCCGCTCCCGCACCTGCTCCCAAGGCCGAGGCTCCCAAGGCTCCCGAGGCACCCAAGGCTGCTCCCACTCCCAAGGCTGCCGATGTTCCCGCAGGCGGTTACAAGGTAACCAGCCCCCTGCCCGGTTCTATCATCAAGGTTCTGGTTTCTGAGGGTCAGGATGTCAAGAAAGGTGACACTCTGCTCACTCTTGAAAGTATGAAGATGGAGAACGCCGTTATGGCAGACCGCGACGGTAAGGTAACCAAGATTGCCGTAACCGCAGGTCAGAACGTAATGCAGGAGGATCTGCTCCTGGTTCTTGGATAATCTCATTTAAACTGAAGAGAAAATGGGTGATATTCTGGAATTCTTTGAGCAGATGGGTTTCTTAAACATGACCCTTCAGCAGGGAATCATGCTCCTTCTGAGCTTCTTCCTGCTGTATCTGGCCATTAAGAAACAATACGAGCCGCTCCTGCTGCTCCCCATCGCATTCGGTATGCTGCTTACAAACCTGCCCGGTGCAGGAATGTACCACTCAGAACTCTGGTCAGCATTCCTTGACGCTAACAGCCCCGCCTACCACAGCTATGGCACAATCATGCGTGAGGGCGGTCTGCTGGATATTCTTTACATAGGTGTAAAAGCCGGTGTATATCCCTGCCTCATATTTATGGGCGTAGGTGCCATGACTGATTTCGGACCTCTGATTGCCAACCCCAAGAGCCTGCTCCTGGGTGCTGCCGCTCAGCTGGGTATCTTCCTTACATTCCTTGCAGCCAACTCAATGGGCTTCACCGAGGCTCAGGCCGGTTCAATAGGTATCATAGGTGGTGCCGATGGTCCTACATCCATCTTCCTTACATCAAAACTGGCCCCTGAGCTGTTAGGCCCCATCGCCATTGCAGCCTACTCTTACATGGCTCTTGTTCCCGTGATCCAGCCGCCTATCATGCGTGCCCTGACCACCAAGAAGGAGCGTGCCATCAAGATGAGCCAGCTTCGTCCCGTAAGCAAGACTGAGAAGATCATATTCCCGATTGCCATCACAACCATCGTGGCTCTTATCCTGCCCGATGCCGCTCCTCTGATCGGCTGCCTCATGCTGGGTAACCTTGCCAAGGAGTGCGGTGTTGTTGACCGTCTTAGCAAGACCATGCAGAACGAGCTGATGAACATCGTGGTTATTTTCCTTGGCCTCACCGTAGGTGCCACCGCTACTGCAAGCTCATTCCTTGACTGGAGCACAATCAAGATCATGGTTATGGGTGTTGTAGCATTCGGTTGCGGTACTGCAGGCGGTATCCTGCTCGCCAAGCTGATGAACGTATTCTCAAAAGAGAAGATCAATCCGCTTATCGGTTCTGCAGGTGTATCAGCCGTTCCTATGGCTGCCCGCGTTTCACAGCAGGTTGGTCAGGAGGAGAACCCCAGCAACTTCCTGCTCATGCATGCCATGGGCCCGAACGTTGCCGGCGTTATCGGCTCTGCAGTTGCTGCCGGTATCCTGCTTACAATGCTTGGATAAGCAAAACCTATAAACAAAAAAGGCGACCCGATCGGGCCGCCTTTTTTTATGGAATCACAACCGTTGGTTTGAATGTTTTGGCTTCCTCAGGAGTTACCTGAGCGTAGGCGATGATTATCACCGTATCACCTATCGATACCAGACGGGCGGCAGCACCGTTCAGGCAGATGCACTTGGAACCGCGCTCTCCGCGGATAACGTAAGTAACCAGGCGGGCGCCGTTGGTTACATCGACTACATGAACCTGCTCACCGTCAATGATGCCGGCTGCATCCATCCAGTTGCCGTCAATAGTAATGCTGCCAATGTAGTTGATATTGGCATCGGTCACCTTAACGCGGTGAAGTTTGGATTTGAGTACAGTCAGTAACATCACTCCTTGTATTTAATGTTGTCAATAAGGCGGACCTTACCGCAGTGAACGGTAACGCAGCCTACAATGTAATCAGAAGCATCCCAATTGTCAACGGGCTGCAGTGTACGGCCATCGACAATCTCGTAATACTCAACCTCAAGTCCCTCATGGGAGTTGATGGTATCTATAACATACTTGCGGGTTGAAGCAAGTGTGTGGTGACGTGCATAGTAGCGGCTCTCAAAGAGAGTGCGTGAAATGTTTGCAGCCAGTTTGCGCTCGGTCTTGCTCAGAAGCATGTTGCGTGAGCTAAGAGCCATGCCGTCCTCCTCACGTACGATGGGGCAGCCTACGATCTCAATCTTGAGACCTAACTGACGGACCATCTCACGGATAATGGCCAGCTGCTGGAAATCCTTCTCGCCGAAATATGCGCGGTCAGGCTCTACAGCATAGAAAAGTTTGCTTACAATCTGAGCTACGCCGTTAAAGTGTCCGGGGCGGTTGGGGCCTTCCATCACCTTGTCGAGCGGGCTGAAATCAAATGTACGTGTATCGGGTTCCGGATACATCTCCTCTACTGAAGGGGCAAATACGTACTGCGCACCTACTTTGTCAAGCAGCTGGCAATCGGCCTCCATTGTACGGGGATAGTTCTTAAGGTCATTCTTGTCGTTGAACTGTGTGGGGTTTACAAAATCGCTCACTACAGTTATGTCATTCTCTGCTACAGAGCGTCTTACGAGTGAAGCATGACCCTCGTGCAGTGCACCCATGGTAGGTACGAGGCCGATGCTCTTACCCTGTTCGCGGCAGGATTTCAGGGCCTCTTTAAGATCTTTTACTGTTGTAATTACTTTTACCATAATACAGTTGAAAAAGTCCGCAAAATAAGTGAATAAATATGGTATTACAAAAGATTCGGCCAAAGTGCTTGAAATTTTCATGATTTTTTTTTATATCTTTGCAAGACCTACCTACTTAAAAACATATGAGCGAAAAGAAAATTCTCATCATTGCTGATCAGATTTCGCCCTTCGTGGCTCAGTCTCCAATGGCTGATTACTGCAGGCAGCTGCCTCAGAGCATTCAGGAATTGGGTAATGACATCCGAACCTTCATGCCCAAATGGGGTAACATCAACGAACGCCGCAATCAGTTGCATGAGGTCATACGTCTGTCGGGCATGAACCTGATCATTGACGACACAGACCATCCGCTCATAATCAAGGTTGCTTCACTTCAGTCAGCCCGCATACAGGTATATTTCATTGATAATGAGGATTATTTCCAGAACCGCCTTCAGGTAACCGACAAGGAGGGTGTGGAATATGAGGACAACGATGAGCGTACCATTTTCTTTGCACGCGGCGTGCTGGAGACCGTAAAGAAACTCCGCTGGAACCCTGATATCATTCACTGTCACGGCTGGCTGTCAGCCCTGATTCCCCTGTACATAAAGACCGCATATCGCGAGGAGCCTGCTTTCCGCGATTCAAAGGTGGTTTATTCACTGTACGACAAGGCTTTCAACCGCAATTTCAGCGAGAGATACCCTGAGATAATACCTAACAAGGATATGCAGCCCGGCGATGTAGGCACATTCGATACCCCCATCGACTTCAACTCTGTAATGAAGAAGGCCATCGATTTCTCCGACGGAGTTATCTGCAACGCGCCTGCTGTTGACGCCTCACTGCCTGCATACGCCAAGCAGAAAGGCATTCCCGTACTTGAAGGTGACGCAAGCACAATGGCTGCCGATGTCATCAACGATTTCTACAACAAAATCTGATTTTAGACCATTATGAATCTCAAGACGACAGTTTGCGGTTTTCTCGCAGGTCTGTTTCTTATTTCATGCGACGCCGATACATCAGCCCTGGGTGGTTCACTTACTCCCGATGGTGATGTAATGACAGTCAAAAACGACTCCTGTTTCGCAACATCACGCACCATCAAGGCTGCCGATTCTCTCATAATAATGACATCACAGTGCAATCTGGGACGTTTTACCGAGGAGGTCAGCGGTTCAAAGATCGAAGCCGGCTATATCACCCAGCTCAACTGCATGGAGAACCTCACTCTGGCTGACTCAGTTTACGGCATAAGTGACTTTGTATTTCCGCAGTGGTTCATTGATGCAGTAGGTGACCAGAAACCCTACTACGCACAACTCAAACTCTACTATACAGGCTATTTCGGTGACCCCACCAATCCCGTCAAGATTGAGGTATTCCCGCTTAACACCATGGTTGATCCCGAGACAAGGTATTATCCTGACGTAGACCCGTCACTTTTCTGCGACATACAGGCAGACCCCCTGGCAACTGTCACGGTATCAAGCCTTAACATGCAGGACTCAGACTCTCTGCGCAGTTTGTCAGGATACTATCCGAGCATAACCGTACCCCTGCCCGACTCCATTGCAAAGAACATACTGGAGGCATATTTCAATCCTGCCACCAGACACTATTTTGCCGATTCCAGATCATTCATGGAGAATCTCTGCAAAGGTTTCTATATCCGCTGCTCACAGGGCGACGGCACCATGTTCTACATCAACCGCTCAATACTTGGAGTGAACTTCAAGCACATAGGCTTTGACGATGATGACGAGCCTGTAATGGAGTCCAGAATCGCAGAATTCCAGGGCAACAGCGAGGTTATGCAGCTTAACTGCATCAAGTGGAGCGGTCTTGAAGGTCAGTTATCGGACAACAGCTGCACATGGATCCGCAGTCCGTTCGGCGTTCTTACCGAGATCACTCTCCCGGTTGACCAGATGAGAAGCGACGAGTATGTACTCAACGCCGCCCAGTTGCGTATCTCAACCGCGGTGACACCTTCAAGCAAGTACAAGCCGTCAGTTCCGCCTACACTGCTTCTGGTCCGCAAGGACAAGATGCAGGAGTTCTTCGCCAAGAACAATGCAGCCGACAAGACCGAGTCATTCGTAGCAAGTTATTCCACAAAATACGGCACATACACTTTCGAGAACATCGCTGCAATGGTTGAGAAAATCTACAGCGACCGTACCGACTGGATTGCCGAGAACGGCGGTGACAATGCCGCTTACGAGCAGGCATGTCCCGATTGGAACAAAGTCGTACTGATTCCTGTCAGCGCCAATGTGGATTCCAGAAATTCCGCAATAAGTTACAGCCTGGACATCAGGATGCACCAGGTAAAACTGATAGGCGGTGATACCCCCATCAAGATTAAGACAATCCGCTCAAAGTTTTGATTTGAGTCTGGCTATCTGCTTCTCAAGAGACTGAATCTTCTTGTCCTGATTACTGATTGTGGTCTGGAAGGCGTTCAGCTCCTCTGTGTCTATGTCAAGAGGCAGAGCCCAGTTTACTCTCTGCAGGAAATCACCAAGGATATTCATGTAGTTGGTGAATGCATCGTACGGTGATTCGTAGATACCGCGATCCATTGACACAGCATTGTTCTTGGTGGTCATGAAGCGCAGGTTATTGCTGGCCTGCAGATAATCCCAGTCCTGACGCAGATGCTTGTCATTGGTCAGAATAACACGCTCACCTATTGAATAGAGTTTGTTGAATGCCTCACGCTGCATTACATTACCCAGCCAGCAGCTGATGTCACGCTCCTCATCGTTCCATGACATGGGATAAGGAACCTCAATCTCTGAAACTGACTTATGAGTCTTGATAACCTCTGAAGGAGTCTGGAAACCTACGCCGGCTTTCTTGGCTGCCTTAGGCAGGTTATAGATGAAGTCAAGAATGTTGGAACTCAGGGGCTGATAGATACCCAGTGCGCAAAGTTCCATGAAGATATTGAATACGCCGTCCTCTTCGGGGCTCTGGGCGATCCAGTCAATATACTTGTCGGCCATCAGAGGATATGCCTCCCATGACGGATTTGAGAATCTCAGGCTGATGTCATCGGACAGCTTGTAGTCACGTGTCAGAACCTTCAGGTTGGGATTCTGAGCGCAGTGATACAGGTAGTGAGGGCTCTTCCAGCCAAGGATGTGCTTGGCACCCTCGGTCAGTATTCCCTTGAATCCCATATCGGCCACAAGTCCTCCTATCTCATCGTCATAGATAAGGCTGGAGTTGCGGAATACCTTGGGTTTCTGTCCGAACAGCTGGTTGATCTTTTCAACCTGACGCTTTACCTCATCGCGGAAGGACTGCTCGCCGTTGGGAGCCAGTGATGCCAGACCGTGTGAGTAAGGCTCGGCTATGAATTCCACGCAACCCGTCTCATTCAGTTCCTGCAGCAGGTCAATCACCTGCGGGGCATAACGTTCCAACTGCTCAAGACCTACGCCGGACAGCGAAAGGGCCACCTTGAATGCACCCTCACTCTTGCGGGCCATTTCAATCAGTGTCCTCAGAGCCGGGATATAGGAGTTCTCGGCTATGTTCGTTATACTCGTCTCATTGGCATAATCATCATAGTAATAGTGATCGGTGCCGATATCAAAGAAACGATACCTCTTGAGATGGATTATCTGATGAATCTCAAAATACAGACAAATGGTTTTCATATCTTGTATCTCCTTATTTTCAGTTATTTAATGCCCAGCAGTTTCTTGTAGCGTGCCAGGATACGCTCTCCCACCTTATCCCAGGTGATTGCATCGACCTCCTTCTTGCCTTCCACCTTGAGGTACTCGTACAGAGCCGGGTAGTTGCAGATGGAGTAGATGGCATCGGCCATGGCGTGAATGTCCCAGTAGTCAACCTTGATGCACTTGTCCAGAATCTCTGCGCAACCTGACTGCTTTGAGATTATGGTGGGAACCTCACACTGCATTGCCTCAAGCGGTGAAATACCGAAGGGTTCCGATACCGAAGGCATGATGTAAACATCGCTTGCCTTAAGGCATTCGTACACCTGCTTGCCCTTCATGAATCCGGGGAAGTGGAAACGGTCGGCAATGCCGCGTTCGGCGGCCAGGGTTATCATGGCGTTCATCATGTCACCGCTTCCGGCCATGCAGAAACGGATGTCACGGGTACGCTTCAGAACCAATGCGGCGGCCTCGACAAAATACTCGGGACCCTTCTGCATGGTGATTCGGCCCAGGAAGGTAACCACCTTCTCATGCGGCTTCTTTTGCGGAACTATATCCTGGATCTCCTGCGGCAGAGGCTCGACGGCATTGTGCATGGTCGATACCTTGCGCGGATCCTGATGGTACTTGTTGATGACGGTCTGGCGGGTCAGCTCACTCACGCACATAATGTGGTCAGCGTAATCCATACCGTTCTTCTCAATGGCATATACGGTGGGGTTCACATTACCGCGGCTGCGGTCAAAATCAGTTGCGTGAACATGTATCACCAGAGGCTTGCCGCTCACCTGCTTGGCGTGGATGCCGGCGGGATAGGTCAACCAGTCATGAGAGTGAATTATATCGAACTGCTCGGTGCGGGCCACTACGCCTGCTACAATCGAGTAGTTGTTTATCTCCTCGTGAAGGTTGTCCGGATATCGGCCCGAGAACTCTATGCAACCCAGGTCATTGGTGTAGAGATTGTTGAAATCAGCGTAGATATGGTCACGGAAGTGATAGTAGTCATCGGAGTTCATCCACGGATAACGCTCCCTGAGCACGCTGCTGTCGGGATCACGCCAAACCACAGGAACGGTGTTCATTCCCACAATCTTCATGAAGCTCTGGTCCTCATCACCCCATGGCTTGGGCAGGCAGAACGTGATGTCCACGTTCCCCTGATTGGCTAGTCCTCTTGTCAATCCGAAACTGGCCGTTCCCAATCCTCCCAGTATATGGGGCGGAAACTCCCAGCCGAACATCAAAACCTTCATATAGTAGTATTATTGAAATTCATTAATCATCTTGATGGTTCTCAGTATCTCCGCCACGTTCATAGCGAACGATACGGCTCCGCGGCCCTTGAACGGCGGGTTGCCGTCAAAGAGTTCCGGAAGTGAGCCGATGCAGTGCGATGTCATCTCATCCTCATAACCGATCATCTGACGCTCCACGAATGACAGACCGCTCATCTTGAACACCTTGAGGTATGCCTCAAAGTAGAATCCTGCCAGCCAGGGCCATGCGGTACCCTGATGGTAAGCGTAGTCACGCTCACGCTGCGGACCCACGTAGTTGGGGTTGTAACCCATGCTCTTGGGGCTGAGTGAACGCAACCCCTTGGGAGTAAGCAGCTCCTTGGTCACGATATCAACAACGGCCTTCTGCTGTTTGAGGTCCAGCGGCGAATAATCAAGTGCCACTGCGAATATCTGGTTGGGACGCACGCTCCAGTCAGGAGCATCCTTGTCCACAAAGTCATACAGATAACCGTACTGGTTCAGGAATGTCTTTACGAATGACTTGCCGGTATTTGCAGCAAGTGCCTCCAGTCGCTTGGAGTAATCGGCCTTACCGTACTGCCTGCTAAGATCGGCCACAAACATCAGCGCGTTATACCAGAGTGCGTTGATCTCAACCACATAACCTGTACGCGGTATTACCGGAACGCCGTTGGCGGTGGAGTTCATCCATGTGGCGGCTTTCTCCTTGCCGTTAATGTGAACCAGTCCGTTGCTGTGCAGGAAGAAGTTGTAGTGACGGTTGTGCCTGAGGAAATCCATGATCTCCGTAAGCAGTTTGCCGTACTTGTCCCATGCCTGCTGGGCCGATGTCGCCTTGGCATACTGCTGGATGGTCCAGACAGCCCACAGCAGCACATCGGGATGCTCTATCTCATAAACCTGCAGTTTGGAGGGAACGCCCTTGATAAAGTTGCGGATAGCCTCCTGTGCAGTGAACATAACGCTCTCAAACTCACTTATCTCCTTGATTGACAGAGTCAGACCCGGCAACGATATGAACATATCACGGGCGCGGCACTTGAACCAGGGATAACCGGCCAGGATATAGTGATGACCGCCCACCTTGTTGTGGAACTGGTGTGCGGCATTCTTGAGGCAATGATAGAAATTGTCTCGCGGGGTACGCTCATTGGCCTCGACTGTGAATGTGCGTTTGAGTCCCTTGGTGCTGACCTCCTTGATGCCGGCCGAGAATACAATGCTCTCACCTTTCTTTATCGGCATCTCAAAGTAACCGGGCACATAAAGGTCCTCATTGAACTCATATCCGCGCTCCAGTTCCTTTGAGTACTCGAACTTGCGGTACCAGTCAGGACGGAACACAAACTCACCCTTCTTGCTGAACTGCATGAACAGCTCGGGGTATCCGGGATACATGGAGGTGGCTATACCGTTCTCAACCTCGCGGTACTCACGGCTGGCGTTGCTGTTCTCATGAGTGAACTGGCGCACGCTGCGGAATGCCAGGAACGGCTGGAATCGCAGTGTGGTCTCAGAGTGGCAGTCCATCAGGGTATATCGTATAAGTATGCGGTTTTCGTTGTGCTCAAAGAGTTTCTCCTTCTTGAGCAGCACACCGCCCACGCGATATATGGTAGTAGGCACCTTGTCACAGTTGAATTCACGAATGTATTTGTGTCCCTTGGGGCTGAAATTGTATCCCCAGTACTGATGCAATCCAAGGTTGAACTCGGCACCGTGCTGAATGACCGTTTCATCCAATGAAGACAGCAGCACATGGTTCTCATCGTCAAGTTCGGGCAGAGGTACGACCAGAAGACCGTGGTACTTGCGGGTGTTGCAGTCAACTATCGTGGTGCAGTGGTATGCGCCCGAACGGTTGGTTCGCAGAATCTCCCTTGGAAGTGTCTCTTCCAGATTGGTCATCAAGGTCTTTTCAAAACGCAGATAGCTCATCGTTTTTGTATAAATACTTATTTTACATCCAATACTTCTGCAAATAAATGCAAAATATAAGTCCTTTCTTAAAATTAGATAACACAAATATAGATACAAAAAGCATTAATTGATAACTTTGCGCGACTAAAAAAACCGATTGAAAAGAAAATCGACAAAATATGAACAGGATTGTATCCAAAGAACAGTTTTCAGAGAATGTATTCAAGTTTGAAGTAGAGGCTCCGCTCATTGCAAAGTCACGCAGAGCCGGTCACTTCGTAATCATCCGCATTGGAGAGAAAGGTGAGCGTATACCGCTTACAATCGCTGATTCCGATGTCAAACGCGGCACCATCACCCTGGTAGTACAGCGCATCGGCCTTTCCACCAACCGTCTCTGCAAGCTGGAGGCAGGCGATATGATCACTGACGTGGTAGGTCCTCTGGGCCAGGCCACCCATATTGAAAAATTCGGTACAGTTCTGTGCGCCGGCGGTGGCGTTGGAACTGCCCCCATGCTCCCCATCATCAAGGCTTTGAAAGAGGCCGGCAACAAGGTTATCGCAGTTCTTGCAGGCCGTACCAAGGAGCTTATCATCCTTGAGGACGAGGTTCGCAAGTATGCCGATGAGACCATCATCATGACCGATGACGGATCATACGGCAACAAGGGCGTTGTAACCGTAGGTATGGAAGAGGTAATCAACCGTGAGAAGGTAGACAAGTGCTTTGCCATCGGCCCCGCCATCATGATGAAGTTCTGCTGCCTCCTTACTCAGAAATACAACATCTCAACTGACGTATCACTCAACACCATCATGGTAGACGGTACCGGTATGTGCGGTGCCTGCCGTGTAAGCGTCGGCGGCAAGACCAAGTTCGTCTGCGTTGACGGACCTGAGTTCGACGGCCACGAGGTTGACTGGGACGGCATGATGAAGCGTATGGGTGCCTTCAAGGAGACCGAGCGCGAGGAGATGAAGAAACTTGAGGAGTCAGTTGCCGCTGCCGCTCCTGCTGAGCAGAAGGCTGAGTGCTGCTGCGGTGGCAAGGCCAAGGCTGAGGTTGAGCCCATTGAGGTTCTGACCGACCGCAACGCACAGTGGAGAGTTGACCTGCGCGGCACAATGAAACCCAAGGACCGCACCGCCATCGAGCGCTGCGTAATGAACGAGCTGGCACCTGACTACCGTCGTCACAGCCGTAAGGAAGAGGTTAACCAGGGCCTTACCGAGGAGCAGGCTCTTCTGGAGGCAAAGCGCTGCCTTGACTGCGCCAACCCCTCTTGCATGGAGGGCTGCCCCGTAAACATTGAGATTCCTTCATTCATCAAGAATATCGAGCGCGGCAACTATCTGGCTGCTGCCAAGGTGCTCAAGCACACCAGCGCCCTGCCCGCTGTCTGCGGCCGCGTTTGCCCGCAGGAGAAGCAGTGCGAAAGCAAGTGTATCCACCTCAAGATGGGTAAGAAGCCTGTTGCCATCGGTTATCTGGAGCGTTTCGCTGCTGATTACGAGCGCGAGAGCGGCAACATCTCAGTTCCCGAGGTTGCAGCACCCAACGGCAAGAAGATCGCAGTCATCGGTTCAGGTCCTTCAGGCCTCTCATTCGCGGGCGATATGGCCAAGTTCGGTTATGACGTAACCGTATTCGAGGCTCTGCATGAGATCGGCGGTGTGCTCAAGTATGGTATTCCTGAGTTCCGTCTGCCCAACAAGATCGTTGACGTTGAGATCGAGAACCTGCAGAAGATGGGTGTCAAGTTCGTTAAGGACTGCATCGTAGGCAAGACCATCAAGGTTAGTGAGCTTGAGGCTGAGGGCTACAAGGGCATATTCGTAGGCTCAGGTGCCGGTCTGCCCAACTTCATGAACATTGAGGGTGAGAACCTTATCAATATAATGTCATCAAACGAGTATCTGACCCGCGTCAACCTGATGGATGCCGCAAGCAAGGAGTCCGATACCCCCGTAACCTTCGGAAAGAAGATGATGATCGTCGGTGGCGGTAACACCGCTATGGACTCTGTCCGCACCGCCCTGCGTCTGGGTGCTGAGCGCGCAATGATCGTATACCGCCGTTCAGAGGAGGAGATGCCCGCACGTCTTGAGGAGGTTAAGCACGCCAAGGAAGAGGGTGTTGAGTTCATGACTCTGCACAACCCCATCCGTTATATCGGTGATGAGAACGGCCGCGTTAAGCAGGCAGTTCTTGAGAAGATGGAGCTTGGTGAGCCCGATGCAAGCGGACGCCGCAGCCCGGTTCCCACTGGCGAGACCATCACAATCGATGTCGATATGGTAATCGTTGCAGTAGGTGTATCCCCCAACCCCATCGTACCCAAGTCAATCGAGGGTCTGGAGCTTGGCCGCAAGAACACCATCGCCGTAAACGACAACATGCAGTCATCAATCCCGACAATCTTTGCCGGTGGTGACATCGTACGCGGAGGTGCTACCGTAATCCTGGCCATGGGTGACGGAAGAAAAGCAGCAGCTTCTATGCACGCCGAGTTATCTAAATAATCTCGCAGAAAGCGCAGAAAGTGCAGAATTAAAAACGTCCGGTTTTGCCGGACGTTTTTTTGTTTTTGTATTTTCTGCAAGTGAATTTTTAAAAAGTCAAGAAATAAAGATATTTTTGCGATATCTAATGCCTAAGGGTATCTCACAAGGCATATGGTGTCACGCTGGGATGCCCTTTTGTATTTAAAGACCTTTGTTTAACCAATTTATTACTTGTTTGTATCATGAAACAAAACGAGACCATGAGTGAGAAAGAATTGCGACAAGCTATTAGTGCTGCAGAGTTTAATGTAACATTCATCGACCTAAAGCGTGATTTTGCTTTTAAATGGGCATTTGGCACAGAAGGGCATGAAGATTTGCTTCTTATGCTGGTAGACAGTATTTTGCCCGAGAAACACATCCAAAGTGTTTCACTTGGAGCCCAAGAACAAGAGCCCGATCGCGAGGATGCACAAAGCGGAATCTACGACATTTACTGCGAAACCGATGACGGATCGTCGTTGACAATTGAGATGCAAGTTTGTCCTCAAATGGATTTCAATGACAGAATGGTTTTCTATTCCAGTTTCCCTATTCGCAACAGAGTCGGAAAAGGCTCCAATGAAAAGTATTCTTCCCAAACACGTTATAAATTACCTCCAATTTACATGATTGGCATCCTGGATTTTGAGTTGTCGGGCATCGGCCAAAATGACAAGACTATAAGGCATTTCAGTATTCGGGAGGATGATGGTGATAATGAGCAATTCACAGACAGTATTCATTTTGTTACAGTTGAATTACCTAAGTTCCAAAAGAGTTGCAGTGAACTATACAGCAAGCAGGATTATATGCTTTACGCCATAAAAAATACCGGCCAGATGAAGGAGATGCCGCAAGAATTTATGGGTAAAGGTTTTGATAAGTTGTTTGAAGTGTGTAGTTTTGCGAGTATGACAGAGGAAATGCAGATGAAATATGTCCGCAAGGTGATGGCCCAGTGGGATCGCGAGAGCCAACTCGCTACCGCCATTATGACCGGCGAAGCTCGCGGTGAGGCTAAAGGTATATCCAATACTGCCAAAGCCATGAAAGCGGAAGGCATTCCTATTGATGTTATCTCAAAATGTACAGGGCTTTCTATTGAAGAAATAGCAACACTATAAAAAAAAAAGAGTCCTCACGATAATGTGAAGACTCTTTTTCTTTGGGGTTTTGATTTAAAACGAGAACAAGCAATCAGAACTACTTATTCAAGGCTCTGATAATACGATCCTCTTGCACCAATATATCTCTGTAAAACATTTGTAAACTGAAACGGTTAGACCCCGTTGTCTTGACCGCGTTATATATACTTGACAAAGATCCCGCCTTTAGGAGTGTAATAGGAAGTGAGAATTCATCTCCACAATCGGCCACAAAATCGTCAGAGAAATCAGGGGCTACAATTATTATCTTGTCAACTTGATAGTCATTCTTTTCAAGCAAAGCCTTGTATGATTTCACTTGTCTTGATATTTGACTGAATTTGTTATACCCGTTTTCTTTTACTGTCTTACATTCAACCAAAACGACAGATTTTTCTCCTGTGCGTATAAGAATATCCATCTTGTCCTTCTCGGTATTCAGCTTTTTCCGTAGTTTCTCATCAACATCTAAACCGAGTTTGCCGAAGATGTATTTCGTTATATCTTCAAAAGTAGTACCCAATTCAGCCTCAGATATAGAAATACCATTTTCTTTAAGTGAATTAATATCTCTAAAACCTATGCTTTCATAGTTTTCGACCAGTAAATCCTCTGTATCCTTATAAGCCGCAAGAATATTGTCAATTATATTACCTCTAGTCTTGATATTCCTTTCATTACAGAGTTCAACTAAAGCCTCTGACGGAAACAGTTCTAACACATCACGTGGCATAATATTGTAATCCATCAGGAACTCGCCATGCATAATGTCTTCATCTTGTATTTGGAAAGTATTACGGATCATTTTGCTTGATCCCTTTACAAATTCATCAAGATCAAGAAGCATTCTTTCATATCCTCCTGTTGAAATACCTATCTTATCTTCCCCATATTGCTTGGCAAAATAAGCAATAAGATTATCGACTTTATCATCTAATGTCGTTCCTTTTATTGCTGGAGATATGTTAAGTCTTTCATCACATAACGATGTAATTGCTTTCTTTTTGTCAATTAGTTTAACATCAGGCTTATGAATATCTTCCTTAAGGACCTCCGAGAAAGAAATGCCCGAAGAGATAATCAGCTCAATTTTCTCATTAAGCAACAGTTTATTATCTATACCATGTTTGCGACAAATCATATTGATTTGAGCTTCCTTCAACTGAAGTAATACTCTACGGAAATACTTATCAGCAACCTCTCTGCCTCTGATCTTTCTTGCAAGAGATACTATTTCATCAGCAACATATAAAACATTGTTCTTTTTAGAGAGGAAAATCAGTCCCTTGTCTTTCAGTTCTGCAACAACATCATCAATATTGCTGTTCTTTTTTATACCTAAAACAGCATATTTAATCATTGTTCTTTCATCCATTGATAACTCAAGGGACTTAGCCAATGTATCCAAAATAGATTGTTCGTCCGCAGTTATTTTTGGCGCGAAATTCAATGCAACGTCGTTAAAATAAGCAGTTCTAAGGCAGGCAGCAAACACCTTGTAGTCTCTGACCCTTGATTGTTCCATTGATGGTTTGTCAGCATTTACATCCTCTTTGAAGGCTTCGATTGCTTTCTTTTGCTTTTTAATCTCATCCTCATACAATTTGGCAAACCAATCAAGCCTCATTATACAATTGCCATCTCTTGTGACAATGTTAAGGAGGATATCCAACTGGGAAGATACTTTAGAATAATCTTCCATAACAAAATCCACATACCTATCGGAAAGAGCCTCAAAAGCTTGAGTAACTTGAACAGCATCTGCATTTTTGAGATTAGAATCGGCCTTACTAAGTATTGCCTCCAACTTGGGATTATTTTTCTCTGCAGAGGACAAATTATTAATGATTTTTAGAAACTGGCCCTTCTATAAAGAGTTCAATTTCTCAAGGATTTTCTCAAGTTTCATTGCTTAAAAAATGCGTTAGGTAATTCGGTTTGTTACAAAGATAACGATTATTTCTTTTTTCAATTAAATCTGCAATTATTTGTGACTGTTTATGATAATCTCAGTTATTCATGTCAATAAGAAGTCTTTCACATCTGTGATGCCTATAGATAATAACCACGAATCTCACGAATTACACGAATCCCCTATCGCGGGTTTATTCGTGTTAATTCGTGAGATTCGTGGTTTATTATTCTGCGATTTCTGCGATTTCTGCGAGAGATTATTTGAGAAAGGCGAAGAAGACGGCGATGACCAGGAAGATGAAGGAGACAAGGTGGTTCCAGTGGAGCGACTGGGTCTTGAAGCAGAAGGCCAGGATGAGTGAGAATACTATGAGTGAGATGCACTCCTGGATGACCTTGAGCTGAACCAGGTTGAAAGGACCTCCGGTGATATCGGACCCTATGCGGTTGGCCGGAATCATAACGCAATACTCAAAGAAAGCCACGCCCCATGATGCAAGAATGACCACGATCAGAGGCCAGTCAGTACTGATTTTCATCTCCTGGAGCTTGAGGTTTCCGTACCACGCAAATGTCATCAGAACATTTGAAACTATCAGAAGAAGTATTGTCCAAAGACCTTTCATATAAAGCAGTTTTTTATTTCGGGCGCAAAAGTAGCAAAAAATATATAACTTTGACCCCTATGAAACGCATCAAACTAATCATCATATCTGCATTGGTTTGCGTTTTCGCGAACGCACAGACACTGCAGCAGGGCCGCAACTATTTCTTACAAGGGGACTATGAAAAGGCCAAGCCCATCATGCTCAAGTACCTGAAGCAGAAGCCCGATGACGCCAGCCGCAACTACTGGTACGGAATATGCTGCATGGAGACTGGCGAGAAAGAAAAAGCCATACCCTACCTTGAAAAGGCCGCAGCAAAGAAGATATTCAAAGCATACCGCGCACTCGGACAATACTTTGAGGACCGCGAAGACTATCAGCCGGCCATCACAAATTACGAAGCCTTTGTAAAGGGCATTTCGTCCGATAAGGAGCTCCACGACAAGGCGCTTGAGGACAGCCTCACCCAGGCAACAGACAGCCTGAAGGTACTGTTCCGCATGTTGCGCAACACCAGCCGCGTCTGCTTCATCGACAGTTTCCGGGTAAGCAAGAATGAGCTCTTCAGTACCTACATCACGGGTGAATCAACCGGTTCGTTCTACCCCTCATCGGCCTTCTTTGAAGATGACAGCGAGGGTGAGGTTTTCCTTCCCGAAACCGGCCAGAACATACTTTACAGCCGCATGACCCCGCAGGGCGTGTTCCGCTTCTACACCAAGTTCAAGAGCTTTGACCGTTGGACCGATGAGACCCCGGTAAGCGGCCTTGACACCGACGGTGACCTGCGCTACCCCTTCCTGCAGAATGACGGCGTGACCATCTACTACGCAGCATCCGGCAGCGAATCCATGGGCGGACTTGACATATTCGTATCACGTTACAGCACCGCCACGGGCAAGTATCTCAAGCCCGAGAACATAGGCATGCCGTTCAACTCGGAGGCCAATGACTACCTCTACGTGATTGATGAGGACAACAACCTGGGCTGGTTCGCAACAGACCGCCGTCAGCCCAAGGATACCGTCTGCGTATACGTTTTCATACCCAACGAGCGTAACCAGAAGTTCAACTACGAGGACGGTGACACCCTGGCCATACACCGCGCCGCCCGTCTTACGTCAATTGCCGAGACACAGTCTGACCTCATGGCAGTCCGTGCCGCCCGCCAGCGCCTCACGCTGTTGCGTTATGAACTGGCCGAAAAGAGCGAGCAAGGCTCGTTCACATACATCATTGACGACGTTACCACCTACCATAACCTGGACGACTTCAAATGTCCAGATGCAGCCAAACTCTACCAGCGCTGGACCGAACTCAAGCACCAGTACGAGAGTGACCTGGCCAAACTCAACAAGCAGCGTGACGATTATGCCGATGCCTCCCGTCTGGAGAAGGAGCGTATGACAAGCCAGTTGCTTGAGTTTGAGGATAAGGTCCTCAAGACAGAGCAGCAGGTTATAAAGATGGAGAACGATATCCGCACAACCGAGATTAATTACCTAAACCGATAAGCCTATGAGTACCTACTTCGCACCATCCGAACTTATCATAAACGATGACGGTTCCTGCTTCCACCTGCACCTTAAACCCGAGCAGCTGGCCGATAAGGTAATACTTGTAGGTGATCCCGGCCGCGTGGATCTGATTGCCAAACTGTTTGACAGCATTGAGTGCACGGTAAGCAACCGCGAGTTCCGCACCATCACCGGCCTGTACAAAGGCAAGCGCATCACCGTGCAGTCCACCGGCATCGGCTGTGACAACATTGACATAGTAATCAATGAGTTGGACACACTTGCCAACATAGACTATGCCACCCGCACCGAAAAACCTGAGCACCGCACACTCGACATTGTACGCATAGGCACCTGCGGAGGTCTGCAGCCCTTCACCCCGCTGGGCACATGGCTCTGCTCGGTCAAGAGCATCGGCTTTGACGGACTTTTGAACTTCTACGCCGGCCGCGACCAGGTTTGCGACCTTGAGTTTGAGCGCGCCTTCATAGCCCACATGGAGTGGTCCACCAAGAAGGGTGCTCCCTACGTAGCCAATGCCGATCCCGACCTGCTTAAACGCATTATGGCCGATGACGACAGGATGGTACCCGGCGTCACCATAGCCTGCAACGGATTCTACGGACCTCAGGGACGCGTGCTTCGCGCTCCGCTTGCCGACCCCGAGCAGAACGCCAAGGTAGAGAGCTTTGAGTACAAAGGCATGCGCATTACCAACTTCGAGATGGAAAGTTCAGCCGTAGCAGGCCTCTCAGCACTGTTGGGCCACCGCGCCATGACCGTCTGCATGGTCATAGCCAACCGCTACGCAAAAGAGATGAACACAGACTACAAGCCCCTCATGAAGGAGCTTCTTATCCGCGTACTCGAACGCATCTGATTCAAGTGACAGTTAACGACGATACAATTTGCGCTGTAGCCACCCGACCCGGTGGAGCCCTTGGCATTGTCCGTGTATCGGGCCCCGAAGCCATCCGCCTGACCGACAGCATCTTTAGGGCCGCCTCCGGACACCCGCTTGCCAGCGCCGCCCCCTACACCCTCAGTTTCGGCCAGATAGTTGACGCCGACGGCTCAATTGTCGATGAGGTTCTCATCAGCGTCTTCCGCGCCCCCCACTCCTTCACCGGACAGGACAGCACCGAGATATCGTGCCACGGATCAGCCTACATACTCCAAAAAGTGAGCCAGCTGCTCATCAGCAAAGGTTGCCGCCAGGCCGAGCCCGGCGAATACACCCAGCGCGCATTCCTGGCCGGAAAGATGGATCTTAGCCAGGCCGAGGCTGTTGCAGACCTTATAGCATCCACATCGGCCGCATCACACCGTCTGGCCATGAACCAGATGAAGGGCGGATTCAGCCGTGAGTTGCGCAACCTGCGTGACCAGTTGCTTCAGTTTACCTCACTCATTGAATTGGAGCTTGATTTCAGCGAGGAGGATGTGGAGTTTGCTGACCGCTCACAATTGGAGCAGTTGGCCCAGCAGATAGATCAGATAATAGGACGCCTTGCCGATTCATTCAGCACAGGTGATGCCATACGCAACGGCGTTCCCGTTGCCATTATAGGTGAAACCAACACCGGCAAGAGCACCCTGCTCAACCAGTTGCTTCATGATGACCGTGCGCTGGTAAGTGACATTCAGGGTACCACCCGTGACAGCATTGAGGATACCACCACGATCGGTGGCGTGCTGTTCCGTTTCATTGATACCGCAGGACTGCGCCAGACAACTGATGCTGTCGAGTCCATGGGTATTGAGCGCTCATACCGCAAGGCACGCGAGGCCAGCATCATCCTTTGGATGACTGATGCCTCCCACCCCGTTGATGAAGCCACTCGTCAGACTATAAGCGAACTTTCACAAGGCAAACATCTTATCACAATACACAACAAGTGTGATGATCCGGCATCTGCACCGGCTCCAACGGACTCCGAGGTTTGGATATCGGCCAAATACGGATATGGAATGGAGGCACTGGGCGACCTTCTTGTAAAGGCCGCAGCTATTCCTCAAATCAGCGAGCAGGATGTAATCGTGACCAATCTGCGCCACTATGAATCTCTGGTCAAGGCACAGGAGTGCATCAAGCGTGTCCGCCAGGGCCTGACAGACCGCATCTCAGGCGATTTTCTGAGTCAGGACATACGCCAGTGCATACATCACCTCTCAACCATCACCGGTGACATAACCACCGATGATGTCTTAGGCAACATATTCCAGCACTTCTGTATCGGCAAGTAATTACTTACCGGCAACAGCTTCAATTTCCACGAGAGCGTTCTTGGGGAGCGCGGCTGCCTGGAAGCATACTCGGGCAGGCTTGTCCTGTGTGAAGAACTCGGCGTATACTGCGTTCATGGCGGCGAAATCGGCCATGTCGGCAATCATGACGGTGGTCTTGACAACGTCGTTGTATGTGAGCCCATCGGCCTCCAGGATGGCGCCGATATTCTTGAGCACCTGGCGTGTCTGGGCCTCAATGCCCTGAGGCATCTCACCGGTGGCGGGGTTTACAGGTATCTGACCTGAGATGAAAAGTGTTCCGTTAAGCTCGACTGCCTGTGAGTAAGGTCCTATGGCAGCGGGCGCGTTGTTTGTAGCAATAATCTTTTTCATAGTTTTTTAGCGTTCAAGGACCTTCTTTCCGTTGGAATAGATAATGAAAGGTCCGAGTTTATATACTGGTTTGATTTCTGGCGATTCAGCCCATGCGGGTTTTACGGCAGTCTGTTTTTTCTCCTTACGGACGGCGCGGATCATCTTTTTCTCATACACAGGTCTTACATTCTGATAAAAGACCATATTGTTGTTCCTGATAGAGAATGAGTAGGCGTATCCGTGTTCATCGCTGGCAGGACGGCCCATGACTATTGGGTTGTAATAATCATATTTACTCTCTGTCCAAAACCGGATGGAATCAACTGCCTCTGCTTTAGGCCATGATTCCATATTCTGGGTCGATGACCAATACTCAGCTACGTAATAGCTGGGACTGCCGCTTACGTATTTGTTATAAGTGAAGGTTATGGACTTTACGTTGGGATCATTAGGATCCGGCAACTCAAATTCTCCCTGACTGTTTGTATACAGACGGTTCACGACCAAAGCACCTATCTGAGGATGTCCCGGCTCGCCGTTTGTTGATGTATGATATGCACCGGCCGTATAGCAGTACTCCAGAAGTTCATGCCACTGCTCAAGTGTAGGTGTGCACCACTCTTCGCCCCAAGCTATGGTTGCGGGATCATTGGCTGAACCCTGAATAATTTCACCCAGAGCAAATGCTTTCTCCTCAAAGTCGCTTGATGTTGCATCGGGCAAATCGGCCCAGCGGAACTGGGTTGCGGTAGTATCGCCCACAAAAGAGGCACCGATGTTGTAGGTAGCCCAAAGAGTACCTGAAGGTAAGTCCAGATCAACATATTCCTGTGCAGCAACGGGAGCTGCCAACAGCGCAAAAAGGAAAAGATAACGTCTCATAGCTTAAAGTTATTGGTTGTTGGAGCAAATGTACAAAAAAATGACACAGAGCCAAAGGGGACGGTTCTCTTTGGCACTACAATAAGAAACCCTCTAGCACCATTTTCGTGTTAGAGGGTTTTTCCTATTTAGGCTATACGCCAAAGAGAACCGTCCCCTATGGCTTTTATTCCCATTCAATAGTGGCTGGCGGTTTTGACGAGATGTCGTAGCAGACGCGGTTAACGCCTTTGACCTTGTTGATGATCTCGTTGCTTACCCAGTGCATGAACTCGTAGGGAAGTTCTGCCCAGTCAGCAGTCATGGCGTCAACGCTGGTTACGGCACGCAGGGCAACTGCGTTGTCAAAAGTGCGCTCATCGCCCATAACGCCTACGGTGCGGTCAGCCAGCAGGATTGCACCTGCCTGCCAGATCTTGTCGTAGAGTTTCCACTCGCGAAGACCGTTTATGAATATGGCATCGGCCTCCTGAAGTACTGCAACCTTCTCAGGAGTGATGTCACCTATGATACGGACAGCCAGACCGGGACCCGGGAAAGGATGACGGCCGATGAGATGCTCCGGAATACCCAGACGGCGGCCGATGGCACGAACCTCATCCTTAAACAGCCACTTGAGCGGCTCGCAAAGCTTGAGACCCATCTTCTCGGGCAGACCGCCAACATTGTGATGGCTCTTGATGGTCTTACCGGTAATGTTCAGACTCTCAATGCGGTCAGGATAGATAGTACCCTGAGCCAGCCATTTGGCATCCTCTATCTTAGAAGCCTCGGCATCAAATACCTCAATGAAGTCGCGGCCTATTATCTTACGTTTCTGCTCCGGCTCGGTTACGCCCTGCAGGTCAGCAAAGAACTTGGGAGATGCGTCAACACCCTTCACGTTCAGACCCAGGCAAACATAGTCGTTCAGCACATCGGTAAACTCGTTCTTACGAAGCAGACCGTGATTTACGAATATGCAAGTAAGGTTCTTTCCGATTGCCTTGTTGAGCAATACTGCTGCAACTGATGAATCAACACCGCCGCTCAGTCCCAGAACAACCTTGTCATTACCAAGCTCAGCCTTGAGCTCACCGACTGTCTTCTCAATGAATGAGTCCGATGTCCACTCCTTGCGGCTGCCGCAGATGTCGATGACAAAGTTCTCAAGCAGCTGCTTGCCCTGCAGTGAATGAACAACCTCGGGATGGAACTGCACGCCCCATACGCGCTTCTCGGTGCACTCAAAAGCAGCATACTTGACGCTGTCAGTTGATGCTGTCATGTGATATCCGGCAGGGATGGCGGTGATTGAATCTCCGTGACTCATCCAAACCTGTGAGTTCTTGGTGAAACCCTTGAACAGAGGGCACTCGGGATCAATGAAACCAAGTGATGCGTGACCGTACTCACGGGTACCGGCCTGCTCCACCTTACCGCCGTAGGTATAGCTGAGCAACTGTGCGCCGTAGCAGATGCCAAGCACGGGATACTTTCCGATGATACCTGACAGGTCAGGACGGAATGCATCGTCAGCATAAACGCTCAGGGGTGAACCGCTCAGAATCACACCGATCACATCGGGGTCATTCTCTGGGAATTTGTTGTAAGGCAGAATCTCGCAGAAGGTGTCCATCTCTCTCACTCTGCGTCCGATAAGTTGGGTGGTCTGTGAACCAAAATCAAGAATGATGATTTTTTGCATGGTGTTCTAAAAATAATGGGCGCAAAGTTACTAAAAAAGATCGATACTCAATCCGCCAATTATCCACAATCCGGGCTGCGGAACACTGCCGTAATCAAAGTATTTTATGTTGGTCAGATTATTGCCCTCCAGGTATACTCTGTAACGCCCCTTGTTCCAATCCAGCCTTGCATCAATCACACTATATGGCTCATAATCACGCACCTGGCCATCGGTATCGGTAAACGTTCCGGCTCGGTCCTGGTATCGGCCCGTAACAGCTAGTTCAAGATTCAGGGGCAGGTTGAAACGGATACCTGCAACAGCCTTGTGCCTGAGATACTCAAGGGTAGTACGGCTCTGGATATTAGGCACATCAACCTTCTCCTGATTGATGTAGTTGTATGCAAAATCAACTGACTTGAGCACGCTCTGGCCCGGCAGCAGAGTCTCCAGACTGATATTGGCGGTAAGTTCCGCACCCAGTGAATTGACCTCGGTAAAGTTGACCGATTCCCAATGACGCAGGTTCTCAGGCTGAGTCAGGTCCATGATCCAGTCAATCATATTGCTGCAGCGGTTATAATAGACAGAGGCCGATGCCTGCACGCCGCGGTAATCGGCATACTTCAGACCCAGGTCAACAGCCTTCAACTCCTCAGGCTTGAGGTGCTTGTCGGCCTGATATCCGCCCACGCTGTAGTAGAGCTCGGTTACTGACGGCAGACGCAGCGAGGTGTTGTAGGTAGTAAACAAATTCAATCTGTCACCCAACTTCACGCTCATGTCCACGCCGGGATAGAAACGCATGTCCATACCGTTCCACGAGTTGCGAACACCCACCACTCCGGCGCTCAGAGCAAACCAACGGACATTGATGTTATGCTCAACAATGAAGCTAATGTTGGTACGGTTCAGGCCCAGAGTATAGTCACGCTCAGTACCTTTAATATGCTTAGGTTCACTCAACGGCTCACCCAGGTTACCGCTAACCAGATTCTCGTTCTTGAGTTCAGCACCAATGGCAGTGCGGCCCAGAGTCCAGTCAAACCAGCTGTTAAAGCCCACACCTGCCACATCAGAGCGGTGGTAGTTGAACTTAACAACATCCTCACTGCCGCGGATAAGTTCAAAACGGTCCTCATTGTGGTTCCACCATGCGCTGGGATGAATATGCACACGCCCCACCCTGTTCTCAGCCTGCAGCGCGGTATATGTCTTGACGGTATGCTCAAACTGGTCATCAAACTTGGCAGAGTAGAAAGTGTTGCTGCCCCAGTCCTTGATGCTTGCACCCGCATGCCAGTTCACCTTGATGTTGTCATCCATGTAGCCACCCTTGTAGAACGCCTTCTTGTACTCCATATCGGCATTCAGACGCCCCGCCTTGCTGCGGCTGTATCCGTCGCTGCGTCCGTAATTCACTGACAGCATGTTGTTCCAGCCGTTACTGACCGCATCGGCCCTTGCGCCCGCAGCAGCGTAACCCCAACTGCCCGCCTCAGCATGAGCCTGGGCCGATGTCAGTGCCGCCGTCTTGGTCACGATATTGATGGCACCCATCAGCGATGAAGATCCGTACGCCCTGCCTGCGGGACCCTCCAGCACCTCGATATGGTCAATGTCGCTCATATCCACCGGGAAGTCAAAAGAGTTGTGGCCGGTCTGCGGATCACAGATGTTTATGCCGTCCAGCAGGATTGCCACCTGCTCAAAGTTGCCGCCGCGCACTCCCACATCGGTCTGCGCGCCTATCGGCCCACGCTGGCGTACGTCTACGCCTACTGCGTATTTAAGTATGTCGTTTACTGATTGTACTGCGTATGAGTTTATCTGCTCCTGGGTCATAATTCCGATAATTCGGGATGCCTTGGGCAGAGGAGTCTTGATTCGGGATGCCGTAACCTCAATGTCATCGGTCTTGTAGTCAATGGTATCGGCCTCCTCAGAGTAGCCCTTGGCCATGCTCATAAGGAGGAAAACTGAAAAGGTATAGATATGTCTATTCATAGCAAAGTTATTAGTGAAGGCCGCAAAGATATAATTATTACCTTTGCACAGTGATGGAAAAAATGTTAATTGAGCACGGAATCAAGCCAACGGCCAACAGGCTGCTGGTGCTTAAGGCGCTGGCCGACAGCCATCGTCCCGTCACCATGTCCGAACTTGAGGACGCCATTGACTCCATTGACAAGTCCGGCATATTCCGTACCCTCACCCTCTTCAAGGAGCACCACCTTCTGCACCAGATTGATGACGGCTGTGAAGGGGTCCGATACGAACTCTGCCACGCCCACGGCGATGTGGATGATGACCGCCACGTACATTTTCACTGCGAGGTCTGCCACCGCACATTCTGCCTTGAGGAACTGCCCGTCCCGGAGGTAAAATATCCTGACGGTTTCCAGGTTGAGACCGTAAACTACATGGCCAAGGGCATCTGCCCCGAATGCGCCCAAAAGAACCGCAGATAATGGAAAAGGTTCTGCTACATACCTGCTGTGCGCCCTGCAGCGGAGCCATAATCGAGTGGATGCTTGCCAACGGCTACAAGCCCACCATCTACTACTGCAATCCCAATATCTACCCCTATGAGGAGTACCTGATACGCAAGCAGGAGTGCTCCCGATACGCCACCGCTCAGGGTCTTGACATAGTCGATGCCGATTATGACCACGCCACATGGCAGTGCTGCGTAAAAGGCCTTGAGGGAGAACCCGAGCGAGGAGCCCGCTGCCTTGAGTGCTTCAAGACACGCCTTTTCAGCGCTGCCAAATACGCATCAGAGCACGGTTTCACGCTCTTTACTTCTACCCTTGATTCAAGCCGATGGAAACGCCACGACCAGATTGTTGAAGCCGGTCAGTGGGCGGCAGCACAGTTCCCCGGCCTGACCTTCTGGGATAAGAACTGGCGACAGGGCGGACTTCAGGAACGCCGCTCTGAGATCATAAAAGAGCAGGATTTCTACAACCAGCGCTACTGCGGCTGCGAATATAGCATGCAGGCCATGCATGATGACAAGAAGATGGCGCGCCAGCGCATCAGGAAACTGGTCGCTGTGATGACTCCAGAGAGCAAGGCCGCTCAATCAGCTGCCATTTGGGAGCGTCTGGAGCAGAACAAAACATTCATAGAGAGCACAGACATACTGATATACTGGTCCATGGATGATGAGGTGCAGACACCTGCATTCATTGAGAAATGGACCGCCTCCGGCAAACGTTTCTACCTGCCCTCAATTCAAGGTGATGATTTGGTAGTAAAGCGTTACACTGGAACATCAGCCCTCGCCCCGGGAGAGAGTTTCTGCATACCCGAGCCCACAGGTGAGCCCGTATCGGACCTGAGTCCAATTACACTTGTGATTGTTCCTGGACGTGCTTTTGACAACGATGGAAACCGCATGGGACGCGGCCGCGGATTCTATGACCGTCTGCTGCCGCAACTTCCCAACGCCGTCAAAGCCGGAGTCTGCTTTGACTGCCAGAAACTGCCCTGCGTGCCGACCGATGACAATGACATTAAAATGGATTTTGTAATATGATACTCTGGTACTCCGGATGCGGAAACAGCCGCTTTGTAGCCGACAGCCTTTCACGTGAACTTAAGGATAACAATATGGTTTTTATCCCTGAGGCCGCACGCCAGGCAGCAGTGTTGGAGTTCGGACCGGATGATGTGCTGGGAATAGTCTTCCCAGTCTATTCATGGTCAGTTCCCAGACTGGTATCGGAGTTTCTGCGCACGGCCGCCATCAAAGGAAAACCGGCGTACATATTCGCAGCATGCACCTGCGGCGATGAGACAGGATTGACAATAAAGCACCTAAAGAAAGACCTTGCCAAGCAGGGCCTCACGCTTGACGCATTCTTCTCATTCCAGATGCCCGAGACCTACGTCAACCTGCCCGGTTTCAAGCTGGATACCGATGAGAATGCACTGCGTAAGATAAACGGCACCAAAGAAAGCTTGAATGAAGCCGTCAAACTCATTAAGGAACGTGCCCAGGGCAACTTTGACAAACTCAAGGGCGGATCATCATTCCTGAAATCAAACATCCTCAAGCCGCTGTTCTACGGTCTTCTCATAACCGACCGCAAGTTCCATGTATCAGACTCATGCATAGGATGCGGCATATGCGCAAAGAACTGCCCGCTCAAGAACATTACAATAGAGAATGACCGCCCCAAGTGGAACGGTCATTGCACTAACTGCATGAGTTGTTATCACCGCTGTCCCAAAAACGCAATCAACTTTGGCAAAGCAACAATCGGAAAGGGACAGTACTATTGCAAACAAGGAGAGTGATTTTTCTTTGCTTACTCCTCTTCTGAATCTAATCTGAAGTTAATAGGAACGGTGTACTGTACACGTACCGGTACTCCGCCCTGAATTCCGGGCTTCCAATTAGGCATGCCACTCACGACCTTCAATGCCACGGCATCAAGAGCCGGATCTACACCCTTTACGACCTTAGGATTGATTATACCGCCGTCCATACCGACTATGAATGATACAAGTACACGACCCTGAATCTTGTTTTCCTTACACTCTTGCGGATATGCGATATTGGCGCGAAGGTACTCAAGCAGAGCCATAGTACCGCCTGGGAATTCAGGCATCTCCTCCACAACCATGAAAACATCGTCAGGAGTCTCCTCCGGTTCCATCTCAATTACTATCTCCTTTTCAGAAATAGCAGATTCAGTCTTAACCGGCTGATTGATATCTTCAGTTGCATCCTGCTTGCATGCCGATGCAAATATTACGGACAGTGCCACTGCCGGCAACATGAGCAATACTCTTAAACGCGCCCAAGGATTTGTTGAATGTCTATTCATCATAACAATTCTTTTTTTGGTTGAACAATTAGCAAAATTATTTGTGGTTGTCGCAAAGCTGCCCTGCAGTGCGGCCCGGACAAGACAAATCTGATATCGGCGCTCATCAAATCCACTCTCAAGTACTGAGGCATCGGCCTCAAACTCATGGACTTCCAAAAGGCTGCGCTTGAGCATCCACGCAGCAGGATTGAACCACTGGAATGCACAGAACAACTGGGCAAGAATCAGGTCAAAAGAGTGATGATGTCTGACATGAGCCTGCTCATGAGTTATTATCATCGCTCCATTGGCCTCATAGTCCTTTCTTGATATCACTATGTAGTTGCGCCAGCTGAAAGGTGCATAGTTACGGTCTGTTATAACCAGGTGTGAACCGTCGGACAAAGCCCTTGAACGGCGGTGACACAGGATCTCGGAACTCAGGATTCCAATGGCAACCCGGAGCAGGCAGATAACCACTCCTGCCAGATAAACCAGTGATATTATGGAGAGTACGCTCATGCCGCTGCCGGCCTCTGCAACCTGTGCGGTATTGGTCTGACCGGCGCTATCGGCATAAACCATAATGTCATTCATCATCTGAGTGATGGGGGCCGATGCCTTCTCGCTTACCGTCTGGAAATGCACGAACGGAACCAATGCCGCAAGAGCGAGTGAGCAAAGCAGCACACCGCGGTTGAAGCCGTGGAATGTGGTACGGCTCAGGGTCAGGCGGTAAACAACCAGCATCAATGCCAGTGAAAATGCGGATACAACTAAGTAAATCATGACTTTACGGTTTCAAGTTCGTTCAACATATCTATCAGTTCGCGTACATCCTTGTCTGAGAGACCGGATTCCATAATGAAGGTATTGACCATTGATCGGGCGGAGCCGTTAAAGAGCTTGTCCTTCATATCGGTCAGCGTCCATCGGGTGTACTCACCTTTTTCTATCAGCGGATAGTAGATGTGCTTCTTGCCCTGGGCATCGTAAGAAATGAATCCCTTCTGCTCCAGGATTCGCAGGAATGTAAGGATGGTATTGTATGCAGGCTTGGGCTCATCAAGATGCTCAATCACATCCTCAACGCCGCAATGCCTGTGCTCCCAGAGCACGCTCATTACCATCTGTTCTTTCTCGGTCAATGCTTTCATCAGTTCTAACTAATCTTTTAGTTGACACAGCAAAGAAAGCCCCTCCAGAACCCTATTGCAAGAATAATCGGCTTAAAAATCTAAAACCGACAGAACTTTAACCTAAGTTTTTAGTTGTTAACACAGCAAAAATGACACAATAGGGGAAGGTTTAGCTCGACAAAGTCACTGTCCCTATTGTGTCATTATATTAATCATTCCTGCCGGATTGACAATATGATCGTTGGTTGGAAAGTGTTTCAGATTCCCGGTTATCAGATATGAATCAGGGAAAGACAGGAATATATCGTAAAATACTTGGTCTTTCGGATCTGTAAGAACAACATCCGAATAGACAGCATCTATTTCAATGCCACTTTCCGTTATGGATTTAATGACTAATTCTATGTCAGACTGGGCTATCTGGAATTTTGGACGGTTCATTACCTCCCGATATTCCTTTAGTATCTCCGGATTATACAATGGTATTATTTCCTCATCAAACAGTTTATCCAGGACTTGAACTGTGGCGGAATCAGATTTTGTGGATATTAGAGCTGAAATAATTACATTGGTATCGATTACTGCATGTGTTTTCATAGTATTATTTCCCTTCCCTGTATTGTTTTATTTCTTCATTGATTTCATCTAGACTAAGGTCTGATACTCCTGCCTGCTGAACTTGTTGTCTCATTCTGTAAAAAGCCTGTCGGCCATTTTCCATTACCTCCTTTCTGGAAGACGATTCAATAGAGAAGGGAATCCTTTTCTCACGGACTACAGTCCGGACATAAATATTGAATGCGGTATTCGTACTCATACCGAATTCTTCACATAGAGTGTCGAACTGGTTTTTCAGATCCGTATCCAATCTGATTGTTAATGCTGATTGTGACATGATATTTAGTTATTTTCTGCAAAAATGCAAAAATAATTTCAATATGCAATCATTTCGCAACCAAAATGTCATTCAGCGAATAGCTGATTCGATAAACGGGATTGATACGGCGTCTTTTACCAGGACGGTTTTGTCTTTGTCCAGGAGGTAGAGTGATGGTATTGCTGCAAGGTTATAAGTGCCGCTGGTGCGCATAACGCACTCCTTGTCGTAGCCGTTAATCCAATTTGACGGTATCTCACTGCGGTAACGCAGCCACTCGTCCAGGTCCTGATCAGGATAAATGGCCAGCACCTTAAGACGGCCCGATGAAATATAATTAGTAAGCAGGGCCGATGCACATATCTCCTCCCTGACCGTCCGGCACAGCTCGCACCCCGGATTGTTGATGAACACAAGCGTATACTCCGCCTTAATCCCGTAGAGTGTACCCTCAAACCCATCGGCCAGCGTGTATCGGATATTATTGGCCTTATGCCCCAGACGGTTCTGGCTCAGAATCCCCAGGCGGTAACTGCAGCGCTCACGCGTAGCCTCATCGGTAAACGGGCTTGCAATCCTGGCCCTGAGCACCGGCATATAGAGTTCATCATCACGCAGCGCAGAGTTGGGATCGGCCAGCACATCACGCGCCGCCTTCACGAACATCTCAAAACATTTCTTTGAGGCCGATGCCCTTAACATCACCTTCTCCACGCACTCCGGTCCCAGATCATGCGCGCTCTCCAGCACCCTGGCCCACTCAGTAAACAGAGTCATGAAATAGGCGCTGTCCGTAAGAGCCGCCTGCAGCGAGTCAGCAAAATCAAAGTCCCGCCACCAGTTCTGCGCATAAAACCTGTTGATATCGGCCGCATCCTGAAGCATCGTCGGCGCATTCGGCACCTTATAATACTCCACAGCAGTGACAGCAGGAGCCTTAGCCCTGCGGCATCCCGCCACCGCCAACATCAAAATCAGTATGTATCCAAACTTTCTCATTGTCGTTCTAGAAATGACACAATAGGAACCGTCCCTACTGTGTCATTTTACGGTTCGGTGTAGGAGACGCAGCGGACCGGGTAGCCTACGCCTTTGGCTTGTGCGTTACTCAACTGAGTGTAATTGTTAGAAGCGGTTGAGAACAGGGTATATCCGTTATTTCCGTTTGAAGCCCTGTTTGTCCACAAACACCATGTATTGTTAGGATTGTACCTTACATGACCTTCAGCTACACCGTTATTGGCTCCGGTAACAGGATACCTCATAACCACACCGTTGGGCAAAACCCTCTTGTATTCATATATATTGTAGCTGTATGTGGTATTGGCCGGAAAATCAATTGAGTTCTGAGGAGGCACCCTCCACCCCGCCGGGCAAGGATCAAATATGCTCTTTGCCGTAAAATTGCTTGCAGTCAATGCGCCCAACTTTGTATCATTCCAATTATAGGCCGTATAGTAATAGACATTATCAGCATTCATATCCTGCATCATCCAATTGCTGAAATAAGCCACATACACCTCAGGATGATAAATAGAATAAGCCAGCACATCAGTAATATTGCTTTCCGTCAACTGTGCCTGAGTCCTGTACGGAAATTCACTTTCATCAAAATACCTGTTATAGGTGGAAATGAATTTATGAAGTGAACCATAGTTGGTTGACACATACGGGAACGGATCCTTACGTCCAAACTGGTAAAGAAGGATATCAGTGGGTCCTTTTCCGTCAACTGCCAGTTCTCCAAGGTTACGGTCCATCATGAAACGGCCCTCAAGCGCGCCGCCCACTTTCCACAGGTTACCGTAATAGCGGTTCACCTGGCCGCCCTCCACATCATAGGCATAGCGTGCCTCCTGTCCGCTGCCGTCAACCTGGGGCGTAAGTAAAGGTAAAGTCGCGTTGGGATTATAGTTTGTAACCCACATGTGCCAGCTCCACAGGAACACATCATCCAGCAGAGTGTGTGCCATATCAGTGTAACGGTGCACACCCAACACAAAATTGCCCTCAACACCCTCAGCAATTGCAAACTCAAAGTAATCACGGTAATCGGCACCCTCACGCTTAATCCACTTGAAGTTCACGCCCTCAACCAGTTCAACCGTACTGCGGATTATCTCGGCCTTCCATCCGTACGAGCCCTCAATCAAAGCATTATTGGGAATGCGCTCGTACCCATCGGTCCCGTTCCAGAAATCATAGACACGCCTTACCGGAATACGGACCGATTTCCACACGCCCTTCACGCTGGGCGGCTGAATCATATACGAGTTGGCAAGCGGAGCCTCAGTGAAATCCTGCATATAGAGGTTTTCCACCCTGCTGTCTGTAACGTAATCGCCCGGGTTGCTTATGATAATGTCATAAGAATAGTCAGTATTGGGCAGAAGGTTACAGTCCTGTACCAGGTCACTTCCAAGAGCAAACCTGTAGGCCACCCTCCTTCCCTGAGAGTCAGTGCCATAAACCTGCAGATAGGTAGTGCCGAAAGGTGATGTCGTAAACTTGAGTTTAGGGTCAGAAGTTATGGCCGATCCCCGCTTGTTGGCAGGACAGTAAAATGTAAACCGACGCGCAGGACCGTCTGCCTGTCCGCTGCTCCATGCTGTTGCCGGATATACTACAGCGCTCTTATTACATTGGGCGGGATATTTTGCAGGCAACTCATAATCAGTATAATAGTGCATGAAAGCAACTCCTGAGCATACTCCCACCGAATCAATGGTTATGGGATTCTCAGTACTTGCGGTATTATTTGAGATCTTTACATCAAGACGGACCGAGTTACGTTTCATAGGCACGTCAAGAGAGAGCAATGCTCCGTTCACGACAGTCTGTACGTGACCGTTCATTATCATATTGTAGCAATCCGAGTAATAATCTCCCGCCGCCTGTGTATCATTCAATATCAGGAACCTGGGATTCTTTACCTCATCCAGAGTCAGGCATTTACTGAAATCTACTGACGGATCATTTGAATTGGCCACAAAAAGCAGATAGTTCTCTACGTCCGATGTCAGCAGCTTGACCTTGGTTCCCGGCGTAAAGTCAGGATAGTATTTTGCCGACAGAAGTTTTGAGCTGCTGGCAGTGCCGTCAAACTGCATCACCCAAAGATTCCGAACCTGAGTGCTCTCCAGAGGTGTTATATCCATCGATGCCTTGGTTGCCGAGCCAGGCTGAACGGCGTTGAAGCTAAGACATACTTCAATCTCACGCTGCACATCACTCATAAGAGTCGTATCCGTGCAGGCGCACAGGACCGGCACCAATAACCATATGTAAAAACTGAATTTCTTCATGCCTTAATCAATCAAATGGTTTATCGGTAACGCAACGTACATGACGTCCACATGCGTTCTGATCTCCGGTTCCGTTACTCCAGTTAACGCTGCCGTTGGTGCACCACAGGGCTTTTTGAGAGTCAGCACCACCGCCACGATCACATAACATGTTGCCCTGAGGGAAGACAGCACTTATGTTATCTGTAAGGTTATAATAAGCGCAATTCACACCGTTAACAAGGATGCTCGACAAATTGTATGTCAGGTTATTGAGTACATCCCTGGCGGGAACCCTCCAGCCCGGAGGACATGGGTCATAGACACTCTTCTGCCTGCTGTCGGTTACCTTTGGGTCTCCCCACGGAAAACTCACATTAGCTGAAATCGATATTTTCTGCCAATAGTTGGTTCCCCAAAGACTGAGGCTGCAAATATATACGCTGGGATGTGATATGGAATACAACACATTGTCAGTATATCCTGTTGAGCCTGAGCTGATAGTACTGTATCCGATATTTGACGGTCCTTTATAAATAGTCTGCCTGGGAGCCATCGGGTCTTTACGTCCCCACTGGTAGTAGACAAAGCCCTTGCCTTTGTTTACATATGGGCCCACTGACAACATGCCCAGATTACGGTCCATGATAAAGCAGTCCTTATAGACACCTGTCTTCCATGAAGCAAAATTGTATCGATGCACATCACCGTTCTTCACGGAATAAGCAAAACGGAGTTCATTACCCGCATTATCCACCTGGGGCGAATAATTGAGTGCCGGATAGGGATCATAATCAGTAACCCACATATGCCAGCTCCAAATGAGATCGCTCAACTGGGTGTGTCCCGCATCAAGATAACGTCTTATGCCTATCAGCATATTGCCGTGCTCAAAGTCATCAGGCAGTGCAAACTCAAAGTAATCACGGTAAGTGTTTCCCTCATCCGTTACCCACTTGAAGTTTGTATCGTAGGTAATGGGCATCTCACTCCAGATAATCTCAACCTTCCAGCCGTAACCGCCCGGCAACAGTGCGTTGTCGGCATCCTTGTAGTAACCGTCAAAAGTGTTCCAGAATTCATAGCACCTGGTCACCGGAATTCGGTAATTCTTCCATGTACCCTCTACCGTAGACGGGTTGATGATATAGCTGTTGGCATGCTCCCAGGAGCAGAAATCCACCAGTGCCTGCTCCACCTGACGGCTGTCGGTCTGAGCATCGGCCTTATCATCGATGGTTATCTCGTAACTGTACTTGCCGTTGGGCAGCAGGTTGTAATCTGTATTGTTGTCGCCCAGCATTATGTTGTACTCCACGGGACGCTTGATTGACGGATCCGCGGGGTCATCATAAGTACCCAGGATGCAGAGATATGTGGCACCGTCGGGCGCATGGGCATTACGCTGTTGAGGGTTACCGGGAAGCGGTGCCGTTCCGCTCTTGTTGACCGGCAGATAGAAGGTGAAACTGCGCTGCTCATCACTGCCCAGGCGGGTTCCGTCGGTCCAATCCATAGCAGGATAGTCTATGCGGTCACCGTCAAACTTGGCGGGGAAACGGCTGGGCAGCGAATAGCTGTTAAAGAAGAATGACCTGGAGGGCACGTTGCATACCGTCACGCTCTTTATGTCAACATCCCTGGCCTCAGTCTCCTTGGTTGTATTGGTGATGGTTACGTCAACCTTGCAGATGGTACGCAACAGATTGAAATTCAGCGTCAGACCGGCCTCATTAAGCGTAACGTCCTGATATGCACTCATGAGCGCACAATGTTTGCCGGCCACAATTGAATCCAGGTTCCTCTCCTCGCTGACCGTTCGGTATGACTCAATGAACTCGGCCATATCGGCACAATGGCTGAAGGCTATCAGACTGTCAAACGTGTTTGCCACTATAACCACACTGTTGGGGACCGATGACGCTATCAGTTTGAACATCTGCGTGGGATCATATGAGCTGTAGTAGCGTGCCTCACGCAGCGAATCGGCGGCTGTGGTTCCGCGGAACTGGAGCACCCAGAGGTTGTGAATCTCGCTGTCCTCCTGGGTTGCCTCATCAATATGAGCGCTGCGGGTCTGGATCACATCTCCCGTCATAGGCACCACATTCAGCGCCAGATGCACGTTTACAGGTTTACTCTCCTGCAGGGAATAATCCATTATGCGGTCATCACTGCAAGCGGTCATCAGAACCGTTACAGCGGCTATTATCAATATTTTAATTCCTCTCTTCATATCCAATTATATCTCGCCTGTGCCTCCGTCAACCGTATCCCAGGTGCCGGCATCGAACGTAACGGTCTCACTTACCGGAGCGCCTACCGTTTCATCCTGATCGCCCGATGCATCGTTCCAGGGCTGTACCGTAATTGACATCTTTATGAATGCCGAATTGACTGAAAGGGTGTATGTATAGGAGTACTGCGGCTTGAGCAGATAGTGGAACGGCACAAGCACAACGCCCTCACCCATAGTCACTTCCAGTTGCGGCACATCATAAATGAAATGATAATCGGCATCTATGCGGTTGTAGTCAAGGGCAAAAAGGTTGAAATCAGAACATACCGTAGTTGCCGCCTCACCGTGCAGCAGTTCAATCTCTGGATCGCCGCTGTCATGCAGCACCTCACCCGTAGCGTCAAGGGTAAATTCAAACAGGCTGTCCGTACCAAAATCATAACAGGCATCCGTGTAGATGTTCTTAAGCATAACCTTGTTCACATGGACCGATGCCAGATCCTCGCCGCACACCATCTTAACGGTAACCTTTGCGCGGCGGTCAATAAGTTCACTGGCATTTGCCTGATAAACGAACTTGCGGTTCAGGTGGTTTCCGGCCACCGTAACATTTACCGGATGACTTATCTTAAGACCCGCTCCTGTACGGCTAAGGTGATATCCCCATCTTGAAGCAGTACCTCCAAGACCTCCGTATACCAGCCAGTCGGGCTGTACCGCAGGTGATACTATGCTGAGACGGTAGGTTCCGTTCTGTGAGGCCCTGAGTCCGTATGCGCTGCCATCGGCTATCCACTCACCCGTGGTGTTGTTGACCTGGCAGGGAGTCATCCACTCCTTGGCGTCCTTGGCACGGTATGACCCGTTAAAAAGGTAAACGCTGTAATGACTGTAAACGGCATCATACCCGAACAGTACCGTGCGATATGTCACGTCACCGGGTGATCCGGCCTTGGTGCCCATGGATATCTGCAGTTCAACAGGCTCAAAATCCTGAGGAGCATCAGATCCGCTACGGCTACAGGCAGCTGTAACAGCAGTCAATACGGATAATAATATCGTTGTCCTTATTTTCATAAGCCTAAATCTCATCCTCATAACTTCCGGTTTCCCAATCATCCTTAATGGTCACGCCATCCAGATGGATGTAATTGTCTATACGGATATTGAACACGTACTCATAACCGGCCCGCAAGCCGTAAGAGTCATCAGTATGCTTGAGATTATCCCTTGTTATGTTTATGGTCTTGCGGAATCCGTCTATCACCAGAATGGCTTCAAAATCACCGTCGGCCGCATACTCAACCGGATAGAGCATGACCGTATAACTCTTGGGAGTAGTTGCATCTATCAGTCCGTTGTTGGGTGTAGGACTGAAGAAAAGATTTCTGAAGCCGATGCTATCGGCCGTAGAGTCATGCGTAATCTCACCTGTCATTGCGTTGAACACGCCGGTCCGATACAGCTCGGTAGTCTTGCTGCCGGCCTTCCTGATCACAATTGAATCAACCGCATGAGCGCTGTTGGGCCCGGTATTCATGATGCGGCACCTGAATTCCAGTTTGGCCATCACATGACGGAAACTCATGGTCAGGTCACTCTCCACACTGCTGGGCGGCATATCCTTGTTTACGGTGGGGCTGGCGTTCTGAGTCACATACATAAGATCCCTGTTGTCACGTATGTCAAAAGGAATCTCCCTGGGGCTGACAGCCTCTTCAACGTACGGTGCGTATGCGTAGACATCGGCATTCACATCCTCATCATTGGTTGATATGTAAAGGCTTGACAGCTGCTCCTTGAGGACTGAGTTGTAAAACGTCCAAGTTGTTCCGGTATAGGTAACCTTGACGTTGTTGTAACCCTTGTTGTGCTCCTCAAACTGCAGGCTTCCGGGATTGTTTGCCTGGTCCTCATGCTTGCATATGTACAGTCCCAGCGTCTGGTCCTTGACAAACTGAGTGCCCTCAATGGCAAACTTTGTCCCCGGGGCGTCAGTGGGCGGTACCCAAGGATACGGCTCAAACTCTATCGGCCCATGCTCCGTGCAGCACGCCAGAGTCAGAGAGAACAGCAATATCAGTGTCTTGGTTATATACCTCATATCAGTCAAATTCAATTTCAGTGTGTATGCTGCCCGATTCAGTCCAGTCATCGATGGTACAACCCGTAAGCGCTACAGGCGACGATAAACCCACATCGACCGTAATCTTATAGCGGATTGTGCGGTTGGCCGGCCAGACTGACGGCGACGGAATGTTGACGGACTTGGTAAATGTAGCCTTGCGGACATCGGGGTCAGGAGCGGTATCAAAGAAACTGTAGGTAATCTCAATGCAGGCCGATGGATCCAGCGTCTGCGGAATCAGATAGAGACGTCCCATACTGTTCTGGATGGGCTCCTCAGGGGCCGGTTTGAGTGCCAGGTACATGTCACGCAGATGGCTCGATGAGAGTTTCAGCTCGTAATCCGTATCGGCCGAACCCCCACTCCATTCAAAATAGGGCGGAACGGTTGTATAAGTAGCGGTACGCGTACCTACTATATTGCGCAGTTTTATGTTCTCAACCTTGACCGAATAGCCCGACGGAGGCGTACCCTCATAGTTCATGTCAAACCAGATCTGGGTAAGCGTATGGTGGAACACCGCCGGCACTGAGCCTATCTCCTTGGTGGAGTTCAGCACGGGGCGGGCCATACAAAGGTCCGGCATATCACTGATGTTGTCAGGGTTGGGAGTATAACTGATGCCCGGCATTCCCGTACTAGAATAGATGGGAGTAATTCCGTCAACCGTGCTGGCCGAAGGAGCGTACATAAAGAAACTCAGATTACCCGTAACGGTCCAGTAAGACATGGGCGTTGTGACCCACTCCGTAGACGGTTTGGTAACCTTTTGCTGTTTCATGTACCATTTGTTCTCAGGCAAAGCGTTATAGTTCCAGATGGCCGATACGTCAAAGTCCGTAAGATTCACCATCGTCAGGACATCGGTAGCACGGGTAGCCGCCTCCAAGCCCACATTCACAATGAGTGGGCTGCAGGTATCGGGCTCGGGATTGTAAGTGCTGTAGTCAATCCCCGGCCTTTGGTTACTGCCGCATGATGCCACACACAGCGCCAGAACTATATTTACCAACCCTTTGATCTTCATATTACAAAATCCAATCCTCAATAGAGGGCGTAACGGTTATGCCCGTAAGGGTGAAATCAATGTTGTAGGTGTATTTCTTACCCATGTGCCACAGGCGGAACACATCATCAAACGTGTATGTCTGCTCCACCACCAGGTCCGAATCCCATGCTATGCCGGTGTTGGCCCGCTGCTTGAAACTGACCGTGAACGTTTTGTTCAACTGTTCCGGCAGCAGCAGCTCACTGGCAAAAGGCAGGAAAGTGTCTCCCGGCTCCAGTTCATAGTCAACCGCAGGCTTGGGAACAGCCCGGTCATTTGCCGTCGATGCACTGAAATCCCACTCGGCAACCAACGGACCGTCGGTCCTGACGGTAAGAGTGCCGTCAGTATAGACATCGTGGATTGTAATGCCCGTCACCTTTATCAGATTCAGGGTACTTGCACGACACTTGAATGACAGCAAAGCCTGACTGTGATAATATGACATGGGCACGCTCGCATGAACACCTGCCAGCGGGTAAGAAGCAGCATAGAGAACCTCGGTCTGCGACGCATAGGTATCAGGCACGTCAACATCCACCCTACTGGCATTCCTGGCCGCATTCCAGGTACAGGTAATGCCCAACGCCGGGTCTGTTGCAATACCCAGAAAATCAAGCGTTCCCTGCAGAGGCCAATAATATGGTGTGGCCGATTTCCACTCACTGCCGTCCTTGGCATACTCAACATTCGTAAAGTAGTTTCGGTTGTTGGCAGGACTGGTCACGTCCGAAAGATAAGTGGATAGCCAGATGTGGAAACCGTCGGGCATATCGGTCCCTGTGATTGCGGCACGGGTAACGGGCTCAGTAGCCGGGGCAAGTGTTATCTCGTCCTGGCTGACAGTGCTCACCTTATCGCCGCTGCAGGATACGCCCAACAGGGCGCATCCCATCAGCAGGGTCTCTATGTATGCTCTTGCTTTCAACTTAATCAGAGATTGATAGGCATTCCGGTCACTGTATCATATATTGTAACAGTGGGAGCCAGAGTGATCTCGTTGAATGTGATGGCAATCTTGTAAGTGTATTTCTTACCGTTCTCCCATGTACCACGGGGCTGGTTTACGATATACTCAAGAGCACCGCTGCCAAGATCATATGTAATCTTGAAGTTAGGAATGGGCTGAGCGGGAAGCAGGATACCCATGTCACCAAACGCATAGTCGGTATTAATCACTTTGACGGTTCCGTCTATGTTAACGCCTGCTTCGGTATTGGCAGTTGACTCATCAACATAGTTCAGGATAGCTTTGTCACCGGCTGTAGTAGCTGAGAAATCCCATGAAGTAACAGGAGTATTCTGAGTCTGGTCAATGGTAAACTTACCGTCAGTGTATACGTTTACCAACTCTATTTTGGTGATGTTGACAGGAATGTTTGACTTGACCATGAAGTTCACCCATGCAAGAGCGTGCTTAAAGTCAATCGGCAGAGCTGTACTGCGTGATGATGATGAAGTAGTTGCATAAAGCAGGTCATCTTGTGTTTTTGTTGTGACACCGGCTGTTCCGTAGTTGTCGGGATAAGTTATAACTACCTTACCGGCTACATCATTAGGAACGCCGCCGTCACCCCATACTGCAGTTGCGGCAAGTGTGGTACTGTATGCAAGGAAGTCAAAACTACCTGTACCGCCCAGAGGCCAGTATATGGGAGAGAAATCGCCGGCACCGTTATCATAGTTTTTCCAAACAGCACCTGACTTCTTGAAAGTCTTGCCTGAGAAGAACTCAGCCTTGTTGTTTGAAGCTGAAACAAAAATTGTGTTGTCATCAGGGAAAGTCGTTGATGCAATAGGAGCCTTAGTAGCCGGCATGCTGATCGGAGAGAAAGCAATCTCCTGCTGCTTACCGTTCTCCACATTAATAGTCTCTGATTTGTCACAAGCAGTAACTGCTACTGCTGCGACCAAAACTGAAAGATAAATCTTTTTCATTGTCCTTTGGTTTTAGGTTATTAATTTATAGTTGTTTGTTTCTTATTTACTGAATCGGAACATCTATCACCTCATCGTCCCAGTCAGTGACCTTAGGATCATAACCGCCGTGCGGGCTGTCACCCATGGGCGGAATAACCAGACTGTCCACAACAATCACATTGTCAGGATTATCTATCTCATCGGTAACGTCAACCGGGAACACCTCCTCATTACCGTTTATGGTGGTAACCAGGAAATTCAGATAAACCTTGCCGCCTATCTGACCGAACGTATTATACACGCCGTAAAAACACTTCAGCCCCTTGTCAATCACCGCACTTGTAAGCAGATTTACAGAAGCCGTAGGATTATGTCCGTCCCACAGGAACTTGGACTGGGCCTGACCGGTCACCAGCGCCTGCACTGAACGCACCTGCTCAAATCCCTTCACGTTACGCACAATGAAACTGTAAGTTTCGACCGATGACTGACCATCCGCATGAATCACATAAGTATCGTCAATATCGGCATGATCCGGGATGAACACCCCCGACAGACGAGCCACCATCAGATGGTCCGGCTCCGATATCACAAGGTCCGTGTTGTTATCGGCCTTAGAGGCCTTGCTCAGGAAACGGGTCGATACGCTCTGGGTGATATCGTCCGTCCGGGCCTTGATCTGGCCGCGCATATCGTTGTTGTCAACCTGAGTCACAATCGTACCCAGCTCATAGACCAGAATGTCATATGTGCCGGAAGGAACCGATGTAATGTAACCGCCCGTGGGACCCACATACTCCTTAGCCACCATCTGGTGCGTATTCACATCATAGAAGCAGGCAGCCAGACGCTCAGGAGACTTAAGGTGCACCTTCTCGTAATATTGCGGGTAACTGTTCAGGTCAACGGTATCGGACACCGTCAGGTCCTGATTCAGCTTGAGTTGCAGTTCAAGAACAATGTGTGACGATGAGTCATACAGAGGCACACGCCTGCAGGAGCCCACCGCAAGCAGACCCACAAGCACCATCAATATGTTTTTACTGAATCTCTTCATGCTCATAAGTCACTCTACGGTTAATGGGAACCACCAGTGAGATTGTGGCCTTGGTGGGACCGATCCAGTTCACATTCTTGACCACACCCGTACGGAACGCATTTCCGCCGGCAGTATATACATTGTACTCACGCGCCTTGCTATGAATATAGCCGATGCCCAATGACAGTTCCATCCTCAGGCCGTAACGCTTGCCCAGACGGGCCGAATACATATAATCAAGGCCGATGTTGCTGAACTCGCCCTGATAACCCTTGAAGTCATACTCAAAGTCATAGTAGCCGCCATAGACATATGCGCCCACCGCATGACCCCAAAGACGGTTCTGACGGTTCCGGACCTCAGGCGTATGACGGCTGCCGAACCAGTAGCGTACATCCAGACCGCCGCCCAGCAACTGCAGGCAGTTGGTCATGTTCAGCTCCTTGAACCACTTGCGCCACGCCCAGGTATAATACCAGTCAGCACCCACTGACCAACGGTTGCCGATGGGAACCTCCACACCTATATTCATAAGAGGCAGTATCAGGTTAGTGCGAACCGCAAATATGGGCTCCCGAACCTCACGCGGATCCTCGGGCTCACCCAGATAGACAGTGTCTGTGGTGTTTACCGTAACGGTAACAGTATCCCTGAAAACCTGAGGATCAGGAACTCTTACCACGTAGCATTTGACATCGGCCCCACCCTGGCGGAGTTCAGGATAGATGCTGTCAAGCATCCAGCGCCAAGGCTTGCCGCCATCCAGTTCCATCAGGCGTTTCTTTCGGCCGTCAACCACCTTACCGCCGCGTGTGATCCACAGAGGGGTGTTAGTGATTATGCTTGTTATGGTGTCACTGTACTCCCAATCGGTTTGGCTCACAATGGCAGCAAGACCATCCCAATCCACACCTTTGCCCTGAGTGCGGATCTGTCCGATATCCAGCGTGGTATTCTGTATCAGCCACTCTCTGATGCTCTGGGTACGGCGCTCCGACAGTCTCTGATTGTAGTCCGATGCACCCTCGGGCGATGCGGCACCCTCCACGTAAACGTACTTTACATTGGCCAGAGGATCCTGGTCAAGAGCGGTGATGGTATCGGCAAAAGACAAAAGGTTTGAGCCGTTCCCGCGATAGTTCATATCTATCTCTGAACGTCCCTGCTTAAAGAAAACACTGAATCCGATTGTATCGGTCCTAAACGACTGACCGTAGCATCTGACATTTGCCAGAAGCAGCATGCACACACATAAAGTGAACGACCTCAATAACTTAAGGACTTCAATCATTTAAGGACTATTGGTAATAATTAGGTGCTCGGGGCATTTTCCCGACCGCCGATATGCGAATATAGCATAAAAAAACGGCTCTTGGATACCCAAGAGCCGTTTTTTTTAGATAAAAATCTTAGAGAACCTCGAAGTCGATTGACTGCAGATCCTTGTCATCTGATGATGAGCCGTAGAGCAGCTTGTAGTGGCCGCTGAAGGTAGAAACCTCGTCAATCTTCTCATCATAGTACTGGAATGACTTGCCGGTCAGGGTGATAACGGCGTTGCCGGTCTCACCTGCCTTAAGAGTCACGCGCTGGAATCCCTGCAGACCCTTGATGGGAGCAGCCGGATTGTCAAGGCTCTTAACGTAAACCTGTACGATCTCAGTACCCTCACGGTCACCGGTGTTGGTAACAGGAATAGTCAGGGTAACGCTGCCGTTCTTCTTCATTGAGTTCTTTGAGATGGTAGCCTGACCATACTTGTATGTGGTGTAGCTCAGACCGTAACCGAACGGATAGAGAGGCTCGCCACGGAAGTAACGGTATGTGCGGTTCTCCATTGAGTAGTCAGTGAACTCGGGGAGCTGATCTGTTGACTTGTAGAATGTAACAGGCAGTTTGGCGCTGGGGTTGCAGTCACCGTTCAGGATCTCTGCAAGAGCCTGGGCACCACCCTGACCGGGATACCATGCCTGGATAAGGGCATCGAACTGATCCTCAAGTGAGCCGAATCCCATGCATGAGCCTGCGCAGTCAACAAAGATGACGGGCTTGCCGGTAGCGTGCATGGCACGGATAAGACGCTGCTGAACAGCGGGGATCTCGATGTCGGGCTTATCGCCGCCCTCACCCTCCATAGAAGGAGTGATACCGCCGATGATAATGATGGCGTCAACATTGTCAGCAACCAGCTTCTTACCCAGATCCTCAAACTCTGCGATCTTCTGTACACAGAACTGAGCGTTCAGACGTGCAAACTGACCGGTAGCGTGAGTATACTCAATCTTGATATCATAGGTCTGACCCTTTGTAACCTTGAATGACTTCATCTGCTGCATTCCGCCGCGACCGCCAAAGCCACCGAAGCCGCCGCCAAAGCCACCGAATCCGCCGAATCCGCCACGACCGCCCTGAGAAGCCTTAGCCTCCTCAACCAGACGACCGTTTACATAGAGCTTGTAGCCATTGTCTGAGCTGATATTATAGCTCATGTCACCTGTAAACGGAGCAACCATCTTACCGGTAAGACGTGCTGAAATGTTGTCGCTCTGATCCAGACCCTCTACAAAGTTGTAAGCACCGAAGTTGCTGAAGTTAACCTCAGTGTAGTTACCTGTAACGGCAGGAGCACCCTTGAACTCGGTGTTCTTCCAGAACTCACCCTTCAGGCCCTTACCGCCGTTGATATCCTGAGTGTAGTATGTTGTGTAGTACTCGTTGCGGATCTCGCAAGCGCGGTCATAAACGATCTCGGTGTTGGGGAAGAACTTCTTGATTCCGTCCAGCAGAGAGCGTGTGTGCTCCTCAGTGGGGCTGCCGCCGTACTCACCGTTCATCATGCTGCGGTCATCGGCATTAGGACCTACAACAGCCAGCTTCTTGATGTTCTTGCTGAGAGGCAGGATACCGTTGTTCTTAAGCAGTACCATTGACTGGCGTGCAGCCTCGACTGCCAGCTGGTCATTCTTCTCACTGCTGATAACGTCCTCACCGAAATTAGCCCAAGGCAGCATCTCGGCGGGATCGAACATACCTAATTCAAAGCGGCCCTTCAGGACGCGGCGCAGAGCAACGTCAATGTCTGACTCGTTGATCTTACCCTCCTCGATAGCGCCGACCAGAGCCTGGAATGTACGTCCGCACTCAAGATCAGTACCGCTCAGGACGGCATCGATTGTAGCACTCTCCTGATCGGGATGAGTACCGTGCTGGTTCTTGTTATAGAAGTTATTGATGGCATCGCAGTCAGTCAGAACGATTGCCTTATATCCCCACTTCTCACGGAGGATATTGATAAGCAGACGCTCACTGCTGCAGCAGGGCTCACCCTCGTAGCGGTTGTATGCGCACATAACCTCCTGTACGTTACCCTCCTGTACCAGAGCCTTGAAGGCGGGCAGGTAGGTCTCCCACAGGTCACGCATTGAAACCACTGCATCATAGCGGTGACGCTGTGACTCAGGACCGCTGTGAACTGCATAGTGCTTTGCGCATGCATGAGTCTTGTAGTACTTCTTGTCATCACCCTGCATACCCTTTACGTTGGCAACGCCAAGAACGCTCATGTGGTAAGGATCCTCACCGTAAGCCTCCTGACCGCGGCCCCAGCGGGGATCACGGAAGATGTTGACATTGGGGCACCAGAATGTAAGTTCAGGGTTGCCGGGAACGTGGTTGGCACCCATCTGTACATTAAAGATGTTGTGGTCTGAACGGTTCCAGTTGGCACGTGCTTCATCAGATACTGCTGAGAATACGTCATAAACCAACTGCTCGTTGAATGAAGCACCCATACCTATAGGCTGCGGGAATACTGTGTAACCACCCTGACGTACGCCATGGCAGGCCTCTGACCACCAGTTGTATGACGGTATGCCCAGACGGTCAACTGATACAGACTTGTTCATGATAAGTCCGACCTTCTCCTCCGGGGTAAGCAGAGACATCAGGTTATCAACTCGCTTGTCAACTTTAAGTTTGGGATTCTGGAAAGGATACTCATACTTTCCACCGCCGCATGACAGCATCAGCGCTGCTGCAGCCAAGGCAATGATGCCCGAGATTCTTTTCATAAGCAGATATTTGTAATGTATAATTGTTCCTCTTTCAAAAAGCAACGCAAATTACGCAAAAAAAACGCTTTCGGCCAAAATTATTCGACTGTCAGCGTGCGGCATATATATCCTGTGGATGAATCCAGATATTTTACATCGGCACGGATCTCATTACTGCCCTGTGAAAGCACCGCCCTGTTTCCGGTAAGTTCCACTCCGTTCACGCTCCATTTAACCGATGTAACCGGAGTAATGCCCAGCGTGAGCGACAACTCAATCTCCTGTCCCGCCGAACATCCGTCAGGTACGATGATCAGCGGATCATAAGTCACTCCGCACATGATGCCGTCCCGGTCGGGCAGGATGTCATGATTGCCGCGCATGGGCACCCATTTGCCGGCGGCATCCTTCATGTAAAGCTTGAACCGGTCTGTCAGGTCCGGAGTAACTGCCAGCCTTCCGGAAATGGTCTCTTCAACGTACATGTAACCGTTCCATGCGGGTATGACCTTATGCAGCGTCCAGCCTTCCTGGCGCAGGTTGCCGTCTTTATCCTCAAGGCATATCTTGAATTCGGCGTTGATGTCCTTTGTACTGTTATTGCACAGCCAGCCCACCGAGAACTTAAGGTCCGATCCGTTGGTTATGTTAACTCTTTCGACTGGGCTGATGCCATAGAATCCCTGTTCATCAAGACAAACCAGTGGTACCACACCGTCCAGTTCCACATTTGCCGTATCGGGAGCCAGGCCGATAATCGCCTCCTGACTCCTGGCGAAACCCAGGTTAGCCGCAGAAATGGCCAGATCCAGGGTATAGAAACCGTTGTACGTACCTCCCCATCCCCAGTTGATTTTCAGTTTGGAACCGTCAGTGTCATATCCGTCACAGACAAAGGCATGGCCTCCGCCGTCACCCTCACCCGCATAATAAACCACGCGTCCTGCATCTATTTCATTCTTGATCAATGAATACCACTCGTCAAGATTGTATGAAGCCCTGCTTATCAGGGCCGATGCCTCCGAATATGACATATTCTCCTGAATTGCCTTGAGCATGTTGCCGCTCGCAGTACCGGACGATTCGGATGAATAGTCCATTTGTACCGAGACACCGCAGTCATGCATCAGTTGCGCAACCTGGTGCTTCTGTTCCGCTGACCAATCAGCTCCTATGCTGTTGTTCATAGGCATATAATTCCAGATATACTCATGGTCATCAATAGAGTAAGCAGGGATATATGTATTCGCCGTCTCAGTGGTATAGCCTCCAATTACCCCCTTTCCCTTTGCCGGCCAACGGTGGTAGCGCATGATGATGGCCATTGACGTAGCCACGCAACCCGTAACGGAACGTACGTTCTCGCCGGTAACTATGGGACAGAGGTTGTTGAACGGCTCCCTCTGATCCCATCGGGCAGTCGTCAGTTCCACCTTCTGTGCATCCGGGGCTCCGGCCTTGGGTGATCTCCACTCCGGCCTGGCAGTCACCTTGTCTCCCTCTTCACGCACGGCATCAATCGTGGCGGCCACGCCGTCCATCCACCATTTCAGGTTATCCGGCATTCCGGCAGTCGGGAATGACCCTTCATTTGAATAACCTATCACGGGGTTCACGCGGTCATCGGCCGCAATTATCACCCATCCGCCGTCGGGGTTGTTGAATATGTAGTATTGGGGATCGCTCTGAGCGTCTCGGGAGGCGGCACGGTTCTGCGCTGCAGGAGTCTGCTTCATGCCCAGAACATCACGGGCATATCTGGCAGCCACGTCAGGACGTACAAATTCAGCCCGGACCGCTACGGCCCAGACCAGCATCATAGCCAAAGTCAGTATCCTTCTCATAGCGCTATCACCAAACCGTAATCATTCTGCCTGTCAATGAGCCAGGCTCTGTTATCTTCACTCTTGATACACTCCATCATCACGGTGAAACTTTTCTTCTGCGAGTTACCCGTAGCGTTGAACGCCACTGTGTATTCGTGTCCCACCAGCGGTTCTTCGGGGCAGTCATAAACAAGGAATACGTGCGCCTCACCGTTATGGGTATCGGCCACCTGCATGAAAAGTCCCGCCTTCATCCTCCTTGACGAATACTGCAGTTCCCTGTCGGTTCCGGTCATTGCATAAAGCGCGGTGTCGCGCATGGACATGTCATAGAGTCCGAATACCGTTTCATTTGTCAGGGCGTTGTTCACCACCTCTTTTGAAAACAGGTTGAACACGCTCTGGTCATAGACCATGATCATTATATCCGTTCCTGAGATTACCGGGAATCCTATCAGATTGCCTCGGGCGCCCTGAGCCAGCTGAATGTCAATGCCGGGGCATATCACACTCATGCGCGTTCCGTTCTGGGCGAATACGGCACGGTCATTTCTGAATGCCGCCTGAAGTGTCACACCCTTGAACAGCATCCTGCGGTATTCCCATTGGGCCGGAGTGCGTGAGACGTCCCTGAATGTGCCCACGGTCAGAGGCAGTTCATCGGTCTTTCTGACAGTAGCGTATGATGTGTAGAAATGAGATATGTTCACCTCACCCTCATCGGTCTTGTTCATAAGACCCAATACCGGTCCCACAATGGTGTTACCCTCGGTCAGAGGCGAATCATTGTCGGCCCACACGTGAATGGCTTTGGTTGAATCCTCCAAAATCAGTCCCAGTACATCGGCCGAAGTCCTGTCAACCGCAGTCACCGTCACCTTATTAAGATAGGCCGAAAAGAAACCGTCACGATCCATATCCGGCTCCACATTCTTAAGACCGTCCAGATTGATGTATGCGGGGAGTTCGGTGAATGCCGGAACGCCGTTATCGGTCCATTGGGTGAGATTCACACCGTTCAGCGCAAGCATATTGGCCGAAGGAGTTGATTCGTCAATCTGGAGCTGCATCTTGATGATGCTTCCAGGGTACTCGTGACAATCCTTGTTAAACGTAAATACGATGGCCTTGCCCGATGACAGAAACACCCTGAATACCGGAGTCGTATTCTGCGGAATGTATATGAAACTGAAAGAGTTTTCATCAGCAGATGAACGCAACGGGGTTATCCGGGCCTTGCCCCCGGTTGCAGTCAGCGTTCCGGTCAGCAGGTTCAGCGAACCCTCGGTCATGAATCCGCCTACCGAGATAGAATCAATCCGGTAACCCGAACGGTTATCGAACGATACGTTCATGGCAGTCATGGCATGCTTGAGTTTCAGGTTTACGGCCTGATCCTTAGGACTGCCCGATGAGATAGCCGTCAGGAGGTTACCCTCAAGCAGCTTGTCTTCCGTACTCTGGTCCTGGGGAGCGTTGAATGTAACGATCTCCTGCCCCGAGAAAGACGGATCATAGGGAGCATATATAAAGAAACGCGATGACTGTGTCTGGTTGAACATCCATTTCAGGTCACCGTCCGCCACAACCACGCCGTTCTGCTGAACCGTGAGGGGGACATTGTCGGCCTTTACCGGCTCATCCACGAACAGACCCAGTTTCAAGCCCGCGTCCAGATCCGGTCTGCCCATAACACCGGTAACCCTAAGGCTGATGGGAGCCCCGTACTGCGGCTTCTCATCCTTACAGCTGCACAGCATCAGAAGGCTTATCGTAAGTATCTTTAGAACAGACCTGGTTTTCATAAATAAACGTGAATAGCCCTTATCGGTTTGTAAAGGTAACTTAAAAAAACCGGAAAAACAGCATTTCGCACTAACAATCCCGTAGTAAATGCGTCAGTCGGGTGTCTTATACGTAGACAGAAATGTAAAAATAATGTTAATCTCTCCTTTAGTCCATTGCAGTTTCAAAGCAACAATGTACTTTTGCAGTGTACTAATAGACTAAGACACTAAACAACGGTCAAAAACAATAGTTCAGAATATGCTCATAGATCTCAAAGACATCAACAAGACTTACACGGGTGCACAGCCTCTGCACGTACTCAAAGGCATCAACCTTGGCATAGAGCGCGGCGAGTTTGTATCCATCATGGGTGCATCCGGCTCAGGTAAGTCAACTCTCCTTAATATACTTGGTATACTTGACAACTATGATACCGGTGAATATCACCTTAACGGCAAACTGATCAAGAACCTTACTGAGCGTCAGGCTGCCGATTACCGCAACCGTATGATTGGATTCATATTCCAGTCATTCAATCTCATCTCCTTCAAAACAGCCGTTGAGAATGTGGAGTTGCCTCTGTTCTATCAGGGCGTAGGACGCAAGCAGCGTCATCAGATGGCCATGGAATATCTGGACCGTCTGGGCCTGAAAGACTGGGCAACCCACTACCCCAACGAAATGTCCGGCGGTCAGAAGCAGCGCGTGGCAATAGCCCGCGCGCTCATCACCAAGCCTGAGATCATCCTGGCCGATGAGCCCACCGGAGCCCTTGATTCCAAGACATCGGTCGAGGTTATGGAACTCCTCAGCCGCCTGAACCGTGAAGAGGGCATCACCATCGTAGTGGTAACCCATGAGAGCGGCGTAGCCAACTGCACCAACCGCATCATCCACATCAAGGACGGTATCATCGGCCAGATTGAGGATAACCTGCAGCACAACGCATCAGCATTCGGTACAACCACAATAATGAAGTAACCATGCACGACCTGATAACAGAAATATGGGAGAGCGTCCGCCGCAACAAGCTGCGCACCAGCCTGACCGGATTCTCGGTAGCATGGGGAATCTTCATGATCATTGTGCTGCTGGGTGCCGGCAACGGACTGATGAACTCCTTTAACCAGGACAGCGAGGGCTACGCCTCCAACACCATGACCATATACCCCAGCGTGACCTCCAAGCCCTATAAAGGATATAAGGAGGGCCGATGGATGCGCCTGAACGAGCAGGACATGGTATTCATCGCACGCCAGTTCCCCGAGGTAATTGACCAGGTAACCACTACTGTATCACGCAGCGGCTTTACCACCACATATAAGAAAAAGAACATCCAGGACATGTCCATCACAGGAACATTCCCCGGACATGCCACGATGAACCACATAGACGTTCTGGCCGGCCGATTCATCAACAACCTGGACATTGCCGATAAACGCAAGGTGGTTGTTGTGACACATATGTACGCCAAGAACCTGCTTGAGGGCAAGACCGACTATGAGAAACTGCTGGGCAAGAAACTCAGGGTGGGCAATCTGGTATTCACCATCGTAGGCGTGCGTCATGCCTTTGAAAACCGCAATGACCGCGACCTTTATATACCCTACACCACCGCCAAGGCCATATTCGGCATGAACACCAATGACCTGGATGAGATCTCATTCACCTTTAACGGACTTGAGACCGAGGCCGAGAACGAAGCCTTTGAGCACCGCATACACCAGATACTCAACAGCCGTCATGACGCAGCCCTTGACGATGAGAGTTCATATTACATATACAACCAGTTCACCCAGAACATGCAGATGAACCAGGGCCGAAGCATACTCAACACAGGACTTTGGATAATAGGCCTGTTCACTCTGCTGGGTGGAGTGGTCGGTGTGAGCAACATCATGCTTATCACGGTTAAGGAGCGCACGCATGAGTTCGGCATCCGCAAGGCTATCGGCGCCAAACCCTGGGGCATAACCAAACTGATAATTGCCGAGAGTGTGGCCATAACCGCCTTCTTCGGTTACATAGGAATGGTACTTGGCCTGATAGCCTGCTTCGTCATGGACCAGACAGTCGGACAGGAGTCAATGGATGTGTTCGGACAGAACATACGCCTTCTGATCAACCCCACCGTCGGAATGAGTGAAGCCATAAAATCAACCGTGCTTCTGGTAGTGGCCGGTACAGTTGCAGGACTGTTCCCCGCCATGAAAGCCGCACGCGTAAGACCCATTGAAGCATTAAGAGCAGACTGATTATGAGATTTGATATAGATTCTTTCCGCGAGACGGCCGATTCACTTACCCGTAACCGTCGCCGTACCATACTTACCGGATTCGGAGTATTCTGGGGACTGTTCATGCTGCTCTTTATGATTGGCGGCGGACAGGGCATCAAGGAGATGCTTGAGCAGAACTTTAACGGTTTTGCGTCAAACACCATGATCCTGATCTCGTCAAACACCTCAAAGCCCTACAAAGGACTCCCCGAGGGCCGATACTGGAACCTTAACCGTACCGACATAGACCGCCTCAAGATGATGTTCCCCGAACTGGAGGTTGTATCACCCATGATCAGCGGCTGGAGCAACTCCGTCGAGTACGGTGACAAGTCCTGCAACGCCGGAATCAAGGGCGTCAATGCTGACTACTGCAAGATAGAGATTCCCCAACTGCGCTACGGACGTTACCTTAACGAGACCGACCTGCAGATGCAGCGCAAGGTCTGCGTCATAGGCAAGCGTATCTATAAGGAACTCTTCCCCGAGGGCGGTGACCCCTGCGGCAAGTTCATCAAGATGGGTGACATCTACCTGCAGGTGATTGGAGTTGACTACAACACCAACAACATAAGCATCAACAGCAGCGCCAGTTACTCGCTGATGATTCCCGCCACGCTGGCATCGACCCTCTATAACAGAGGTAATGATGTTGACATAATCTGCGTAAGCGGCAAGTCCGGCATCAGGATGTCTTCACTTGAGGACCGCGTACGCCGCGTGATTGCCCGCCAGCACAACTTTGACCCTGAGGATACCGAGGCCATGCAGATACTCAACACAGAACAGATATTCATGATTGTGGATAACCTGTTCCGCGGCCTGAACTTCCTGATCTGGCTGGTAGGCATAGGAACCCTTCTGGCAGGATGCATAGGTGTAAGCAACATCATGATGGTGACCGTCAAAGAGCGTACCGTAGAGATTGGAATACGCCGCGCCATCGGAGCCATGCCCGGTGAGATACTGACACAAATCATCGCAGAGAGCGTTGCCCTTACGCTGGCCGCCGGAAGCGCCGGAATAGTATTCGCAGTATTCCTGCTGGGCATATTTGAGAAAGCCACCGGAGGCAGCGCCGCATTCCAGATCCCGTTCAACACCGCCATGCTGGCAGCCCTGATGCTGGCGGTACTGGGAGCCCTGGCCGGACTGGCACCCGCCCTGCGCGCAATGGCCGTAAAGCCTGTAGACGCAATGCGTGACGAATAACAATAATTGAAAACAAAAATAACAGATACAGATATGAAAAAATTCTTCAAGTACTTTGTAATAGCACTCATAGCAGTAGTGCTGATTGGAACATTCGTATTCCTCTACAAGAACTCACAGCCCGAGGAGATACGTTACCAGGAGTTTGCAGCATCCAAGCAGAACATAGCACGCACCACCGTACTTACAGGTAAGATAGTACCGCGTAACGAAGTCAACATCAAGCCCCAGATAAACGGTATCATCGCTGAGATCTACAAGGAGGCCGGCCAGATGGTACAGCAGGGTGAAGTCATTGCCCGCCTGACCGTCATCCCCGATATGAACTCACTCTCCGCAGCCCAGAGCCGAGTACGTCTGTCAGAGATCAACCTCAAACAGGCCCAGACCAATTTTGACCGTGAGAAGGCCCTCTATCAGAAGAACCTCATCAGCGCCGAGGAGTATGAAAAGACCGAGCAGGCCCTGAACCAGGCCAAGGAGGAGTACGCCGCATCACAGGAGTCACTTGAGGTAATCCGTGACGGTGTATCATCCAAGAACGCCACCTCAAGCTCAACCCTTATCCGCTCCACCATCACCGGTCTGATACTGGACATCCCGGTTAAGGTAGGTAACTCAGTCATCCAGGCCAACACCCTTAACGACGGTACCACAGTTGCCACCGTTGCCAACATGAGCGACCTTATCTTTGAGGGTCAGGTCGATGAGACCGAAGTAGGCTCACTCTACGAGGGAATGCCCCTGAGCATCACCATCGGCGCCCTCAGAGACTATACCTTCGATGCAAGTCTGGAGTACATCTCACCTAAGGCAGTTGAGAGCAACGGAGCCAACCAGTTCAAGGTAAAGGCAGCCGTAAAGGTAGACTCAGAGCACACCATCCGCTCAGGCTACAGCGCCAACGCACAGATTGAACTTGAAAAGAAAGAGGATGTGCTGAGCGTACCCGAGAGCTCACTTGAGTTTGTAGGCGATGACGCTTACGTATACACCAAGGCCGAGGACGGAACCTACAAGCAGACCAAGATCACAACCGGTCTGAGTGACGGTGTCAACATTGAGGTTAAGGAGGGTCTGGCCGAAGGCGATACCGTACGCGGACCCCGCATCATAGAGGATGACACAGAGACCGCAAAGCAGGAAACATCAACTGAAACCGAGGAGTAATTATGAAAACTAAAGCAATATCAGTAGCATTGGCAGCCATTCTGAGCGCCGGCAGCATCAGCGCCGCCGAGAGTTGGACCCTGCAGCGCTGCATAGACTACGCTATAGAGAACAACATACAGATACGCCAGAGCGACATAGCCGCCCAGACCCGTGAAGTTGACCTGAACACAGCGCGCAGCAACCGTCTGCCCGACCTGTCAGCCAACGCATCCCAGAACTGGTCATTCGGCCGAAGCCTGACCATAGACAACACCTACGCCAACACCAACACCGCCAGCACATCATTCAGCGTAGGCACAGGCGTAACCCTGTTTGCCGGCGGTCGTATATCGGGCAACATAGAGAACGCCAAGTTGGGACTCGAGGCCGCCAAGAGCGACCTGGAACGCATCAAGGACGATGTCCGCGTACAGGTAGCCGAGTCATTCATACAGATTGTCTACAACCAGAGCATACTGGAAGTGGCACAGAATCAGGTAGCCATTGACTCAATGCAGGTTGAGCGCCTGACCGCCCTTGCAGCCATAGGCAAGGCCAGCAGCGCCGAGGTATCGTCACAGAAAGCCACACTGGCCCAGAGCCGTCTTGCCGTGACCCAGGCCCGGAACAACCTGAGTATGAGCAAACTCACCCTGACCCAGTTGCTTGAGCTCCCCACCCCCGACGGTTTTGAAATCATCCAGCCCGAGGCCGATGACATGGAATTCAGCATGCCCGACAGCCCCGAGGAGATATACACCCAGGCCCTTGACATCAAGCCCGCCATCAGGTCAGAGGAGATCCGACTGCAGCAGGCCGATAACAGCATAGACATTGCAAAGGGTTCATACTACCCCACTCTGTCCATGAATGCAGGCGCCGGAACAGGTTACTACACCAGTTCCAACCGTACGGCCGATAATTTTGGCAGCCAGCTGAAGAACAACTTCGGCCCCCAGGTAGGTCTGAGTCTGAACATCCCCATATTCTCACGTAACAGCACCCGCAACAACGTACGTTCGGCACAGCTGAGCCGCATGAATCAGGAGATGCAGCTGGACAACGTCAAGAAACAGCTCTACAAAGAGATACAGCAGGCCTACTACAACGCCGTAGCCTCCAAGACCCGCTATGAGAGCAGTCAGGAAGTACAGACCAGCGCACAGGAGTCATTCGAGCTTGTGCAGGCAAAATATGAAGGTGGAAAAGCCAGTATAACTGAGTTCAACGAGTCCAAGAACAGACTCGTGACAGCCCAGGCCGATGTTATCAAGTACCGCTACGAGTACCTGTTCAACACAGCCCTGCTGGAGTTCTACCGCAACAGCTCTTTCGAGCTTTAAAGTGATCCCAAATTAATTTGAGATAATAGGACAATAGTTTAGTAATTCATGGGACGGTACCGCCTGATTGAAGGTAGTACCGTCCGCCTTTTTAATAGTACCTGTAGAAGAGTGCTATGCTCTCCATGCCGCCAAAGAACTGGCGCAGCAGGTAACTCTCGTTGGGGCTGTGAATGGTGTCACGCTCCAGGCCGAATCCCATGAGCAGCGGATCCAGACCCAGCACCTTCTGGAACTCAGCCAGGATAGGAATGCTTCCGCCTCCGCGGCTGGGCACCGGCTCGATGCCGTAAACCTCACCTATGGCACGTGATGCAGCCTTGTAGGCATCGGACGAAATGGGGATAAGGAATCCGTCACCGCTTTCGTACGGGGTTACCTCTACCTTTACGTATGGGGGTGCTATGCGCAGGAAATGGTCCATGAACATCTTTGATATCTCGGCGCTGGTCTGCTTGGGAACCAGACGCATGGAGATCTTGGCGTGTGCCTCGCTGGGCAGGACCGTCTTGGCGCCCTGGCCGGTGTAGCCGCCCCAGATGCCGCACACATCCAATGAGGGACGTATGCCTATGCGCTCCATCGTGGTGTAGCCCTTCTCTCCCTTCACCTCATTGATGTCCAGGAACTCCTTGAACTCATCCATGCTGAACGGGGCGCGGGCCAGCATCTTGCGCTCATCGGGCGTAAGTTCTACCACCTTGTCGTAGAATCCGGGCACGGTTATGCGGCCGTCCTTGTCAATCAGTGATGAAATCAGGTCGCAGAGCACGTTGATGGGGTTGGCCACCGCACCGCCGTAATGGCCTGAGTGCAGGTCCTTGTTGGGGCCGGTCACCTTTACCTCCAGGTAAGCCAGACCGCGCATTCCGCAGTTTATTGACGGAACCTTGTCCGATATCATCGTGGTGTCCGATACCAGGCAGATGTCTGCGGCCAGCAATTCCTTGTTCTGCTTTATGAATTCGGGCAGTGAGGGGCTTCCAATCTCCTCCTCTCCTTCGAAAATAAACTTTACATTATGCTTGAGCTGACCCGAGCGTACCATGAACTCAAACGCCTTGATGTGCATGAACAGCTGACCCTTGTCATCATTGGCTCCGCGGCACCAGATGGCGTCGTCGTGAATGACCGGCTCAAAGGGGTCTGTCTTCCACTTTTCAAGGGGTTCGGGCGGCTGGACATCGTAGTGTCCGTACACCAGAATTGTCTTGTATGAGGGGTCTATGATCTTGCGGCCGAACACTACCGGATTGCCGCTGGTGGGCATGACATCTGCCATATCGGCCCCGGCCTCAAGAAGCAGTTCCTTAAGACGATTGGCGCAGCGCACCATATCGGGCTTGTTCTCGGGTTTGGCACTGATTGAAGGAATTCTCAGGATTGAAAAGAGCTCCTCAAAGAAGCGCTCTTTATTCTGCTCGATATATTGTTTCATCTTATTTGGGTTAGTGTCTCTGATGTATCCAGTTTGCCGTCAATATAGGTGTCGTGGCGCACCATACCTATGCCCTTGCAGTACCAGGTGTGGTTCAGCACGTCGCGGTTGTGGCCGGGCCCCGACTCCAGTTTGCGTTCCTGCAGCACCACGCAGTCAAACGTGCCGGCGGGCAGTGAGATGGTCTCGCGGCGCAGCACCTTGCGGTCCCAGATGCGGTACGAGAATGAAATCAGGCTCACCTTGCCCTTGCCCGTAACCTGCGGCAGCGTATCGCCCGGAGCCATATCGGCCGGAATTATTGAGGGGGCGGCATCGGCCGTTGCGTTCAGACCGAACCGGCCCTTTACGTAATTGATTGTGACGGCTTCCATATCCACCCAGACATCGTTGTTGGGACGTAGCACCACCTCCTCTATGATATCGCCCTTGTAATAGGGTTTGCCGTTGGCCTTGAGGAATGTTGAGGCCGATGTCACCACGCTGCCATCGGACCCTTTCGTGACCTTCTGGACGTTTACGGTGTGACGCCATTCGGTGCTTCCGTCCTTGATATTTTTCCTTACATATTCAAGCCTTGCGCCCTGTCGGTCACAGCAATAGCCCTGTGCTACGAGCGCCTGTGAGACGGCTAAAAAGAGAATCAATATGCAAAACGCCCTTCTGGTCATACGTAGGTCATGTTTCTGCAAAAATAAACCTTTTAGTGAATAAATGCTAAATAATATAACTACTTTTGTGGCTACTAACTATTGATTATTAGCTATGAAGAAAGCATTCCTTCTGTTATTTGCTGCAGCATTGTTCACAGTTCCTTCCAATGCACAGTTGCTCAACCGCCTGACTGACAAGGCCATGAAGGCCGCTGAGAAAGGTGTGACCAAAGCCGTAGAGAAATCGGTCGAAAAGACTACCGAGAAGGCAACCGAGAAAGCCCTCCAGTCTGCCGAGAAAGCAGTCGAGGCTCAGGTTGACCGTCAGGTAAACGAGCTTAACGCAACCACAAATGAGATTAACCGCTATAACGACTCGCTCCGCGCAGCCAATGAAGAGTATGCCAGGCAGAACGGCGGAACTGCCGGCGCCGGCGTACAGGGCCTGATGGGTTCATACATGACCCTGATGGGCATCGGCACCCCCGTTTATGAGGATAAGGGCGATGAGGTTCTGCTCACTTGGGATTACGTGAACTACAAGCTTGAGTGGCTTGCCAAGTTCAAGGGTGACAAGTGCGTAGAGTCCAAGACCAACTACAACTGCCCCACTGAGGAGATGGCCATTCAGTTCTTCCGCGAGCAGACTGCCGAGCTCAGCGAGGCCGATGCCAAGAAGTGGTCAGTAAACGGCAAGACCGTAACCGAGGACACCACTGAGGAGAGCAAGGACAAGGACAAGGTTGAGATCAAAGCCTCAATGCAGCAGCTAGTTCTCTCAATGGGTGGCAAACTGGAGTAATTACTAACAACTTACATAAAAAGGAAAATGAAAAAGATTTTGTTCTTCAGCCTGATGGCTGCAACAGTGTTAGGTTTCTATTCTTGTGACGCAATCGAGGACGCCATTGATGACGCCAAGGCTGCAGTTGATGATTACCAGAATGACCAGGATCCCGAGTTTAAGGACAGCGGTCTGAAAGTAACTCTGTCATACAAGCAGTCCGGCGTAGGCTTCTACTATGAGGCAGGTTTCAAGGCTGAGCCCGATTCAGCACTGTTTGATACAGTCTGCACATCATTCATCCTCAAGGAGACATTCGCTCTCAAGACCGTTGCCAAGATTGCTTACGATGAGATGGTTGAGAATAACAAGACTGCAGACTCTACTGATATCGTAGTCCTGAACTATGACAACGACAAGATCATCACAATAGACATGACAGACAAGCACAAGGACCTTCCCAAGAGAGTGGTAGTTCTGGAGCTCAAGACTAACGAGGCTGCTTACTGGAAAGCCAAGGAAGCTCTCCAGGGTGACAGCATCCAGTAATATTCACTACTACTTGCGAATTAAAATACAGGCTCCGCCTCCGGGTGCGAGCCTTATTTTTATTGTCGATTTTTTGGTGACAGTCTGAGGAGCCTCGGTTTTGAAGGTCTCACGGTTTGTGCGGTAGTGGGTGTCTTCGGCGTCGGTGTTTACTGTGGCGGTAAACTTGCCCTTGCCCAGGAACGTGAGGGGAACGCTGATTTCACGGGCCTCTTCGTTGGTTGCGGCGCCGATGAGCCAGTCGCCGTCCTTGTTCTGGCGGGCCATTACGATGTACTCGCCTATTTCACCGGCCAGGGTGATGCTCTCCTTCCAGGGCTGCTTCTCGGCGCTGAGGAATTCCAACAGTGAGGGATACTTCTGATAGTACTCGGGGATATCGGGAATTACGGTTGCACCAGACCATGTGATGAGTGTGCGTGCAATCTCACCCGTTACGGTGCTGGGTACCTCCTGATTGTTGTCCTTGCGTGTGGTTCGGCCCTGATGGAGTTCCAGAAAACCGTTGTTCTGATCAATCGGACCTGCTACCATATTGACAAAGGCCGATGTCACAAAAGTCTTGGGCTGGAATATCTGTCGGCCGTCCAGCTGCGCCTTACAGTACTCACGGGTCACGGCGTTGGGATATGTGCGCATCTGTCCGAACGGATGCACGGGATAGTCGTGGTAATCAACCATCAGATGATGCTTGGCACAAAGAGCTGTAATCTCCTGAGTCTTGCGGTTCTTCTCCTGCGGGTTACCGTTCATAAAGCCGTACTTTACGCCGCTTGCACCCCACTCCTCATACTGAGCCAGAGTCTCCTCAATCGGGTAGTTGGTACCGGCCACATCATTCAGATAGAGCCAGACGCCCACACCCTTGTCCTTACCGTATTTGATTATGCGCTGAACATCGCGAGCCTTATCGCCCTTGGTGGGATCAGAATCCTTCTCAAACTCCGGACCGTACCAGTTTGCATCCAGCACCAGGCCCTGGAATCCCTGCTCTGCGGCAAAGTCAATCATCTTGACCCACGACTCATAATTCATGCCATAGTGATAACCCTCCCAGACAGCGCCGTCAATACGCCAGTCCCAAAGGTACACGCCGGGACGCACCCAGCTGAAATCCTGGTCCGGCTCCGGATTAAGCAACTCAATCAGATGAGAATCAACCAGATCACCGGGGGTCTTACCCACCATCAGCACACGCCATGTACCCTGGAACAATGCATAAGGCTCATTCTTCTCAGGAATTACACTGAAACTTGTAGAGCCAGCCTCAGAGCGCAGGCGCATAGGCCAGCCATTGGCTGCCAGGTCTGCCTCATGCAACGCAAGGTACAGGTCATCTGCCGCCTTAATCGTCATCAGGGGCAGACGCTCGCCGTTAGCATCGGACAACTTCTCGGGGCCTATATTATGACGCTCACCGTTATAGTACCATGCAGTATAATCACCTGCAAAGTTGAATTCAGTATGTTCATAGCAGGAGACCGGCTCCAGATTCACGGATGCGGGTCTGAATGCAACGCCATCATTATAAACAAGAATGTCAAGTACCATAAAACCGTCTGACACGGTTTGGAGATCAATAGTCCATGAAGTACATATATCCTTCACTACAGCCCGTTTGCCCCAGACAGGTCTCCATTCACCATTGAACTTGATAGGTTTTTTGCTTTTAGGCATTAAAACACTAATCTTATCGGCAGTTCCTTCAGGACTCATGGAGTATCCGGTTCCCGACCAGTCAATAACATCCTTCCCCTTGACAGAAATCTTATACACCAGATTCTGTTTATCATCAACCTTAAAGCTAAAGCTGATCTTCTTATCAGGAGATTTTACCTCATAAACTTTACTCTGAGCACTGATCTGGCAAAGGAATGACACGGCAAACGCCGCAAGTAAAAGGATTCTTCTCATATAATTGGCTTTATTCGGATTCAAAGATAGCAAAAAGAACCGTCCCCAATGTCCCCCTCAAAGATTAAAACCATACATTTGCAAATAGTCCTACTTAATTATTGCTTATGAAAAAGTTAAGAGTACTTGCTGTCATTCTGGTAAGCATCCTGATGGCAGCCCCCACAAAAGCCCAGAACGGCTTTGAGATAAAACGCGGAGTAAACGTAAGTCACTGGCTCTCGCAGTCGCAGGCCCGTGGCGAGGCCCGCGCAAACCACATCACCGAGCAGGACATGAAACGCATCAAGGAGATGGGATTCGACCACATCCGCCTCCCCATAGACGAAGTCCAGTTCTGGGACGAGCAGGGCAACCGCCTGGACGAAGCCTGGCAACTCCTGACCAACGCCCTGGATTGGTGCTGCAAGTACAACCTGCGCGTGATAGTGGACCTGCACACTTTAAGATCCCACAATTTTGTATTGCAGGAAGGCCAGACAAACGCGCTCTATGAGGACCCCGCCGAACTCCAGAAACTCATAGAGATGTGGAATCAGTTATCGGCCCAAATGAAAAGGTTCCCCGTGAACATGGTGGCATACGAATTCATGAACGAACCCGTGGCCGATGACCCCGAACAGTGGAACCAGGTAGTCGAGAAAGTGCACGCCGCATTAAGGAAACTTGAGCCCGACCGCAAACTCGTGATAGGCTCCAACCGCTGGCAGAGCGTAGGCACGTTCAAGGACCTGCGCATCCCCGAAGGCGACAAGAACATCATCCTGAGCTTCCACTACTACAACCCCATGTTCGTAACCCATTACCGCGCATCATGGGCCGATGTAGGCCGATACACAGGCACCGTCACCTACCCCGGCCAGCTGATATCGCAGCAGGACTACGACCAGGCATCCGAGCAAGTCCAGAAGATAATCCGCGACAACGAAGGCCTGACCGTCTGGAACCGCGAGCGAATCAAAAACGATATGGCCGATGCCATCAAACTGGCCCAGGACCTAGGCCTGCAGCTCTTCTGCGGCGAATGGGGAGCCTACCAGCGCACCCCCAGAGACCTGGCCTACGCCTGGATGAAAGACATGATCTCAATCTTTGACGAATCTGGCATAGCCTGGACCGTCTGGTGCTACGACGCCGACTTTGGCTTCTGGAACCAGCGCACCCAAGACTTCAAGGACAAACCCATGTTTGAAATCCTTACCTCGGGTAAAGCTCTCGAGTAAAACCAATGCTAGCACTAATAACAGGAGGAAGCGCCGGAATGGGTCTGGAATACGCGCGGCAACTGGCCGCACGGGGCTACGACCTCATCCTGGTGAGCAACAGGCAGGACGAGCTGGATAGCGCGGTCAGCACCTTGTCCAGCCAGTTCCCCGTCAGCATACGGGGCCGATACCAGGACCTCAGCCTCCCCTCATCGGCCGATGACCTCACAGCGTGGTGCCAATCACAGCAGTTCCTGCCCGCCATCGCCACTCCGCTCTACCGAATGAGCCCCCGCCTGATGAACTGGGGCCTGAAAACCGGCCTGGTCCACACCCCCAAATGGCTGGTAAAACGCGCCCTCAGAGCAATGTTCCGCGGCCGCCGAGTAGTAAGCCCCTCCCTGATGAACCTCTGGCTGCCCGCCCTCATCTCCCTACTCCCGGGCTTCCTGGTTTCGGCTATTTGGAAGAGGCTCAAAAAATGATACAATTGTGATGTGACCCCTTTTGTATCAATTTTAAAATTATACAACCTATCAGTTGTATTTTCAATTTTTATTTTTACCTTTGCAAAAACAACAATTATGACATTTGATCTAATAATACCAGACAGTTTGTGGGCAGTCAGATATGACGGCGATGAAGAGAATGCTTTTTATCAGGCTTTTGAGCAATGGAGTGATCCTATTTGGCTGCGAGATTTTTTTTCTTTCAGAACAAGAATGACCTGAATGAACACTTTAAGATTACAAATATTGACAAGGCGATATACGAGACCATTGACAATGCAGACAGATTACAGTGCCTGATTCTGGATTTGGCGTTAGAATCGAATCTGGAACAAGTGTTCAGGCCACTTGAACCGTCTAGGATCGACGATGTCCTGTTGGGAAAAGAGAAAGCTAAAGGCGAACCGGTACGACATAGTTCCTGGTTGCGTATTTACGCTATTAAAGTTGGAGACAGCGCTTATATCATTACGGGTGGCGCAATTAAACTAACCGCTACTATGCAAGAAAGAGAACACACGCTTGCCGAGTTGCAGAAGATGGAATTGGTCCGAAATCATCTGATATCGGAGGGAGTAGTTGATGCTGAAGGTTTTATTGATTTATTACAAACGAAATGAGCAAGGTTATAGACTATCTAAAGGCGCATCAGTCTGAAACTCCATCGCATTGGAGAGAGGATGCCGAGTGGCGCAGGGCCAATAGAGATTGGCTGCGCTATTCACAGTTTATTGCAATCAGAATGCTGTCAAGAATGGATGAACTCCATATGACTCAAGCATCTTTGGCCCAGAAAATGGAATGTTCACAGCAATATGTATCAAAAGTGCTCAAAGGAAAGGAAAACCTAAGTCTGGAAACCATCTCCAAGATTGAATCGGCACTGGATATAGATCTGATCAAATCGGCCCTTACCTTTGTTAGTGAGTACACATCTTTTGAACCGGAACAAAGAGGCGTGGCAGAACCTCCTATGGAATACGGCAAATAATAATGGTACAATTGGGGCCTGACCCCATTTGTACTCACTCGTACGTCCAGATGGTTTTGTAGAGCGGCTTTCGGAACCATGCAACGCCATAGCCGTAGGTGCTGTAGCGGGTTTGGCGCAAAGGAACTCCGGTCTTGCGGTCATATTTCCATATGATACGTTGCACCCTCGATGTCCTGCCGTCTTTTACATCGTAATCAACCGTTTTCTTTTCTAAACCACGTCTGTTATACGCAATTTTACGTGTTAAGCGGAGTTCCTCTGTATACTCTCTTATTTTTCGGCCCTTATGATCGTACCTATTGATATACTTGTGCATAATTTTGTCAGGAGTATCGGCCGTCCGATATATTAGTAAGTGCGTAGCCAGTAAGCTATCGGATGAATACGTGACGCTATCAATTGTTATACCTGACACATCATCATTTCTGTACCTATCATCCTCGACCCATTCATCGCCTACATAAGTATATTCGGAATAAGTTACGCCGCTCAAAACAGATTTGTATTTGATTACCGTGTCCTTCCTGATTTCGGTCCTGTATGTTATTTCCTCGATATTGTCTCCGACCTTATTTGTCTGGTACGAGTAACAAATGGTATCAATATGGTCATCCCAATTAAAGTCTTTAAAATAATACACAGTTGTTTTTCCGACCAATTCGCCCTCCTCATACTGATAGGTCGTTAAGCAACTAAGCGTGCCATACTCATACACTTCTTCCCTTATGAGCCGATGCCCGCCCGTAGAGGCACAAGCCGTCAACAGCAAAGCAAACAGAAACAGGACCGATGCAGATTTCATTTCTCAAATCATTTTGTTTGCGACAAAAGTACCATCCCCATCAGCCAACTGCAAGCTTTCCGCGTTGCAAAAGCGTTGCATAATGTGTTTTCCTAAAAAAGGTTGACTCGGATTGTCTTATTCCTAAGAGAAGTTGACTCTGGTTATTCTTATTCCTGTTATAAGTTGACTGGTGGTTGGATTGTTTCGTATGCAACCAGAGTTGATTGCAAAGGTAATGTG
>JAFYYH010000006.1 GCA_017557635.1 Bacteroidaceae bacterium | reverse complement strand
TGTGTTTTCCTAAAAAAGGTTGACTCGGATTGTCTTATTCCTAAGAGAAGTTGACTCTGGTTATTCTTATTCCTGTTATAAGTTGACTGGTGGTTGGATTGTTTCGTATGCAACCAGAGTTGATTGCAAAGGTAATGTGTTTTCGGAGTTCTCCAAACACTGTTTTCTTTTAATGGCTCTCTCCCGATAACTGACCCACCATTTCTTGATCTCTCCTTCACACGAAGCAGCCTGTGCTGGAGTCATCATATTGATACTCATGTGAGGCCTCTCGTTGTTGTAGAAGTCCACTGCCTTGGCTACCGCGGCTCTGACCTCATTGATGTTGGTAAACCGTACACCTCTAAGGAACTCGTTCTTTATGGTGTTGTTTATACGCTCGGCCTGAGGGTTGTCCGTGGGTTCTCCCGTCTCGGTCATGCTTATACGGATGTTGTTGTCCTTAAGCAGATTTACATACTCAGAGCTTGCATACTGACAGCCCCTGTCGGAGTGGTGTATGAGGTCTGTGGCTTTCTCTCCGTCGAGACGTCGCAAAGCCATCCTGAGGGCGTTTGATGGATATTCCAGTCCCAGTGTGGGACCTACTTCCCAACCGATTATCTCTTTTGTAAAAGCATCCATTATAAGTGAGAGATAACAGAATTTGTAATGATAGGCGCTCTTCCACATCGTGATGTAGGTGATGTCACTTACCCACAGCTGGTTGGGTCTGGTGGGTATAAGATCTTTTATGATGTTTGGATACGTGGGGAGCCCGTGCCGGGAATCGGTCGTGCGCGGCTTGCGTATCTTACGGCGGACTTTCAGGTTACACCGCTCCATTAAATCCAGGAACCAGTCACGTCCTATGGGATCGTTCCCGTAGAACTCACAGCGGTACATATACCATATTTTCTTCCCGCCAAGACCTGGGTCTTTTTCGCGTATGGACATGATATAATCCAATGCCAATGACTCACGTATGGCGCAAGCCATATCTCTGGATTCATCATGCTTGTAATAAGCCTGCTTGGTAACGCCAAACAGTGCGCATAGGTATTGGACCTCATAGCGTTTGGGATCCTTTGCGCGCAGGTTAGTTACTGTTTGGCGCCAGCTTTTTTTCGTATCTTGATGTTGAACTGGGATTCGGCCACGTTGATCATCTCATCATAGGCTTCCGCCTTGATTTCGGCCTTGGTGAGTTCACGGCGCAAGCGTTTGAGCTCTGCCTGCAGTGATTCTACATCATCGGGCATCGGCTCATCATCTTCCGGCTGGACTTCGGGATCAGGTGTATTGATTTCTTTATCCTCCATAACACATGATTCTTGATCATATGCTGCAAAGGTAGAAATCCATCTCCAGATTGTTGACCTGTCTATCGGAATAATCTTTGCGATTTGCCACATGGACAGATGCTCTTTCGTGTAAAGATCAATAACCTTTTTGTAATACTGATCTTTCAAAACTGTACGATTGCTCTTCATTGTTAACTCGTTTTTGCGAGTCAACTTTTTTTAGGACAAGACATAATAGGACCAATGGGGTCTGACCCCTTTGGTATCATTTTCTGCGGCATCGGGCATCGGCCATTAGAAAAATTTGTAAATTCGCTGGGTAACAACCTTTTCCCTACAATCATGGAATATCAGAAGAATGAATTTGACGAGCCGGTTAAGAAGGACAAGACAGAGATAGCTGCCAAGATCCTGCTTGGATTGGGTGCTGTGGTTGGCCTTGCTATTCTTGGATTTATCATCTGGTGTGGCTATCACGTATTTTCGGGATGGGAATCGTTCTAAGACATGCTGCCCAAGTTCATAATCACGAGAGAGGGAGTGCTGCGCCTGGGAATGGTCAATCAGCACAAGGACCTTCTGAAGCCCGAGGACGATTGCATCGGCGGCGGGTATTATCAGTTTGACTTTACCTGCAACCGCATGATTCTGGACCGTGCGTCATATGACTTTGGGATTCCCCGCTGGCATTTGCTTGATTCGCTAAAGGTCCCGGAGGTTTATCGAGGACTGCGCATCATCTACCGGTACGATGATGATTTTCATGAGGACTTCCAGGTTAGTGACCTGCTCAAGATTGAGTATTATTGAATTTGCAACCTGGTTGCGCGGGCATCGGCCTACCTTTGCTGCCGGAATCAATAAAAGGAATGATTATGGCAGACAAAATCAAGAAATCATACAAGTTCAGCAAGAAGTTTTACGACGATGCGCTGACGCAGAGCAAATGGTGGAGCCGATTGTATTTCAGGCTGCTCTGGTGTTGTTGTGACGGCCGATTGGATTCATCGAACGCCGTCTACTACGAGTCCCCGGTGGCTCCTTTTAGTAGACTCTCAGACCGTCTTCAAGGGAGTATGTGAAATCTGTGTTTTCGAGTGAAATGTGTTTCTCTTTTGTAGAAAGGAATACGCATCCAAGAACGCCGATGGAAATTGTCTCGGCCGGATCGCCAGCTCTGCCTATGCTGAAAAGACCGTAGTTTTTGACCTTCAGATTCTTGTCAATAAAATTATCCAGCAATGTTGTTCCTAGGGCCGATAATACCTTCACGAAGGGATTTTCAGTATCAATATCCTCAGTAGGCAACTCCTTCCGGATGGCTTCCTTCAACTGATCTTTGATTACTCTCTGGTGCTTTTCTTTACTGGGGCAGGTGATTACCAAAAGGGCTAAAACTGCAACCACTGCCACTATAATCTTAGTACTTCTCTTCATAAGACAAACGTTTCATAACAGACGCAAAACCTGCGAATTTGTTAAAGGTGCCGAATTATTTAGTAAATTTGCGTCTTTAGAAATATTACTTAACCCTATATGAAGAAGATTCTTACTGCCTTAATTGTGATAGGCCTTGTAGTGTGGGGCATTATCAGTTTTAAACCCAAGAAAAACAAAGACATTCCCGACCAGCCCGTGTCCGAAGCAAAGAGCGGACCGGTTGCAGCACTGGGTCGTGGCGGCCAAACCTTACTGGTGCGTCACGTGATCATGGAGCCCACCGAGCTGGTGGACGGCATCAACATCAGCGGTAGCCTTATCCCCAACGAGGAGGTTAACCTTTCGTTCGAGACATCGGGCAAGATTACCGATATTTTCTTTGAGGAGGGAAGCAAGGTCAAGAAGGGTCAGGTTCTGGCCAAGATCAACGACGCTCCCCTGCAGGCACAGCTCAAGAAGCTGGAGGCCCAGTATCAGTCAACCGAGGACCGATTGGCCCGTCAGAAAGCGCTCTATGAGAAGGAGGCCGTGAGTAAGGAGGCATACCAGGAGGCCGAGGCCAACTTCAACAAACTCCAGGCCGATATCGAAGAGTGCAAGGCCAAGCTGGACCAGACCGAGCTCAAGGCTCCGTTTGACGGAATCATCGGCCTGCGTCAGGTGAGCGTAGGTGCATATGCATCGCCCAACACCAACGTAGCCACTCTCACAAATACAGAGAAGCTCAAGGTTGAGTTCGCAATCCCCGAGCGTTACGCCGGAGTACTTCAGAACGGTGCCAAACTGACCTTCACCGTCGAGGGCATTGACGAGGTCTTCCCCGCACAGGTTTACGCCACCAACTCAAAGGTCGATCAGGGCACCCGCACCTATCTGGTACGCGCCATCTACGACAACAAGGGCGGCAAGCTTGTTCCCGGCCGATACGTAAGCGTTACCCTTAACACACGCACATTCGACAACACGCTGGCAGTGCCCAGCGAGGCAATCATATCCGAGATGGGTATTGACAAGGTATTCCTCTATAAGTCTGGCAAGGCCATCCCGCAGGAGATTACCAAGGGCCTGCGCACCGACGCTATGGTGCAGGTGCTGAGTGGCCTCAACGTAGGCGATACCGTAATCACCAGCGGCACCATGCAGCTGCGCACCGGAATGAGGGTTGAACTGAAATAATCCTGCCGCAACATGAACATTTCAGAACTTAGTATCAGACGCCCGGTGCTGGCAACAGTGCTGGTGCTCATAATAATACTGTTCGGTATCGTAGGTTACACCAGCCTTGGTGTCCGCGAGTACCCCTCAGTGGACAACCCCATCATATCGGTATCGGCCTCCTACCCCGGAGCCAACGCCGAAGTTATCGAGAATCAGATTACCGAGCCGCTGGAGCAGCAGATCAACGGTATCCCTGGTATCCGCTCGCTCTCATCGGTCAGCCAGTACGGAAGCAGCCGAATCACAGTAGAGTTTGAACTTTCTGTAGACCTTGAGACCGCCGCCAACGACGTGCGTGACAAGGTTTCGCGCGCCCAGCGAATGCTGCCCCGTGACTGCGATCCCCCCACAGTATCCAAGGCCGATGCAGACGCAATGCCTATCCTTATGGTTGCCCTGCATTCCGATAAACGCTCGCTGCTGGAACTGAGCGAACTTGCAGACCTTGTGGTAAAAGAGCAGCTCCAGACCATCCAGGACGTAAGCTCCGTAATGATATGGGGTGAGAAGCGTTACTGCATGCGCCTATGGCTGGATCCCGTAAAGATGTCGGGTTACGGCATCACCCCCATGGACGTAAAGAACGCCCTGGACCGCGAGAACGTGGAACTGCCCTCTGGTACCATTGAGGGTAACACCACAGAACTTGAGATCCGTACCCTCGGTCAGATGCATACCACCGAGGAGTTCAACAACCTGGTCATCAAGCATGACGGCACCAAGGTGATCCGATTCAGCGACGTAGGTCAGGCTGAACTCAGCCCGCGTGACATAAAGAGTTACATGAAGATGAACGGCATCCCCATGGTGGGTGTGGCAGTCACCCCGCAGCCGGGCGCCAACCACATCAACATTGCCAACGCCGTTTATGACCGCATGAAGATGATGGAGAAGGACCTCCCTGAGGACGTCGGTTACGAGTACGGATTTGACAACACCCGCTTTATCCGCGCATCAATCAATGAGGTTAAGACCACACTGTATGAGGCATTCGTACTGGTTATCCTGATCATCTTCCTGTTCCTGCGTGACTGGCGCGTAACCCTTATCCCCTGCCTTGTAATCCCGGTTTCAATCGTAGGTTCATTCTTTGTAATGTACATGCTGGGATTCAGTATCAACGTGCTCTCAATGCTTGCGGTGGTACTGTCGGTAGGACTTGTGGTCGATGACGCCATCGTTATGACCGAGAACATCTACAACCGAATAGAGAAAGGCATGACCCCGCTGCAGGCCGGCATAGACGGCTCGCGCGAGATCCTGTTCGCCATCATATCGACCTCAATAACGCTGCTCTGCGTATTCGTACCTATTGTATTCATGCAGGGCCAGACGGGCCGACTGTTCCGCGAATTCGCCTTCGTGATTGCAGGCGCCGTAGTGATATCGACCTTTGCAGCTCTTACCTTCACGCCGATGCTATCGACCAAGATTCTGGTAAAGCGCGAAAAGAAAAACGCCTTCTACGCATGGTCAGAGCCCTTCTTTGAGGGTATGAACAAATACTACAGCAAGAGTCTGGAGTTCATCCTGCGCAACCGCTGGATCACAATCGTGACTATGGTGCTGGCTCTTGGTGCAGCCGCCTGGATGTGGACCAAGACCCCGTCCGAGATGGCTCCTATGGAGGACCGATCACAGGTTACCGTACGTACCCAGGGCCCCGAGGGCGTAACCTACGAGTACATGCGTGACTACACCGAGCGCATAAACGACGTCGTCGATTCAATTATGCCCGATGCCAAATTCGTGACGGCACGTGTATCAAGCGGCGGCGGTAACATACAGATCACCCTTAAGGACATAAACGAGCGCAGTTACTCGCAGATGGAGGTATTCGACAAGCTGAGTGCCGCAGTACGCCGCGAGAACGACGCCCGCGCATTCGTACAGCAGCAGTCGTCATTTGCAGGCGGCCGAGGCGGTATGCCGGTACGTTACGTTCTGCAGGCTACCAACATCGAGAAGCTGCAGGATGTGCTGCCCACATTCCTTGCCAAGGTTAACGAGAACCCCGCCTTCCAGATGGCCGATGCCGACCTCAAGTTCTCCAAGCCCGAGGTCCGCATATCGATCAACCGTGAGAAAGCCAACCTGCTGGGTGTAAGCACCCGTGATATCGCACAGACCCTGCAGTGGGGACTGAGCGGTCAGCGTATGGGTTATCTGTACATGAACGGAAAGCAGTATGACATTATAGGTGAGATCAACCGCCAGCAGCGTAACACCACACAGGCGCTCAAGTCAATCTACATGCGTAGCGGAAGCGGCGACATGATTCAGATGGAGAACCTGGTGGACCTCAAGGAGGATATTGCGCCGCCTCGTCTGTACCGTTACAACCGATTCGTATCGGCCACCGTATCGGCCGGACTGGGTAAGGGCTATACCCTTGGTCAGGCTTTGGACGAGATGGACAAGATAGCCAAGGAGACTCTGGATGACACCTTCCGTACCGCCCTTACCGGTGAGTCAAAGGACTTCCGCGAGAGTTCCAACAGCCTGCTGTTTGCATTCGGTCTGGCTCTGCTGCTCATCTACCTTATCCTGGCTGCTCAGTTCGAGAGTTTCAAGGATCCGCTCATCGTGATGATTACCGTGCCTCTGGCCGTATTCGGAGCGCTGGTATTCCTTCGTGGAGGCGGTCAGACAATGAACATATTCAGTGAGATCGGTATTATCATGCTTATAGGACTTGTGGCTAAGAACGGTATTCTTATCGTAGAGTTTGCCAACCAGAAGCAGGCCGCCGGCATTGACAAGTTCATAGCCATACGTGACGCTTCAATCCAGCGTCTGCGTCCTATCCTCATGACCTCCACATCAACCATGCTGGGTCTGCTGCCGCTTATGTTCGCACACGGCGAAGGCAGTGCCGGACGTATCGCCATGGGTACGGCCGTAGTAGGCGGAATGCTTATCTCCACATTCTTTACGATGTACATAGTTCCGGCAATCTACAGCTACATTTCAACTGACCGTAAAACACAAAAGAAAAAGGAATGAAAAGATACCCCATAATATCAGCGGCGCTCGTTATGAGCATGAGTGCCCAGGCTCAGATAATGACTCTCAAGGAGTGTCTCGAGACAGGCATCAGCGAGAGTTATCAGGTTAAGCTTGTAAGTATTTCTGAAGAGAAAGCCGCCAATAACGACTCCTGGCTTTATGCCGGAGGCGGCCCCACCCTGAGTGCCACAGGCAGTTACTCAGGTACACTTTCCAGCAATGACGCCACCCTGGCATCCGACGGCTCAACCGTATCCAACCGCGGCGTGCTTGACCACACCCTGAACGCCCAGCTCCGCGCCGAATGGACCGTGTTTGACGGATTCAGCATTCAGGCAACACGTGACCGCATGGAGGAACTGCACAACCAGGGAACCATTCAGACTCGTGTAACCATCGAGGATTACATAGCAAACCTCACCACCGAGTATTACAACCTGGTGCGTCAGACCATACATCTCAAGAATCTGGAATACGCCACAGCGCTCTCCAAGGAGCGTCTTCGTATTACAAGCGAGCGTTATGACATGGGTGGTGACTCTCGTCTGGACATGCAGCAGGCACAGGTGTACTTCAACTCAGACAGCGCAAAGAGCCTTAAGCAGCACGAGTCAGTGGCATCGGCCAACATCCGCATCAACCGTCTTATGTCCAACAAGGACCTCAGGAGCGTTCATGTGGCAGCCGATACCGCCATCAACCTGCTGACCGGACTTGATTACGAGTCCCTTTACGAGGATATGATGAAGACAAACTCTTCACTTCTGCGCGCCGAGAGCAACCGTACCGTGGCTCAGTTGGACCGCCGTGCCGTTCAGTCACGCAACTATCCCTATCTGAGACTCAACGCCTCTTACGGCATCACACAGAACATTTACGGAAACAGCACCTATACGGACCGTCTCAACTGGGGTCCCTCATTCGGTGCCACGATAGGCATTAACCTGATTACCGGAAAGCAGCGTGTACAGGAGCGTAACGCCCGTCTGGATGAACTTACGGCCGATATCACCATCGACCAGCTGGAACTACAGCTCCGCGCCAACCTGGACGATTTCTGGCAGGCCTATCAGAACAACCTGATGCTCCTTGAACTCCAGGAGCAGAACCTCAAGACCGCTCAGGAGACAATGGAGATTGCACAGGAGCGTTACCTGCTGGGTAACCTCTCGGGAATCGAGATGCGTGAGGCCCAGAAGTCCCTTCTGGACGCCGAAGAAAGCCTCCTCCAAGTCCAATACGACACCAAAGTCTGCGAGATCTCCCTCCTCCAGATCAGCGGCCGCATAATGCAGTATTTGGAGTAACAAGGTACCAAATTGCAGTTATAGTAACGGCACAGCCGTTACCCAGCCGGAGGCTGGCCGTTTGCGGAGCAAACTAAAAAAAGGACAGTAGACTTTAACAAAAAAGAGGCGCAATTTCTTGCGCCTCTTTTTTATTGAAGTCTACTTTTTACTTAGCAGCTGCAAGTGAAGCCTTGCGGAACTCCTTCATCAGCTTCTCAAGCTCGAGAGATGCCTTACGTGCGCGAGTACCGGCAGCCTTGTTACCTTTTTCAACCTGTGCGTTAGCGTCCTTTGCGAATGCTGCATAAAGCTCAGCAGCCTGTTTCAAAATTTTCTCCATAGTTGTTTGTTATTGAAATGATTAATTGGTTAATCCATACTGACGCAAAAATAATACTAATTCTAATTGTCGCAAAGATTAGGCCATCTTTTTTTAAAAAAAATGTCAAATTTTTCTATACAATGGGTAAAATAGCCCAAAAACGGCCCTGCAATACCCCTAAGCAACACTTCAGTGTTAATTCGAATGCCAACTTCCAATAATAAGGAAGTGCCGGATTCCATTATCGGTAAAAATGACTACTTTTGTGCTGTATATAAAATAAGGTACTTATATGAAAAAAGCTTTACTGACCATAGTAGGTCTGCTCCTGACTGTATTCGCTGTAGCAAGAGGTCTGAACGAGCAGGATCCCAAATACGGAAAAGGTGCTGTTCCTGAGGACGAGAACGGCAATGTATACTTCTCCCAGACCGTAAAGATACCTGATAACATGAGTGAAGACATCTGTTACGAGATACTTCTGAACTGGGCGAAAGGCCGTTTCGCAATGCCCTACGCACAAGCCGGACGTATCCTCAACGAAGACGCACAGGCACGCCGTTTCATATTCCACGTAGATCAGACCATCGTGTTCAAGAGCACCGCTTTCGTGGCCGATGAGTCCAAGATCTCATACAACTTCTCGGTAGCCGTAAAGAACGGTTCATTCACCATGACCATGACCGATATCAGGTACCGTTATGAGGAGGGACGTGAAGGAGGCGGCAAGATCTTCCCTGCCGAGGACTGGATCACCGACAAGGAGGCCTACAACCGCAAGGGCACCAAGTTCCTCAAGAGCACAGGCAAATTCCGCATCAAGACAATTGACCTCAAGGACCTGCTCTTCCAGAAGGCCGTTGACGCAGTATCAGGTAATCTCTGATCCGGATGGCTACGGACAAGGAGTTATATACAGTTTTAGGAGTTGACGAGTCGGCATCGGACACGGAAATCAAATCCGCTTACGAACGTCTCATTGCCGAAAACCCCGAAGGCTCCCCCCTCTACCCCCGCATAGTGGAGGCCTATACCGTGTTGTCCGATATGGACAGCCGCGCAGCGTATGACGTAACCGGAAAGATTCGCAAAAGCGGTATCAGGAAGCATCGTGACGGCAGCGGAACGGAAAAAGCCCGTTATGCACTGAATACCCTCTTTCTGGCAGGAGCGGCAGTCACCACGGTACTGTTCATCCTTCATATGAGCGGTGCAATGGGCACACTCCCCTTCTACATTGCATGCGGAATATCGCTCCTGATAAAAATCTCCGAATACATTCTCAGACTCGTCCCGTAAGATGACCAGCAGGATACAGTTCAGAAAGACACTCATGGCTATGGCAGCTGCTCTGTTGCTTCTGCCCTGCAGTCTGAGCGCCCAGAGTACGCTGTCTCAGAACCAGGACGGATTCAACGGCGAGACCATGGACGGATTCATGAACATGGACCCTGACAAGGATTCCACCGTCATCGAGAGAACCGTATCGCATGACTATTACCAGTTCACGATAAACACCAACACCGGTCTTCCGGATATCATAGAACCCGATACACTGCACCACTCGTTCCATAACGTACACCTCACTGAGGGTATGTTCGGAACATACAGTCATTTAGGCAACATGGGATCACCCCGACTGTCACGTCTCTGGTTCGAGCGTGAGCAGCCCAAGGATTTCATCTTTGACGCGCCGTATGATTTCTGGATAAAGGACGCCCCGGATTTCCGTTTCACCGATGCCAAGACACCGCATGTAAGCATTGATTACTATAAGGGCGGAAACAAGCGTACCGGCGAAGAGCACATCAAAGGATACTTTGCCGCAAACTTCAACCGCAAAACGGGTATCGGCTTTGACCTTGATTACCAACTGGGACGCGGACGTTACACCAACCAGTCCACGTCAATGTTCGATGCCAGACTGTACACCTACTATCGCGGTGACATCTACCAGATGTATGTAACGGTCAACAGGGACAACGTCAAGGTGGCCGAGAACGGAGGCATTCAGGACACACGTTATGTCAGAACCCCCGAGGCCATGGCCGAAGGCCGCAAGCAGTATGCGCCTGAGGACATCCCGTTCCGCATGTACTATAACTGGAACAACATCAAGCGCACCCAGGGATTGTTCAACCAGGAACTTACAATCAGGAAAACCACCCACCGTACCGACAGTATCGGTGACACCGTATATACTTTCAGCCGTGTCGTCGAGTTGGGAAAGGCCGCTCACACAATGGAGGTGGGACAGCTTAACCGCCGATACATATACTATCAGATACCTGACGGCTTCTACTCCAGGAGATACCTCAACAATGACTCCCTGGATGTGATGAAGAATTTCTATGTCACCAACACCCTTTCACTGTCACTGCTTGAGGGCTCTACCAGATGGGCGCTTGCCGGTCTGTCCGCTTTTGCCCGATACGAGTTCCGCAGTTTCGCCATGCCTGATACGATAGCAGGTAAGGGCGAGTATATGCGCCGTTACAACGAAGGCGACTTCTTTGTGGGAGGTCAGTTGGAAAAGGCTCAGGGTGACAACCTCACCTTCAGGGCCGGAATCGAAACGGTATTGCTTGGAGCCAGCTTAGGTGACTTTGACCTGTCGGGCGAGATGGAACTCAAATACCCCATATTCGGACGCGAAGCCAAGATAGGCGCATTCGCAGACCTGTCGGCCAAGGAATCACCATTCTATCTGGCAAACCTGCACTCCACTTACGCTTGGTGGGACGGGGATTTCAAGAAGGAGTTCCGCACACACTTCGGCGGTTATGTTGACCTGGACCTGACAGGTACCAGATTCCAGCTTGACGTAGAGAACGTTGCAAATTACGTCTATCTCAAGAATGACGGCGGAGCATACGTCAACCTTGACGGAGTTACACAGCCCACATATTCAATAAAGGCCGCTCAGTACGACGGTTCCATCCAGATCCTGAGCGCCACCCTGCAGCAGAACTTCAAACTGGGTCCCCTTCACTGGGACAACCATGTTACATACCAGCTCTCAGGCAACAAGAAGGTCATTCCGCTGCCTGACCTGAACATATTCTCAGACCTCTATTTCAAGTTTGTCTACTACAAGAGACTGCACATGGAGGTCGGTGCCAATGCCCTCTACTTTACCAGATATGAGGCTCCGGGTTACTGCCCGGCAGTAGGTGCATATCACCTGCAGAACGACGCTTGCATTCAGGAGGTGGGAGGTTATCCCCTCATCTCAGGTTATGTAAACTGCTCGCTTCGCGGAGTACGTTTTTATGTGATGTACTATCACTTCAATGATGGACTTATGAATAACCGGGATTCGTTCATAGTTCCCGGCTATCCCGCCAATCCGGGTATGGTCAAGTTCGGTCTGAGCTGGACCTTCTTCGATTAACAAACAAGTTCTTTTCCAGAAAATACGATGATCAGATGGGGTTTCATAGGATGCGGACAGGTGACCGAGCGTAAGAGCGGTCCCGCATTCGCCAAGGCCGAAGGCTCCGCCATTGAGGCGGTAATGAGCCGCGACAAGGCCAAGGCCCGTTCATACGCCGAGAGACACAACATAAAGAAATGGTACACCGATGCAATGGACGTGATAAACGATCCCAACGTCGATGCAATCTATATCGCAACCCCGCCCTCATCACACGCCACATACGCCGTAATGGCCATGAAAACCGGCAAACCGGTCTATATTGAAAAGCCCATGGCCCAGAGTTACGACGAGTGCATGCGCATAAACCGCGTATCACGCGAGACCGGAGTGCCCTGCTTTGTCGCTTACTACCGCCGTTATCTGCCCTACTTCCTGAAAGTCAAGGAACTCATTCCCCAGATAGGCAAACTCATCAACGTACAGATACGCTTTGCCCAGCCGCCCAAGGAGTTGGACTACAACAGCACCAACCTGCCCTGGCGCGTCATCCCCGACATCTCAGGAGGAGGTTATTTCTATGACCTGGCACCCCACCAGATAGACATGGTACAGGAACTGTGCGGCTGCATCATCGACGCCTACGGGCTCTGCAGCAACCGCGGAGGTCTGTATCAGGCCGAGGATACCGTAAGCGCCTGCTTCAAGTTCGAGACCGGCTTGGTAGGTTCCGGTTCATGGTGTTTTGTGGCCGATGAATCCGCCAAGGAGGACCGCATCGAACTGATTGGTGACAAGGGCATGATCTGCTTCTCCATATTCACCTTCCAGCCCATTGCACTGCATGACAGCCAGGGACGCCACGAGTTTGACATACCCAATCCCGAGCATGTCCAGTTCCCGCTCGTACAGGCTGTAGTGGATCATCTTAACGGCAAGGGAGTCTGCACCTGTGACGGAGTCAGCGCCACCCCCACCAACTGGGTGATGGACCGCATTTTAGGCAAGTTCTGAGATAAAAAAAATTCCGGCTAGTCGTCAAGACCCGCCGGAATCAAGCCTAAATAAATTATCTCAAAGTCAAACCAAATATGAAATCTTAGAAGTTCCAACCTAATGTGAACATTACCTTGTCGGTATTGTAGTTGTAGCTAACGTCTACGTCCTCCACATACTCATTTACATTCACGATACTGTTTCTTATACCATGTATGTAAGCCAGATCAATGTAGAACTGTGTACCGTCCTTGTCAGGAGTTGAGCAGTAACCTATACCGCCGGTAAAGTACTTTGTCTTACCCATACGGTCAATCTGGAAATCAGTACGTCCCACTTCAGTGACCTTACCGTTGCCATCCTGCTTCCAACCGTTGAAATCAGTGTCGTACAGATAAGGGTAAGATGCATCGTTCATCATTGATTCCCTGTAGTTGTAACCGCCTCTTACTGAAACATTGCCGAAATTCAGCTCAGTACCCAGTTTGATGACTGAATAATCCTTGTAGTCAACAGCACCCTGGCTCTCAAGTCTGGTGTTGCCGATTGAGAGTGAAGTACGCTGTGTGAAATGCTTCTCATACTCTGCACCGACTGCCATGCTGAATGCCGGGCCGCCGAATGTCACACCTGCGCTCAGGTCAAGTGACCAGGGTGATGTAAACTTATATTCCACAGAGTTTGTGAACTTGTCACCGCTCTTGGGCTCGCCCATAACGGCGTAGAGGTAATCGGCATACTCAAGACGCTGTCTGTAATAGGTAGGAGTCTTGATGGCTGCACCCAGACGGATTGCAGGGATAGGACGTATAATTGTACCGAACGCCATGTTCCAACCTGAACCCTCAGACTGATTCATCTTGTCTACACAGGTGTAATCAAGTCCGTCAGGATAATTGGGATGATTACCTGCTGCGTAGTAATCATAGAAGTAACCCTCTGACCATGTATCGGTTGAAAGTACACCTAAAGTCCATCCGAAATAAACCTTATCAGTTAGATTCAATGAGATATTGAAGTCAAATGAATGGGTCTTGTTACGCTGATGATCCTTATACTCACGCCATACTTCAAAACCGTCTGCATCATCGAAATCATCTACATAGTCAAGGTTGCGGTCCATATTCTGGAGCTTACGGTATGAAATACCGAAGTTGCAATATGTATCACCTGCATCACTGCCTGAGAAAACGGCCGAGAAGTTGTCAAATGCCATGTTGAAATCTGACTTGCTGTTGTGTGAGTAGTAAGTCCTGCCGTTGCTGAATACCGGCATAGCCTTAGTTGCCAAAGGATCTGTAGTAACAGAAGTTCCGAATCCTGACACAGAGAAGTTTATATCGCTCGTGCGGTATGTACCGATACCGGCCGGGTTATGGCTGATGACCGATATGTCACTGCCAAGAGCACCCATGGCACCGCCCATTGCCACGTAACGGGCTGTTCCGTTAAGTTCCTCCTCATACAGTTTGGCTGCATCGAACGAAGTCTGAGCGCTAACTGCAAGAGACATTGTCAAAGCAAGGGCCGAAATTGTCAACTTATTGGTTTTCATATTCTTATATGTTTTAATTATTTACTGATAGGGTATAGTTATCTCTTTGAGCCTGATTGAATCAGAGCCTGACAATTACCTTCTGGAAGAACTTCCTGCTGAGCCGTGTGAAGTGCTGCCTGAGCTGAATGAACCGCCAGAGCTTGAGCTTGAACTGAAGCCGCTTGAACTTGATCCGGAGCTGAAGCTGCTTGAACTTGAACCGGCACTGCGGGATGAACTTGAACTGCTTACGCTTCTTGATGAACTGCTTGCAGAACTTGAACGTGTCACTGTGCTTCGGCTGGTGTTGGCACTTGAGGATGAACTGCGGGTAGAACTTGAACTGCTGCCACTGCTTACGCTGCGGGTGGAGCTTGAGCTACCGCTGCTCACGCTACGGCTTGAACTGCTGCCTGAGACGCTGCGTGATACGCTTGAACTGCTACTGCTGCCTGTGCTGCGTGAAGTGCTGCTGCTTGAACTGGTGCTGCTCGGACGGTTATATGTAGAACCTGACTGAGTTGAGCGTGTTGTCGAGTTGCTGCTTACGCTGCGTGATGAACTGCTGTTGGTTGCACTTGAGCGGCTTGATGTAGCGGGGGCCACACTTCTTACCGATGAACTGCTGTTCTGCTGTGAGACGCTGCGGGTTGAGCTTGAAGTATTACCGCTGCTTACGCTACGGCTTGAACTTGAACCGGCCGCGCTGCGGCTTGAGCTTGAGCCTTCCACGCTGCGGCTTGAACTTGAACCTGCTACGCTACGGCTTGAACTTGAACCTGCTACACTGCGGCTTGTGCTGCTGTTACTTACGCTGCGGCTTGAACTTGAGCCTGCCACGCTGCGGTTTGTTGAAGAACCTGATACGCTGCGATTATCAGTTGAAGCGCTGGTAACCGATCTTGATGATAAGGTCGAGGCAGGAGTTACAGTGCGGCTTGCACTTGTACCGAATGAAGCTGTACGACTGGTACTACCGCTAAGGTTCCTATCCCATCCGCCACCGTTTATACTGCGGTTAGGTCTGAACTCTTCAACTCTTGAGTAAACGGGACCCGGTCCATAGTAATAACGTGCGTATGTATAGTGAGCTGCGGGATAGTAGTATGTGCTGTAGTAATACGGTCTGTAATACCAGGGATCATAATACCAGGGATCATAGAACCAGGGATCATAGTAGTAAGTATGAGTGAAATACCAGTAGTCGGTATCCCAGTAATAATCCCAGTACAATACATCCCAGAATATCTCGTCATACAGTGAATAGTACGGGCGGCTGTAACGGTGGAAGCGATACAGACGACGTGTCAGATTATAATCATCTATTGCGTCGTTATAGCCCTCCATGTATGAATCGGAGCTTTCCTCACGTGTACCTACATATATTGTGTCATGTATGTATATGGTAGGCACATCGTCCAGATAACTTCCGTCCTCATACTGGATCTGACTGGTTCCGTAAGTATAACGGCGGTTATACTCATCGGGATCACGGTCAACTATGATCTTGGGAGTGCTGGTTATAGTTGCAGCAGGGATAACCTCCTGCTGAACAGGAGCTGCGGGCTCTACATATGCGGGAGTCCGTGTCACAGTCGTTGTCTGTGATGTCGTCGAACTTGAAGACTTTCCGGTATTTGACTTACCGGTTGAGTACAAGTCGCTTCTCTGCGCACCGGCTGTCATTGTGACTGCCATCAATGCCATAAACAATACTGACTTTTTCATAACCGTATGTTTTATTGGTTTCTTTCCAATGCAAAAATAATACGGTAATAATACCCGGAACGCGGAAATTCCCTAATTGTATAGGGGAAAATCCCTACAAATGATACCACTGGGGACGGTTCTCTTTGGCCCTATTTGGTGCCAAAGAGAACCGTCCCCAATGGCATCATCTCAAGCGAAGTGCGTTGAAATCGGCTTCTGAGCCTTTGAAGACGTTGAAATCCGTGTATTCTCTTATGCCGTCTACAGTGGCGTGGTCGGTGAATTGCCAGATCTGCCAGCGTTTGTCGGTGCCCGGGCGAACAACGTAGTAGTGTGCAACCCAGAATGGATAGGCATCAAATTCCGCGCTGTTAAGATGGCGGCGGCGGAACTTGGCCGATGCATAGATGATAGGCTTTACGCCATAGTGTTTCTCAAGAGCCTTAAGGTAAACCAGAAGGTCCTTACGCAGGTCCGATGAACGGCCCGCACGCTCCACATCTACCACGGGAGCCAGATCACCCTTCTTGAGACTCACCGTATTTATATAATGCTGCGCCTGCTTCTCAGGCGATGTGGAGGGATCATAGAAATGGTACACGCCGCAAACAAAGCCTGCCTTGCGCGCCTTATCTATGTTGTCAATGTAGTCCGGATCAGTAAATGTGTTACTCTCAGTTGCCTTCATAAAGACAAATCTGATAGGATAACCGTTCTGAACCGATGAGCTATTAACCCTCTCCCAGTCTATCCTGCCCTGATGATGGGAGACGTCGATGCCGTAGCAGAGGAAACCGGAGGGAAGGCAGACGCCGTATTCCCTGGCACCCTGGCATGGACGCAGACGATAGAAATATGGACGGAGGAAAAGAAAATAGGCACCTATCGACACAATGACGATAAGTACTCCTGTCAAGGCCCAGTGCAACCAGTCAGGCAACATATAAAAGGGCTTCCGTCCTTTCTTTTTTGGAACGGAAACCCTTTTCTTTTTTTTGGTGCCTTTGGTGGCGGCCATAATGATTCTTACTTATGCTCCAGCTTCAGAGTCTTGGTAGGCTGGTCGCAAACCTCGGTGGGACCGAAGTACTGGATGGGACCGGGATATACGAAGCTGGTCTCACGGGCCCACTCTGCGCGGTGCTTAACGAACTCCTTGAAGGGAGCGCCGTCGAGCTCTACCAGAGCCTTGCGGATAACGGGCTTCATCTCACCGTTACGCTTCTCCATGTTCATCATCATGGTGATAGGTATACCACCGGCAACCCACTGGTCAGCAGGAGCGACAGTGTTCTTGATTGATGACATGTAACCGGTCTTGCCGGCAGCAATCAGCATTGATGCGTTGTAACCAAGGCTGTAGCAGTAGTCAGCGTCAAAGTTTGACGGAGCGGCGCAACGGCCCTCGTAACCGCAGAAGTGATGCTGTGTAGCATACTTGCCAAGGTACTTGCCCTCCTTCTTCCACTCAGCGAGCTTAACGCCAACCATATCGGCCAGCAGCTGCTCGGTCTCGATCAGAGATACCTGTACGTTTCCGTGCGGGTCACGCTCAAGAGCAAGCTGACGGCTTACGCTCTCGGGCAGACTCTGGAAGATAGCAGCGTTCTCCTTAGAGAGCTTGCTAACGATGTACTGGATCTTCTTATCGGCCTGGATCATGTCGAACTCAGCCTGGTTTGCAGCGAGAACGTCATTGAGCTCAGCGATAAGCTTCTTGATAGCGGGGATGAACTCGATCAGGCCCTCGGGAACCAGAACGGTACCGAAGTTCAGACCGCGTGAAGCACGGTCAGCAACAACCTGAGCGATATATGTTACGATATCATCAAGAGTCTGGTTCTTAGCCTCAACCTCCTCACCGATAAGGGTTACGTTAGGCTGGGTCTGAAGAGCGCACTCCAGAGTAACATGGCTGGCTGAACGACCCATCAGCTTGATGAAGTGCCAGTACTTACGTGCTGAGTTGCAGTCACGCTCAATGTTACCGATAATCTCTGAGTAAACCTTGGTAGCGGTATCAAAACCGAATGAGGTCTCAATCTCTGAGTTCTTGAGGTCACCGTCAATGGTCTTGGGGCAGCCGATAACCTGTACACCTGCGCCGATTGCCTTGTAGTACTCAGCCAGAACGCAAGCGTTGGTGTTTGAATCATCACCGCCGATGATAACCAGAGCCTTGATGTCAAGAGCCTTCAGGATCTCCAGACCCTTGTCGAACTGGTCTTTCTTCTCCAGCTTGGTACGGCCTGAGCCGATGATGTCGAAACCGCCGGTATTGCGGTACTCGTCGATGATATCGGCTGTGAGCTCCATATAGTTGTGGTCAACCAGACCGCCGGGGCCCAGGATGAAACCGTACAGTTTGTTGGCGGGGTTCAGTTTCTTGAGACCGTCAAACAGACCGGCAATAACGTTGTGTCCGCCGGGAGCCTGACCACCTGACAGGATAACACCTGCGTTCAGTGATTTCTTGGGGGTAGCACCTTCGGCCGGCTCGAACTTGAGGTACGGCATGCCGTAAGTGTTGGGGAAGAGCTTCTTTACCTCTTCCTGATCAGCTACTGACTGTGTGGGTTCGCCCTCGACAGCCTTCAAAGCACCGCGAAGAGCCTGGGGAAGTTTAGGCTGATAAGCGGCACGTGCAATCTGTAATGCGCTTTTTGTACTCATGTGTATAGTATGTAGTTTAAATACCTCTTCTAAATAGTAAGGGTGCGCAAATTTCGTCAAAATTGCGCACCCTTGCAAATATTTGGTTGTTTATTAGAAGCGGTATATTATTGACGCATTCAGATCTGCAGGGAGTCCTGCACCCCAGAACCATTCCCAGAGATTGTCGTCCTCAGAGAACTTCCAGTCGCTCTTGGCAAAGCAGTTCAGATCAAAGCCCCAGTGTGAGTTCTTCTTGAACCAGCCCTGGAAACCAAGACCGCCGCCTACACCCACTGCCATGAAGGTCTCACCGGTCTCTATTCCGGCTCTTTTCCATTTGTCCTCAATAGTATATGATACGCTATTGGGATCCTCTCCGCGGGCCTGGGCATCGGCCTTTCTCTGCTGAATCAGAGCATTCTCATCAGCGTTTGAGAGTCTGGTTCTGGATACCACGAACTGCTCCTGGAATAGGCCCATGTCAACTCTTGCCACAAAGTAGAATCCTCTGCTAGGCTTGCGGCCAAAATAAAACCGACCCTCGGGGCAAACCATAACACCTACGTACTTGCGGTCCCACTTAACCTCATGCTTTCCGTCTTCCATGATAGCATCCGAATACATATGTGCAGAATGATTTGACCAATCCAGAGGATATTCCGTGCCATCCAGTATCACAGTTGTCGGGATGGGATCACCATCATTAAGCTGCCTTACAAAGGAACTGCGATTCACAAAGTGAGCCTGAGCGGAAACACCGTATGAGAATCGGGTGTCAGTATAATGCTCCCAGACGAACTGCGGAGACAAGTATCCTACTGATACCAGGTCAAGCTTGAAACTGTTATTGTATTTGTCATAGCCGTCTGTAAGCAACGGCTTAATAGCCTGCGCATTAATTCCTGCGCAAAGCAAAAAGAACATTGCAATCGTAACTTTTTTCATACAAAACGTATCTATTGTTCGGGCTAAGGTATGAAAAGGAATGGAATTTTACAAATTTTAATATAATCTTATTATCTTTGCCCGACTTTTTTACCAAACCACACCAAAAACAAGATGCATTATTGTTTCATTATCAACAACGAACCCGGAAAAGCAGGCAACGCTGATATCATCAAGAAAGGTATTGAGGCCCTCCCGGAACCTATTGACTTTGAAATTTATCTTACAACCGCTCAGAAGACAGCCATTGACTTTGTACGCGACTACTGCAAGAAGAACCCCGAGCAGGAGACCTGTTTTGTGGCTTGCGGCGGTGACGGTACCATCAATGAGGTATCGACCGGAATGGTTGGAGCTCAGAACAAGCATCTGGCAGTTCTGGCATACGGAAGCGGCAATGACTTCATCAAGTATTATGAAGGAAAGGACTTCCTTAGCGTTGAACAGTTGGTAAAGGGTACTCCCCACATGATTGACATCATTAAGGTTGGTGAGGACCACTATTCTATAAACGTATGCAACTTTGGTTTTGACTCGGTTGTGGCATCGACAGCAAACAAGTTGAGCCGCAAGGGTAACAAGAACCCCTACCGCTGGGGTATTGTAAAGGCCATTTTCTGCGGCCGATTCAACAGCATTCAGGTTAAGGCCGACGGCGAACTGCTGAATGAGGGCAAGCGCATGCTGCTGTGCACACTGGGCAACAACAACCACGTGGGCGGCGAGTTCTTCTGCTCACCCCGTTCCAAGAACGATGACGGTCTGATTGAGGTAGGTTACTGCAAGACCACAACCCTTGCAGGATTCCTTGGACTTCTGCCCATCTACACTGCCGGAAAGCACCTGGATGACCCCAAGGCAAGCAGGCATTTTGTTTACCGTCAGTCTAAAACAGTTGACGTTCACTCAGATAAGGAGATCGAGCTCTGCCTGGACGGAGAGATGCTCGCAGGCAAAGATTTCCACATTGAAATCATACCTCAGGACATCAGTTTCATTATTCCAAATTAATGCTTATCTTCGCATAAACATTAAAAACAATCGCTATGGCAAGTCGCAGAGATCTTAAGAGAGACATCAGTTATGTAATTGGTGACATTTTCACCGAGTGTCTCATATATAAGGAGCTGGTTCCCGGCACCAATCAGAAGGAGGCCGAGAAGTTGATCGTTGATCTTCTCCGTATTGACAACGAATTCATTACCCGCATCAGCCATACCGAGCCGGGTAACGCAAAGGGATACTACCGCGCTCTTGTCAAGGATTTCCAGGGAGAGATTACCAAGGTCATTGACAAGCTGACCAAGCTCAAAAAGTAACCACTTTACGGTATGTCCCGGCTTGTGCGGTCCTTAGTGGCGGCACTGGCCGTCATTTTATCCGTCAGTACCATTCAGGCACAGACGGATAATGCCACCATACGCGCCAAAGTCAAGGATCACTTTGAGCAGTACCAGGGAGAATTTGACCTGAAAACGCTCAAGGTGGAGCGTACGGACATCAGCAAGAGCGGCCGCCGTCTGGACATCTACCTAAACCAGAACTTCAGTTACCAGCTTTTCCGTCAGGAACTTATTGACTCAATCTATGCCGGTCTGCGCCGTGACCTTCCGCAGGACATAAGACGTTACAGCATAGGAATACATACCGGCGGCAAGACCATTGAGCGACTCATCCCCAACTGGGCCCGAAACACCATCAGCCAGAAGAACCTCTGGAACGAGACCTACTATGACGGCAAACCCTGGGTCAGCAACGAAAGCCGCATCTATACCCCAAAGAAGGGACTAACCAATATACATATGGCAGTGACTCCCAGTCACGGTCTCTACTTTGACAATGAGGACAGCCTTTGGGAGTGGCAGCGCCCGCCGCTATACTGCACCCGTGAGGACCTGCTCACCCAGTCATTCGCCTACCCCTACATCATTCCGATGCTTGAAAACGCAGGTGCTGTGGTATATACGGCACGCGAGCGTGACTGGCAGATTAACGGCGTGACCGTTAAGAGCGGAGGCAGCGGATACCGCGAAGACGGGGTATGGTCAGAATATGTAGCCGGCGGTTTTTCTGAGGACTCCATTCGCATACTCCCTGACAGTCTGCAGGTTAGCACCCGCAGGGCCAAGGCCGGAAACGGTCCGGGCATCCCCATGTCAACCGCATTCTGGATTCCTGAGATACCTGAGGACGGTGATTACGCCGTTTACATAACCTATCAGTCTGACTCCACAAGCGTGGACGACGCCCGTTACATCGTGTTCCATACCGGCGGTTCTACCACATTCCGCGTTAACCAGCGCATGGGCGGCGGAACATGGGTCTATTTAGGCACTTTCCACTTCAAGAAAGGCCAGAGTCCGCAGGGTATGGTAAGCCTGGACAACAGCAGCGAAATGAACGGAACCGTCAATGCCGATGCAGTACGTTTCGGCGGCGGTACACATACCGAGGTCAGCCACAACCTGGAAATCACCGCACCACGATATAACATGGGTGCACGCTACTACACCAGGTTTGCAGGTGCCCCGGACAGCGTTTACAGCAAGTATCAGGGTGACGATGAGTACCGTGAGGATATCTGGACCCGTCCCTACGTTTCCAACTGGCTGTCTGGCGGATCTGTTTTCAATCAGGCCAATCCCGGACTGGGCGTTCCGCTGGAACTCTATTTTGCACTGCATACCGATGCGGGATACACCTACGGTGACACCCTTTACGGTTCATTGGGTATCTGTACCACCGATTTCAACAACGGTCTGCTGGGTGACGGACACTCACGTGACGTAAGCCGCGACCTTACCGACATGGTCCTTACCGGACTGCGCCGCGACCTGGAACCGGCTATCGGCCGTGAATGGATTTACCGCGGTATCTGGGATAAGAACTACTGCGAAAGCCGTGAGCCGCAGGTTCTCTCCATGCTTCTGGAACTGCTCTCACACCAGAATTTCCGTGACGTATGCCTGGCGCTGAATCCCAACTTCAGGTTTACGGCATCACGTTCCATATACAAGTCAATCCTGAGGTATGTGAACTTTATGCATGACCGACCCTATGTGGTTCAGCCGCTGCCCGTGGACCATTTCAGCATCAAGTCAAACGGCGCGCTGCTGTCACTCTCATGGCAGGCCGTTCAGGATACGCTTGAGTCCACCGCCACCCCTGGAGGATACATTCTTTATACCGCTGTCGATGACAACGGATTCGACGGAGGCACTTACATGCGCACCACATCCTGCCAGTTCGCCCCCAAACGCGACCATCTGTACCGGTTCAAGGTTACTGCTATAAACGAGGGCGGCGAGAGCATGCCATCCGAGACCCTGGCGGCATACATTGCATCAGAAAGCAAGGGTACGGTCTTAGTAGTCAACGGATTCCAGCGTCTGAGCGGCCCCGAGACAGTTCTGACCGACAGCACACAGGGATTCGATATCCTCTCCGATCCGGGTGTACAGTATATGCTCTCACCTATCCTGGGCGGCGCGCAGCAGATATTCACGCTTGACTCCATCGATTCCGAGGAGGAGGTCTCACTGGGTATCGGTGACGAGACACTGAACGGAGCCCTTCTGGCCGGCAACACATTTGACTACCCTGCCGTTCACGGCCGTTCAATCGCTCAGGCAGGCTGGTCATTCGTTTCATGCAGCCGCGAAGCCGTACAGGACGGAATGATATCGCTCACTGACTATCGTGTGGTGGATCTTATAATGGGACTTCAGAAACGTTCCGCACAGGACACGATATGCCACAAGGACTACTCCACATTCCCCCTGCCGCTGCAGAATGAGATACGCAAATACCTGCAGAAAGGCGGTAAACTCTTTACAAGCGGATCATATGTGGGGGCCGATATGATATCGGACCTTGAGGATGAGGCATTTGCATCCGAAGTGCTTCATTACCGCTGGGAAGGACCACTGCCTTCGCATACCGCAAAGCAGATCAGGGGAATGCGCAGCAAAGCCGAGATAAAACGCAGTGCCGACAGGTACGGTTACGGCGTCACCAAACCCGATGTGATAAGCCCGGTTGGCCGTGCATCGACCCAGTTCACCTACTCCGAGAGTTCCCTGCCGGCAGGCGTGGGATACAAGGACCGCTCATACGCCACACTCACCTTGGGATTCCCGTTTGAAAGCGTGGAATCGGAGAAGGAGCGTGACCGCATGATGAAATCGATACTAACCTATCTGACTGACAAATAACACCTAATCATTATGTATAACATTCAGGCTAACGAATCCGGCACACGCAGCATCAACGTGTCCGATGAGAATCTTGCAACTATCCGCCGTTTCTCACTTTTCCAGTGGCTCATTGACAGCAACGGTATCGTAACTGAGCAGTCTCTTGACAAGCTCAGACTCAACATCCGCTCCTTGCTGACCACTCCCCAGGGGTCCGATAAGCAGTTGCTGGACCTGTGCATTGACGTTATCTACCACAGCGACATGAAGGCTCTGGGACTCAAGAACCTGATGGCCCTCTACGAGCAGTGGAATGCCGCTAACCCGGAGCCTGAAACTACCGAATAAAAATGCCGCAGTGGCTGCCTACAACCAAGAAAGAGTGCGAACGGCTGGGCTGGGACCAGCTGGACGTGATTCTCTTTACCGGTGACGCTTACGTGGATCACCCCTCATTCGGCACAGCCGTGATAGGACGTGTCCTTGAGGCGCACGGATACAAGGTAGCCATAGTCCCCCAGCCCAACTGGCAGGATGACCTGCGCGATTTCAAAAAGTTGGGCGCACCCAGGTTGTTTTTCGGAGTATCGGCCGGCGCAATGGATTCAATGGTGAACCGTTACACCGCCGGCAAACGTCTGCGCTCCGAGGACGCCTACACCCCCGACGGCCGCCACACCGGACGTCCCGAATATCCCACCATAGTCTACACCAAGGCGCTCAAGAAACTCTTTCCCGATGTGCCAGTAGTGATAGGCGGAATAGAGGCCTCGCTGCGCCGTTTCACCCACTACGACTACTGGCAGGACAAGCTCATGCCCAACATACTGGAACTGAGCGGGGCCGATTACCTGACCTACGGAATGGGTGAGCAGGTAACCATAGACCTGGCCGATGCCCTAAGCGAAGGCCGTCCGCAGGATATCCTGACAATGAAGCAGGTGGCGTTCCTGACCAAGGATGTACCCGGAGGAATAACCGACAGTGACAAGGTGCTTGCCTCACACGAGCAGTGTCTGGCCGACAAGCGCAGTCAGGCTGCCAATTTCCGCATCATTGAGGAGGAGTCAAACATGATTGAGGCCCACCGCATAATCCAGCCAACCGGCAATAAGTATGTAGTGGTCAATCCTCCCTATCCTCCGCTCACCACTCCGGAACTTGACGCCATTTACGACCTGCCCTACACCCGTCTGCCCCATCCCCGCTATAACGGCAAGCGCATTCCCGCCTATGAGATGATACGCCATTCCGTAACTATCCACCGCGGATGCTACGGAGGCTGTTCGTTCTGCACCATATCGGCCCACCAGGGCAAACAGATTGTGAGCCGCAGCCGTGAGAGCATACTCAAGGAGTTGCGCCAGATTACCCGGATGGAGGATTTCAGAGGATATGTATCTGACTTGGGAGGCCCGTCGGCCAATATGTACGGCACCGGCGGACGTGACAAAAGCAAGTGCCTGCACTGCAAGCGCCCCACCTGCCTTACTCCCAAGGTATGCCCCAACCTGGGCACTGACCTTACTGCGCTGACACAGCTTTATAAGGATGCTGACCGCGTGCCCGGCATCAAGAAGACCTGCATAGGAAGCGGAATCCGCTATGACATACTGCAGTACCGTGACCCCGATCCCAAGGCCGACAAGTCACATATGGATTATGCCCGTGAACTGATAGGCCGACATGTGAGCGGACGCCTCAAAGTTGCGCCCGAGCACACATCGGACTCAGTCCTGGCACTTATGCGCAAGCCGTCGTTCCTGCAGTTTGAGCAGTTCAAGAAAACTTTTGACAAGATAAACAAGGAGTGCGGTCTGCGTCAGCAGCTCATTCCCTACTTCATAAGCAGTCATCCGGGTTGCTCTGAGGAGGATATGGCCGAACTCGCCATCATCACCAAACGTCTGAATTTCAAGCTGGAACAGATTCAGGATTTCACGCCCACGCCCATGACCCTGAGTACCGAGATCTTCTACACCGGCATAAATCCCTACACCATGCAGCCGGTCTATACCGCCCGCACGGAGCGTGACAAACAGGCCCAGCGCCAGTTCTTTTTCTGGTATGATGCGTCACAGCGGCACCGTCTGATTGCCGAGCTGCGCCGCATAGGACGTCCGGACCTTATCTCAAAACTCTTCTGACAATTTTTAATACATTGTCCTTTTTAACTTTTCAGTTCGCGCGTTATATTCATTACGACAACCTGAAACAGTAACAAAAAACAAAATAAGGACAATGAAAAAGATTTTGATGGCTGCCCTGATGATGGCAGTATGCTTCTCAGCAGGAGCTAAGAAAAAAGAGGTAAAAGAGGTACTTTTCGGCGTTAAGTCAGGAGTTATCACAGTTACATCCGATATGGGTGACATGCCTGATTTCTCACAGATGGCTGCTATGGGTGGCGGCGGTGTTGCCGCTTTCAATGACAGCGCTTTCCTGGCTAGAATGAACAGCTTCAACTCAAGCGATATGAGGGAGCAGATCTACTTTGACGATTACGGAAAGAAGACCGCCAGAATAACCCAATACGGAGATAACATCACACGTACCATAGCAATAGGTGATACAACCTACACTATCAACGAGCTTGAGAACACAGCAACCGCAATGCCTATCTTCGGCGGCGGCCGTAACAGCCGTGGCGGTGGCATGGGCGGTTTCGGTGGCGGCTTCGGTATGGGCGGTGCCCAGATCGGTCAGCTCGGCACAATTGACTGGCTCAACCTTGACAAGAAGACAATCCGTCGTAACAAGATCAAGGAGCTCGGCGAGGAGGTAGTTGCAGGTGTAACTTGCAAGAAGTATTCAATGAGCCCCAGCAACCAGATGGGCTTCACACAGAATATCACAGTATGCGTTTATGAGGGAATTCCTCTGTCAACCGTAACTGAGAGCGACTGGTCAACCACAAGCCAGACTGCACAGAACTTCATCGCCGAGGATGTTGATCCCGCATTCTTCACCCTTCCCAAGGGCTGCAAGGTCAGCGAGATGAGCATGGGCGGCGGCTTCGGCGGCGACTTCATGATGATGGGCGGCGGTGACTTCGGCGGCTTCGGTGGCGGCGGCTTCGGAGGCGGAATGCCGATGGGCGGATTCGGAGGTTTCTAATCCCGAGCAAGCATAAAAAAGGCGGCCTTTTCAGGTCGCCTTTTTTTATTGGTGAATTGCAGATTGCAAGACTTCACTCAGCGTTGGATGGGCATGAATCACAGACTGCATCTGTTCAAGCGTTCCACCCATATTCATTACGGCGGCAATCTCATGTATCAGGTCCGATGCGTGCGCACCCATAAGGTGAGCGCCCAGGATTGCTCCGTCTGATGCTGCAATCACCTTGCAGTAGCCGTCAGTCTCATCCATTGATACAGCCTTACCGTTGGCGCGGTAGAATGACTTGAGGCAGCGCACTTCAAGTTCCTGTTCCTTGCACTGCTCCTCGGTCAATCCCACAGTTGCAACCTCAGGCATGGTAAATACTGCGGCGGGAATCAGGTCAAAACGGATTGAGTCTGTCTGACCGCAGATGGCGTTCAGGGCTCGGAGTCCCTGATAAGTTGCGGCATGAGCCAGCATTATTCCGCCTGTAACATCACCGACTGCGTAAATACCGGGAACATTTGTCTCAAAGCGGTCGTTGACCGTGATGCCCTTGCGGGTGTAGTCTATTCCTGCGGCTTCCAGGTTCAGACCTTCGGTATTGGGGCGTCGGCCCACAGCCATCAGTATCTTATCAGCCTGAACGGTGAACTCCTTCTCCTTCTTGATGTAGGTTACGGTGTTACCGTCGATGCGGGTTACCTGAGCCTGTACCTCAATGTTGATGCCTCGCTTGGAGAGTGACTGCTTCAGGCGCTTGGCCAGGTCGCTGTCAAATCGCGGCAGAATACCCGGACAGAACTCCAGCACCGTCACCTCGCTTCCGAAACTGCGGAAGATTGACGCGAACTCAAGTCCTATCACACCGCCGCCAATCACGCAAAGGCTTGAGGGAACCTCTGTGAGTTCCAGTATCTCCTTTGATGTGATGCAGCTCTCTGCGCCCGGAACAGGCAGTGAAGCCGATACTGATCCGGTTGCAATGATGATCTTATCGGCCGTATATTCCGTGCCGTTACATACTACAGTACGGGCATCCTTGAACTGAGCCCTGCCCTGCACTACCTCAACGCCTTTAAGCAGCATATCAATGCCGCCGCGCAGCTGTTCAATGACCGCCTGCTTGCGCTCGGCAGCTGCAGCAAAGGATGGTTTGCAGTCCAGTCCGGCCTTGAGGTTCTGCTCAATCAGTTCAGCATAGTGGCAGAAAGTCTTGGTAGGTATGCATCCCTCATTCAGACATGTGCCGCCCAAGGGACCCTCGGTGATAAGGGTCACCTCCATTCCCCGTTTGGCAGCCTCGACCGCAGTCTCATAGCCGCCCGGTCCCGCTCCGATTATCAGCAAGCGCATTCGTCCTGGATTTTAAGTATTGGATTACGTGCGGCTGTGGTCTCATCGGGCCTTGAGATGGGCGTGTTATGCGGAGCGCCGTGCAGGATATCGGGATCCTGTGCAGCCTCGGCGGCAATCTTGCGCATCACCTCTATGAACTCGTCAAGGGTCTCCTTTGACTCGGTCTCGGTAGGCTCAATCATGATGGCCTGATGGAACAGCAGCGGGAAGTAGATGGTGGGTGCGTGGAATCCGAAGTCAAGCAGACGCTTGGCAACGTCCAGAGTGGCAGCACCCTCCTTGCCCTCACGTGCGCCGTCATTGATAAGTCCGTCAAATACAAACTCATGCTTGCAGACGCTCTCAATAGGCAGTTTATAGCAATCCTTGAGTGACTCCTTGATGTAGTTGGCACCCAGGGTAGCCAGTTTGCCGCACAGTTTCACGTTCTCACGGCCAAGCATCAGGATATAGGCATAGGCGCGCAGAATCACGCCGAAATTGCCGTTAAAGCCCGATACGTTCACGCCCAGGAACGGAACCAGTTTCTCGCAGACGCCCACAGGACCGCTGCCGGGACCGCCGCCTCCGTGAGGTGTTGAGAATGACTTGTGCAGATTCAGATGCATCACGTCAAATCCCATATCACCGGGACGTACTGTGCCGATAAGCGGGTTCATGTTGGCTCCGTCATAATAGAGCAGACCGCCAGCGGCATGAACCAGCTGTGCAATCTCCTTTATATCCTTTTCAAAGAGTCCAAGGGTATTGGGATTGGTCATCATGATACCTGCGATGGTATCATCCAGCAGAGGCTTGAGTTCCTCAACATCTACCAGACCGTTGGCGTTTGACTTAACAACAACCACATCCAGACCGCAAACAGCAGCACTGGCGGGATTGGTTCCGTGTGCGCTGTCGGGAACGATTATGCGGGTACGCTTATAGTCACCGCGTGACATATGGTACTCGCGGATAATCATCAGACCGGTCAGCTCACCATGGGCACCTGCACAGGGCTTGAAGGTGAAGTGTTTCATTCCGGTGATGGCGGCCAGTGCCTTGTCCATTCCCTCATATACGGCATCAACACCCTTCAGGTCCTTCTGCAACGGGTGCAGGCCGGCGAATGCGGGCATTGCGGCTATCTCCTCGTTGATCTTGGGGTTGTACTTCATGGTGCAGCTGCCCAGCGGATAGAATCCGGTGTCAACGCCAAAGTTCATCTGACTCAGATTGGTGTAATGGCGAACCACATCCACCTCACTTACCTCAGGGAGTTCAGGAGCCTTGCTCCTTAACAGAGCGGCAGGAATTGCATCGGTGCCCTTGCACTTATTGCAGGTCTCAGGGAGTGAGTATCCTACACGTCCCTGCTTGCTCAACTCAAATATAAGTTTGTCGTAGTATTTCATAGTCAGAGCGCCTTTACAAGTTCATCAATATCCTCATAACTGCGCTTCTCTGTGACGCAGAAACTTACATAGCCTTCCTCAGTCTCAAGTGCTCCGAAGAATCCGGCATCGGCCAGTTTCTTCTGGAGTTCTGCTGCGGGAACGAGCGGTTTCAAGACAAACTCCTTCAGGAAAGGAGCACCGCTGAATATCTCCTGGAACTTTCCGGTTTCCAGCAGTTTGGCGTACAGGTAATGGGCGCGCTGGTAGCACAGGTCATTGACCTGCTTCATACCCTCGGGACCCATCAGTGACAGATATACAGTCACCCAGAGTGCCATCAGGCTCTCATTTGAGCAGATGTTACTGGTGGCCTTCTCGCGGCGGATGTGCTGCTCGCGGGCCTGCAGGGTGAGCACGAATGCGCGTCGGCCCTCCTTGTCACGGGTCTCGCCTACGATTCGGCCGGGCAGTTTACGCATATGGTCCTTGGTGCAGGCCATGAAGCCCACGTACGGACCTCCGTAGCACAACGGAATTCCCAGCGGCTGGCCATCGCCTACTGCTACATCGGCACCCCACTCGGCAGGTGTCTTTACGACTGCCAGGGCTGACGGATCGCAATATACGGTGAGCATTCCCTTGTCGGCGTGCAGGGCATCGGCCATACCCTCAAGGTTCTCGATTATTCCGAACCTGTTCACTGACGGAACAATGGCACCGGCGACATCACCCTGGGCAATCAGTGCCTCGAGTGATGTCTTTGATGTCTGTCCGTTTTCTGCACTTACTGACTTTATCGTGATGCCTGCATACTTGGCATATGTGGCAATCACTCCCCTAACCTGCGGCAGGAGTGTGTCCGATACCAGCACGGTGTTCTTTTTCTTGGCCTGAGCTACCATCATGCGCACGGACTCGGCGGCGGCTGTGGGGCCGTCATACATGGAGGCGTTGCTTACGTCCATGCCGGTCAGAGTGCAGATCATGGTCTGGTACTCGAATATGTATCGGAGCGTACCCTGTGATATCTCGCACTGGTACGGGGTGTATGCGGTGATGAACTCGCTGCGCTGGGTGATGTAAGGTATCACCGCGGGAGTGTAGTGGTCATAGGCACCTGCGCCTGCAAAGACCTTCAGTTTGGGGTTCTTTGCAGCCAGGCCCTCAAAGAAATCACGCACCTGCTGTTCTGTCATTGCAGAGGGCAAGTCATACTCACCCTTGTAGAGACAGTCCTGCGGAACGTCGGCATACAGGTCATCTAAACTATTCACGCCAATGCGGTCAAGCATGGCGCGAATATCACTGTCTGTATGCGGGAAATACTGGAAACCTGCCATCACTCCTTGATAAATGCTTTGTAGGCAGCAGCATCCATCAGGCCGTCAAGCTCTGATGCATCGCTCATCTGTACCTTGATGATCCAGTTTGCAAAAGCGTCTTCGTTAACCAGCTTGGGATCGTCAACTACGTCCTCATTAACCTCGGTTACGGTTCCGCTAACCGGGCTGAACAGATCGCTGGCAGCCTTTACGCTCTCCAGCGCACCGAACTCGCTACCCTTCTCCACCTCATCATCAACATCAGGGCAGTCAACGTAAGTGATCTCACCCATCTCCTTCTGGGCAAAATCGGTTACTCCTATGATTGCGATTTCTCCTTCTACTTTTACCCATTCATGGGTGTCGCTGTACTTTAAGCCTTCTAATACTTTACTCATTGCTTTATTATTTGTTCGTTATTTTTCTGAACGTTGGTCTCGGAAGGATTAGGGTAGATAAAACTTCGCTTCGCTCATCCCTCCCACGGCCTTTGGCCGCGGGCCCCTCCCATTTACGAGGCCATGGGTGGCCACGGTTTTCCTTACCCTAATTCCTTCCTCTCTCAACTGCTGATTTGGAATTTGAATCAGGACAGGAGTATTTTATTTTTTGTATTTGGTTTCGTAGAAACGTTTCTTTATTACTTTGCCTGGGAAGACTTTTTTACGGATGCGTATGAACAACTCTGTATCCAATGCTGCATACTGGGGTTCTACCAGGGCGAAGCAGATGCTTTTGTCTAGTGATATGCTGTGGTAGCCGGTGGTTACCTCGCCTATCACTGTGCCGTCTTCCAGTTCTACGGGGTAGCCGTGACGGGGGATGGCGCGGTCGAAGATCTCTATTCCGACTAGTTTCTTCTCTACTCCTAGTTCCTTCTGGGCTACCAGGGCTTCGCGGCCTATGAATTCGGCTTTGTCCAGTTTGCAGAACATTCCTAAACCGGCCTCGATGGGGCTGATTTCGGCACTCAGTTCGTCTCCGTAGAGGGGCATTCCGGCTTCGAAGCGGAGGGTGTCTCTACAGCCTAGGCCGCAGGGCTGGACTCCGGCTTTGATCAGGCAGTCCCAGATTTCTACGGTGTCCTGCAGGGTGGCGTAGAGCTCAAAGCCGTCCTCTCCGGTGTAGCCGGTGCGGCTGACGATCAGGCGGTGGCCGTTGTACTCTGAATTGCAGTACTCGTAGAAGCTTAGGGATTTGGCGCAGTCAAGACCAAAGAGGTCTATGATGGTCTTCTCGGCCTCGGGTCCCTGGATTGCTATCTGACCCCAGATGTCGGACTGGTTGTCAATCTTTACATCGTAACCGGGCTGCTGCTCAAGCATCCACGCGTAATCCTTATCTATATTGGCGGCGTTCACTACCAGCAGGAAGTGGTCGGGCTCGAACTCACGGTATACCAGCAGGTCGTCGACGGTGCCTCCGTTTGGATAGAGCATCATTCCGTACAGGATCTTGCCGGGGTTGAATCCGCTGATGTTGTTTGTAAAGATGTGGTTGATGTAACGCTCGGCGTCGGGTCCGCTGATGAATATCTCACCCATGTGGGATACATCGAATATTCCCACTTTTTCGCGAACTGCCAGATGTTCCTGGGTGATACCGGCATACTGGATGGGCATGTCAAATCCTCCGAACGGGCTCATCTGGGCACCCAGAGCCACATGACTGGCGTGCAGACAGGTCTTTTTAATTTCTTCGGCCATATTTTATAAAGTTTTCGTCTAGGTAGGTTTTCTCTATTTCAAGCACCTCATCCAACTGAGAATTGCTTAAAACCTGCATATCTTTACAAAAATAGTCAATTAGTTTTGACCTCAAAGCATCAAAATCAAAAAGTAATCCACAATTTTTCAGATTGTTCACCCGCTGCCTTACAGACTTGATTCCCTTGCTGTCCAGTTTCTCTTTCGATGGGGTTATGGCGTGCTCCATTTCCTTGAAATCAACATCATACAGGAGCGTTCCGTGAACAATGCAGCCGGTCTTTGTAGCGTAACAGGCGTTGCCCGAAACCTTGCGGCCTCCCACCAGCACGTCATTATGCTCGGTTCGTACGGCATCCAGGCCCATGGATCTGAGGGCATCGGCCAGACTTGACAGATAATCGTCAAAGGCTTTGTTAACATCGGGTTCAGGCGTAATGTATGAAAGCATGAGGTTTCCCTCATCGGCATAGACACAGCCTCCGCCGCTCTTACGGCGATACATCTCTATTCCATGTTCAAGACAATAAGGCACGTTTACTTCGGCCTCCATGTCCTGGTTTCGGCCAAATATGACGGTGGGTCTTACGTTCCAGACAAAAAAAGAGCCCGGAGCATGCTCCACAGCCCATTCCTCGAGCGCCAGCCAGAACACCAGCCTGCGCCATCCCATATCTTCAGGCAATTGTAACAGTTTCATGCATCAAAAATAAAAAAAATAAATGGCAGCCAACCTTACAAGACTGCCATTTATCCGGGGTCCATGCATCCATGAGTATTGAAAAGGAAAGAACTCTGGACACACTTACGGACACCTTTTCATTCCAACATTGCCTTTTTACAGTCCGGAATGTCGTCTCGACAGCCCAGGATTGCACTGCAAATATCGCGGATATAATTAAGGCGGTTATAACCGAAAATGAAGAAAATTTGTCCGATTTGAAACTATGAATGGTTTTTATACCTACCTTAGTTGTCAAAATTGAAATGATATGAAACGATATAGTATAAAGGACTTGCTACGGTTATCTCACGACGAGGTTCCCATTAACTACAAAGACCAGATTGCCATAATTAACGTAATGCTGTTCGGCAGGGACACCGTAAGCGAACTGTTTGCTGTCGATGCATTTGCCATCGGCTATACCACACAGGGATTCAGTCTGTTTGAATTCAACAATGAAATTCACCGTCTGGAACCGGGAAGCGTGTTCATTCTGGCACCCACCCACACCTGCAAGCTTGTTGAATGCAGTGCCGATTACAAAGTCCGGCTTCTGCTGCTTGATTCAAACGGTCATAACCTGTCCGTACATCTCAATTATATTGTCAAATCTGAAAGATGGACACAGACCTACTTCAATCCTGTACTGCGACTAAATCACGAAGAATCTGAAAGAATGAATACCTGTCTTGACAGGATTGCTGCCGAGATACTCAGGCCGGAATGTCCTAACCGTACCGCCATACTGAGACTTGTAACCACCTGGCATCATGTGGAACTGGACAACATAATGCAGTTACACATGAAAGAGATAACTGACAACAACAAGCCCCTTACAAGGCAGCAGATCCTTGCCCGCCAACTATACCGCCTTTTCGTAAACAACTACCGCAAGGAACATCAGGTCAAATTCTATTCCGAGCAGATGTGCCTGACTTCGCAATATCTTAACCAGATAACAACAACCATATTCGGCAAGACCCTGAGTGCAATCATCTCTGATCTGCTCTTCTCCACCGCAAGGTCCATGATTCTGGCATCCGAGATGAGCATACAGGAGATATCCGATGAACTCAACTTTGCCGATCAGGCATCATTCAGCAAATTCATCAAGAAGACTGCAGGAGTAAGTCCCAGCACTATGCGTAAGATGAACCCGCACCAGGGGATTATCTGAAGTCATTGAAACGGTACCTGAAGGTAATAACGATCATGGATGTATCGCCGTAGGTTCGGCTCTCGTTCCAACTGGTACCGGAAACCTGTGCCGAGAATCCGTTATAGGAATTGAGTATGTCACGCCAGGTCACGCTCACCTCGGCCTGACGGTTCTTCAGGAATGCATACTCAACCGACATGTTCCAGAGACACTCCGCACGGTTGGCTTCGGCCATCTCATATCCGAACGGCTTGTTGTAATTGCATCTGGTCGATGCGCCCAGACCGATTTTTGTAGTATAAGAGATGTCACCGCTGGCCGAGAACCGGCGTCCTCCGTTGGACTTTTCCAGATAGTCGCTCTTGCTGCGGTCAATGCTGTAACCCGTCTCGGCCCTGATCATCCATGAACTGTTTGAATAGCCGCCCGACAGATTGAAACTCAACTGGTTCCAGTCTGTAGCGCTCTTTTCAGGTTCACTGTCGGTATAACTCTGGACGTATGCCACGTTATGTCTGAACGAATGGTTGGCCGATAAACCCAGCGAAAGGTCGCGGAACGGATAGGTCAGGTACAAGTATTCGTTCATATTCCAACTGCCGTTGATGTTGGCCGGCGATGTGCGGCGCGCACCTGTGGCCCTGTCCAGTCTGGTCAGAGTGGTTATCTCATTCCGCGTCATTCCGTAATTGATGCTGGTACGCATATATGAACGCAGCTGGAACTCGGCGTTGAAATTGTGCGTGAATGAGTTCTTGAGCGAACTGTTACCCTCATGGATGTTCATGGGATCCCTGTAGTCAGTCACCGTCGATAACTGTGACACGCCGGGCAGACCGTTGGAACCGTTATAGCCGATGCCCACCTCGCTCTTGCCGAACACCCTTGCCCGCAGGTTCACACTGGCATTATACTGCACTCCGACGTAACGGATGTGCTCGTTCTTGCCCTGCTGCTCATTGTCAATGGTCATAACCTTTGGCGATGCCTGTGCGTTGACATTGATCCTGTAAAGTGAATCGCTGTAATAGTAACTAAGGTCAACGCTGTTGCTCAAGTTGGAGTTGCGCTTGTCGTAATGCAGGCTGTCAACCGTACTCAACGTTCCGTCGGCGGCAATGTCCTCATAGTTCTGTACGCTGGTGCTACCGTTATATGAGAAGTTGTATCCCAATCCAAGATAACCGTTCTTACCTACGCTGCGGTCCAGATTTACGTTTCCGCTTACGGTGTTGTTGTTTGAAGGAGTCAGTATCCTGTGGTTAACCAGACGGGTACTGTCATTCAGTTTATAGAATCTGCTCTCGGATTCATTATAGTTCACACCTGTACCCTGAGAACCGTTGTAATTGAAATAGGAATTCAGTGAATAAGCGTTATCCTTTCCGAAACTGGTGTTGAATCCCATGTTCACGCCGTAAGAGTTGCTGCCCGATTCAGACCTGTTGCTCTGACGGGTGAAACTCACCAGCCCCTCACCCTCATTGGAGATTGAGTCAATTGAATTGCTTGAACTTTTGCTCCGGGACCTTGAGTAGTTCACGCCCACGTTCATCCAACCCTTTTCGCCCATGCGCCAACGGGCCGATGCCGAGCCGTTCAGACTGTTGCTGCCGCTTGAACTCTCCGATTCGCTGTAAGAATTCTGGGTAAATTCCGGCATGAACATCTTGTTATAGTTGGCGTCCTTGTTCTCACTGTAACTGCGGTTGTAAGACGCCGATCCGTCAACTGACACCTTTTCAAACTGCTTGTCCAGATAGAGACTTCCGGAGGATCTCTCCTGTTTGAGCGAATGGGAGTATTCCGACGGTATCGTATTATGTAAAACCGATGCGTACAACTCGCTTCCGCCCTGTTTCCATGTCGATCCGTTGGCCGATACCGAATACCTGTCAAACCTGTTTGTCGTGGCCGCCTCCACATTGGCAAACATGGTGCGGTTCATGGGTTCCTTGGTCTCCATGTCCATGACAAGGTGGTTGTCGCTCATACGTTTCAGGGTATCATCGGGCACCTCATAAACCTTGAGGCTCTTGAGTTTGTCTGTTGGCATGTTGTTCAGTGCGATACTCATGTCACGCTTAAAGAAAGAGTCACCGTTAAGGCGTATCTCCTCAATGCTTCGGCCCAGATAGCTCAAGCCTCCGTCCTCATATCTGAGTCCCGGCAAACGGCGTACCAGATCCAGCAGCACGCTTCCCGTAGGCATCTCGTAGGCATCGGCATTGAATATGACGGTATCACCGTGCTGATACATGCGCTGCAGCTCGGCCACAATCTCAACCTCCTCGGTAGTGAGAGGATTGCTGCGCAGGACCACGGAATCCAGCTGTATGGCGTAGGTATCTATTCCGTCCATTTTGGTTGCCTTGACATCAAATATGGTGTCAAGCGTTCCCATTCCGAGATATGAAACCGTTACGCGCAGTCTGGTATCTTTCAGGCGGTCACGGCGGGACATGTAAACCCAGAAACTTCCGTCCCTATCGGCCGCCATTCCGTCAAATGCGGTAGTGTCGCCCATGCATGTGACCTTGATGTTTGCACCCTGCAGCGGATACGGAGTCGGCTCGTAATCATCCACGCCGAACACTCTGCCGTCAACCTGGAATAACTGTTTGATATATGTACGGAGATAGGATTCTATTTCAGGATCGCTCCAGTCACTCCCTCCATAATCAGGAGAACCTATAACGACAAACTGGCCCATCGCAGGAAGCGCCAGCAAAAGCATCAGAAAAATCAGGACAGATCTTCTAAAAATCATATGTGCAAAGTTATTTCACATGATTATACGAAACAACCCTGCAAATGTCAAATAATAAAAAAAGAATGCCGGCATCAGCCGGCACCCCTTTTTTCATCTAAGTCTGAAATTGACCGGAACCTGGTATCTTACTTTGACCTTTTTACCGTCCAGCATGCCGGGCTGCCAATCCGGCATAGTGGCGGCCCACCTCAAAGCCTCCTGATCAAGTTCATCATTACCGGTCGATTTGTCTATCCTGAAGTTAGACAAATGACCTTCCTCATCAACTATGAATGACACAAGCGCTCTGCCCTGGGTCCCGTCTGCTCTGGCTTTGGCCGGGTAATTGATGTTGGTACGCATGTTTTCCAGAAGTTCCATTGTTCCGCCCGGGAACATCGGCATAACATCCACTGTCGAATAGATGCCATCCTTATCGGGAACGTTAGACGATGCCTGGTTCTCGGCATCCGGACGTGGAGCACCCGGATCCCTCTTTAAGGTTATATCATAGAAAGAACCTGTCAGCTCAGTCGTTACATTGTAATAACCGTCGTATTGTATAAACAAGACGTCGGCGGGATTGACAATACGCATGCTGAAGTTTCCCTGAGGATCTGAAATGGCATGAGACCGAATACGGTTCAAGTCATCCAATTCTGTCACATTAACCATCAACATGGGACCTTCATCATTTTTAATCACACCACTTACCATACCTCCTGCCTGAGGTTTGTTACCTGTTACTGTTATTTGGGTGCCCCTTGTATTTCCAAAAGAATACTTGACGTTTATAACATTACATTTTCTCAAAACCTTCTCCATCTCCTGCACGAACGGCTTCTCGGCATTTGGACCGATTTCCAGTTTCACACCTCTGATTCTTGTATCTCCACTGGAGACAATACTTTCAAGTAACCTTTCCAGTCCTTTGCCATCTCCCAGCAACTGACCCTCTATATTGGGCACAGGAACCGCGTCGAGGCTATACTGGTCAACCAACACCTTTTCGGCAGCGGCAACGTCCCGGCGGATCCTGAGAGTCAGGTCACAGAAAAATCTCACCTCCGGTATGACAACCTTATTGAGATACATGGCCGATGCGAAAGACTGCTGTTCAGGAGTGCAATCGGCATACGGGTGTCCGAACTCATTTACGCACCACTTGTCCCTGAGTTCATAAAGTGCATTCATGACTGTTCCATAGGCGGCTTCACGATTCTCCAGACTGGCGCTGTTTTCGCGTTCCAATACTATGACATGTCTGAATGAAGTCTTCACTGTCTTGTAGCTGGGGATTTCATAATCTTCAAGAACAGGAAGCTTGCTGTCATTCTTGGGATTTGAGATGAACTGCACGGCAATATCCTTGAGTTTATCCATCTCGACATCCTTGTTGACAACACCGTTGGTTACATGAACCTTACCGTCTGCCTTTACGATCAGGCGCATCAGGTTACGTTCCTTTGCCACCAAGCCGACTCCCTTATACTCACCGCCCTTGGTAAGTGTTATCACAATATCTTTTCCGTAATAGTCTTTGACTGAAACGCTGCCGTATCCCTCTTTTCCTGCGGTCAATTCCACATCCATCTCCACCGTATTGAATGAGAATTCGCCGTTCTTATCGGTAAAGCAATGGAATATGAATCCCACGGCAGGACCGGGGCTGCTCTCCGATATCATAGCGTTTGCAATAGGTTTGCCCTTCTCGTCAACTACCTTACCCTTTACGGTAACGGTACCTTTCTGAGTGGCAATGTCAAAGTTAAAGGCCTCTTCTGTACGTGCAAACAGGACAGAAGTCATTCCCAGCATGGGAACCAGAAGCAGAAGCCACATGAGCCTACGCTTCAGGGTTTTCTTCTTGTTCATCATAATGATTCTCTTTTTAATGTTCAGGTTAAAGGAGCTGGCCAGTGCATAGGCCTCTGCACCGACAGCTTTTATCAGTAAAAGTCTCTGATAGTCCTGCTCATGGATGCCGTAACGGTTGATCACTTCGTCATCGGCCTCAAATTCATGGACTATCTTTATCTCTTGGAGTACAAGCCAGCACACTGGATTGACGGTAGTGCAGGCCAACAGTATAATAAGGTCCAGTGAGTGCATCAGTCTTACGTGCGAGTATTCGTGACGCAGACTGGCCTTGCGGGAAAAACCCTTTTCAGTATCGGATATGACAATGTAGTTCATCCAGCTGAAAGGGCCGTAAGGTTCATTGTGGGTGACCAGCCATACGGTTCGGCTCACACGGCGGCGGGGCTTGCCGCGCAGGAACCGTCTGGCACGTATGATTCCGCGTGTCCATCCTATTACAAGGGTCAGGACATAGACAACATACGTGCAGATCAGTCCTACAGCCCACAGGCTGTTCTTCTTGGCATTTTTGGCAGGAAGAGCCTCGGTCTCATTAATCACAAAATCATCGGGTCCTTCATCAATGAACGTGAGGGTTCCTGACAGTTCCTGGGCAAACCCCGTGTCCTGAATGGTCATGTCGCTTACCAGAGGAGTGCTGTCGGGAAGAGTCACTTGAACAAGGGGGAGAAGAGCCGAGAGCAATGTGGCTCCCAGCAGGTAACACCGGTTAAAGCGGTGGAATGTGGTTCCGCTGAATGCAGCCTTATAGATTGCAAGCAGAACCAGCAGGGCAAACGCCCACTCTATTATGTAAAGGACTATGCTACCCATGATGACTATTTCTTTTCAACCATTTTGATAAGATCCTTGAGCTCATCCACGCTGACCTCCTGCTGCTCTACAAGGCAGGAGATAAACTCCATGTAGGATCCGCCGAAGAACTTGTTCACGCTCTCCCTGTTAACCTGCTCGGCATACTTTTCACGGCTTATGGCCGGCTCGTAAAGAAAGAAACGTGCGCCCAGCTCCTTATGTGTCACCATTCCGCTGCTCTCCAGACGGCGTACGAATGTGGCCACCGTGTTGAAGTGCGGCTGCGGCTCGGGCAGACGCTCTACGATATCACGCATTGAAAGCGCTCCACAGTCCCAGAGCACGTTCATAATCTCAATTTCTTTATCTGTCAGTTTCTTCATATGGCGTATTCCTAACTAATATCTGTCGCAAATAAACTACATTTTGTAATTACTTCCAAACAAAATTACGTTTTTCTTCAAAAAATTTTTAGTTTTCTGCTTTTAAGTGAGTTTAAACTTTATTTCGCCGGGATAAAAACGCGATTGATTAAATTTGTAGCAAACTATACGATTATGGCTAAGATTAAGAGCATAGGTATACTGACATCGGGCGGTGACTCACCCGGTATGAACGCTGCAATCCGTGCGGTCACGCGTGCAGCGATATATGAGGGCTGGAAAGTTTACGGCATCTACCGCGGATACGAGGGTCTGATAAACGATGACGTCAAGGAGTTCACGACCGAGAGCGTATCGGGCATAATCTTTGAGGGCGGAACCATCCTGCGCACATCACGCAGCAAGGAGTTCATGACCCCGGAGGGCCGCGCCAAGGCGTACGCCACCATCAAGAAGCACAAGATTGACGCTCTTGTAGTAATAGGTGGTAACGGATCGCTTTCAGGAGCGCAGGAACTCACAAGCGAGTACGACATCCCGGTCATCGGCCTTCCCGGAACAATTGACAATGACCTGTACGGGACCGATAACACCATCGGATACGACACCGCGCTGAACACCATCGTGGAGTGCGTGGATAAGATTCACGATACCGCCAACTCCCACAACCGCATATTCTTTATAGAGGTTATGGGCCGGGATGCGGGTTTCCTGGCCATGAACAGCGCCATCGCCGCCGGAGCCGAGGCCGCCATCATCCCCGAGAGCAGCACCAACATTGACCAGCTGGCCGCCTACATTGAGCGCGGCATCCGCAAGTCCAAACGCAGTTCAATCGTAATTGTATCGGAGGCCGACGGAGGCGCAATGCACTATGCCGAGCGTATGCACAACGAGTATCCGCAGTTTGACGTGCGCGTATCCATACTGGGTTACGTACAGCGCGGAGGCCGTCCCAGCGCACTGGACCGCATACTGGCCAGCCGCATGGGTGTAGCCGCAATTCAGGCTCTGAAGGAGGGTCAGCGCAACATCATGATCGGTGTAATAAACGACAATATGGTCAACATCCCCATCGCCCAGGCTGTCAAGAAGGACAAGCCCATCGGTGAGGAACTGATCAACGTACTTGCAGTACTTTCAACCTAATTATATATATGAAGAGAATCCTTTGTTTTGCCATTGCCTTTTTATCGGCCACGATGACATTCGCACAGACCGGTGCCGAGATCGTGGACCGTATGAATGAGAGAATTAACGCCCGCAGATCGGAGGGTATCAGTGTTATTGCCGAAGTAAAGATTCCCATAGTAGGTACCGTTTCAACCAAGACATCAGCATTGGGTGACAGGAGGCGTGTCGATGTGCGAATGAAAGAGCGCGACGTGATAACCTTCAGTCAGCAAGACACCACCTGGATCTATACAGTCCAGGACAATTCGGTTTTCATAACCACCGACACCATCATGTCCAAGGTCAATTCCTCAAACCAGGAGGGCAATATAGATATGTTCGGAGACATAGTGGAAGTCTATGACATCACAATCAAAAGCCAGAACCTTGTCAAATGGGAACTCGTCTGCAAGAGAAAGAAGGGCAACAAGGACGACGATTATCCCAAGAACATAACACTTGAGGTGAGAAAAGACACTTACGAACTCATCAGCATGACTACCAAGATGATGGGAATAAGCATGGTCATGCGCGACCTCAAGTTCGGATTAACCCAGAAGGACGTCACATTCAACCAAGCCAACTATCCCGGCGTCAAAGTCACCGACCAAAGGTGACAAAGGGGACGGTTCCGTTTGGCACGCACAAAAAGGATCCCATCTGCGCTACAGTATGCTCAGATGGGATTTTTGCTTTCTGCAGACGTGCCAAACGGAACCGTCCCCTTTGTCACTGCGCGGAAAGAACCGTCGGCGCAGAGGCCTATGCGCTTGCCAGTTCCTTTAACCTAAACATCAAAAAGAGAATTATTATGTTGAACAAGAATCAAACCAAGAAGAGACGCCTCATATGGCTTCTGATTCTGATTCCCCTTTTGGGAATGACATCTGTCCTGTTTGCCCGTACTGAATTATCTATCGGAACCGATTCGTACGATTACAATGAATTCCGTATAATAATCCAGGGCGATAAAATCGGAGGACAAAAACTGAAATGGCACAGCGATAACGGTATTGACGAGTGCTTAGCCGCCAATGAGCCAAGCCGATTGCAGCTTAACGAGGTTGGAGATTATCTGGATAATTCTGACATCGTCAAAGAGCGCGTTCAGAAAGTAACGCTTGTGATATGGCCGAATGCACCAACTAATTGAAGAACCTGAGGTCGTAAAGAGTGTTCACCCTTCTCTTGACGCCGAGGCTGTCAGGTTGATCTCTTCGATGCCAAACTGGAAACCCGGCATACACCGAGGCAAACCCGTACGCACCAAATACACCTTACCCGTAAATTTCCGTTTACACTCCGTTGAAACCACTCTCGAACGACCCACCTGGATTTTCATTGACACCATGGATAAAGCGGCGTCTGAGCAGTATGTGGTGATGTATGAGAAAGGTGAAGCAACCGACCATTCAACTGCAGAGAGTCTGGAATCGGACATCAAGGACCTGTTCAATGGCAAAAGGAAATTCATTCAGGTTCCCAAATCGGATGAAAACCTTAAGAAAGTCAAGGAAATCATCGCAAAGTATCCAGACAAGAAGGTAAACTGGATGTTATGACGCACTAGAGCTCGTCCTGAGCGTACAGATAGTCGAACAGCGGTGACTGGTAGTCGCAATAGTCCTCGGGACTGAAGAAGCGCTCCAGTTCCGCTTTCGCTGTTTCAAGTGAGTCCGATGCGTGGATTATGTTCTCCTGGTGGCTAACGCACAGGTCGCCGCGAACGGTTCCCGGCAGAGCCTTGCGTCCGTTGGTGGCACCTGCCATTTCACGAACCACGCTTACGGCATCGATGCCCTCCCAGCAGCACAGAACTACCGGAGCCGCCATCATGGATTTCTCGATGATGGGGTAAAAGGGTTTCTGGACCATATGTGCGTAGTGCTGGCGAAGAATTTCGGGAGTAAGCTGCTCCATCTTCATTGCAACCAGTTTGAGACCGCGTTTTTCAAAACGTGAGATAACCTCACCTATCAGGCCGCGCTGAATTGTGCACGGCTTAAGTATTACAAGTGTTCTTTCCATGCCGCAAAGTTACGAAAACTCTTTCAAGAAAGGTTTGTAATTGTTGCTGCTGGCAGAATCAATGATTGCGAAGACAATTTTGCGGAAACGGCCCTGGAACTCGGATTCGTCGATTACCTGATGAAAGAGGCGGGCCATCTGTGCGGGAGGCGTGCAGAAAGCTCCGCAGCCTAATGCACCAAGGACCAGACTGTCATGACCTTTAAGGGCGCCGATGCGCAGTATCGTGCGTATCTTTTCTTTCAGCACGGGCTTATCGGCCTCGGGGATATTTCCGTTGTCCAGGGTATTGTGTCCGTGTTTTGGATTGTAATTTAATGATGCGACCGATATCACCGCGGCCTGGAATGTCTCATCAAGCAGGGCGTAACCCTCTTCCTGGGTGCCGCGGAAGAATGTGATGCCGGGGCTGTAGATTCCGCCGTAGGTGTTGTCCATGGGGTATCGCTCGGCGCGGCGCTTTACGCGCACCATATCGGCCAGGTCTCCGTAGCGGCCGCCCGGCAGTGAGAACTGATAGAGCGAAATGGCCAGCGTACTGCGGCGGCAGAGTTCCTCCTCCTGCGCGCCCGATCCCTGAAGCACACCGCCTCCCGGATGATAAAGGCTTGCCATATTCAGCACCGCGGGGTTATACCCCTGCCCCACCAGATCACGTACAGCAAGTATGCAGTCAACGTTTTGGACGGATAATTGGGTATCGGCCTTAATGTACTCTGCAGAAAGAGCGATCGGAGTTGAGAACATCTCTGATTCGTTGACGAACGCTCCGCCGACAGGCAGAGTTACCACACGGTCACTCTCCGTGCGGTAAGCGCCGTCACGGAAAATGTCCAGATTGTGCGTAAAGACCTTGGTCAGAAGCGCCCGCTTGGCATCACCGCCGCGAGTAACCGACGCCTTCCACCATCCGCTCAACCATATCTGACTGTTCCACTGCTGTGCCCTGAGCATAATTATTGCAAGTTAACTTCGGCAATATCAATAAGATTGTTGATTATGGCATAGATTGTCAGACCCGCCGGAGAGTGGATCTGCAGTTTGGCCGTAATGTTACGACGGTGTGTGGTCACCGTATGTATCGATAGGAACAGCGCATCGGCTATCTCCTTATTGGACATACCCTTGGCCACACATTTGATTATATCCTTTTCGCGGTCGCTCAGCACAGCCACGCTTGCGTTCGGAATGGAGTCCGATGCACTTCCCTGAGCCGTATCCTGTCCAATTACGACCGATTTCTCAAGCTTCATCACAGCCGGAACGAACAGACGCTCCTCAATCTCGCTGTGTGATATCAGGTCATTCTCACAGTTGATGATATCATACAGGGCCGAGTTCAGAAGGTCGTTGTTGGGCTGACGGTAGTGACGTATCACAATGTCCTTGAGCTCCTTGAGTTTGGCCGATCCGTTATCGTGGCTGACCGAGTACTTGGAGATGTTGAACTTACCCGTGGGCAGTCCGTGCATGAGCTTCTCCACGTAGATAAAGATGGTGTCATTCTCATACTTCATGTGGTTCTCCACCTCGACGGTGTAGTCATCATAGAACTTGAGAATCAGGAACGCCACGTCATTGACGTCATTGCAGTTGATAGCCTCAATCAGTTTACGGCGTATCGTGGGCAGTATAAAATCGCTGAAATAGGTATGGGCGCGCTTGAGGTAATCAATCAGAGCAGGCAAAGAAACCTGATAGCCGGTATAGTTCTTACCGGCTATCAGATTTGCCACTGCGAGGAATGTCGGACAGTCAACGCCGTTCTCACAACATACCTCATCTATAGTACTGTCGCCGAATCCGAAGTGAATTCCGAAACGGCTTATTACCAGAAGCAGCAGATTGTTGTCATCAATCAGGTCCCTCATCTTGTCCTGAGGGACATATTCAGATGCTTTTACGCCCATTTTTTAAGTCAAATAAGTCTAACCGAGTGCAAAAGTACAACTATCTGCAATAACGAAAAATACTCACAATTGAGTAAAACTATCGTGCCAGCTTGTAGATAGCCTCCATATCCGAGGGCTGCAGGATCTTATACATACCCTGCGGAGCGGTACCGTCCTGGCTGCACTTGCGTACCATCTCCTTTATCTCGGCATCAGTAACTTCACGGCCGATGAGCTCGTGGATGTTGATAGGCATACCGATTGAATGGTAGAAACGCTCCATCGCCTCGATACCGCGGATGGCAGTACCCTCGGGATCCGTAAAGTCATTCTCCACACCCATCACGTTAACGGCAAAACGTACAAAACGGCTTACACCGCACTTGAGTACGTAACGTGCCCAGCTGGGCCATATGGCAGCCAGACCGGCACCGTGCGTAACATCGAACATACCGCTCAGCTCATGCTCCAGCTGATGGGTAGCCCAGTCACCTATGCGGCCGCAACCAGTCAGGTCATTATGTGCGATACTTCCGCCCCACATGATCTGTGCGCGGTAACGGTAGTTGGTAGGATCCTTAAGCACCTCAGGTGCGCACTCAATCATGGTACGCAGCAGAGCCTCGGCCACAGCATCGGTCAGGTTCATATCCTCATCATGTGAGAAATAGCGCTCCATAGTGTGCATCATGATGTCGGTGATACCTGCTGCTGTCTGATAAGGAGGCAGAGTATAGGTACGCTCGGGGTTCATGATGGCGAATTTGGGACGGCTTATGTTGTTTGAGTAACCAATCTTGACGTCACCGTCCTCATTGGTGATAACGCTTGACTCACTCATCTCACTGCCGGCAGCCGGAATGGTCAGGACCGATGCCACCGGAAGGCAGGTCTCGGGTTTGTAACGGCGCATGTAAACATCCCAAACCTCACCGTCGTAAGGTACGCCGTAAGCGATTGCCTTGGCCGAATCGATGACGCTGCCGCCTCCTACTGCCAGGATGAAGTCAACCTTCTCCTTACGGCACAGGTCAATACCCTCATGTACTTTTGAAAGCCTGGGGTTGGGTACAACACCACCCAGTTTAACATACTGGACACCGCCCTCCTTGAGCAGACGTTCAACCTTTTCAAGCAGGCCGGACTTGATGGCGCTCTTACCGCCATAATGAACCAGTACCTTTGTGCCTCCGTACTTACGAATCAGAGGAGCAAGCTGCTCCTCCGATTCCTTACCGAACACCACCTCAGTTGGTGCGTAGTAATTAAAGTCTATCATTACTTCTTTTTCTTATCGTCCTTGATTTCCTCTGCCTGAGCTGCCTCAGCCTCCTGCTTCTTTGCAAGATACTCGGGGAGGTTCAGACCTGCCATGTTGAAGAGGTCAGACATAGGGGGAACAGACTTGAGCAGTCCGCTCAGGAAATTGGCTGTTGAGCCCTTTCCGTCGGCGCCGTTGCCTGAATCCCAAACGGTTACGTTGTCGAACTTGATACCCTTGATAGCCTCTACCTGAGTCTTTACAAGTTCCGGCATCTTCTCTGACATGAGCAGCATGAATGCCTTAGCGGCATCACCGCCTGCGGCCTGTACCATCTTGTCATAACCGGCAGCCTGCTTGGTCAGGATCTCATAGTAACCCTTAGCCTCAGCCTCCATACGGGCGAATATGGCATCGGCCTCACCCTTGGCGCTTACGCGGAGTTTCTCAGCCTCAGCCTCGGCGGCTATGATTATACGGTCCTTCTCAACCTGCTGGGCAACCAGGATGTTGGCCTGCTGGGTTGAACGCTCACGCTCGGCACGGGCGTTTTCGGCGTCACGCTCAGCGATGTATGCATCCTGCAGAGCCTTAGCCTGCTGAACCTTCTCGGCTGTTACAGCCAGACGGTTGGCCTCGGCCTCCTTCTCACGACGGAATGCGTCTGAGTTGGCAATCTCAACCTTTGCGTTGTTCTCACCCTGTACGGCTACGGCGTTAGCCTGTGATGTACGGATACGTGTCTCCTTAACAGCCTCGGCTTTACCGATCTCACCGTTTCTGTCTTGCTCAGCTACGCTTACCTTAGCCTCGTTGATAGCCTTGGCGGCAGCCTCCTTACCGAGAGCCTGGATATAACCTGACTCATCCTTGATATCGGTTACGTTTACGTTGATAAGACGCAGGCCGATTTTCTTAAGCTCAACCTCAACGTTCTTGGCAATCTTCTCCAGGAAAGTGTCACGGTCGCTGTTGATCTCCTCAATTGACATTGTGGCGATAACCAGACGCAGCTGACCGAACAGGATATCACGTGCCAGTTCCTGAATCTCATCGGCTGTCAGTCCCAGCAGACGCTCAGCGGCGTTGTTCATGCTGTCGGGCTCGGTTGAGATACCTACCGTGAATCGGCAGGGAACGTCAACGCGGATGTTCTGACGGCTCAGGGCGTTAGTCAGGTTGGCATCTATTGAAATAGGTGTCAGGCTCAGGTAAGCATAGTCCTGAATTACAGGCCATACAAACTTACCGCCACCGTGTATGCACTTGGCAGAGCCGCCACCGGTCTTACCGTAAACTACCAGAATCTTGTCCGAAGGGCAACGTCTGTATCTGCGGATTATGGTTGCAAACAGAATGAACAGGAGAACTACTCCTATCACTACCAGAATCGAAATGTCACTTCCGCTCATAGCAGAAAGAAAAATAGAGTTTAAAATCATTTTAAGTATTGAGTATTAAATAGTTATTACTTCATTTTACCAGCAGAAGGTCATCACCCAGCACTTCTGTTATCTCAACCTGACCGCCGGTGGGAATCTCGGCGTCATTATCGGTAACAGCGTCAATCTCATGGACTGAGCCCTTTACACTTATCTGCACCTTGCCGCGACCTGAACGGGCAGCCGGGATACGCAGGTAGACATCGGCCTTAAGACCAACGGTCTCACTCATCTTGAAACTGCCGTCATGTGAGAGTTTCATGACCTGACGGAACATGAATACGAATGCCAGCACGAACAGCAGACCTACAGCGATAGACACCAGCTGGAGCAGCCAGCGCTTTTCAATATCGTCAAACAGGAGCACACCTGCCCAACCGTATCCGAGCAGGAAATTGACCAGGTTACGGAATGAGAACACTCCGCTCAGGGCTCCGTCTTCAATTGAATCAACAGATCCATCCATCGGACCGGCGTCAACGTCAGCATCAGTACCCAGTCCTATGAATGTCATGATAGTCTGAATGATAAATACCAGAGATGCACAACAAGCGATAGTCCAGAAAAACTTCTGTAATGGTTCCAGGGAATTAAATAATTCAATCATAGGTTAGAAACAATTATTGGTTTGTTAAACAATACGTGAATGGCCTTTAAAAAAGAGGACCACTTTTCTACAAAAATAGTGATTCCTTTGGATTAATGACACTCCGCAAAGAAAAAAAAGTAACTTTGCGTAAAATTACAATCAACCAGTGCTGAATGGAACTCCCGATGTATGACACACTGCTTAGTCTGCCCCTTTTTCAGGGCATGAGCCAGGCTGATTTCAACAGTCTGCTGCAGAAGATACGTCTGGATTTTGTCCGCTATGAAGAGGGCGCGACCATCATCAGCGCAGGTGAAAGATGCAAGAGTTTCGCGTTCCTGATAAACGGAACCGTGGAGAGCTCACGTGAGGGTATGGAAGGCAACCTCTCGTTCATGGAACAGATTGACGTCCCCTTCCTGATCGAGCCCTACTCCATGTTCGGCCGCGCAGGCAACTACCAGCGCACCTACACCGCCGTCACCCCCTGCAGTTTCCTTATGGTTGACAAGCAGTACATCTATACCGAACTGGGCAAGTACAACATCTGCCGCATGAACCTGCTCAACATACTGAGCGGCCGCGTGCAGCAGCTTGACAGCAACGTCTGGAAACTTGAAGCATCGGACCTCAGGGGCCGGATAATCCGTTTCATAAGGAGTTTGTCCGATACACAGAACGGCACAAAGAAACTCATTGTCAAGATGAATGACCTGGCACTCCTGATGGATGCCACAAGACTTAACGTATCGCGTGAACTGAACGCTCTCGAGGCTGCGGGACTCATCTCCCTGCGCCGAAAGGAGATCTTCATTCCCGCGCTTGAGAACCTGATTTAAAATGGACGAAACCAAGAAAGCAGCACTTGACCGCCGATACGCGAGAATGGCTCTTATCTGGGCCGAGAACTCTTACTGCGAACGTCGCAAGGTAGGTGCTTTAGTTGTAAAGAACAACATGATAATATCCGACGGATACAACGGTACCCCCACCGGATTCGAGAATATATGCGAGGATGAGAACAACGTATCCAAACCATACGTGTTACACGCCGAGGCCAATGCCATAACCAAACTGGCCCGTTCATCCAACAGCAGCGACGGTGCAACGCTTTATGTCACCGCATCTCCTTGTATAGAATGTGCAAAACTGATCATCCAGTCAGGCATCAAACGCGTAATCTATACCGAGCAATACCGGCTCACAGACGGAGTGGACCTGCTCAAACGTGCAGGAATTGAAGTTGTATACCTGGATTTGAGTAAAGAAAAATGAAGACACTAAAGACAATCATCAGAATCCTTTTTCTTCTTACCATGGGCTTCTTTCTCGGAATTGAAGTCATGATAGGCATATTCAAGAGACACCAACCGCAGTTTCAGCGCTCAGGCAGTCCCGGCTCACAGAAAGTCGAGACTCTCATCAAGGCCATAGACCGCAAATACGTGGACGTAGTCGACATGGACTCCATCATGGACCGCGTCCTGCCCACCATACTCCAGGAGCTTGACCCCCACTCGGCATACTATCCCGCCGAGGAGACACAGGAGAGCAACGACGAACTGCACGGCAGCTTCTCGGGCATCGGCATACAGTTCTCCATTCAGGAGGATACAATCCGCGTAAACAGCGTCATTCACGGCGGTCCCTCCGAGAAGGTAGGCGTGCTGGCCGGTGACCGCATCGTACTCATAAACGACTCCCTCTTTGCCGGAAAGAAGATCCCCAGCAACGAGGTTGTCAAGAATCTCAAAGGCCCCAAGGGCACTACAGTCAAGATTAGCGTGATGCGTCAGGGCGAGCCCGAGCTTGTGGATTTCACCATCGAGCGCGGTGACATACCCGTCAAGAGCGTTGACGCCGCATACATGATATCTCCCGAGGACGGCATCGGCTACATCATGATCAACAAGTTCGGCGAGACCACATTCGCCGAGATGCTCACCAGCCTGGCCGACCTGAGCAGCAAGGGCATGAAGAAACTCATCATCGACATGCGCAGCAACACCGGCGGATATCTGGGAGCAGCCATCCAGATGGCCAACCAGTTCCTCCCCAAGAACGACCTGATAGTCTACACCCAGGGAGCCCACAACCCCACCGCCAAGCAGTATGCCGACGGACACGGGCACTACCAGAACGTTCCGCTTGTAGTCATGATTGACGAGTCATCCGCATCGGCCGCCGAAGTATTCACCGGAGCCATTCAGGACAATGACCGCGGCACCATCGTAGGACGCCGCTCATTCGGAAAGGGACTCGTACAGGAGCCCATCGACTTTGCAGACGGTTCAAGCATCCGCATCACCATAGCACGTTACTACACACCTTCGGGCCGATGCATCCAGAAGCCTTACGGTGAGTCCGATGAGGACTACGCGATGGACATAGTCAAGCGTTACGAGCACGGAGAGTTCTTCAGCGCCGACAGCATCAAGCAGAATGAGAATGAAGTTTACAAGACCAAGGGTGGCCGCACCGTTTACGGCGGAGGCGGAATCATGCCCGACATCTTCGTAGCTCAGGACACCACCGGTTACTCCCAATACTACTCCAACGTAGTACGCAAGAGCCTCATCAACAAGTACTCGTTCAAGTATGTTGACACCAACCGCGCCGCACTTGCCAAGTTCAAGACATACTCTGAGATTGAGGAGTACCTTGATGCAGACAATGTCCTCAACAAGTTCTACGATTACGCAGCAAAGAACGGTGTAAGGCGCGACAACAGACTGTCCGCTGCCGCCCGCAAACAGATGCGCAACGCAGTATACGGCAACATCATCTACGATGCGCTGGACATGGAGGACTACATAGCCTTCATCAACCAGAGTGACCCGACGGTAATCAAAGCCATCGAGACTCTCAAATAATCACTTCAGAACAATTTGGGTGATAACCTGTGCTCCGGCTTCGGCATTCAGCCGGGCCACGAGCTCCGTGCGCCGCATCATGAGCTCATTGCGGAGCGCGGCCGATGATATGGTCACAAAAAGCACCTGATTGTAAATACGGATCTCCTTGGCATATCTGGAAACCGCAGGTCCCAGCACCTTGTCCCACGCCTGGATAAGACGATGCTCGTTCAAGGGTGTTTCCAGCCCCATATCGCGCAGATACTGGAGGATCACTCCTCCCACCTTCTCGGAATCAGTCTTTTTCATAGCACCTGACCGTCCTGAACGGTAAACACCTTGTAATCACATCCGGCATCCTCCATGATACCGTCAATATGGTTCCGGTCCACATCGGTAATGAACACCTGACCGAATTTTTCGTTGTCCGATACCAACGCGATGATACGTCCCACCCTCACGGCATCCAGACGGTCAAATATATCATCCAACAGCAGAATTGGACGCTTGCCGCATGACTCCTTGAGCAGACGGTACTGCGCCAGCTTGAGAGCCACCAGATAACTCTTGTTCTGACCCTGAGACCCCTCACGGCGTATGGGATAACCGTCCAGGTCCATCTCAAGTTCATCCTTGTGGATTCCGTGCAGCGAATAGCCTGCGGCGCGGTCCAGACCCCTGCCCTCTTCAAACTGTTTCATCAGGTCACCGCGCTGAGCATGTGACGTATATGAGAGCGAAACCTGCTCGGACGCATCGCCTATGAGTGAGTACATCTCCTGGAAATAGGGCACCAGACGGTCCGTCAGCGCACGGCGTTTCTCAAAGATCTTCTGACCCGTATCGGCCATAGTCTGCTCCCACATAAGGAAGAGTTCGCGGTCGGGTTCCACCTCCATCTTGAGCAGAGCGTTGCGCTGCTGCACCGCCTTATTATATGAAATAAGGAGTTTCAGGTACTCGGTGTCGTACTGTGAAATGATGATGTCCATGAAACGGCGGCGTTCTTCGCTTCCGCCCGATATCAGCTCGGTATCCTGAGGCGAAACCATCACCAGCGGTATATAACCTATATGGTCCGAAAACCTCTGATAATCCTTACCGTCACGACGCAGCTGCTTGCTCTTGTTCTTTGACACGCAGGCAATTACGGTACGCTCACCCATGGGATTCCTGTACGAGCCCTGCAACTGGTAGCACTCAGCTCCGTGACGGATAGTCAGGTTCTCCGTCTGGCTTATGGAACTCTTGCAGAACGAAAGGCAGTAAACCGCATCCAGAAGATTGGTCTTACCCATGCCGTTCTTACCCACAAAGCAGTTCAACTTGGGCGAAAAATCCAGGTCGGCCTGCAGAATATTGCGGTAATCCTGCACAAACAGATGTTCCAGTAGCATACAGGGTATAATAGGGGTTGATAGGAACACAAAAATAGTCAATTATTTTGAGCCAAAATGTTTACAGAAAGTAAAAAATGACTATTTTTGCACCCGCTAACAAAAAGACGAAATGGCAAAGAAAGCAGTAAACCCCGCTCCCAAGCAGGATCAGAAGAGCCTTGAGCAGGCCCTGAGCAAGTCAGAACAGTTTTTTGAGAACAACAAGAAGACCATCTTCGGTTGCCTCATAGCAATCATAGTAATCATCGCCGGCAGCATGCTTTATGTTGCCAAGGTGGCTCAGCCCCGCCAGATCAAGGCAGCCGAGGCTATCTTCCCCGGTGAGAACTATTTCGTGAACGGTGATTTCACAACCGCTCTGAATGGTGACGCCTATGGTTTTGAAGGTTTCGAGGAGCTCGCAAAGCAGTACAAGAGCACCAAGGCAGGTAAGCTGGCTGGTCTCTATGCAGGTCTCTGCTACGCTCAGCTCGACAGTCTGGAAATGGCTCAGAAGTATCTTGCCAAGTTCAGCGGCAATGATCAGATGGTAGCTCCCGCAGCATTAGGCGCTCTCGCAAACTGCTACGCTACTGCCGGTCAGTACAACAAGGCCATCTCAACATTTGAGAAGGCTGCCAAGAAGGCAAACAACAATCTGCTTTCACCTTATTTCTACATGCAGGCCGGTATCATCTATGAGTCAATAGACAAACCCGCCCAGGCACTTAAGATCTACAAGATGGTAAAGGCCAAATATCCCGAGTCAAACGAGGGCATTGAGGCCGACAAGTACATAGCCCGTCTTACCAGCAAGTAAGTCAGGTTTTCAGGCTGGGTGAATTCCAGAGTGGCCAAATGGGGCAGACTGTAAATCTGCTGTCTCTCGACTTCGGTGGTTCGAATCCATCTTCACCCACGATACCATTGGGGACGGTTCTGTTTGGTACCGTTTTTAAAATCAAAAAGCAGCTACGGTTCATTTATCGTAGCTGCTTTCTGTTTATACATAAGTTTCTTATGGAAAAACGGTACCAAACAGAACCGTCCCCAATGGTATCGCGTACCTTTTCAAAAAAATAACTAACTTCGCGCAATCAAATTAGTTCCAATTATGAAGATCACAATCATTGGCGCCGGAAACATGGGAGGCGCAATTGCCAGAGGATTTGCAGCTAAGAAAGTGTTTGCAGCTAAGGATATTACTTGCTGTGACCGTAGTGATGCCACACTTGATGCTCTTAAGAAGGATGTTCCGGGCATCGGAATATCTAAGGAGAACGCTAAAGCTGTCAAGGGTGCAGACATTGTTCTGTTTGCAGTAAAGCCATGGATTCTGCCCTCTGCAGTTGAGGAGGTAAAGGAGGCTCTTGACTACAAGAAGCAGCTCATCATCTCAATCGCCGCCGGTGTTGGTCTTGACAAACTTGCCGAGCTTTTTGAGAAGGGCTCAGAGAAGGCACAGGTGGTTTACCTCATCCCCAACATCGCAGTTGAGGTTGGCGCAGGTGTGTTCTTCTACTGCTCAAACACCGCAACCAAGAAGAATCTGGACCTTATCCAGAAACTCTTCGGTCAGGTAGGTTTTGCAAAGCAGGTTGAGGAGAAACAGATGACCGCAGGTACAGCTCTTGCTTCATGCGGCATAGCATACGTATTCCGTTATATCCGCGCTAACGTTGAGGGCGGCGTCGAGATGGGCTTCTATCCCAAGGATGCTCAGGAGATTGTTCTTGGAACCATCAAGGGTGCTGTCGAGCTGCTTCTGGCTCACGGCTCACATCCCGAGCAGGAGGTTGATAAGGTTACCACTCCCGGCGGTATCACCATCAAGGGTCTGAACGCAATGGAGGAGGCCGGATTCACCAACGCAGTCATCAAGGGTCTTAAGGCCGGCAAGTAATGAAACTGGTCTACTTTCACGGTTTCATGTCATCGGGCGCAAGCGGGACTGTAGAGAGTCTCCGTCATATGCTTCCCGAACTTGAAGTATGTGCTCCCGATATCCCCGTTGATCCCGCAGAGGCTCTGCCTTACCTCAGACAGTACGTCGAGGAACAGAAACCCGATATCATTGTAGGAACATCCATGGGCGCCATGTATGCCCAGCAGATGTTCGGCTACAAAAAGATTTGCGTGAACCCGTCGTTCAACATGTCCACCATGTCAAAGGTCATGAAGGCAAACACCACCTACCCTTTCCAGAACGGACGCAAGGACGGAGCCAAGACCTTCAAGATCACGGGACAGATCATCAAGAACTTCAACATGATGGAGCGCCAGCAGTTCAAGGGCATCACCGATTTTGACCGCGAGAACACCTACGGTCTCTTCGGCATGCATGACACCACTGTCAACTGCTATGACCTGTTCAAGAAGTACTACTCAAACGCCCAGCGCTTTGAAGGAGAGCACCGCCTCAACGACAAATCCCTCAAAACCGCAGTAGTTCCCCTAATCAAGCAGATCCTGGGACTCTGAACCCTAACGTCATAAAAACGAAAAACGTCCGGGCTATCCCGGACGTTCTTTGTTTTTATGTGTTTTTGGTGGTTTACTTGTACAGTCCGCGGCGGATACTGCGCTTGGGAGTCTTTTCGAACTCCTCGGTGCGGATCTCCAGCTTGGCTACCTGTGAGTAGCCGGGAAGCATCTCGTTGATCTTCTTGCGGTCATCTTCCAGGTGAGCCAGAACCTGCTGCTGATTCAGACCTGCAGCCTTGCCGGCCTCGTAATCGGGGAATACCAGAGCCACAAGCTTACGGTCGCGCTCTACAATCAGAACCTCAGATACCATAGGCAGGTTCATGTACATATCCTCAATCTCCTCAGGATAGATATTCTGACCTGAGGGGCCCAGAATCATGTTCTTGCTGCGGCCCTTGATATAGATGTAACCCTGCTTGTCGATTGTACCCAGGTCACCGGTATGGAACCAGCCCTCGGGGTCGATGACGTCGCGGGTTGCATTGGGATTCTTGTAGTAACCAAGCATCACGTTGTCACCCTTAACCAGGAGTTCGCCGATATTGCCGGGAGCGTCGCTGAATACCTCGACCGGGCAACCGTCAACTGCGATACCGCATGAACCGGGTTTGTACTTCTCCCAGTCAACGTATGAAATAAGAGGAGCGCACTCGGTGCTTCCGTAACCTACGGTGTAGGGGAAGTGAATCTTGCGCAGAATCTTCTCAACATCGGCATTCAGAGCAGCACCGCCAACGATAAGGCAATCCATCTCGCCGCCGAATGCGCCGATGATCTTGGAACGGATCTTGCCGCCGATTATGCGGTTGATGCCGGGGATAGCCATAAGAATCTTCATCATAGGCTTCTCCATAACCGGCTGTATCTTCTGCTTGATAACCTTCTCAATTACCAGAGGTACGGTGATGATGAGTTTGGGCTTCTCCTCAGCGAATGCATCGAACAGTATCTTGGGTGAAGGCATCTTGCCAAGGTAGCAGATGCTGGCGCCAAGCAGCAGCTCGAACATGAGCTGGAATGCCAGACCGAACATGTGAGCCATAGGCAGGATTGAAACCACGGTCTCACCGTGAGTAAGAGGCAGTACTCGGCAAGCGAACTTGAGGTTCACAAGCATTGCGCGGTAAGGAACCATAACGCCCTTGGGATCACCGGTAGTACCTGAGGTGTAGTTCAGAACAGCCAGGTCGTTGGTATCCTTCTCGGCCTCATACTTGATATCGTCCTTGGTGAATCCGTTGGGATACTTCTTGTCAAAGCACTCATCAAGTGTAGCCACTGCATTGTCCAGCTCCTTTGAACGGCTGAACTTGAGTGACATATCGTTCATAAGGAACATACCCAGGATATCGGGCATCTCCTCGGGAACCATACCGGTCAGTACGATGTCACCAACCATCAGCAGCTTGGCCTCGGAGTGGTTGACCAGAGTGTGTACGTTACCCGGTTTGAAATCATTTAAAATAGGTACGGGAATTGCACCGTATGTATATACTCCAAAGAATGCGACACCCCATGCAAGGCAGTTCTTACCGCAAAGCGCAACCTTATCACCGGGCTTCAGACCAGCGTTCTCAAAAAGAACGTGCAGGCGTGCAACGCGCTTGGCCAGTTCGGCGTAGGTTATTCTCTCTCCGCGGAAATCGGACAAAGCGATAAAATCCCAGTGTCTGCGGAAACTGTCTTCATACATTTTGATGACGCTTGTAGCGTTCATGTCACAATCAGGAGTTCTGTAAATCAGTCTTGCCATAATTACATTTTTAATTTCGGCTGCAAAGGTACCCCAATATGCCCTGAGAATATAATAAATAAGGTTTTTAGGGATGTCCCGAGCCCCCGATGTGGCGAATTGCCGCCAAACGGGACCCGGCAATTCACCCCACACCCCAAATTTGGGCAGTATGATAAAAAACCTTATCTTCGCGCTACAAACAAGTTACACAAAATGAACAAGCTGCCCGAATACATGTTTACCCGGAGGTTCCTCTTCCTGACAGTGCTGTTCATTGTCGTGTTCTCAATACTGTTCCTGCAACTCTATTCGCCGTTTTCATCGACCTTTTGGTTCAGTATAAAGGAGAGTTACGAGCTTGTAGGCACAATCACCATGTATGCCTTCACCGTTCTTTTCCTGCTATCGAGCAAAGTACTGCTTATGGACCTTAACCGCCGATACGGAGTTGGCGGCCCCGGGCTGGTCCTGTTCTCGCTGGCCGAGGTACTGATAGTGGTGTTCATCTACATGGCCATCACCATGCTGGTAAGACAGGACGGCATGTCATTCTGGGAACTCTTCTACAAGGCGCTTTTCTGCATCTTCCTGATACTTCTTATACCTTATACTATAGCTTATCTGTACGGATATGCGCACGGGCTCAAAATACAGTCGGGAAGCAGCCCATCACGTCCCAATGGAGCGCTTATAGTCTCAATCCACGACATCAAGGGAAACATCAAGCTCTCGCTCAGAATCATGGATATCCTTTATGCCGTGTCCGAGGACAATTACGTGAAGATTTTCTACGAGCAGGACGGAGTGGTACACAACTCAATGATCCGTACCACCGCCAAAAACATCGAGGACGATCTGGAGGGCGTCATTACCCGCTGCCACCGCTCCTACCTCATCAACATAGCAAAGGTCAAGTTCTTCAACAACGATCGCGACAACCTCTATGTCATCCTGGATCAGGAGGGAATCAACCCAATTCCCGTATCCCGCTCTTATCGCGACACCATCGCCAACCTGCTCTCGAAGTGAGCCATTGGGGACGGTTCTCTTTGGCTACTTTTGGTGACACTGGGGACGGTTCTCTTTGTCACCTTTTTGAGCCAAAGAGAACCGTCCCCAATGGCACAAAAAAAAATGAATTCACTCGCGTGAACTCAATTTTTTCAATTTCCTCCGCAGGGACCTTTTCCCCTTGGAGTGAGCCTTGCAATTTTCACAAATTCTCGGGCCCGAACCTAATTACTAACCTAATTACTAACCAATTAATGCTTATGAGAATTATCCTTTGTTTTCGACCGCAAAGGTCGGTACTTTTTCAATACGTTGTTACTTAAAATATTCAAAAGCAACTAAAACAAAGTTAACCAATTTCACAAGCATTAATTGATTGGTTTTTAAGCAGTTAAAAGGTTTTAGACCCTCCTGTTCTTATTTCTTAGGGGTTATACCCATAAGTTCAAGCGTCTTATACGCGTAACGGCGACCCATTTCGCGGTAGCCTTCGGCGTCAAAATGCAGGTGATCGAAGCCTGTTGTAGCGCCGGCCGATGAGATTACGTATGAGTTCGGAAGGGTCTCCGGCAACTTGGCGATAATCTCGTTCATTGAGGCGCTTCGGCCCTGAACATCGGCATTTACAACCTCACCCGCAAGCAGAGGAGTCTTCTTGGGATCAAGTCCCAGATCCTCAATCAGGGTGTCATATACATACTTTACCTTCTCGGGCCAATCCTCCTCGTTGATGTTTGACTCACCCTGGTGCATCAGGAATCCCTTGATCACACCAACTTTCTGAGCCTCCTTAGCCAGATCAACCAGACGCTGGTAGCAGTTATTGTCATAAGGAGCGATCCAGTTCTTCATCCACATGGCGGCATTGTCGCCATACTCCTGGGCGCGATCCTTCATGAACGCCTCAATCTTACAACCTCCCACAGCCACGCAGATAACACCTACGCGAACCTTCTCGGGCAGATTCTCAACCATTGTGCGGCCAAAGTAGTCAACCGGAGTAAGACCGTTTGACTCACGACACAAAGGCGGAACGGCCTTGTACCACTCACCCTGCTTACGCTCCATCTTGGGAAAATCAACAGCAGCCATCATCAGCCAGCGGTCGCTGATTCCCTCGCGGTCCTGATCCTCGATACGGGCGTTACCCTCCATGTTGGACTGACCGAATGCCAGATAGATGTAGAAATTCTTATCGGGCTTCTGGGTGCTCTTGGTTCCGTTCTGAGAACCACAGGCTACGGTTGCCACCAATGCAACCGCAATGAACAATTTCTTAAGCATAATCCTTTAGTAACTTGGTTAATTCAGTGACTACAAAGTTACTCTCAAAAATGAGTAACACAGCAACAAATACCCAAAAATTTGATTAAGTTTGCGTCTTGAGAAAGGCTTAATTACTAAATTATCAAACCATATGAGAAAAGGAAATTTCATTCTGGCTGCAGCAATCCTGCCGTTGCTGGCCGTTTCATGTAAAAACAACGCAAACACACAAGAGTGCCAGATGTGCGAGAACCGCGACAATATCATTGTCAGCGTTCCGCGTGGCGAACAGGCTCCTCCCGCCAATCCCGGACAGCGCAACTTTGGCGGTATGATCCGTCCGCGCCCACAGGGCCAGGGCCAGGGTCAGGGTCAGGCCGCACAGCGTCCTCCCATGCAGATGCCCGCAATGCAGCGTCCCACCCCGCAGGTTCGCACCGTATCACTTAAGGAACTCTCCATGAGTGACCCCTTCATCTATCCCGATCCCGAGACCAAGACCTACTGGCTGACCGGTACCGGAGGTTCTCTCTACAAGAGCACCGACCTTGAAATGTGGACCGGCCCCTACAACGTAATCGACCTGTCTGGCACATGGATGCAGGGCAACTTCGTAGCCGCAGCCGAGATTCACAAGTTCGGTGACAAGTTCTACTACGCAGGTACATGGAACAACCACAGCGTATGCATCGAGCAGGTTCCGCGCCGTTACAACGTACCTCTGAACCAGACACAGCTGCTTGTGTCCGATAAGGTTGACGGCCCCTATCTCCCGCTTGTAAAGGACTCACTCTTCTGCCTTGGCCCCACAACATGGGATATCATCGACGGAACACTTTATGAGGAGAACGATACAATATATATGGTATTCGTACACGAGTGGACACAGCTCATCGACGGTACAATGGCTTACATGCCTCTGTCAAAGGACCTGACTCACCGTCTGGCCGAGCCTACCACCATCTTCCGCGCATCGGAGGCTGCATGGTCAAAGGAGATGAACTCAATCGGCGAGGCCACATTCGGCATGAAGATGCCGGGTTGGGTAACCGATGGCCCGCAGATGTTCCGCACCGAGACCGGCCGCTTAGGTATGCTCTGGTCAAGTTGGGGTGAGAACCGATATGCAAACGGTATTGCATGGTCAGAGAGCGGCAGCATCAAGGGTCCGTGGATTCAGGAAGAGACCTCATTCAAGGGCGACAACTCAGGTCACGGCATGATCTTCAAGACATTCGAGGGCCAGCTGCTCTACTCAGTTCACCACGACGGCGGTACAGGCCGCAAACCCGAGATCTGGACTGTAGATGCATCGGGCGACAACCTGAAACTGGGTAAGAGAATACATTAATATACCTCTTATAATAAAATATTATGCAAACCGTGGGTGTTAAGCCCGCGGTTTGTTGTATTTTTGCATTTCAAAACATGCAAACAGAACTTTTTTATTGAAATGAAAATCTCCAACCGCGCTGAAATCATGCCCAGTTCGCCTATCCGCAAACTGTCAGGCATAGCACAGAAAATTGAGGCCGAAGGCATCAAAGTCTATCATCTTAACATCGGTCAGCCCGATCTTCCTTCACCGCAGATTGGTCTTGACGCGCTTAAGAAGATTGACCGTCAGGTGCTGGAGTACACCCCCTCACAGGGATTCCTGAGCCTGCGCAAGAAACTGTGCGACTATTACGAGCAGTACCAGATCAAGTTTGAACCCGATGACATCATCGTAACCAACGGAGGATCTGAGGCGGTTCTGTTTGCGTTTATGACCTGCCTTAACCCTGGTGATGAGATTATAGTTCCGGAGCCTGCCTACGCCAACTACATGGCATTCGCAGTATCAGCCGGCGCCGTAATCAAACCCATCGTCTCAACCATCGAGGACGGATTCGCTCTGCCCCCGGTCGAGAAGTTCGAGGAACTCATCACCGAGCGCACCAAGGGTATACTTATCTGCAACCCCAACAACCCCACCGGTTACCTGTACACCCGCAAGGAGATGCTCCAGCTGCGTGATCTGGTCAAGAAATATGACCTCTACCTGTTCTCCGATGAGGTTTACCGCGAGTTCATCTACACAGGCTCACCTTATATCTCAGCCTGCCACCTGGAGGGTATTGAGGACCACGTCATTCTGATTGACTCCGTTTCAAAGCGTTACTCAGAGTGCGGTATCCGCATCGGCGCCATCGCCACCAAGAACCAGGAGGTCCGCAACGCCGTAATGAAGTTCTGCCAGGCACGTCTCTGCCCGCCGCTCATCGGCCAGGTAATAGCCGAGGCTTCAATATCGGCCCCGCGTGAGTATATGAACAACACTTATGAGGAGTTCATTACACGCCGTAAGTTCCTGATTGACGGTCTGAACAAGATACCGGGAGTATATTCACCCATCCCCATGGGCGCCTTCTACACCACAGCCAAGCTGCCCATCGATGACTGCGAGAAGTTCTGCAAGTGGTGTCTGACCGATTTCCGTCGTGACGGCAAGACCATCATGATGGCCCCCGGAACCGGTTTCTACTCAGATCCGCAGTACGGACACGATCAGGTTCGTCTGGCGTACGTGCTTAACGTAGAAGACCTCAAGGAGGCACTCAAGCTTCTGGCCGAAGCCCTTGAAGAGTACAACAGTCTGTCCAAGAAATAATGAAGCGCCTAGCCACCCTGCTGCTCGCCCTCGTTACCGTAGCGTTCACATTCGCTGCGGCGCCCAAGCGTGAGTTCCGCGGAGCGTGGATTCAGGCCGTAAACCATCAGTTTGAAGGCATCCCCACAGCCGAGCTCAAGGCCGAACTCAGCCGCCAGCTCGACTCACTGGCATCATGCGGAATCAACGCCATCCTGTTCCAGGTACGCGTTGAGGCCGATGCCCTTTACAAGTCAGAACTGGAGCCCTGGAGCGCCTATCTGACCGGATTTCAGGGCGAAGCCCCCGATGAGGACTGGGATCCGCTGCAGTTTATGATAGACGAGTGTCACGCCCGCTGCATGGAACTGCACGCATGGATCAACCCCTTCCGCGCCAAGACCAAACCCACCACAGAGTTTGCCCCCACGCATCAGATGAAGCTGCACCCCGAGCGCATAATAAAGTTCGGAGACCTGGCATTGTTTGACCCCGCCCTGCAGGAAAACCGAGACTACATCTGCAGTGTAGCAGCCGACATTGTAGCCCGCTACGACATAGACGGCTTCCACATAGACGACTATTTCTATCCCTATCCTGACGGCAATCTTAAGTTTGCCGATGACGCATCGTTCAAGAAAGACCCGCGCGGATTCAAGAACAAGGACGATTGGCGCCGCGACAACGTAAACCTGTTTGTAGAACAGCTCTACAATACCGTAAAGGAGCTCAAGCCTTGGGTAAAGTTCGGAATATCACCCTTTGGAATCTACCGCAACCAGTCGGCCCAGTACCCCGAGGGCAGCGAGACTACAGGACTTGAGAACTACAGCGGCCTCTATGCCGACGTACTCTACTGGATAGAGAAAGGCTGGATGGACTACTGCATCCCACAGACTTACTGGAACACAGGCTACAAAGCAGCAGACTATGCAATCCTGGCGCAGTGGTGGTCAACCCACGCCGGCGGCTGCCTGATGTATCTGGGACAGGACGTAGAGCGCACCCTTACAGGAAAGGATCCTAACCATCCCGAGAGCAACCAGCAGCGCCACAAGCTGAACCTGGAGCGCATTCTGGGAGGCCTGCAGGGCAACTGCTTCTGGCCCGCCAAATCAGTAGTGGATAATCCCGATGATTACCGTACCGTCCTGGCCAAGGAGTACTACAACACCCCTGCCCTGCAGCCCGTTGCCGACTACATGCCCAAGAACACTCCGGGAAGGGTGCGCAAACTCATGCCCGTTGAGACAAGCGATGGCCCCGTACTGTTCTGGACCGCACCCAAAGGCCGCAAGGAACTGGACAAAGCCACACAGTACGTTGTTTACCGTTTTGAAAAAGATCAGGAGATCAATCTTGACGATCCCCACAACATAGTTGCCATAACCCGCCGCTCATTCATCAACCTCCCCTACCGCGACGGCACCACACATTATATATATGTGGTAACTGCACTCAACCGCCTCCAACGCGAATCGGCCCCCGCCAAGTGCAAGGTAAATCTTTGACTTTAATATTTAACCTTAGCCCGTTTATGGACTATTATATGTGAGCGCCGGGAAAAAAGGTCCGATGCCCACAAGACATAGAGTTCATAAAACAACAAGTTAATATTAATAGGAGAGATCAGCGACAAATTATGTTTGTCGCTGATTTTCTTTATGTTAACTATGTTTTCAGAAATGACGTTTTGTTAAGCATTATGTTAACGAAGGATAAATATTTAACTTCCCGCTTAACTTCCTCCCACTTTTTGACTCTTAACTGTGAACACCGACAAGAACGGTGGTCACAAACAAAACGAATAAGTAAAACAAAAAAAATAAGAATTATGAAAAAGATTTTCTTCGCTGCCGTTGCAGCAATGTTCTTCGCAGTCAATGTAAACGCTCAGAGTGTTAACGAGAATGAGGCTACCGTAGCCGACGTAGTTGCAGA